>JACPOQ010000032.1 GCA_016191435.1 Chloroflexota bacterium | reverse complement strand
GGCGGTATCGGTGGTGGCGGTGACGTAGGTGGGCTTGGCCGGCGGCGAGCCGGGCGCGCCGGCGATGGCGAAGGAGGCCGTGGTCGCCTGCGTGAGGGCGGTGGCGGTGGCGCGCAGCGTGTAGGTGCCGGGCACGTTGACCGCGCAGCCGCTGAAGCTGGCCACGCCGGCCGCGACCGTCTTCGCGAGACCGCCCGTGCAGGTCAGCGCCCCCGGGCCCGAGGCGACGGCGAGCGTGACCACGGTGGCGTTGTCGGTGGTGACGGTGGCGCCGGCGGCCGTCTGGACTGCGACGGTGGGCTGCGTGGGGAAGGCGCTGCCGGCACCGCCACCGGAGGGCGCGGCGGTGAAGCCGAGCTTCGTCGCCGGCGCGGCGGTCAGTGCGAACGCGCCGGTCGTGGCCTGCGTGAGGCCGGTGGCGGTGGCCTTGAGCGTGTAGGTGCCGGCGACGTTCGCCGCGCAGCCACTAAAGCTCGCGACGCCCGCCACGGCGGTCTTGGAGAGACCCCCGGAGCAGGTGAGCACGCCGCCCACGGGGCCGCTGTTGATGGCGAGCGTGACGACCGTGGCGTTATCCGTCGTGACGGTCGAGTTGTCGGCGGCGCGCACGGCGACCACCGGCTGGGTCCCGAAGGGGACCCCCACCGTGCTCGACCCCGGCGCGCTCGTAAACGCGAGCTGCGTCGCCGGCGGCGGGCCGCCGCCCCCACCCGCGATCGTCCAGCCAATGTCCCTGAAGCTGCCGAGGGTGATCGGCCCGGGGTCGTGAATCGCTTCGGCGGTGCCGATAGCGGACGTCATCAAGCTGTTCGCATTGCCCGGCGGGTAGGTCGCGTCATCCAGGTGGTACACCGAGCTCCCGCCGCTCCAGGTGGCGGGGTCATAGAGTTTCGGCTTCGCCCCGCCGTTCGCGGACATGGCGTTCGTGCCATTCACAAACAGGTTGTTGCTCACCAATTGCGAACCAAGCGCCGTCGAGTTGTTGGCATACGTCGATGCCAGCACCTGGTTCGCACCGTTCACGATGTAGCGGTCGAACGGCGACAGCACCTGGTACGAGCCCGTCCCGCCGCTGTAACTGTAGAACCCGATCATCCCGAGGCCGTGGCCGACTTCGTGCATGACCACGCTTTCGAAGTCGTACTTCCCCGACGGGGTCGCCCCATCGGTGCCGAAGTACCAGTTGCTGAACGAGCTCGAAAAGCTGGCGCTAATCTCCGCGGTCGAACCGTTCAGGTTCGTGCCGGCGATCGCTTCCGCGAGGGCGATGGGATAGTACGTGTTCGCTTGTGGGGCGCCCGAGAAATTGGCCACGAGGTTGGTTGGTCCAGCCTGTCCGAGCACGCCCGGCCCAAGTGCCGTCCAGTCCGCGTTTATCTTGATGACGACACTCGATGTGAGCTTCGACGCCCACACATCGATTGCCGCCTGAAACGCCGCCTGCGCCGCCGGGTTCGAACCGAAGCCCGTGTAAGTCACGGTAATGGTCGAGGCCGGGACCGCCTGGATCGTTGGCCCGTTGAACACCCCAACCGACGTGAAGGAATCGACCCCGGTCCCGATGACCGAGACCGACGGCCCCGGCAGGAACGTCGGTGTCGGCGCCTGTGCACCGGCGGTCATCGGCACAGCCGCACCCACAACAGCGGCGCAAATGAGCCCGAGGATGCGTCTTCGCGAGATCACGACGAACTCGCCCCGGACCACGGTCCGTCAACACTCGCCGTTGATGCACTCGACCCGATCCCCACGACAGTCCCACCCCGTCGCGCCCCGCGCTGCCCACACTCCACCACGAAAGACCCTCCCGACCGCATCCGCTCACCGAAGCTATCGTCCGCGATGGGTACGCACTAACGGGCTTTTCCCCTAACTTCCACCGTTTTCATGACCGAACTCAACTCACGCGGGGCGAGCGCTCCGCCCCGGCTCGTGGCGGGGCGGCTACCCAAAGGCCAGCGCGGCTGGTGGCGCTACTCCAGCGCGCCGGCCGTCAGGTAGCCCACGATCTCGTCGTCGCCGAGCCCAAGCAGCTCGCGCAGCACGTACTCATTGTCCTGACCGAACGCCGGGCCCGCGCGTTGGAGCCTCGCCGGCGTCGCCGAAAGCACCGAACGCGCATTCTCGATGACCACGGGCCCAAGTTCCGGGTGGGGCACCGTAACCCAATGCCCCCGGTGCACGAGCTGCGGGTCGGAGAGCATGTCCTCGCTCAGCGCCGAACGGAACACCGGCACGCCATGCGCCTGGAGCAGGTTCTCGATGTCGGCAGCTTCCCGCTGGCATGTCCACGCCCCGATTTGCGTCTCGATTTTCGCCTGGTGGGCCAACCGCCCGGCCGCGGTCGCGAACTCCGGACCGGTGGCCCAGCCGGGCTTGCCGAGAGCGGCCGTTAGGCCGCGCCACTGCTCGTCGGTTTCCGTCACGATCGCAACCCAGCGGTCGTCGCCGGCACACGGGAAGACGGCGTGCGGCGCATAGACGGGCGAGGCGTTGCCGTTCCGCCTCGTTATCCGGCCGTTTGCGGCGTAATCGAGGATCGCGGGCGTGATGAAGTGCAGCGAACACTCGGCCTGGGACAGGTCGATGTACTGGCCCTCGCCCGTCCGGCGCCTGTGGTCGAGCGCCGCCAGCAACGCCAGCGCCGTGAATTTGGGCGCGATGTAGTCCGTGTATGCACCGAATGGCCCGGCCGGTGGCCTGTCGGGCCAGCCCGCCAGTTCCCCGAAACCCGCGAGCTGCGCGCCCATCGTGCCGAACCCGGCGAGCATCGACCACGGCCCGTACTGGCCCCCAAGGCACGAGCTCAGCATCACGATGTCCGGCTTCACCGCCCGCAGGCTCTCGTAATCCAGCCCCCACCCCTTCATCGCCTTCGGCGTGTAGCTTTCGACCACGACATCGGCCCAGCGCACAAGCCGGAGCGCGAGATCGCGGCCTTCGGGGATGCCCAGGTTGAGCGTCAGCCCGAGCTTCCCCGCGTTGACGTTCGCGAACAGGCCCGAACGCTCCGGCCCGACTTCGTGGTCGAGGAACGGCTGCAAGGTTCGGGCCGTATCAATGCGCGTCGCGCTTTCGATCTTCACCTGCGTCGCCCCGTAGTCCGCCAGGTAGCGCGACCCCGCAGGCCCCGCCATCACCCACGTGAAGTCCGCGACGTTGACGCCGGCGAGCGGCAGGCCGCGCGTGCCTGTGCTGGCCGCTGCGTGCGTAGGCGACGGTGCGGGCGCCGCCAACAGCTCCTGGTCTTCACCGATCCGCGGCGCCCGGCGGCCATACTTGAGCGGCGTCGCCGAGAACTTCGCGAACGGCCCCGGGTACGGGAACGAACGGCCAGCTTCGGGGTGCTCGACCGCTGTCCAGTACTCGCGCGCCTCGAGTTGTGGCGAATGGACCACGTCTTCCACGGTCGATACCGGCACGATCAGCAGCCGCCGTTCGAATGAAAGGTCGAGCAGCTCCTGCTTGGTGTACGCCGCCGTGAACCTGCCAATGGCGTCGATGCAGCGCATCAGCTCCGATAGCGGCTCCTCGCCACTGAGCAGCATCGTCGTGTACGCGAGCCAGTCCTTGTCGCGCGTCGCCTCGTCGACGAAGCCGCGCTCGCACATGACTTCCATCAGCCGCCGCGAAAACGGCCCAAGAGCGTTGCCGAAGAGGAATGTCACCGACACGAAGCCGTCTTTGGCCGGCTGCACGAGCTTCAGCGTGATCGGCCCGAGCTTGAGCCCGCCCGCGAGCCGCTCGATCCCCGACTCATGCCACGCCGACGCGAGGACGAACGATTGCGTTGCCATCATCATCGCCGTCTGCGCAGAGACATCGACGTGCTGGCCGACCCCGTCGCGTTCGCGCGCCGCGTGCGCCAGGAGCGCGCCGGCGGCGGCCTCGGCGCTGGCGTGAAGGAATGCTTGGGGCAGCACTACACGGACCGGCGGCCGGTCTTCGTCGCCCGTCATCTGCAACACGCCCGACGACGCCACCACGGTCAGGTCCGAGGCCGCCCACCCCGAGTGAGGCCCCGTCTGCCCGAATGGGCTGATAGAGACCAGCACCACACGAGGGTTGAGCCGTGAGAGGTCCTCGTATCCCAGCCCGATCCCGGCCAGGTACCCCGGCGCGAACGACTCGATCACGAAGTCGCTCGTCGCGGCGAGCCGCCGGATCGTCTCGCGGCCTTCGTCCGTGCCGATGTCCGCGACCACCGAACGCTTGCCCCGGTTGTACGACCAGAACCACAGGCTCTTGTTGGCGTCCGGGTCGTCGTCCAGGAACGGCCCTTGGCGGCGCGAAGTCGAACCGCCCGGCGGCTCGACGAGGATCACCTCCGCGCCAAGGTCGGCGAGCAACTGGCCGCAGAGCTGGCCGCGTTCGTCCGTGAGATCGAGGACCCGGTACGGGCTCAACATGCGTTTGCTCCGGGCAGCGAATAGTGCCGGAGTATCTCCCACTTCCCGCGTTCCGGACAATGGTTTACCGCCCACCGTGGCGTCGGGTTGGGGTTTTCCGGGGTGCTTCGATGCTCGGCCCGTCGCGGGGATGGAACCCGCCCGTCGCGGCCCGGTGCTTGACGCGTTCCGCACAAACGTTCTACCTTCGTAACCGGGAGTCATAACCGGCAGCATCATGAAGAACGGGTCAAGGTTGCGGGCACGCGACGATAACGCGTTGAGCACGTACCATGGGTGGTCTACGTTGCCCCTCCGGGTCCGGACGGGCAGCGAGCTCGCCACTCTCAGGTGTCGCGGGCAGCATCCCGGATCAGGTTGAGGTCTCCCATGAAGGTCGTCTTTTTCGAAGACGTTGAAGGAACCGCGCACGTTGGCGATATCAAAGACGTCAAGAACGGCTTCGCGCGTAACTTCCTGCTGCCCCGTAACATTGCCGGCCCGGCATCGAAGGACAATCTGCAGCGGGCCAACTCGCTGGCGCAGAAAGAAGCCCGCCGCCAGGAGAAGCTGGACATCGAAGCCCGTAAGGTTACGGGCCGGCTCGACAACTACAGCCTCACCTTCGAAGCGAAGGTGGGCGAAACCGGCCGCCTCTTCGGTTCCGTCACGAATCGGGACATCGCCGAGAAGATCAACGCCGCTACGGACCTCGGCATCGACCCGCACATCGTCCTGCTGCACGAGCCGATCCGCGAGCTCGGCACGCGCACGGTCGTCATCAGGTTCACGCGCAATGTTTCCGCTGAAGTGACCGTTGAGGTGGTGCCCGACGAAGCCTCGAAGCCGGTCGTCGCGAAGTTCCTTGCGGAGCAAGCCGCGCACGCCGAGGCGGAGCGCCAGGCACTCGCCCGTGCTGCCGCCGAACGCGCCGCCACGCTGGCCGCCGAGGGCGAAAGCGGCGACGAAGAATCCGAAGAAGAGTAGCACCGGAAGGAGGTGAACGAGGCCGTTTGACTGCCGTCAACCTTCGCTCCCTCCGGGCGTACGGCCTCCCCTCCTGAATGACACTCGCACCGTTTGAACGACTCCCCCCGCACGATATCGAGGCCGAGGAAGCAGTTGTAGCGGCCCTCCTCGTCGATGCCGAGGCGATCTACCACATCTCGCCCATCCTCAAAGGCGCCGACTTCTTCCGCGAAAAGAACGGCTGGATCTACGAGGCCTGTCTCGCGCTTGCCGACCGCGACGAGGCGATCAACCAGATCACCGTCGCGCACGAGCTTTCGCGCCGCGACCGGCTCGAAGAGGCCGGCGGCCAGACCTACCTTGCCGAAACGATCCGCCGGCTCCCCACAAGCATGGGCGCCGAGTTTTACGCCCGCATCGTCAAGCGCGACAGCACCTACCGTGGCCTCATCCATGCCGCCACCGGCATGATGCAAATGGCCTACGAGGCCCCGCCCGAAATCGAGACCGTCTTTTCGCGCGCCGAAGAGTTGCTCCATCGCCTCCGGGGCGGCGAGAACTTCCGCGACTTCGTCCACATCCGCCAGCTCCTCCAGGCCTACCTCGATGAGGACCTGGACGTCATCGAACGCCGCGAGCTCGCCGCCATCCGCAGCGGTTACAACGATCTCGACCTGCTCCTCGGGGGCATGAAGCGCTCCGACCTTGTGATCGTCGGCGCCCGCCCCAGCGTGGGAAAGTCCAGCTTTGCCCTCGGGATCGCGCGCAACGCCGCCATCAACCAGGGCGCGAACGTCGCCTTCTTTTCGTTGGAAATGTCGAGCGAACAGCTCGCCATCCGCCTGCTCGCCGCCGAATCGCGCGTCGATGGATCCCGCCTGCGCCTCGGCCAGCAGACCGAGCTCGAAGAGCGCCGCATCATCCGTGCTTCCGGCGAGCTATCCGAAGCCAACATCTGGTTCGATGACACACCGGTGCTGACGGCCGCCGAGCTGCGTGCCAAGGCCCGGCGGCTGCACGGCGAAAAGGGTCTCGATCTGATCGTCATCGATTACCTGCAGCTCATGCAGGGCGAGAACAGCAACTACGGCCGCGAGAACCGCGTGCAGGAGATCAGCTACATCTCCCGGACGCTCAAAGGGCTCGCGCGCGAGCTCGATGTGCCCATCATCGCGCTCGCGCAGCTCTCCCGCGCCATTGAGAACCGCCATCCGCGTACCCCCATGCTCTCGGACCTGCGCGATTCCGGGTCCATCGAGCAGGATGCCGATGTCGTCATCTTCCTCAGCCGCGAAGAGATGTACGTCACCCAGGAAGAATGGCAGCAGCAGAACCCGATGCTGCCCGCCAGCGCCTATCCGAAGGGCGTGGCCCAGGTCATCGTGGCCAAGCATCGCAACGGGCCCACGGGAAACGTCGAGCTCAAGTTCATCCAGCACCTTGCGAAGTTCGAAGACTGGATCCTGCGCCTGGACGAGGACTCATGAGCGATGCCGCATTCAGCGGGTTCCCGGGCATAGCGCGCGGCACCGTCGTCCCCAACCTCTTCTTCACGGCCGTGCTCCCGGGCATGTCCGCGCCCGGCGACGTGCTGGCGTTCCTGTGGGTCTCGCGCCTCGCCCAGGATCAGCGGGGCGAAGTCCGCTATGTCTCCCTGCGGCAGCTCTGGGCGCACGATGGCTGCGCCGCCTCCTTCGAAGCACTGGGCGGCGGCCGCGATGGCTTCGAGCGCGGCCTTGCGCGCTGCCTCGAGCTCGGCGCTATTCTCGGCCTGCAGCTCGTGGGCGCCGCGGGCGAGGAGACAGTCTTCTTCGTGAACAACCCTGCCTCGCGGCGCGCCGTGGCGCGCGCACGCGCCGGTGAGTTGCAACTGCAGCCCGAGACAGCCGTCAAAGCACTCCCCGTCACTGCCCGCCCGGGGATTTTCCGCCTCTACGAAGAGCACATCGGCACCATCACGCCGATGGTCGGCGAACGGCTCTTGGAAGCCGCCGAACTCTACTCCCTCGACTGGATCGAGGATGCGTTCCGCGAAGCCGCGGAGTTAAATAAGCGCAGCTGGCGCTACGTCGAACGTATCCTGCAAAACTGGGCCCAGGAGGGCCGCGCCAATGAAACGCCTGGACGAGATTCTTTCGAAGAGCAGAAGCAGCGCTTCCTCGGTGGGTCTCTCGGACAATTCGTCCGGCATCGCTGAGGACGAAGCCACCGCCGAAGCCTGCCCGCTCTGCGGCGGCGCGGGCTTCGTTCGCCATCCCCGGCCCGTCGACCACCCCCGCTTCGGGAAGGCCGAGCCCTGTGCCTGCATCCTCGATGAGGCCATGGACGTGCGCCGCACCCGCCTCGAACGCATCAGCAACCTCGGGTCGCTCACGCGCTTCACGTTCGCGACGCTCGTGCCGGCCGGCCGCGATGGCGAAAGTACCTGGTTCCGTGCCGCCTACGACCGCGCCATCGCCTACGCCGAGGACCCTGGGGGCTGGCTCCTCCTGAGCGGGCCCAGTGGCAGCGGAAAGACACACCTCGCCGCCGCCATCGCGAATCGCTCCATCGAACTCGGCCGCCCCGCCCTCTTCATGGTCGTCCCGGACCTCCTCGACCACCTGCGCGCGAGCTACGACGCCCACGCGGATGAGCTCGGCTTCGAAGCGATGTTCGACCAGGTGCGGAATGCACCGTTCCTGCTGCTCGATGACATCGACGCCGTATCCGGCACCCCCTGGGCAAAGGAGAAGCTCTTCCAGGTGGTCAACCACCGCTACAACGCGGAGTTGCCGACTGTCTTCACCTGCACCGTGCGCCCGCACCAACTTGAAGAGCGCCTGGCGACGCGCCTCTGCGACGATCGGCTTGGCTCCGTCGCCATCCTCGATGGCGTCGCCCGCGGCTCCTACGAACAGGTGGGCGGCATGGCCCGCGAGCGACTCGCGGAGATGCAGTTTCGCGACTTCGACCTTCGCGGCGGCCAACTGCAGCCCGAAGAGCGCGACTCCCTCGAGGCGGCCTTCCGCGCCGCCATGGCCTTCGCCGACCAGCCCCGCGGTTGGCTCACGCTCCAGGGCGTCAACGGCTGCGGGAAGACGCATCTCGCCGCGGCGATCGCCAACCGGGCACTCGCCGCCGGCATGGGCGTGTCCTTCGCCGTCGTCCCGGATCTGCTGGACCACCTGCGTGCCTCGTTCGCACCCGGCAAGGAGACGCCCTACGACGAGCTCTTCGAACAGGTCCGCAACGCTCAACTGCTGATCCTCGACGACCTTGGCGCCCAGGCCACGTCGCCGTGGGCGCAGGAAAAGCTGTACCAGATCGTGAACTACCGCACCGTCGCGAACCTCCCGACGGTGGTGACCACGGATCGCCCGATGCACGAACTGCAGGCAGCCCATCCCCGTATCGTCGCGCGCATCGCCGACCCTGGGCACGGCAGCACCGTCTATATTGGCGCGCCGCACTACCGCCTCGGCCGCATCAACGAACGCCCCGCCGCTCCCGCGCGCCGCCCCCGGTGACCCACGCGGCCGCGGACCCGGAGCCGAGCCTCTACCTCCAGAAGATCGCGTCCAGCATCGACCGCGTCCTCGCCTGTCTCGATGGCCTGACTCCGGACGAACTGGCGTGGCGGCCGCTTCCCAACGCCAGCAATCTTGCTTCGCTGGCCGCGCACGTCCTCGGAAACACCAGGGAGAACGTCCTCTCAGTAATCGGCGGCATGCCCAACCACCGCGACCGCGATGCCGAATTCGTCCCGGGCGGAAGCAGTACCGCGCAGCTGCGGCAGCGGTGGCAGGCGCTGCAGCTCGAGATCGAACGCGTTTTGGGTTCCCTATCCGGCCCGGAGATGGCGAGCCTTCGCGCGCACCCGCGCCGCGGCGCCGTCACCGTCCGCGAGATCTGCCTCGTCGTCGCCCGGCACGTGGCGGAACACGCCGGCCAGGCCGAACTCACCCGCGACCTGCTACTCGCGCAGATGGCGTGAGACACGCGTGAGATTTTGGGCGCCGTGAACGACCGCCAGCACCGAGACCCCGAGATCGTCAAGTTCATAGATGATGAGCCACGGTTTGCGGGGAAAAACGAGCAACGATGCATCGTCCAATTCCACTCTTGCGCGACCGGCCCGAGGGAAGGTCCCCAACCGCTGTATAGTCGTGCTTAGACGGTCGAGGACTCGATCCGCTGCCGGCTCACCGTTGTGTGTCGCGACAAGCGACCAGATGTCAACAAGATGTCCTTCGGCGCGAGCTGATAGGCGGACATCCATTAGCCGGTGGCAAGATCGCCGCCTCGTACCCGCCGGCGCCCCTCGGCCTTCACCCGTTCGATGACCGCAGGATCGAACGGGCTTGCAAGTCCGGCCGCGATTTCCGTGCGTGACGCCGCCACTTCGGCTCTCACTTCGGCCCAGTAGGCGGCGTCGTATGCCGCAAGGAGACGCACGGCCGCTTCAACCACATCCGCGGGCGCGGCGAATTCGCCGCTGGCGACTTTCTCCGCGACGACGCGCTGTGCTTCTGGCGAGAGTTCGATTTCCATCGCGCAATGATATCACGGGCGGGCTGAGGGCAAGCCGCATCGCCCCAGCCCGGACAGCCACCTCCCCCGGCTGGTGTTCCAGCGGCTCATCCCGCCGTTCGGGTGCTTCGTCCTGTCTTCGCGCGTCGTCCCACCTCGTCGTCGCCCGGACGCTGGGCGCAAGCGAGTCCCTGGCGTGCCAGCCCGGTCAAAGCGGGCAAAGGTCACGGGCGGTCTTCTGGGGCAGGTTCGCGTATCCGTAGTCGAACACCTCGCGCAGGTACTCCGCGATGCCGGGGCCAGTCAGGTAGAGCGTCGCTTCGATGCACCCCCCGTGCACGCCATCGCGCTCCTGGAAGCCCTTCCTGAACGCGACCGTGGCGTTGACGAACACCGGCTCTTGCGCCCCCGTGATTGCCGCGTCAATGGCCGGCCCCGGGTCGGCGCCACTGGCCGCGGTCGCGACGGCAATGCGAAAGAGCGCGTAGGCCGTCAGGCGCCGCCTCCCGTTGCCTTTGCCCATTTCCTGCTGCCAGTCGGCGAGCGTTGGGTCCGCGATCGCTGCCCGGTAGGCAGTGGCCGCGCCGACGAAATCGAGCGCCGCGAACCTGCGGTCCGCATCCTGGATGCCGTGGAACAGGTACACGGGTTTATCGGGCACGGTGCTGATCGCCCGATAGCGCGAAACATCCCATCCATAGGTTGTCGTCACGGCGCGCGTCGGCCCCGCACCGGCTGAGCCGAGGAGTCCGCCGTGCAGAGTAATCCGGGTATCGACGCCCTTCCCCACGATGGTCGCGCGGTCGATATTGTCCACACCGGCATCGCCTGGCCCGACATCCCGCCAGGCCGTCCCATCCCACGACTGGACCTCCACGCGGCTGGTGCAGCCGCTCGCGCCGCACGTGGTCGCGAGATAGCTGAGTTCGTCCTGCTGGTCCCCCGTCCGTTCGTCCGCCGCGAACAGGCTACGCCCGAGATCCCCGGCATCCGCGCCGCCGATGCGCGGGAAGCGTTCGAGCGCGGAGGTGGCGGCCCGGCGGACGAGGACGGCGGCCGGCGCCGCGCTGCGGCCCGCCGGCGAGTCCAGTGGCACGAGGTAACCGGTGTCCTTCCTTCCGTCGCCATCAAAGTCGCCTTCCACGCACATCGCCTGCCACGATTTCCGGAGCTGGTCCGGGCACGCCTCCGAGACCGTGGCGAGATAGCTGCTCAGCACGCGGCGCGCTTCGTCGCCATCCTTCGGGCGAGGCCCGAGCGGGTCTGGCGTCGCCGTTGGGGATGGCTGCGTGGCGGTCGCCGGCGGCGGGGTAGCTGTCGCCGCCGCCGCTGTCACCGTCGGCGCCGGCGATGGAGGATCGGCGCCACCCCCGCACCCCCCAGCTATCACGGCGGTGAACAGCGCGAACGCTAGGGCTTCGCGACGAGATAGTCTTCGGCCGCCCATCCTTCTCCTAACGGGGTGGCAACTTTCCACCAGCGGAGTCCTCCGGAGTCTTCCGGCCCTCCCTTGACCGTGACTTCGGCCCCGTCCGGCAGGCACACGATGGCATAGTTGTCGCGGCCGGCTTTGGTGCGGACATTGAGGCAATCGCCCGCGCCAGTCACCACCAGCACCTGGTCGGCGCGAAACTTCCCTGTCCCCGCCGGGGCGCTGCCGCCGGCTGGTGCCACCCCGGTCGCGCCGGGCGCGGGCGTCGTGAATCCCGAAGGCAATGCGGTCGCCGGCGCCGCCGTCGCCGCCGTCGCGCCGGCGCCGGCCGTCGCCTCAGCCTTCGTCGCATTGCCATCGCCGCCCGACAGCTGCTCAGCCACCCAGATCACCCCGCCCGCGATTGCCACCGCGATCAACGCCGCCACCGGGAAATACCAGTAAGTGAGCCAGCGGTGGCGGCCGTATACCTTCGGCAACGGCCGCCGCGGTTGGCCGCCCTCCAGGTGCGGCGCGTAACGGCGCGGTGGCGTCGGCGGGTGGAACTCCTCCGGCTCGACCGCCGGGCGGTGCCGCACGGGCGCCGCCCCGATAACTGGCTCATCCGTCCGCGATGCCGGCCGAGACGCGAATGCCGGTGGGGCGGAGGCTGTCACCGGGCGCACGCTCTCGCCCTCCACCGGGTCACCGGCCGGGGGGAGGACCTCGCCGGGCCGAGCGATCCGGCGCGTCCCCTCGCCAGGGTGCGGAGCCTCCGGGGCTGCCGTCCGCTGCGAGGAATACGCCTGCGCGATTGCCACGCGCTTGTGCTCGCCCTCCGTCACGCAGCCGTCGTTCCTCACCCAGCACGCCGGGTGGTGCAGCACGCCACAGCCTTCGCACCGAAGGACCGCCTCACCTTCGATGAAGGTGCGGTCGCAGAGCGGGCAGAAGCGTTGAAGCTGGACCGTCACATGCAGTCCCCGGCGCGTGCAAATATCGAAGGACCTGGCCCATTCTCAACCAATGACGCACGACGGGCGATAAAGGTTCCCGCGCGCGTGTTTACTGACCAGAGCCCCGCCCAGCGCTCAGCTACTCTCGCCTCCGAGGAGTCGCTCCACTTCGGCCCGCGTTGGCAGCGATGCGGCCGCGCCCGCTCGCGTCACACTCAACGCGCCCGCCGCGCAGGCGGACCGCACGGCGTCGCCCGCGGCCTGGCCCTCCACGAGCGCCACGGTAAGTGCGCCGCAGAACGCGTCGCCTGCACCCACCGAGTCGAGCGCGCGCACCGGGAACGCCGGCTGCGCCACCGCCCCATCCGCGGTCGCGAACACCGCGCCCCGCTCGCCCAACGTGACCACGGCCAACTCAGCGCCATGGCGCAACAGGGTCACCGCCTGCTCCTCGGGCGGGAGACCGCCGCCGCCAAGCATGGCCGCCTCAACCTCGTTCACCACGAGGACGTCCGCCAATTCTAGCAGTTCCGGAGGGAACTCCCGAACGGGCGCCGGGTTGAGGACCACGCGCACACCGGCCCCCCGCGCGATGCGCGCCGCCACGAGGTTCGCCTCCATCGGCGCTTCGAACTGCAGTAGCAGCGCGTCCGCCCTCGCGATTGCCGGCCCGGCAGCCGCGACATCGGCATCAGTGATGCGCAGGCTCGCGCGCGGCGCCGAGAAGATGCTGTTCGAACCGTCCGGGAACACGACCGGCACGGCAATCCCCGTCCCGGCAGCCTCATCCATCGCGACGAACTCCGCCCCGATGCCCTCGCGCTTCAAGGTCTCCAGCAGAAAGGTGGCGAACGGGTCGCTCCCAACGCGTCCAATCAGCGCGACGTCACTGGCGCCCAGCCGCTTCGCCGCGATCGCCTGGTTCAGCCCTTTGCCGCCGGGGTGGAGCGCCACATCGTCTGCGAACAGCGTCTCGCCCCGGCCGGGAAGGCGCGGCATGCGGAAGATGAGGTCGGCCACGACGCTGCCGAGGACGGCGATGCGGATCTCGCGCATCGCCCAAGCCTGACCCCGGCGCGAGACCGGGGCAAGTGGCCGCAAGCCACTGGTGGCGGTAGGCTTCCCGGATGGCCGTACGCATCCTCGGCATCAATGGCAGCATCCGCCACGGCAGTAGCGCGGACCGTGCCCTCAAGTTCGCACTGCGGGCACTCGAAGCCCGCGGCGCCCAATGCGAGATCTTCGAAATCGGCTCCCTGCCGACGCTCGACGGGCGCCAGGACGACCAGTATCCGGCGACCGTCGGCGCATGGCGCGCCGCCTGCGAAGCCGCCGATGGGTTCGTGTTCAGCGTCCCCTCCTATCACGGCGCGGCGCCCGGGGGACTCAAAAACGCGCTCGATTTCATCGATGTGCCCCACGCAGGGGGGAAGCCGTTCGCGCTCATCGGGATCGCCGGCGGCGATGCGGAACCGGGCGTCACCGACACCTCCCGCGTGATGCGACACATTGGCGGGATCGCCGCCGTTATGGATGTGGTGATCTCACGCGCCGGTGAGCACTGGGGCCCGGGCGAGGAGCCCGCGAACAAGAGCGTCGCGATCGCCATCGACAAAGTCGCCGATGACCTGGTGACGCTTTGCTCCCTCCGCGCCGAGGACAAGCTCCCTCAGCCATGACCGCCGACGGCGCCCCGGGCGAGGATCCAGCACACCGCCCGTTCGCCACGACCCGGCTGCCGCGCACCTTCTGCCCCGATTGTGGCCAGGCGCTCGTCTTCGAACGCCACGGTGGCGGCGAGCACCCCTACTGCACCGGCTGCGGCTATGTCCGCTACCGTAACCCTGCCGTCGGCGTGGCCGTTGTTGTGCGCGATGGCCAGGGCCACGTCCTCATGGGCCGGCGCGCTCGCGGCCCGTACGCCGGCCTCTGGTGTATCCCCTGCGGCTACGTCGAATGGGACGAGGACGTGCGTGCCGCAGCCCGCCGCGAGCTCCGCGAAGAGACCGGGCTGATCGCCGCCACCGGCGGCGTCATCGCCGTCCATTCGAACTTCCACAATGCCGCCCAACACACGGTCGGCATCTGGTTCGCTGGTATGGTCGCTGGCGGCGAACTCGCACCCGCCGATGGCGAGCTCACCGAGCTCGCCTACTTCGACCCCGCTACCCCGCCGCCACTCGCCTTCCCAACGGACGCCCTCGTGCTGGCACAGCTCACGGAGGAGGCGGCGCATGAGGCCGAGACAATCGCCCTTTCGAGAACCGACGGCCGCATTCCCGCAGGCGTGCCGTTCTCGCGTTCGATTGTGCCCGCGAGCAGCCAGACAAAGCGCCGCATCCGTCTCGTCCTGGCGTGCATCGACTCAGTACACGGGATCGGCATCCTGCCATCGACGAAGGTCTCGATCGACAACCGGATGACGGATCTCGCGCGGTTCGCAGTGAAATTCGGGGAGAGCACGATTCGCTTGCGTATGCGGCGCAACCCAACGCCGGAACTTGCGTTCTTGCATGAAGTCGGCCACGTCCTCGATGCCATTGCCCTGGGCGCCTCGGGCGCATACGCCTCACCCATGCACAAGGAACTGGACACCTGGCGGCAGGCCGTGTCAACGACCGGGGCATTCCAGACGCTCACCGAGGCGCACGAAGAAGGTCTGAGCGGGCTGGAGCCCGGGCTCGCTGCGTATTCCTTAGCTGCGCCCGAGCTGTTCGCACGGTCTTACTCTCAATACGTGGCGGAACGCTCTCACAACAAGCTTTTGACGGCCCAGTTGGAAGTCGTGAGTGATGCGATCGGCCTTCCGCTTCACTGGAGCGGCGACGACTTTGATGTCGTGCGGGACGCCTTCGATGAGCTATTCTCATCGCGAGGGTGGCTGCGATGAAGGAACTCACCAGGCGACAGGAAATCAACCGGCTCATGCGAGAACGTGGGATGGACTACTATTGGGCGAAGTTCGCCGTGGATTTGAGCCATGGTGTCCACCGTGGCTGCATCGATCCCGAGACGGATGCCTACCTCCGCCGCGGTGAACTTCCCCATGAGCCCGCCGAATTGGCAGGGCGGCGTTCCAGTTAGGCACCGGGCCTCCCGGCCATGGCGGCCGTCTGCGCTTCGACGAAGGAACCCACGAGGCGACAGAAAATCAACCGGCTCATGGGAGAGCGTGGCATGGATTACCACTGGGCGAAGTTCGCTGTGGATCTGAGCCATGGTGCACACCGTGGTTGCATCGATCCCGAAACCGACGCCTACCTCCGCCGCGGCCAAACCGCGGGTGCTCCGGACCGCCCCGAGCCATCGCGTTAGCGCACCCGCCCCGGGTGTGGCCAGTAGCGCCATCGCACCCGGCCGATCACCGCGCCCGGCTCGACACGACCGAAGGCCCGGCTGTCCGTGCTCTGGCCCGCATTGTCCCCGCGGAGGTCCACGCGGCCGCCGTCCGCGGCAGCCACCCGCTTGACCAGCGTGCGCGCAGCTTCGCGCGGGTCCCGCGCGAGCACGATGTCGCCCACGCGCGGGACCCGCGCCCGGTAGGCCCGGCGGTCGGCGATGAGGTAGTCTCCGGGCGCCAGCGTGGGCACCATGCTCTCGCCCCGCACTTCATAGCTCGCGAAGCGGCGCGTGATCAGCGCTGCAAGCCCAAACCCGAGGGCCAGGCCGCAGAGCACGGGGGCCGCCAGATCGCTCCGGCGGCCCCCGTCATTCCCGTTCACTCGCCCGAAACTCAGCTCGCGCGGTAGAAGGCCACGTCGCGGCCCTTGGTCGCCCAGAACATCCCGTGGATCTTCTCGATCGCGGCCATCAACGCTTCGCCGTTCGCCGGGTCGCTTTCGGTCTTGTTCTTCGAGCACAGCTTCGCCGCCTGCCAGAACGTGGTGTGCAGCTCCGGGTACTTCTCCAGGTGCTCCGGCTTGAAATAGTCATGCCACAGGATGTCGAGTTCGTGCTTGACGATCTCCGCCTGCGATTCCTTGATCTCGATGAAGCGCGTGCGCGTGTTGACGGTGGCGAGGTCCTGGCCGTCGCCGAGCGCCGCGATCTTCTTCTCCATCGAAAGTACCGCTTCGGCCGCGATGCGGGCCGAGGCCGGGTCGTAGACACCGCAGGGCCCGTCGCAGTGGGCATCGGCGATGGCCGAGGGGCGCAAAATCCGTCGAATCAGACTCATGTGGGTTTCTCCTTGGGTTGTGGTGGTGCCCCCGGCGTGCGGCCGGGGCGGGTGGCAGTGCAGGGCGGGATTATATCCGTTCCGAGCGACACGCCGCTACCAGGCGCGCCCGCAGCGTAGAATCGCGCCCATCTCCGGGAGGTAACCATGGGCGAGCCAACGGTCACGGAATCCGACATTTTCGAAGTGATTGGGACCCAGCGCGCCATGCGCCGCCTGAAGCCCGACCCGGTGCCGGAGGAGCACATTAAGAAGATGATCTGGGCGGCCACGCGTGCGCCCAACGGCGGTAACGTCCAGCCGTGGCGCTTCCTCGTGATCACCGACGCCGAGAAGAAGAAGCGTCTCCACGAGATCTACCTGGCCGAATGGAACAAGTACAAGGCCGAGCGCGAAGCCGCGCCCCCGCCTCCGAACACGAGCGCCGAGGATGCGAAGAAGGCGAACGCCACCACGTCGAGCGGCCAATACCTCGCCGACCACCTCTCGGAGGTGCCCGTCATCATCATCCCCTGCGGTTTCCTGCTCGCGGTGAACACCGGTATCGCGAGTGGCTCGAGCATCTACCCCGCCATCCAGAACCTGATGCTCGCCGCCCGCGCGCTCGGCCTCGGGACCGCACTGACTACCCTCCACCGTCACAACGAAGGCGCCGTGCGAGAGCTGCTCGGCATCCCAGAGAACGCGCACACGGCCGCGATGATCCCGGTGGGCTGGCCGATGGGCAGGTTCGGCGCCGGCCCGCGCCTGCCCGTCGAGGCGGTGACATACTGGGACCAATGGGGAACGAAGCGAGCCTGACGGACCAGCAGCCGGCGGCCGGCGAAGCGAAGCTCACGATCAGCATCACGTATTGCCGAAGCTGTCACTTCCTGCCCCGAGCGGCGTGGGTGGCCCAGGAGCTCCTGCACACCTTCGGTGACTTCGTCGAATCGCTGGCGCTGGTCCCCGGCGGCGGCGGGCAGTTCGATGTTCACGTGAACGGCGAACTCGTGTTCGCGAACCGCGACGAAGGCCGCTTCCCCGAAATGCGCGAACTCCGCGAGCTCGTCGCCGCGTTCCTCGAATCGCCGCCCGTGAGCCGCCACCATGCCTAACCCGGTCACCATCGAAAAACGCAAAGTTGATGGCAGCGTCAAACGCGTCTTCCACGGCGACCTCGTCGATGAGGACGAACATGGCTGGCTGACCGTCTACCACGATAGCGCCCGCCACCAGAACTTCAAGGACGGCCGGCCCACGCAGCCGCCGCCCTACGTCGTCTATTACCTCTCGATGCGCCTCCCACTTACCGTCTCCTTCTACTTCGGCGCGCTTGGCGGGCTGCTGGAAGTGCAGGCCGATGCCGCGCTCCCCGCCACCATAAGCGGCCGCACAATCGCGTTCACGGACCTCGATCTCGATGTCGTCGTCGCGCCCGGCGGCTCGTCCTACGTCCGCGACCACGAGACGTTCGAGTTGCACCGGACCTCGATGAGCTACACAGAGGGACATGTTGCGGCCGCCCACGAAGGCATCCGGCTGGCGCAGGAACTGCTCGCCAACAGGTCGTTCCCCTTCGATGGCAGCCCTGCCCGCGTGCTCGGCCGGATGCTCGCGGCGGAGGGCCTGCTGTAGCGCTTTGCGACGATATTCACGAGTGCGTGGTACGATGAAGCCATCCTCCCGCGAGGGGTCCCGCGCTTGTCCTACGAGATTATCGAGACGTGCATTGGCTGCACCGCGTGCACAAAGCGCTGCCCGACCAACGCCATCACCGGCGAGCGCAACCAGCTCCACGTCATCGACCCGACCCTCTGCATCGATTGCGGCGCCTGTGGTCTCGTCTGCCCGCCCGAAGCGATCCTGAACACGTTCGGCGAAGTCTGCCGCTCCCTCAAGAAGAACGATTGGCCAAAGGCAGTCGTCATCGAAGAGAAATGCATCGGCTCCGGCTGCGAGCTCTGCATCAACATTTGCCCGTTCGATGCGCTCAGCCTGCAGCACACGGACCGCATCGACGATTTCTTCGGCGTGAGCACCGTGGACGAAAAGAAGTGCACAGGCTGCCGGCTCTGCGAAGATGTTTGTGGCTGGGACGCGGTCCACATCTTCCCGCTCAAGGAAGAGATCCTGAAGGACTGGGAAGAGCTTTCGCCCGAAGAGCGCGGCCTGGTGAAGCAGGCCCGCGGCCCCATGACCCGGTAACCGCCCCTACGGTCGGCACTGGCGAACGCCGGTCACGTTTCCGGCGGTCGCACTAGACCGCATCCGTCACCCGCGACGCGATTGTCGTTAACAAGCCCGAAAGCACCAGGAATTCTCCTCGCGCCGCCGCCGCCTCGCATTCCTCCAGCCACGACGCGGCGCGCCCGGCCGGGATCGCCCCCAGCCGCTCCGCCTCCTGCGCAAGTCCCGAGATGAGATATGCCTCATCCGCCGACCGCAGGTCGCGGTAGATGCCCCGCGCATGTAGTTGGATGTCAAGGATCTCGAACCCCGCGCGAGCGAGCAGAGTCGGCACCGCGGCGCCGATGTTGGGATGGCGGCCTGTGCCGGCGACCGTGGCAGCGATAATCCGCTGCCACGTGTCCTGGTCCGGGCCATCGGCGAGCGTGAGCCTGCGGTCGGGCTCGGTGATCCCCACCAGCCCACCGCGGGAGACCACGCGCGCGACCTCCGCGAGCACCGCCGCCGGGTCAATGACATGCTGCAGCACGCGCTCGATATTGCAGCAATCGAAAGCCGCGGTCCGAAACGGCAGCCGCGTCGCCTCGCCGGCGGCCACATTCGCATCGGCCCCGCACGCGTGACAGCGTTGCCGTGCCGCCCGCGCGAACTCCCCGAATGCATCCAGGCCGACGGCCAGGCCCGTCGGCCCCACGCGCCGGGCGATTTCGACCAGGTCGTGGCCTGGTCCGCAACCGAGATCGAGGACGCGGCGACCGGGCTCAATGCCCAGCGCGTCGAAGCAAGCGGCTTTGCGGGCCTTGCCCGCACGCGCCGAAGCGGCAAGCACACCGGTGTCCGCCGTGGCGTACCCGGTCTTGTCGCGAGACCTCATGCCGAAAATCTACACGATCGTCTCGCGCCCGCGGCGCCAGCGTCAGGCGAGCGCGCTGATCTTCTTTGCTAACGCGGCGTCACGAGCCGTGACGCCTCCCGCGTCGTGCGAGCTGAGCACGATATCCACGGTGTTGTAAACAATACGGAGGTCCGGGTGGTGGTCCATCGCCTCGGCGGCCATGGCAACCCGGACCACGAAACCCATGGCGGCGATGTGGTCGGGGAACTTGAATTGCCGCTTGATGGTGTCGCCGTCGGCGGCCCAGCCGGGAAGCTCCCGGAGCGTAGCGGCGACCTCGCCGGCGCTAAATTTCTGGGCCATTGTCCTCCCTCCCATTCCCGGTAAACCGGCGCTTGCCGGTTCGTAAGGCCGCCCCACCATAGTATGAAAGCCCAGATGGATTGGGAACGCGCCGCGCGCCGCCGGGTCACCCGCCGAGCCCTCCTCGGCGCCGCAGGTGCGAGCGCGGCGGCTCTCGCGGCGGCCTGCTCGCGTGGCCCTGGTTCGAAAAACAGTTCCCCGGCGGCCCGGCCCGGCGGCACCTCCCCATCGCAGTCGACCGCCACCCGCGCGGCCCCCACCCGCCCCGCGAACGCCCAGCAGGGCGAGACGTTGAAGGTCACCGGCTACGTCACGCGGGACAACTCCTACGACCCCCACAAGACGCAGGCCGGACCCTTCTATGGCCAGCAAGCACTCGTCTTCAGCCGGCTGCTTTCCTACGTGGACCAGGCGAAGGGAAACGTCACCGCCGACCTCGCACAGGGCCTACCCGGCCAGCCCGACGCTACGACGCTCGTATTCTCCTTGAACCGCAACGCGCGCTGGCAGGAACGCGCGCCCGTCAACGGCCGCCAGGTCACCGCGAACGATGTCAAAGCCTCGATCGAACGACAACGCCTCGGCGACCCCTCGTTCGTGCGCAAGGCGAAGTGGCAGGTGATTGATTCCGTCGAGGCGCCAGACGCGGGCCAGGTCGTCATCAAGCTGAAGGAACCGCGCGCGGACACCGCGTCGCTTTTCGCCGACGTGAATGCGTTCATCGTGCCCGAAGAGCTCGCCTCCGCCGAGATCGGGCCAAACATGCAGATCGGCAGCGGCCCATTCCGCTGGGTCGAATGGAGCGACGACAAGTTTGCCAGCGTGAGCCGCAACCCCACGTGGTTCGGAGGCAACGGCCGCCCCTTCCTCGATGGCGTGACCGTCACCCAGCCGAAAAACACCGCCGAGGCCGAAGCCAACCTCCGCACGAAGACCCTGGACGCCGTGTTCGTCGGGCGGCCGCAGGCGGAGAACCTGAAGCGCGCCGTGCCCCAGCTCCAAGAGGCAACGCAGGGCCAGGCGCTCTTCTATGGCATGCGCTTCTTCTCGCAACAGTTCCCGTTCAACGACGTCCGCGTCCGCTCCGCCTTCTCGATCGCACTCGATCGGCGGGCGATGGTGGAGAAGTTCTTCGCCGGCTCCGGCGATGTGAACCCCTGGATTAGCTGGCCAATGACGCGCTGGACTCTGCCACCGGCCGAACTCGCCGCGTTCCCCGGCTACCGCCCGGGTTCCGGCGGGCGCAGCCAGGACATCGCGGACGCGAAGGCGCTGCTCGCTGCCTTTACCAGCGCCCAGGCGCTGCCGGAAACCCTCGCGCTGTTCGTCCCGGACGACGCCGAGAAGAACCTCGGCATCGGCAGCCTGATCAAGCAGCAGCTCAGCGACGCCCTCGGGCTGAACATCGGAGTCTATGCCCTGCCCATCGGCGACCTCGTCAGGCAGATGTTCTCGGGCAACGCATCATGGGTCGCCGGCCCGGACAATGGTTGGCTCGACCTCGATGACTGGCTTTACCCGTACTTCCACAGCGCCGGCGTGAAGAATACCTTCGCCTACCGCAACCCGGACATGGACGCGCTCATCGTCTCCCAACGGACCCAGCTCGACGAGGGCAAGCGGCGAGACATCGGCTTTGAGGTGCAGCGGCAACTGCTCGCGTTGCAGCTCGGCGTGAACTTCGTCAGCGAACGTGTCGTCACGCTGGCGCAGCCCTACGTGCGCAACTTCCCCCTCGATACCGCCGATGGCTACCAGCACCGCTTCGCTGACACATGGATAGACAAGAACGACCCGTCGTTCCGCGGCCGCTCGTAACGCCGTCCCACGGCCGCTCCGATCCGCGCCATCCGAACCCTACGCCGCCAGCGGCAGCTGCAACCGGTACCCTGTCCCCCGCACGGTCAGCAGCGACGACGCGGCGACCGTCCCCCCGAGCTTCGTCCGGATGTTCGACACATGGCGGCGCAGGATCTGCAGGTAGCGTTCGTCGGCGCCGGCGCCCCAGGCCCGCTCGATGATCTCGCCGGCGGTCACGGTGCGTCCGGCCCCTGCCAGCAGAATGGCCAGCACCTCGCACTCCCGCCCTGTGAGCGAGACTTCCACCCCCGCGGCGTGTAGCAATCCCCGCGTCGGATCCAATTCCAGCGCCCCCGCGATGACAAGCTCCGTGCCGCCGGTGCCTTCACGCGCCATTTCACGCATCCGGCGGTGGACCTCCGGCGAGTGCAGCGAGCCGCGCGCGAGTCCGTCGATTTCGGGCCGGTAGCCACCCGGCACCGCGAACCCGGGCGCGCGGGCTTCCAGCACATACAGGATCGGCACCACTCGCCAGCGGCGGTCGGCGTGGAACCTGGCTGCCACGGCCTGTTGCTGGTCGACGGAGATGCCCGCGAGCACGAGCAGGTCATATGCCGGGCCGGGCAGCCGGAGCAGGCGAAGCGGGTCTGTGCAGATGTCAATCGAAAGCCCCGCCAGGTTGGCGGGCGGCATCGCGACGAGCGGACCCGGGACAATCGCGAGGACAGTGGCCAAGCGGGATCTCCACGTGCGGCAGTACGGCGTGACGGCGGCGGAAGCCCCGCAACCACCATCATCGTCGGCGCGCGGCCGGCTGGCCGGAATCGGGGCTCCCCCGATAAGCCACGCCGGAGCACCGCAGAGGAGTGGGAAGCTTAGAGCCCGCGCTCGAGGATCTTCCGCGCGACTTCGCGCGGGTCCGGGTTGTATTTCCCGCTCTCGATTTGCTGCTTCAGGGCCTTGACGCGCTCGGCGCGGACGCCGGGTGATGCCTTGACGGCCTCATGCGCCCGCGCCAGCTCCTGGGCGCTTTCGGTGAAGCCGGCGCTATCGGCGGGTGCCGATGCTTCCGCCGGGGCCGCCGCGGCACGCGCGCGCGCTTGGCTGATATCGTAGATCACGGCGCCGGTGCCTGCGGGCCGGGGAGTCCTTCCAATGTCAGCCATCGCCACACCTCGGTTGTTAGATAGTACGCCAGCATGATCGTGTCTCACAATCAGGAGCCGGGCGGAATGAGCGTCCCGACGACCACAAGGCGGCGCTTGAGGTCCGGGGTACAGGTGATGAGGGTAACGGTCGCGCGGTAGTCCGAACGCAGGATGTCCGTCGCGGATGCGTCCGCAACGAAGACCTTCGTTATCGCGTACCGATACACATTGTCCCCGGAATCCACTTCGACGATGTCGCCCACCTTCGACAGGTTGAGTGTGCGAAAGACCGCGAGATTTGAGCTATCTGCAACAGAAACATGCCCCGTGATGACCATGTTGCCCGGCTGGCCGGGGCGAGCCGAATCGATATGGTGCCCGGCCGCCCGCCACGCCACTTCCCATTCCGGCGCTCCGTCCTTCATCACAACGCCAACCTCGACGATCGCTGCATCGATGCCGGCCGACGGGATCCGGATGCGTGTGGGGAGCCCCCCGGCGGCAGCGCGCGCGCCGGTCGGGGCCGGGGCCTGGAGTTCCGGCGCGGGCGCGATGGTCGCAGCCTGCGCGTTGGTTGCCGGGCTGCCGCCACCGCTCAGCCCCATCCCGTACCACGCGATCGCGCCCGCACCCGCGACCATCAGGCCAAAGACAATCGCTGAGGCGCCGAACTTGCGCGGGGATTTGGCGGTCGCCATCGAGACCCTCTCCGAGCGGCGGCCGCACCGCGCGCCCATGACCAATCATCGGCATGCCCGCGAATCCCTTGATGACGGCGGCCGCCCGTGGTGGATGGCAGTCCGGGGGGCAGTGGGTGACAGTCGGGGCCACAGTGCGGGCGATGTGCGGCGCGTCCACCCGCCGGTTACGGAGCCGCCCTCAGTCACGGGGCCCGCGCGGGAGATTCAGCCGTCGAGCGACATAAAATGCACAGCGCTGCCGCCTGGGTGCGCAAGGTATGCGTTCGCGGCGGCGTTCTGGCGCCGGAGCTGGCGCATCGCCGCCGCCGTCTCGGCGCCGATGCGCGTCAGCCCGGCGGCGATCTCTCCGTGCAGCGCCAGCAGCCGTTCGAGCGCGTGCGCGGCGTCCCGGTTGGCGGCGTCCTCGCCGGCAGCGGCGCAGGCCGCGTTGTACGCGGCCTCGGCGGCGAGGTACCCCTCGACATCGCCCGCCTCAAGTCGCTCGCGTTGGGCCGTCCCCAGCAGGATCGCTCGCTCGATCGCCTCCACCCGCGTCAGGCGACCGCTTCCGCGGCCTCCGCCTGGGCCGCCCGCAGTTCCGCTGTCGCGACCTTCCAGGACTCGCCGATCCGCCCGATGTGGTTCTCGACCTCGACGAGGCCGGAAACGTCGTCCATCCGCGATTCGATGATGCGCCGGATGCAGTAAACGTAGATAGCAGCGAGCGCCTTTGGCAGCTCGCCTTGCGACATATCCAGCGTTGCAAGCAGCTCCCCCACGATCAGGTGGGCGCGGCTGACTTCATCGTTGAACCGCTGGCCCTCCTGCTGCTCCGCGAAAATCCGTGCCCGCCGGAGCGCCTTGAGCGCGCCGTCGTAGAGCATCGACGTCAACGTGATGGGGTCGGCGGTAGTGGTGCGGACCGTGCGATAAGCGTTGTGGGCGTGTGCGGTCATGCGGTGTCGATTCTCCCGTAGCGATTTGCCTCAAGCGCGATGACGCCATCGTGCGATGGACCGTGTTCAGAGTGAATCGGGGAATGTCCCCGGACCTGCAGGTAACTACGATGCGTTCAGCTTCGCGAGCGACGCCGTGAGCGCGTCGCTTACGCTGGAGGCGCGCGCCGAAGCCTGCTCCATGGCGATGAATTTCTTGCGCATCGCCGCCATCTCGTTATCGATGCTCTCCTGGATCTTCTGCTTGCGCGCGTCGATATCTTTGAGGCGCGTGTCGTAGGTAGCCTGGCGCTTTGTTAGCACACCGCCCGCGCCCGATTGGACATCGAGGAACGTCTTGATGCGCGAGATCACGCTCTCCGTCGAGGCGGCGACTGTGATCGTGTGCGAACCCGCCTGCAGCGTGGCGCCCGCCTGGATGACCATGCCCGGTATGAGCGTGTCGTTCGTGCCGCCCGCGGTGATCGCGCCAGTGGTGACAACGTCCGGGCCGCCGTCGATCGGCGTGAACGTCGCCGTGAGCGTCCCGAGCCCGTCATCGGCGATGGCGTAAGTGCCCGCGCGGTTCCCGGAATACGTGCCCGTCAGCCCCGCGATCGAGCCGGTCCCGCCGGCCGTCAGCGTGCCGGCCAATTTCACCTGGCTCAGCACGGCCTGCACCGAGGCAGGATCGCTCGCGAGCGCCTTCTTGAATACCGTCTCATCGAGCACGAGCTTGTTCGTCGAACCAACCGCGGAGCCCACCGGGCCGAACGACAGCCCGATCTGGCTGAGCGTCGTGAAGTTGCTGCTCAGGTTCGAACCCTGGCTTGTGATGATCGAGCGCAACGAAGAGGCAATCGCGGTCAGCGTCGAGTCGCCGGACAGTACCCCGGCCTGCGACGTGTCCGCGCCATTGTTCTTGGTTGCGGCCGTGATCGCGTCCATCAGGCCGTTGTATTCGGCCACGAAGTTCTTCACGTTCGTCAGCGCCGTCGCCGTGTCCTGCGTCACGTTCACCGTCACCGGTGTGGAGGTGACCGCCGTGAACGACAGCGACGTGCCGTTGACGGTGACGGTATTCGAATCCGCGTACTGCGTCGCGCCCCCATCCACCGAATACTGCGCCGTGGATCCGAGCGTCTGCGTTGCCGCGAGCAGGCCCGTCTTCGCGAGGAAGTTGCCGCCCCCGTTGTCCGCCATGGTGATGGCGAGCGAGCCCGTCTTGGACTCCGTCAACTTGATGGTGTCGCTTGCACTGTCGTAACGCGCGTTTACGCCTGCCGTGCTCGCATTGATGCGGTTGATCACGTCGGCGAGCGAATCGGCGGCGGTGTCGTAGTTGATGGTCACGCCGTTGAGCGTGAAAGACTGGGCCCCGGCGTTCGGCGGCCCGCCGAGGAACGCCGAGTTCGCCAACTTGTTGGATGTGTTGATGCGGGCAATGCCCAGCGTGCTCGACCGCGTCGTCGTCCCGGGCGAAGCGATGAGGTTCGTCGCGGCCAGGAAGTTCGAGGTATCGCCACCGCTCCCTAGCGTCATCGCGCCCTGCGTCGAATCGAGCTGGAGGATGTTCGGGCGTCCGGCGGCGTCGTTCTGGATCGTTGCCGTGATGCCGATGCCGGAACCGTTGATCGCAGCGACAACGCCGTCGAGCGACTGCGTCGCCGCGTCGACCGTGATGGTCGCGCTGCCACCCGTCGCGGTCTTCATCGTGAACGTGCCGCTATTGACCGGGATGTTGAAGTTCGAAACACCGAGCATCGCCGTCTGGTTCACGGCCGCCGAGATGACCGTGCCAGTCGCGGTCGTCCCCGTCGCAAGCCGCGACACGGCGACCTTGAAGCTGCCAGTCGTCGCGGAGGGGCCTGCCGCGGCCGTCACGCCCGTGCCGTCGACGCTCGTCGATTTCCCGGAAGTCGAGGCCGCATCGAGGAGACTCTTCGCGCGGAACAGGAGCCCGGAGAAGTTGCCGCCGAGCCCCGTCAGCGCAGTCTTTTGCGCGAGCATTTTGACACGCTGAGCGTCCAGGCTGCGGATGGGCGCCTGCCTCACCTGCGTGAGTTGGCTCAGGATCGACTCGTAATCGATGTTCGAGAAGAAGCCAGAGAGCCTGATCGGCGAATCGGCCATGACTACCCCCTGCGCTCGAAGAAGAGACCGCGCTGGTCGTTGTTTTCGCCAAGACGAGCGAGCTGTTCCAGGCTGAAGCGGGCGAGCACGGCCCCCGTTGTGCCGTCGGTCACGACCACCCCTCGCAGTTCGCCCGCCGCGTCGAAGTCGCTCGCCACTTCACACTCCGATGGGTCGGCGCCCGGGAGCGCCAGGGCGAGGAAACGGTCCCGTGAATTGCGCCCCGGATGCTGGCGGCGCTTGTGGCCCGGCTGGTCCCAGTGGGCGGCCGCGACGCCGGAGGTGACCGGTGCGATACGAGCAACACTAACGCTTGCCATGGCCGTTCTCCCTCCGGGATTCCTCCCTGATCATCGGCGGCAAACCACCGATTCCTTAGCGGACAAGAGTGGTGGCCCGCCGGTAGCCATCCGGGAATGCCCACGGGCCCGGCCTCGCGACCGGGCCCGTGTCACTTCACCCGCTAGCCCCGCGCGTTTACTGCTTGAGCAGCGCCAGCACCGCCTGGGGCGACTGGTTCGCCTGCGACAGGACGGAGACCCCCGCCTGCTGCAGGATCTGGTTGCTGACCATCTGGCTGGAGAGCGACGCCACGTCGGCATCGCGGATGCGGCTCTCGGCGGCGGTCAGGTTTTCGACCGCAATACCGAGGCTGTTGATCGTGTGTTCCAGCCGGTTCTGGGCGGCGCCGAGGTCGGCGCGGCGAGTGTTGAGCGTGGTGATCGCGGCGTCGATCTCGGTCAGGCGTGCGTTCGCCGCCGGCAGGTCCTGCACCGCCGTGTTCGCCACCCACGTTGTGAGGTTCAGGCCCGTGACCTGGTTCGCGCGGACGTCGTTGAACGAGACATTCATCGTGTTGCCCACGTTCGCGCCCACCTGGAACACCGCCGAGCCACTGCCCGTGACCGTGATGCCGGCGCCGAAGTCGCCAATATCGGTGTTGATGTTCGCGGCCGTCTTCGCCGCGCCGGACACCAGCGTCATCGTGATCCCGGTCGCGGACCAGTTCAGCACCTGGGTCGAGTTCGCCGCCATGTCGTTGAGCGCGATGGTCTCGCCGTTGATGGTGATGCTCGTCGCGGTGGAGCTGATGGCATAAGTGCCCGCCTGGGCCTTCGAAACATCGAGTTGCGCAACCGTCGCATCGCCGCCGGCACCGTTCAGGACCGTGCCCACGGTGGTCGCCGAAGCGCCCGCCAACGTTCCGACGAGCGTGCCGTTGAGGAGTTGCGCGCCATTGAACTGGGTCGCCGAGGCGATGCGGTTGATCTCGGACTGGAGGGCGACCATTTCCGTGCCGATCGAGGTCCGCGCGGCCGTGTCCATGGAGCCGTTGGCGGCCTGGACGGAGAGTTCGCGGGCGCGCTGGAGGATGCTGTGGATCTCGTCCATCGCGCCTTCAGCAGTCTGGATCATCGAGATGCCATCTTGCGCGTTGCGCAGGGCCTGCGAGTTGCCGCGGATCTGGGAGCGCATCTTTTCGGAAATGCCCAGCCCGGCGGCGTCATCGGCGGCGCGGTTGATGCGGTAACCGCTGGAGAGCTTCTCCAACACTTTCCCCATCTTCGTACCCGTTGTGCTCAGGTTGCGCTGCGCATTAATCGCGGCCACGTTCGTGGCAATCATCATTCCCATGGCTGAACCTCCGGGACCCGTTCAGCCCGCTTGCGGGCCTTGGTGTCCACCAGGTGAAGAATTGGTGGACACATGGGTACACGAGGGTTATCGGAGATTCGGCGCCGCGGCATAGGGCCGTCGCCAAGAATAGGGGCGAACACCTACACCCAGGGACGCGAAAGGCCCCCGCGCAGGCGGGGGCCTTTCGGTATCAACGTGGCCGCCCCGAAGAGCCAGCCCCTGGTGGACTGCTACCGGAGGAGACTGAGGACCGACTGTGCGGACTGGTTGGCCTGCGAGAGGACGGCCGTGCCGGCCTGCTGCAGGATCTGGTTGCTTACCATCTGTGTCGAAAGCTGGGCGACATCGGCGTCACGGATGCGGCTTTCGGCGGAGGTGAGGTTCTCGACCGAGACACCGAGGCTCGAAATCGTGTAATCAAGCCGGTTCTGGGCGGCGCCGAGGTCCGAACGGCGCGTGTTGAGCGTGGTGATCGCCGAATCGATCTCGGTGATGCGCGCGTTTGCCGCGGTCAGGTCCTGCACCGCCGTGGAGGCCACCCAGGTGCTCAGGTTGAGGCCCGTCACCTGGTTGGCGCGCACGTCGCTGAAGGCGACGTTCATGGTGTTGCCGACGTTCGCGCCGACCTGGAAGACGGCCGAGCCGCTGCCGCTGACGGTGATGCCGGCGCCGAAGTCGCCGATGTCGGTGTTGATGTTGGCGGCCGTCTTCGCCGCGCCCGAGACCAGCGTCATGCTGATGCCGGTCGAGGAGAAGTTCAGGACCTGGCTGCTGTTGGCGGCCATGTCGTTGAGGGCGATGGTCTCGCCGTTGAGGGTGATGGTGGTGGCCGTGGAGGTGATGGCGTAGGTCCCGGCCTGGGCCTTGGAGACGTCCAGCGCGCCGACGGTGGCGTCGCCGCCCGCCCCGGTCAGCACGGTGCCCACCTTGGTGGCGGAACCGCCCGCGAGCGAGCCAACGAGCGTGCCATTGAGGAGGTTCGAGCCGTTGAACTGGGTGGCCGTGGCGATGCGGTTGATCTCGGACTGCAGGGCGACCATTTCGGTGCCGATGGAGGTCCGGGCGGCGCTGTCCATGGAGCCGTTGGCGGCCTGCACGGAGAGTTCGCGGGCGCGCTGGAGGATGCTGTGGATCTCGTCCATGGCGCCTTCAGCGGTCTGGATCATCGAGATGCCGTCCTGCGCGTTGCGCACCGCCTGCGCGTTGCCACGGATCTGGGAGCGCATCTTCTCGGAGATGCCGAGGCCGGCGGCGTCATCGGCGGCGCGGTTGATGCGGTAGCCGCTGGAGAGCTGCTCGAGCACCTTGCTCTGCTTGAGGCCCGTCTTGCTCAGGTTGCGCTGAGCGTTGATCGCGCCAACGTTCGTGACGATGGAAGCCATTTCGTTGTCCCTTTCGGTGGTGCCCCCGGGGTGGGGCGCGCCTGCCACCAGTGTGTTTTGTGGCGGGTGCTTCCTCTCTGTTATCGCAAACCCTTATGGCCCGGCGCGGATGCGAGCAGGGAGACATCAGGTGGACACCCGGTGGACGCGCTTGTTGGAAACGTGTGTGGGCGGACGGCCATGGCCAATGCGGGCCGCGCTGGCGAGTCCCGATGCACCCCCGTAGCATGCGCGCCATGCAGGTTTCGCCCAGCGTCCGCGCCGTCCAGGTGCCTGATGACAACCCCATGCACCCGGACTTCACCACGATTTACCTGGTCGGCCGCGGCCAGGTCCTCAGCATCGATTCCGGCGAGACCATGGACCGCTACCGCTGGATGCTGCGGGGCTACCTGGCCGCCGTGGAGCGCTCCGAGATCGCGCTGGCCGGGATCACCCATCACCACGCCGACCACAGCGGCAACCTCAAGTGGATCCGCGAAGAGCTCGGGGCGGAAATTGTCACGGCCAAAGAGGCCGTCCCCCTGCTCAAGGGCCGCCTGCCACGCGCCGGCGTGCGCACCTTCGCCGATGGTGAGGTCATCGACCTTGACGGCGGCGTGAACTTGCGCGTGTTGAAGTCGCCCGGCCACAGCGTCGACTCCGTCTGCTACTACCTCGAAGACGAGGGCGTGCTCTTTTCCGGCGACACGCTCCTCGGTTCCAGCACGACAACGGTCGGCGACCTCGGCGCCTATCGCCGCAGCCTGGCGATGCTCATCGCGCTGCCGAACCTCAAGGTCATCTGCCCCGGCCACGGCCCGCTCGTCCACGACCCGCGTGAACGGCTGCAGCAATACATCAACCACCGTGCGATGCGTGAACGCCAGATCCTCGGAGTCCTGGAGGGCGGCGGGGCGCTGTCGAGCTGGGACATCATGCTCCAGCTCTACCCGGACATCGATAAACGCCTCCGGCGCGCCGCCGATAACAACGTCCGTACCCACCTGGCGCAGCTCGAAGCCGAAGGGCGGCTCAACCTCTTCCCTGGCAAGCCGCGCCGCCCGGACGCCGCGAAAGCCCGGCGCGATGTGGAGCACGCGAAACAACGCACGCAGGTGATCGCCCAGGCCCGCAAGTACGAGGCCGAGCAGCGCCGGGCCGAGATCCGCGCACAGGAAAACCCGCCCACCGGCGAATGGATCGAGCCGCCACGCTACGAGCTGGTGGGCGCCGCGAACGAGTGATGCCACCGTCCCCTGCACCGTGACGCACCACCTGTGCGCCGCCGCCCGCGCACCCAATCCGCATGACACCGCGGTCTTTATCCAACTCCCTCATAGCGCATTTCACAGAAGTCTCGTAGTTTATGTCCCATCTCGCGGGGAGAAGGCTGCTTGGCGCTCATCGGAAAGAGCCTTCGCGAGGCGCGCGTCGAGCGTGGCCTTACCATCGAGCAGGTCTCGCAGGAGACGCGCATCTCCGCGCGCTTCCTCCAGGCGCTTGAAGCCGAGCGTTTCGAAGAACTCCCGGCGCCCGTCTATGTACGCGGCTTCCTCCGTTCCTACGCGAACTTCCTGCACCTCGATCCCGAGCCACTCGTCGCCGAATTGACCGGCGGCGGTTCGCCGCTCGCTGGCCCCGACGCCTTCGTCAGCGGACCCGGCGGCAGTTCGCGCGCGCCGCTTTCGCAACGCGGCCGCCGCAACACCCGCGACCCCTTCCAGCGCCAGCAACCGATCGTGTCGAACCCGCCGGCCATGGCGGTCCCGTTCGATGAGCCGCGGCCTCGCGCCGCCAGCGCAGACGAAGACTCCGACAGCGACCGCTGGGCTCCCGAACCGCCGCCTCGTTCCCTGCCCGCGGTTGGTGCACCCCGTGCCGATGCCTGGGGCGCCGGCATCGCCGATGACGACGCCAGCTACGAAGACGATTACGTCCCGCCCGAGCAGCCCTTCCGCTCCCGCCGCGTGAGCGGGGTGCTCATGGAGCACCCGCCCACCGATGATGGCTCGGGCCGCAGCGTGCGTGTCATCGCCCTCGTCGGCCTCGTCGCCATCCTCGGCCTTGCCGGGCTCGCCGGCGCGGCGCTGCTCAACCGCGGCGGCGACGATTCGAACGCGGCCAGCGGCCAGGAAACGCCGGGCATCACCCCGACGGCGGTGGTCGTCGTTGGTACCCGGACCGCTACGCCGAATGCCGGCGCCACCGCCTCCGCGACGCCGCCCGGCGGCGCGGCCGCTGCCGCCACACCGAACGGGACAGCCACGGCCGCCACCGCCACTCCGGCCGCTAGCACGCCCACCGTGGCCGCACCAACCGCCCCCGCCACCGCGACGACCGCCGCCGAGCCGACGCCAACAGCGGAACCGCCGACCGTAACGCCGCCCTCTGCGACCGCCACGCCGGTGACGCCAACCTCGACGCCTCGGCCGCCGACGCCCGTCCCGACGCCCACTCCACTCATCCCCCATCCGTCGGCGTTCACAGACTGCAAGTCGGCAGGGGCGCAAGGGAGTTACGATTGTGGCGACACACCGTTTCGCGTGATATGCCCCCCCGATGGCGATTGGTTCGTTGACGACCCGAGGAACGGGCCCTTCCCCAGGCCAACGGGTTGGCCAGAATCCACGGTAGGCAGCCTGGCTAACCCGGGCTCCGTCTGCCCGTAAGCCGTCGTCCACCCCTTACCAGCCCCGGAACCCCGCTCGTGATACGATCGTCTCGCAACGTCACCACTGGTGACGTTGCGGAGGAGTTCACTGATGTCTTCGTTCCCAACCCCGGATGCCCGTGAGGGCGCCTTTGCCGGAGTCCTCAGCGGCGGCCTGCTCGGCAAGGTCTTCGGTCTCCTCGCGTTTTCGATCGCGTTTGCCGCGGTCGGCGGCGCGGTCGGCTACCGCATGCCGCCGGGCCTCATCCTGCCACTCTTCCTCGCCGAGCTGGGGCTCATCTTCGCGGTCAACGCGTTCCGTGAGCGCGAAGGCCTGAATCTTCTCCTGCTCTATGCCTTCAGCTTCGTCTCCGGCCTCACCATTGGCCCGCTGATCGCGTCCTACGTCTCGGCAGGCGCCGGCGCGGTCGTCCTCCAGGCCGTCGCCATCACCGGCGTCATGACGGTGGGTCTCTCGGGCTACGCCCTCACGACAAAGCGGAACTTCGAGGGGCTCCGGCCATACCTCTTCATCGCGCTCCTCGGGCTCATCGTCGCGAGCATCGTGAACATCTTCGTCGGCGGTACGATTCTCAACACCGTCGTCAGCTGGGGCGGCGCATTCCTTTTCAGCGTCCTCCTCATCGTCGATGTGAACCGCACGAAGTACGCCACGGACACGATGGGCAACGCCGTCGTCATCACGCTCGGCATTTACCTCGATATCGTGAACCTGTTCCTGTTCGTGATGCGCATCCTCAACGGCGGCCGCCGCTAGAGCCCGCCGTCCACGAGCACGACCGCTGGTCGAAGCGAATGGCGTGCCGGCCGTGGCAGTGTGGTTCGGTAAGCGATTCGCGTCCGTCCTTGTCGCGGAGCCCGGTCCGCTCTGCTCCCGGTCCGCAACCCGGAAAAGCTCGCACGCTTCGAGCAGGCCCTGCTCAGCAACGGCCTCTCGCCGGTCGCGCCCGCCCGATTCGATATGGGATTAGCGATCTGACTCACTAGCGTGATTCGCGAATGTAGGGGTATCGTGAGCGCGTGAGCGCCACCCGATGGAAGCGCGAAATAGCGGCAGCGTCCGCACCCTGGCTGCTCTTGAGCCTGGCCGCGTTCGGTGTCGTCATTGGCGGTACCACCGCCGCGGGCACAGCCGCCCAGCGCCGCTACGACCTCGCCCTGTCACGGCACGTCGTCGCCCGCGCTGCATTGCAGCAGCTGAGCCCCGGCGTCCTCGATCTCCAGGATGCGCTCCAGTCTTCGGAGCCGGGCGGTTCCGGCGAGCTCGGTTTCCGGCTCGCCAGCCTTGATGCCGCCTTGGGCCGCTTCGACGCGATGCCCCCACTCCCGGGCGAAGCCAGCGAGCTCGCGGCCGCCCGCAACGCCTACCAAACGTGGCGCGCCCAATACGCGCTTCCCACCATCGCCGCGCTCCGCGGCGAACTCCGGCTCGCCCCGAACGTCACGACGGACGGCGCCAGGAACTCCGGCGCGCGCCAGGCGACGGCGAGTGTCCGCGCGCTCCAGGCGCTCGCCGCCACTGACGACCGGGTCCGCGGCGCGCAGATGGCCGCCGATTTCGAACGCTTCGACCGCACGAACGCCGCGCTCGAAGGTATCGCCGCGCTCGGCATTGCCGGCGCCATGGCCGCCGGTTACGCCGCCATCCGGCGCATGGCCGCACAGACGGAACGCGCCCTGCTGCTCGAAGCTCTGCCGCCGTTGGCAGATAATCTGACGCCGCGGCCCGAACCTCCCGCCGCTGCTGCCTCCACTCCGTCCTCCGCGTTCGCCTTTGACGATGGTGGCTACGCCGGCTACCCCGTGATGACGGTGCCCACCGCCGGGGATCAGCCCGTGTTCCTCTACCCCGTGCCGTTCTCGCTGCCGCCGGCGCCACTCCCGGCCGATCCCGCATCCTGATCCTCAGCCTTTGCGGAAGAGCCCTTCCTGCGCGACGCTCGCCACGCGCACGCCATCGCGCGAATACATCCCGCCCCAGATGAGCGCGCGCGCCGCATTCGCCACCGGGCTATCGGTGGCGTAGAGCAGCCAGTCGTCGAAGCGCGGCGGGTGGTGCCACCAGATGGCGTGGTCCAGGCTCGCGGTGGACGTCCCCGGCGCCCAGACACCGAACATCGTGGCGACCGTGGCCACCATGCCACTGTCGCTCGCGTAGGCGATTGCGGCAGCATGCACTAGCGGGTCCTCCGGAAGCGGCGCTGCCGGCCGCGCCCATACGCTCCGGTGCGGCAATCCTTCGACCCGCGGGTGCTTGCCCGCCGTGCGAATGTCGATCGGGTTGAACCAGCGTGTCCGCCGCGCCGGAGGATTGGACGGCTGGGGAAGCGATTCCCACCACGCCGGCTGCCCTTCCGGGTCGGGGACGTCCGCCGGCATCTGCTCCTGGTACGAAAGCCCCTCCTCCGGCAGGACGAAACCGACCGTCGCCTCGAAGATCACGTCGCCGTCCTGGACCGCCGTCACGCGGCGGGTGGTGAAGTTGCGCCCCTCGCGCACGCGTTCTACGCCGTAGTCGATGTCGCGCGCCGGTCTTCCCGCCCGCAAGAAATAGGCGTGCATCGAATGGATGTTGCCTTTGACGCCGTCGCGGCCGGCTGCCATCACGGCCTGCGCCAGCACGAGCCCGCCGAACAACCGGCCTTCCTCCTGGTCGACCGGCGCCCGGAACTTGCCAGGCCCGGCGGGCTGGACATCGAGCAGCCGCGCCAGCCGCGCGATCTGCTCCCGTGGGTCATCGAGCGGTTCGGCCATACGTTCGTTCGCCGCGCACCGCGGCGAGCGGCTGGCGACATGCCTCCAGAGAGCGGGATCGGTGCGAGCGTTGGTCGGGGTGCCGCGATTCGAACGCGGGACCTCTTGAACCCCATTCAAGTGCGCTACCAGGCTGCGCTACACCCCGACCTGGCCGCGCGCTTTTCGCCGCGGCGCATCTGAGCGTACGGGCGAACGGGGGTCGCGGTCAAAGCTGCTGGCCACTTGCCATGCGTCCACACCAGTGCATGATGGCGGGCATGCGCGTCGCGATCATCGGCGGTGGCGTGAGCGGCTGCGCGGCGGCCTGGGGACTGCGTACCTCTGGCGCCGAAGTCGTCCTGTTCGAAGCCGCGGCCGCGCTCGGCGGCCGCCTCGCCACCCGCGTCCGCGATGGCTGCCGCTTCGACCAGGGCGCCCAGTACCTCAAGACCGATACGCCCGGCGCCGCCCGCGCCATCCTGGAGGACCTCCCGCGCGACGGGCTCGCCGATATCGGCCGCGAGGTGTGGACCTTCGATGCCGCCGGCATCATCGCGCCCGGCGATCCTGCGCAGAACGCGCAACCCAAGTGGGTCTACCGCTCAGGGCTGCAAACGCTCTGTGAGCGCCTCGCCGCCGCCTCCGGCGCGCGCATCGAGACCGCATCGCCGGTCCAGGCGCTGCGCCGCACCGCAACAGGATGGGACGTCGTGGCACACGATTCCGTGGCGGCCTTCACCACCGTCATCATCACGGTGCCCGCAGCCGCCGCGGCAGGGCTCGTCCGTCGGAGCAGCCTGCATGCCGGCGCCGCCGGGGCCGTGACTGCCGCACTCGACGCGGCGGCATACCGCCCGATCATCTCCGTGGCGCTCGGGCTGGCCGCGGCCGCGCTCCCGGAACGGCCTTACTACGCGCTGGTGAACGCCGACCGCCGCCACGCCATCAGCTGGCTCGCGTTCGAACACGACAAGCCCGGCTACGTGCCGGCCGGGCGCGCCGTGATTGTCGCGCAGATGGCTGCACCCTGGAGCGCCGAACGCATGAACCTCCCCGGCGCCGATGTCGCAGCCGGCGCCGTTCGCGAAGCCAGGCGACTGCTCGGGCAAGACATTGCGCCGGACTGGGTCGAAATCGAGCGCTGGCGGGAGGCGCTGCCCGAAACCTTGTCCGGCGCCACGGGCCTCGCAGCCGCCGAATCCCACGGGCTCTGCTTCGCGGGCGACCACCTCACCGGTGGCCGCGTGCACCTCGCGCTCGAATCCGGCTTGCGTGCCGCCGCGGCGCCCCCGCTCGGTGCATCGCGCTGAGAAAAGGCGAGGTTCGAGCACGAGCCCGGCATGCGGCTGTTATGGCTCCGCAATATGTGTAACAGCCGGCGTTACTTGGCCGGAAGGATCACCCCTTAAGGTGACGGTTGCGGGCCCGCTCGCGTCGAATCTGAGCTACCTTCGAAGAAGCGGCGCGGACCCTATTTCACGGCTTGCAACCACCTATCAGCCGCCGTGAATGTTAGGGAGATTCGGATCACGACGTTGCCGATACGCAACCGCAAATCCCGCGCCCGGTGGCGGCCCGCCGCCACCGAGTCGCCACGCCCCGGCCCGGCGCTCGACGGGCATCCGTGGAACGGTGGCGGCGAAACCCCCGCCCCGATGCGGGGCGCACCGCCGCACGTTACCATCAGGGCAGCATTCGAGGAGGGGTTTGTGCCCACCGAACCGGGATTCCGGACCATGGCCAACGCGGCGCCCGTACTAATATGGGTAGCCGACGCGACTACGGCATGCACCTTCTTCAATCAGCAATGGCTCGATTTCACCGGCAAGTCCCTCGCCGCCGAGATCGGCGACGGCTGGGCTGAAGGCGTCCATCCCGAGGACCTCGACGCTTGCCTGGCGATCTATCTCGGTTCGTTCGCCGAACGGAAACCCTTCGAAATGGAGTACCGCCTGCGCCACAACAGCGGTTCCTACCGCTGGCTGCTGGACCGCGGCGCGCCGCACTACAACGCTGCGGGCGAGTTCGATGGCTACATCGGTTCCTGCATCGATATCACCGAGCGCCGCGAGGCGGAGTGGTCCGTGCGCTTCCTCGCCGATGCCGGGAGCAGGCTTTCCGCCTCGCTCGACTACCCGGCCGCCCTGCAAACGCTCGCCGACCAGGCCGTGGCGGGCTTCGCTGACTGGAGCGCCGTGACCATGACGGAGGATCTCGCGGAGGGGCCCGGACTGATCCGCTTCGCCCATCGTGACCCATCACAACTGGCGAAAATCGCGAACGTGATGGCATTCCGCGAAGGCGAGCCGAAGTTCCTGAGGTCCGTCGCACCGGTGCTAAAGACCGGCAAGCCGGTGCTGCTGGCCAACCTTGCCGACGGAGATCTGCGCCGGAGCGCGCGCAGCGAAGCACATTACCAGGCGATTGTGACCGCCGGCGCACGTTCCGCCATCGTGGCGCCCCTCATTGCCCGGGACCGCACGGCCGGCGCGCTGATGCTGGTGCGCGGCGAGGGGAGCGCGCCCTTCACCGGGAGGGATCTCGCCATCGCCACGGAATTCGCCAACCGCGGCGCCCTTGCGCTGGATAACGCGCGACTCTATAGCGGCGCGCAGCGCGCGAACGACGCGCTCCAGCTCCTCGCCGATGCGGGCACCGAGCTCTCCACATCGCTGGACCTCGACGAGGCGCTCGCCAATTTCGGGAGGCTCATCGTCCCTCGCTTCGCCGACATCTGCACGGTGGACCTGATCGAGCCCGATGGCACCCTCCGGCGTCCCGTGCTTGCCCACGTGAACCCCGAGAAAGCGGCGGTGGCGGAGGAGCTTCGCCGCCGCTACCCGCCCCCCGAGCGGCCCGATAGCGACGAACTGCGCCGCCTCATCCGCGGCGAGCCGCAGTTCTTCCCCGTCGTCACCGATGAGATGCTGCAGGCCGGCGCGCGTGACGAATGGCACCTTGCCGCCTTGCGCAAGATGGCGCCCGTCTCCGCGATCATCGTCCCGTTGGTGGCCCACGGCCGCACGTTCGGCGCGCTTTCGTTCATCAGTTCCGATAGTGGCAGGCACTTCGACGAAACCGATTACGACATCGGCCGGCAGCTCGGGCGCCGGGCCGCCCTTTCCATCGATAACGGCCGGCTGTATGCGTCGGCCCAGGAGATCGAAGCCCGGCTCCTGGAGACGAACGATGCCCTGCGCCGCGCGAACGATGCCAAGGACGAGTTCCTCGGCATGATGTCCCACGAGCTCCGGACGCCCCTCACTGTCATCAACGGTGGGGCGCGGATCCTCCGCGCGCGTTCGGGCCAACTCGAAGAGTCCGCGAAAGACTCCATCATCAGCGACATCGAGCAGGAATCCGACCGGCTCTTCCGGATGGTGGAGAACCTGCTCGCCATGGCGCACCTCGATTTCACCGAGGAGGTGTCGCTCGAGCCCGTGCTCGCCCAACGGCTCGTCGAGCGGGTGGTTGAGGCGTTCAACCGCCGCCGACCGGACCGCAAGGTCATCATTACCACCCAGGGCGAAATCCCACCGCTCTGCGCCGAAGCGACATACCTCGAGCAGATTGTCCGCAACCTGCTCAGCAACGCCGACAAATACAGTCCCGCCGGCCCGCCAATCGAAGTTACCTTGCGGCGTGAGGGTGCGGAGGCGGCCGTGACTGTAAAAGACCGCGGCGTCGGCATTGCCGCCGACGAAGCGGAGATGATCTTCCAGCGGTTCTACCGCTCCGAACGCACCGCCAGGCTCATCGGCGGTTCCGGCGTGGGCCTCGCGCTTTGCCGCCGGCTGTTAGAAGCGATGAGTGGCCACATCTGGGCGCAACCCCGCGAGGGCGGCGGCCTCGAAGTCACATTTACTCTGCCCGTCTACGAGGAGGTTGACGCATGAGCACCGAACCACTGTTGTTAGCTGTCGATGATGAAGCCGGCATCCTGCGCTTGATGAAGCTCGAACTCACCGCCCAGGGCTTCCGCGTCATGACCGCTTCGAACGGCGAAGAAGGGTTGCGCATCGTCGAAGAACGCCGCCCGGACGTGGTCCTCCTGGACGTCGTCATGCCCGAGCTCACCGGTATCGAGGTCATGCGCCGCATCCGCGAGCGCACCAACACCCCGATCATTCTCGTCACCGCCAAGGACAAAGATGCCGACAAAGTCCGCGGGCTGGAGCTCGGCGCCGATGACTACATCGTCAAGCCCTTCAGCCTCGAAGAGCTCGGTGCCCGCATCCGTGCCGTGCTCCGCCGTACCAGCGGCCACGATGCCGAGCGCGTCGTGCGCGCCGCGAATGTCGAAATCGACCTCACCCGCCGCCTCGTCAAGCGTGATGGCGAACTGGTCTCGGTCACCCGCACCGAATGGCTGCTGCTCCAGCACCTGGCCGCCAACGCCGGCAAAGTCATCCTCAATGCCGAGCTGCTCAGCAAAGTCTGGGGCCCGGAGTACCGCGACGACCTCCAGTACCTGCGCGTCTGGGTCTCGCGGCTGCGCCACAAGCTCGAGCCCGAGCCCGGCAATCCCGTCATCATCAAGACGCTCCAGGGCATCGGCTACATGTTCGATGCGGAGCCCGCGGCCAAGCCCGCGGCGATGGAGGAGCCCGTCGCCACCACCTGATATAGACGCCGGACCCCGGTGCGGGCAAGATCACGGGAGATGAATACCCCCGTCACGCCCTATGTCCTCGCCGGGCGCATCCTCTCCATTATCGGCATGGGCTTCACCGCCGCCGCGGCGATCCTGCTGGCCATCATCCCGTCGTGGTGGGCCGCCGTCTCGGCCGCCGCCTTCGTGCCATTCTTCGTCCTCATCGTACTGGTCGAACGCTACTCCGCGAAGAATGGGCTCATCGGGCCCGAAGTCACGGACCCCGGCCCCGACACCCGCTGACACCGTCCCCCGCTTCCTCGCGAGCTGAGCCGGGCCGCTACCGGAACTGGTCCGCCAGCGCGAGCACGTTCGCCACGTACTGGCGCGTCTCGTCGTACCACCCATAGCGGTGGATGCTCCCCCAACCCTGGTAGTACGCGCCGATGGCGAGCTCCGTATCGCCGTCCGCCTGGTCGAGGAGATCCCGGAACACCGCCGCCCCAACGCGGGCATTGTCCACGGGGTTGTACTCCCACGACCGGCCGCCCGTCACCAGGAAGTCGATCGCCCAGAGCGCCGTCGACGGAAGCAGCTGCATGATTCCCACCGCGCCCACCGAACTCACGACTTGCATTTGCCAGCCGCTCTCCTGCCAGGCGATCGCCAGCAGCAGCGCCGGGTCGAGTCCGAATTCGAGCGCCGCGTCGCTCACCGCCCGCCGCGCTTCCGCGCTTGTTATCCGCCCGGAAGGATTACTGTTCCCGGCGGGCAACTGGAGCACCTGCCCTTCGAAGATCAACCCGGGGTCCGTGAGATCGTTCACGGCTGCAAGCGCATCCGTATCGACGCCGAGCAGGTCGGCAATGCCCGAAAGCGAATCCCCCGCCGTGACCGTGTACGTGCGCGTCGGCGCGACGGCCGGCGGGACGCTCGCCGGGATGACCAACGTCGTCCCGATGATGATGGCGTCTTCGTCGCTCAGCTCATTGGCCGCGGCCAACGCCTGAGTCGAAATCCCGTTGGCGAGCGCAATGCCCGAGAGCGAGTCCCCCGGCGCCACCACGTAGAAGCGCTCCGTCGCCGTCGAAGCCGATGCCGCAATCGCCGCACCGGGTACGCGCAACACCTGCCCGGCGACGATGCGGTCCGGGTCCGCGATCCCGTTGGCCGCGGCGAGCGCCTCCGCCGACACGCCAAGCTCGTCGGCGATCTGGCTCAGCGACTCCCCGGGGGCGACGGTACGCGTATCGGCCGCGAACGCCGGGACGGCCCAGAGCGCGGCGATTGCGCCCAGCGCTGCCACGAACAGGCGCGTCCGAATGGTGGCGGCGGTTCTCCCGATCGGAAGGCTCACACTGGCACCTCGGCGGCCGTGCTTAACGCACAGCACTCTGTTATGTTGCGGCGTCCGGCGAGAGTAACCCCCTGATTGATGAGCGGCAAGCTGATCTGGGGGTTGTTACTGGCTCCGTGCGCCAGGACTGTCGTACCACGATCGCCCGTTAGCCTCGCAAACCGCACGTAAACCGCAGTACCAGTTTTCGTAACAATTCGGCGGCTGTCCGTGATTTTGCGCTCGAGTTACTCAGCCCTGCACTTTGGAACGCCCGTTCGCGGTCGAATGGGATGGCGGGGCGCCTTCCAGATCGGCGGCCTCGGGGAGAACAAATGACGCGATCGTTTCACAGGTGGGCGATGGGCTTAGGGCTCGTCGCGGCGCTGCTCCTGGGCGGCATGGTGGTCAGCGGAGGAAGTGGGACCGCGCATGCGCTCACCAACTGCACCGGCGGCGCCGAGGCGCTCGATAGCCAGGAGTCGCAGTTCCTGACGCTGATCAACAACCATCGCGCCGCCAACGGGCTGCCGGCGCTGGTGATTTCGACAAACCTGAACCGCGCCGCCGCCTGGCTCGCCCGCGACATGGGCGTCAATGCCTACTTCGGCCACACCGACTCGGCCGGGCGCGACCCCTCCACGCGCGCCCAGAACTGCGGCTACCCCGGCGGCGCCGGCGAGAACATCGCCGCTGGAACCGTGTGGGACACCGCCCAGGAAGCCTTCGATGCCTGGAAGGCTTCGGCCGGGCACAACGCCAACATGCTCAACTCAAGCTACAAGACCATCGGCATCGGGCGCGAACAGGTCACCGGGTCGCCCTACACCTGGTATTGGGTCACGAACTTCGGCCTCGTCCTCGACGGCACCAGCGGTGGCGGCGGAACCGCAACGGCAACCGCAACCGCAACGGGGACCGCAACTGCCACCGCGACGGCGACGGCGACGGCGACCCAGGGCGCCACTAGCAAGGCCGCCATCACCAGCCCGGCCCCCGGTTCGCGGCTTCCCGGCTCCACAGCCACCTTCAGTTGGAGTGCCGCTTCCGGCGCCCTCGAGTACTGGCTGTACGTCGGTACGTCTTCGGGTGGGACGAACATCTACAACGCCAGCCAGGGGCTGAACCGCTCGCGCAGCGTCAGCAACCTTCCGTCCAACGGCTCCACCGTCTGGCTCCGCCTCTGGACCCGCACCAGCAGCGGCTGGCAATACAACGACTACAGCTTCCTCGCCGCGACCTCCGGTGGCGGCGGCGCGACGCCCACCGCCACGGCCACCCCGCCGCCAACCTCCACGAAGGCCGCGCTCATCACGCCATCGGCGGGCAGCACCATCCGCGGCGGCGTCGCTTCCATGGCCTGGACCGCGGCGACCGGCGGGCTCGAATACTGGGTCTACGTCGGCACCACTGGCGTCGGCAGCAACAACCGGTATAGCGCCTCGCAGGGGCTCGGCCTCTCCCGGACCGTTTCCGGCCTGCCCACCAGCGGCACCATCTACATCCGCTTGTGGACTCGCACAACCTCGGGCTGGCAGTACACCGATTACCAGTTCCAGAGCGCTCCCTAGCCCGGCTCGTCACCAATTCCTGCAAAGGGGACGGACTTATTCCGTCCCCTTCCCGCCGGCCTAGACCACCGGCGGCCGCCGCTGCCCCGGTGGCAGGGCGAACGCGACGACGGCGAAAAGCGGGTCCGTTACCCCCGGATTCGGACTGAGATCGTAGGCAGTCCGGTTCGCGAACGCCCCGGAAAGGCGGAAGTACCAGGCGACCAGGTCCGCGTGGTCCCCGTCGCCCAGCGCCTGCCACACAGCCACGGCCTTCGTTGGAAAGCAGCGATTCGAAAACGTCACGATAAACGGCGCGCCGGGCGCCAGCACACGCCCTACCTCCGCGAACACCTCCGTCGGGCGCGTCAGGTACTGCACCGACACCGTTACGATCGCGCCGTCAAACACGCCATCTTCGAACGGCAGGCGCGGGTCGCGGTTGAGGTCCTGCACGACCCGCTGCGCCAGGCGCGGGTTCGCGTCCAGCTCCTCCGCGTTCATCCCGAGGCCCGTGACCGACGCGTATTCGGTCTCGTCCGGCAAATGTGACACCCAGCTCGACATCAGGTCGAGGATGCGCCCGCCCGCCGGGAGCATGCGCCCGTAGAACGCGCGCGCCGCCGCGATAGCCTCGTCGTCGATATGCGTGACGAGGCGCGGCTGCGTGTAGAAGTTGCCGTCTTCGGTTTCGTCGTAGCGGCGGAAGTGTTCGGGCACGAACGGCGATTTCAGCGGCGTCTCACCATTGCCTGCGTCAGGCCCCGGCACGCGGACCGCCCGCTGGTTCCTCGATCACGGCATCGTAAAACCGCGCTCGCGGGTGCCCGAGGATAATCCCCTCCGGCATGCCGCCGCCGTGTGCCTGGCGAAACGCGTCCGACTGCGTCCACGCGAGGAAGGCCTCGCGCGATGCCCACGTCGAATGCGAGATGTAGTCGCCCGGATCATCGCCGCGCAGCAGCGCGAACCCCCGGAACCCGGCGAACCCCTGAAGATGGCTTTCGCGTGTCCGCCACACCGCTTCGAACTCCGCTGCGCGGTCGGGATTGACCTGGAACTGGTTCATGGCGATGAACATGCGCGTCTCCCGGGCCTGGCGGCCCGGCCAGATGCTACCAAATCTCCGGCCGGCCCACCGCTTCCGCGCCCGATCACGCCATCTTGAACCGCCAGCCGGCAATCGCCGTTGCCACCGCGCCCCAGATTGCCAGTCCCAGCAGGTCGCCGCGGATGTCCCCCAGGCCGCCACCGAGGTTCGCCACTTGCTGGACGGCGTCCGTCAGGAATGTCAGCGGCAGCCCGCCCGTCACCCAGTGGAGCCAATCGGGCAAGCCGCTGCGGTCAAGGAACGCCCCGCTAAAGAGCAGGCTCGGCATAAGGATGAGGATGAACATCGGCGGGATGTCGTCCTCGCTTCGCGAGACGGCGACCATCAGGATGCCGAATGCGATGAACACCGCCGCTCCGCCGACGGCCAGCCCCAGCAGCAGCGCTACGTTTCCCTCGAGCTGGGCGCCGAAGAGGTACACACCTGAGCCGTAGGTGATGAGCGTGACCAGCGCGGCCACGATCAGCCGGCTCACGATCACTCCCCCGACGAACGAGATCGTGGGCACCGGCGTCGCCCGGATCCGCCGCAGGACGCCACGTTGCTTATCCCGCGACAGGGCGAACGCCACGGAATTCAGCCCGACCGTCATGCCATTGAAGGCGATCATCCCCGGCAGAAGCCGGTCCAGATACGGCCGTGTCTCGCCGTTCGGCAGCGTGATTTTGAAATTGAACGAGTTCAGGATGAGCAGCAGGATCAGCGGCTGCCCGAGGGTGAACGCGAGCGCTGCAGGCTCGCGATAGAACGCCTTCACCTGGTTCGTGATAGTCGCCTTGAACCCTGCCCATGCGGGGCTGCCAACGTGCCGCGCGGTGGACATGCCGGTGCTCGTCGCCGCGCGGTCGCTCGTCGCAACTGTCACGAGGTTGCCCCTTTCTTCCCGCGGCCGTGCCGCCCATTGGCGGCCGCCAGTTCGGCGGCGGACTCGTCTTCGAAGCCGTGGCCCGTCAGCTGGATGAACACGTCCTCCAGCGTCGCATCACGGACGACCACGTCCCGTTTGAACCCTGTCGCGACCAGCTGGTGGATGAGTTCGAGGGGCGTATCGATCGCCGCGATCACACCCTTGTCCATGATGGCGACGCGGTCGCACAGGACCTCTGCCTCCTCCATGTAATGCGTCGAAAGCAACACCGTCCGCCCGTCGCCGCGGAGCGCCCGGATGAGCTCCCAGAGCTGGCGCCGCGCCGTCGGGTCGAGGCCTGTCGACGGCTCGTCGAGGAGCACCACCGGCGGGTCGTTCACCAGCGAGGCCGCGAGCGCGAAGCGCTGCTTCTGCCCGCCGGAAAGCTGCTTCAACTTCCAGCCCGCCCGGTCGCCGAGGTCCACGTAGCCGAGGAGGGCATCCGTATCCGGCGCCATCCCGTAGCAGGCGCCGAGAAACCGCAGCTGCTCCGCGAGCGTGAGATGCTCGAAGAAGTCCGACTCCTGGAGTTGGACGCCAATCAGCGTCCGGGCCTGCGTCGCCGCGCTCGTCACGTCGTGCCCGAGGATTTCGACGCGCCCGGCGGTCATCGGCCGCAGCCCGATCACGATCTCGATCGTCGTGGTCTTGCCCGCGCCGTTCGGCCCGAGCAGGCCAAAAATCTCGCCCTGCTTGACCTCGAAATCGATGCCCCGGACGGCTTCGAAGGTGCCGTATGTCTTGCGTAGCCCGTGGACGGCGAGGGCCGGGACGCCCGGACTCGCCAGCCGTGGCGATGATGTCGTGATTGGTTGTGCAGCCATTCCAGCCAGTCTACCTGCCGCTCACTGCCGCGTGACTCCAGTGAAATGTGACATACATCACATGCGGCCCCGGAACGCGCGGTTCGTCACGCCCGCGCCATACATTCGCGCCCCGTGTCCATCAATTCCGTGAGCGCTGCCGCGAGCTCGCGCGGGCGAGCGAATGGGATGGGGTGGCCGACGCCCTCAATCGTGACGAGCCGGGCCTGGCGCTGGCGGCGCACCATCTCCGCGGCAACGTCTTCGGGCAGCACGTCGCTCTGCGCGCCGCGGACCACCTCCACCGGGCACGTCAGCGCCTCCCACAACGGCCACAGGTCGAGCCGGACGTTGTTCCCGGCTGCCAGTTGGTCGCGGAAGTTGCGCGCGATAGCAGGGTCGAACCATGCGCCCTGGTCGGCGTAGCCCGAAATCCAGCCCGCAATGCGGAGCGAGCCGGGCGTCATGTCCGGCCCCGGGTAGGTGTCGATCACGGCGGCCCCTGCGACGCGTTCCGGCAGCGCCGCGGCCAGCATCGTGGCGATGCCACCGCCCATCGAGAAGCCCGCAACGTAGCACCGTTCGACGCCCAGCCCGTCGAGCGCGGTGACGGCGTCGGCGAAGTGGTGATCGCCGGCGTAGCCGCCGTCCCGGTCCCAGTCGCTCTCGCCGTGGCCACGCGCATCGAACGCGAGCAACCGGCGGCCCGGCAGCTCGCGCGCAACGGCCCGCCAGTCGGCGCTGGACCCGGTGACGCCGTGCAGCAGCACCAGCGGAAGCCCGGGCGCATCGGCGCTCCACTCGCGATAGGCGAGCGTCAGCCCGTCACCCCACACACGCGGCAACGGCGCCCGCGCCGCCTGCCGTACGGCGCCGTTCTCGCCGCCGGGACCCTCAGCGCTTCGCGTTGGCGGCCTCGCGAGCGTTGCGCATGGCGTCCAGCCCCTTCTGGATCTGCTCCGGGATGGGCTTCCCGGAATCCTCGAAGGCCTTCTGGAACGCGCTATCGAGCGTCCCGAACACCGTCCCGAGGTTGCCCTCGATCCAATTTCGGTTCGCTTCGATGGTCGGAAGCTGACCCTGGAACCGTGGCGCCACGTACCGCGCGAGCAGCTCGTAGCTGCGCCACGTCTTCTCGGTGCTCGCCCACTCGTGCGAGAAGCCGAGGATGCCGCCCAGCCCGCCCGAGCGATCGAGAATGCCATCAATTTGCGTGATGGCATCGTCCGGCGTGCCCGCGATGATGGCGCCACTCTCCACCGATTCCTCGATCGTCGCCGCCCCGGTGGCGGCGCCGAAAAGCGCGCCCGCGGCCGGCGCCGAGGGGTCCAGGCGGTCCCCGACGTACGCGCGCCGGCGATACCCCTCGCGGATATCCTCGATCGCCTCCTGCTTCGAATCCGCCAGGTGGATCGGCACGACGACCCGCCACTCGCCCCGGTCGACGCACTTGCCCGATTCGGCGGCCGCTTCCTCCATCCACTTCCACGTGCGCGCGAAGCCTTCGTTGTCCGCGCCCGCAACCGAGAGCAGCCCGAGCCCGTGCTTCCCGGCTGCCGTCGGCCCCGAAGGCGTGAACGTCGCCGCGACCGCGATCGGCAAATGCGGCTGCGTGTAGCTCGCCATCTGCAGCCGCGCTTCCCGCAGCGTGAACCAGTCCGTCGTCATCGTCACCGGCCCTTTCGCCTCGAACAGCGCGATGATCGCGTCCAGCGCTTCGTTCATCCGCCGCCGCTGCGTGACCGGGTCGATGCCCATCATGTACGCATCCGAGGTGAGCGCTCCCGGTCCACAGCCCAGCATCGCGCGCCCTTCGGTCATGTGGTCGAGTTGCAGCATCTTGTCCGCGGTTATCAGCGGGTGGTGGTACGGGAGGCTCGTCACGCCCGTCCCGAGCTTGATCTTGCGCGTGCGCTCAGCCGCGGCGGCGATGAACACCGCCGGGTCGGCGATGAGCTCGCGGCCGAAGCTGTGATGCTCGCCAATCCACGCCTCGTCGAACCCGAGGCGGTCGAGGTGCTCGATCAGCGCCATATCACGCTTCATCGCCAGCGTGGGGTTCTCGCCAACGCGGTGGAATGGCGCGATAAACGTGCCGAACTTCATCCGGGCAGGTCTGTAGGTCATCGGTTCCCTCTCCAGGCCGCGGTGCGGGACGGACTGCCGTTCCGCAGTTTCGTTCGCCCGGCGCAAACAATCGGCCTGAGCCGCGAACCTAGCCCGCCGAGACGGGCACGTCAAGCGCCGCCGCCCTCAGCCGCGCCCGTGGAGCCCGCCTGTCCCGTCCGGTCGCCGCAACCGATACTTTACCAGCGCACCCGGTACCGCGGCGGAGGTCCCACTTTGTCACGTCTTGCGTTGTTCGGGGTAGCCGCCGCTCTCGCCCTGGCCGCGACTCAGGCCGAGTCACCCGGCGCCGCCCACGCACAAGCCGGCACCTGCATCCCTTCCATAAACGGTCAGGACATCGCCGAGCACACCACACCCGGCAAAGCCATCGACATCAACCGCAAGAGCCAGGACCTCGAGCTCGGGATCATCAGCCGCAACGCGATCGGCAACGTGGACCTCAAGATCGAAGCCGGGCCATGGAGCACGAACATCGCGCCCCGGCCGCAGACGGCGCGTCCCGACGCCGACTGGCTCGGAACATCACCGGCGAGCGATTACGCGAAGGGCGGCACCGGCCTCTACAAGGTCACGATCACGTCGACCGGCGGCTGCCAGGCCGTGGCCTGGATCAACATCACCGGCAAGTCGCCGTTCGCGACGTACGCCGGCGCCGCGGCGACCGTTGTCGCTCTCGCCGGTCTGGCGATCCAGGCTGCGGGACTGTGGCTGCTGTTCCAGCGGCGGGGGTGGATCTGGTTGGCCCTGGCTGCCGGGGCTGCGACCGGCGCGGGCCTGGCGGTGCTCGGTCAGCAAGCGGGCCTCGCGGCACTCGTCCCGAAATCTGTCGTCCTGTGGGTCGCACCCCCGGTCGTGATTGGCGGGGCGGCCGGGTTCGGGCTGCGCCGATGGCGAGGCGGGCGGCCCCGCGGGCGCGACGATGAGGACAAGCTCGATGACGAGCCAGCGTCCGCGCGCGGCGATGCCACCCGGGCCTGACGGGCCATGCCCGATGCCCCCCGTCCGGCGGTGCGTCCGTGCGCGCCGGCGCGTCGTGGGCCGTAGCGGAGGCCATTCCGGCGGGAGTGTGACCGCCGGCCGCCGCGGCTGCGATTCAGGGCTGCATGACCACCACGGGACGGATGCGCCTTGCCGCGGGCATGCGGCCAGGGCCGCGGCCCCCATCGAATTATTCTTCCCCGCGGGCGCCGAGACAGGCGCCGCGCTCCGCAAAGCCGCCGAGCGCCGGTCGGCACAATCGTGAATCGCGAATCGTGAATCGCCTACCCCAGCGTCGCGAAGAAGTCGCTGAGCACCTTCGCCCCCGTCTTCGGGTCCTGGCACATCCACCAGTGCCCGAGACCCGGCAGCATCGCCACCTTCGCGCCCGCGCGTTCGGCCGAACGTCTCGCGAGCACCTCGCCGCCCGTAAAGTGGTCCTCGGTCGCGATAATCACCAGCCCCGGCCGGGCGGCCGCCTTCGGCAGCTCCTTGCCCCACTCCGTCATGGCCGGCTGCGCCGCCGAACGGTAGAGGGCGAGGATGCACCGCCCCATCTCGGCGTCGTTCGCCGCCGCCACCCGCGCAGCGACGCTCTTGCTCATCCCCAGGCCCTCGAACTGCAGCGTCCGCGCCTCGAGTGGCGCACCGACCATCTGCGCGATTGCTTCTTCGCCCACGCCAGGGGTCTGCCACGCCTGCGCGAAATCGTGCCAGACGTACTCGGGGTCGAAGCAGCCGGCGATGTCAGTTACCCACGACCGGATGAGGTCCGGCCGGCTGCACGCGATGCGCGCGACGTGGCCTCCTCCCCAGTCGTGCCCGACCAGGTCGATCGGGCCGCTCATCGCTTCGAGTTCGCTCGTCAGCCAGGCGGCGTACTCATCGGCAGTGGCGCCGAAACCCGCCGGCACCGGCGCGCCGAAGCCCGGCGGCGAAAGCGCGATCACGTCGTCCCGCCCGAGCGCTGCGCGCAGATCGTCCCAGATGGCGTCGGTTTCAGGGTTGCCGTGGACCAGTACAACGGTCATCGAGAGTCCTCCAATGCCTGCGAAGCATAGGGCTCACGCATGATCGGTCAACGGCGCATTCACGGCGAGATCAACACGTATTCAAAGTCGCCGGGCCGGTTATCGATCCCCGTCTTCGGCGGCGCGATCCACGGTGCGAACTCGCCCGGGCGGCTCTCCGGCTTCATCAGGCTCTCGATGAAGAGCCGGTCCTGCTCGCCGGGGAGCCATTCGTCGGCCTGCCGCCCCCATTCCTCGGCGGTCAGTAACGCGCCTGCCGGTGAGGCCTGTACACCCCGGAATTCGCCGACCTTCCGGTGGAACGCGACATGCGGCAGGAGTAGCCGGTACTCGTGCCCGTACGACGCGATGAGCTTGTTCCAGCGTTCGATACCGCGCGCGCAGTCCTCGACATAATCGTCCCGCAGCCGCATGTTCAGCGCCGGGAGCGCGGGCTCATTGACCGGCGCAATCGCACCGTCGACAACTCGGAGCACCGGGTACGTCGCGTCGAGAAGCCGGTGGTCGTCAGCGATCTTCGTTTCCTGGTAGCGCCCCTTCAGCCCCGAACGAAAGAAGTTCGCCGCGTTGCTGGACATCTCGGCGCCGAACAGGTCGAGCGACAGCGAAAAGTGGAGGTTGATCTTCCGCTGGATCGCCGCCAGGTCGATGACGCCGAGCGCGCGGACCGCCTCTATATCCGTGGGGTCGGCCACGCCGGCCCGTCGCATCGCGCTCAGCGTCGCCTCGATCACCCGCGCGACGCCGCTCGTGCCGACGAACATGTGGTGCGCTTCCTCCGTAAGCATGAAGCGGCACGTGCGCGAGAGGGGATCGAAGCCGGACTGGCCCAGGCTTTCGAGCTGCATCTTCCCATCGCGATCGGTGAAGAAGGTGAACATAAAGAACGACAACCAGTCCGGCGTGGCCTCGTTGAAGGCGCCAAGCATGCGCGGCGCGTCTTCGCTGCCGGAGCGGCGGCGCAACAGCTCATCGCCCTCTTCGCGCCCGTCACGCCCGAAATACTTGAACAGCAGGTAGACCATCGCCCAGAGGTGGCGGCCCTCCTCCACGTTCACCTGGAACAGGTTCCGCAGGTCGTACAGCGAGGGTGCGGTGCTGCCCAGGTGCCGCTGCTGCTCGACCGACGCCGGCTCCGTATCCCCCTGGATCACGACGAGGCGCCGCAGCATCGCCCGGTATTCCCCGGGCACCTCCTGCCAGGCCGGTTCGCCCTTGTGGTCGCCGAAGGGGATGGTGCGGCCAGGCTCCGGCGGCGCCAGCAGAATGCCCCAGCGGTACTCCGGCATGCGCACGTAGTCGAACTTCGCCCAGCCCTTTGGGTCGACCGTCACCGCCGTGCGCAGGTACACGAGCGACTCCTGGAAGCCGCTCGGCCCCATGTCGTGCCACCAGTTCAGGTAGCCCGGGAGCCACGATTCGAGCGCGCGCAGTACGCGGTTGTCGCCGGCGAGGTCGATGTTGTTTGGGATCTTCGTGTTGTAATCAACGGCCCAGTCGGTGGCCATCCTCGTCGTGCTCCTTCCCTGTCGCGCCGCCCGAGTCTCAGACCCGCGTCACATCGTAGACGTGCTTCTGGCCCGTGCCATAGCGTTGGAGGGCGCCCTCCGGCCCTACGGCGTTCGGCCGTTGGAAGATCCAATTCTGCCACGCCGTCAGCCGCCCGAAGACCTTCGTCTCCATCGTTTCGGGCCCCGCGAACCGCAGGTTTGCCTCCATCCCCGTGAGCGCGTCGGGAGAAAACGAGAGCCGTTCCTCGACGAACAGCCGGAGGTCGTCCTGCCAGTCAATGTCCGAAACGGCGAACGTGATGAGCCCCAGGCGCTCGGCCTCGGCCGCGTCGAGCGGCCGTCCCGAGGCCCCCTCGGCGGCGGAGATCGCGCCTTCGTCCCCGCCGAACCGCGCGCGGAGGCGCGTCAGCCCGTTCGTGGCCGGGTACCAGCCGAGGTTCGCTGCGCTCAGCGCAAGCGTCGCCTCGCCTTCGACGCCCGGCAGCTCGCCATCGAGCATGTAACTGCGGTCGGCCGCCAGCGCCAGCTCCGCGAGCGTGCCCGCAAAGCACGATCCGGGCTCGATGACTCCCGCCAGCGAACACGCCGTCAGGTCCAGGCGCTTGAGCACACGCGCCCAGAGCAGCTGCACTTCGCGCACGAACCAGTCGCCGCCGCCGTCCGCCAGCAGGCTGTCATAGGCGAGCGCGACGACCGGGTCGCCAGCAGTCTTCAGCAGGATGACGGCCAGTTCGGGCTGGTTGAAGCGAAGGTGCAACAACGCATCATCGAGTTCGCGAGCCGCGCGCAGCGCCCAGGCCTCGCCGCCTTCGGCCGCCAGCTCCGCAGGGCATGCGGGACAGGATTCAGGCCCGCGCACCGTCAGGGTCGCCGAGCGCCCGCTGTCCGCCAGCTCCACACGCACCGCCGGGTACTCCAGGCCATCCGCGGTCTCCCTGCGCTGAATCGGCGGCAGCGGGACGCCCTTCTGGACGCTCGGGCCATCAGCCGCCGCAGTCACCAGCCGCGCGAGCCTCTGCGTCAGCTGCGACCGCGGCGCAAGCTCGTCAACGAGCTTCCACTTGAGCGCGCGCTCGCCTTTGACCCCTTCTTCGAGCGTGCAGAACACGTCGGCGAGGTCCCGGCGCACGCGCCGCTTGTCAACGACGCGCGTGAGCCCGCCCGTCCCCGGCAGCACCGCGAGAAACGGCACTTCCGGCAGCGCAACCGCCGACGACCCGTCATCCGCGAGGATGATCCAGTCGGTCGCGAGCGCGAGCTCGTAGCCACCGCCGGCCGCCGTCCCCTCGATGAGCGATACGTATCGTTGCCCCGAATGCGCCGTCGCGTCCTCGATGCTGTTGCGCGTCTCGTTGGTGAACTTGCAGAAGTTCACCTTGTGGCGGTGCGAGGCGGTCGCAAGCATTCGGATGTTCGCGCCGGCGCAGAACACCCGGTCTTTCCCCGAAACGATCGCCACCACGCATACCTCGGGGTGCTCGAAACGCAAGCGCTGGATTGCGTCGGCAAGTTCGATATCGACGCCGAGGTCGTAGGAGTTCAGCTTCAGCGTGCAGCCGTTGAACAGGCTCCCCTGCTCGTTGACATCGAGCACCAGCTTCGCCAGCGGGCCATCGAGTTCGATCCGCCAGTGCTGGTAGCGCGCGGGCTCCGTCCGGAAATCGACCCTCCGGTCGGCGCTGTCACCCATAGCGGCAATCCCTCCACTGTCGAGCGATTTTGCCACACCCGCCTGCTCCCGATGCCGGCAGCGAGCGGCGGCTCAGCCCGCGGGCCGGGTGAATACCTTGTACGCCGTGTTGTCCTCGAGCGTCTCGGGCCCCTCCGTCGGCAGGACCTCGGCGTAGTTCAGCGCTCCGTCGATGTCCTGCTCCCAGACCTCGCGCGGGAGCTCATACAGCACCTCGATGCCGTGTCCGTCGGGGTCCGAGATGTAGACGCTGTGCGTCATCCCGTGTTCGATGCGCGCGTGGAATACCACTCCCTGGCTCTGCAACCACGCGACCTGCTTCAGCCACGATTCGCGGTCGCCCCACTTGATCGCGACGTGGTTCAGGCCCGGCCGGCGCGCCGCCATGCTGAACCGCCCCGCCTCTTCCGCCGCGGCCGCGCCCATCACCTGCGAAAGCGCGAGGTCGTGGTGGTTGCCGGCGGCGCCCTGGTAGAAGCGCATCCACAACTTCTGTTCGGGCCGGTGTAATTCGCCCACCTGCTTGAAGCCGATGATGCGCGTCCAGAAGTCGTGCGCTCGCTCCATGTCGCGCACGTTGAGCACCAGGTGGTTTACTGCCTCGGGAGCGACCGCCGCGGCGGGTGCTGTCACTCGTCCTTCGGTTGTCATGCGTGTCCCTCCATCGCGGCCGGCGTGCACCCATCGAGAGCCGTGGCCAATCAGGCCGCTGACTCTAGTCCGGACTCCGCTCGCTGTCGAGCCAGGATGCGCTCATTGGGCGGAAGCTTGCATCACCCACGAAACCGGTGCAGCGCCCTTCAACGCCACCCAATACGCCTCCCCCGTGCGGAGCGCCGCCAGGTCACTCGCGCCTGCGATGTTCGCACTGCCCGGGAAGTACGCCTGCCACCGCTGGCCGGCCGCATCCCAGCGGTACATCGCGGACACCTCCGCCGAAATGTCGGTGCCCGTCCCGGAAGCGCCCGCTCCCCGGAGCGCATCGGCCGGCGTCATGCCATCGCCTCCCTGCCAGGTGACGAGCGTCCAGCCGGGCGTCAGCGTTATCGCGGCCGTCTCGGGCGCGCCCAGGTCCGCAACGAACTGCAGATCGCCTTCGCTCGTGGAGCCGCCTGCCGTGACAAGTACACGCAACGGCCCGGGGATGCTCTGCGCGACCTTCACCCACGCCTGGCACTCATCGGCGACGCCGGCCAGGAGCGGTGCGAACGCTTTCACCGGCGTCGGAGAAGCCGCGTTGACCGCGGTCGAAAACGTCGGCACACCGATCGCCTCCCGCCCGGCGATAGTCCCGCCGGAGCTGGTCGCGACAATGATGCCGTCGCCCGACTCGATCACGAAGTTCACCGGCAATCCCAGCACCGGATGGAGGCTTACCGCGCCGGCCGGCGGCTGGCAGAACCCGTCGCGGTCGAGCGCATGGAAGACCGCGTAGACGAACCGGGTGCCCCCGGTGGCCGGTGTCTGGTTGGTCACCAGTTCGGCGGAACGCGTGCCACCCTCGGCCCCGGCCGGGACGGCGGCCAACGCGGCAAGGCCAATCGCCCCGGTAAGGGCGAGCAGCGCGGCGAATGAACGGGTAACGAAGCTGGTTCGGGACATGCCGAAAGTCTACGGCCGTCTGTCCTCTCCGCGGAATTTCCCGCGGATATCTCGCCTTTACACAGCCGCGAACCGGACGTCTCTACGACGCGCTCGCCGCGCCGACGGCGCTCGCGCGCGGCAGTTGGTCCCTGCGGAACACGATTGTGTACGGGCCGCCCCTCCGGACTTGTACGTCGCAAACGTCCCAGCCGTCCTGGACGCGCTCGCGGATGGCGCGCAGGCAGTCCTCGGGTGACTCATAGTCGCGAAGGTCATAGCTGATCCGGGTAACCATGGGATCACGTTACGACTCGCGGCGTTCGGGACGTGTCGGGTGTGCGGAGGGTTATATACGGGAAGTGTCAGGATCCTCGCTCATCTGGTAGCCAACTCCCGGCTCATTGACGATGCGCCGCGCCTCCGGGCCCAGCTTCGCCCGCAACTGGTGGACGAACGTCCGGAGGATGTGCGCGTCGTCGGCGTACTCCGCGCCCCAAACCTGCGTCATGATCGAGCGCTGCGTGAGGATGCGTCCGCGGTGCTGGACCAGCAGCCGCAGCAACTCGAACTCCTTCGGCGTGAGGTGGATCGGCTCGTCACCCACCGTCACCCGCCGCGACCCGATGTCTATCTGGAGGCTGCCCAGCGCGAGCACCGGCTCGCGCGTGGCCCCGGCCCCGTGCCGCAGCGCGACGCGGATGCGCGCGAGCAGTTCTTCCATGCTGAACGGCTTCGTCAGGTAGTCGTCCGCGCCCTCGTCCAACGCCTGGACCTTCCGCCGGTCATCGCCGATGGCGCTGAGCACGATGATCGCCGCCGCCGTCGTCGGCCGCAGGCGCTTGCACACCTCAATTCCGCTTATATCTGGCAGCACGAGGTCCAGCAGGATCACGTCCGGCCTGAACTCCCGGACCAGGCCCACCACTGGCTCGCCCCGCTCGAGCGTGCGGACCTCGTACCCGTGCGCATCGAGCGAGCGGCGGATCGCGCGCAGGATCGACACGTCGTCATCGACGGCGACGATCTTCGCACCCTTCATCGGGCGGGTCCGGCCGCGAGCGGCAAGTCGATCGTAAACACCGTGCCGGCGTCCGAAGACTGCACCTCCACGTGGCCTCCGCACAGTTCGACCATCGCCCGCACGATGGCGAGTCCCAGCCCGGTGCCGCGGGATTTCGCGGCTCCGGTCCCGCGATAGAACTTCTCGAAAACGTGCGGCACATCGGCCGGGGGAATGCCGGGGCCTTCATCGGCGACTCGTAGGACCGCCCGATGCCGTTCCGACCCTGCCTCCAGCACGATCCGGCCGCCCGGCTTCGAATACTTCGCCGCATTCTCCACCAGGTTCGTCAGAGATTGCAGCGCGAAGCCGTAATCGGCCCTCAGCCAGAGACCGTCCGGGGCATGGCGTTCGATGGGGTGGCCCGTGGTCGTCGCGGCCGTCGCCTGTGCCGCTTCTTCGAGCAGTAGCGCAGCTTCGATAGATTCGAGATGTGGGCGCACCGCGCCTCCCTCAAGCCGGCTCATTTCGAGCAGGTTGCTCACCGTGGAAGTGAGCCGGTCCGTCTGGGATTCGATGGTCGCGAGGAAGCTCGCGCGGTCCTCGTCGCTCCATTCGATCCCCTGCTCCCGGAGGCTCCCGACAGCCGCCTTGATCGCCGTGAGCGGCGACCGCAGGTCGTGCGACACGCTCGATAGCAGCACCGACTTGAACTCGTCGGCGCGGCGCAGGCTCTCGGCCAGCCGCACCTCTTCGGCCAGGCGTTCGCGTTCGATCGCAAGCGAAGCCTCCGTCGCGAAGGCCTCCAAAATGTGTTCCGCATCGACGAGCGGCGGCGGCTTGATCGGCCCCGAGATGCGGAGTACCGCCCGCACCCCTCGTGTCGCGCGCAACGGTAGGTACAGCCGGGCATCCGCGCCGGGTGAGTTTCCCCTACGTCGCACCGAGTGTGCCGCCGCCCCGAACCGAACGACTTCGCCCCGCGCCGCCGCCTGGCTCGCGAGCGCCTCCTCGTCCCGCGGCACGTCCACGTTCGATGCGCCCGTCGTCGCGAGGATCCGCCAGTTGCCCTCTTCCACCAGGATCGCCGCCGCTTTCGCATTCAGCGCGCGCGCGGTTGCGAAGCAGAGACGGTCGAGCGCGATGCGCGGGCTCGCGGCGTGCGCCATCTGCTGCGTCAGCCCGAGCAGCGTTGCCGCTTCGGCCCGCCGCGCCTCCGCGATGAACACCTGCCGTCGGAGCAGCGCGAGCATCGTCGCCCCCACCACCGCGACAGCGAGGAAGATCGCCAGCGCCACGACATTTGTCGGCTCCTGCACGGTGAACGTGTGCAGCGGTGGTATGAAAAAGAAGTTGACCAGCAGGTCGGCCGCGACCGCCGCGAACAGCCCCACTCGGTAGCCCCAGATCCCCGCCGCGACCAGCGTGAGAAGCAGGTAGAGCAGCGAAACGTCCGCGATGTGCCGCTCGTCCAGCACCGGCGCCAGGGCGACCGTCAGCAGCCCCAGCGTGCCTCCGCTGAACAGGAGTCCATACCTGACGGCGAACACAGTCTGGGGAACCCGGGCCGGCAAGCGACCTAACACCCCCCTAGGATACTCGTGCCGGGACTGCACGCTGCATCCGGCCGCCACTTCACCGCGCTGCGACCGTCGTCCGGGGCTCAGCCGGCACCCAGTCCCAACAACCGCGCCGCGTTCCCGCCGCAGATGGCCTCCCGCTGGCGGCCCGTGAGCCGCGGCGTGAAATGGACGAGACCAACCGGGTCGGCCTCACCCATATCGAACGGGTAATCCGTCCCGAGCAGCACGTGGTCGGCGCCAACCAGGGATACCAGTTGGGCGACGCTTTCCGGCGTGTACACCACCGTGTCGACGTAGATCTGCTTGAGGTACTCGCTCGGCCGCCGGTCGATGTGCACACGGCATTCGGGCCGTACCTCCCACGCATGGTCGAGCCGGCTCGGGTGGAACGGAAGGTAGCCGCCGCCATGCGCCACCACCAGCTTGAGCGCCGGATGACGCCGGAACACGCCGTTGAAGATGAGGCTCGCCAGCGCAAGCGCTGACTCCAGTGGATGGGCGATGGCGTTGTTCAGGTAGAACTCGCGCATCCGCTCGCCGTGCGAAAACCCCAGCGGGTGCATGAACACCACCGCGCCGAGCGCTTCAGCCGCTTCCCAGAATGGTTCCAGGCCGGCGTCCCCGAGTTCCCGCCCCGCCACGTAGGTCGAGATTTGCACTCCCCGCAGTCCCAGTTCGCCGAGCAAGTACTCCAGTTCGGCGACCGCGCGGCGGGGATCCTGCAACGGCACCGAACCGAGGCCTGTGAGCCGTGCCGGCCGCTGCGCGACCAGCCCGGCGACGTGCTCGTTCTGGAGCCGCGAGAGCCGAGCGCCGAGTTCCGCTTCAGCCCAATAGAACTGCTGCGGCGACGGCGACACGGCCTGGATCTGCACCCGTGATCGGTCCATCCGCGCCAGCCGTTCATCCAGCGATGTCAACGCCAGCCCGTACTGTTCGCGGCCAAGCGTGCGGTTGCGCTCCAAAGAATCGGGGCTGCTGAAGAAGGACGCGGGGTCATCCTCCGGCCGCACCACGCCCTGTACGAGGGCCGCGATCCCCGGCGCGGGCGCCGCGTGGCAATGGATGTCGATGACTGGCGTCATGGTTCGCCCGCTTCTCCGATGGTGTACGCAGCTTATCCGAGAACCGCCCGCCGCTCAGCACTCACCACTCAACACTCAGGTCGCAATGCTGGCATCCGCTTGCGACGCGCGACCCCAGACCGTAGATTCGCCGGGCCGCGGCCATGCCGCACGGAGGCGAACGGTGCCGGAAAATCGCCAGGTAGTGATTGCCATGTTGCCAACCGGGCCACTCAAGGCCTATGACTTCGAGCTCCGCTCCGCGGAACTGCCGGTCCCCGGCGATGGGCAGGTCCGCTGCCGCACCCTGGCCCTCACGATCGGCGCAGGCCAGCGGGCCGGGCTCCAGGGCAGCGCCAGTTACGCCGGCGCGCCGGTGACCGGGGTCGTGATGGGCGGCACCGGCGTCGCCGCCGTCGATGTTTCGAATGCGCCCGGCTTCGCGGTCGGCGATATCGTCGTGGCGCCCACCGGCTGGCAGGACTACTCGGTCCACGACGCCGCCCGGCTCCAGAAGGTCCATCCCGGCACCGACCCCGCGCTTCAGCTCGGCGTGCTGGGGACGAACGGGTTGACCGCGTACTTCGGGCTGCTGGAGGTCGGGCGCCCCAAGCCCGGCGAGACGGTGGTGGTTTCGGCCGCCGCCGGCTCCGTGGGACACGTGGTGGGCCAGATAGCGAAGCTCCGGGGATGCCGGGTGGTCGGTGTCGCCGGCTCCGACAAGAAGTGCCGCATCCTCACCGGTGAGCTCGGCTTCGACGCCGCGGTCAACTACAAGGACCCGGACTTCCGCGACGCCTTCAAAGCCGCGACCCCTGGTCGCATCGACATCTATTTCGACAACACCGGCGGCGATATCCTCGGCAGCGCGCTGTTCCGCATGAACGTCCACGGACGGATCGTCTGCTGCGGCGCGGTGAGCCAATACGATACCAACGACCCCGGGCCCGGCCCGCGCGGCATCCCCGGGCTGCTCGTGAATAACCGCGTGCGCATGGAAGGCTTCCTTGTGTTCGATTACCTCGAGCGTTATGGGCAGGCCCGCGAGGAGATCGCCGCCTGGATCCGCGACGGCCAGCTCGTGCCTCGCGTCACGGAGTTCAGGGGCCTCGAACGCGCGCCCTCCGCGTTCGTCGAGCTGCTCGGCGGCGGCACCATCGGGACAACCATCATCCGCGTCGCCTGAATGGCGACCCGGTCGCGTCTCTGCAACCCGCCGCCCGTTGGGCTACAGTTCCGGCAACTCCGAGCGCGCCACCCGTGGCGGTGCCCACAGGCGGGTCCGGCATGCCCCACATCCACCTTCTCGACCGCGCTCAGGTTGACCCCTCGCTTTCGAAACTCCTCGACGGGCCGATGGAGAACGTGATCCGCGGTCTCGCCTACCAGCCAGCGCGCCTCAACGCGTGGCTGAAGTTCTACAGCCCACTCATCTGGGAGGATGGCGCCCTCGAAGTCGAGCTCAAAGAGCTCGTCCGCCTGCAAATCGCCGCCTACTACGACTGCGACGTTTGCCAGTCGGTCCGCAACCCGATGGTGGAAGCGCGCGGCCTGACCGAAGACAAGGTGGAATGCGTCGCCCGGCCCGGGCTCCTCGGCTCCGAAAGGCTAAGCGACCGGGAACGCACGGCGCTCTCGTTCTCCTGGAAGATGACGGTCGACCACGAATCCCTTGGGCCGGCAGACTTCGAGAAGTTACGGGCGCATTTCAACGAAGAGCAGATCGTCGAGCTGGGCTGGCTCGCGAGCGCCTTCATCGGCTTCGGCCGGCTCACGCGCGGCTTCGATCTCCTCGAACTCTAGCGCCACTGCGGACGCTGTCGGCCCATCGCGGCGCGCTGCCACGAAACCCGCGCCGGGGTCGAACGGAGCTTCCGCGTATCCTCGCGCTTGGTACCGTGAACCAGTGGCTGGCGACATGCGCTCACGTGGCGACAGGGCAGGCCGCAAATCGGCTGCGACGCGCGCACGAATCCTCGATCAGGCGGCCCGGCTCCTGAGCGAACGCGGATACGCCCAGACCACCCTCGGCGATATCGCTGCCGCGGCGGGGCTCAAGGCCGGGAGCCTCTACTACCACTTCGAATCGAAGGAAGACCTCGTCTACGAAGTCTTCCGGCTCGGCGTCATGCGTGCGTTCGACCACGTCTCCGAAGCCGTGGCCATGCTCGGCGAAGACGCATCGCCATCGGCCCAGCTCCGCGCCGCAATCCGCGCGCACATCGAGTCCCTTCACGGGCAGGGCTACTACGCGTCCGCCGGGCTACGCATCGTCGATCAGGCGCCCCCGGTCATCCAGCACCGCCAATATGCCAACCAGCGCCGTTACGGCGAGTACTGGGATCTGCTCCTGGGCCGCGCGCAGGCCGCCGGGCTCATCGCCCCCGGCGCCGACCTGCTGACGGTCCGCCTCCTCCTCTTCGGGATGATGAACAGCACCATGGAGTGGCCGAAGCCCGCTTGCCGCTCCGTGGACCAACTCACCGGGACAATCTGCCGCCTGCTGTACATCGGCTAACCGTCGCAAGCCTCGCCTGGCCGACACGCCGCCGCCGGAAACTCTGGAGTGCGACACGAGGGCTCGAACTCGCGACATCTGCCCGGAAGGAACGCCACCGGCGCGGGGCCCGAACCACAGGCTGCCTTGGAGCGAATGTCACAGATGACGCGAGTCCCGTTAGCGCACCGGCATGGCGAAGCTGCATCGTGGTCCGGTAGCGCGAGCCAGTTTGCCATCGAGAGTCGCCAGCTGTGCTTCGAGCGACTCCGCCAGTGCGACGTACCAGGCGTCGTACGCAGTGATACTCCCTCGGAGCTCCCACACACGCCAGGCGAATGGGTCATAGGGAAACAAGTCGATAGGTAGCGCCAACAGGTCGGCGTGCGCCAATGAGGCGGCGTCTTGAGATATGTCTCCCCTCATTGCAGCAAGCCGGAGGATATTTGCCGTCTCAACCGGCATCAGGTACGGCGCAACAAGATGATCCGAAAGGAGTTGCTGCTCCGCCCAAATGCCATCCGGCCCGCTGTCGACCAGGGCGGCGACGACGACAGAAGCGTCGACGGCCAGCGTCACCGCCGGTCCGAATCGCGGTATGAGTGAATTTTCGCCGCCGGGAGATTTGCATGCGCGGCCCGCTTACGGTCTCGCACTCGCGCGACCACCGTTTGAGCATCCGGGCGCCGGGCAACTTCGACGAGCTTCGCTTTCACGTACTCCTGCAACGACTGGCCGGCGAGCGCGGCCCGCGCGGCCAGCTCAGCATGGGTGTCCTCAGGCACGTTTCTGATCGTAATCGTCGGCATGATGCACGCATTTTGCAGCGCTGGCAGCAGATCGCAATCCGCGAGGCGTGCCAAACGCGCGATAAGCTGGCGTCACGGCGGCGCTCCTCGCGATAGACCCGGGCGAACGCTCCGCTCCGCCGGGACCACGTGTTGAATCTGCAACCTGGGATTGGAGCGGGAGACGAGGCTCGAACTCGCGACATCCTGCTTGGAAGGCAGGCGCTCTACCACTGAGCTACTCCCGCCCGCGCACCTGCCTCTCCGGCAGAGCACACCTCAGGCATTGTACACGAGGACCCTTCCACGACGGCTGCGCGCGCAGATCGGGTCGTCCACGTGGTTGCGCTCTGACGCGATCTCCAGCCGGGCGACAAATGGCCCGGCCTGTGGTTGCGCACGAGGCCCCCGGTCGCCCGCGCCATCCACAATGCGCCTTCACCCGCGCCGGGCTTCTTGGGAGGAGTCGGCGGGAAGTGCGTGGCTTCGGGCGGGAAGCGCGGGGGAAGACGATGTCAACGTGGGCGGGCTCCGGCTCGATCGCCCGCTGGATGAGCGATGAGCGACCGCGTTCGAGACAACGTGTTAGGGCTCCTCCGGCCGGAGGAGCCCCAACACCTATGGCATGGCGAGCCGTGCCGGCTTAGCTATTGATTAGCTTCCGCCTTTCACCAGCATCGTCTTGGTTGCCGTGTTGTTCGCCGCGACGGGATCCACCGTTGTGGTGGTGACTGTCACGGTGTTCGTGATGTTGCCCAGGTTCCCCTTCGGATTCATCGTGATGTCGACGGTGCGGGAGGCGCCGGCGGCCAGCGTGCCGAAGTTGCAGGTCACCTTATGGGTGGCCTGGCTATAACTGCAGGCTGGATCGCTCACGAAGACGAATACGAACTTCTTGTACGTGGAAGGCAGCGTATCGACCGCCTGCACGCTGAGAGCGTCCGAAGGACCGTTATTGGTGACGGTGATGCGGTACACAACATTCGTGGACGAACCGGACGTCTGGAAGTTCCCATCCTTGGTTACGCTCAGGTCCGCCCGGGTGATGACCGCCGTCCCTGCGTTAGCCGTGTTGTTGGCGAGCGCCGGGTCGGTGGTCGTCGACGTGACCGTGGCGGTGTTGGCGAGGTTCGTACCGTCCGGCACGTTCGCCAGCACCTTCACTTCGATGAGCACCTTCCACGACGGCCCGACAGCCAGCGGCCCATTGAAGCTGCAACTGACGGTGTTCGGCAGCGGGTTGTAGACACACGTGCCTGTGGCCGGAGCGATGACCGTTGCGCTTACGAACGACACCTGCGCTGTCGGAGCCAGGCTATCGGTAAGACTGACGTTGAGAGCGTTCGACGGCCCGGCATTGGTGACCGTGAGCTCGTACTTGAGGGTCGTACCGGCGACCACCGGGTCAGGCGAGTCGGTCTTGGTCAGTGCGAGGTTGGCCTCGGCGTTGACCGTGGTCGATTCGCTCTGGTTGTTGTTGCTGTTGTCAGGGTCCGGGGAGTCGGCGGTGACCCTTGCCTGGTTGAACAGGATCGTCCCGTCTGGCGTGTCCGGCTTGACTCTCGCGACGACCGTCACGACCTCGCTTGCGCCAGCCGCGATCGGACCCATGTTGCAGCTAAGCGGCTGCAACGCATCGCCGGGAACTCCGGCGGTGCAGGTGTTGCCGGCGGAGGACACCGAGACATCGGTAACTTGAGCTGGCAACGTGTCTTTCATCACGACATTGAGCGCGATTGAGGGACCGTCGTTCGTCACCGTGATCGTCCAGGTGAGGTTGTTGCCCGCCAGGACGGGGTCGGGTGAATCGACCTTCGCAAGGCGAACGTCGGCCGACGAGAAGAAGCTAACCCTGCCCACGGCGGCGTTATTGGACGTATTGGGGTCAGGTGTATCGCTTGTCACCGACGCATTGTCATCGACGTCCGTCGTGTCGTTCGCGACGAACTCGACCTTGATGGTGTCCCTCGCCCCGGCAGGCAACACGGTGTCGCTACACGTGATTGTTATGCCGAAACTTGGAGCAGTTGGCGTCGCGGGCGCGCACGTGGCCGGCGGCCCGGACGTACTGGTGGAGGTAATGCTGGTAATCGTTACCGGCGCCAGGCCCGAGATCACCCGGTCCGTAATAACGACATTCCGCGCGTCCGACGGGCCAAGGTTGTCCACGTAGATTTCGCAGATCGTTGGCGTCCCGGCCGGTTGCGTGTTCGGCTGGTCCGGCTTGCACTCCTTGAGGAGCCTGAGGTCGGCGCTGGCCACGACCGTCGTCGTGAGCGAGAAGCTGTTGTTGCTCAGGTCCGTATCCGGCGTATCGGTCGCGACCGATACGTCGTTGGTTATCGTGGTCGCGCCGGCGCCGGGCACGATGCCCGGTGGGACATCGACGACGATAGAGAACGTCTTGCTGGCCCCGGCCAGGATGCTGGCGAGGGTACAGGTGTAGTCGTTGGGGTCGCCCCCGCCAATCGGAGCGCACGGCGCCGTGCTCGAGACGAACGTGACGGCATCGGGAAGGTTGTCCGTCACGACGACGCCGACCGCGGGGCCGCTGCCCTGGTTGGTCACAGTGATGTCGTAGGTGAGCTGCTGGCCGGCCATTGCCGGGTTGGGCGTCGCGGTCTTCGTGACTGCCAGGTCGGCTGTGGGGTTGATGGCGACCGTAAAGCCGGAGGTGAACTCCGAGACGATGGCGATCGAGATGTTGTTCGCCGGGTCCTTGAAGATCTCGCCCGGGATCCAGGCCCCGCCAGTCCCGTTGCAGGATCCGTCGCCGACCACGACCTGCGCGCCCTTGTCCAGGGAAAAGTCGACGTAGTGGATGACGACGGCCTCGCTTGGGATCGAATGCGGCGACCCGTCGTAGCCAGCGAACTTGCGAGACTCAATTGTGTAGAACTTGCCCCCGGGGAGAGGGATTTTGACCATCAGGTAGCCGGAGTTGCCGGGCAACGCCAGCCGCTCGAGATTGACTAACTGGTTGTCCGCGGTTGTGGCGTCGTAACGCCGCGCGCCGGGAATCCAGCCCAACTTGTCCTTGAAGGCGGCGTTCGTGTGTATCTGGCTGTTCTGGGCGCTGCTCTGGACGTCCCAGTCCGAATCGTACGGGCTCGTCGTGCCCTGGCAGCCTTCGTGTGGCAGGCCAAAGCCGTGACCCATCTCTTGCCCCACGACGCCGTGCCCGAACGTGGCGCCACTGCCTTCCGACCAGGCCCATGGCGGCAACCACGTGGACTTGAAGCCCAGGAGGCCTTCGCCTGTGAGGACGGTCGTACCACCGCCCCAGGCGCAACAGTCCAGGTCGTCATTGAAGATGAAGTTGATACCGCTGAAGTTGCTGAAGTTCACAGCAGCGTCCTGAGCGGTCGCGCAGTCCTGCGCCAGTGCGTCCAGGTTGGCGCCCTGGTTATCGACGTAGGAGGCCCGGTCGTTCGGGAGTGATACCCAGTTGTACTGGGCGCTGCCGTCGAGGTTGATCGCCCCGTACGACTGCTCGCGCCAGTAGTCATTGGCCCCCGGCTTTGTGTTGCTCATCATGTCGTCGAAGAAACTCAGCGGTTGGTCTTCGGAGGCATCGCCGGCGAACCTGCATAGCAGCGTTGCCCACCGCTGGGATCCCGAAAGAGGAAGAGCGGGGGCCGGCGAGGCGCCAGGGGCGCCCGACCCTCGCAGCGACGCAACGTTGAGGCTCCTGCCTCCGGCGGCACTGCCTTCGACCTGCGCCCCGCGCCGGTCGAGGGCCTTGGCCGATTTGGCGAGGCCCGGCGGCACATTCAGTGACCACGACGTACCAGTCGCATCGGTAAGCGAGTATTGAACCCTGTCGCCTCCGGAAGAGCCCGGTCGCGGGTCGCCATACTGGACGTTGAGAACACCGGTGACGGACACCTGCTGGGTAGCCGCGACCGCGCTGTTGGCTTGCGTGTTGTTCGCTTGCGTATTGTTTGCCTGCGTCAGGAAGTACGCGCCTACGAACAGTACTGCCAGGAATTGAATCCAGGCACGGTGGGACTTACAGATGCTGGGCAACTGTTTCTCCTTTGAGTCTAGGGGAACAAAATGGATGGGGTCGCCGTCTTGAGTTGTAGGATGTTCTCGTGTCGAGTTCACCTCCATGGAGTAGGCTTGCAAGAAAGCGGTGTCGTAAGATGGCTTCGGTCAAGAGTTTCGCGGCCCTTCTCGTCGTAGCGCTGGCCGCTTCGTGCCGCTCCGGACCCGATCGGGCCTCCGTATCCGAGACTGCGACAGCCCTCCCGTCGCAAACCCCTTCCGTGGAAGCGACCGCTGAGCTCGGCCAACCCGAGCCATCGGCGCCCTCGGGCGGGCCTTCCGGGGTACCGACGGAGCCAGCCATGAGCGGCGCACCTACCGCCATTTCGACCCTGGCGGCGGTTCCAAGCCCGCTCGCGAGTTCAACCGCCCAGGCCTCCCCGGCGCCCGGGCGAGTCACGCTGTCGGGGGTCCTCTCGGTGGCTATCGGCGACCCGCCGGGCGGCTCTGGCCCGGCGAGGACCGCCGCCAGGCTCACTGAGCCGAACGGCACGCGCTGGACGCTTACGTTCGACGACAATGTCTTTCGGCCCGCTGGGAACCTTTTGGGCTGGAACCTGAAGCGCGTGAACGTCGAAGGGGTGTCGACCGGACAACCGAACACTATCGTGGTCACGTCGCTCACTCTCGCTCAGTAGCACTATTCTCTGTGCCCGGCCGAACCAGAGGAGGGTGGTCACCGGGCGTTCGCCAGGACGTCGTCCTGCGCTTCCAGGTGGTAATCTGGACACGCAAGGGATCGGAAGCTCGACTTCTTGCGATTGGCTCTGCGGAGGCTCCATCCTCCGCAGAGCGCTACGCGCCTCCATGGGCTGAAGGCACGCCCGCTAGGTTCATCGGACTCGTGGGGTTCGGTTCACCGATTGCCGCGACACGCCCGGACGGAAAAGTCCAGTTCATCGCGGGGTCTTCTCATCGCTCACCCTCCCTTCCCAGGTGGCCCGGTCGGCGGCGCCGATCTCGGCGGTAGGCCGGGATAATAGACGTTCCGTCAAGCGGATGTATAGATTCCGTCACACTTATGGTGAATTTTACAAAACAACTGTGGGCATTCGCCTGGCCAGGACGACGTTTCCTCAGACGGCGATACCAATTGCATCGTCATTGAAATCATATGACTAAACGAAGTACCACCTGTTCGACATAGGACACTACTCCGCTGCGAGTGAGCCACCTCACCGCGAAGTATCACGCACAGGCTGGCATAACTCGGCGGCGAAGCGTTTCGATGGCGCAGAGCGCACGGCCCCGGACATGGCGCTCCCCGGTGCCGAGGTCGCCGCGTCCCTGGCGCCTGGAGGCAACATGGACTGACCGGGAGCGTCAGAGGTCGCCGCGGCCGGCGGTTGGCTGAACGGCCTCCCTCAATCGCGAGGCGCTGAATGCCGGCCGGCAAACGATGGGGGCGATGCCCGCGCGATCCCGCTCGCGGCCACAGCGGCCGAAGAAGCGAGATCGGAAGGGAGAATCCAGGGGACTAAACCAATGGCGTGCGTTCGCACATAGGGAGAATGGAGCAGCCAGCGCGGGAGTCTATGTTATCGAGCAGGCATGAAAGGGTGCTCGAATGAAGTCGTGGGATTACGACGTATCCCCGTCGCGATGCCACCTTGTGGACGTACTGCCGGGAGCACCCGAACGCTCGCCCAATCGCCGCGAGTTCTCCAGCAGGTACCAGGTGGTTCGGGTAGCGCTCGCTCAGGACAGCGCAAATCCGCCCGGCCATCGGAAACTCGTGGTGCCTCCGGTGATGACGTCTGGTCCAGTGAGCGCCCTCATAGCAGCTGATTCCAGATTATCCAGGCCGATGCCACGATAACCGTCCACATCAGCGCGCCAGCAGCGCCCTGCAACGCGAGCACGCGCAGCGACATGCTCCCGGACCGCCCATCCCATTCGTCGTGCGCACCGGCTATGTGAGCCATACCTAGAACATGTCAGTACCGGGCTATTTGGCGTATCTGGACATAAGCCCCGCACCGATACCCAGGGCATCTATGGCGAAACTTGATGGTTTAGTTTAGCCGCGCTCGATTGCACTCTTATGCCGGGAACATTGAGCCAGCTTAACCAGCCGGTATCGCGTTCGTGTGTTGGCAGCAAATTGGTGACAAACCGGTTGCATGTGTGGTATCAAACGAGCATCGTGTCCCGAACCTGAAAGGTGCACAGCCGCCCAGTCCAGCAGCCTGAGAGCGGTTGCGCGCAAGTCGGCGAAACCTGCAGTCACATCGGAACCGGGGGAAATGATCATGTCACCATTACGCTATTCCAGGTGGCGCAGAAGCACGCCGCCTCCTTTCGCGCCGCTCCGGCATCGCGGGCTCATCGATGCCCGGTATCGCTCTGGCGGTCACCAATGACTCTGGCAATACATGGCCCATCCCGATCCCGCCAATTGCGGCTGCTTGTCGGCCTGCTGCTCGTGACGGGGGGCGCCGTGCTCTTCGCACTCGGCATCTCAAACGACCCCGCCGGCGCTGCGAACACCCAGTTCGCCATCTACACCAGCATCCAGAATGTCACCGACACCAGCACCTGTCCCACCGGTGGGGGCAACGGAGTGAACTGCAACATCTACTCCTCCGCAACCCAGGTCTTCCTCGACGGCGGGCCCTCGACGGACTACCTCCCGGACGGCTATTACTGCTTCGACGTCACCGACCCGAGCGGCAAAACCTTGCTCAGCAGCGATGCCGCCTCCGCCCGCTACTTCCAGGTTGCCGCGAACGTGACCACTTACAGCGGCGGCCATGCGCTCGGCACCGACAGCCGCGGAGATACCCCGACCACGACCATCGGTCTTGCTCCCTTTGGGCCCAGCTCGAATGGCGAGTACAAGCTCACCGTCTTCCAGTATGCGTCTAATACTGCGCAGCCTGGCAGCAGTTGCGCCGCCGCCGAGATCACGAAGACCGATAACTTCAAAGTGGGCGAGGCGACCCCGACCAATACCGCCACCGCGACGGCCACGAACACCTCGACCGCCACTTCGACATCGACCGCCACTCCGACATCGACCGCCACGGCCACGGCCACCCCGACATCGACCGCCACGGCCACGGCCACCCCGACCGAAGAGCCCACCAGCACGCCAACCACCACGCCAACGAACACGCCCCCCGCCACCCCGACAGCCACCCCCACGGCCACGGCGATCAACGCGTCGATCCCGGTCCCCACGGCCACGAACACACCGGTAATAATTGCGCCCACCGCCCCGACACCAGTACCAACGAGCACGCCGGCCACGCCGCCCATCGCCGTGAACACTGCGCAGGCCACGATTGTGGTCCCGCCTTCCGTCGCAACCGAAGTTCCGCCCGAAGCGGTGAAGTCGCTGGCGCCGCAGCAAGTGAAGCCACCGGAAGCGGGCACCGGCACGGCCGGAGACGCAACGCGGACCGCGCCGTTGCTCCTCGGCCTGGGCGCTCTCTTCGCCGGGCTCGCCATCGTGATGGCCGAGAGCCTGCGCCGCCATCGCTAGTGGGCGGCCAACGTCGAGGCAAAGACCCGGAGCGATCGTTTGCGCTCCCTCCAGGTCGCCCTCGCCGGCGCCCTCCGCATCAGGAAGCCTGCCGGTCGGCGAACAACTCGAAAGGACGAGCGCCGACACTGACCCACCCGCCGAGTTCGGACCCTCGCAGTTACCCGCGGACCGCCGCCGCGTGACCCGCCCCAAACTCCGAGTCGTGCTCGGCAGTGTCCTGCTCGCGGCTGTGTCACTCGTGTTCTGGTCGGCACACCGCGGGCCTGCGGGTGTGGTCCACGCATCAACAGGCGCTTGCGCTGGCGGCGACCCCTCGCTCGATCCCGAAGAGAGCGCCCTGGTGGCCCGGATCAACGAGTACCGCGCCCAACAGGGACTGCGGCCGTTGGCGGTTTCTGAGGAGCTCACGCAGTCCGCCGCATGGATGGCCGCGGACCTGAGCGCCCGGAGCGCCTTCGACCACGTTGACTCCGCGGGGCGCGATCCGGGCGACCGCGGAGCAGACTGCGGCTACCCCTTCGGCGTCGGTGAGGTCCTTGCCGCCGGCACCTTCGCCGCGAGCGCGGGAGCCGCATTCCAGATGTGGCGGGACTCGTCTCCGCACAATGCTAACCTGCTGAACCCCGCCTACGCGGAGGTGGGCGTCGCGCGGGCCTACGGCGCCCGTTCTACCTACGGCTGGTACTGGGTCGCGGATTTTGGCCTCGGCGCCGGCGATGTCGTTGCCGCCGGGCTGGCGCTCCTGCCATCCGGCATCGAATCAGCCACGCTTGTCCCCGGCGCCTGGAATATCGCCACCGTGCTCCCGGGTGGCGTGCTCGTCCGCGACCTCGAAGGCTGGACTGCCTGGGACGAGCTCCCCGGCGGCTGGTGGCAGGAATGGGAGCCCGGCGATGTCATCCCCGGCGGTCGCGAAGTTGGCCTCTTGCCGTTGGGACAAAGCATGGACCTCGGTCGCAACCCCCGATAGCGCGGCGCGCCGGTGCTCCGGCCCGGGCTCCGCCGCGTCTTGATTGTCTCCGGCTGGCACATGGTGAAGGCACTGCGCATGGCTCCATGACCGGGCGCCGCTGGGCGACGGCCGGAACCGCCATCAGTTCGATGCCATCCGTGGCAGGAACACCGAGAACTCCGAGCCTTTGCCGACTTCGCTTTCGAGGGCCACCCAGCCGCCGTGCTGTTCGGCGATCCCATAGATCGTGGACAGCCCCAGGCCGGTCCCCCTCTCGGGCGGCTTCGTCGTGAAGAACGGTTCGAAAATCTTGTCGCGGATTTCGCAGTCGATTCCCGTGCCCTCGTCCGCCACCGAGAGCACCGCGTGCGGTCCGGCGTGCGCTCCAGGCGTCCCCCGTACCTCGTCGTCCGTGAGCACCGCGTTGCGCGTGCGGATCGTGATCGCGCCGCCGTTCGGCATCGCATCGCGGGCGTTCGTCACAAGGTTGACGACGACTTGCTCCAGCGAGCTGGCATCCGCGTGCACCGGCCACACTGCCGGGTCGCGCTCGGTGTTCAGGACGACACCGGATGGGAGGATGCGCCGCAGCATCGATGTCACGCCCTCCACCAGCTCATTCAGCTGGACTGCGGTCAATTCGAGCGTCCGGCGGCGGCTGAAAAACAAGAGCTGCCGCACCAGCGCACTCGCGCGGTCGCACGCCACGCGGATCTGGTCGAGCGCTTCCTGTGCGCCGGCGCCCATTCCCGCTCCGCCTTCCACCATCTGCAGGTTCAGGCTCACGACGGTCAGCAGGTTGTTGAAGTCGTGGGCGATCCCGCCCGCGAACGTCCCCAGCACTTCCATCTTCTGCGACTGGATCAACTGCGCACGAAATTCCTCGCGTTCACGTTCGGCCCGGCGGCGCTGCCGGCGGCCTTCCGCCTCCCGCAGCTCCCGCTCCACCGCCGGCCCCAGCCGCTGGAGGTTCCCCTTCATCACGTAGTCCGCGGCTCCGGCCTTCATCACGGCCACGGCGCGCTCCTCGCCGATGGTCCCCGAGACCACGATGAACGGCACGTCCGGCGCCAGCTCCTTCGTGACCTCGAGTGCCCGGATACCCGTGAAGTTCGGCAGGCTAAAGTCGCTGATGATGATGTCGAACGTGCGCTCGGCGAGCGTGCCGCGGAGTTGCTGCTCCGTCTCGGCCAGCGCCAGGTCGATTTCGAAGCCGCTGCGCTCCAGCCTGCGGACCACGAGCTCTGCGTCGTCCCGTGAGTCCTCCACGAGCAGCAGCCGGAGCGGTATGGCCATCAGACGCGCCCCGGATTTTCGTTGAGGATGAGCCAGTACAGCCCGAGCTGGCGGACTGCCTCGGTGAACTCTACGAAATCCACCGGCTTTCGGACGTAGCTGTTGACGCCCAGACTGTAGCCCGCAACCAGGTCCTGCTCCTCCTTCGAGGACGTCAGGATCACCACCGGCAGTAAGCGCGTCCGATCGTCGGCCCTGATCCGCCGCAGCACTTCGAGGCCGTCGATTTTCGGCAGTTTCAAGTCCAGCAGCGTGACTTGTGGGAGCACCGAAGTGTCCCGGCCTTCGTGCTCGCCGGCCCCAAACAGGTAGTCCAGCGCCTCCAGCCCGTCGTGCGCCACGACAACCTCGTTGGTGATGCGATTCTTGGCTAGCGCACGGAGCGTCAGCGCTTCGTCGTCCGGGTTGTCTTCGACCAGCAGGATGACTTTTTCGCGGTTCACGAGCTCCCCCCGAGCGTGAAACTGAACGTCGCGCCTTGGCCTGTGGCCCCTTCGGCCCAGACTCTGCCGCCATGGCGATGAATGACGCGCTGGACCGTTGCCAGCCCGACGCCTGTGCCGGGGAACTCGTCCATCGCATGGAGGCGCTGGAACGCGCCGAAGAGCTTACCCGCGTAGGCCATGTCGAAACCCGCTCCATTGTCGCGTACGAAGTACACCGGCTTGCCCGGACCGCCTTCTGCCCCGAATTCGATTTGCGGCCGCTCGGTATGCGAGGTGAACTTCCACGCGTTGCCGATGAGATTCTCGAGCGCGATGCGCAGCAGCCGCCGGTCTCCGGTGACCGTGAGCCCCGGCGCCGCCTGGAACTCCACCTCGCGGTGCGGCTCGGTCCGCCGCAGGTCGTCAACGATACCCGAGGCCATCACGCTCAGGTCCACCTCCTCTTTGCCAACCTCCGCGCGCGATACCCGCGACAGTTGCAGGATGTCGTCAATCAGCTGGCCCATCCGCTGCGACCCGGCGCGGACACGGCCGAGCATCTGCTTGCCTTCGTCGTCCAGCACGTCCGCGTAGTCCTCGACGAGCGCCTGGCTGAAGCCATCGATGCTGCGAAGTGGCGCCCGCAGGTCGTGCGATACCGAGTAGCTGAACGATTCCAACTCCTTATTCGCGGCCTCCAGTTGCGCGGTCCGGTCGGCCACGCGTTGTTCGAGACCCTCGTTGAGCCGCTGGATTTCCTGTTGCCGCTCGCTGACCGCAACAGCCATGTCGTCGATCGAACGCCCCAGCGCCCCGAGCTCGTTCCGGGGGTAGGGAGGCCCGGCCCGCGCCGCGAGATCGCCTTCCGAAAATCGCCGCGTCGTCCCGACGTATAGCTGCAGCTTGCGCAGCAGCACCCCGCTTCCGAACCAACCCAGCCCTCCGGCGAGCAGCGCTGCGGCCAGCAAACCCAGGAGGTCGTCTCGCAGCCGGTCGTTGATGCCTGCGAACACCTGGTCTTTCGGGATCCCAACCGAGACCAGCGCGCTGATGGAGCCGGCTCCCGGCTCGCTCGCTCCCGCATTGGCCAGCCCCACCGTCGCCGAAACGACGCTGATCCCGTCGAGGCTGACGGATTCCCGCGTGATGCCGGGGCCGCCGGACTCCATCGCAGCCAGCGACGGCGGCGTGCCGACTTCCTTGCCGACCCATTGTTCCGGGTTCGGGTAGCGCGCCAGGATCGTGCCCGTCGGAGTGATGAGCGTGATGAACGAAACGCTCGGGTCGGCCGTCTTCCCCAGGTCTGTACTTATCGCATTCAGGTCCAGCGCCGCGTAGAGCACACCGGTCACGGTCCCCGCCGGCCCGATGATTGGGTAGCCGACGTGCAGCGCTGGCTTTTGCGTCACGCTTTCGAACTCGAAGTGGCCAACAGAGAAGGCGCGTGAGTTCATGGCGGTCGTGAAGAACGGCTCCGCCGCCACCGATGCCGCGCTCTCCGCCCCGGCCGGGCTCCGGCAAATCACGGTCCCGTCGGTCGATGCCACGCCAACCTGGAAGATGTCCGCGGTGTTGGCGATTAGCTTGTCGAAGAACGACGCACAGGCCGTTTGCGTCACGTTGCTGAGGTTCGGCACGAGCGCGAATACTTGTGCCAGCGGCGCCAGGAACGATCGCGTCGTGTCGATGCGGTGCATGTAGTCCACCTCCACCGAACGCGCGAGTTGCAGCGCCCGGGCGCGCCCACTTTCCTCGCTCGCGTCGCGACGGTCGCGCGCCGACAGCAGCATGAGGAGCATCGCCGGGACCACCGCGAGCAGGACCAGCACCAGCACGCGCACGCGCAAGCTGAACAGCCTGTCCATCATTGCCGCGTCACCCTGTTGCGACGCCGCGGATGGATCTCCGGGCGGCGCAGCGCAGGCGCGGCCACCGTGCCCGCGGCGCCCTGGCATCGTTCTGTTCTGAGTGGCCGCTCCGCCGCCCTATCGTGCCTGACGTAGGCCCCCGCCATGCCGTTGTCTCCCAGGCAACGAGACTGACGCCAACGCTTGCGGCGAGACATCAGGGATTCCCCTATCTCTTAGCATTTCGCCGCGAGCGGTTCGCAAATTGCGAGAGATCCGCAACATCATCCGGTCCCGGCGCGCGCGAAGCTGGCCGCCTGGCGCAGGGCGAGCCCGCCGCACTGGGCGTCGTGAAAGCGCGAGCAGAACGCCGCGCGGATCATCAGGTTGTACCCGCGCGAGAGCGCCTCCCGCTTCGCTCCACGGGTGACGTTCGATTGCGGCAACAACCGCGACCCGATGGCGATGGCGGCGTGTCCTGTGACCAACGGGGCCACCAGCGGCAGCAGCGCCGCCAGCCCGGTCGATAGGTCCACGTCCATGTACGCCAGGACGTCTGCCTCGCTCGCCGGTCAGGTCGCCTTCAGAGCGCCGCCGCGACCCTTCTGCTCCAGCCACGCGTACTGGACCCGCGCGAAGCTCTCGCTCACCGCGCGGCCGATTTCTGGTGTGGCGTCGGTGCTTGCGTTGTCGGCAATCACCAGCCGCCAGCCGAAAGGGGAGTCCCGTTCGAGGTACTTCGAAAGGGTCGCGATTGAGCTCGCGAGCACCCTCTCTTCGTTATAGACCGGGACCACGATATCGACGAGCGGATCGTGCAGTTGTTCAAGCATGGCTGCAGTGAACCGGGCGAATCTGGGAGATTGCTGGGAAACAAAGGAGATTCAAATCTGCGCGGAGAAGCCGTTGCCGCGCAGGGTCCATCATCGATGTGGCGAACCACGCGCCGTGGTGCTATCTATCGAGTGCCGCGATCGGGTCCAACTTGTTCCACGAGCGGGAAGACCTACGAGTTCACCTCGCAGTTCTTCTTCGATGACGCGCTCGCGAAGCAGATCTACACAGTGGCGCCCTACAGCACGAAGGGTGAGTCCACCCTCAAGAACGCCAGCGACAGCATCTACAAGCAGTCCGGCGGTCAGACGCTCGTTACGCTCACAAAGACCGCCGACGGCTAGGCCGGCACATTCAACCTGGGCATCCAGGGCGTGTGACGTTTCGTCGTGCTGCTCCCGCGCTCCCGGCCACCCGGCCGGGAGCGCGCTTCATCCGCGTCGCGCGAACCCGTCCTTTCCCGGCCATTCCGCCCGATTCTTTAGACTCCACACATGATCCCAGGCGCCAGAGCCCTCCTTTCGAACCGAGCCGGGCTCGTCGCCCTCGCCGTCAGCGTCGTACTTGTGGCGATTCTCGTCGCGATCTCCTGCTCCGTTACTGGCGGCGGCAGCCCGGCGAACCCCGATCCAACCCTCAGCCCGACGCCCACGCCGGGCCCGGGCGGCCCCCAGGGCCCGCCCTTCTACACTCTCGCCGACCTCGGCGTGTCCATCGCCTATGCCCGTGTCGATGCGTCCGGTGCCGGCTTGCTCGTCGTCGATCGCCCCGATGGCACTTCCATCGAAATCGCGGGGGCGCGCGGCGTGTTCACCGGGATCGAATGGTCGCCCGATGGCCAGACACTCGCGCTCAGCTTCGGCCCCACCCCCGATGTCCAGGACATCTACACCGTGAACGCCGATGGCACCGGGCTTACGCCGCTCACCACCGGCGGCCGCAGCCGCCGCCCCACGTGGTCACCCGATGGCACAGCCGTCGCCTTCAGCGTCGGCACGGCCCTCGGCCAGGGCCCCATCTTTTCGACCCCGATCGCGAATCCCGTGCCCGTCGCCCTCTCGCAGGACCCGAAGCACGACAACCCGGCGTGGGCGCCCGATGGCTCCGTGATTGCCGTCACGAAAGAGCCCGGCATCGTCGCCTACATCTCCCCCACCACCGGCTCCGAGGTCTCGTCCGTCCAGATGCTCCGCGACGTGCCGCCGTCGCTCACGTCCTTCGCCTGGTCGCCCGATAGCAGCTCCCTCGCGGGCGTCGTGGCCCGCACCTCGGGGCTGGCCATCGTCGTGCTGGGCGATAACCTCACGTCTCAGCGGCAGGTCGGCGGCCCATTCCTTGGCAACCCCGCCGACCCCGCGTCGCCGCATCCCAGCTGGGTGCTGGATGGCGCGAAGATCGTCGCCGCCTCGGCCGAATCGGGCGACATCCTGCTTGCCGATACCGCGGCCACATCGCAGGACATGCCCTCGGATCAGCCCTACGCGCCGGTGCAGGTGCTCATCCCCGCGCCACCCGGCACGAAGCTCACCTTCCCCGCCGTCAGCCCCGCCGCCCGCGCCGCCTCGGACCAGTCCCTCGTCTGATGGCGCCTCCTCTTCAGCCCCGTCGAGCGCAGCTGGTTAACCATCGCCACTAACGCGTCGATATCCAGGGCATTCGTCCGGAGCTGGACGCCTAGGCCCGATTGACCCACGCAAGCGATACCAAGCCACCCCCCTCGTCGCGCGCGTAGGCCCTGATCCCGCCGGCGAGTTCGCGCACGTCGTCTCGCTCGGCCGCAGCAGCATCAGCGGTTGTGCACGTCGCTCGTCGAGATGGACGAACGGGGATCTGCGTCGAATAGGTCTGACAACTAACGGAGTTAGCTTTACAACTGTCCGGGAGATCGGTAGGGTTCGGGGCCGATGTCGTCGAAAAGGAGCGGACTGAGCGTGGTTCCAGCCAGCCACTACGGATTGTACGGAGCGTTCCACGGGGCACGTCGATTCGGAGTCCACGATTTAGCTCAGCCGGACGTTCTACCGGGAAGGATGGAGGCTATATTCCCAAATGGAAGTATCGCTTGACGACCTTGAGGAGCACCTTCGTGTTCTCGTTCCCCTCATCTCCCAAGGGCTGACCAACCCTGAGATCGCCCTTCGCCTTGGCCTTCGAGTACGGAGCGTCGAGACTTACGTGTCGGAAATTATGACCCAGACAGGCCATCGTCCTCGGGCTCATCTGATTGTTGCAGCCCAGCGGTGGCTTGAGTCGAAGACGCTAGAATCTCGCGAAGATTGAGTTTTTGGGATTGCAAGCCGGAGAACGCATGTGGAGAATCCGTGTCAGACGATCTGCGGAGACCGGGCACACGCTACCAATCCGCGTATGGAACGACCCCAATGAGAATATTCAGAGTGCTGATGATTGTTGTATTGACCGGCATGGTTGCGGGCACGCTGACAAGCCTGGCGTTACCTGTCAGCGCGAACCTGACTTTCGGCTCACACGTCGAGTTGTACACGTACGACGGGATCAGCGGCTCATCGTGCACGGGCGGTCGGGTCGATCCAATAAGTGTTCTGTTCTATTCGAACGCCAGTACATCTAACGTGAATACTCACGCCGGACATCATGGCGGCTGGACATGGTCCGATGGTTCCAACCAATACTTCTACGACCATTTATGTGCACCGCTAGATAGTCAAAGAGCCAGCAATTACTCTTTCCTTGGCACGTCCAGATACCATATGCGATATCACTGGAACGTCGATAATCCTAATTTCGGAACCTACTCCATCGCCACACCACATTACGAGACTATTAAGCTTTGCGGAGGCATTCCAAAGCACGCCGTCTCACCCACCGGTGGTGGTGATCCTGGAGGATTTGTCAAAGGAAAATGGGACATAGGATACAATTGGCACAACTGGAACGGTGCCTACGGTGGCTCTCCCGGTCCGCACCGTTTCGACCAGAGCGCGGTATGGAGCAATACGCAGGCGATGCAGCAATGTGATGGCACGTACGCATGGAACGATGGGTGGGTGGATTATGTGGAAATTATCTAACCGTATCGGCAGATTTGGTATCGTCGCGTTGGGGGGCATGTTGTTCGCGGGCGCCGCGGGTGGGGTGATCTTAGTACGGGCGGATCTTGGGCGACCAAATAGCGACCGGCAGACCGAGGTTCCGGCGCCATTGGCCTACTCGACTGAGGAAGTCGCATCTCGCTTCCAGGCCGGCCCCAAGTGGGATGGACGTGGGAAGGGCAACATGACAGAAGCTGACGTTGCTGCCTTCAGCGAGTTCCCGCTCATGTGGCTGGGTTCGTCCTTCGGTGGATATCAGTTGCAGGCCGTCATCAGGACGAAGTACGACGGTCCAAAGGATGGGCCGCCGAAGTTCGCTGGCAACTCGGTCACGTTTATCTACGGAGTCTGTGTCCCTTCGCCCCAATCAGACGGTGGCTGCGGCGTGCCGCTAACGATTCACGTCAGACCGGCTTGCGACATCGCAAGAGAGGACATCGCACCGGAGGCAATGGTGCAGGCACCGTACCGGAAGGGGACAGCCGAGATATACGAACTCCGCGACCTGGCGACGATGATCTACACAGGAGATGTGTTGGTCACAATCAACGTTGAGGGCCAACCTGACCTGCGGCAGGCGGCAGTTGATGCGCTAAGCGGCGTCGGTGGCGCCGCGGCGGGTAACTACTCCACCATCGGGTCTGCTCCAGCGATGAAGGCTTGCAAGTGAACGCAAAGGGTTCGGCTTTTGGTCTAATCTTTCGCGTCGCCGCCGTTCTGGCCGTGGCGTTCGTCGGCCTGGCCGCACTTGGCAACCATAAGGCAGCTCAGGCCGACTACAGGTGCTACGCTACCGTCTGTGGTGAGACCTGGAGAAACCAATGGACTTCTTCGTATTGCGTCGTACAGTACGGATGTTATCAAGGGAGTTGGTCGGCTACTTACACCAACGGCGGTGGCCCTTGGCGGTTGCGGGTGGAGGAGCATGCGGATAGGTACGGATTCTATTGCAATTACGATACGTGCTGGTCTAGCAAGCCAACAGCGTACTACGATTCCACCACAGCGGTCTATTCGTGGTCAACGAACGGCGCCAACTATGACGCGTTGCGTTGGCACAGGACCTGGTCATACCACGTTGACTTCTATAACGGCATCGTCGGCGGGAACACATCCGATGGGTATTGATTTTCGTAGTCGAGTATTCCTGGTGGCCGCCGTGCTGTCCGTTGGCAGCCTATTGCTCGCCGGGGTGTGGCTGAGCGTCAACAGCGTGCGTGGGGCGGATCGAGCCTTTCCAGGAGTGGAGCGAGGCATCGACTCGGGTGAGTTCCTTGGCATCTCGTCCGAGGCGGCCGGTGTCAGGCTGACGATTGAATCCGTATACGCGGATTCTGCGTTGACGGCCCTGGCCGTGCGGATTTCTGGCCGTGAGGACCTGGGTGACGGCGTTACTGTCGGAGGGATGGTCCTGAAAGGGTCGGCGAGTGGGCCGGTCATGGCGCAAGGGGCTTCTCCGAATTCGACCGATCGCCGTCGCCAGACCTGGGTCTTCGACCCCGTCACCGAGCTGGACTCGAACCTGTCGCTGGCGGTTGAATCGTTTACATTCGCCTCTACGGCTGAACTGGAGAGGGAGATGAGCGGAGGACCGCCGGCCACGCTTCGCCTCATTGAAGGGCCGTGGATTGTCAACGTGTCATGGTCCGGCCAGGTCCTTCCCGGTACGCAGTACCAGTTAGGGAATGTACGGGCGCCCTTCGGCAAGGGAGAGATCGCGGTCACCGGGGTATTGGTTGCACCCAGCGGAGTAGTCGTGACTGGACGATTGTTCGGCTTTTCTCCCGAAGAGCTTACAATGTTTCGACTCGATCCCGTACGGCTTGAGGGTTCTGGATCGACAACGAAAGCCACAGCCTTGCGCGGCGGCTATGGTGATGGGAATGCTATGTTCCAGGTACGATTTCCGCCGGGTGATGCAAGTGTAGAGCTTTCTTTCGCGGCGGCCTTTCCCCCGGGGCGCCCGGTCGACAGCCCTGCCTACGCGGGACTCCGGGCGTCGCTCAGTGCACCTTCGCGGATCAGCATAACGGAGGCAGACTTGCTTCCGGGCACACCGTGAGTTCCTGGAGGTCACCGGTGCGGGTCGCACCGCCATCACGGCGATCCCGCGCAGGCCGTCCAGGGCGGGATCGCCGGGCATCTTCCGCGATGCGCCCATCAGCACCTGCGCCTTCCGTCCGCCACCATCCACGATCGTAACAATCGCAGGGCCGCGTGGAACAGACGGACCGCGCCGCCGGAAAAGTTCCCCGCGGGGTGAGATCGCGCGCCCGTCGCCGACACGCGAACGGCCGGCAAGCGTATCGCCTGCCGGCCGTGATCGTGCGGGTCGGCCCCGAGTTACGCCGGGGTAAGCTGCTTCACCGGGAGCGGGACGCGCTCGCCGCTGGCCGTGGCGGCGGCGTGCTTCACGTCCGCGGGGGTCATCGCCCGCGTCCACGTCGCGAACTCGAGCAGGATCCCGTCCGGGTCCATGAAGTACACCGAACGCACAAACACGCCAGGGGTGTCCTTGGATGGCGCGATGCCGCGCGGGCTATCGTCGTGGTTCAGCACCATGGACGGGTGGAGGCCCTTCGCCTGCAGCTTCGCCACGTACTCGTCGAACTTCTCCTCCGGCACGTCGAAGGCAACGTGGTTCATCGAGCCGTGCGCCGTGGTGATCTCGCCCTCGCCGGGCATGTGCGCGGCCGAGGCAATCCCAGGCGCGGCCTTGGGCGCCCCCGGGAACCAGAAGAAGGCCAGCGAATCGCCGTTGCCGATATCGAAGAAGAAGTGCTGGCCCATGTTGCCGGGCAGTTCGATCGTCTTGGTCAGCGGCATGCCCAGCGTGTTGGTGTAGAAATCAACGGTCCTCGCCATGTCGCTGCAGACAAGGGCGAGGTGGTTGATCCCGCGGAGTTCGAATTCCTGGTTGGTATCCATGAGCCCTCCTTGGGCCGGGCGGCGGCAACACTGTCCGGCGCGATGTCCAGCCAAGAATACACCAATCGAATCCGGTTCGGGACACCAAAATTACGGCCGTGCCGCAGTGATTGCTGTGCCGGCTGAGGCTGCCGCGTCACGGGCACGGTGCGGCCGTACCCTACCGCCGGAACGGAGTGCCACCGGCGAAGCGGGCACTCGCGCCCAGCGCCTCTTCGATCCGCAGGCCCTCGTTCCATTTCGCCATCCGCTCGGAGCGCGCGAACGAACCCACCTTCAGCTGCCGCACACCCCAGCCCACCGCCAGGTGCACAACCGTCACATCCTCCGATTCCCCCGACCGCGCCGATATGATCGCGCCGTAGCCGGCCGCCCGCGCGGCGTCCAGCGCCGCCAGAGCCTCCGTCAACGTCCCCGCCTGGTTTGGCTTTACCAACAGGGCGTTGCACGCGCCCACCTCGCCGGCGTGCCGGACACGTTCGGCGTTCGTCACCAGGTAGTCGTCGCCTACGATTTGCACTTCCCGCCCGTGCCGCTGCGTGAACGCGACAAGCCCCGCCTCATCCCATTCCGCGAACGGATCTTCGATCGAAACGATCGGATAGCGCGCGAGCCAATCTCCCAGCATCTCGCTCAACTCTTCCGGCGCGAGCGCGCGCCCTTCGCGCGCCAGCCGGTACCGTTCTCTGCGATAGAACTCCGAGGCAGCGATGTCGAGCGAAATCCCCACCTGATCCGGCGCCCGGAACGCGGCGCGCTCGATCGCTCGCACCAGGTAATCGAGCCCCTCGGCGTTGCTGGAGAATGCGGGCCAATACCCGCCTTCATCCGCCACGCCAAACCGCAGGCCATCGGCGTCCAGCAGCTCACCCGCGGCCCGGTAGACCTCCGCGGTCCAGTCCAGCGCCTGCGCAAACGTCTCGGCGCCGGGGCACACGACCATGAAGTCCTGGACATCGACGCGCCGCTCCGCATGCGCCCCGCCGCCGAAGATCTGGATCTCCGGGAGCGGGAGCACCGCCTCGCCGTCGCCGAGCAGGCGCCGCCACAGTGGCATGCCCTGCGCCGCCGCCGCCGCGTGCGCGACTGCCATCGACGTGGCCACGAGCGCGTTGCCGCCCAGCCGCGACCGATTCACGGTGCCGTCGCACGCCACCAGCGCACCGTCGATTTGCGCCTGCTCCAGCGCATCCATACCGCGCAGCAGTTCCGCGATCTCGCCGTTGACGGCTCCGACCGCGCCTCGCACGTCGTAGCCACCGAACGACGCGCCGCCATCGCGCCGGTCGACAGCCTCACCGGAGCCGGTCGAAGCGCCCGCCGGCGCGATCGCGCGGCCCGTCGCGCCGCCTTCGAGCTGGACTTCGGCCTCGACTGCGGGCCGCCCGCGGGAATCCCACACGCGCCGGCCGGCGACGTCCCGGATGGTGCTCTTCATGCGCGCCACTCTGGCCAACGGGCATGGAGCTCGACGCGCCACCCCTCGCGGATCGTGCCAAGATTCTTCGGCGGATGGAGCAGGTAGCGGCGCCCGAGGCCTCGCACAAAGTCGCGCTCGGCTTCGCTCACCAGGTATTCCACCGGCGACTTGCCGTCGACGCGCGCGAGCAGGAGCCCGGGGAGCAGGCGCGCCGCCCGCAACTCCAGCGCCTCTGGTGCTTCCCAGCCCACCGACGCAAGGTACGTCCGTGCGAGCGCGTCGTAGCACGCCAGGAACGCCGGCGTAGACGCGGGCCGCCACAGGCACTTCAGCAGCAAGTGGTTCAGGCAGAACGCCAGGTCGAACGCCGGGTCGCCGTACCACGCGCACTCGGCATCGAGGAATACGGGGCCCGCGGGCCCGGCCAAGATGTTCTTCGGACTCACGTCGCCGTGTACCAGGCACTGGTGCGTCCCGCCCGTCACCGCCACCAGCGCCTCGAGCGCGGCGCGGCAGTCGTCATGCCGCGCGCCCGCCGCCACGAAGTACGGTTCCAGGCGGAGCGCGTAAAACAAGTCGTCGGTCGGGAACCGCGCGGCCACGTTGGGGTTCAGGGCCGTGTGCGAGTGGATCGCCGCGAGTGCCTCCGCCACCGCGACGGCCGTGGCGCGCTCCGCGATCCCGTCGCGCAGCTGCGTCTTCCACACGGGATACGTCGCCGGGTCGAGATACTCCATCGCGAACATCCCGGCGTCGGGGGCGTGCGCGATGAGCCGCGGCGCCGCCCGTGGAACGATCCCGGCCGCCGTCTCCAGCCACGCCCACTCGTAGCGGTTGCGTTCGACCGGCGCCTGCCAGTCTCCCGCCACGCGCAGCCGGGCGAGGGCGCGCTTCACGCAGATCGGTCCATCCGGCAGGTCGATTCGCCAGATTTCGGACGAGACCCCGCCCGCCAACGCCTCCATGTGCGGGTCCTCACCGCTGATCAGCCCAATCAGCCGCAGCCACGCGAGGACTTCCCGCGAATGGTCGCCGTCCGCGGACGCCTGCTCGGTCACGGCGCCAGTATGGTGGCCGCTCGCCCCCTGAGCACTACGGCCCCGCTGGCTGCCGGCGCTAGCGCGCGATGCATTCGTTGAGCACGTTTCGGAGGATTGCCTTCAGATTGTCGTCTCCAACGAGGCTGCCACCGAACGCAATGGACCCGACGGAAAACACCACCCCACCGGCGGCCGTGTCGTAGGCTGTCATGTCGGCGCCGAAACCGGGATTCGTGCCACGCGCCAGCACGACAGTCCCCGGCGGAGGGCTTCCGCGGTCGTCCGCGCCGTTCGCCGAGACCACCTTCCCGGGCGGCGCGGTGCCCTCCATCGCCGTGTCCATCTCCCAGCCGCTGGCGCCACCGCCGTTGAGCCCCGTCGCCCCCACGAGGTCGCCATTGCTCAGGCCCGTCCCAGCGAAGAAGCGATGTGCCCCCGCGCGGATTTCGTACGGCGCGAACGTGAGGAAGTTGTCGTAGCGGTAGCCCACCCCGAGTATCGCGCGCTCCGGTCGCGGCGGGTCGAGGTTACGGAAGTAGTTGATGTCGCGCAGCAACGTCTCGTCGCCGTTCAGGAGCGTCAGGCTCGCGCCGGCTTCGTCGAAGACCACTTGCTCGAACAGCCCGTTGCCCCCGAGATAGAGTACGCTCCCGCCCCCGGCCAGGTATGCCTCGAGCCGGTCCATCATCTCGCTGGTCCAGTATTCGGGGTGCGTGCTGAGGACCAGCGCCTTGTACCCATCGAGGCCCGCGATCCCCTTGTGGAAGTCGGTGTCGGCCCAGCAGTCGACCGCGTAACCCTCATCTTCGAGCCAGCTCAGGATCCAGAGATCTGCCCGCGCGAGGTGGTCGATCTGGCCGCGGTCCACCGGGGTTAGCGCCGGGTTGGGCCGCAGATAGCTGAGCACCGGGCCCGGGGGCGCCGTGTATTTCGAACGCCCGCCCCAGTCGTTATAGGCATTCCACGTGATCGTGTTGGCGAGCACGGCGATATCGCCACGGACCCCATCGGGCGGCTTCACGACGAAGACGATGTAGCCATCGTCGCCACCGCCGCCGCTGAGCTGCGCGGCATAGAATCCCGAAACCCAGTCCGCTGCGACCGTCAATGCGAACGACGTGTTCCAGCCGCAGCCATCGCGCCAGGGCTCGACCGGCACGCCCTGGACGCCACCCGGGTGGGGGTTGGGCCCGCCGAACGGCATGCCGATGCCGTCGTCACCGGGGTGGAGGCGGAGGTAGGTCACGTTGTACGGCGATTCCGCTGAGACCATGAACTGGATCGTATCGCCCGCGGCCGCCGAAAGCGGCCAGCAGTACCCTTCGGCCGCTGCGGCCGTTGCCGGTCCGGGCAGCCACCCGCCCCCAAGCGTGACCGCCACGCCGTTGAACGCCCAGTCCTCGGTCCCGTCGCGTGCCAGATCCTGGTAGAAGAGCAGGAAGCCGTCGGGCGTCACGGCGTAGAGGATGCCATCGCCGCCGGCCACCACCACGGCGAAGTTGCCCCAGCCGTCGCCGATCTTCGCGCCCACGCCGCCGTTCGCCCAGTTGGCCGTCCCGTCGCGCGCGAGGTCCTTGAAGAACAGCAAGTCGCCATCGATGGTGACGGCATAGATGACGCCATCGCCCCCCGAGACGATGCTTCTGAAGTCGTTCCAGCCGTCGCCGATCACCTGGCCTGCCCCGCCGTTCGCCCAGTCGTCCGTGCCGTCGCGCGCAAGGTCCCGGAAGAAGAGCAGTTCGCCCGCACCGTTGACGGCGTAGATCACACCGTCGCCGCCCGAGAATACCGTCGTAAATGCGTCCCACCCGTCGCCGATCCGGGCGCCAACGCCGCCGTTCGCCCAGTTCTCCGTCCCGTCCCGCGCAAGATCCCGGAAGAAGAAAAGGTCGCCGCCCGGCGCGATCGCGTAGAACCTGCCATCGCCGCCGCAGAACACGTTGGCGAAATCGGCCCAGCCCTGCCCGATGACCTGCCCGATGCCGCCGTTCGCCCATCGCGGCGTCCCATCGCGCGCCAGATCCTGGTAGAAGATCATGTTGCCGCCGGGGTCGACGGCGTAGATCTCCCCCTGGTTGTCGGCGGTGATGAAGCGGAAGCTCATGGCGGTCGCACCTGCCCGTTTGTGGGGGTCATGAGCTTACCGCACCCGGTCAACGTCCCCGCGATTCCTCTACCGGGAGCGCCGATTCAGCCGCTGTGCCGTCCCTCGCGCTCGGCCTGGGCCTGGCGCTCGCGGTACATCCTCGATTTGCGTTGCGAACCGCACTTCGCCATTTCGCACCAGATCTTGGAGCGATTCTTCGACGTGTCATAGAAGGTCCCATTGCAACCCGGACAGACCTTCAGGCGGCGAATCTCGCCCGTGACCCCGGCGCGGTAGAGTTCGGCCAGCAGCGTCGCCAGCGCCCGGTCGATGCCCGTCCCGCCGGGGACCAACTCGACGCGCGCACCCTCGCTCGCAGCCACGCGCAACGGCGCCGCCTGCATCACCGCGTCGAGCACGGGCCGCGTCCGCGGGTCCGGGGCGCCGCCGGCGCTTTCGCGCAGCAACCCGGCGATCGCAGCCCGGAAGTGCCGTGCCCGGCGCACGTCCGTTTCGGACACCGTCTCGCCAGGAGTGAGGAGGCCATGCGCGGCGAACCAGCGCCGGAGCCCCTCCGTCGTGCCGATCTGGTCCGACAACCACGTTTTCGTTTGCGAGAACGCCAGCAGGCGTCCCAGTTCCGGGTCCATGCAACTTCCCCTCGCGGCCATTGTAGCGCGCGGTGTGAACCGCGTCACCAATAAAATGTCTTGACTGGTGACGACGTTACCTGCTATCTTTGATAGACGGTAATGGGACCGTCCAAGGAGGCCCGAAATGCTGTTCTACAACACCGAATTCGATGTCCAACTCGTCAACGAGCGGACCGCCGCCATCCGCGAGGAGGTCGCGCGTATCCGCGCCGGTCGTGGGCACCGCGACGCCGACCGCCCTCGCGGCTACCGGGGGATGTTCGCCGCCTTCGACGGCGTCATCCTGAAGGCCAGCGAAGGCGCCCAGCGCCGGGACGCCGCCCGCCAGGCGCGCCGCGAGGCCGCGGTCCGCGAACGCCAGGCACAGGTCGGCGCCGGCCGGTAGGCCGCCGCCCGCCACCACAGTCGACACAGAGAGCCCGGCCGGCAACGGCCGGGCTCTCGCCGTCTGTGCGAGTTTCGGGCCGATCGCGGCGCAATCACTGCGGCCGGCCGGCCCCTCCGTCAACCCGCCCGATTTCTGTATGCTCGTGCGTTGCAAATTGCCACCATCCATGGTGGGATACCGCGTGTTCCGTCGATTCTCGCCGTGCTCGCACGTCGTGATGGCGGCGGAGGCAGGCTGTGCCGCCCCGGACACGAAGGGAATCACGATGTTGGGACGTGTCGAATACAAGTATCTGGTGGCGATCCTCGCCGTGTTCGCCATCTTCATGGAGCTCCTGGACTCCACCGTCGTCAACGTCGCGCTCCCAACGTTAGGGCGCGATTTCGATGTCACCTCGCCGACGACCATCCAGTGGGTCATCACCGGCTACCTGCTGAGTCTCGCCGTCTTCATCCCGGTCAGCGGCTGGGCCGGCGACAGGTTCGGGACGAAGCGGGTCTTCATGTTCGCGCTGAGCGTCTTCACCTTTGCCTCGCTGTTGAGCGCGTTGGCATGGAACATCGAGGCGCTCATCGCGTTCCGGGTGCTCCAGGGGGTCGGCGGCGGCATGCTCTCGCCGGTCGCCTTCGCCACGGTGTGGCGCGCGTTCCCGCCCGAGGAGCGCTCAAAGGCCGCGGGCATCATGGTCGTGCCGGCCGCCGCCGCGCCCGCGAGCGGCCCCCTTGTTGGCGGCCTGATCCTCAAGTACACCACCTGGCACTGGATCTTCTTGCTCAACGTCCCCATCGGCCTCGCGGCGCTCGTCATCTCCGCCCTCTACCTGCGCGAACACCGCGAACCGTCGTCCGGGCGCTTCGACCCGGCCGGCTTCGTCCTCTCTGCGACAGGCCTCGCGATGCTCATGTATGCCCTCGCCGAGGCCGGACAACGCGGTTTCGGCGATGCCCGCGTCATCGGCTTCGGCGCCGCCGGCCTCGCCTTCGTCGCCGTGTTCGTCGCCGTCGAACTGCGCACGAAGCAGCCCATGCTCGACGTCCGGATCTTCACGAACGCGCTTTTCCGCTCCTGCAACTTCGCCTGGCTCGTGACCATGTTCGGCTTCTCCTCGACCGTCTTCTTGCTGACGCTCGAATTACAGGCCGCGCGTGGCTTATCCGCGTTGGAATCGGGCCTGACGACGTTCCCCATGGCGATCGGCGTCATGCTCGTTGCGCAGCCCGCGAGCCGCATCTACCGGGTCATTGGCCCACGGCGGATGATCTTCGCCGGGCTGCTGATCACCGGCCTCACAGCGCTTGCACTCTCCCGCGTGGACCTCAACACCAACGAGTGGCTCATCCGTGGCCTGCTCATCATCCGCGGCCTTGCTTTCGGCCTTGTCCTCGTGCCGCTGCAGGCCGCGACCTACGCCAGGATCGACCCGAAGGACACCGGCCGCGCGACCGCGCTCTACAACGTCACCAGCCAGGTCGCCTCCAGCTTCGGCGTCGCCTTCGCCGCCACCCTGTTGACCAGCAGGCTCGCGGATTACGGCGCTATGCTCGGCGCGCCCGCCACCCGGGGCGGTGAGATCGCTGCCTTCCAGGACGTGTTCCTGCTGACCGCCGTGATGGCGCTCGCCGGCGCCGCGGTGGCGTTCCTGGTCCGCGACCGTGACGCGACGGCTACGATGCGGCAGGATGTCGCGGTCGGCCCGCCCGTCGTCCCGGTCCCCGCCATCGAAATCGGCGAAGCGGCGGAATGACGCGAAGGGCCCAACCAATGCATCGGAGGCCCCAATGACGTACTTCCCCCTGAGCCAGGTTCAGCTCGCCTGGCACGACCGGGCGCAGGCCATCGCGAACGACGTGCTCGCTCCGCGTGCCGCTGAAGCCGACCGCACGGCCACCTTCCCCTCGGAGCAGCTCCAGGTGCTGCGGGACGAAGGTTTCTTCGGAATCCGCGCGGACCGCGAGCACGGCGGCCAAGGCGAAGGCCTCCTGACCACCTGTCTCGTCGTGGAAACGCTCGCAAAGGCGTGCCCGTCCACGGGACTCATCTTCAAGATGCACGTCGAAAGCACCGAGATCGTCTCCCGTGTGCCCACCGCGGACCAGGCCGAAAAGATCACTCCCCGCATCGCCAGCGGCGAATGGCTCAGCACCGTTGCCGGCAGCGAAGCGGGCCACCAGGGCGGCGCCTGGGCCGGCGCCCCCAAGGCCGCGGTCCGTGCCGTCGAGGGCGGCTACGAAGTCGACAATGTGAAGAAGGCGTTCGTCACCGCCGCCGGCATCGCCGATACCTACCTGTTCATGGCGACCCTCCGCGAAGAAGGCAAGCCTCCGGCCGCGCTCATGTTCCAGATCCTCGAGGACGACCTCGAGTGGAGCATCGATGAGCCATGGGACGGCCTCGGCATGCGTGCCAACGTCAGCTCGCCCATGACCTTCAGCGGCTTCCTCCCCGAATACCGCAAGCTCAACCCGGAAAATAAGCCCGTCGACTTTTTCTCCGTGGCGGTGGGCACGTACGCAGCCACCTACCTGGGTATTGCCGGCGGCTGCTACGACCTGCTGGAGAAGTACGTCGCCGAGACGACGCTCGCCGACGGGCGGCGCATGCCCGAGGTCGAGACCATCGCCAATCGCGTTGCCCGCGCGAAAGTCGAGCTCGAACGCAGCCGCGCGCTGCTCTACTCGGCCTGCTCGGCCTGGGATGACGGCCGGGTGAAGGGCCCGCAGGCGCTCTTCGAAGCCAAGGTCGCCGCCGACGAACTCGCCACCTTCATCACCGGCGAGGCAATGACGCTTGGTGGCGGCACTGCCTTCGCGAAACGCCTGCCGTTCGAACGGTACTTCCGCGACGCCCGGGCCGGGATGGTGATGGGCATCGCCCACGACATCGCCGTCCTGAACATCGCGCGTTCCATCTTCCCGAAGCCGAAGGCGCCCGCCACGTAGGCCACCCGCACAGGCTCGAGTGAGAGATGCTGAGCTCGGCGGCCACGTCGCGCTCGGTGCGCCCCAGAACCAGCAGCTCCGTGGCGCGGGCGCGAAGGTACTCCCGCTCTCGGGCGTTGAGGTTCTGGCCAGGTCGCCTGTCCACGCACTAATGATACCTAGCGTCGGTGACTCGCCAAGCGCCCACGTGGTCATTCGGCGCGGGACCTACCCAACCCTTCGCTATAACCAGACATCGCGCGCTCTAGCAGGGTGTTGAAGACCGGCGACTGTGGTCAATGATGACTGGCGCGAGCACCTGCGAGGCGAGGGAAGCCGTCACCTGCCACCGGGCGATTCCCCCTGTCAGGATGGGTTAGGCGGAACCCAGCCGGTTATGGCCGACAGTTGATGGCCCGCTCCGAAGGCTGCCGGACCAAGGCTGATAGCGGGCCAACAGCGCAAGAACCGCCAACATGGTGAGGCCAATGGCGATCAGTAGCAGCGCCGCGACAGTGGGGTCTTCCACGTGCCTGGCGACCGGCACCACCAGGCCGATGAACGCGGCGACGACACCCGCCGCCATGTACAGGAAACTGCGCCGGTTGAGACTCAGCGTGGCAAGGGCTACCGCCAGAAGGAGCGGCAGCGCTTCCGCAGCGACTGGTCCGTCCGGGACGCTGGCGGCAGAAGCCCCCGCTAGGAGTCCTGCGGCTCCGACGACCCGAGCGCTCGCTCTCGGTGCGCAGACGCCCACTTCGGTGAGGGCTATCAAGGTGGTGCCGGCGATGATGAGCACGGCACCCGCGATTGTAGCTTCGCTGTGTCCGATTTCGCCCGCGATCCCGACGGCCAGATTCACAGCTCCGAAAGAGTAGCCGAGCTGGGAGAGCAGTCCCACAAGCAGTTCCGGGGCAAGAACGCGGAGCCGGGCTCCGACAAGTCCCCAGAGGCCGAATACCATGAATGAAGCGCCACCGACGGTTTCAGCGTCGAAGTCGCTGAACTTCGACGACAGGCCAACCGAGAAGGCGGAGGCTCCACCGGCAATTCCGAGCACCGAGAGGACGCCTGCCGTGACTTTGGGCCGCATAAAGCCCAGCCGCACTAGCGCGGCGCCGCCTACGAACTGGTATAACATCAAGACCCCGAACAGTATCAAGATGTTGGAATCACTGAGGCTAGCGGCCCAGTACACCGTCGCAACGATCGAGAGTGTCAAGCTGGCACCCGCGAGCCCGAACACCTGAAGGTCTGTCCGATTCAGTAGCCAAAGCACCGAGGCAAGCACCAGAGCTGCGCCGCCCGCCGCCAGCCCCGCAGTTTCGGCGTTCGCTCCCAACTCACTTCCAGCGACTCCGACCGATGAGGTCAGCAGAACCAGGGAAAGTAGCCAACTCATGGAGCCGCCTCGTCTCAGGCCCGGCACGCCTGACACGAATAGGAATCGCCCAGCCGCCAAGATCAGCAGACCCGGGACGGCCAGGACTGCAACCCGCGCCGATGGCGTCATGTGCTCCCAGTTCACGCCGACAAGCAGCACAACGCCTGCGATGGCGAGCACGAGCGCGAGGTAAGAGAGGAGCTCGATTAGAACGGGCCGGGCGGCGGTCACACCCCGCCTTCCACGTTCGTACTCTGCAAGCCGGAGGCAGATGGCCTCGTCGAGGAGACCTTCGTCCTTCCATCGCAGGAGCATCTGGTCCAATGAGGACACAGGTCACCACCTGCCCCCAAAGGTAGGTCAGCACGCGCTCGCTTGACATGACCATATGGTCCTAAATAGATGGCCGCTGGTTCCCTCGGTCACGCATTGGAGGGCCTGTCCACACCGCCAGCAGGTAGCCGATCTGGCCCAAACCTGAGCAACGTGGGCGTCGTGTCGACGAGCCTGGTCCTGGCAAACTCCAACGCCGCCCCGGCGATCCTGCAGCCCCAGGTTCTCGAAGTGGCGGAAGGATCCACGAACACGAAACCCGGCCCATGGGTCCTCGCCCGGGAGATGGTAGACGGTTGACAACCAACCACCGCTGCGCCACTATCCCGCGGTGCCCCCAACACCGCCCGCTCGCGAGTCGCTCAAGACGGCCCGCGCCCGCCTGTCGACCAACCGCCTGCTGCGCGCCTCGGCGGAGCTCATTGGCGAACGCGGCTACGACCGCACCACCCTCGCCGCGATCGGCGCCCGCGCCGGCTACAGCCACGGCCTGGTCACCCGCCGTTTCGGTTCGAAGGACGGTCTGCTCGAGGCGCTGCTGCACAAGATGATCAGTGAATGGCACGAACGAGAGGTGGCGCCGCTCCTCGCGAAGAGCTCGGGCGCTGCGTCGCTGCACGTCATTGTCGATGGCATCCGCATGAGCGCGAAGCGCGACGCCCCTGCACTGCGGGCGCTCTACACCCTCATGTTCGAAGGGCTGAAGCCGGCGCCGCGCGGGCTGCACGAACGTATGCAGGCCGTGCATCGCAACCAGCGCTCGCTCATCGCAGAGACCGTCGCCCGCGGGCTCGCAGATGGCTCCATCGCCGCCGGCGCCGACCCCGAAGCCGCCGCGCTGCTCATCGCCGGCGCGCTCCGGGGGGCGGCCTACCAGTGGCTGCTCGACGACGAGTTCGACTTCGACCGTGCCCTGGGCGCGCTCGCGGCCCACATGCGCCAAACGCTCACGACCCGCCCAGGCCAAACACCCGTGGAGGTACCAGGATGACGAATCCCGACCATGCGGGCGCCGCGGCCATCAGCGCCGGCGCCCGCGCCGGGCTCGCGGCTCGCGTCTTCCGGCGTTGCCGCGACGACGGCGAATTTCGCCTCGCCGCCCGCTACTGGACCGGCGGTGTCCGCCTGCACCTGCCCGGCGCGCCCGTCGAGGTGGCGCTGGCCGATGGCGTGCCCACGGCCGCATCCGATGGCCCGGCGGGGCTGCTGGCGTTCACCGCCCCCGCCGAGACATGGGAGAAGCTGCTTGCGCCAATCCCGCCCCCCGCGTTCAACGACATCGCCCCCGCGGCCGCCGCCGGCCTCGCTGTCTCGGGCGACATGGAGACCTACTGGCAGTACTATCCGGCGATCCGGCGGCTCGTCGATCTCGTCCGCGAGGAGTGGAATTCCCATGGCGCGCTTTGATTCGCCGGTCGGCCGCTACGTCCACTTCGACCTCGCCGGCCACGACCACCGCGTCTACTTCGAGGAGGCTGGCGCGGGCATCCCCATCCTGCTGCAGCACACCGCCGGCGCCCACGGGTCCCAGTGGCGCCACCTGTTCGAAGACGAACGCATTACGTCGCGCTTCCGCCTCATCGCCTACGACCTCCCCTTCCACGGCAAGTCCCTGCCACCGGCCACCGACGCCTGGTGGACCCGCGAATACCTCCTCACGACCGAGTTCCTCATGTCAGTGCCGGTAGCGCTGGCGGCCGCCCTTGAACTCGACCGGCCGGTATACATGGGCTGCTCCATTGGCGGCCTGCTCGCCCTGGACCTTGCGCGCTACCACGGCGACCGCTTCCGCGCCGTCATCGGCCTCGAACCGGCGCTCAAAGTCGAAGGCAACCTCGATGCGCTGCGCGGCTTCTGGCATCCGCGCGTCAGTAACGAGTACAAGGCCGCGCTGATGTACGGCCTCATGGCGCCCACCTCACCGGAGCCCTTCCGCCGCGAGACCGTCTTCGTGTACAGCCAGGGTTGGCCGCCGGCCTTCCTCGGCGACCTCTACTTCTACATTACCGACCACGATCTCCGCGGCGAGGCCGCGAAGGTCGACACCACGCAGTGCGCGGTCCACCTGTTGAGCGGCGAATATGACTACTCTGCCACCCCCGCGCTCGGCAGGGCCGCCCACGACGCGATCCCCGGCTCGACCTGGGCGCTGATGGAGGGCATCGGTCACTTTCCCATGTCCGAGAACCCCGAGCGCTTCATCGCGGCGCTCCTCCCCGTGCTGGACCGCATCGCCGCCACAGGACCGGCCGCTTCCGCCACGCCGGCCCCGGCCACGCGCCAGGAGTAGGCAATGGCAGATTTCGACCCCAGCGGCTTCGAGCTCGTGAAGCGTGGCAACCAGTACGAGGACTTCGCCGTCGGCCAGCGGTGGACCCACCACTGGGGCCGCACCATTACCGAAAGCGACAACGTCACGTTCTCGGCGGCGACATGCAACTGGACCCCGATGCACCTCAACGTCGAATACGCCCGCGCGCACGGCCACCCGGACGTGGTGGTGAACCCGATGCTGGTGCTCTGCACCGTCGTGGGGATGTCGGTCGAAGACCTGAGCGAGGGCGGCGGCCCGTTCCTCGGCGTCAACCAGTGCACGTTTCACATCCCGGTCTACCCGGGCGACACGATCACGGCGGAGTCGGTGGTCGAAGAGATGCGCACTTCCGCCAGCCGGCCGGACACCGGCATCATCACATGGCATACGGAGGCCCGGAACCAGCGCGGAGAGCTCGTGGTCGATTACCGCCGCACCAACCTCGTCGCGATGAGGAAGGCTGCCCGATGACCGAAACCCGGCTACCCCCCATCCCGGTCCTCATCCCGCCGTACCACACGCCCGAACGTGAGGCGATCCAGGCCGAGGCGCGCCGCTTCGCCATGGAAGAGGTTCTGCCGCTCGCCAACGAGCTCGACCCGCAAAAGGCCGAGATCCCGCGCTCCTTCCTGAAGCGCATCGCCGAGCAGGGCTACTTCGGCATTCGCCTGCCGCGGGAAGTCGGCGGCATGGGCCTCGGCGCCTTCGAGTACTGCATGATCTCGGAGGAGCTCGCACGCGCCTGGATGAGCGTCGCCAGCATCATCGCCCGCGCCCAGGGCGGCGGCACGCAGCACGCCACCGGCGACCGCCGCCGCGAGCTCCTCGAACGCAGCGCCCGCGGCGAATGGATCGGCGCCGCCGGCCTCTCCGAGCCATCCGCCGGCTCCGACCTCGCCAACGTCCAGACGCGCGCCGTGCTCGATGGCGACGAGTGGGTGATCACCGGCCAGAAGCGCTGGACCGGCAACGCCAAAGCCGCCGACTGGCTCAGCTTGCTCGTACGCGTCGCCGATCCGCAGCCGGGTCAGAGCCGTTCCGCCGGCCTCGCGACCGTCATCGTCGAGAAGCAGCGCGACGCTTTCCCCGGCGGTGTCGAAGCGAGAATGATCGACAAGATCGGCTACCACGGCTTCCTCACGTGGAACCTCACCTTCGATGGCATGCGCGTCCCCGCCGATGCGATGGTGGGGTGGGCCGCCCGCCAGGCCGGCGGTGAGGGCGGCCGCCCCGAACGCAGCACCTTCGCGGACGTCGAGGCCGGCCTGAACGTCGCGCGCGTCCACACGGCCGCCCGTGCCGTAGGCCTGGCGCGCGGCGCTGTCGAGGACTGCATCCTCTACGCCCAGGAGCGCGTGCAATTCCAGCATCCTATCGCGGATTTCCAGGCCATCCGCTTCAAAATCGCCGAAATGGCCGCGCGTGTGGAGCAGGCGCGCTCGTTCTACCGCCAGGTCGCGCACCTCATCGACCTCGGCATACCCTGCGAAAAGGAGGCGGCCATGGTCAAGTTGATGGCCACCGAGATGGCCGTGGAAGTCACCGGTGACGGCATCCAGATCCACGGCGGCAACGGCTACACCACGGAGCACCAGGTCGAACGCCACTGGCGCGACGCGCGTCTGACGACCATCTTCGAAGGCACGAGCCAGATCCAGCAGCGCATCATCTCGGACCGGCTGCTGCCCCGGAGCCCGCTCTCATGAGCCGCCCGCTCGCCCGCCTCACGGGCGCGAACAACTACTTCGAGGACTTCCCGGCCGGCCGCAAAATGCGCCATGCGCGCGGCGCCACGATCGACGAGGTGGAAAACAACTATCTCTCCAAGGCCGTTGACAACACCGCCCAGGGCCACTGGAACGAGCACGCGGTCCGCGGCGGTCCGCTCGGCAGCGGCCGCATCGTCTTCGGGCTGATAACCGGCTCGATGGTCATCGGGCTCGCCAGCCAGGACACCGCCGAGAACGCGCTCGCGGAAGTCGGGCTCGACAAGCTGCGCTTCGTCTCGCCCGTGCACCACGGCGACACCATCTATGCATATTCCGAAGTGCTCGAGGCCACCGATGCGCCCGGCCGCGACGACGCTGGCCTCGTCACCTTCAAGCACTGGGGTGTCACCCACGACGGCCGGCTCGTGTTCGAAGGCGAACGCACGGTGCTCCTCAAGAAACGCAGCCACTGGGCCGAACGATGAGCGAAACGCCTCCCTGGGCTCGCGCACACGAGTGGGCTGCGCCCATGCAGCAGGCCGCCACCGGGCCACTCACGGGCATCCGCATTGTCGACCTCACGCAGGCGCTCGCCGGCCCCTTCTGCACGATGTTCCTCGCGGACCTTGGCGCCGACGTGGTCAAGGTCGAGCCGCCCCAGGGCGACCCGGCGCGCCACTCCGAGCCGTTCGAGGCTGGCGACACCGAACACGCCTTCGGCGGCTACTTCGCCAGCATCAACCGCAACAAGCGCGGCATTGTCCTCGACCTGAAGCTGCCCGCCGACCGGGATCTCCTCCTCCGGCTCGTCGCTGGCGCCGACGCGCTCGTCGAGAACTACCGCGCCGGCGTGATGGACCGCCTGGGACTCAGCTGGGAGTCGCTGCACGAACGCAACCCGCGGCTCGTCTACGGCGCCATTCGCGGCTTCGGGGACCCCCGCAGTGGCGAGAGCCCCTACGTCGATTGGCCCGCCTACGACCCCGTCGCCCAGGCGATGAGCGGCGTCATCAGCATGACCGGCACCGCCGACGGACAGGTGCTCAAGGTCGGCCCCAGCGTCGGCGACCTCTATCCCGGCACCGTCGCCGCGCTCGCGATCGCGGCGGCCCTGCTCCATGCGCGTATGACCGGTGAGGGCCAGTTCGTCGATGTCGCAATGACGGACGCGCTGATGATGCTCGCGGAGGCTGCCGTCTATCGCTACTCCTACAAGGGCGTGGTCACGAAGCCGATGGGCAACAGCCACGCCCAACTTTCGCCCTTCGATATCTACCCCACCGCCGACGGCAACTGCGCCATCGCCGCCCCCGGTCCGGCGCATTGGGCCGCGCTCTGCGGGCTCATCGGGCGCCCGGACCTCATCGATGACGACCGCACCCGCAGCAGCCGCGAGCGCATTGCCCACCCCGCCTTTGTCCGCGAAACCATCAGCGCCTGGACGAGCCGGCGCACCACCGCCGAGGTCGTAGAGCTGCTCGGCGGGCGCGTCCCCGTTGGGCCTGTGAACGATGCCGCCGCGCTCTTCGCCGACCCCCACGTCCGCGCCCGCGAGATGCTGGTCGCGGTCGAGCACCCGGGCAGCCCCCGCCCCGCGGTGCTGCCCAACACCGCCATGAAGTTCTCGGCCACGCCCGCCGGCATCTACCGCCGCCCGCCAAAGCTCGGGGAGCACAACGAGCAGATCATCGCCGAACTGGACAAGGAGCCACCACCATGACCCGACCCTTCCGCCTGCGCCGTTCCGAGCTCTCCACCCCCGGCACGAGCATGAAAATGATGGAGAAAGCGGCCGCCAGCGCCGCGGACCTCGTCTTCCTCGATCTCGAAGACGCAGTCGCACCGTCCGACAAGCCCGGCGCGCGCCAGCCCATCATCGAGGCCATCAACGGCCTCGATTGGGGCACGAAGACGCGCGCCGTGCGCATCAATGCCGTCCAGACCGTCTGGTGCCACGACGACCTGATCGAAGTCGTCACGGGCGCCGGCCAGAACATCGACGTCATCATCATTCCCAAGGTGAAGGCGCCCCGCGACGTCTGGTTCGTCGATTCGCTGTTGTCGCAACTGGAAGCCAAGCTCGGCCTGCCCATCGGCCGCATCGGCATCGAAATCCTGATCGAGGAAACCGAAGCGCTTGCCCGCGTCGAGGAGATCGCCGGCTGCTGCCCCCGCCTGGAGGCGCTCATCCTCGGCGTCGGCGACCTCTCCGCGAGCCAGGGCATGCGCCTCGGCCACATCGGCGTCACGAAGGAGAACACCTACCCCGGCGACGTCTGGCACTACGCCCGCACGCGCATGATTGTCGCTGCCCGCGCCAACGGCCTCGACGCGATCGACGGCCCTTGGGGCGACTTCAAGGACGGCGACGGCTACAAGCGCGAAGGCGCGTGGGTCTCGACCCTGGGCGCGGTCGGGAAATGGTGCATCCATCCCAGCCAGATCGAGCTCGCGAACGAAGTCTTCTCGCCCACGGAACGCGAAGTGGCGCGGGCGAAGCAGGTGGTCGAAGCCGTGACCGCCGCCGAAGGCGGCGCGGCGAACCTCAACGGCACCATGATCGACGCCGCCACCGCCCGTGTGTTCGAAGTCACCCTCGAGCGTGCCCGCCGCATCGGGATGGTGTAGGCGGGGCGCGCCTGTGCGCCCCCGGTCGAGGCGCGTAAAGTGCAGCCACAAGCCGGGAGACGAGGAGTTCAGCGATGAGCATTCGGACAGGTGACCAGTACATCCGGAGCCTGCGGGACGGCCGCACCGTCTACTACGCCGGCGAGCGCGTCGCCGACGTGACCACCCACCCGCTCTTCGGGTTGCGCGCCCGCCAGATCGCCGGCAGCTTCGCCAGTGACGGCTCGGCGCTCGCCGCCGTCACGTCGCAGCTCCCCGATGGCGAGCTCGTCCACTCCTGGTACATGCCCCCGCGCGACCAAACCGGTCTCCTGCGCTACATCGAAATGGAGTCCTCCGACCATGGCGGCGGTCACGGCGCCATCATGTCGGGACTCGCCTCCCTGCAACTGGTCGCCAGCCGTGCCGATTCGGAGCTCGGCGCCAACTACGTCGCCCGCGTGAAGGCGTACAGCGACCGCTTCATCCGCGACGACTTGCACGCCGTGCTCGCGATGACTGACGCGAAAGGCGACCGCTCGAAGCCGCCGCATCGCCAGGCCGACCCCGACCTCTGGCTCCGTGTCATCGATCGTAGCTCCGAAGGCATTGTCATTCGTGGCGCGAAGACCTCCGTCACGGATGGCGCGCTCACCAACGAGTTCCTGGTCCTGCCGACGCACGCCATGTCCGCCGATGATGCCGCCTGGTCCGTGGCCTGCGCGGTGCCCGCGAACGCGCCCGGCGTGCTGCTCATCTCGAACTACGTTGGCGCGCCCTGGGGCGAGCGTTTCCGCTTCGACCGCCCCGCGACCTTCAACGACTTCCGTCACGAAGTGACCATCTTCTTCAACGACGTCTTCGTCCCATGGGACCGCGTGTTCATGGACGGCGAGTTCCACCTCACCCGCGACCTGATCCGCTACTTCACCACCTTCCACCGCAGCGGGACGCTCACGCGCGAGCCACGCGACACGAAGAAGCTGATCGGCGCCGCCCAGCTCATGGCGCGCTACAACGGCCTCGAAAGCACCGGCCAGGTGAAGACCGTCATCGCCGAGATGGTGGAGACGGCCCAGTTGCTGGAGCTCCTGCGGTTCTCCGCGCTCGCCCGCACGCAAATCATCGAAGGCGTCTGTGTGCCCGATTCGGTCGCCTGCAACCTCGCCGCGCTGACGACCGCGCGCACCCGTCCGGGTTACTTGCAGTCGCTCTGCGAGATGGCCGGCGGCCCCGTGCTAACCGCGCCCTCCGGGCTGGACCTGGAGAACCCCGACACCGCCGAGCTCGTGAAGAAGTACTACGTCGGGAAGGACGGCGTCAGCGCCGAGCAGCGCCTCGGCCTCGTGAAGTACATCTACGACATCGCTGCCTCCGATTCGGCCGGGTTCGCCCGCGCCTCCTCGGTCACCGCCGCCGGCTCGCCGTCTGCCAAGCGCATGGCCCTCACGCGTGATTTCGATATCGAGGCGTGCGTCGCGCTGGTCGCAGACGACATCGCCGGCGCGCGCGCGCCGCAACCCGCGGCCGCGCCGGTCGCGTAGCAGGGCAATCCTGGCTCAGGTACGGAGCGCGTGCGTCAACCGCCGGGCAGTTCGCGCGCGACGGCGCCCCGTCCCCACACCGCCTGCCCCAATGGCCCACGTTAACCGTTACGCGGTGGCCGCCGGGTCCGCCGAGGCCATGTCCTCGAACGCCTCTCCCGCCATCCGCGCGGGCAGCCCGATGTCCGCGTGGTGTTCGCCCACCCACCTCCGGCGCGCCTCCCAGTGCACTGGGTATGCGACATAACCGTCGAGGCGTTCGTCTACCCACTTCCAATCGGCCCAGCACAAGAGCGCGAGGTCCAGGTCGCGCTGCGCGAGCCGCCGGATCTCCTTCATCACCGGTGTCCGGTTGCGCTTGCGCTCCTCCACCTTGTCCGCGATGAGCACGATCTTCGCCAGCATCGGCATCTCCGCGAGCCCCGCAGTGTGGTCGCGGACGGCAGCCAGCGCCTCGTCGTCATCCACGCCAAAGCGCTCGCGCAGCACCACCGCGGCAAGCGGTCCGTGCAACATCACCGGCGCGGCCTCATCCTCGGGCCGCAGCACCAGCCCCGATTCGCGCGATAACCGCAGCAGTTCCTCGGAAGAATGCGACCGGAACAGGTCGTGGCCCCACACCGCGAGCTCGGTCCGCTCAGGGTCGATGTCCCAGCGCCAGGCGAGGTCGAGCGCCTCGTGCAGCACGCGCCCGACGTGACGGATGAGCCCCTCCGGGCGTGTCTCCAACTCCGCCCGCACGGCCGCGATCTGCGCCGCGATCGCCGCCGTCACCCTTCGGGCCCGAGCGGCCTGCCGCCGACGAGGTGGAGGTGCAGGTGCCAGATGGTCATCCCCGCCGCATCCCCCACGTTGAACGCGAGCCGGTAACCGGATTCGATTACGCCCTCCGCCCGCGCCACTTCGGTTGCGAGCTCGAACATCGATGCCAGCATCGAGCCGTGCTCCGACCCGAGGTCTTTCGCCGTCGGCACGTGCTGGTAGGGGATGATGAGCAGGTGCAGTGGCGCCCGCGGGTTGATGTCGCGGATGACGAACGCCACGTCGTTCTCGGCCACGCGCGGCGCCGGCACCTCCCCTGAAACCATCCTGCAGAAGAGGCAGGGGTCGGGCGCGTTATCTGCCATTCGTGCGCTCCTCCGGGCCGCGATGCGCCATTCTAGTTTATTGCGGCCCTCCGCCGGCGAGCGCTTCCCGGACAAGGCGCCGCTGGACCTTGCCGCTCGCCGTCATCGGCAGCGTTGCCACCACGCGGACAGTGCGCGGCACCTTGAAGCCGGCGAGCCGCGCGCGAAGCCACGCCTCCAGCTCCGCCGGGTCCAGCCCCGGCGCCCCAACCACCGCCGCCGCCACTGCTTGCCCCCAGCGCGCGTCCGGCACACCCACGACCGCCGCCGCCTCCACCAGCGGATGGCCGCGCAGGACGCCTTCGACTTCGGCCGGGTACACGTTCTCGCCCCCGCTGACGATGAGGTCGTCGCGGCGGTCGAGCACGTAGAGGAACCCGTCGGTGTCCAGCCGGCCGATGTCGCCCGTGCGCAGCCAGCCGTCCCCGAGCGCCTCGGCGGTCGCCCCAGGGTTATCGAAATACCCGGGCGTCACCGTCTCGCCGCAAACCAGGATCTCGCCGGGCTCGCCGCCTGCGGCGTCGATGCGGATGCGCGTGCCGAGCAGCGGCTTGCCGGCCGAGCCCGTGTGTGTGAGCGCGTCCGCGGGCGAGAGCGTCGTCACCTGGCTCGCCGCCTCCGTGAGCCCGTACGTCTGGAGCACCGGCAGCCGCCGCGCCAGCGCCCGCTCGAGCGTCTCGCGCGTGACCGGCCCGCCGCCGACCAGCACCGCACGCACCGAGGCCGGGAACGGCGCGTCGTCGGCATCAAGCATCCGCTCGAGCATGGTCGGCACCACCGAGAGGAGCGTGATCCTCTCCTTGCGAAGCGCCCGGTTGACCGCGTGCTCATCGAACGACGGGTGTATCACCGCGGTGGTGCCGTAGATGACGCTCCGCAGGAGGATCGAGAGCCCGCCGACGTGGAACAGCGGCAGGCACGCCAGCCAGCGGTCGCCGGGCAGGACGCCCACGTTAAATGCCGACCCCGCCGCGCTCGCCCAGAAGTTCGCGAACGTGAGCATCGCACCCTTCGGCCGTCCGGTCGTCCCCGACGTGTAGATGATGGCAGCGACGTCCGAAGCTCCGGCCGCGGCCTCAGGCGATGCCCCCTCGGGAGCTGGTCCCGCGGTCAGATCCGGGCGGGACAACAGCATCGGCGCCGCCATGCCCGCCTCGCTCGCGGCCGCGGTTGCCTGCCCGATCGTGGGCTCGTGCGCCAGCAGCAGCGCCGCGCGGGAGTTCGCCAGTTGCCACGCGAGCTCCCCCGTCGTCAGCCGCGCATTCAGCGGCACGAGCACGCCCCCGGCACGCGCGACGCCATGGATCGCGACCCCGAACTCCAGCGAGTTGTGCGCCAGTAGCCCCACGCGGTCGCTGGCGCACACGCCTGCCGCCGCCAGTTCGCCGGCCAGCGCCGAGGCCCGCGTATCAAGCTCGCTATACGTTAGCGTCGCCTCCCGCGTTTCCACCGCCGGGTGGTCCGGGAGCACGGCGGCGCGGTGCGACAGCCAGCCGCTCAGGCCGTGCGTCGAGCCAACTGCTGCGCCGGGGCCCACCGCCGTCATCGGCAGACCTCGCACCACGGCGCCGTCGCATGCCGCTCGAAGGCCTCGTCGTCCAACTCCACGCCGAGGCCCGGCCCCTCCGGGAGCGTCATCTCGCCGGCGGAGACCGGTGGGACACCCCTGGCGATGTCGCCGGCCAGCAGCTCCAGCGTGCCCAGCCCGCAGGCCTGGCGCGGCTCGGGCAGCGAGGCCGCGAGGTGCATCGCCGTCGCGGTCCCGATCCCCGCCTCGATGGTCGTCGTGACGATCACGGCGCACCCGGCTTCGCCTAACATTGCCGCTCCCGTGCTCGCCCCTCGGAGACCCAGGACCGTCGGTTTCAGCACGCCGGCGAGGCGAGCATCCGGGTACTGGCGGGTCAGCTCGCAGAACCTCCTCACATCATCTCGCGCTCGAAGGGATTCGTCGGCGGCCACGACCATGCCCGGAAACATCCGCGACAGCGTCGCGAACTGCGCCATCGCCGCAGGCCCCGGAGCAACCGGTTGTTCGACGAGTTCGACGCCGTGCTCTTGCGCTCTGCTCAGCACCGCCACCGCTTGTTCGAACGGCCAGCCGCCGTTGGCATCCAGCCTCAGGCGGACATCAGGGCCCACCGCGCGGCGCACCGCTTCCAGCCGTGCGATGTCGGCCCTGGGCTCGAACCCGGCTTTGAGCTTGATGGTCCGAAATCCCGCGGCCACGCATCCCGCTGCGCGGCGTGCGGTTTCCGCCGGGTCACCGGCTCCAACGAGCGCGTTCACCGGCACGCACGCCATGCCCACTTCGCCCGCATCGCCGCCGCCAGGGCGCCGCGCCGCGAGCCATCGCCACATCGGCAGCCCGGCGCGCTCGGCTTCGATTGACGCCAGTGCGCCTTCGATCGCGAAGCGCAACGCGCTCGCCGCGCCCGGGGGCAGCGCCGCGAGTCCCGCGATCTCCGCCGCGCGCCACGCCGTCGCGCCTTCGTCCGCATCCGCCTTCCCCAACAGGCGATCCGCCACGTGCGGCAACGCGCCAAGGACATCCGCGACCGTCCCCGGCGCGAACGACGGCAAGGGCGACGCCTCGCCGAGCCCGGTCAGACCTTCGCTCGTCTCGACAAGCACGACGACGCCCGCGCGGCGTTCAACCGTGCCGTGGGCGGCGGCGAGCGAGTCGCGCAGCGGGATGGCGAACGGCCGCCAGGCGACGCGCCGGATCGTGGGCACTCCCTAGCCGCGCCGCGGGAACTTCTTCAGGTCGCTGTACTGCGGTTGCCGCTTTTCGAGGAAGGCGTTCCGCCCCTCGTCGCCCTCGGCGGTCATGTAGAAGAGCATGTTCGCGTTGTGCGCAAACTCCGTGAGCCCGGACATGCCGTCAAGTTCGGCGTTGAACGACGACTTCAGCATGCGGATGGCGATGGGGCTGTTGCGGAGGATTTCCCGCGCCCACTTCACGCCCTCGGCCTCCAGCTGATCGAGAGGGACCACCGTGTTCACGAGCCCCATCGCGCGCGCCTCTTCGGCGTTGTACTGGCGGCACAGGTACCAGATCTCGCGCGCTTTTCGCTGCCCGACAAGGCGCGCCAACTGGATCGCGCCGAAGCCGCCGTCGAAGCTTCCCACCCGTGGGCCTGTCTGCCCGAACCGCGCGTTTTCGGCCGCGATCGAGAGGTCGCAGACCACGTGCAGCACCTGCCCGCCACCGATGGCATAGCCCGCAACCAGCGCGATTACGGGCTTCGGCATCGAACGGATGAGCTTGTGCAGGTCCGTAACATTCAGCCGCGGCACTTCGTCGGCGCCGACGTAGCCACCGTAGCCGCGCACCCGCTGGTCGCCGCCGGAGCAGAAGGCCCGCCCGCCCTCGCCGGTGAACAGGACGACACCGATCTCCGGGTCCTCGCGTGCGCGGGCGAAGGCGTCGAGCAGTTCAAAGATCGTCTTCGGCGTGAACGCGTTGTGCACCTCGGGGCGGTTGATGCTGATGCGCGCGATGCCCTCGGCCTTGCCGAAGAGGATCTCGTCGTAGTCGCGGACGGGTTGCCACGTGATCGTGTCGGTCATGGTGCGTTTCCAATAATGGCGGGCGTTGATGCTGCGGTGAAGGTTAGCACCGCCTCGGCGCAGGCCGCAGGTTGCTCAAGGTGCGCCGCATGTCCGGCGCCCCGGATGGCCATGAATCGCGCATTTGGTATCGCCGCCGCCAGCTCGCGGCCGATGGCCACGAACTTCGAATCCAGCTCGCCCGCGAGCACCAGGGCCGGCATCGTGAGCGATCCCAGCCGACGCTGCAGCGGCTCCTGCGCGCCCGTGCCCATGCCCCTCAGGCTGTTCGCGAGCCCCCTGGCGCTATTCGCGAGGCGCCCGCCGCGGATCGCGGCCCGGACTTCCGGCGCGAGCGCGCGTTGCGTCGCGAACAACGGGATGGACTCCCAATAGTCGACGAAGGCTGGCACGCCATCGCGTTCAATCCGCGCGGCCAGCGCGTCATCGGCGGCGCGGCGCGCCAGGCGGTCTTCGACGCAGTCGAGGCCGGCCGAGCCGCCGATGAGCACGAGCTTCGTCACCGCCTCCGGGGAGCGGGCCGCGATCTGCAGCGCCGTGCGCCCTCCCATGGAGTACCCAACCCATACGGCGCGGGCGAACCCGAGCTGCGCGACCGCGGTCACGATGTCCTCGGCCGCTTGCTCCATCCGGTAGTGCTCCAGCTCCGCGGGCGCATCCGAGGCGCCGTGCCCGGCTATATCGACCGCAACAACGGTATGGCGCTCAGCCACCAGCCGCCCAAACTCACCCCACGACCGCGCCGACCCGGTGAACCCGTGCAGCATCACGACCGGCGCTCCGCTGCCCCCGGCCTCAACGTTGAGCCCGAAGCCGCCACCGAGCTCCACGCGCGTCATACGAGCGCCGGCTCGGCCGCGAACGCGGCTTCCGCGGCTGCCGCCCAGGCCTCACGGTGCATTGCCCTGTTGCGCGCGCGGTCCGTCGGCACCTCGATCACGTGCAGGCCCCGGCCCGACGCCGCGAGCGCAGTCCGGAACGCGCCCCAGTCCCTCACGACGGTGTGCGTCCCCCGGTGCAACTCTGTTGCGAACCGGAAGTCGAGCCCGGAGGGCGTCCCGAACCACGGCTCGAACAGTTCCCCGTGCGCCGACTGCGGCAGGTAGTGAAAGATCCCGCCGCCATCGTTGTTTACGAGCACGACCGTCAGGTCGAGGTTGTGGCGCCGCGCCGCCCAGAACCCGTTCATATCGTGGTAGAACGAAAGGTCCCCGATGACGAGCACCACCGGCCCGGCACCCGCGGCGGCCGCCCCGAACGCGCTCGAAACCACGCCATCGATCCCGTTCGCGCCGCGGTTCGCCACAAAGTTCAGCGGCTTCACGTGGCTGACCACGAACGAATCGAGGTCGCGCACGGGCATGGAGTTGCCCGCGACGATCGTCGCGCCCGCCGGCAGCGCCGCTTGCAGCTCGGTGAACACCCGGCCCTCGAAGAGGCCGTGCGGCTCGCCCTCGTTGGCATCCGCATCGCTGGCGGCCAACCGCTGCATCGCGTCGCGCGCTGTACGATCGAGCGCGAGCCAGCGAGCGCACCAGCCTGCCTTCGTCATCGCCACACTGCGGAATGCCTCTCCGAGCGTGGCGGCGACAAGCGCGGGCGCGCCCTCCAACACGTCCGTCGCGACAGTATTCGGGTCGCGGAAGCCGCCCGGCGCATCGACCAACACATACGGCACGCCGCCGGCTCGAGCGAGGAACTGGTTCGGCGCCTTGGCTGTCAGCGCCGCGCCGAAATGCACCACGGCGTCGGGCGCCAGCTCGGCAGCCCGCGGGTCGCGGAGGACGGCGTCGAACGAATCGAGCACGCTGCTCCGATCGTGCGACCCCGTCCTGAGACCGCTCAGGGCATCGGCCAGGATCGGCGCCCCCCACGCCGCCGCGAGTGCGGCGATCTCGGTGGCGGGCAATCCGCCGGACTCGGGCCCGGCGACGATCAGCGGGCGCTGCGCGGACACGAGAAGTCCCGCCACCCGGCTCATCGCATCCGGCGCGGGCGCGACAAGGGGCGGCCGTGGCGCTACACCGCGAGCGACCCCGACGGGCGCCGGGTGTGCAGCGGGAGGCGCCAGCAGCGGCTCTTCGAACGGGATGTTGAGATGGACCGGCCCCGCGAGCGGCCCCATAGCCATCCGTACGGCCCGCGCCGCGAATCCCTCGAAGCGGCGCGGGTCCGCGGCGTCGCTCGATGGCAGCGGCAGATCCTGCGTCCAGCGCACGGAGGCGCCATACATGCCCGGCTGGTGCATCGTCTGCGCGGCGCCCCGGTCCCTCAGCGCCGGCGGCCGGTCGGCCGTGAGCACCACCAGCGGGATGCGCGACAGGTGGGCCTCGACGACCGCCGGGTGGAAGTTCGCCGCTGCCGTCCCCGAAGTGCACACAAGCGCCACCGGTCGCCCGCTGGCGCGCGCCAGCCCGAGCGCGAAAAACGCCGAGGAACGCTCGTCGAGGTGCAGCCACGGCCGGATCGCGTCCTGCTCCGCGAACGCCACCGTCAGCGGCGTCGACCGCGACCCGGGCGAGATGCAGACATCGCTGACGCCCGCGGCCGCGAGGCCCACCACGAGTGCGCGCGCGGCGCGCGTGTTTGCGCCCGCAACATCGCTCATCGGTCACCCTCGATCGCGCCCAATAGCGGGCGGAACTTCAGCATCGTCTCCGCGAGCTCGCGTTCCGGGTCCGATGCGCCAACGATCCCGGCGCCCGCGAACAGCGTCGCGTTCTCGACCGTCACGAGCGCGGATCGCAGCCCAACCGCGAATTCCCCGTTCCCATCGAAGTCGACCCAGCCAATCGGCGCGGCGTACCAGCCCCGGTCCATCGATTCCAGGCGCCGGATGGCCTCGAGCGCTTCTGGGCGCGGCCAGCCCCCAACCGCGGGCGTGGGGTGCATCGCCGCCACCAGGTCGAGTGTCGTCAGCCCCGGAAACGCGCGGCCGGTGATGGGCGTGTGCAGATGCTGGATGTTCGGAAGCTTCATCAGCCGCGGTTCCGCCGGCACCGAAAGCGATGCGCACGCGGGTCGCAGCGATTCCGTGAGCGCGCGTACCACGAAGCGGTGCTCGGCCTGCTCTTTCGGGCTCGCGAGCAGCGCTTCGCCAAGCGCCCGGTCTTCCTCCTCCGTCGCCCCGCGGGGCGTGGTCGAGGCGAGGCTGTCTGCCCGCAGTTCGCCGTCCTGCAGCGAGACCAGCCGCTCCGGGCTCGCGCCGAGCCATGTGCTCTCCGCCGTCCGCAGCTGGAACACGAAGCAGGTCGGGAAGCGCCCGGCCAACCGCGTCGCGATGGCGCCCGAGCCAACGCCTGGCGGGAGGGCGACGGTTTGCTGGCGGGCGAGCACCACTTTCTCGTACGCGCCGGCGTTGATCTCCCCGACGGCCGTCGCCACAGCCGATTTCCACGGGTCCGCCGCAAGTCCGCCGCGACCGCTGCATCGCGGCCGGCTACCGGTGGCGCGCAACCCGAGCAGCGCTTCGCGGATGTCATCGGCGAGGTCGCTGGCATTGGAATCGCCGTCCCCGACGGCCACGGAACCACACCAGCCCGCAGGCGTGTTCGCCACAAGCACGCGCGGCAGCACGAATCGCCAGCCACCGAGCGCGTCCCACATTGCGTCCCGTGGCGTCGCGGTCGGATCGAACGCCGCACCGCCGAAGAACCGGGGGCGTGCGTCCGGCGCGATGCCGCGCTCCGCACGCATCGTCACCCGTGATAGCGCACGTTTCGCTTCCGGCAGCCCTTCATCGCGCGGGCCGCTGAGGTCGAGCGCCGCACCGAGCCCAAAGATCGCCGTCCCGGAGTCGGCGTGCTCCCACGAGACGGTCGCCCGACGGCGAAGCGATGGCATGCCGCCCGCGCACGCCAGTTCGAGCACGGCTGCCGGCAATGGCGCCGCTGCCATGGAGCCGGGCGCTCTGCCAAGCGGCGAAAGGAGCGTTTGGGCGAGGTGGTCGAAGAGGCCGGCAGGGCGCAAAAGCGTTGATTCGGAGGTCATCGAATCCTTTCCCGGGCGGTGCCGGAAGCTGAGCCGCCCGGAGGAATGAGACCGGGCAACATCTCAATACCAACGTAGAGAACCGCGGCCTTACCGCATGTTGGCCCGCTCACGAGCAAGGGCAAAGCCGGGCCGGCCCCGAAGGTTCAGGTGAAGATCACGTACTCCCGCAGGAACCGTTCCAGCGTCTGGTAGAAATGCTCGATCGTCTCCGCCTTGCGCCAGCCGTGCCCTTCGCCTTCGTACACGTGGTACTCGTGCGGCACGCCCCGCGCCTTCAGCGAAGCGGCGATGGAGTCGCTCTGGCTGCGGACCACCACCCGGTCGATGTCCCCCTGGAACAGCACGATCGGGTCCACGATCTTGTCGGCGTGAAACAGCGGCGAGCGGTCGCGATAACGTGGCGCCGCCTCCGGCAATGGGCCAAGGAGCGATTCGCTGTAGCGCGCTTCGAACTTGTGTGTGTCTGACGCCAGCGTGAACTGGTTCGATACCCCGAACAAGCAGACCCCCGCGCGATAGAAGCCCGGGATATCGACGAGCGATTGCAGCACCGTGTACCCGCCGGCGCTCCCACCCATGATGACGAGCCTCGTGGCGTCCGCCAGCCCTTCGTCCGCGAGAAATTCCGCCCCGGTCTTCGCGTCCTGGACATCGTAGATGCCCCAGCTTTCGCGCAGCTTCAGCATGTAGTCGCGGCCGTAGCCCGTGCTGCCGCGATAGTTGCATTGCAGCACGGCATACCCCCTGGTCGCGAGGAACTGGGTCTGCGGTGACCAGCCCGGCTGGAACTGGCTCGTCGGCCCGCCGTGAATGTTCACGACCAGCGGCGGCGCACCCGTGCCGGCGAACCTGTCGCTGGCCGGCGGGAAGTAGATCCCGTGCGCTTCTGCGCCATCGAACGACTTCCACGAGACCGGCCGCGGCTGCGAGAGCGCCGCGGTGGCAACGGCCTCGGGGTCGCTGCGGCGGCACACGGTCTCGGGGGCGCCCGGCTCGGCGAGGTCGAAGACCGTTATCCGGGGCGGCTGCGCTGGTCCCGTCGCGGCGACCGCGACGCGGTCGTGCGCCGCCGAGCCCGCCGGCGACGCGAGCACGCTATAGCCCCGGTGCGCGAGGCTCAGGTCCAGCGGATCCGCCTCGGGACGGAGGACCGTGAGCCGCTCGAAGCCGAGCTCGTTGCGCACCGCCGCGATGGCGCCGGACCCTGCGACCGCGAACGTCCGCTGGCCCTGGTTCCACGCGGGCCTCCCGTAATCGCCCGTCCCGGAGGAAAGCTGCGTGACCACCCCCGTCGCCAGGTCGCGGCGGTAGAGGTGGCCCCACCCGGATTCGTCCGAGATGTACAGCAGCCCGTCACCGCCGGGCGTGAACCCCGGCTGGAAGATGGCCGTGGCCTTGCCCCCGGCCAGCGTCGCTGCGGAGGTGGTGGCCGGCAGCCCCCCTTCGGGGAAGGCGAGCTCCGCGAGCTTCAATTCGGTGCCATCCCAGGGCATGTTTGGGTGGTCCCATTCGATCCACGCCATCCGGTCGCCCGTTGGCGCCCACACCGGCTGCATGTAGAAGTCGCGGTCGGCGGCGAGGCGCGCGGGCCAGTGCTTGCCATGCGAATCCACCACCGCGATGCAGTCCACATCCTCGTAGGTGTGGACGTAGGCCAGCCAGCGGCCGTCCGGCGAGACCACCGGGTTCGCGGCAGCGCCGAAGGCCGGTGTGATCGGCCGCGGAGCGCCGCCCGCCAGTTCTTGCCGGTAGATGCGTTGATCGGCCTGGCCGACGAAATACGCGGCGCCGTGCGCGAGCGTGAAATCGCCGCCGCCATACCCGACGAACGCGCGCACCGAGATCTCGGCGGGCGTGAGGTCACGCGGGGCCGTACCGCTCTCTTGCACCACGAGCACGCCGCGGTCCGACCGTCCCTCCACCCACCCGAGCGTGCGCCCGTCACTATCCCAGCACGGCTCCGAAAGGCGCAGGCCGGCCGCGAGGCTGCTGGGCGTGATGGGGCTGGACCAGAGGCCGTACATGCGCTGTTCAGTCATGGCGTCGCTCGCGGGGACGGATGCCGTCGATTGTGGCGCGTGCCGCCACGACGGGCGAGCAGCGAGCGGGCCCGTTCTCCGCTACGCCAGGCTCGCGAGGGCCGAACACGATGCTAGAATTCCAACATGACATCCAGGACCGTGGATCTGACCCAGGGCGAAGTAGAGCGGCTGGCATGGCTCGCGAAAGTTGAGGGGCGTAGCGAAGACGAGATCGCGCGCGCAGCCATCCGGTCATACGCGCCGGCAAAGGGTGAACTCGGCGCGAACGAGCCGCCTCGTGCCGGAGCCGCGCGCGTCTTTTCACTCGACGCGTGCTTCGAAGGCGACGGCACCTCCGTTGTCGATGTGTCGGACGAGGAGTTGCTCCGAGGCTTCGGTCAAATCCTCCCCCGCGACGAGGAGGCAAAGTGACACCCGGCGAAGCCGACACGTTCCTCCGCGAGACCCGCATCGCCAAGTTGGCGACCTTGAACACTGATGGCAGCCCCAACATCGTGCCCGTATGGTTCGAATGGGACGGCAAGGCCGCCCGCGTGTTCACGTCCCGCGGCTCACCGAAGGTGAGGCGCATCCGGCGGGACCCGCGCGTTGCGCTCTCCGTCGAGGAAGGCGTTGGCGCGCAGGAGCGCTGGGTGACCATCGAGGGCATGGCCGCCATCTCCGAGGACGGTGGCATCGAACTCGCACGCCAACTGATAGAGCGTTATTACGACGCCGGCCGCATCGCCGAGACCTGGCCTTCATGGGAACGGATGGCGGCGGAATGGGTCGTCATCACCGTCACGCCGGCCCGCATCCGGAGCGGCTGATGTCGCGCATCCGCGGGGTTAGCCGACCCCGACCGGGGCGAATGCCTCGTTCACCATCTTGTGCACTTCCTCATCGGCGATGGCGATGACGCGGCCGTCGTCGTACTCGCGCATCACCAGCTCCAGCACCCGGGCAACCCGCGGGTCGCGCTTGTCGATACCCGCGGCCTCTCGCGGCCGGTGCTTCTGCATCCACATGAGCAGCCCCGCCGCGCCCGACTTGTCGGTGATCGCCACGCCCGGCGGCCGGTTCAACAGCCTGGTCGTATCGAACGGGTTGTAGATCTCCTCGTCCTTGATCATGCCATCGGCATGAATACCCGCCCGCGTGACGTTGAAGTTGTCACCCACGAACGGCAGCCGCTGGTCAACGATTTCGCCGATGCTGCGGTAGTAATCGGCGATCTCCGAGATCACCGTGGTATCGATGCCGTGCGTCTCGCCCGTCAGGCCGATGAGCCAGAACACCAGCGCCTCGATCGGGGTATTGCCGCTGCGTTCGCCGATGCCGAGCAACGTCCCGTTGTTCGATGAGGCGCCGTAGAGCCAGGCCGCCACGCCGTTCGGGATGATTGCGTTGAGGTCGTTCTGGCCGTGAAACTCCAGCGCCTCGGATGGTACGCCGCCCTCGTGCCGGAGCAGGTACGTGAGCCGCGGGATGCCGCGCGGCAACGCCGCGTGCGGGTCCGGGACGCCCACGCCCATGGTGTCCGGGTAGCGCACCTTGATCTGCACGCCCGCTTGCCGCCCGCGCTCCATGAGCGCCTGCACGAACGGCAGCACCACGCCGTAGAAGTCGGCCCGCGTGCTGTCTTCGATGTGGCAGCGCGGGATCACGCCGTCCGCGAGCGCCGCGTCCACAACCTCGAGGTAGCTCGCGGTCACCTTCTCGCGAGTCGAGTTGAGCTTCTTGAAAATGTGGTAGTCCGAGATCGAAGTGAGGATGCCCGTCTCTTTGAGGCCGGCCGCGCGCACCAACTGGTAGTCGCCCAACGTGGCACGGATCCAGCCGGTCACCTCGGGGAACGCGAACCCGTACTCCTGGCAGCGCTCCACCGCCTCGCGGTCCTTCTTTGTGTAGAGGAAGAATTCCGACTGGCGGACCATGCCTTCCGGGCCGCCAAGGCGGTGCAACAGTTCGAACAGCCGTGCAATCTGCTCGACCGAGTACGGCGCCCGGCTCTGCTGGCCGTCCCGGAACGTCGTGTCCGTGACCCAGATAGAAGCCGCCGGCTCCAGCGGCGCCGGCTCCCGCTCGAACTGGACGATGGGCGGCAGTGAGTAGGGGTAGGCGTCGCGGAAGTAGTCGGGGCCCTCCACGGATCGGTGCGCGGCTGGGTCGGCGAATCGAAGCCAGGGAGCAGTCATAGAGCGAAGACCTTCGGGTTGGTTGATTGTATACAATCGCATCCAACCGCCCTGTGCTACGCCGTCTTTACGATTTCGGGCGGCTGAGCCATAGCCGTCTTCTCTGGATATCAAGCCTCGAACGACCGCTAGATATCCGAATCTGCAATCGCATGTCCGGCATCGAGGCGCCCTTTTGAACGGGACCGATCCGGGCAAACCCCGAGCCGAATATGCGCGGGCAGCATGCGATCTGAGCGCGCCGTCCCTTTGCCAGATTCCCCCATATGACATGTTCCCTATTGGATTGCCAACGTGCGATGGGTTAACCATGACCAGAAAAAATGTTGTGTCCCGTCCCGCCCGCGTGGTACAAACATTGCCAATCCATCTACACCGCCGCCAGGATATTGCAAAATAGCAATTCCATTGTCGGGCGCGGACGGGAAAGGCGTGAAGGGACAGTCATGTTGATCACCGTGTGGCGCGATTTCGACACATCTCGTGAACCCGCACGCGCCCGGACCGGCAATCACAAGCGCAAGCTCTCCGAGTTCATCTGTCACCTTCACCGCCAGAACTACTTCACCGCTCCACATCGCGTCGTTGTCCTCAACGAATGGGACGTGAACGAGGAGGCCATTGACCTCTGGGCCCGCGTTCGCCAGCTCATCGCGCGCGCCGAGCGCGACCCCGCGACCGGCCCGCAACCGATGCAGCCGCTCTTCCTCTACGCAGACGAACTCGCTGCGACAACGCCCACGCCAAACAACCTCGCCGCTGCAAAGCGCGACCTCCTCGCCGCGGTGGGTACGCGCGCGGCGCTTTCCCGGACAGATAGCGAGAAGGACCTCTCCTTCGCTTGAGCATGGTTGGGGCCGGCCGCCGGTGGCGGTACGTGGTGGTTGCAAGCGACGCGGCCGGCCCCAATTCATGGAACACTCTCCGAGAGCCGCCGCGCTAGAATCGTCGCCAAATGACGCGCGCGCTCCTCATGCTCGCTGCCGCTGCGCTTTTCGCCAACGCATGCAGCATCAAGACCACGAACCCGGACGCGAAAGTCGCGACAGCCGTGAGCGCGACGGCCGCTGCGGCCACAGCGCAAGCCGGCGGCCCCGCGACCGGCGTGCTGGCCAGGGCCCAGGCCGCGCTTGATGCCGCAGGGGCCTACACCATCGATGTGACCGCCACGAACTTCGTCCTGCCGCAATGGGGCGGCAGCGATGGCGGCGTGGTCGAGGTCAATGCGGCGATTCCCGTGGCTCGCGCCCGGCTCAAGCGCACCGGCGAAGGCTCCTACACCGTGCTGCTGGTCGATAACCAGACGTTTTTCGAGCGGACGACCTGCGAAACGTTCGCCCGCATCCCCGGCGGCGGCAGGAACGTGCTGGAGCCCTTCATCATCGCCCGCAACGGCCGGCTCGCCAGCGCGCAAGCCGTGCAACCCCCTCTCACCTCGGCCGCAGGCATCATCGTCGCGGCAAACCTCGAATGGCTTGGACCAGTCACGATCACGCTCGATGCGGCGACCATGCTGCCTCTCACAATCGAGCAGCAGTCGGCCGCCCCGCACGCCGTCTGGGCGTTCCGGGATTGGGGCAAGTCCGTGGACGTGGAGCGCCCGGCCGGGCCCATCGCGGATCGCGGGCCAGGCGGCGACCCCTGTTAGCTCAGCCGCCGGCGCTCGCCTCGAGATACGCCATCGTCCGGCGGTACTGCTCCTCTTCGATGTGGCCCGCCGACATCAGGTACGTCGCTATCTGGTCCAGCTTCAGGATGCTGACGAGGTTGATGCCCGCTGACTTCAACGCCGCCCGGCCGCCCTCCTGCCGGTCGATGAGCGTGACCGCATCCCGGACGATCAGCCCTGCTTCGCTCAAAGTCGCGGCCGTCTGGAGGATGCTGCCGCCGCCGGTGATAAGGTCGTCGATGATCAGGCAAGTCTGGCCCCGCACGTAGATGCCCTCGATCACGTCGGCTTTATCGGTCGAGGGCGGGTGGATGTAAATCATCGGCGTCGAGACGTTGAGCGAGAACGCCGTGGCGACGTGCAGCCCGCCAAACGGTACCCCGGCGACCAGCGTGAACGGCTGTACGTGCGGATTTCGCATCGACATCAACGTCTCGAGCTCTTCGCGAATGATCTTCGCGCAGCGCGCCAGCGCCTTGGGGTTGCTGATCAGGCGGCGCAGGTTGATGTACATCGGTGAATGGACGGCCGTGCGCCCGAGCGTGAAATCGCCGAACTCGATTGCATTGAGCTTCCACAGTTCTTCGGCAAGCCAGAGATTTCCAGCGGGTTTCGATCTGGTCACGTTCACTCCGGGGCGGGCGGTCCGTGGGGCGAGACGGCCGTGCCGCTGCCGTCACTTATCTGGCGTATGCCCGTAATGTGTCAAGTTCTTAACCGCCCACGATAGCGCATTGTCCCCAACGGGCATTCGCGCCCTCCGCCGGCGCCGGTCCGCAGCACCCGGTTAGCGCGCCCCTGGCCGGTTGAGGGCGTTCGGCGGCCGTTCCCCGGCGAGCGCGGCCATGATGTTGCGCGCCGCCATGGAAGCCATGCGCGCCCGCGTGGCTTCACTCGCGCTCGCAATGTGCGGCGTGATGATCACGTTCGCAAATCCAAACAACGGATGTTCGAGCGGCAATGGCTCTGGGTCGGTGACATCCAGCGCCGCCCCCGCGATCTGCCCGCCTCGCAACGCCGCCGCAAGCGCGCCCTGGTCGAGCACGCCCCCGCGCGCAGTATTGATGAGGAACGCCGTCGGCTTCATCAACGCCAGCTCCCGTTCGCCGATCAGGTGGCGGGTGTCCGCCGTTAGCGGCGTATGGATCGAGACGAAGTCAGCCTCGGCGAGCAACTCCGGCAACTTGCGCCACTCCAGCCCCATTGCTCCTTCCGCCCGCTGGTTCCGCGTGCGGCTCGCATACAGCAACCGCATGTCGAAGCCACGCCCACGGCGCGCCATCGCAGTGCCAATCTCGCCCAGCCCGATGATGCCGAGCGTGGCCCCGTGCACATCGTGCCCGAGGAACGCCGTCGGCGACCACGTCTTCCAGCCGCCCGCGCGCGTGTCGCGGTCGCTTGCGACCACTTGGCGCGCGACCGCCATCAGCAGCGCGAACGCCATGTCGGCTGTCGTCTCCGCGAGCACGCCCGGCGTGTTCGTCACCCAGATCCCCAGCGCCGCCGCCTCCTCCGGGTCAATGTTGTCGTAGCCGGCCGCCATGTTCGCCACGATGCGCAGGCCCGCGCACGCGGCCAGCAGCTCGCGGTCGAGCCGGTCTGTGACCATGGTGAGGGCCCCTTCGGCTTCGGCGAGGTGTTCCATCAGCATCGCGCGCGGCGGCGGCAGTTCGCCCGGCCAGAGGTCGACCTCGTGTCCGGCCGCCCGTAGCTCATCGAGGGCGGTCCCGGGCACCACGCGAGTCACAAAGATGCGGGACATGCCGCAAGTTTGGCCGGCGTCGCCCTATGAGGAAGAGGTAGCAGCGAGGCCCACCCCGGCGGACAATGAAGGCGGCGCTCGCCGCGCCTGGAGGCACTGGCATGGCATCGCCGACCGTATCCGCGCCCGCGCCCGCGTCCGCGCCCGCAGAGTCACTCTCTCCTTCGGAGGCGGTGCTCACGTCCGTCTTCGAATCGGCGGCACGTCTCAACCTTGACGCCGAGGTCATCGACCTGCTGCGGACGCCGTGGCGGGAGATGCGGGCCCAGCTGCCCGTGCGCATGGACGACCGCCGGCTCCAGATCTTCGAAGGCTACCGGGTGCAACATAACGGCGCCCGCGGCCCCTATAAGGGCGGCGTGCGCTTCCATCCGAAAGCCGATATCGATGAAGTGCGCGCTCTGGCCATGCTCATGACCTACAAATGCGCCCTTATGGACCTGCCCTTCGGCGGAGCTAAGGGTGGTGTCATGTGCGACCCGACCCGCATGAGCGAGACAGAGCTCAACCGCCTGACGCGCACCTACACTCAGCACATCGCGATGCTGCTCGGGGTCGCGAGGGATATCCCCGCGCCCGATCTCGGCACGAACGCCCAGACCATGGCCTGGATGATGGACGCGTTCGGCCAGCTCAACGGGCACACCCCCGGCGTCGTCACGGGAAAACCCGTAGAGCTGGGTGGCAGCTTTGGCCGCGACCAGGCGACGGGCCGCGGTGTCGCCGTCTGCATGCGCGAATACGCCCGCCTCGAGGGCGTCGACCCTCGTGACATCCGTATCGCCGTGCAGGGCTACGGCAACGTCGGCTCGTGGACCTGCCGCGTCGCCAGCGAGATGGGATTCACCGTCGTCGGCGTTAGCGATGTCAAAGGCGGTATCGCCCAGCCGGAAGGCATCCAGGTTGGCGCGCTGGACCGCTGGGTCGGCGTTGCCGGCTCCGTCGCCGGCTTCGAAGGCGCCCATCCCATCACCAATGAACAACTCCTCGAGATCGAGTGCGACTACCTCGTCCCCGCCGCCCTCGGCGAGGTGATCACCGCCGCCAACGCCGAGCGCATCCACGCTCGCGCCGTGGTCGAAGCGGCAAACCACCCGGTGACCCCGGCCGCCGACGCGATCCTGGGCCGGCGCAAGATCGCCGTGCTACCCGATATCGCGATGAATGCGGGCGGCGTCACCGTCTCGTATTTCGAATGGACACAGAACATCCAGCAGTTTCGGTGGCAGCTGGACCGTGTCCTCCAGGAGCTCGAACTGCGGATGGTCGGTGCGTTCGGCGAGCTGATGGCGCGCAGCGGCCGCGATGGTACCCGGCCCCGCCAGGCCGCTTTCGATATCGGCGTCGAACGCGTCGCCCGCGCAATCAAGCTCCGGGGCTTCGTCTAGCGATGGCCTCTCCGCCGCCCGCGCGTGGCGGCGGCCGGTGTTCGTGGTTAGCATTGCCATATGCTTGGCAACTGGGCGCGGACCACGTTCCTCGCGCTGCGAAACCGCGAATACCGCATTCTTTGGGTCGGCACAACGATTGCCTTCCTCGTCTTCATGATGTCGTCCATCGTGCAGTCGGTGGTCGCCTTCGACCTGACCGGCAAGAACAGCGCCGTCGGCGCCGTCGCGCTCGGTATGGGCCTTGCGACCATCCTCGTCGCGCCCTTCGGTGGCGTGCTCGCCGATCGCATCTCCAAGCGCCGCCTCCTGCTCATCGGCCAGGGCGTGATCGCGATCGACTTCCTGGCGGTCGGCGCGCTCATCGTCGCCGGCCAGATAACCCTTGCAGCCCTCATCGCCTCGACGTTCGTGATGGGCGTCGTCTTCTCGTTCATCGCCCCCGCCCGGCAGGCCTGGATCGGCGAAATCCTGCCGAAGGAGACCGTCGGGAACGGGATCGCGCTCCAGCAAGTCTCGATGACGTTGACCCGCGTCTTCGGGCCATTCGTAGCTGGCGCGCTCATCGCACTCCCGTTCGTCCGCTCGGGCGGCACCTACCTCGTCATGGGTGGGCTGATCACCCTGGTCGTGCTCACGCTCGCGCAAATGCCGCAGACACAGAGCCGCCGGCGCGCCGGCGGTCCCTCGCTCGTCGATGACCTCCGCGGCGGCATCGAGCACGTCGCCGGCCGCCCCCAGCTGCTCGTATTGGCTGCATCGTTCATGGGCATCGTCGTCTTCGGATTCACCTACCAGGTGATACTCCCCGGCTTTCTCGATCACGGCCTCGGCCGTTCGACCGCCGACGTCACGTGGCTCTACGGGGCCGGCGCCATCGGCGGGCTCGGGTCCACCGTTGGGATGGCGAGCCTCGCCGGCTCCCGGCATGCATGGCGTCTGATGCTGGTCGCCGGGACGGTCCTCGCCCTGGCCCTCGCCGCGACCGCCGTCGCGCAGACGTTCGCGCTTGCGCTGTTCACGATGTTCTTCGTCGGCGCCGGTTCCAGCTCCTTCCAGATGTTGAACAACGCGCTCGTGTTGCAGGAGTCCAGTCCGGTGTTCTACGGGCGCGTGATGTCGCTCACGATGCTCGCCTGGGGGCTCAACGGCCTCGCCGGCTACCCTTTCGGGCTGATCGCCGATGCCACGGGCGAACGTGCCACGCTGGGCGTGATGGCGGCATTCGTCCTCGCGACCACCGCCGTTACTGGCGCCGCCCACGTTGTCCTTTTGCGGCGAAGCTCTGCTACGCTCAGATCAGGGGTCTCGGCCGAGACGGCCCGCGTGGACCGGGTGTCCAGCAACCCCTGACGGAGCAAGCACTTCATGGGACGAGAAGAACTCGCCGCGCTGATCGCCATCCTGCAGGACGAGCTCGCGAAAGGCACGTCGGGCCACGCGGTCGGTACCTGGAAGATCGAATACGACAAGAAGCGCAGCGCCTTCATCTTCGACAAGTGCGAAAACGATGGCTACTGCGAAGAGAAGCCCGCCGTGATCGCCACCAGCGGCGCCGTGCTCGACCCCGGCGGCCCGCTCTTCGGCTAGGCCGGCACGTCGCCGAGGCTGTCCCACGACCTTAACCAGGTGGTCACCCGGATAGCCCTCCTGCTGCTGATTCGCACTCCAGAGCCCCAAATGCCATGCCGATGATCAGCTTGCGGGCGGACTTTGCCCGCCCGGGGGAAGCTCCCATGGCCGTCGCTGAACTACGCCGGATGCTCCGCGTACTCGTTGTCGATCAATCGCCGGAGGACGCTCGCGAAGTCCGCGACCTCTTCAGCGGCGAAGCGGACTGCCGCCTCACCCTCGCCCGCGATGCCGACGACGCCCGCGGCCAGCTGCTCGATGGCAACTTCGACGCCGCGCTCATCGAGGCTGGCCTCTGGAGCGACGAGCAGACCGACCTCGTGCGCTATCTCCGTGAGCAACGCCCGGACGTCGCCGTCGTCCTGCTCACCAACGGCGAGAACGACCGCGAGACCCTCCCGAGCCTCAAGCTCGGTGCTCACGACTTCGTCAGCAAGCGCAACCTCGATAGGGAGCAACTCCTGGCACGGATTCTCGGCGCCGTCGAGGAGACACGTACGCTCCGGCGCCGCGACACCATGGTTCGCTGGCTCGAGCGGGAAGCCCGCACCGACCACCTGACCGGGCTGTACAACCGCCGCGCGTTCGATGACCGTCTGCGCGAAGTTTGCGCCCAGGCCCGCGCCAAGCGTGAGCTCGTCACCGTGATCATGGTTGATGTCACCGGCACGCGGACCGTCAACGAGGCGCACGGCTACGACGCCGGCGACTCAATGATCCGCCGTACGGCAGGCGGCATCGCGCGCTGTGTACGGAGCTTCGACTTCGCTGCCCGCATCGGCGGCGATGATTTCGGGATTATCGTGACCGATTGCGATCTCGACCTTGGCCGCCGTATCGCGCGGCGCATCGCCCACGAGCTCGAACGGCTGAACGCGTACGAATGGGCCGGGGACATCCCCGTCGCGGTGTCGTTCGGCGTGGCCAGCGGCCGCGGCTGCGATGCCAGCGACCTCTTCGCCGCCTGCGATGCGCAGCTCTCTCATAACAAGGCCAGCCGCCCCGTGATCTCCGAATTCCGCTGGCGCGACGAGTCCGATGGTCCGTCCGTTGCCTGAGCGGCGCGTACGGAGCAGCCGGGCCGCGGCCCTCGCGGCGTTCCTGCCCGGTGCGCTCGCCGCCATCGGCGTGGCCTACGCCGCCACGGTGATCTTCCCCAACGACGCGGGGCAGGCCGGTGTTGTCGCCGGGCTGTTCGTTGTGGGCGCAGCCGCCGCCGCGCTCAGCCGCAAGCTTGCGGCGAGGCAGGTCGTCGAAGTGGTCCGCGAGGACCTCGTTGACGCCGATTCCGGCCTCGGCAACGACCGCCACCTCGCCGAAGTCCTTGGCCGCGAAATCGCTCGCAGCCTGCGCCACGGTGGTTGCGCCGCGCTTGCCGTGTTCGCCATCCACCCCGCCGGCTTCCGCCCCCTCGAGCCGGGCGAACGCCCACCCCCGTTCGGCCGCCACCTCGCGAAGACCCTCCTCAAGGTGGCACGCCGCTCCGACGCCATCGCGCGCATCGATGAGCACCACTTCGCCGTCGTCCTCACCGAGTGCGATGAGGAGGGCGCCGACGCCCTCCTCGGGCGTGTGCGCACGGCCCTCACCACCGGCCCCTACGCGCGCAACCACGATGGCAGCGGCATCTACGCCCGCTCGTGGGGCGCCGCTGTCGCCTGGGAACCGAAGTTCACCACCCCCGAGCCATACCTGCACGCCGCACTCGCCCAGCTGGCGGCCGCACGCATGGAGGCCAGCGCTCAGCAGCAGTGGTCCGGCGCCGGCGCGTCAGGCACCCCACGCGAAAAGCCAATCCACGGGCCGGCGGCCTGACATGCGTTACACCGGAAGCGGCGCGTCCCAGGGGAGCGCCGAGCGGCCGGGCTTGAGCAGCGGCTTCACCACACCGTCAGCGACGATCGTGATCAGGTCGTACCCTGCGTAGAGCGCCGGGTCCATCCCCCGCAGCGCCCACGAAAGCTTCTCCTCTTCCGCATACGTGGCCGCGCCGAGCACCACCAGCGCCTTTGCATCGGCAGGCTCGCGCAACGCGGGTGTCGCGTCCTTCAGGAGTTTCCGCAGGTTCCGTCGTAGAGTCGCCGCATGGTCGTCGTCGTCCGGCTTCGGCGTCCCGAGGATGCAGGAACCGCCGTCGCTGAGCTCGTTCACCGTCCACGCGTCCTCCGCCGGGATCACCTGGGAATCGTCGGCCTCGGGCTGCGCGGCGGCGAGCACGATGCGCTCCGTAAGCTCATCGCGTTCCGCCTGGTCCATTGGCATCCGGTACAATTCGAGCGCGTTCAGGAAATAGGTGCCGGGCACGCGGTTCGTGAACTGCGCCCAATGCCCGCTGAGCCCGCCGAGCACCGTGATCACGGATCCCGTCGTGCCGTTTCGCCGCAGGTAGAGGCGGACCGGCCGGCGCAATTCCTTGCGCCCGTCCTCCTGCGGCCGAGCCTCATCCAGCGCCAGCACGAACTCGCTGAGCGCCGGTTCGCCGGCCGGGAGGTGGGCGCCGCGCGGCGCCCACACCGCCACGTTGTGCCCGGTGCTGTCCAGCCGCTGTTCCATTGCCGCGCGCTCCGCTTCGAAGGCCAGTTCGGCATCGGGCGCGAGCGTATTGACCACCGAGAAGCCCAGCGACCACTTGCGGCCCACCGTGACCGTCCCGTGCAGGACGCCATCCGCGAGCACCGCCACGCTTTCGATCGCGCTGCTGCGGGCGTAGTAGCCCCCGAACCACGAAACGAAGAGTCGCAACGCTGCATCGGCCGGGTCGGCGGGATAGGTCCGTTGGGCCATGCGCTGCGCCGTTACTCCGCTTCGGCTTCTTCTTCGGCCGCTTCCTCGCCCGGCTCCAGCCGGATACGCGGCGGGTTCACCGTCGCCACGTGGATGGCCGGGTCCGTGAGGATCACCACGCCCTCCGGCGGCGTGATGTCGCCGACGCTGAGGGTCACCTCGAAGCTCACCAGTGGGCTCACATCGAGCTCGATGGCTTCGGGGATCTGCAGCGGCAGGCAGCTGATCGATACGTGGTCAAGGCTCTGGAGCAAGACGCCCGCGAGGTCGCGCACGGCGGGTGCTTCGCCCACCGTGTGGATGGGCACGTTCGCCGTAATCGGCTGGTTGGGGTCCACCTGGTAGAAATCGACGTGCGTCGGTTCGCCCATGCCGCCCTGCCGCGTGAGGCCGCGGATCACGACGTACCGTGGCTTTTCCTCGCCGGCGATGTCCAGCTCGAACATCCCGCGGATGCCCGCCGCCTTGATGTTGCGGCTGAATTCGCGCGCTTCGACTTCGATTGCCACGGATTCGAGGCCGCGGCCGTACACGTTGGCGGGGAGGGTACCCTGGCGGCGAAGTTGCTTCACCTTCTTGCCAAGGACAGTGCGCGGCCGGGCCGCGATGTTGACTCTATCTGCCATGCTGGGAGAACTCCTCGGCCACGCTCGATACGTGGCGTACTGATCTAGGCTAGCCGCTCCCACGCCATGGTCAATGAAACACAGATAGGGCCGCCCCGCGGGCGGCCCTGGCAATCTGAACGCGAGGAGGAAGGCTAGGCGGGCTTGATCGCCGCGACCTTGGCTCGTGCGGCTGCCTTGTCTTCATACCAGAGTGCGTTGATAGACTTGAACTCCGCCTGGTCCGCGGGCGTGTCGTCTTCGGCGAAGATTGCCGTCACCGGGCAGGCCGGCTCGCAAGCGCCGCAGTCGATGCATTCGTCCGGGTTGATGTAGAGCATGCGATCTTCGCCCTCATCGAAGTGGATGCAATCGACGGGGCAGACTTCGACGCAGGCCTGGTCCTGCACATCGATGCAGGGCGCGGTGATCACGTAGGTCATGGCAACTCCTCTTGCGTTGGCGTCAGTTTTCGCGCGCGCCGGCGTAGTTCCGGCAACGCAGATACTACAATCATAGCCTCGGGGCGCAAACGCAACCCGCGTCAGCCGCTGTGCGTGGCGATGGGCTGGCCCGTCCGCAGGTCCACCGCGTAGTAGCGCCCGGCCCGCAGTTCCTCGATCAGTTCACGCTCGTCGTGGACCTCTTTTTCGAAGTGCGTGGCGCACTTGCCGACATCGCTGATAGCGTGCGAATCGGTGCCCGCGGTGCCCGGCAGGTCCATCATGTCCCGCAGCCGCCGCGCGAATTCGTTCTCTTTGTCGCTCCCCCGCCCGTTCAGCGTCTCGAGCGCCTGCACGTACTGGTAGGCAGGATTGCGGCTCGCCTTTTCGAGCGCCGCCTGGTACTCCTCGTCGTTGCGGCTGAACCAGGGCATCTGCCGCCGGTATGGGTGCGCTGCCACCAGCGCGCCGTTCGAGCGCTCGGTGTAGCTCGCCAGCTCCCGCGAGCGGTGCATGCCGAAGACATAGCGGTCGATGCCGAAGGCGAGGATGTGCCCGTCGTCCGTGCTGATTTCGATGCCGGCGAGCACGAGGAAATTGTGCTTCGCCCGCAGCTCCTCGATCGACTTGAAATCCCAGACCGTATCGTGTTCGGTGAAGCAGATTGCGTCGAGCCCGGCATTCTTTGCCCGGGCAACCAGGTCGTCAGGATTGAGGACGCTGTCGTGCGAGCGGGGCCAGGTGTGTGCGTGAAGGTCGATAAGCATAGAGGTCCGCGGCTAACTATAGTCACCGCGCATCGCGAGGGGCAATCGCGGATCGCTGCCGTCCCGCCCGGGGCCCGGGGTAGTCCGTGGCGGTCCGCCGGCGCGCGGCGGCAACGGCAGCCGGAGGCCAAGGAGCACGTCGCCACAGAGCCCGCAGTAGCTGCGGTCCGGCCGCGGCTCGGGTCCGCCGTCGAAGACGCGCTGGCGTTCCTCAGGTGGGTGTTCGCAGGCCACGGCGCGAATGTCGCACGCCGCCCACCCGAGCCCAAAGGGCTCCCTGTCGCCAGACGAACAGGACCTCAGCCCGGGCAGCTTATTTGACCTTGACCACCTGCCCCACAGCAAGGTTGTTACAGCTCCGGTCGATGGTCGGGTTGAGCGTGAAGAACTGGTCCAGCGTGATGCCGTTCTTGTCCGCGATGGCGCCGCAGTTATCGCCCGATTCGACCGTGTACGTGCCCGCGCCGCTACCCGCCGGGGTCGCCGTCCGGGGCGCGGCCGTGCCCGTCGCGGTGGTCGTGCCCGGTCTTGCCGTGCCGTTCGTGGCCGTGGCGCCGCCCGGGGTGGGCGTCGTCGCACCCGGTGTGGCCTTTTTCGCGACGGCCGTGTTCGTCTGGTTCACCTCGGCGGGCGATAGCTTGTCGCCGCCGCCAACCGCGCTGTTTATAAGGAAGGCGATGGCGATCACGATGATTGCCAGCGCGAACAGCCCGACCGTGGCCACCGGCATGCTGATGCCGCCGGGCCGCGGGCGCGGGCCGATACTCCCTGTCGGGGGCTTCCGCGGCCGGTCGCCGCCACCGGCCGCGCGCGGGCGCGCAGCCGCCGGCTTTGGTTCGCGCGGAGGCCGTGCCGCCGCGGGCGCCCGGCTCGCCGCGGCCGGGGCGGCTGCCGCCGGCTGCGTCGTCGCCGCGATCCCTTCGCCCTTGAAGATTGGGCACGCGATGTGGTTCTCGCCGAGGCAGAAGTTGTTCTGGTGATTCGTCGCGATGCGCGTCGGGTTATCCAACCGGTAACAGCGGTGCGCCTCGGTCGCGTACGTGGCGTGCGAATCGGCATCGTCGGCGAGCCCAAGGTACGGGCAAACTGAGGAAAACTCTTCGTCGGCTGCTGGGAAGGTCACGTGCGCTCCTGTCCCCTGTGGTAGGCCGCCGCCGCACGTATGGTGGCATGAGTCCAATCGGGGAGCAACGCTACGCGCTTCGGAGGCCGTTGGCCATGAGCTGTTGGCCATTTGCCATTGGCCATTGGCCATGGGCCGGCAGTCCGCCACGACCGCAGCCGCCGATCGCCACGAGCCCTGTCGACTCGCCCCCGACTCAGCACTCAGGACTCAGGACTCAGGACTCGGGTCTCAGCACGTACCGCTCGCCACTCCCGATTTGGTGGGGCGCGGCCCTGACGTGGGCCGCGCCCCCGCGACGGGGAGGACATGTCGCAGGCGTCCACTGGTCAGGTGGTTGCCTACAATGGAAGACGGCCGCCGCGCCCGCGCCGCAAAGGGTGAGCCGGGCGATGAGATGGTGGAAGTTCGGGACGTCGCCGGGCTCACCGGCAGCTCCATTCAGATGCGACGTGACATGCCCCCCGAATTTGACACAGACCCTCCCTGTGGTACTCTCACAGTTCGGCGCTTGTTGCGTATGCCAGCTCTTCGAGCCAGGCAGGTCGCGAAGCTGAGTGCTTGAAGACGGCCCGGGCCGCACACGTGGCAAGGGCGCTGTTCACGAACAGGCTTTTCGGCCTGTTTTCGTGCGCTGAAATCCGACGAAGGCTCGCCTTCTCCAGGGTCACGGCTCCGCCGCCGTGGCCGCAAGCTGCATGCAGGGGACGCAGGAATGCCGACCATCAACCAGCTCGTCCGCAAGGGCCGCACGCCCAAGGTGAAGAAATCCGGGGCCCCCGCGCTCCTGTTCAGCTTCAACTCACACACCGGCCGTCTCCGCAAGACGGAAGGCAAGTCCGGCTCGCCGCAGAAGCGCGGCGTCTGCACGCAGGTGCGAACCCAGACGCCGAAGAAGCCAAACTCGGCGCTGCGCAAGGTCGCGCGCGTGCGCCTCACGAACGGGATCGAAGTCACCGCCTATATCCCCGGCGAAGGCCACAGCCTGCAGGAGCACTCGGTGGTGCTCGTGCGGGGTGGCCGCGTCAAGGACCTCCCCGGCGTCCGCTACCACATCGTCCGCGGCGCACTCGATGCGACCGGCGTTAACAACCGCAAGCAGGGCCGTAGCAAGTATGGCACCCGCAAGAACGCCCAGGCCGCCGGCAAGGGCGGCCGCCGCTAGCACCATCATCGCCGCCGGGCGCCGGCGGCTACGACGAATACCGGGAGAACTTGAGCCATGGCCCGACGCAATCGACCCGAACGGCGCCCCATCCCGCCCGATTCGCGGTACAACAACGTCCAGGTCCAGATCCTCATCAATAAGCTGATGACACGCGGCAAGAAGAGCACCTCCGAGCGCGTCGTTTACGGCGCGTTCGACCGCATCGCCACCACCACCGGCCGCGACCCCCTCGATGTCTTCCAGCAGGCCATCCGCAACACCACCCCCGTGCTCGAAGTGAAGCCCCGCCGCGTTGGCGGCGCCACCTACCAGGTCCCCGTTGAAATTCGTCCGGACCGCCGCATCGCCCTCGCGATGCGCTGGATCCTCAACTCATCCCGATCTCGCGGCGGCCGGTCCATGTCCGAACGCCTGGCGAGCGAGCTGCTCGACGCGGTCAACAACACCGGCCAGGCGATCAAGCGCAAAGAAGACACCCACCGCATGGCGGAAGCGAACCGCGCTTTCGTCCACTACCGCTGGTAGGCGCTGCCCCGCCCCGCCGGCAGAGGATTGAACTGATATGCCCCGCCAAACCGACATCGAAAGGATCCGCAACATCGGGATCATTGCCCACATCGACGCGGGCAAGACCACGGTGACCGAGCGCGTCCTCTTCTATACCGGGAAGACCTACAAGATCGGCGAAGTCCACGAAGGCAGCGCCACCATGGACTGGATGGAGCAGGAGCGCGAGCGCGGCATTACCATCACCTCCGCCGCCACCACCGCCGAATGGAACGACCACTCCATCAACATCATCGATACCCCCGGCCACGTGGACTTCACCGCCGAAGTCGAGCGCAGCCTGCGCGTCCTCGATGGCGGCGTCGTCTGCTTCGATTCTGTCGCCGGCGTCGAGCCTCAGTCCGAGACCGTCTGGCGCCAGGCCGACCGCTACGGCGTCCCCCGCATCGCCTTCGTCAACAAAATGGACCGCACCGGCGCCGATTACCAGCGCACCATCGACATGATGGTGGACCGCCTCGGCGCCAACCCCGTCCCCATCCAGATCCCCGTCGGCGTCGAAGCCGAGTTCGATGGCTGCATCGACCTCGTGGAGATGTGCTGGTGGTGGTTCGGCGGCGACAAGGGCTCCGTGCCCGAGCGCCGCGAGATCCCGGCCGCCTACGCCGACCGCGCCGCCGCCGCGCGCGACAAGCTCGTCGAAGGCATCGGCAACGTCGATGACCAGGTCGCCATCAGTTACCTCGAAGGTCACGAAATCGGCGCCCACGAGCTCAAGCAGGCCATCCGCCGCGCCACGCTCGCCAACCTTGCCCATCCCGTGCTCTGCGGCTCCGCCCTGAAGAACAAGGGCGTCCAGCTCATGCTCGATGCCGTCGTCGATTACCTCCCAAGCCCCATCGACATCCCCCCGGTGAAGGGTATCGACCCCAAGAGCGGCGGCGAGGTCATTCGGCCCCCCTCGGATGAAGAACCGCTCGCCGCGATCGCCTTCAAGATTGTCACCGACCCGTACGTCGGCCGCCTCGCCTACTTTCGCGTCTACAGCGGCGTGCTCAAGGCGGGCGAGAACATCTACAACTCGACCAAAGGCGAGCGCGAGCGAATCGGTCGCGTCCTCATGATGCACGCCAACCAGCGCGAAGAAGTAGAAGCCATCTACGCGGGCGGGATTGCCGCGGCGGTCGGCCTGAAGAAGACCTTCACCGGCGACACGCTCTGCGCCCAGGACCACCCGGTCGTGCTCGAAAACATCCAGTTCCCCGAGCCCGTGATCCGCGTGGCGCTCGAGCCCAAGAGCAAGGAAGACCAGGACAAGATGGGTGACTCCCTCATGAAGATGAGCGAAGAGGACCCAACCTTCCACTGGACCTTCGATGAGGAGAGCGGCCAGACCCTCATCTCCGGCATGGGCGAACTCCACCTCGAAGTGATCGTGGACCGCATGCTCCGCGAACATAAAGTCGCCGCCAACGTTGGCCGCCCGCAGGTGAGCTACCGTGAAGCGATCACCCGTTCCGCGCGCGCCGAGGGACGCTTCGTCCGCCAGAGCGGCGGGCGCGGCCAATACGGCGTCGTCGAGCTCGAAATCGAGCCCCTGGAGCGCGGCCAGGGCTTCCAGTTCGAAAATAAGATCGTCGGCGGCTCCGTCCCGAAGGAGTACATCAACCCGGTCATGCAGGGTGCGAAAGAGGCCCTCCAGGGCGGCATCCTCGCCGGCTACCCGGTGCTCGATGTCAAGGTAACCCTCCTCGACGGCCAGACCCACGCCGTCGACTCCTCGGAAATGGCGTTCAAGAATGCCGGCTCGATTGGCACCAAAGAGGCAGCCAGGAAGGCCGGCATCGTCATCCTCGAACCGATCATGAAAGTCGAAGTGCGCGCGCCCGAGGATTACTTCGGCGCCGTCGTCGGCGATATCAACTCCCGCCGCGGCATGATCGTCGGCACCGAATCCATGGGCAAAACCCAGATCGTCCACGCCCAGGTCCCGCTCGCCGAGACCTTCGGCTACTCAACCGACCTCCGCTCGCTTTCGCAGGGACGCGCAAGCTACAGCATGGAGTTCGATCACTATGAGGAAGTCCCACGAAACATTGCCGCCACCCTGACCAAGCAGTCAGGCGCGGCATAGTCCCGACCGTACTCGCGGCAACACCACTCTATTCAAGGAAAGGGCACAGCGATGGCGAAGGCGAAATTCGAGCGGACGAAGCCGCATGTGAACGTGGGGACGATTGGGCACGTCGACCACGGCAAGACGACGCTGACGGCAGCGATCACGAAGGTGCTCGCGCTCAAAGGCGGCTCCCAGTTCCGCGCGTTCGATTCCATCGATAACGCGCCGGAAGAGCGCGCCCGCGGCATCACGATCGCGATTGCGCACGTCGAGTATGAGACGGAGCAGCGCCACTACGCGCACGTCGACTGCCCCGGCCACGCCGACTACATCAAGAACATGATCACGGGGGCGGCGCAGATGGACGGCGCCATCCTCGTGGTGGCCGCGCCCGACGGCCCGATGCCGCAGACGCGCGAGCACATCCTGCTGGCGCGCCAGGTGGAAGTGCCGGCGCTCGTGGTCTTCCTGAACAAGGTCGACATGATGGAGGACGAGGAGCTATTGGAGCTCGTCGAGCTCGAGCTGCGCGAGCTGCTGACGAGCCAGGAGTTCCCCGGCGACGACATCCCGATCATCCGCGGCTCGGCGCTGCACGCGCTGGAATCGACCTCCACCGACCCGGACGCGCCCGAGTACAAGTGCATCCTCGAGCTGATGGACGCTGTCGATAATTACATCCCCACGCCGCAGCGGGCGCTGGACAAGCCCTTCCTGATGCACGTGGAAGACGTCTTTGGGATCAAGGGCCGGGGCACGGTGGTGACGGGCCGGATCGACCGCGGGGTGGTGAAAGTCGGCGAAGAGATCGAGATCATCGGCATCACGCAGACGCGCAAGACGACGGTCACGGGCGTCGAGATGTTCAAGAAGCTCCTGGACGAAGGCCGTGCCGGCGACAACGTCGGCTGCCTGTTGCGCGGGGTGGAGCGCGACGACGTGCAACGCGGGCAGGTGCTGGCGAAGCCGGGCTCGATCAAGCCGCACACGAAGTTCGAATCGCAGGTGTACGTGCTGAGCAAGGAAGAGGGCGGGCGGCACACGCCGTTCTTCAACGGGTACCGGCCGCAGTTCTACCTGGGGACCACCGACGTGACCGGGTCGATCGGGCTGCCGGAAGGCGTCGAGATGGTGATGCCGGGGGACAACATCCAGATGGCCGTGGAGCTGATCCAGCCCGTCGCCATCGAAGACGGCCTGCGTTTCGCCATCCGCGAGGGCGGCCGCACCGTCGGCGCCGGCGTCGTCACCCGGGTCACAGAGTAGTTTTCGGAGAAGGGACGGCACCATGGCTCGTCAACAGATACGGATCAAGCTAAAGGCGTACGACCATCGCCTGCTCGACCAGTCGGCCCGGCAGATTGTCGAAGCCGCGGAGCGGACGGGCGCGGCTGTCGCCGGCCCGGTGCCTCTTCCCACCGCCATCGAAAAGTTCTGCGTCATTCGCAGCCCGCACGTCTATAAGGACTCGCGCGAACAGTTCGAGATCCGCACCCACAAGCGGCTCATCGATATCCTCGAGCCGACCTCCAAGACCGTCGACACGCTTATGCGGCTGCAGCTGCCGAGCGGCGTCGATATCGAGATCAAACTGTAGCCGCCATGACTATCGAAGGACTTCTCGGTCGCAAGTTGGGTACCGTCCAGGTGTTCGATGCCCGTGGCCGCCTGCGCGGCACTACGGCCGTCGCCGTCGGCCCCTGCTACGTCACCCAGCTCCGCACGCCCGAAAAGGACGGCTACACCGCCGTCCAGGTCGGCTTCGCTGAGGCGCGCAAGCTGAACAAGCCCGAAGCCGGCCACCTCCGTGCCGCGGGCGGCCTGAACCTCCGTCACCTCGCGGAGTTCCGCCTCACAGGCGGCGCGGCCCTCGCGCTCGGCGACAAGCTCGGCGCCGAGCTGTTCGACCCGGGCGAGAAGGTCGATGTCACCGCCGATTCCAAGGGCCGCGGCTTCCAGGGCGGCGTTCGCCGCCACAACTTCAGTGGCGGCCCCAAGACCCATGGCCAGAGCGACCGCCATCGCGCCCCGGGCTCCATCGGCTCCGGCACCACCCCCGGCCGTGTCTACAAGGGCACCCGCATGGCGGGCCACATGGGCGCCCAACAGGTCACCGTGCGCAACCTCGAAATTGTCAGCCGCAACGATGACCAGGGCGTGATTTTCGTCGCCGGCTCCGTGCCCGGGCCGAAGGGCGGGCTTGTCCGCATCCGTAGCGCCAGGAAGGTATCGAAATGAAGCTCCCGGTGTTCGATGCGACCGGCGCCCAGGTGCGCCACATCGACGCGGCCGACGACGTCTTCGGCATCGTCCCCAACAAGTCCGTGCTGCACCAGGCCTACGTCGCCCAGATGGCGAACCGCCGCTCCGGTAACGCCAGCACGAAGACACGCGGCGAGGTCGAGGGCTCGACCGTCAAGATCCGCAAGCAGAAGGGCCTCGGGCGCTCCCGCCAGGGCGGCATCCGCGCGTCGCACCACGTCGGCGGTGGCGTCGCCTTCGGCCCGCGCCCGCACAGTTTCGCCAAGGATCTGCCCCGCCAGATGCGCCGCCTCGCGTTGCGCTCGGCGCTCAGCGACCACGCCGCCAGCGGCACCATCATGGTCGTCGAGGGCCTCGTGCCCGCCGAACCGAAGACCCGGCCGGTGCAGGCGCTCCTCGACACGCTCGGCGTCAACCGGCGCGCGTTGGTCGTCAGCGGCGAGCACGAAGCGAACCTGATGATCGCCGCCCGCAACATCGACGTGGTGCGCGCGCTCCCCGCCGCAAACCTCAATGTCGTCGACCTGGTGAACGCCCACAAGCTCGTCCTCACCGAAGACGCCGTCCGCAAGATCGAGTCGCTCTGGGGCGGCCAGAACCTCCGGCCGCACCGCGGCCGAAAGCAGGAGGCCGCAAGTGCCTAAGGAACTGCACCCCTACGGCGTGCTGCTGCGCCCAATCATCACCGAGAAGACGACCGTCCTCACCGGGCTCGACAAGTACGTCTTCGAAGTGGATGTGCGCGCCAACAAGAACCAGATCAAGGAAGCCGTCCAGCTCGCCTTCAACGTCCGCGTCTCCGAAGTGAACACCATGAAGATGAAGGGCAAGCCCAAGCGTTTCGGCCGCAAGATTACCAACCGGCCAGACTGGAAGAAGGCGATCGTGACGCTCGTCCCGGGCGACAAGATCGAACTGTTCGAGGGAATTTAGCGATGCCGATCAAGCAGTTCAAGCCGACCTCCCCCGGGCGCCGCAACGCCAGCGGCCACGCCTTCACCGAGATCACGAAGAAGCGCCCGGAAAAGGCGCTCACCGAATCCCTCAGCAAGAAGGGCTCGGGGCGCAACAATCAGGGCCGCATCACCGTCCGCCATCGCGGCGGCGGTTCGCGCCGCCTCTATCGCATCATCGATTGGGCGCGCAACAAGGCCGGCATCCCCGCGAAGGTCATCGCCATCGAATACGACCCGAACCGCACGGGGCGCATCGCCCTCTTGCAGTACGTGGACGGTGAGAAGCGCTATATCCTCGCCCCGAACGGCCTGGCAGTGGGCGCCGTCATCGTCAGCGGGCCGGGCGCGGAAGTGCGCGTCGGTAACTCGCTTCCGCTGGCGAACATGCCCACCGGCACCCAGATCCACAACATCGAGATGACTCCCGGCAAGGGCGGCCAGATGGTGCGCAGCGCCGGCACCTCGGCCCAGCTCATGGCGAAGGAGGGCGAGTACGCCCTCGTCCGCCTGCCCAGCGGCGAAATGCGCCGCGTGCGCATTGAATGCGCCGCCACCGTCGGCCAGGTTGGCAACATCGAACACTCGCTGGTGAAGCTCGGAAAAGCCGGGCGCACCCGCCATCGCGGCCGCCGTCCGCAGGTCCGCGGCGCCGTCATGAACCCCCGCGACCACCCGCACGGTGGCGGCGAAGGGCGCGCCCCCGTCGGCATGCCCGGCCCGAAGACCCCGTGGGGCAAGCCCACACTCGGCTACCGCACCCGCAACAACAAGCGCACCGATAAGTTCATCCAGCGCCGGCGAAGCAAGTAGGAGTACGCGATGTCTCGATCCCGGAAAAAAGGCCCGTACGTCCACCCTTCGCTCGATAAGAAGGTCATGGCGATGCGTGGCGCCGCCACCAAGTCGATCATCAAGACCTGGTCGCGCGCGTCCACCATCCTGCCCGAGATGATCGGGTTGACCATCGCCGTCCACGATGGCCGGCGTCACGTGCCGGTCTTTGTCACCGAGAACATGGTTGGCCACAAACTCGGCGAATTTGCCCTCACGCGGACCTTCCGCGGGCACGTTTCGAAGAGCGACCGCCAGAGCAAAGTGAGGCGCTGACGTGGAAGTACGAGCATCGGCCCAGGGAATGGGCGTCGCCCCACGGAAAATCCGCCTGATCCTCGAACGCCTCCCGGGCCTCACCGTCGACCAGGCGCTGGCGCTCCTGCGCTACGTGCAATCGCCACACGCCCGCTCGGTCTCGAAGGTCGTGCTTTCCGCCGCCTCCAACGCCGAGAACAACTTCGACCTCGATGTCGATGACCTGGTCATCAAGCGCGCGTTCGCCGATGACGCCCGAACCAACAAGCGCTTCAAGCCGCGCTCGCGCGGCCGCGTCAGCCCGATCCTCAGGCGCTCAGCGCACATCACCATCATCCTCGACGAGCGCGGAGGTTAGTTTTGGGACAAAAAGTACACCCGCACGGCTTTCGCATCGGCATCCTCTACGACTGGGAATCGAAGTGGTTCGCGGAGCGTGACTACACACAGCGGCTCCACCAGGACCTCGAGCTCCGCCGCCGCGTCCTCCAGGAGCTGCCCGACGCCAGCATTAGCCACGTCGAGGTCGACCGGAACGCGAACCTGGTGACCATCACCATCCACACCGCCAAGCCCGGCATCGTCATCGGCCGTGGCGGGGCGAAGGTCGAAGAGCTGCGCAACAGCCTCGAGCACTACAGTGGCGGCCGCGTCCGCGTGAACATCCAGGAGATCCGGACCCCCGAGCTGGATGCGTACCTGGTGGCGCGCTCGGTCGCTGACCAGTTGGAGCGCCGCGTGGCCTTCCGGCGCGCCGTCAAGCAAGCCGTGCAGCGGACCATGCAGCGAGGCGCCCTCGGCGTCCGCGTCGCCATCGCCGGCCGCCTCGGCGGCGCCGAGATGTCGCGCAAGGAGTCCGAGACGCAGGGCCAGGTCCCCCGCCATACCCTCCGCGCCGACATCGATTACGGCATCGCCGAAGCTCATACCACGTTCGGCCGCATCGGCGTGAAGTGCTGGATCTACAAGGGCCTGATCCTGCCGGAGCGCCCGAGCGAACGCCGCCGCGAGGAGATCGTCCCCGAGCCGGCGCCGGTTGCCCCGCGTCCCGCCGCCGAGATCGAAGCCGAGGCCGCCGAGCATGCTGCGGCAGCTGCTGTCGCCTCGGGGCACACAGCTATCAGCATGGAACAGCAGGAACTCGTCCAGCGAGGGGGTAGCTAAGCCATGCTCCAACCTCGACGCGTCAAACACCGCAAACAGCATCGTGGCCGCCGCCAGGGCGAAGCGCTCACCGGCAACTACGTCGCCTTCGGCGAGTTCGGACTGCAGGCCCAGGGTGCGGCATGGATCGATTCCCGCCACATCGAAAGCGCCCGCCGCGCCATGACCCACGAAATGAAGCGCGGCGGCAAGGTCTGGATCCGCATCTTTCCCGACAAGCCAGTTACGGCGAAACCAGCGGAAACCCGCATGGGCTCCGGAAAGGGTGCGCCGGACAAGTGGGTCGCCGTCGTGAAGCCGAACCGCATCATGTTCGAAGTCGCCGGTGTGCCCGAAGCCGTCGCCCGTGAGGCCCTTCGCCTCGCCGCCCACAAGCTGCCGATCCCCACGAAGATCGTGCCCCGCGAAGAAGTGGTGGTGTAGCGATGGCCGAACGCAAAGCCGAAGAAATTCGCCGCTGGAACGACGAGCAACTGGACCGCGAGATTGGCGAGGCCTATCGCGCCCTCTTCACCCTGCGCTTCCAGCACGCCAGCCGCCAACTGCAGAACTACCGCGAGCTACGCAATGCGAAGAAACGCATTGCCCGCCTGCGCACCATTCGCCGCGAACGCCAGCTCGAAGCGGCGGTTCAGGAGTAACACATGACACAGCGCGTTCTCCAGGGGACCGTCGTCAGCGACAAAATGGAAAAGACCGTCGTGGTCACGGTCGTGCGCCGCAAGAAGCACCGCCTCTACCACAAGGTCATGTCGCTCACCAACCGCTACAAGGCACACGACGAGCAGAACACGTGCAAGCTCGGCGACCTCGTGCGCATCCAGGAATGCGCCCCGCTTTCGAAAGAGAAGCGCTGGCGCGTGATCGAAATCATCACCCGCGGCGATGTCGCCGACGTGGCCCCCCAGACGATCGGCCAGGACATCGAACGGTCGGCCCAGGCCGCTCCGAAGTCGGAGGTCCAGGCATGATCCAGCAGGAAACACGCCTCAAGGCCGCCGACAATTCCGGCGCCCGCTCGCTGCTCTGCATCCGCGTCCTCGGCGGCAGCCGCCGCCGCTATGCGCGCCCCGGGGACATCATCGTCTGCAGCGTGAAGGTCGCGCAGCCGAACTCCGCCGTGAAAAAGGGCGACGTCGTCAAGGCCGTCGTCGTGCGCGTCACGAAGGAGTACGGCCGCCCCGATGGCTCCTACATCCGCTTCGACGAAAACGCGGCGGTCCTGCTCGCGAACGACGGCGAGAACCCGCGCGGCACGCGCATCTTCGGCCCTGTGGCTCGCGAGCTGCGCGACCGCAACTTCATGAAGATCGTCTCCCTCGCGCCGGAGGTGCTCTAGTGCCAGCGAAGATCAAGCGCGGCGACCACGTCGTCGTGATCTCCGGGAAGGACCGCGGCAAGCGCGGCGCCGTTCGCCACGTCGTGACCAAGGACAACCGTGTCGTGGTCGAAGGCGTCAACATCGTGAAGAAGCACCAGCGCGCCCGCAGCCAGGGCCAGCAGTCCTCGATCATCGAGCGCGAAGCCCCGATCCACATCAGCAACGTCATGCTGATCGACCCCAACACCGACCAGCCGACACGCGTCACCTTCCGTGTGCGCGAAAACGGCACACTCGTGCGGATCGGCAAGCGCAGCGGGGAGGACATCGAATAATGCCGCCGCGATTGAAAGAAAAGTACGACAGCGAAGTCATTGGCGCCCTGCGCGAGCAGTACAAGTACGCCAACATCATGCAGGTCCCGAAGGTCACGAAGGTCGTCGTGAACATCGGCATGGGCGAAGCCCTCACCGATGCGAACGCGCTCGACAAAGCGGCGGACGATGTCTCGGCGATCACCGGCCAGAAGCCCGTCATCAACCGCGCCAAGCGCTCCATTGCGAACTTCCGCCTGCGCGAAGGCAACCCCATCGGCGTCTCGACCACGCTGCGTGGCCCCCGGATGTTTGAATTCCTGGACCGCCTCGTGAGCGCCGCGCTCCCCCGCATCCGCGATTTCCAGGGCCTGAACCCCAACGCCTTCGATGGCCGCGGCAACTACAGCCTCGGCCTGCGGGAGCAGCTCATCTTCCCGGAGATCGATTACGACAAAGTCGATAAGGTGCGCGGTCTCCAGGTCACCATCGTCACCACGGCCCGCACCGACGAAGAAGGCCGGCGGCTGCTCGAATTGCTCGGCATGCCGTTCCGGAAGAATTAGGAGGACGCACTTGGCTTCCAAGGGAATCGTCAACAGGGACCAGGCGCGCAAGGAGCTGCATGCGAAGTTCGCGCCTCGCCGGGCCGAACTCAAGAAGCAGCTCGCTGCCTCCTGGGAAGACACGGCGAAGGTCGACCAGCTCTACGCCGAGCTCCGCAAGCTGCCCCTCAACAGCAGCCCGACCCGCCTCCACAATCGCGACGTCATCACCGGCCGGCCCAAGGGCTACATCCGCAAGTTCGGCCTTTCACGCATCACCTTCCGCGAGCTCGCCCACAGGGGACTCCTCCCGGGGGTGACCAAGTCCAGCTGGTAAGTGCGCAGGCAAACGCCAGAGGGGAAACGCCATGAGTATGAATGACCCGATCGCCGATATGCTCACCCGCATCCGCAACGCCGTGCTCTCGCGGCACGATGCGGTGCTCATCCCGGCGTCCAAAATGAAGGTAGCCATCGCCGGCGTCCTCAAGGACGAAGGCTTCATCAAGGATTACGCCGTCGTCGCCGAAGAGGGCAAGCCGCAGCCGAACCTGAAGGTGGAGCTGAACTACGGCGGCCGCAAGCAGCCGGTGCTCACTGGCCTGCAACGCGTCTCCAAGCCCGGCCTGCGCGTGTACGTGCAGCGTACCGAGATCCCGCGCGTCTACGGCGGCCTCGGGATCGCCATCCTTTCGACGCCGAAAGGCATCATGACCGGGCAGGAAGCCCGCCGCCAGAGCGTTGGCGGCGAGCTCCTGTGCTACGTCTGGTAGGGGTAGGCAAATGTCACGTATCGGCCGCCAGCCCATCCCCGTCCCCGCAGGCGTCGAAGTGACCTTCGGCGATGGCAATTCCGTGGTCGTGAAAGGCCCAAAAGGGCAACTTTCGCGCACGTTTCCAACCGTCATCACGCTCAGCCGCGAAGACGGCCAGCTTGTTGTCAGCCGCCCGAACGACGAGGGCAAGGTCCGTGCCTTGCACGGCCTTTCTCGCACGCTCCTGAACAATATGGTCACGGGTGTCACCACGGGCTTCACAAGAACGCTCGAAGTGCAGGGCGTCGGCTACCGCGCCCAGCTCCAGGGTTCGAACCTGCAGCTCGCCCTCGGCTTTTCGCACCCCGTCATCGTCACGCCGCCGGGCGGCATCACCTTCGCGCTCGAAGGGCCGCGCGTGCACATCCAGGGCATCGATAAGGAGCAAGTGGGCCAGGTCGCGGCCAACATCCGCAAGCTCCGGCCCCCCGAGCCCTACAAGGGCAAGGGCATCCGCTATCTCGGCGAGCGCGTCCGCCGCAAGGCCGGCAAGGCCGGGAAGGTAGGCAAGTAAATGGCGAAAGCAACCAGCATCCTCGCCCGCCAGCGCCGCCACGCCCGCGTCCGCAAGAACGTCTCCGGGACGCCGGCGCGGCCGCGACTCAACGTCTTCCGGAGCTCGTCGCACATCTACGCCCAGGTCATCGATGATGTCGCCGGCCGCACCCTCGCGGCCGCCAGCGACCTCGATGCGAGCATCGCCGCTGAGATCAAGGGCAAGAACAAGACCGAACGCGCCGTTGCCGTCGGCAAGGCCGTCGCCGAGCGGGCGAAAGCCAATGGCGTCGAACTGGTCGTCTTCGACCGCGGCGGGTACCAGTACCACGGCCGCGTCCAGGCACTCGCCGATGCCGCGCGCGAAGCAGGATTGGGGTTCTAAATGGCCGGACCAAATGACCGCAGCCGGGGAGACGGGTACGACTCCGGCCAGGAAGAGCTGACCGAGAAGGTCATCTACATCAACCGCGTGGCGAAGGTCGTCAAAGGTGGCCGGCGCTTCAGCTTCAGCGCCCTCATCGTCGTCGGCGATGGCCACGGCTCCGTCGGCATCGGCCTCGGCAAAGCCAACGAAGTGCCCGAAGCCATCCGCAAGGGCGCGACCCTCGCCCGAAAGTCCATGGTGCGCATCCCCATGCGCGGCGGCACCATCCCGCACCCCCTCATCGCCGAATACAGCGCGGCCCGCGTGATGCTCAAGCCCGCCAGCCACGGCACCGGCGTCATCGCCGGCGGCGCCGTCCGCTCCATCATGGAATCCGCCGGCGTGACCGATATCCTCGCGAAGTCGCTCGGCAGCCGGAACCCCATCAACGTCGCCCGCGCGACCATCGATGGGCTCTCGTCGCTGCGCGACCCGGCCGGTGCGCGCGCCCGCCGGCTGGCGCTCCAGCAGGGAGGGAGGTAACCATGGCCCTCATCCGTGTTACCTATCGCAAGAGCGGCATCGGCTACAATCAAGACCAGAAGGACACCATCCGCAAGCTCGGGCTGCGCCGTCTCAACCAAACCGTTGCGCACGAAGACAGCCCGGCGCTGCGCGGCATGATCGACAAGGTGCGGCATCTCGTCGCCGTCCGGGAAGGGGAGTCCTCATGACCATCGGCGCACAGGACCTCCGCCCCGACCGCGGCGCGACGCACTCCAAAAAACGCGTCGGCCGCGGCAATGGCAGCGGCCACGGCACCTATTCGGGCAAGGGCCTGAAAGGGCAGAAGTCCCGCAGCGGCAAGAACCTGCCCTACGACTCATTCGAGGGCGGACAGTTCCCCTCGGCCCGGAAGTTCCATGTCCTCCGCGGCTTCAACAACAAGTGGAAGGTCGAGTACCAGCCGGTGAACCTCGGCGCGCTCGAGCGCTTCGCGGACGGGACCGCCGTCACGCCCGAAACGCTGCGCCTCGCCGGCATCATCAAGAACGTCCGCCAGCCCGTGAAGATCCTCGGCGACGGCGACTTCACGAAGCGCCTCACCGTGAGCGCGCAGAAGTTCAGCGCCACTGCCGCCGAGAAGATTGCCGGCGCCGGCGGGACCGCGACCATCATCGCGGCGGCGGGGAAGGACTAGCAGATGGCCATTCAGGCTGCCCAGCGCCCGCGATTGCTGCAGGCCATGGTCGATGCGTTCCGCCAGGAAGAAGTGCGCCGCAAGCTCATCTTCACCCTGGCCATGCTCGTCATCTTCCGTTTCGTCGCGCACGTGCCCATCCCGAATGTAGACCGCACCGCGCTCACCCGCGCCTTCCAAAACAACTCGCTCCTCGATTTCCTCAGCATCTTCTCGGGAGGCGCGCTCCAGAACCTGAGCGTCGCCGCGCTCGGCGTCTACCCCTACATCACCGCCTCGATCATCATGCAGATCCTGACGCCGCTGGTGCCGAGCCTGCGCTCCTTGCAGGAAGAAGGCGAGCAGGGCCGGCGCCGCGTGCAGCTTTACACGCATTGGCTCGCCGTGCCCATGGCTGCCGTCCAGGGCTACGGCCAGATCCTGTTCATCAACACCCAGAGCGGCGGCACCGTCGTCAGGAACTTCGGCCTTCAGAACGACCCCATCGGCACGCTCGCGACACTGCTCACGCTCAGCGCCGGGACGATGTTCCTCGTCTGGCTCGGCGAGCTCATCACCGAGAACGGCATCGGCAACGGCGTCTCCGTGATTATCTTCGGCGGCATCGTCGCGCGGCTCCCTTCGCTCATCCCGAACGTCTCGACCCAGTCCATCATCGCGGTCCTCGCGATCATTGGCTTCGCCTTCGCGCTCATCTTCCTCGTCGTGTTCTTCCAGGAGGCGGTGCGGCGAGTCCCCGTGCAGTACGCACGCTCGGCCTTCCGGGGTGGCCGGATGTATAGACAGCAAGGCCAGAGCCATATCCCCTTGCGCGTGAACATGGCGGGCATGATCCCGCTCATCTTCGCCTTCTCGATCATGATCCTGCCCGCGACGATGGCCTCGTACTTCACCAACTCCGGCGGTGTGGTCCAATCGATCGCCAACTTCTTCGTCACGAACTTCCAGGGCGGGCGCGGCGGCAGCGGCACCGGTGCGTACTGGATCGTGCTTTTCGTCCTGGTGATTGTGTTTACCTTCTTCTACACAATGGTGCAGTACCAGCAGCAGCAGATGGCGAAGACGCTCCAAAAACAGGGCGCCTTCATCCCCGGCATTCGCCCCGGCCCGCCGACCGAGGCCTACCTTATGCGCGTCGTCACGCGCATCACCTGGGCGGGCGCAATCTTTCTCGGCTCCGTCGCCATCCTGCCCTTCTTCGTCGGACTTATCACCGATGTCCGGGCATTGACGATATCGAGCACCGGCTTTCTGATCGTCGTCGCCGTCGTGCTCGACACCATGAAGCAGCTCGAAGCCCAACTGTTGATGCGTAACTACGAAGGGTTCATCCGCTAAGTGTTCATCGTACTCCTGGGGCCACCCGGCGCCGGCAAGGGCACGCAGGCGCAGCGCCTTGCCGCTGCCACGCGCTTGCTGCACATCTCCACCGGAGATATGTTCCGTGAGAACGTCAAGAACCAGACCGAGCTCGGCCAGCTCGCCAGCACGTTCATGGATAAAGGCGACCTCGTTCCCGACGGCGTCACGATCCGCATGCTGCTCGAGCGCATCAGCCGCCCCGATGCAGCCGAGGGCGCGATGTTCGATGGCTTCCCGCGGAACGTCGTCCAGGCCATTGCCCTCGATGAGGCGCTGGCCGCCCGCGGCAGCAAGATCGACCGCGCCCTCCTGATCGCAGTCCCCGATGACGAGCTCATCAGCCGCCTCGGCGGCCGCTGGATCTGTCGCAACTGCGGCACCCTCTACCACGAGCGCAACGACCCCCCGCGCGTACCCGGCGCCTGCGACAGGTGCGGCGGCGAACTCTACCAGCGCGAGGACGACCGCCCCGAAGTTGTGCGCACGCGGCTCGAAAAGCAGAAACCGCCCGCGGACCTCATCCAGCACTACCGCGATGCCGGCGTGCTCCGCGAAATCGATGGCCTGCGCTCCCTCGACGCCGTCACCGAGAGCCTCCTTGAGGCCCTCGCCCGATGACCATCCACCTGAAGACCGACGAGGAGATCCGCGTGATGCGCGAGGCCGGCCAGATTGTCGGCCAGACCCTTGCTTGCCTCCGCGAGATGATCCATCCCGGCCTCAACCTGCTCGAAATCGAGGCCTTCGTCCGCGACGAGTTCCGCCGCCGCGGCGCCAAAGAGACCTTCCTCCATTACACCCCGGACCGCCGCCGCTTCCCCCCGTACCCCTCGAACATCTGCATCAGCGTCAACGAACAGCTCGTCCATGGCATCCCGCGTGACCGCAAGCTCAAGGAAGGCGACATCGTCAGCCTCGATCTGGGCGCGACCTATAAGGGTTTCGTCGGCGACGCCGCAATCACCGTCGGCGTCGGCGAAGTCAGCGACGAAGCGAAGAAACTGATGAAGGTGACCGAGGACGCCCTCACCAACGGCATCGCCGCCGCGCGCGCCGGCGGCCGCCTGAACGACGTCCGCGGCGCGATCGAGGACACCATCCGCCCCAGCGGTTTCAGCATCGTGCGCGGCTATGGCGGCCACGGCGTCGGGCGGCACATGCACGAAGAGCCGCACATCGAGAACGTGCGTGCGCGCTTCAAAGGCCCGGAGCTCCGGCCCGGCCTTGTCGTCGCGCTCGAACCGATGGTCAACGTCGGCGGCCCAGATACATCCGAGCTCGATGACCGCTGGACGGTAACCACGAAAGACGGTAGCTTGTGCTGTCATTTCGAGCACACAATTGCGATTCGCGAGGGGCGCGAGGCCGAGGTCTTGACGCTGCCATGAGCAACTGCGTGAAATCTACAGGGAAGGGTGCATGGCGAACAGGGATGCGATAGAAGTCGAAGGCATCGTCACCGAGCCACTGCCGAACGCCATGTTCAAGGTGGAATTGGCGACCGGGCACGAAGTGCTCGCCCACGTCAGCGGCAAGATCCGGATGAACTTCATCAAAATCCTTCCCGGCGACCGCGTCCTGGTTGAACTTTCGCCCTACGACCTCGGCCGTGGGCGAATCACCTATCGATTCAAGTAGCCGGCAGCGCCTTCCAGGGGACATAATGAAAGTTCGAGCATCCGTCAAGCCTCGCTGCGACAAGTGCAAGGTCATCCGCCGGCACGGTCGTGTGATGGTTATCTGCGAAAATCCCAAGCACAAGCAGCGGCAGGGTTAAGATGGCACGTATCTCCGGCGTCGACCTCCCCAACGATAAGCGCCTCGAAGTGGCGCTGACCTACATCTATGGCATCGGGCTCACGCGTTCGCAGGCGATCCTCGCCGGCGCCGCCATCAACCCCGACAAGAAGGCCCGCGAGCTCACCGATGAGGAAGCCCTCCGCATCCGCGATTTCATCGACAAGAACTACATCGTCGAAGGGGACCTTCGCCGCGAAGTCCGCCAGAACATCGGCCGGCTCATCGAAATCAACTGCTACCGCGGTCAGCGCCACCGCCGGAACCTCCCCGTCCACGGCCAGCGCACCCGTACCAACGCCCGCCAGAAGCGCGGGGCACGCAAAACCGTGGCCGGCAAGCGGCGCGCCGGGAAGAAGTAAGAGGGAACCAGCGAACGATGGCCGATCAGAAACGACAGGGACAAAAAGCCGACCCCAAGCGCCGCATCAAGCGCCGCGAGCGGAAGTCGGTGCCGCGCGGCAAGGCGTTCATCAAGAGCACCTTCAACAACACCCTGGTCACGCTCACGGACCCCAACGGGAACGTCGTGTCGTGGGCCAGCGCCGGCGGCTCCGGTTTTAAAGGCTCCCGCAAAGGCACGCCGTTCGCCGCGCAGCTCGCCGGCGAAAACGCCGCCCGCCGCGCCATGGAGCACGGCATGCAGACCGTCGAGGTCTTCGTCCGCGGCGCCGGCAGTGGCCGCGAAGCCGCCATCCGTTCCCTCCAGGCATCGGGCCTCAACGTCACCGTCATCCGCGATGTCACCCCCATCCCGCACAATGGCTGCCGCCCTCCCAAGCGGCGGCGCGTCTAGGAGTCGACAGCATATGGCTCGTTATACCGGTCCCGTCTGCCGTCTCTGCCGCAGGCACGGCGAGAAGCTCTTCCTCAAAGGTGACCGCTGCTTCACACCCAGGTGTAGCTTCGACCGCCGCCCGAATCCGCCGGGGCCGCGCCCCGCGCGCCGCCGCAAGGTCAGCGACCGCGGCCTCCAGCTGCGCGAAAAGCAGCGCGCCCGTGTCTCCTACGGCCTGCTCGAAAAGCAGTTCGTGCGGTATTACAAGGAAGCCATCCGCCGCCCGGGCGTCTCCGGCGAGAACCTCGTCCGGCTCCTCGAAACGCGCTTCGACAACATTGTCTATCGCCTCGGCTTCGCGGATTCGCGCAGCCAGGCCCGCCAGCTCGTCCGCCACGGCATCTTCGCCGTCAACGGCCGCAAGCTCGATATTCCTTCAGCCCAGCTGAAGGAAGGCGATGCGATCACGTTCACGCCGCGCGGCGCGCGCAGCGAGTACTTCAAGATCGTCCAGGAAGGCATGCGCGCCAAGAATCCGCCCGCATGGCTGGCCCTCGATGCCGTCGGCATGTCGGGCCGCGTTGCCGGCATCCCCACTGTCGCCCAGGGCGAAACACATCTGTTCAACGAAAACATCATCATCGAGTACTACTCGCGCTAGCCTCCGGGCCCGCGCAAAAGCGAATTGTTGAGGCACGCACCACTAATGATGGATTCCATGGAGTTGATCGGGCAGGCAGCCGAAGAAGTTGTCCCCCAGCTCACAGTCGAAGAAGAGCGCGAAGACTACGCGCGGCTCATCGCCGAGCCCCTCGAGTCCGGCTACGGCATCACGCTCGGCAACGCCCTGCGCCGCGTGCTCCTCAGCTCCCTCGAAGGAGCCGCGATTACGTCCGTTCGCATCGAACAGGTGCAGCACGAGTTCTCCACCATCGCCGGCATGCAGGAGGACACCACCGAGTTCCTCCTCAACGTCAAGGAAATCCGGCTGCGGCCCCTGAGCAACCGCGGCGGCACCCTCGCCCTCGATGCCGAAGGCCCCGGCGAAGTCAAGGCGTCCGACCTCCAGGTCCCCGCGGACTTCGAAATCGTGAACCCCGACCTTCACCTTGCCACCCTCGATAACGCCTCCGCGCGCCTGAATATCGAATTCCACGCGCAGCTCGGCAAGGGCTACGTCCCTGCCGGCTCCGTCGAAGGCATGCCCATCGGCGTCATCCCCGTCGACGCCGTGTTCACACCCATCCGCAAGGTGAATTACCGCGTCGAGAAGACCCGCGTCGGCCAGTCGACGACCTTCGACCGGCTCGTCATCGAGATCTGGACCGATGGCACCATCACCCCCATCGATGCCGTCGGCCAGAGCGCCGACATCCTCATGGAGCAGTTCTCCCTGTTCAGCCAGATGGGCCGCCCGGATGCGCCCATCCTCGGCATCACTGGCGGCACGGGCGCCGGCGCGATCATGGCCCCGGACCGCTACAACACCCCCATCGAGGACCTGCAGCTCTCCGTTCGCGCCTACAACTGCCTGAAGCGCAGCGGCCTCATGACCGTCGGCCAGGTGCTCGAGAAAAGCGAAGACGAGCTCCTCGGCCTCCGGAACTTTGGCCGCAAGTCCTACGACGAGCTCCGCGATCGCCTCATCGAGCTCGGGTACATCGATGGCGAGGCCGAAGGGCTCAAGCCCATCGCCGATGGCCCGCGCCCCGGCGCCGCCCCCGGCGGCATCCGGCCCCAGCCGCAAAACCGCCGGCCCGGCAGCATCCGCACCAGCGCCGTCATCCTCGATGAAGAGGATGAGGAGCAAAGCCTCGGCGCCCTTGGCAAGGCCCTCAAAGAAGCACTGAAAGAAGTTGGCGACGACGACCTGCTCGGCGCCGATGACGAGGACTAACCCATGCGACACCGCGTAGCCGGGCGCCACTTCGGGCGCGACACCGCCCACCGCACCGCCATGTACCGGAACCTGATCACCGATCTGCTCCGGTACGAGCGCATCACCACCACGGAGGCCAAGGCCAAGGAGATCCGGCCGATGGCCGAGCGCATCATCACGCTTGCCCGCCGCGGCGACCTCCACGCCCGGCGCCAGGCCCAGGCCGTCCTCTTCGATACTCGCGTCACCCGCAAAGTGTTCGACGAGATCGGACCCCGCATGAAGGACCGCCCCGGCGGCTATCTGCGCATCACCGGCGTGGAGCCGCGCAAGGGCGACGCCGCCCGCATGGCCGTGATCGAGCTCGTCGATTTCGTCGAGGCGCCGGCAACGCCTCGCCCGCAGCGCGTGACCGCGGCCCCGACGGCGCCTTCCGCCGTTGTGCCGGCCACTGCCGCGCCTGCGGAGATCGCCGAAGCAGAGCCGGAGGACGCCGCCGAGCCTGTCGAAGTCGCCGCTGACGAGACGCCCGAGGTCACCCACGGCCACAACGTCGATGACGCCGCGGCCGCGTTCGTGCAGGCTGCCAACGAGCGGCGCGCCGAGGCCGAAGCCGAGCCCGTCGTCGACGCCGAGGAAGTGACGGACGTTACCGGCGAGCCCGAAGCCGAAGCGGACGGCGAGCGGGCGGAGTAACACCCGGCCGTGACCGCGACCCGGTTCGCGGCAACGGTCAGCTACGACGGCACGGAGTTTGCAGGCTCACAGCGCCAGGCAAACGCCCGCACCGTCCAGCAGGAGCTGGAAACCGCGGCGGCAGCCCTCTTTGGGTCGCCGGTCCGCGTCGCAATGGCAGGGCGCACCGATTCCGGTGTCCACGCCATTGGCCAGGTAGCGGCTTTTTCCGCGGAAACGCGGCATCAGCCGACCACCGTCGGGCGAGCGCTCAACGCTCACCTGCCGGGAGACGTAGCGGTCCGCGATGTCCGCACCGTCGCCGAGGGCTTCGATCCCCGGCGCTGGGCGCGCAGAAGGCGATACCGCTACACGGTCTGGAACAGCCCGGCGCGCGCGCCGCTGCTGCGCCGAACAGCCTGGCACATCGAGGGCGACCTCGATCTGCCGGCGCTTTCGGAAGCGGCAGCAGCGCTCACCGGGCGACGCGATTTCATCGCCTGTTCCGGGCCCTTGGAGATGGGCCGGACTTCGGTCCGCACCGTCTTCGCTGCAGGCTGGTGTCGCGAAGGCAGCACCCTCCTGTTCGATATCGAGGCGGATGCGTTTCTGCCGCAGATGGTGCGCCGGCTCGCCGGTGCGCTCATGCGTGTAGGGCGCGCGTCGCTCACAGTGGAGGAGTTCGTCCGCCTGCTCACCCAGGCAGAGCCCGGCGCCCTGGGGCCTCCCGCCCCGCCGCAAGGCCTCTGCCTGGAACGCGTGTGGTACGACGAGGGATACCTGGTATGAATACGACAGTCCGCATCAAGGCTTCCGAAATCTACAAGGACTGGCACGTCATCGATGCCGCCGGCCGCCCCCTGGGCCGCGTCGCGACCGAGGCCGCCATCCTTCTGCGCGGCAAGCACAAGCCCACCTTCGAACCGCACCTGGACGATGGCGATTTCGTCATCATCATCAACGCCGGCCAGGTCCGCGTCACCGGCCGCAAAAGCGAACAGATCAGGTACCGCCGCCACTCCGGCTATCCCGGCGGCCTGCGTACCCGCACCTACGAAGAGCAGTTCGCGCGTTACCCGGAGCGCGTCCTCGAAAAGGCCGTCTGGGGCATGCTCCCGAAAGGCCCCCTGGGCGAGGCCGTGTTTAAGCACCTCAAGGTGTACAAGGGCCCGAACCACCCCCACCAGTCGCAGATCGCCGGGTCGCAAAAGGCAAAAGAAGCACGCGAATCCGCTGCCGCTTCGACGGAGCCCGGCGCGATGAAGGCCCGCCGCCTGCGGCCGCTCAGCGTGCCACAGTCCACGGCAGAGGAGGAATAACGATGGCAGACCAGCAATACTTCTACGGGACCGGCCGCCGCAAGACCGCCGTCGCTCGCGTCCGCCTGTATCCGGGCAACGGCGCCATCGTCATCAACGGCAAGCCGATGGAAGACGTCTTCTCCCGCGACACCCATCGCGCGGAGGTCACCTCCCCGCTCCGGCGCCTCGGCCGCGAAGGGCGCTTTAGCGCGCAGATCAAGTGCCAGGGCGGCGGCATCACCGGCTGGGCCGGCGCCATCCAGATGGGCATCGCCCGCGCGCTCGTCGCCTCGGACCCGCTGGTCAAGCCCGCTCTGAAGCGCGGCGAAAACCTCCTCACCCGCGACGCCCGCATGAAGGAACGGAAGAAGGCCGGGCTCAAGCGCGCCCGCAAGGCGCCTCAGTTCACCAAGCGCTAAGCACTTCCTTTCGAAGCGCACACAGGAGGCCCCTCGTGCGAGGGGCCTTCGCCGTTCCTCGCGCACCCCCGCGAGTGGCCTGACACCGCGCGCGCCCCGTAGACTCGTCCCACCCCTCCGCGCGAGCCTCCAATGCAATCCCACTTCGTCCAGACCCGCGACCTCCGCATGCACTACCTCCAGCAGGGGGCTGGCGACCCCGTCATCTTCATCCACGGGTTCCCCGAAACCTCGTACGAATGGCGCCACCAGTTCTCCGCCCTCGCCGGCGACTATGCCTGTTTCGCCCCCGACACGCGCGGCTTCGGCCAGACCGAGAAGCCCGGCCTGCGCGTGACACGGCAGATCCTCGCCCAGGACATCGTCAACTTCATGGATGCGCTCGGCATCGAAAAGGCCGCCGTCGTCGCGCACGATTGGGGCGGGATCATCGCCTTCAAGCTCGCAATCGATTGGCCGGAGCGCGTCACCCGGCTCGCCCTGCTCGATACGCTCTGCACCGTCTGGTCGCCGGGCGGCGTCCATGGCTACTGGTTCAAGGCCGCGCCATATCCCGAAGAGTTTTTTGCCGCCCACCACCGCGAATTCATCGACACCATCTTCACAGGCGATTCGGACCCCCAACTGCCATCGCGGCCTCAATCCCCCTGGCAGGTCCGCAGCGGCTCGCTGCAGCGCTGGGCCACGGACGAGGATGTCGAACACTACCGCAAGGCGTTCGCCGACCCGATGAGCCATTTCCACGCGATCTCGTACTACCGTTATGGCCTGCCATTCCATGTCGTCCACGACGACTCCACGGCGAGCCATGGCGAGCGCTTCCAGTTCCTCAGCGAGGCCCAGGTAGCGGAGATGTGGACGCACCCGGAAGGCCTCGAACAGCACCCGCTCTATACCAACTTCATGGATTACGGCCCGGAAGACCGCCATAAGCGATTTCCGAACCCGGCGTTGTGGATGTTCGGCAACTACCTGTCGCGCAACCGCGGCACCTCGGACTCAGCCAGCGATCCCGGCTGGATCCCCTCGGGCAATCCCTTCGCCGACCAGTTCAGCCGTTACTTCCCGGACCTGCGCGCCCGCCGCGTCGATGCTGGCCACTTCTTCCCGGAAGAGGCGCCCCGGGTCACGAATAACACGCTGGAGGCGTTCCTCGGAGGCAGCATCTGAGGCTCGCAAGCTCGCACCACTCAAGAATGGAGTTCGAACATGAAAGTTGTCCGCACCGGTGATTCGCCCGAGACCCTCGCCACCGCCCCCATATTCCTCGGCACCGTGCACCTGCGTCCGCTCATCGACGCCGTCACCAGCCCCGAAATCACGGTGACGCTTGTGCGCTTCACCGGCGGCGGCAAGAACCGCCCGCACACGCACACCGCCGACCAGATCCTCTACGTCACCGAAGGCGAGGGTATTGTCGCCTCTACGGAGCAGGAAAACCGCGTTTCAGCCGGCGACATCGTCCATGTCCCGGCCGGCGAAATACACTGGCACGGCGCCATCCCGGGCGGCAACATGGCCCACCTCAGCATCATCCACCCGTGCGAAACGAACGTGGTGGAGTAGCCTGGCGCACGGTGCCGGCGTGGTATCCTACACAGGACAATGTGTAGCGGAGGGATCCCATGCCCACCAACCTCGCGCTGGACGACGAGCTTGTCCGGGAAGCCCAGCACCTCGGGGGTCATCGTACCAAGCGAGCGGCCGTGAACGCGGCCCTCGATGAGTACGTTCGCCGTCGTAAGCAGACACGCGTCTTCGAATTGTTCGGGGCAATCGAATACGAGCCCGATTACGACTACAAGGCCGAACGGCGCCGAGACTCGAAGCGCCTGCCATGATCCCGTCATTGGTGGACACCAGCGCCTGGTCGCTGGCGCTTCGGCGGGATAGCTCCAAACTCAACACTGCCGAGCGCCGCTGCCGGGATGAGATTGCCGGCCTGGTCAACCGTGGAGAGTTGCTCATCGTTGGCCCAATTCGGCAGGAGTTGCTCGCGGGCATCCGGACCACTTCCATGTTCCATGAACTCCGCGACCGCCTCCGCGAATTCGAGGACGAGCCATGCATCCGTGATGACTACGAGCGCGCTGCGGAGTCGTTCAACCTCCTCCGAGCCGCTGGAATTCAGGCAAGCAGCACCGACGCGTTGATCTGCGCAGTGTCGGAACGTCTTGGGGCCCAAATCCTCACAACCGACAACGACTTCCGCCGCTACGGGACGGTCCTTCCCATTCGGCTGCACATGATTTCCGAGCCCGAATAACTGTAGGCCTTGCCGTGGGCATTCGCGCCCTTGCCCCATCGGCCCGGCGAGCCCGCCGCGCTCGGCAGCCACCGCGCGCTCCGCGACCCTTCCCCGCCCATCCCCGATACTGGGCGAATCGCTCCCGGCGGGAGGTCCATCGATGCGCTACATCATCTACGGGGCGGGCGCCGTCGGCGGCGTCATTGGCGGCCGGCTCGCGGAACACGGCCACGATGTCGTCCTCATCGCGCGCGGCGCGCATCTCGCCGCCATTCGTGCGCGTGGCCTCGAGCTGCAGTCCCCCAACGGCTCCATCACGCTCCCGATTCCCGCCGCCGGCCACCCGTCCGAAATCGAGTTCCGCGATGGCGACCTCGTGATGCTGGCGATGAAGACCCAGGACACTCAGGACGCGCTAACCGCGCTCGAGGCTGCAGCCGGCAACGACGTCCCGCTGCTCTGTTGCCAGAACGGCATCGAGAACGAACGCCTCGCGCTCCGCCGCTTCGCCAATGTCTACACCACCGCCGTCATGCTCCCGGCCACGCACCTCGAGCCGGGCATTGTGCAGGCGAATTCGAGCCTCTTCAGCGGTATCCTCGACATCGGCCGCTATCCATCCGGCGTCGATGAAACCGCCACCGCCATCGCTTCCGCGCTTGCCGCCTCGAACTTCAGCGCGAACCCCGAACCGAACGTCATGCGGCGCAAGTACACGAAATTGCTGCTCAACCTTGGCAACGCCATCGGGGCCATCTGCGGCGAAGAGCACGGACCCGCCGTCGATGAGCTCGGCCGGCGCGCTCGCGAAGAGGCCCTTGCCTGCTACGCTGCCGCCCGCATCGATTTCGCCAGCGACGAAGAGGACCGCCGCCGCCGCGAGGGCATGATGAAGATCGCCCCTATCGCCGGCCAGCGCCGTGGCGGCGGTTCCACCTGGCAGAGCCTCCAGCGCGGCAAGCGCAGGCTGGAGGTCGATTACCTCAACGGCGAAATCGTGCTGATCGGCCGGACCCACGGTGTGCCCACACCCACGAACGAGATCCTCCGCCGCGAAGCGAACCGCCTTGCGCGCGAAGGTCTGGCCCCCGGCGCCCTCAAGGCCGCGGACCTGCTCGCCCACCTGGCCTGACTCGCGCGCTCCCTGCAGGAACTGCCAGGGCTCGTCTTCGCTGGATGCCGCTTACGATAGTGCGGCCGTGGCGATGAAGATCCGAGCACCCGCTCCCCGATCGAGGCCTCCCGTGCCCGTTGCCATGGAACCCGCCGCCCCGTCGCCGGCCGCCAGGCCCACAAGCCCGTGGGGCGAGCGCCGGGCACTCACAATCGGCTTGCTGCTGGTCGTCACGCTCGCGGCCTTCGAAGCGCTCGCCGTCGCCACCGTTCTCCCTTCCGCACAGCGTGACCTCGGCGGCGTGCGGCTCTATGGCTGGGCCTTCAGCGCCTTCTTGCTGGCCAGTCTCGTTGGCATTGTCTGGGCAGGGACGCAATGCGATTCGCGTGGCCCCGCCGCGCCGTTCGCCGCCGGCGCCACGCTGTTCGGGGTTGGGCTCGCGATTGCCGGCCTCGCGCCGGCGATGTGGGTGCTTGTTGCCGGGCGGGCCGTGCAGGGCCTCGGTGCGGGCGTGATCCCAGCGGTCGCCTACGTGAGCATTGGCCGCGGCTACGACGAAGCTGCTCGGCCGCGGATGTTCGCACTCATGTCCACGGCCTGGGTGGTCCCCGGGCTGGCGGGGCCCGGCATCGCCGCCGCGGTCGCCGAGGTCTCCTCCTGGCGGCTCGTGTTCCTGGGGCTCCTGCCCTTCATCCTCTTCTCCGCATGGCTCACGCTCCCGGCACTTCGTTCGCTCGGCGCGCCGGCGGTACCCACGGCTTCGAACGGACGCGTGCGCATGGCAATCGTGCTGGCGGCCGGCGCGGCGCTCATGCTCGGCGGATTCACGGCGCCGTCGCCGATTGCCGCAGTGCCGCTGGTGATCGGCGGCGCCCTGACGACTATCTTCGCTATTCTCCGGCTCGCGCCGCGCGGCTCGCTGCGCCTCCGGCGAGGGCTCCCCGCCGCCATCGCGGGCATGTGCGTGCTGAACTTCGCCTTCTTCGGCGCCGACGCTTTCATCCCGTTCGCGCTTACCACCATCCGCGGCGAACCCACCTACGTCGCCGGGATCGTGCTCACGCTCGCCACGCTCGGATGGTCCTCCGGGTCGTGGCTGGTGGACCGCAACGTCGCGAAGGTCCCGCGCGAGCGCCTGATGGTGTCCGGCATGGTGCTCATCGCCGCCGGCGTGGCCGGCCAGGTCGCGATCCTCGAAAGCAGCGTCCCTGTCGCCGTCTCGGCCGTCGCGTGGACCGTCGGGGCCTTCGGGATGGGCATGGCCTACCCCTGCTTCTCGCTCTCCGTGCTGGCGCAGGCCCCGGCCGGACAGGAGGGCGAGATCGGCTCTTCGGTCAAACTCGCCGAGTCCCTCGGGGGCGCGTTCGGGACCGGCGTCGCCGGCGCGATCGTCGCCGCTGGCTCCGCCGCGAGCCACCAATCGGCCGGCGCCGCAACCGCGTTCGTACTCACGGCCGTGGCCGCGCTCGCGGGCATCTTCGTCGCCGTCCGCACGCGAAGGTAAGCCAGCAGCGCTATGCCGGGCACAGCATATTGCAGCCCCCGGCCACTTCCGTACTATCCGCTGTGCAACGTCCGCGGGGCTGCATGCCCCCGGCAGGAGTGTGTTCATGACCACAGCGGCTTCCAGCTCTGCCCTCACCGAGAAGGGCTTCAACGGCAAGATGCTCAACGTCAACCTCACGACCGGCGAGATCACGGTCGAGCGCCCCGACGAGTCCCTCTACCGCCAGTACCTCGGCGGCTACGGCATCGGCGCACGCATGCTTTGGGACCGCGTCCCAGCCGGTACCGACCCGCTCGGCCCCAACAACATGCTCGGGATGTTCCCCGGCCTGCTCACCGGCACACCGCTCTTCGGCCAGCGCTGGCAGGTCGTCTGCAAGAGCCCGCTTACCGGCGGCTGGGGCGATGCCAACTGCGGCGGCGATTTCGGTGGCGTTCTCAAGCTCGCGGGCTGGGACGGCATCATGTTCTTCGGCAAGGCCGCCACGCCCGTCTACCTCGTCATCGAAAACGACAAGGTCGAGCTCCGCGACGCCTCGGACCTCTGGGGCACGGGCGCCATCGAGAACGAGACCGCTCTCAAGGCCCGTCACGGCAAGAAGGCCAGCGTCGCGAACATTGGCCAGGCCGGCGAGACCTTGTCGCTCATCAGCGGCGTCTGCAACGACCACGGCCGTCTCGCCGCGCGCTCCGGCGTCGGCGCCGTCATGGGCTCGAAGAACCTCAAGGCCGTCGTCGCGCTCACCGAGCGCAAGATCATCGCCCAGACCCCGGAGACCATCAAGATGCTCCGGACGAACCTCGACGAGTTCGTGAAGCCGCTGAAGGACTTCTTCCACACCTTCGGCACGACCGGCATCACCGCCGCCAGCGCCCTCAACGGCGACTCGCCGGTCAAGAACTGGGGCGGCGTCGGCATCGTCGATTTCCCGCAGGCCCCGAAGATCGATGGCGGCTCACAGATCAACCCCAAGATGGAGAAGTCCTACGGCTGCTGGCACTGCCCCATGGCCTGCGGCGCCGAATCGGTCGAATCCACCAACGAGAAGTACCCGTACCCGCACCACACCCACCGCCCCGAGTACGAAGCCATGGGCGCCTTCGGCACCATGAACCTGATGGCCGACCCCGACGCCCTCATCTACATCAACCATCTCTGCAACGAGTATGGCTTCGATGTCATCAGCGCTGGCGTCGCCATCTCCATGGCCATCGAGTGCTACGAGAACGGCGTCATCACGAAGGAAGACACGAACGGTATCGAACTCAACTGGAGCCGCGACGACTCCATCGTTTCGCTCCTGAACATGATGGGCCGCCGTGAAGGCATCGGTGACACGTTCGCCGACGGCGTGAAGAAGGCGGCCGAGCGGCTCGGCGGTGACGCCGGCAAGTACGCCATGCACATCGGCGGCCAGGAGCTCCCGATGCACGACCCCAAGCTCCAGCCCGAGTACCACACCACCTACAAGCTGGACCCAACCCCCGGCCGTCATACTCAGTACGAAGGCAACAAGCGCCTCGGCAAGATCCCGCCGGCGCCCAAGGACTTCAAGGACTACGCCAACCGCGGCGAGCACCACAAGGGCGCCAGCGAGTACATGCACGTCGTCAACTCGGGCGGCATGTGCCAGTTCATCATGATGGCGGCGAACACCGCCAACATGCCCGATTGGTTCAACGCCGTCACCGGCTGGGACATGAGCATGGACGAGATGCTGACCGTCGGCGAGCGCATCAACAACCTGCGCATGGCCTACGAAGTGCGCGAAGGCGGCAATCCGCGCCAGCGCCACGTCCCCACCCGCGTCACCGGCGAAACCACGGAAGGCACGAGCGCAGGCCCCCTCGCCGGCGTCAAGCTCGACACCGAGCTGCTCGAAACCGACTTCCTCAAGGCCTGCGACTGGGACCTCCAGACGTGCAAGCCCTCGGCCGCGAAGCTCGAGTCCCTCGGCCTCCGCGAAGTCGCCACCGCCCTCCACGCCTGATAAGCGTGGCGCCGCACATCACCGGAGGGGTGGCCGCAAGGCCACCCCTCTCGCGCGTCCTCCCCCCATTTCGGCCAGCGGCGCATCGATCCGTCCACACGGAAACAGTCTCCGGCCTTCACGCCGGGCCAGCGCGAGTCGCGGCCGGCGACCATGCCACGAGCGAGGCGACGCGCCCGGCGGCTCAATCGGTCGCCAGTTGCCCGCCGCCAGTTCGAAAGTGCTACGCTTGGAGTTGTTGGGGCCGAGACCTGCAATCGAGGGACGCCGATGGCCGAGTCCGTGCACGAGGACTGTTGCGAGCTTGCCCCTGAAGGCCAGGTTTGCGCGTCGAGACGTCTGGCGGGGGGTGAGTGCCCCGCCTGCGGCACGAGACTCAGGCCCGTGTCTGCGGCCCACGTACTGCGCCAGGTCCTGCGGCCGTTGGGTCGCCATATTCAGGGCGACTTCGGGTTTTGCCCGGCGCCGGCGTGTGACCTCGTCTTCGCCGGCGCCGATGGAACCCGCCTCACGGCCGGCGAGTTGCGCCACCCTCCCGCATACAAAACTGGAGATGCCGCCGACCTGCTGTGCTACTGCTTCGATTTCCGCGGGTCCGATTTCCTCTCCAGCGAAGCTGACGAAGCAACGCGTTTCATTTCCGGACGGATCGTGGCGGGGGACTGCGCCTGCGACATTACGAACCCATCCGCCGGGTGTTGCCTGGGGTCGATTCGCAGGTTTCGGAAGGATCGCGGGATGACATGACCACGGAGCATCTCCGGGTCGGGGTAGCGGCGGTGAGCGGCGCCGCCTTCGGCGCAGTTAGGGGGGTTGAACCAGTGATGTCAGCTAGATTTGGCGACCAGGCTCACGAGCGCCTTCTGCAACTATATCATCGGCAGCGGCACTCGCTATTGCCCTCAGCGTCGGCCGCCGTGCTGATCGTAGCTCTTGGTTTAGGCGTGGCCGCACGGTGATTCGCGCGAAAGGAGACTCGGAACACATGAACTACACATCGGCCGTCACACCTCGTCTCGGGAGCAAGAGAGCCGTGGCCATCGCGGTTTGCGTGGTGGCGATTGTGATTACGACGCTCGGCGTCCTCGCCTGGGTATTCGGCCGCGAGGACGCGGGAACCAGCTCGCGCCTGATTCAGGAAAACGTTGGCCAGTCATTCCAGACGTTCAAATTCGAAGATCGCGGTGGTTTCCCGCTCGTCAACGACGCCGGCGTGACGTCGCCAGCTGGCGATTCTGGCGTGGGGTGGTTCGCCGCGGGAGTCAAGGCAGTGCCGAGCGACGCGGCAGTCGTGCTCGATACGGCCAAGGTCGATTCCCCGGACGACTTCAGCGGAGTCCGCGTGTTCACTGCGGCGGGTGTCGCACTGGCTTCCATCGAGACCGCGGGCACGCCAACGGCCCTCATCCGTAAGACCGCGGACGAGCTGCTCATTGCCGATGAACCAGCCGGGCCGTTTGACCAGTTTTCCGGCGCCACTGGTCGCCTGATTGCCTATGACCTCGCTGACAAACTATCGCCGAAGTGGCAGTTGGGGCTTCCTGGACGAGCTGGATATCTCCTTTACAGCTCCCAGTTGATGGCGCTCACGGGGAATGAACAATACCTGGCTTACCTGACGCAACGCTGGGATACTTCCAACGCCTGCCGCGACTCCAGGGACGGTGATGCCTGCGGGCTGTTCGGCGTTGCCATTGTCAATCTCGTTGGCGACCCGGCGATCACCGAGGTCCCGCTGCCTCGGGAGTGCGGCGGCGCACGCCTGTTCACCGCAGGCCCGCGCGGCGTCTACGTGACCTGCTACTCCGGTTCGCAGTTGTTCCTGCTTTCAGCCGATGACGGGCGGCTGAACCCGGTGTCACTTGGAGGCCCTCCGCCAGCCCAAAGCAGGTCCGATCGCCAACCGTCGGCGGCCACGCCGGTCGTCGGCGCATTCACCCGGCAAGACGGCAGCATCGGCGTCCTGTTCGAGGACGGCACCCTCCGAGTCCTCAAAGAAGGACAACCCGCCCGCGACCTGCCTACGATCCCGGCCGGGGCATATGTCGTCCCGCTCGGGCAGTTTGAGGCGGTCGACGGTAACATCCTGATTCCCTATCAGACGCCGCCAGACAACGCTCCCGCCGGCGCCGCCCTGTTCGACCTTGAACGCCTAAGCGTCCGTTGGCAGCTCGCGGACAGCGATGACATCCTGGGCGTTCCATTGCAGGACTCGGCGCGGCTGCTCATCGGGGGTGCCGTCGTTTCGGTGGATCAGTACGGCCCTCAAGCGCTGTTCGGGGGCCTTGTCGCCGATTCCACCCTGGTCCTGGTGCGCTAACCACGAGGGCCCGCGACGTGGCGACCGTGTCCTTCGCCGCCACGGGTGCGCCGAATGCTACGCCGGAACGGGCCGGGCGGCGCCGATGATGTCGCGGATGTCGGACACGCCGTTCGCCGCCAGCCAGGCGTTGATGCCGTCGAGCACGTCCAGCGGCGCGCGAGGATTGGCGAACGTCGCCGTCCCCACCTGCACCGCGCTCGCGCCGGCCATCAGGAACTCGATCGCGTCCTCGCCGGTGGAGATGCCGCCGCAGCCGATAACCGGGATGTGCACGGCGTTCGCCACGTCGTAGACGATACGCAGGGCGATGGGCTTGATCGCCGGGCCGCTGAGCCCGCCGCGGGCCCGCGGCAAGACCGGCCGCCGCCGGCCCAGGTCGATTCGCAGGCCGAGCACCGTGTTGATGGCGCAGATGGCCGCCGCGCCCGCGCCTTCGCAGGCGACCGCAAGGCGCACGGGGTCCGTGACGTTCGGCGTCAGTTTCACGATGACCGGGAGGTCCGTCCGGCGTACCGCGGCGCGAGTTGCGCGCGCCGAAGCCTCGATGTCCTGGCCGATTTCGATGCCGCCGATATCGACGTTCGGACAGCTGATGTTCAGTTCGAGCGCCGCCACCCCGGGCACGCCGTCCAGCATCGCCGCCATCTCGCCGAACTCGTCCACCGTGTCCCCGGCGATGTTGACAATGACCGGCACGTCCCAGTTCGCCCAGAGCGGCGCCATCTCCCGGATGACCTTGTCGATGCCGATGTTCTGGAGCCCGATGGAGTTGAGCATCCCGGCCGGCGTCTCGGCCACTCGCGGCTGCGGGTTCCCCGCCCGCGGTTCCATCGTCACGCCCTTCGAGACCACCGCGCCGAGCGCGTTGATATCGAACTGGCGCGCGAATTCGAGCCCCCAGCTGAAGCAGCCTGAGGCCGGCATCACCGGGTTCTGGAGCAGGAGGCCGGTCTTGTGCGTGGGCGCGAGGTCGACCTGGAGCGCTGGTGGCATCACGCCTTCCAATCTACGCTAGCCGGCGCCTGCGAGAGCCGGCCGCCGGTCCCGGCAGCCACAAGCGCGCGAGGACGCGCGCCTCAGGAGAGCGCCTGGGAGGACCCGGTCTCGCCCCGCCGGCCGCGGTAGCGCGACCCGTTGAGGCTGAAGGAATCGCTATCCCACATGAGATCTTCGTTCGAGTTCCGGAACTCGCGGGCAACGCCGCAGCGCTTGCAGCGGCCGCCGCTCACGGCGCCATTCGGTGTTTCGATGACCCAATGATGGCGGCATATGGCCGCTGCTGCGTTCGAATCGACGGAGTTCGCTGAAGTCATTCGTTCCCTCGCTTCGGTTTACCGAACGGTAGAAGTGTAACAGATACCTCTCTCCACGGTAACGGAGGCTGTTTATAAGAACGTGTAAACGGCTCCACAGGTTAGCGCGTGTGATGAACCTGTCATATAGACCTTCGATGGGCGGCTTCCGCTATGTCGAACGGGCGGCCCCGTGCGTATGATGCAGCCTCATGCCGCCACGCCCGTTTTCAATCGCCGTCCCCGACGCCGACCTCGCCGACCTCCGCGAACGCCTCGCGCGCACCCGCTGGCCGGACCCCATCCCCGGGACCGGCTGGGACTACGGCGCCGATGTCGGCTACATGCGCGAACTCTGCGACTACTGGCGCACTGCCTACGACTGGCGCAAGCACGAAGCCGCCCTGAACCAGTACCCGCAGTTCCGCTGCGAGGTCGACGGCGTGGACCTCCACTTCTGGCACGTGCGGGGCAAGGGCCCGGACCCGGTGCCGCTGCTGCTCGTGCACGGCTGGCCCGGGTCCATCTACGAATTCCACCACCTCATCGGCCCGTTGACGGACCCCGCGGCCCACGGCGGCGACGCTGCCGATTCGTTCGATGTCGTGATCCCCGCGCTTCCCGGCTACGGCTTCGGCGGCCGCACCACCGACCGCGGCTGGGGACCGGCCCGCACGGCCGATGCTTTCGACCACCTCATGACGGGCGAGCTCGGGTACGCACGCTACGCAACGCAGGGCGGCGATTGGGGCGGCATCATCACCGCCCGCATTGGCTCCGCCCACGGCGCGCACATCATCGGCTGCCACCTCAACTTCGTGGTCGCGCCGCCTCCGCCCACCGTCCCGCCCGAAGAGCAATGGGCCGTGGATCTTCGCAACAAGTTCCAGGCCGATGAAACCGGCTACAGCAACGTCCACGCCACCAAGCCGATGTCCCTCGCCATCGCGCAATCCGATTCGCCGGCGGGAATCGCGGCGTGGATCGTCGAGAAGTTCCGCACCTGGAGCGATTGCGGCGGCGACATCGAGAGCGTCTACACCAAAGACCAGCTCATCACGAACATCATGTTCTACTGGGCCCCGAACAGCAGCGCCGGCTCGTCGCGGATGTATTACGAGTCGCGCCGCGACAACACCTTCGCGGGGCTCCGCGTCGATGTCCCGGTGGCAGTCGCCGACTTCCCGAAGGAAATCTACCGGGCGCCGCGGACCTGGGTAGAAGGCCACTACAACGTCCAGCGCTGGACCGAGTTCCCGAAGGGCGGGCACTTCGCCGCCCTCGAGCAGCCCGAAGCGCTGCTCGGCGACATCCGCGCCTTCTTCCGCGCGCTCCGGTAGTCCCGCTTCGCGCTCAGCCGGGCAATTCGTGCGTGTAGACCTCGTTCAGCGTGATCTGGTCGCCGTCCATGAGCACGAGGTCGAACCCACGGATGTGGCGGGCCTTGCCCTCACCCAACTCCATCGTGGCGATCCAGCGGCCGCAGTACCCACCCTCGATCGGCCAGACCTGGTCCGGGTCGTAGCGCGTTGGCGGCAACGCCGCAAACAGCCCGGTCAGGTATGCCGCGAGCGCCTCATGCCCCGTGATCCCCGCCGCCGTCTGCGCGTCTTTGTACACGACCTGCGGGTGGTAGTACGTCAGCAGGCCCGCGACGTCCTTGTCGGTCCAGGCCTGCAGCCACGCGGCGTTGTATTTCGCGATGTCCATATCCGTCTCCCGGCGGGGTTGGCGCAATCCTGCCGCCGCGCGCCACCCCCGGCAAGCGCGCTACCCCGGCGGATTGCCACCTTCGGCCAGTTCGACGAGCAACAACGCCTTGCCCGCCTCGCCGGTGCGCACGGAGACGCGCGCGATCCCCGGCATCGCGCTCAGGCGCTCCTGCATATCCAGGATGGAGCCGAAGTCCTCCGCCTCCACGTCGAGCTGCACCGTGCGCGGCCGCGATGCCGCCGGCAACGGCTCCTCGGGCCGGTCGAACGAAGCGAGCGCTTCGAGCCCGGCGATGATCTGGGCGATCTCCTCCGCTGTCCGCATGTAGTCGTCGCGCATGCGAAGCAGGGGCGTGGTTATCTGCTCGGCGAGGTCCAACCGCCGTGCCTGTTCGGCCGCCTCCAGCGGCGGTGCTCCCTCGGCTTCGAGCCGTCCCTCGAGTTCCTGGAGGCGAAGCAGTAGCGCTTCGTAGTCCGCCCGCAGCGCGTCGTGGCGCCGGCGGAGCTGGCGCAGCGCAGCATCGCCCGATGCCGCTTCGTTGAGTCGCTCACGGAGCAAGTCGCCTTCGGTGCCGCCGCCCGCCATTTCGTTACCCCGCGTCGTGCAACGCAAAATGCACCGCCGCGTTCCCTTCGTGTCACAGTTGTCGGCGCATCCGCTCGTCGGCTGAAGCTCCACAGGTTGTCGCCCGCGAATCTCGCGAGTATTGCGTATCGAATGCGACAAAACCATGACGCCCGTCACCTTCGCACCGTTGGAACCGGCGCAGTTGTGAAGGCGCTGTGTCGCCCGCGGCCCCTTCCCGCCGGCGCCCCGGGGGGAGGCGCAGCCGAACGTTACGGACGGCGCGCAGATCGGCAGTGTTTAGACATTGAATGGCTCGCATGCGCGATGCACGCTAAAGAAGCCGGGTGGAGTCGCGGGGCGCCACGGGCCCTGGAGTGAGCCATATGCCACGGGTACTGGTACCCATCGATGAGACTGAGTTCGCCGAACACGCGCTGCCCTGGGCCGCCGCCCTCGCCCGCGCCACCAACGAAACCCTCCACCTGCTCGCCGTCTACGACTACGACGCGGAATCATGGCGAAAGGCCGGCGTGGACGCGAGCGGCGGCCCCGCGGCAGTCGGCGACGCGCTCACGAGCTACCTCGAACAGGTGGCGGCGCGCCCGCTTTTCCACGGACTGCAGGTCACGGCCGAAGTGCGCCTCGGGAACGCCGCCGAGCAGATTGGCGATGCCTCTCTCGAAGGCGACACCTCCTACATCGTCATCGCCTCTCACGGCGAGGGCGGCCTCAAGCGCTTCACTCGCGGGAGCGTGGCAGACGCCGTCGCCCGCCATTCGACCGTGCCTGTGCTCATCGTCCGGGAAGGCGCGGTGGAGCCCTCGTTCGCTCGCCTGCTCGTCACATTGGATGGCTCGGAGACCGGCGAATCCGCGCTTGCCCCCGCGCGGGCGCTTGCCGCCGCCGCTGGCGGCGAAGTCCACCTGTTGCGCGTCGTGAACCCCGTCACGGAGGCGGCGTGGACGGGCGTTGGCCCGGCGCCCGACATCGCCCGGATCACGCAGCAAATCTCCGATTCCGCGCTCGCCTACCTGCAGGCGCGGGCGATGCCGGGCGAGAAAACCGATGTCCTCTACGGCCGTCCCCTGGACGCGATCCTCCAGTACGCCAACGAGCATTCCTGCGACGTAATCGTGATGGCGAGTCACGGGCGCGGCGGCATCGTGCGCCTTGCCATCGGCAGCACTACCGATGCCGTTATGCGTGCGTCCGACAGGCCCGTGCTCGTCTTTCCCCACCAGGCCCAGGAGTCCCCGTAGCCACCGTTCCCGTTTGCCGCGCATTCCGGCGCTCTCCTATACTTCCAAAGACGAGGGCGCTGGCCAGCACGGCCCGCGCCGCCCCGGAGAACCCTCACCCATGCCAAGCACGTCCAAGCGGGAATGGCTCCAGGGCACCTACGGCAAAGCCGTGGAGAAAGCCCGGGAGCGATCGAAGGTCTTCGAGACCACCGGCAAGATGCCCATCGAGCCGGTCTACACCCAGGAAGACCTCAACGGCTTCGACCCCGTCCGCGACCTCGGCTTCCCTGGCGAGTACCCGTTCACCCGCGGCATCCAGCCGACCATGTACCGCGGCCGCTTCTGGACCATGCGGCAGTACGCCGGCTTCGGTACAGCCGAGGAATCGAACCAGCGCTACCGTTACCTCCTCGGGCAGGGCCAGACGGGCCTCTCCGTCGCCTTCGACCTTCCCACGCAGATTGGGTACGACTCCGACGACCTGATGGCCGCTGGCGAGGTGGGTAAAGTCGGCGTCGCGATCGACTCCATCGAAGACATGCTCACCCTCTTCGACAACATCCCGCTCGACAAAGTCACCACGTCGATGACCATCAACGCGACGGCGGGCATCCTCCTCGCGCTCTACGTCGCGGTCGCGAAACACCAGGGCGTCTCGCCGGACAAGCTCGGCGGGACCATCCAGAACGACATCCTAAAGGAATACATAACGCGCGGGACCTACATCTACCCGCCCAAGCCTTCGATGCGCCTCATCACCGACACCTTCAAGTACTGCAACGAAAACGTGCCCCAGTGGAACACCATCTCCATCTCCGGGTACCACATTCGCGAGGCGGGCAGCACCGCCGCGCAGGAGATCGCGTTCACCCTCGCCGATGGCATCGAATACGTGAACGCGGCGCTCTCCTCCGGCCTCCAGCTGGATGACTTCGCCGGACGCCTGAGCTTCTTCTTCGCCTGCCACAGCAATTTCCTCGAAGAGGTCGCCAAGTTCCGGGCGGCGCGCCGCCTCTGGGCGAAGATTATGAAGGACCGCTTCGGCGCGAAGAGCGGCCGCTCGCAGATGCTGCGTTTCCACACGCAGACGGGCGGGGCCACGCTCACGGCCCAGCAGCCGGAGAACAACATCGTCCGCACCACCGTGCAGGCGCTCGCCGCCGTGCTCGGCGGCACCCAATCGCTTCACACGAACTCGATGGACGAAGCTCTCGGCCTGCCCACCGAAAAGGCCGTCCAGATCGCGCTCCGCACGCAGCAGATCCTCGCCTACGAACACGGCGTCGGTGACATCGCCGACCCCCTCGGCGGCGCCTACTACGTCGAGGACATGACCAATCGCCTTGAAGCGGAGGCGCTGGAGTACATCCAGACCATTGACAATCTCGGGGGCGCGCTCGCCGCGCTGGAGCAGGGCTTCCAGCAGCGCGAGATCCAGGAGGCGGCCTACCGCTACCAACGCCAGACCGAGGAGAAGGAGCGCATCATCGTCGGCGTCAACGAATTCCGCACGGCCGAAGCGCCCGTCGAGATCCTCAAGCTCGATCCCACCATCGGCCAGCGCCAGGTGGAAAAACTGCGGGCGCTCCGCGCCAACCGAAATACTGCGCAGGTCGAAGCCCTGCTCGCCCAGCTCCAGCAGACGGCCGAGGGCACGGAGAACCTGATCCCCGTTATCGTCGAATGCGTCGACGCGCGCGTCACGCTCGGGGAGATTAGCCATGCCCTGCGCCGCGTTTGGGGCGAATACCGCCCGCAGGTGGCCATCTGATGGCCGACGACAATGCCCGCAGCCTCACCGACGACCGCCGCCGCTTGCTCCACGAGCTTGACGTCGAGCGCAGCCAGCTCATCCGCAACATCGAAACCTGCCGCATCCGCGACATCGACCGGCCCTTCATCGGCACGTGGTCGCTGAAGGACATCGTCGGGCACATCGCCAGCTGGGAAGCCGAGGTCGTGACCGCATTTCGCGAGATCCGCGAAGGCCGCCGACCCGCGCTTTTCGATTTCGACGATTCCAAGCTGGACACCTGGAACCAGGACCACGTCGAGCGCAAGCGCGACCTCAACTTCTGGAGCGTGCTCGAACAGCTCCGCGGCGGCCGAATCCGGCTCGGCGAGGAGATCGCGCTCGTCTCCGATGAAGACCTGCTCCGCGAAGGCTCACGCCGCGAACGCTTCGTGCGCTCCGTCATCGACCACGACCGCGAGCACTGGCACGAAATCGCGGCGAAGCTCGCCGGCATGGCCGGCGTGCGGGCCACCGGCCCCGTCTCCGTCCCGGAGGAAGTGCACGGAACTTCCTGACCCAACGCACCGGATCCAACCCGAAAGGTTCTCGCCATGCTTTCCAAAGTCCACCACGTGGGCGTCGTCGTGAAGAGCGCCGATGAAGCCCTCAAGTTCTACCGCGATGCGCTCGGGCTCACGGTCACCGCCGACCGCGTGATCGAGGACCAGGGCGTGCGCGGCGTGCTCCTGCAGATCGGCAACTCCGAGATCGAGTTGCTCGAGCCAGTCCGCGACGATACCGGTGTGGCGAAGTTCCTCGCCTCTCGCGGCGAGGGCATGCACCACATCTGCTTCGAATCAGACGACGTCGCGAAGGAGCTCACCGATGCGAAAGCCCGCGGCGTCGAGCTCATCGACCAGGCGCCGCGCCCCGGCCTCGCCGGCATGATCGGCTTCTGCCACCCGAAGTCCAACCACGGCGTCCTGGTCGAGTTCGCCACGCCCATCGAAGGGCGCCACTGAGCCAATGAGCGCCGGCGCCACCCACATCGACCACATCGTCATCTCCTCGAACGACAGCGCGGCGACCGCGTCGCTGTTCGCCGAGAACCTCGGCATCGAGATCAAACGGACGATGTCGCGGCCCGGCACGCGCGCTCACCTGGAGTTCGCGAAGCTCAAGGAAGTCATCCTCGAATTCGCCGGCCCGGGCGAGGTCCAGCCCTATGACGAAGTGAAGGCGAAGCTCTGGGGCTTCGTCGCCGCCGTCGAGGACATCGGCGCCGCCATTGCCGCCGTCCGCGCCGCCGGCTTCGAAGCCGAAGAGCCGCACCCGGCGATCCAGCCCGGCGCCGTCTTCGCGACCGTGAAGACGGGCACTCACGGCGTCCCGTTTGCCTTCATCGAATACAACGTGCTGCCTGTACCGGAGGGGTCATGAGTTTCAAGAAGATCGACCACATCGGCATCGTCGTGAAAGACCTGGACGCTGCGCTCGCGACCTACGACCACAACCTCGGGCTGAAAGCGGCGCCCGGCCGCGGCGGCGAAGTCCCCGCGCTCGGCATCAAGAACGCCTTCGTGCCCGTCGGCGAAAGCGACCTCGAATTCATCCAGCCGCTCGGCACGGAAGGCCCCGTGGCCACGTTCGCTGCCGAACGCGGCGAGGGCACGTTCATGCTCTCGCTCGAAGTGGATGACATCGAGGCCGAGGTCGAACGCCTGCGCGGCCTCGGCGCGCGCGTCGGCAACCCCAACAACGGCGTCGCCTTCGTCTCGATGAAGTCCACACACGGCGTCAACCTGCAACTGGTGCAGCGCAACCGGTAGCGCTCCGCCTTGCACGTTTCGTCAAGTACACGTAGAGAAGATCGTACATATGAGTGCACCAACCGCCGCCAAGATCCGTGTCCTTATCGCCAAGCCGGGGCTCGACGGCCATGACCGCGGCGCCAAGGTTGTCGCCCGCGCCCTCCGCGATGGCGGCTGCGAAGTCATCTACACCGGCATCCGCCAGACCCCGGAGATGATCGCCGAGGCGGCCCTCCAGGAGGATGTCGATGTCGTCGGCCTGAGCATCTTGTCCGGCGCGCACCTGGAGCTCTTCCCGCGCGTTGTGGCCGAGCTCAAGAAGCGCGGCGTCTCGGACGTCGTGCTCTTCTGCGGCGGCATCATCCCCGAGGAAGACACGAAGGCGCTCGAGGGCCTTGGGTTCAGCGCCATCTTCCGCCCCGGCACGAACACCCAGGACATCGTGAAGTTCGTCTACGAACACGTGCAGAAGTAATCCGTGGATGACCTCGTCGGACGGTTCCTGAACGGCGAGCGCCGCGCGTTAGCCCGGATCATCAGCCGCGTCGAGAACGAGACGGCCGAAGGCCGCGAATACCTGCGCGCCCTTTTCCCGCATTCCGGCAAGACCCACACCGTCGGCATCACGGGCGGCCCCGGCTCCGGCAAGAGCACGCTCACGGGCGCATTGGCCGCCGAGTACCGCCGCCGCGGCAAGCGCGTCGGCATCGTCGCCGTGGACCCATCGAGCCCCTTCTCCCAGGGCGCCATCCTCGGCGACCGCATCCGCATGCAGGACCTCGCGCTCGATGAGGGCGTCTACGTCCGTAGTATGGCCAGCCGCGGCGCCCTCGGCGGCCTCGCCCCCACCATCGACGACGTTGTTTCGATCATGGACGCCTTCGGCTTCGACTACGTGCTCATTGAGACCGTCGGCGCGGGACAGGACGAAGTCGAAATCGCCGGCACCGCGCTGACCACCATCCTCGTCAACAACCCCGGCACCGGCGACGACATCCAGGCGCTCAAGGCCGGCATCATCGAAATCGCCGACATCCTCGTGGTCAACAAGGCCGACCACCCCGGCGCCGACCTGCTCGTCAGCCAGCTGCAGGCGCTGCTCTCGCTTGCGCCGGCGGGCGCCCGCCGCCCGCCCATCCTCAAGACCACCGCGATCAAGGGCGAAGGCCTTGAAAAGCTCGCCGGCTCCATCGTCGCGCACCGCGAGCACCTGGTCTCCTCCGGCGGCCTCGACCGCGCTCGCGCCATCGACGCGCGCCACCAGGTGCTCGCCATCGCCCGCGCCATCCTCCTCGAGAAGATCCGCCGTTCGTACCCCGAAGCGGAGCTCGAGGCGCTCGTCCAGCGCGTAGCCGCGCGCGAGCTCGACCCGCACACCGCGGCGGAGGAGCTCGCCGGCGCCGTCAGCTAACGCGCCGGTGGCGCCACGTCTAACTTGGAGGTGGCCGGCAACGCCTCGGAAGGTCCGAGGTGAATGGACCTACGTTCGTATTTAAGCAGTACGCAACGGTCGTGTATCTGGACCGTAAAATTGTCCCCAGTGACCCCAAAAGTACTTTACTGGCCGCTGTCTGCGGTGATAGCGTCCGGCTTGGAGTCGACTACCCGATCATTTGGCGGCCGTGCGGCGAAAGTTCGTTCTTAAAGGGGCATCCATATGAAGGTCAAATCTGGCCTAACCAGGGCCCTTGGCTTGTCGCTGCTCGTGTTCGGTAGTCTCCTGCTGACCATGAGCGTCGCGTTTGGCCATCACCGGCACCAGTATTACTATCATTTCGCATCCTATCCCGGGGCGACCGTCGCGGTGTATCGCTGTTCGCCAGTCAGCGCGTCCGCCGTGCAAACGGTGGTCGCTAACTACAACGCGAACGGAGGCATAGGCACAACGCTCAGCTACGGTGGCGACTCATGTACGAGCGCCACTGGGATTGTCGTTAAGGAAGACACCGGACTTGGTGCTGGTAGCGGATACTTCCAGTTCACCGCAGCGACAAATCGCGCCAGAGAAATCATGAAGGACTCCACTCAGCTAGGCCGCGTTTACTACCAGGGCGTCTCCGGTCAATACAGGCTGTCGGGAGCTAATGCGGTTTCGTACAACGGTTCCGACAAGGCCGTCATCGCCCATGAAATCGGGCACGGGTTGGGATTACTCGAGCACTACGTGGATGTCACCGGCATCAACAATTGTGCCAACCCGTCGGTCAGTACCGTAATGGATTGTTCCGGCGCCGATACCGGCCCCTTATCGCACGATGCTGCCGACCTCTACAGTCGGTGGTCAACGTCTCCCTGGGGCACCGGGGCGATCTGGATAACCAACGATGCGGGCGCGGGGGACACGGCGATTACCCTGAACTGGGCCGATATCAACGATAATGAGACCAGTTATTCCATTTACAAGAATGGCTCGTTTCTCCAGTACGCCAATGCTGACGCCGAATCCGCCAACATCACCGGACTATCTGGGGGCGAATGCTTCTATCTCATCGCTAGCAACGGCATTGGAACCAATACATCTTCCCAGATTTGCAGGTCTGGGCCATCAGCCCCGTCGGCGCCGTCAGGCGCGTCCATCTCAGTCACTCCAAACAACTACACCGCCCTGCTCAGTTGGACAACAAATGCATCCGCCAGCGCTTACACCCACGAATTCGTGACCGTATACGCCGGAGGGTCGGTTGTGGCCCAGTACTACGTTCCGAACCATGGGACAGGTGCGTACTCGCAGTCAATCACGCTTGGTCAGTACGATAGCCTTCCGGCGACCTATTCGATGGAGGTCTACACATGCAACGCAAAGTACAACGCTTGGAGCGGCTTCGGCTGCGTCTACGGGACATCGGCGAGCGCGTACTTGTCATATCCGTAGTCGTGCTACTCGCCGGCGCTGGGCTGAGCGAGCCGCAGACAGCAAACGCTCAGGCTGACCTCCCTTGCCCGGGGATGATGAATCTGGCCGAAGGCGACGTTGACCCCGGTCTGCGCGTCCAAGGGACGGCGGTTGTGAGTGCCCGAGCCGCCGCCCAACCGGACGGACAGGTGGGGGACGAAGTCCAACTGTCTTGGAATGTGGCCGCCGGATCTGCAAAGTGCGTCTGGATTCAGCGCAAGGCACCCGGCACCGAATATCCATCCTTCGCGGTTTACGTTCTGGGACCGAAAGAGACCGGGCGGCTCGACCGTCCGGCGGGAGTGCCTGGGGAGTACTGTTATCGCATCTTCGCTGTCTCCGATGCTGGCCGAAGCCAGCCGGTTGAGAGCTGCGTGAGCATTACCACCCCACAGCGCAACCGGGTCCAGGACGGGCCACCCGATCCTCCGAACGTGGGGGCGGGAAACTCGGCGACTGGTTCACCTGGCTTGACCCAATGGCTGGCGGGAATTGGAGCCATCCTTGGCGGACTGTCAATTCTCGGCTGGGCGCGCGTGCGCCGACTCGCGCACCGCTAGCACAATCAAATCGTCGCTCGCCCGGTGTGGCTCCAAACTGCCGGAGCCGCACCGAGCCATCGTAGGCAGTGGCATAAACCACCCTGGATCGGGCGTCTCTGATCCAACAGGGCGGAACCGCCGTTGACTCCCACCCAAATGATCTCCAGGGCACCAACGTAGGCGTCAAGGCGGCAGCGGCATGGCATTCCAATCCCTTTCGGCCCATCTCAATTTGACTCGCGACGACGAACAAATGCTGGCGTTCACAGCTCTCGGCCTGAGAGACCAAGAGATGTGCGCCGCTCTTCATCTGACCTACGAAGCGCTAAAGCCAGAAAGGGGCGTTCGCCCCAGCGGACCGGTTGGAGCGGCCGGGGCGGAAAATGCTTGGGCAGGGGCTCATTCGAGATGTTGCCTCGCGGCTCGGGCGACGGACGTTGCCCTGGCGCTCGAGTGGTTAAATCTTGAGTCCTCGGTGCCCAATGTGGACGAACACGTTTTGGTCAGTAGTTCTGAGGCAGACGTGCTTCTGCTCATAGCTCAGGGGCTCCCCGACATCGAGATGGCAGTTGAACTGCAGCTTTCGCGTGGTGCAGTTGAGGCCCGGCGGCACAAGGTTACCGTCCGAAGCGGGCTCTAGGGTCGCCGTCTAGATGCGTGGGCAGGACGGCATCGGTATTGTCGCCTTGCGTTTCAATCCTCAGCCGCCTGGTCCATACCACGCCCGTGATACCATCGATCTTCATGAGCGCTCAGCGGTTTCGGGTCCGGTTTCGCAAGGGCGAACGCGTGCGCTACATCTCCCACCTCGACGTCCTGCGCTATTGGGAGCGCGCCATCCGCCGCGCCGAACTGCCGCTGGCCTACTCGCAGGGGTTCACGCCGCACCCGAAGCTGGCCTTCGCCGGCCCGCTGCCGCTCGGCTTCACCGCCGCGGCCGAGATCGTCGACGTCACCCTCGATGAGCGCGTCGATATCGGCGAATTCGAGCGCCGCCTGCGCCCTGAAACGAGCGGCGATCTGCGCCTCATGTCGGTCGCCGAAGTCCCGCTTTCGAGCCCTCCGCCGCAATCAGCGCTGCTCTGGGCCGATTACACGTTCGACCTGCCGGGCCTCCCCCTGGATGACGCCTGTGCCCGCATCGGGGACTTCCTTGCCCGCCCCGAATTCCCCTGGACGGAGGAGCGCCGCGAGAAGGAGCGTACCTACGACCTGCGCGCGGCCGTTGCCACGCTTTCAGCGCAGCCGCTGGATGGCGGTGTGCGCGTTTCGGCCCGGCTGCAGGCAAGCACCGATTTCATGGCGCGCCCGGAACAACTCGCCGCGGCGCTCTTCCCCGGTGCTGATGCCGTGAACTATGCTCGCACCGCCCTCATCCTGGATGAGGTGTCGCCGGCGCGAGACCTGTGGAGGCGCCGCGGGAGGTTCATCGAATGACTGTCGCCGTCCGTCCCGCCACCCCCGCCGATGGCCCGGGCATCTACCGCGCCTGGGAGGCGGTGCGCACCCATAACACAAGCCTCGATAACCGCGTCGGCTACGCTCCCGTCGATGAGCCGGAGTTCTCGGCCAGCCTCCGCGACATGCTCGCCCGCCCCGAATCCGTCGCGCTCGTCGCCGAGGAGGACGGTCACGTAGTCGGCTTCGTCAGCGGCGGGCTCGAAGCGAACCAGCCCGACCGCGTCCCCGAGCGTCATGCGACCATCGGCTACCTCTACGTCGAGCCCGTCCGCCGCCGGAACGGCATCGCGCGCAAGCTGTTCGAGGCCGTGGCGGCCTGGGCCGAAAAGCAGGAAGGCGTCACACATCTCGAAATGACCGTGCTCGCAGACGACAAGGATGCGTCCGAGTTCTGGCGTTCGGTCGGCTTCACACCGTTCATCCAGCGGCTCTGGGCGCCGCTCCCCGTGGTGGCGAGGCCGCGCGGGTGATTGTCTACCTCGTCAGGCATGGCCAAACCGCGTACAACCGCGATGGGCTGGGACTCGGCCGCGCGGACGTGCCGCTCACTCCTCTGGGTGAGCAGCAGGCTGCCGCGGTCGGCGCGCGCCTCGCAACGGAGCCAATCACGCGCATCTTCTCGAGCCCGCTGGGCCGCGCGCTCGCCACAGCCCGCGCCGTCGGCGGCGAACGGGCGATCGCGATTGAACCGCGGGTCGAGCTGCTCGAGATGGACGTTGGCCACACCGAGGGCATGACCTTCGCCGCCATGCGCGAACAGCACGGCGAGTTCCTCAAGGAATGGGCCGGCCCCAACGGCGAGCACGCCTGCATGCCCGGCGGCGAGCGCATCATCGACGTCGATGCGCGCCTCTCGCCCTTCGTCGATGAGCTGCTCACGCTGGACGAGGCGGCTGTCGCGGTGGTCTCCCACAATTTCGTCACGAAGCTCGCGATCTGCCGGTTGCTGGGCCTGCCCCTGGCCACCTTCCGCTCCTTCGCGACCGATGTCGCTTCCATTTCGACGTTCGACGTCCGCGGCGGGCGCGTAATGGTCCGCGCACTCAACGACATTTGCCATCTCAATACCCTTGAACCTTGATCCCGTGGCGCGTAGCTTGACTCGTTAGCAGATGGGGTTTGTGAAGAGCCGTCCGCGACTGCTGTTCCTGGCTTGCCTCGGATTGGCGGGCTATTTCGCGTACACCGCCGCCGTGGGCGCACTTCGAAACAACCAGTTCGAACAGGAACGCGCACAAACCGCGCGCGGTGTCGCTGAACTCCAGCAGAAAGAGGCGTACCTCAAGGCCGTGAAGGATTACGTCTCCTCCGATGCGTACGTCGAGCAGGAAGCCCGCCGCCAACTCGGCTACGTGCGCGATGGCGAAGTCGGCTTCGCCGTCATCAGCCCGCCCGCTGCCCCCGACCCCACGGCGCCCACCGGTGACTGGTGGCAACGGCTCTTCCCGCGTTGACCGGGTGAAGAAGGACGCATTCCTCCTCAAGGTCGAGCGGTTCGCGGCCTCGGAACAGATTTTTCGTCACACGAGGCAGGTGCTCGCCGCCGTTTCCGGCGGCCCCGATTCTGTCGCGCTCCTGCTCCTGTTGCTCCGGTTGCGCCAGGTCTTCGGCTTCGAAGTCACCGTTGCACATTTCGACCACAAGCTGCGCCCGCAATCCGGCGACGACCTCGCCTTCGTCCGCGAGCTGAGCGCCCGCCTCGGGGTGCCCTTCCTGAGCGGTGAAGGTGAGGTGGCGCAGGTGGCTCAGCGGCAGCGCGCCGGCATCGAAGAGACCGCCCGCAAGATGCGCTACCAGTTTCTCGGCTTCATCGCCGCCGAAAAACGCATGGACTGCGTCGCCACAGGCCACACCGCCGACGACCAGGTGGAGACGGTGCTGATGCGCGTGCTCCGGGGCAGCGGCGTGCGCGGCATCCGCGGCATGTTGCCCGTCACCGATCTGCCCGGTGGCAGCGCCCAGCGCCTCGTGCGGCCCCTCCTGCGGCTCACGCGTGCCGAGACCGCGGCGGTGTGCGCGGATGCCGGCATCGAACCGTTGCGGGACCCGTCTAACGATGAGCTGGCGCCGCTCCGCAACCGTATCCGCCACCAGGCGCTGCCCGTGCTCGAAGCGGTGAACCCTTCTGTGCGCGATTCGCTCCTCGGTTTGGCCGCCAGCGCCCGTGAGGCCTTCGCCGACATCGAGCGGAAGTCGTTGCTCGCGGTCCCGCGACAGCGCGGCCCCGTGGGCGCCATCTACGCCCTCGACGCCCTGGCGGTCCTCCCCAACGAGGCGCTGACGCTCGTGCTCGAACGCGAAGCCTCGTTCTTCAACCTGGAGCTCGAACTGAACCGCACGCGCATCGAGAACCTGCGCCAGGTGCTGCGTGCGGGCGCGGGTACCGTCGCGTTCGGAGACCTGGCCGTGCAGGCGTCGTGCGGGCAGGTACGCCTCGGCCCGCCGCTCGCCGCCGAGCCCTTCGACGGCAAGGTGTTGAACATCCCCGGCGTCACGCTCGCCGGGCCGTGGCGGGTCGAAGTCGCCACGTCGCCGCATCCCGCAACGGCAGGAGCGACCGTCGCCGCCATCGACTCCGGCGCGGTCCAGGGCGTGCTGCGCGTGCGCGTCCTCGCCCCCGGTGATCGCTTCCGCTACCACGGCATCGAGCGCAAGGTCGCGGATGCGCTTGCGAACGCGAAACTCCCCGCCTGGGAGCGCATTGGCGTGCTCGTAATCGCGGACGCCCACACCGTCCACGCCGCCCTCGCTGCGACCACGACCTTCGAAGCCGACCGGCCGCCCGACGCGGACCTGTACTCAATCCGCGTCAGCCAGGCGACGCCTCCGCAGCCGCAGGGACCTGGGCTCCAGCTACCACGCTGACGGACCCGCGCCTACGTATGCACCAGCGGCACCACTTCTTCGATCAGCATCCGGGTCTGCGCCATGATCTCGGCGTCGTCCTCGCCAAGCGGCCGTAGCACGAACTTCGATATCCCTGCGTCGCGAAACTCGGCAGCGCGCGCGGCGATATCCGCCGCCTTGCCGACCGCCATGTAGCCCTTCACGTCGATATCCGGCCCCAGCCGCGCCAGCTGGCGTGCGCTGCGCTCGACCACCGGCTCATCCCAACTGCCGAAGCGGAACGCGAACCCCGCGCCATAGTGGTCGTCATCGATCACCCGCCCGGACTCCGCCGTCGCCGCGCGGATTTTGCGCACCACGGGCGCTACCTGCGACGGCGACTGCAGCCCGGCGAGCCAGCCGCTCCCGAGCGTGGCCGTCCGCCGGATGGCCGCGTCAGAGCTCCCGCCGATCCAGACGGGCAGCGGTTGTTGCATCGGCTTCGGCGAAATCGTCGCCGCCTCGTACCGGTAGTGCTGACCGGTGTACGTGACGGAGTCCTCGGCCCACAGCCGGGTCATAATCTGGAGCATTTCATCGGATTGCGCGCCGCGGCCGACAGGCTTTCGGCCGATTGCCCGCCACTCCGGCGCGATATCGCTCCCCACCCCGAACGCCGGTAGCAGGCGGCCCTGGCTCAGGAAGTCGAGCGTGGCGCACTCTTTCGCGAGTACGAGGGGGTCGCGGAAGGGCAAGACGACGGTGTTCATCCCAAACTTCAGTCGCCGCGTGCGCCCTGCGACGAACGCCATCGCGGCCATCGGCTCCAGCGTGGGCGCGCTGGATACCAGCCGTTCGCTGAACCAGATGGAATCCAGGGGACTCGCCTCGCACAGGTCCACCCACTCCGCGAACGCTTCGGGGCCGGAGAAGGGCATCCCCGCGACGCCAAGGCCGATGCGCACACTCATACCGTTGCTCCTCATGCGGGACCCGCGGCGCCGCACGAGGAATCGTACGCGATGCCGCACTACTTGAGTTGCCTGAACCAGCGATTGAAGTGCTCGTGGACGGCAGGGTGCGCCACCAGCAGCCCCCGTACCGTCGGAACCGGTTGGTTGAACCGCAATGGCTCGCCCAGCACATCGGTCACGCGCAGCCCCGCCGCCAGGCACAGCGCCGCCCCGGCCGCAACGTCCCACTCGCTCCGGCCGAAGCCCGTGAGGACGGCGTCGCCGCGTCCGCCCGCCAGCATCGCCAGCCGGTAGGCGACGCTCCCCATGCCCGTCACGCGCGTGCCCGCCGGCAGCGGCGGGATGTCGTTCCACTCGTGCTCGCCGCGCCCGACGAGCACCTCGACAGACAAGGGCAGCAGCACGGGGCCTGCCTCGGCCGCGCCCTCACAGGCTGCTGCCGCGAGCGTCCCGGATGCGGGGTTGTAGACGACACCCAGCACGGGGGTCCCTTCGACCGCCAGCCCGACCGAAACGGCGTACTCCGGGATGCCCTGCAGGAACTCTCGCGTCCCGTCGATGGGATCGACGATCCAGACACGGTCATTCCCGAGCCTGTCGACGGTGTCGGTGTGCTCCTCGCTGAGCCAGCCGGTATCGGGAAACGGCGCCGTCAGGGCTTCATGCAACATCTCCGCGGCGCGGATATCCGCTTCGGAGACGAGCTCGTACCCCTCTTTGCGGCCGTAGCGCAGCCCCTCGCGCCGCATACGGGCGACTTCATCGCCCGCCGCCCGTGCCGCCGCGATGGCGACGTCGAGCTCACGCTGAAAGCGCGACTCCCAGGGCGTCACACCCAGCCCCGCTCCTCAATCAGTCCCGGCAGGTCCGCGAGCTCCGCAATCGTCGCGGATGGCGCGAAATCCTCCGGCGATGGGTGTCCGTGGTTGTTCTGCCGCCAGACCGCGAGCATGCCGGCCGAAATCGCCCCGCGGATGTCGTCGATCGGCCGGTCGCCGACCATCAAGCACTCCTCGGGACTCACCCCGAGGCGCCGCGCGGCTTCGCGAAACACCGCCGGGTGTGGCTTCGAATGAGTCAGGTCGGACGTGTACACGAGCTCATCGATGAGCGGCTGTAGCCCGTGCACCGCGAGGTCCGCGTTGTGCCACGCGGCCGCCCACCAGGTGTTCGAAAGCAAGCCGATTTTCAACCCGCGCCCGCGCAGCGCCGTTAGTGAGGCCACCGCGTCCGGGAACACCTCCGCCCAGCCATCGACCGCCAGCGCGTAGCCGTCGAGCACCGTCATCACCTCCGCGTCGAACGGTGAGATGTGGAGGCGGCGGAAGCCGTCGAGCACAAGCCCCGCGGGCGGGCCGCTCCAGTGCTCGGTCTCGACGCGGCGCCAGTGTTCGACCTCCGCCCCACGCATCGCCGCGACGAACGCCTCGCGCGCCGGCCAATGGCCGCCCTCCATGGCGACGAGGTGGTCGTGGGCCAGGCCCCAGCGCCGCGGCGAGTCCTCCTCCCAATCGGGCCATTGCACCAGCGTCCCGCCGAGGTCGAACACAATCGCGCGCAAGGGTGGCCGTCGTTCGTCGATCATGAGAACGCCGCGAAGATCTCCTCGAAGGCTTTCAGCTGGCCCCCTTTCGTCGATGAAGGCACCACGATCGGGGTCCGGACGCCGGCCGCGAACCACGCTTCGAGACCGTTGCGCACATCTTTCACCGGCCCGTAGAGCGTCGAATCCGAAAGCCAGCGGTCCGACATCAGGCCGGGGATGGACTCCCGGTCGCCCTTTTCGATGGCGTGTTCGATCGCTTCCATCTCCTCGGTGTAACCCGCCTCCTTCCAGTAGTTGCGGTAGTTCGGGAGCGACACGTAACCGGTGAGGGTGCGCTTCATGACGTTTGCCGCCGCATCGCGGTCGTCGTCGATGCACGTCGGGATCATATCGCCGATGAAGAAGTCGGCGCGGCCCGCCGGGATGCCCGCAAGCGAATCGCCCATGTGCGAACGCGACGCATTCGCCCACACCGCGCCCTCGCCGATCTCCACCGCCAGCGAGACCATCTTCTTGCGGAGCGTTGCCAGCACGAGCGGCGGCAGTTCGCCCACCACCTTTTCGCTCGCACGCATCTTCGCCACGTAGTCGCGCGTGTCGGATAGCGGCTTGCCGGTCCGCACCCCGAGACGCGCGTTCGCGGGGCCGTGGCTCACACCGATGCCGAGATAAAAGCGGCCGCCGCTGATTTCGTGGATATACGCCGCGGACTGCGCCATGTCGTACGCGTTCCGCATGTAGATCGGCATGATGGAGGTTCCGAACCGCAGTTCCTTCGTCGCCCCCGCGATCGAGAGGCAGAGGCCCATCGCATCGCCGAAACTTGGGCAGTAGATGCCCTGGAACCCGCGCCGTTCGATCTCCGTGGCCAGTTCAACCGTGGTGCGGCGGCGTCCGGGGACGGCGGCGAGGGATAGTGCGGGCATCTGAGCCATGCGGGCGAAACTCCAGGAGGAAGTGAGGCAATCATAGGCGCCGGGACCCAACGCGGTATCGATTGGCTCCAGGTTCAGCCGGCTCTGGCGATGCGGAGCGCCGCCGCCAAACCCCAACTCTCTCCCATTGGCATCTGCGGCGGCAGCGCCCCACCCTTTCCGTTACGCCGAATGCGCAGCTCGTGTTCAGACCGCTTCCTTCACCTTCTCCGCCAGCGCACGCGTGAAGCCGACCGTGCTGGCCACGTCCTCGATGCTCGCCTCCCGGATCGCCTTTACGCTGCCGAATTTCTTTAGCAGCGCCTTCTTTCGCTTCGGGCCAACCCCCGGCACCGTATCCAACGCCGATTGGATGGCCCCCTTCGCCCGCAATTGCCGGTGGAAGGTGATGGCGAAGCGATGCGCCTCGTCGCGGATGCGCTGCACCATGAAGAGCCCCTCCGAACCGCGCGGCAGCACCACGGGCTCATCTTCGTCCGGGACGAACAGCTCTTCGAAGCGCTTCGCCAGCCCGACGACCGGGATGTGGTGGACGCCCATCTCGCGCATCGCCTGCGCCGCCGCCGCGAGCTGTCCCTTCCCGCCGTCGATAATCACGAGGTCCGGCAGGTCCCATGCATCCGCGGGGCGCTGCGGCATCGGCGTCTCAAGCTCCGCCGGCTGCCCTTGCGGCTCCGCCGCCACTTCCTCCACGGCGCCCGCCTCGGTGACGACCAGCGGTTCCCCCGCCTCCGGCCGGTGGGCATTCCGGAACCGCCGCCGCATGATTTCCGCCATGGTCGCGAAGTCGTCCGCCCCCACGACGGTCCTCACTTTGAATCGCCGGTACTGGTTGTTCGCAGGCTTGCCATCCACGAACACCACCATGCTCGAGACCGGGTTCGTACCCTGGATGTTCGAGTTGTCGTAGCACTCGATGCGCTTCGGCGGCCCCGGCAGCGACAGCTCCTCCTGGAGCTGCTCCAGCGCCTGCTGCGTCTTGTTCGTGTCCGCCATCCAGCGGATGCGCATCATGTCCAGCGCTTCCTTCGCATTGTCGCCGGCCAGTTCGACGAGCTTCCGCTTCTCGCCGCGCTCCGGCACCCGCACCTCCACGTTCGAGCCGCGCTTCTCTGTCAGCAGTGCCTCCAGCGTGTCGCGGTCCTCAACATCGGCCGGCACGGCTACCAGCTTCGGGATGTACTGCGCGCCTTCGTAGTACTGCAGCAGGAAGTTCAGGAGCACGGCCCCCTCGGGTTCATCCCGCGTGCCTTCGAGCGCGAACGTGTCCCGCCCGATCATCTGCGTGCCGCGGATGAAGAACACCTGCATGCATGCCTGGTCACCGTCGCGCGCCATGCCGAACACGTCCATGTCCTCGTTACGGGTAGTGGAGACCATCTGCCGCTCGACCGTGCGCTCGATCGCTCGCAGTTGGTCGCGCAGGATCGCCGCGCGTTCGAACTCCATGCGCTCCGCCGCGTCCTCCATCTGCTTCCGCAGCCGCCGGAGGACGTCGTCGGACTTCCCTTCGAGGAACAGGATCACGTCCTCGATGACCTCGTCGTACTCCTCTTTCGTGCAAAACCCCGTGCACGGTGCGATACAGCGCTTGATGTAGAAATCGAGGCACGGCCGCGCATCCCGGCCCGTTATCTCTTTCGTGCACGATCGCCAGGGGAACAGCTTCTTCGTCAGGTCCAGCGTCGCCCGCACCGAACCCGCGCTCGCGTATGGCCCGAAGTACCGCGCCCCGTCCTTTTCGATGCGCCGGGTGATGTACACCCGTGGCCATGGGTTCTGGATATCGACTTTCAGGTACGGGTAACGCTTGTCGTCCTTCAACCGGATGTTGAAGAACGGCTGGTGGCGCTTGATCATCGTTGCCTCGAGGATCAGCGCCTCGCCGGCGTTCCCCACCACGATGTACTCGAAGTCGTCGATGTGCTCCCGCAGCGCCCGCGTCTTCGGTTCCATCATGTGCGGCGAACCGAAGTACGATCGCACCCGATCCTTCAGCTTCGCCGCTTTGCCCACGTAGATAACCTCGCCTTTGGCGTTGCGCATGATGTATACGCCGGGGCGGGCCGGCAGCGCCGCGAGCTGCTTCCGCAGCTTCTCAGAGATGGTGGAGGCGGGCATAGGTCAATTGTATCCGCAAGGCCGAACGTCAGTTCGAGTCGCGCTGCAGTTCCGCCAGCACGGCGCCGATGTTGCCGGCGAGCATCTCCGCGACCGCGAGCCGCAACCCCGGGAAGACCTTGCTCTCGATGACCCCGCGCTCGTCGGGCGCCACCGCGGCGTACTCGCCGTCTTTCAGCTCGAACCAGTCGATCCGCTCTTCGAGGATTTGCCAGACGATGTACTCGCGCACACCGTTCCGCCGGTACGCGCGCAGCTTGTCGTGGAGGTCATACGCGGCTGAGCTCGCCGCCACTTCGACCACGAGTTCCGGGGCGCCGTCGAGATAATCGTTGTCGTCGAGCCGTGCCTCGCCACCGTGCTCTTCGTCCCAGGCAAGAAAGGCGTCGGGCTGCGGCTCGTTGTCCAGGTCGAGTCGCACTGTCCCGTTGTCGGCGGAAATTGTCCCTGGAGTCCTTGACTCGTAAACGACCAGCCACGCGGCCATTCGAATATGCGGTCGGGCGTGCTTCCTTATCCGAACGGGTGAGGCCACGTATACCACTCCCTCGATCAGTTCCGCCTTCTTGATGTCGGGCCGGCAGGTATAGCGGCGCTCGAACTCACCACGCGTCAGCCGGTCGCCCGATTCGAGGGGGACCAGCCCCGCTTCTACCTCAACGCTGACCATATCCCAAGTATAGCGAAGGCCATGCCCACGCGGCGCCGCCTCCTTGCCGCAGCGGCCCACCAAAGATGCCGTTCGAGTAGAATCCGCCAACACCTACCACCGGAGTTCCCATGGCCTTCGAAGCGATCCTCTACGACCTCGATGGGGGCGTAGCCACCATTACGTTGAATAAGCCGGAACGGCTCAACGCTTTCGACAACCAGATGCTGACCGAATGGGCAGAGGCCGTGCGCCAGGCCGACCGCGACCCGGACGTGCGCGTCGTGATCATTACCGGCGCCGGCCGCGGTTTCTGCAGCGGTATGAACGTCAGCGATGAAGCCGGCGGCCGCGGCGTCCTGCGGACCGAGGCGACCACCGCTACGCGCCGCCAGAGCCTCCGCAACAGCGTCCATCCGATCCCGCGCGCGCTCATCCAGCTCGAGAAGCCCTACATCGCCGCGATCAATGGCGCCGCTGCCGGCGCGGGCATGGACATGGCCAGCATGGCCGATATCCGCTTCGCCAGCAGCAACGCTCGCATGGGCATGACCTACGTCCGCATGGGCCTCATCCCCGGCGACGGCGGCTGTTACACGTTGCCCCGGCTCGTGGGTACACAGAAGGCCCTCGACCTCATCTGGACGGGCCGCCTCATGAACGCCCAGGAGGCCCTCGAATTGGGCTACGTCCACGCCGTCTACGAACCCGAGGAGCTCATGCCGCGCGTCCGTGAGTACGCCGCCCAGATCGCCAAAGGTCCCGCCACGGCGGTGCAACTCGCGAAGAAGCTCGTCTACCGCTCCGCAAACCTGCCCTTCGATGAGCACCTGGACATTGCCCAGCTCGCCATGTTCGTGGCCCAGACCACCGAAGACGCGAAGGAAGGCCCCCGCGCCTTCGTGGAAAAGCGCGAGCCGCAGTTCAAAGGCTGGTAGCCCTCAGGGGCGTTGTGGCCGGAGAGCGAAGATCCCGGGCATGGGGATGCGTAGCCCGGGCATTACATCCTCGCCATCGAGAAACCCTTCCGGCGCCACTGGCGTCGAAGTACCATCAAGCCGATACACTTCAGCGGTTTGCGTCTCCGGGAAGACAATCCAGACAAGCCGCACGCCCGCGGCGAGATACTCGCGCACCTTCCGTTGGACGGCCTCTGCTTTGTCGTGGGGCGAAATGACCTCGACCACCAGGTCCGGGGGTATCGTGAGCTCGCCTTCAGCAACATCGGCCGCGGGATACCTTGCCCATTGGACGAACGCGACATCGGGGCGCTTGAAGTTCCGCGGTCGGTCGGGCCAGATTTTCAGACCGAGATCTGACCCGGCAACGAATCCGAGGTCATGTTCCTGGGTGAAGTTGACAAGTATCGCATTGATCTTCGACCCGATAATGCTCGACTTCAATCCCACTGGACGCTCCACAAGTTCGCCATCTTCGAGTTCGTACGCGACGCCGTCCTCCATCTCCTCGAGGTCTTCGGGCGTGTACATGTGGGACTGTGCGGCGGTGCTCATGGCAGCTCCAGTGCGAGTCTCACCACCAGTATAGCCGCTGGCGGACGCGGCCCCGGGGCTTGCCTCATTTCAGCCACTTCGCCTGCCAACCCTCGTCCGGTTGCCGCTCCGCGAACGGCCACGGCTCGCCGAAGCGGTCCATAAAGACCACCGACTTCACCGCCTTTCGGCGCAGCGGCCCGTGCTTGTCCGTGGGGTAACCCAGCGGCAGCAGGCAATAGATCTGGTTCGTCTCCGGAATGGCGAGCAGCTCGTGCAATTCCGGCCGGCGCAGTGCGAGGTTGAACACCGCGCCCGCCAGCCCCAGCGAGCGCGCCGCCAGCAGCAGGTTCTGCACCGCCGGGAAGATGCTGCCGCCGGGCGTCGAATGCTTCCCCGCGAGCCCGCACACCACGACCACGACCGGCACGTCCGCGATGTGGTGCACGAGGTGCTCGACGCTCCGCAACGAAAGCCGCTGCGTGCGCGGCAGCGCGTCCATCAGCGAAGGGTCGGCGGCGTACTTCGGCTGGTAGCGCGGCCAGCTCTCCGTCGCCCATTCTTGCAGTTTCGCCTTTGTCGCCGGCTCGGTGATGAGCACGAAGCGCCAGTCCTGGACGTTCCCGCCCGATGGTGCACGCACCGCCGCGTCGAACACCTGGAACAGCACCTCGTCGGGGATGGGGTCCGGCTTGAAGCGGCGCAGAGCCCGCGTCGAGTAGATCGTCTCGAAGAGCCCGGGGTCGCCTGGTTGCGGCATGCGCGCATCCTTGGGGGTCGCGTTTCGTTGTGGCACGCGATGATACCGGACGCAGCCCCACGCGGCAGGTGTGAACGGCGCGGCGGGGGCGCTCGCGAATGTCCGGTGCGGCGGGCATCTGCTATGGTGGGTGGGTTGCGGCCCGCGACGGGCGAACCCTTCGCAAGAAGGCGGGGTGATCTGGCTCTCTGTCTGAAGTAATCGTTGGCGATAACGAGTCCTTCGAAGGCGCGTTGAAGCGATTCAACAAGCGCGTGATGATGGACGGCATCCTTTCCGAGGTTCGCCGCCGGGCACATTACGAAAAGCCCAGCGTCAAGAAGAAGCGGAAGGAAGCAGCGCGGCTCCGAAAGCTCCTCAAGAAGAAGCTCCGTAGCGAACAGCGCGACCGAGAACGGCCCCGCCGCTAGGCAGCCGCACCGGCGACAAACCGATCAGGCCCGGGGAACCCCGGGCCTGTTTTCGCGAGGCCTCTACTGCGCCCCCGCCCCCAGCACCCGCTGCAGCGCCGCCGCCGCCCGCTCCGAGCTCGGGAACACCGGGATCCCGCGTTCGTAGAACTTCGGCTGCACCTGGGCCACGTACTCGGCCTCGTGTGCGGGGTGGAGGATGGCCACGATTGTCTTCCCGCTCGCCGCGCTGTGCGCCCCGATCGTGTCGAGCGTCTTGTCCAGCGACTCCGGGTGCTTCTTCCACTGCCGCGCCGCGAACATCGCCGAGAGCTCCAGCGCCATCGCGTCGATGTTCGGGTCGGCTTCGACGATGCGAAGGATGCGGTCGAGCGTCTCGTCGCTCCCCTGGATCGTCCCTGCCATGTCGAGCGGGTTCTGGAAACTGCCGCCCACGATGTTGAAGAACTCGCCCAGCTCCTTGTACGTCCCCTCGCTGAAGCGCGGCACGCGGAAGCCCGCCTTCGCGAACGCGTCCGTGATGGAAACCGATTGCCCGCCCGTCTGCGCCAGCAGCGCCATGCCGTTGCCCTTTGGCGGCTTCGCCATCAGGAGCGCCTTCATCACGTCGATGGTCTCGTCCAGGTTGTTCGTCGTGATCGCGCCGCACTGCCGCATCATCCCCTCCCAGATGGCCTGCGGCGCCGCCAGCGAGCCTGTGTGCGACATCGTCGCCCGCGCGCCGGCGTCGGTCTGGCCGCCCTTCCACACCACGACAGGCTTGCGGCGGCAGGCCTCGCGGAGCGTCTCGAAGAACTTGCGCCCGTTGCGCGCGCCTTCGACGTACATTCCGATGACTTCCGTCTCGTCGTCCTGCATCAGGTAGTCGATGTAGTCCGACACATCGAGCACGACAGCGTTGCCGAAGCTCGCGCAGCGGCTTACGTGGAGCCCGTTCGCGTTCGCCACGAGGCTGAACATGATCCCGTGCGTCCCGGACTGCGACAGAAACCCGATGCGCCCGTCGTCGGTGACCGGCGCGTCGCCGCTGAACCGCACGCCCACCTTCGGCAGGTAAAGTCCCATGCAGTTGGGCCCGACGAGGTTGAAGTTCGCCTCCTTCGCCATCCCCACGAGCTGGTCCTGGAGCTTGATCCCGAGCTCTTCGCCCGTCTCGGCAAACCCGGACGTGAAGAACCCCGCCCCGTTCGACTTGTTCGCAATCAGGTCCTTCAGCACGTAGGGCGATACTTGCCGCGGCACGGCGACAACGGCGTAGTCGATTGGCTCCGGGATGTCCGCCATCGACCGGAAGTTCTGCACGCCCAGCGCCTCGATGCCCGGGATCTCCTTCTCGTCGAGCTGGACGGAGTACAGCGTGCCGCCCTTCTGCTTGAATGGCATGTTGTTGTGCAGCCACATGTAGCCGGGCCCCTTATCGCCGATTACGGCGACGGTTCGGGGGTTGAACATCCGGTCCAGGCGATGACCCGGGACTGCCATCTCATGCCTCCGATACGACGATGCGCGCGTCGACCGCGATGGCGCCATCCGGATAGGCGAACACCGGGTTCAGGTCCAGCTCGCGCACCTCCGGGTGGGCCTCCACGAACTTCGCGACCTTGAGGATCGCCGACTTTAGAGCGCCGACATCCGAGGCCGGCTGGCCGCGCACGCCGCTGAGGATCGGGCGGCCCTTGATCTCATCGATCATCTGCGCGGCATCGCGGTCCTCCAACGGCACAAGCCGGAACGAGACATCCTTCAACACTTCGACCATGATCCCGCCGAGCCCGAACATCATCACCGGCCCGAACTGCGGGTCCGTCGTCATCCCGACGATGACCTCGGTGCCCTGCGGCGCCATGTGTTGCACGGCCACGCCGGCGATCTTCGCACCCGGGACGGCCGCGCTGCAGTTCGCCAGGATCGCATCGTAGGCTGCCGCGACTTCGTCCCTGGAATTCAGGTTGAGCTTCACGCCGCCGGCGTCACTCTTGTGGGCGATGTCCGGCGAAACAACCTTCAGCACCACCGGGTACCCCGCCGCCTCTGCCTGCGCCTGCGCGGCTTCGCGGCTTGTCGCCAGCGTCGTCGCGGTCACGGGCACGCCGGCGTCCCGCAGCACGTCTTTCGCTTCGACTTCGTTCAGCAGGGTGCGGCCTTCCGCGCGCGCCTGCGCAAGGACTGTCTCGAACGTCATAGAATGCCTCGAATCCTCGGAGTGGCCGGCGGGATAAGTGAGGGCGATGGCGCCCGGCCGGCCTCGTATGCGGATTCTACGGGAGGCGCGCCAACAGTGTCAGGTTCGAACGATCAGCTGCACGATATCGTGGTCATCGGCGCCGGCTCCGCCGGAGCGGTCATCGCCGCACGCGCCAGCGAGGACCCGCATCGCGACGTCCTGCTGCTCGAGGCCGGCCCCGACTACCCACTGCTCGGCGAGACGCCCTACGACCTCGTGAACAGCCACAATAACTCCTACACTGCGCACGATTGGCGCTTCAGCTACCAGCCGACTGCTGCGGGCCGCTCGCAGGCCTTCCCCCGCGGGCGCGTGACCGGCGGTTCCAGCGCCGTCAACACCACCATCGCCCTGCGCGGCATCCCCGAGGATTACGACGGCTGGGCCGCCCTCGGGAACCCCGAGTGGTCATGGGAGCGTGTGCTTCCCGCGTTCAACCGCCTCGAACGCGACCTCGACTACGGCGACCGGCCCTACCACGGCGATGCCGGCCCCATCAGCATCCGCCGCTACCCATGGGACGAGCTCACGCCCGCGCACCAGGCCTTCCTCGATGCGAGCCGGGAGCTAGGCTATCCCGATTGCCCCGACGCCAACGACCCCGGCAGTTCCGGCGCCGGCCCCCATCCGATGAACAAGCTCGGGCGGCTGCGAATCTCCACCGCGATCGGCTACCTCGCACCGGCGCGAGCGCGCCCGAACCTGCGCATCCAGGGCGATACGCTCACGCGCCGGCTGATCGTCGAAGGCGAACGCGTAATCGCCGCCGAGGTCGAACGCGATGGCCAGATCGCGCTCGTTCGCGGCCGGCTGTTCGTGCTCTCCGCAGGCGCTATCCAGTCGCCCGCGATCCTCCTGCGCTCCGGCATTGGCCCGAAGGACGAGGTCGTGCGCCATGGGATTGAGTTCGTCCGCGACGTACCTGGCGTTGGGAACAACCTTTGCGACCACCCCGCGCTCGCCGTCGTCTGTACCGTCAAGGACTCGGCCATCATCGATTTCGACCAGCCGATCGTGCAGACCATCCTCCGCTACACCGCGCCCGATAGCGACCAGCGCAACGACCTCCAGATCGAGCAGTTCTCGTTCACGCCGCGAAACGGCGAGCAGCGGGCCTTCTCGATCGCCGCCGTGCTGGAACAGGCCTACGGCACCGGGACGCTGCGCCTCGCTTCCGCCGACCCCGCAGCCGCGCCCCTCATCGAGCAACACTTCCTCGAAGACGAGCGCGACCTCCGCCGCCTCGTGGCCTGCTACAAGGACACGCTTGCGTTCACCGCGCAGGGCCCGCTCGCCGCGCTGATCGACGATGTCGTCTTCCCCAGCCGCGAGCTGCCGCTCACGGATGAGTCCATCGCGGGGCTGCTGCGGCGTTTCGCGGCCAGCGGCTTCCACCCCTGCGGCACCGTGAAGATGGGTCCGGCCGAGGACCGCGGCGCCTGCGTCGACCAGCTCGGCCGCCTCCACGGCCTGGACGGCCTCGCCGTTGCCGACGCCTCCATCATGCCCACGGTGCCGCGCGCGAACACGAACCTCACCAGCATCATGATTGGGGAAATGGCCGGCGAGTGGCTCCGCACGCGTCCCGTCGAGTACGGCTTGCCGTAGCCGCTGGTACGAAAATGGCCCCCGCGAGGGAGGCCACCTGATGTCGAATTGGAGGCGCCAGTCGGATTCGAACCGGCGGTGGAGCTTTTGCAGAGCTCTGCCTTACCACTTGGCCATGGCGCCCCGATTGGCAAAGACTGGTGCCCAGGGTGAGACTTGAACTCACACGCCCCGAAGAGCACTGCCCCCTCAAGACAGCGTGTCTGCCATTCCACCACCTGGGCACATCCGCTCATCCTAAGAATCTATCGCACCTTGCGGCAAGCCGCGTGAGGGATGGCGCGATACACCGAACCCGAGAGTTCATGAACTGGCAGGGGTGGCAGGGCTCGAACCCGCGACACTCGGATTTGGAGGCCGATGCTCTACCAGCTGAGCTACACCCCTGCGTCCCCCCAATTGTAGCAAAGGGCCCGCAAGAGGGAATTCCGTCAGGCTGCTGCCTCGTGCGCCTCGAGCGAACCGCAAACCGGACAGCGTGGCACGCGGCTCGCCCGCGGGCTCTGGCCGAAGTTGTACGACGCCCTGCAACCGTTACACGTAAACCGCTCGAACATCTTCCCTTCAGCGAACTTCCGTGCCCATGCCGCTTCGACCGCCACCATGCGTTCCATCCCCGTGAACTCCTGCTGTGAGTAACGGCAGCGCAGCGCGGAAGTTAACCCCGCCCCCACGGCCGGGGGTTTTCGATGCCGATGATATACTCGGGTCCATGCAACCTACCCCCCGGCACCTCCTTTCGGCCGCGGACCTGAGCGCGGCTGAGACTTCGCTCCTGCTCGATTGTGCCGCCCGGCTGAAGCGCCGCCCGCAACGCCTGCTCGAAGGCCGCCAGCTCGCCCTCCTGTTCGAAAAGCCATCGCTCCGCACCCGCGTCAGCTTCCAGGTGGCCATGCGCCACCTCGGGGGCGAAACCATCTACCTCGCCCCCCAGGAAGTCGGACTCGGCGAACGTGAGGCAATCAAAGACGTCGCCCGTGTCCTCGGCCGCTACGTCGATATTGTCGCCGTGCGCACCTACGGCCAGGAGATCGTGGAAGAATACGCCGGCTACTCGACCATCCCGGTGATCAACGCGCTAACTAATGAGGAGCACCCCTGCCAGGCCCTCGCCGACCTTCTGACCGTGAGGGAGAAGCTGGGCGCCGACCTGAGAGGCGTTTCCCTCGCGTTCATCGGCGACGGCAACAACGTCTCGGCGAGCCTCGTCGTCACAGCGGCGTCGCTCGGCATGGATGTGCGCATGGCCTCTCCGAAAGGCTACATGCTCCCCGAATCGGTCGTCTCCGAGGCAGCGGCCCGCGCCGCCGCACAGGGCGGCAAGCTCACGCTCGTCGTGGACCCCGTCGAAGCAGTCACCGCCGCCCAGGTGCTCTATACCGATGTCTGGACATCGATGGGCCAGGAGCGCGAATCGGAGCGCCGGCGTATCGACTTCGCCGGTTACCAACTGAACCGCGAGCTCGTCGCGAAGGCCGCAAGCGGCGCGCTCGTCATGCACGACCTGCCCGCCCATCGCGGCGAGGAGATTACCGACGAAGTGATTGAAAGCCCGCAGTCGATCGTCTTCGATCAGGCCGAGAACCGCGTCTGGGCGCAGGCCGCGGCGGTCGCCTTCCTGCTCGGGCTGGCGGGCCAGATAGACGGCTGAACCGGGGCCACCGGCGGACGCGCTATGATGGCGCTGAGTGCCGGGCCCCTCCGGCGGTGTGCCAGATGCCTGATTTCACAAGGCTCCGCGATATCTCGGACCAGTTCGGCCCGTCCGCGGCGCTCGATATTGCGCTCATTGCGGTCGTCATTTACTCGGCGCTCCGGCTGCTGAGTGGTACCCGCGCCATGACGCAGTTGCGGGGCGGCCTCGCCGTTGTGCTCGTCGCCGTCGTTCTCGGCCGCATCTTCGATCTCACCGTCGTCAACTTTTTCATCGACCGCTCGCTCACGGCACTCCTGATTGGTGGCGCGATCATTTTCCAGCCCGAACTCCGGCGCGCGCTGGACCGCCTCGGCCGCACGGGGGCATCCGGCTGGTTCAACCGCCCCCAGTACAGCGACGTCATTGAGTCGCTTGTGGAGGCCACGCGCCACATGTCGGCCGTCCGCCACGGCGGCCTCTTCGTGCTCGAACGCAGCACCGGCCTCCAGGACGTGATCGATACCGGCGTGCCGGTGGACGCGCGCGTCTCGCCGCAGCTGCTCTCGGGCATCTTCTTCCCGAACTCGCCCCTCCACGATATGGCCGTGGTCCTGCGTGAAGAGCGCGTGGTCGCCGCCGGCTGTGTCCTGCCGCTCGCAAACGACCTCCCGTATTCCGAGCGCCAGCTCGGGACCCGCCACCGTGCCGCCATCGGCATCACCGAACACACCGACGCGCTCTCAGTCGTCGTCTCCGAAGAGACCGGCGACATCAGCGTGGCGCTCGGCGGCCGGCTCACGCATGTGGACGACGAAGACCGTCTCCGCGACGTGCTCAAGTGGCTGCTCGCACCTGTGCCCGATGTCGCCCGCAGCCGGAATGGGAGGGCGCCGGTATGAGGTCGTCCTTGGGCCGCCTCGTGCGGGCGTCGCCGAGTTCGGCCTGGGCCGCGAGCCGGTCCGTCCTCCGCGGCCTGACGGAGCACTGGGCGCTTGCGGGGCTCTCCCTCATCGCGGCCATTGGCGTGTGGGCAGCAGTCCAGGACGTGGACAACCCGCGCGTGGCCGCCCTCGCGCCGGCCAACGGCGGCATCGACGTGCAGGCGCGCAACGTCCCCGACGGCTACCTCATCGATGGGCTTTCCACCGTGAAGGTGAACGTCGAAGCTCGTAAGAGCGTCATGGCCGAGCTCACGCGCGACGATTTCAAGGCATCCATCGACGTGAAGGACGCCGAAAAGGGCTCCCAGTCGCTGACCGTGCCCGTCAAAGTGGAGGCCACCCGCGGCGGCGTCCGCGTCCTTAGCGTCGAACCTCCCACCATTCCAGTCACGCTCGTCCCGTCGCTGAGCCGCGACGTACCCGTCACCATTCGCCGTTCAGGCTCGCTCCCGGATGGCTACGAGGAGGACAAGGAAGAAGCACCCGCCATCGATCCGGCGTTCGTCACCATCCGCGGCCGCAAAGAACTGGTCGATTCGGTTAGCGCCGTGGAGCTCGATGTGAACCTTGGCGGGGCAAGGGATGCGACTGTTACCTTTGAAGGGGCGCTTACCGCTCGCACCGAGAGCGGCAACGTGGTGGACGTGGCGCTCTCCCAGGCCCGCGCCCGCGCGACCTTCAAGATCAACCAGGTCTTCATCCAGCGCAGCTTCGCGCTCAATTCGTCCATTGTCGGTCAGCCTCAGGCAGGGTACGCCATCACCAACATCACCATCGATCCGCCGGTTGTGCTCGCTTCGGGCCCGAAGGCGATCGTCAACAGCCTCACCCAGACGTTCCTCAACGTCGAGAAATTGGACATAACGAACGCCACGAAGACCCAGACGGCCACCCGCAAAGTCGAGCTCCCACCGAACGTCTCCGTCGACCGCCAGACCGTGGTCGTGAAGGTAGAGATCTCGCCGCTCACCATCACGCAGACGCTCTACATCGGCCCGGCCATCGAAAACCCGCCCGCCGGGCTCGCCATCGCCGAATCAGGGTTGACTGTGGCGGTGCGTGCCACCGGCCCATACAACCTGCTCTATCCCCCGAACCCCGCGAACTTCAAGGTTACCGTTTCGCTTGCCGGCGCCGCCGCCGGGCCGGGCGTCTTCGCCGTGAAAGTCACCGCGCCCGCCGGCATAACTGTGGATCCCATCGATCCCATAACGCTGACACTGCGCCCGGCGGTGGCGCCATGACCCCCCCGGCGGCAACGGCCGCCCTTCCGCGCGTCGTCATCGTCGGGCGTCCGAATGTGGGCAAGTCATCGATTTTCAACCGCGTCCTCGGTGAGCGCCGCGCCATCGTCGAAGACGAGCCCGGCACCACCCGCGACCGCGTCGAAGCGGACGTCGAGTGGCTCGACAAGCGCTTCCGCTTGATCGATACCGGCGGATTTGAAACCAATGCCGAGAACGTCTACGCCTCGCTCATCGTCGACCAGGTTCGCGCCGCCATCGAGCAGTCCGTCATCGTCATCTTCGCCGTCGATGCGCGTGACGGGCTCACTGCCTCGGATTACGACATCGCCGATGTCGTGCGGCGAGCGAACAAACCCACCATCGTCGTGGCGAACAAGGCCGACAACGAGCGCCGCGAGCTCATCGGCATTGCCGAGGCCTCGTCCCTGGGCCTTGGCCCGCCGCTGCCTATCAGCGCGCTCCATGACATGGGCGTCGGGCTCATGCTCGATGACGTTGTCTCGTTGCTCCCCGAAGCCGCCGCCCTCGAGGAATCCGACCGCGTGCGGGTCGCCATCATCGGCCGCCCGAACGTTGGTAAGTCGATGCTCGTCAACGCCATCCTCGGCGAGGAGCGCGTCATCGTCAGCGAAGTCGCCGGGACTACGCGCGACGCTGTCGACACCGAGGTCGCGACGCCTTGGGGCGAGTTCCTGCTGATCGACACCGCGGGCCTACGGCGCCCGGGCAAGCTGGGCAAGGGCATCGAACGTCACTCAGCGATGCGCATGACCGCCGCCGTCGAGCGTTGCGATGTCGCCGTCCTTGTGGTCGATGGCACCGAGGGCGTCACCTCCCAGGACACCCACATCGCCGGCCTGGCGATGGAGCACCTGAAGGGCCTCGTCATCGCAGTCAATAAGACCGACCTCTGGGAGGACCCGGAGGCCCAGCGCGAGTGGGCCGAACGCCAGATGCGGACGCGAGTGCAATTCGTGCCCTGGGCGATGGTCGCATACATCTCGGCGCTCGAACGCACCGGGCTGGACCAGCTGCTGGAAGTCTGCGCGCAGGCACGGGAAGCGCGCCGCCGCCGCATGAGCACCCCCGATCTCAACGCCACCCTCACGAAGGCGCTCCGCGAGCACATGCCGCCGCTCGTCCACAACAAGCGCTTCAAGCTCTACTACGCCACCCAGGCCAGCGTCGACCCGCCGACCTTCGTCCTCTTCGTCAACGACCCCGCGCTCGTGCACTTCAGCTACCGGCGCTACCTCGAGCGCGCCCTGCGCGAGGCCCAGGACTTCGAAGGCACGTCCATCAAGCTGGTGTTCCGCGGCCGCACCGAGGAAAATGCCGGCTGATGGCGCTGCAGTACCTGGCCAACATCCTCACCGGGTACCTGCTCGGCTCGGTCCCGGTCGGTCTCGTCGTCGGTTACGCCTGGCTCCACCGCGATATCCGCCAGTCTGGCAGCGGCAAAACTGGCGCGACCAACATCCTGCGGACCGCCGGCAAGCTGCCCGCCGGCCTCGTGCTTGCCGGCGACGTGGCGAAAGGCGCCGTGCCCGCCCTCGCCGGGCGCTTCCTCTTCGATGACGCCGGCGTCGCCGCCGCAGGGGCCGCTGCCGCCATCGTCGGCCATGTCTGGCCGGTGTTCGCCGGCTTCCGCGGAGGCCGCGGTGTGGCGACCGCCTTCGGCGGCGTCCTCGGCCTGACCCCGCTGCTCGCGCTGGCGTTCCCGCTCATCGCCGCCCTGCTCGTCATCCCCACGCGCTACGTCTCGCTGATGTCGGTAGTGGGCACGCCGATCGCGGCCGCCGTCATCGTCGTGGCTGCCCTCGTGGCGGATACGCCCGGCGAATTCGCCCTCTACGCACTCTTCGCCGTGCTGATCGTCGAATACACGCACATCCCAAACATCAGGCGCCTGCTCGCTGGCACCGAGCCGCGGATCGGGCACGGCGGCGACCGCCCCGCGACCGGCTGAGGTGCCCACCTTCGCAGTCCTCGGCGCCACCTCCTGGGGCGTGACGCTCTCGGCGTTGCTAGCCGCCAACGGCGCGCACGTGCTGCTCCTCACCCGCAGCGATGACGAAGCCCGCGCGGTCGCCGGGCGCCGCGGCCTGGCGCGCCTCCCCGAGCTGGTGCTCCCCGAACGCGTCGAGCCCACCGCCGACATCGCCCGCGCGGCAACCGCCGAAGGGCTCGTGGTCGCGGTCCCCGCTCAGGCTGTGGCGCCGTCGCTCGCGCCCCTGCGTGTACTCCGCCACCTGCCTGTCCTTTCGGGGGCGAAAGGCCTCGAACACGGCACCCGCCGCCGCATGAGCGAAGTGGTCGCCGCCGCCGGCTGGGACACGTCGCTCATCTCCGTTATCTCCGGCCCGAACCTTGCGCACGAGATCGCCCGCGGGCTCCCCGCGGCAGCCGTCGTCGCCGCGCCGGCGCCTGTCGCCGCCGAGCGCTGGCAGCACGCGCTCGCAGGCCCGGCGTTCCGCATCTACAGCTCCGGCGACGTCTGTGGCGTGGAATTGGGCGGCGCGCTCAAGAACATCATCGCCATCGCCGCCGGCGTCTCGGCGGGCCTGGATATGGGCGCCAACGCCACGGCCGCAATCATGACGCGCGGTCTCGCCGAGATGACGCGACTCGGCGGCGCGCTTGGCGCGCAAGCGCTGACGTTCCAGGGCCTCGCGGGCGTCGGCGACCTCGCCGCGACGTGCTATTCGCCTTTGAGCCGCAACCGCCGGCTCGGCGAGCTTCTCGCCGCCGGCCTCTCCGAGGCCCACGCCGAAGCCCAGATCGGTGAAGCCGTCGAGGGCGCCGCCACTGCACCCGTCGCCCTCGAGCTCGCCCACACTGCCGGCGTCGAGCTGCCAATCACTGCACAGGTGGTCGCTCTGCTCGATGGCAAGGTGGATGCCCGCGGCGCGATGCGCGAGCTCCTCAGCCGCTCCCTGAAGGCGGAGGCCGCCGCCGGGGCCTGATGCTAAACTTCGATCGTGCCCAGGAGCCCGCGCCAACTGACCCAGCTGCTCGAGTCCCTCCAGGCCGGTAACGATCCGAGCGCGACCGATATCACCGCGTTCTCCGACCTCGGCAAGGAGGAGGTGGAGCAGGTGCGGGGCGCCTGGGGCCGCCTCCCGGCCAGCATCCGCGAGCTGATTCTCGTGCGCGCCGCCGAACTGAGCGAAGACAACGTCGATCTCGATTTCATCCGCCTCGCCTGCATCGGGCTGGAGGATGCCCTGCCCGCCATCCGCCGGAGCGCCGCCGAAGCCCTCTGGGAGAACGAAGACCCCCCGGCCGCCGAACGGCTGGCCATCCTCGTCCGCGACGACCCCGAGGCTTCTGTCCGGGCCGCGGCCGCCGCCGCGCTCAAGCCCGTCGTCGTCCAGCGCGAGTTCGCCGCGGTCGGCGACGCACTCGGTGACGCGGTCATCGATGCCCTGCGCCAGGCGGCATCGCGCCCCACCGAATCCTTCGATGTGCGCGCCACCGCCATCGAATCCCTCGGGCCGCGAGACCTGCCGTGGGTCCAGGCCCTCATTACCGACGCCTATGATGACGACGACCCCCGCCTGCGCGTCGCCGCCGTCCGCGCCATGGGCGATTCCGCCAACGACCGCTGGCTGGAATACCTTGCCGACCAGGCCCGCTCCGATGACCCCGCCTTCCGCTTCGAAGCCGCGACCTCGATCGGCCTCATCGGCTCGGAGGACGGCATCGAATACCTCGAAGAGCTCCTGGACGATGAGGACACCGAGGTCCTGCTGGCGACCGTGGCGGCGCTCGGTGAGATCGGTGGCGAACCCGCGCTCGAACTCCTGCGGGACTTCAAGCGCCGCGCCCCGGAAGGCACCGAAGAGCTCGTCGATGAGGCCATCGAAGCGGCGTTGTTTCTCGCCCGGGAAGGCGGGAACGGCCAGCCATGACGGCGCGCAGGCTGCCCATCCAGGACGCCGTTTCCGCTGGTGGCATCGTTTGGCGGAAGGCGGCGGATGGCGGCCTCGAAGTCGTCGTCTGCGGCCGCCAGCGCCTCTGGGGGCTTCCCAAAGGCACCCCGGATGCTGGCGAGGCCATCGAACAGACCGCCCTCCGCGAGGTGCGCGAAGAGACCGGCCTCGAAGTGGCGCTTGGGCCAAAGATCGGCTCCATCGAGTACTGGTTCACCTCCGGCGGCACCCGCTTCCACAAGTTCGTCCACCACTGGCTCATGACCCCCACAGGCGGTGATGTCGCCGACCACGACCACGAGTTCGACGCCGTCGAGTGGATGCCCCTGGAACGGGCGCGCCGGCTCCTCAGTTATCAAAACGAACGCCGCATGCTCGACGACGCCGTGCGGCTGCTGGATGGCGCCGCGTGACTCTCGAGACACCGCCGGACCTCAGCCGTCTCGTGGTCGCCGAATGCCCCCTGATCCGGCTGCGCCACAAGCACCCGTCCGATGCGCTGAACGACTTCCAGTGGCGCCGGGACCCGGAAGTCGCGCGCTTCGATGGCGGCCCCCTTGTCACCGCGCCGTTCAGCGAATTCCTGCACAAGCTCGAATACGATATCCGCTATCCCTCTTCCGACCGCCTTACCTTTGCCATTGAGTCTGCCGGCGGCGACCACATCGGCAACATCATGTATTACCGTGCCGACCACGCCGCCCAGACCGCCGAGTTCGGCATCAGCATCGGTCCGGAAAGCTGGCGTGGGCGTGGCGCCGGCACGGCCGCGACCATCCTCTTCCTCCGCCACATCTGGGCGGCGCTCCCCTTCCGCTTGATCCACCTGCACACGCTCGAATGGAACGAGCGAGCGCAGCGCTGCTTCCACCGCGCCGGCTTCGATGAGGTGGCCCGCGTCGTCCGCAACGAGCAGTCCTTCATCCGCATGGAAGCTCGCCGCGAATGGTGGCTGCTGTGGGACATGGAAGGCCGCTTCGACGGCTACCTCGGCGGCAACGAAACGCCCGGCAAGCCCTGAGCCCGACAGCTACCGGTGAAGCTCGTATACTCGGGGCCACCACACTATCGAGGTCCACTCCATGGCCCGACCTGTTTTGCGCACCGCGCTGTGCGATCTCCTTGGCATCGAATACCCGGTCATCTCCGCCGGGATGGGCCCGGTCGGCGGTGGCTCCCGCCCGACGGCACTGGCTGAGCTCGCCGCGGCCGTTTCGAACGCGGGCGGCCTCGGAGTCATCGGCGGCGCCGGTTTCGGCCCCGAGCGCCTGCGCGAGGAAATCAACAAGATCCGCGGGCTGACAGACAAGCCCTTCGGCGTCGACCTCCTGCTCCCTTCCAACTACATGGGTGGAGCTGCCAGCGGCGAGATGCCCCGCGACCCGCACGAGCTCATCCCCCAGGCCACGCGCGACGGCCTTCGCAACATCGCCGAAAGCCTCGGGGTCGAATGGCACGAGGCTCCCATCGAGAACAACCCCCTCGCCGGCCGCCGCGCGGGCGCCGGGATGTCCGATGACCAGATGGAAGTCGTGATCGAGGAGAAGATCCCCGTCTTCGCCGCCGGGCTGGGCAACCCCGCGCCCTGGATCGATCGGCTCCACGCCAACGGCACCATCGTGCTCTCGCTCGTCGGCAACGTGAAGAATGCCCGCCGCGTGGCCGATGCGGGTGTGGATGTCGTCGTGGCGCAGGGCACCGAGGCCGGCGGGCACACCGGTCGCATCGCCACATTCGCGCTCATACCACAGGCGGTAGACGCGGTCAGCCCGACGCCCGTCGTCGCCGCCGGCGGCATCGGCGATGGGCGCGGGCTGGCGGCGGCGCTCGCGCTCGGCGCCATCGGCGTCTGGTGCGGCACCGCCTTCCTCGTATCGACCGAGGCCAACCAGCCCGACATCCAGAAAGAACGCATCCTTGCGGCCACGGACGAAGACACCCGCATCACCAAGCTCTACAGCGGCAAGACCATGCGCAACATCACCAACCCGCTCATCGAAGCCTGGGAGGCCTCCGGCCTCCAGCCCATGCCCATGGGCCTCCAGGGCGTTCTCACCGCCGACCTCGTGTACTCCGTCCGCAAAGCCGGTCGCGAGGAGCTGCTGATGAACGCGGCCGGGCAGGTTTCGGGGCTTCTTCGCACCTCCCGCCCCGCTGCCGAGGTCCTTCACGACATGATCGCACAGGCCGCCGACATCCTCGCACGCAAGCTCCCGGCGACCGTCACCGCCGTCCCGGAGTCCTGATCGGTGGCAGTGCCGGCCCTCGAAGGCATCCGCGTCATCGAGTTCACGGACGAGCTCGGTTCTTATTGCGGCCGCCTTCTCGCGGACCTCGGCGCCGAGGTCATCAAGGTCGAGCCCCCCGGCGGCGGCCTCGAGCGCCACACGCCTCCCTACTTCCACGGCGACCGGACTCCCGATAACGCCATCGGCTTCTGGGTGCACAACACCTCGAAAAAGTCCGTCGTGCTTGACCTGGAGGACGCCGCCGGCCGCACCCTGGCGCGCCAGCTCGCCCTCACCGCCGACATCGTGATCGAAGACTGCCCCGTCGGCTGGCTCGCCGCGCGCGGCCTCGGCTACGAAGAGCTCCGCGCCGAAAAGCCGTCGCTCGTCTATACCTCCGTCACCGGCTTCGGCCAGGCCGGCCCTCACGCCGGTTACGCGTACAGCGACATCGTTGGCCAGGCCATGGGCGGCGTCATGACACTCGCAGGCGACCCCGCCGACCCTCCGAACATCATCTATGGCAACCAGGCGAACGTCAGCGCCAGCGTCGATGCCGCCCAGGGCACACTCCTTGCGCTGCTCCACGCCGAGAAGACCGGCGCGGGCCAGCATGTCGATGTCTCTGCCCAGGAATCGCTCTCGATGTCCCAGGAGACGGCGATGCAAACCTGGGACCTGCAGAAGCGGAACCGCGTCCGCAGCGGCGGCCGCGGCATGATCCCGGTACCACTCCCGGGCGCCGGTACCTACCCGACCGCCGATGGCTACGCGGTGCTCTTCGTCATTGCCCCCGCCGGCGCCGATTTCCCCACGCTCGTCGATTGGCTGCGGGACAAGGGCATGGCCGAAGACCTCGACGACGAGCCGTATGCCTCTATCTGCGCCGACCTCAACATGGCCATGCTCACCCGCGTCGTCGGCGACCCGGCCTCGGCCGGTCCGTTCCTCGGCCATTTGAGCCACATCCACGACGTCCTCGTGCGCTTCATGCGGACGTTGACCGCCCGCGAAGCATACGAAGAGGGCCAGCGCCGGCGCCTCCTCGTGGGCATCGTCTCCAAGCCACGAGACCTCGCCGAGAACGCGCAACTGCGCGCCCGCGACTGGTTCACCCACTTCGATGTTGGCGCCGAGCGGGTCGAGTTTCCGGGGCCGCCCTACCGGTTGTCCGAGTCTCCCGTCACCATTGGGCGGCCGCCGCGGCTTGGGGAGCACACCGGTGAACTGCTCGCCAGCCTTCGCCGCCGGGAGGTGGCATCGTGACCGCGCTTCCGCTGGATGGCATCCGCGTCGCCGATTTTTCGTGGTTTGGTGCCGGTCCCATCGCCGGCCAGACCTTATGCACCTTCGGCGCAGAGGTTATCCGCATCGAATCTGAGGCCAAGCTCGATTCCCTTCGGGTTGCCCATCCGTTCGCCATGAACCCCGACGGCACGTTCAAGAGCGGCTATAACGTCTCCGGCTACTTCAACAACTTCAACGCCGGCAAGCTCTCGATGCAGCTCAACCTCAACACCGAAAAGGGCCAGCAACTCGCCTACCGGCTCATCGAGAAGTCCGACATCTTCCTCACGAACTTCACGCCGCGGGCCCTCGAAAAGTGGAACCTCCGCTACGACGACCTGCTTCGCGCGAACCCCTCCATCATCGCCGCCTACGCCCCCATGCAGGGCCTCGAAGGCCCGCACCGCGATTTCCTCGGCTTTGGCGCGGTGCTGACACCGGTGACAGGCATCAGCGAGATGTCCGGCTTTCCCAACCAGCCGCCGTTCGGCGTCGGCACCAACTACCCCGACTACGTCATCAATCCCGGTCACACCGTCATCGCGATCCTCGCGGCGCTTCGCTACCGCAACCGCACCGGCAAGGGGCAACTCATCGAGCTCGCCCAGGTCGAGTCCGTCGTCAACACCCTGGGCACCGCCGTCGCCGGCTACCTCGCCAACGGCGACAACGCCACCCGCAACGGCAACCGTAGCCCTATCGCCGCTCCCCACGGCGCCTTCCGCTGCGCCGATGATCCGGAGTCGTCCGGCTCAACTGACCGTTGGATCGCCATCGCCTGCCAGACCGATGCCCACTGGCAGGCGATGTGTCACGCCATCGGCGACCCCGTCGCCGCCACCGATGCCCGCTACGCCGCGTTCGAAGCGCGCAAGGCCAACGAAGACAGCCTGGATGCCCTGGTCGCCGCCTGGGTCGCCGGCCGCCGGGCGGAGGACGTCATGGCATTGCTGCAGTCGCGCGGCGTCCCGGCCGGCGTGGTGCAGAACGCGCAGGACATCCTCGACCGCGACCCCCACATGCGCGCCCGCGGCTACTACGAGTACCTCGACCACCAGGAGACGGGCCGGGCTGCCTACGATGGCCCCGTGGCGCGCCTCTCCGCCACTCCGGCGCACCACCGTGCCCCGGCGCCACTCCTGGGCGAGCACACCATGGATGTCTGCGAACGCATCATCGGCCTTACGGCCGACGAGATCGCCGACCTCCTTGCCGAGGGCGTCCTGCTGTAGAGGGACGTTGTGACCGGCGGCAGCCGGCAGGGTGAGGCCGAGGTGCTGACCTGTCACGCGCAGGCGTCACGCACATCATCGGAGCCAGCCTGGCGCCGCTTTAGTCCCGCCCGGCAAGCGCGCCCACCAGCCCGAGCAACTCAATCGCGACCGCTGGCGGGTCAACCAGCATGTGGAAGTGCGACCCCGCGAGTTCCCGCACCGGCCAGCCGCGCCGGCGCGCTTCCTCGGCGACTGGCGCATAGAACGGGTTGGGGGCGAACGCGACGTAGCCCGCTGGCAATAGCTCCCAGTCCGGCTGGTGCGGATATGGCTCCGCATACGCGGCGATGGGCAGCGAGCGCGCCGCCGCCGCCAGCGCATGCCGCTGGTCCGCGTCCGAGATGCCGACCCGCTCCCACAGCCGTTCGTCCTGCCACTGGTTCGGCAAGTAGCCAATCCGCGCCGCCTCGTCGAAGGCCGGGGACGTGCGGAATGCCGCCGGGATGGAATCTAGCCAGGAGCTTCCCGGAGGCTGTGGCAGCGACGCGTCCACGAAGATAAGCGCGCACGCGCGCCCTTCGAGCGCAGCCCCCAGTGCCGGCAGCAGCGGTCCGGCGCCACTGTGCGCGGCGAGCACCAGCGGCTCATCCAATCGCGCGCCGGCCTCGCGGATTGCGTCCACACACGCCGGCCAGTACGGGCCGCCGCCGGCCATCGCCGTCTCCAACGAGGGCGCGACCGCGTTGCGGCCCCGCGCACGCAGTTCGGCCGCGACCGGCTCCCAGCACTCCGGGCCAACGAGCGGGCTGTGGACCAGCACGAACGCTGTCACCGCCGGCGCTTACTGCTCCGGCCGGCTGATCGCGCGCATCACGTCCTCCGAAGCGCCCTTCGGCGCCGCGATTTCCACCACCCGCTCCGGCACGTCGTCGTACTCCAGGCGCAATGCGCGGCACATCGTCGCATGCAGCCGGTACGTCGAGACCGCGTACGTCAACTCCAGGACGGCCACATCGCTGAGGTGCTCCTTGAGCGCGTCGAAGGTCGCGTCCTGCACGCGCCCGTCGGCGAGCACGAGCTCGTCGGTGTAGGCGAGCACCGCACGGTCGCGCGCGTCGAACACGTCGCTCGTGGTCCACGCCGGGATCGCCGCGACCTTCTCCTCCGGGATGCCTGCGGCTCGCGCCGCCTTGGAATGCTGCGAGAAGACGAACTGGCTGCCCGCGGCGAAACCGGCCCGCGTCAGGCCCAGCTCGCGCAGGTACGGCGGCAACTCGCGGCGTTTGCTGCTTAACATGCCGAACCCGGCCTGGCAGTGCGCAAAGATGTCGGGCGAAAGCGCGAACACGGTCCACCAGTTGCCCGGCGTGCCCGTCGCCGTGCCCGGCTCGGCGACCGGGTCGCGGTCGCCGAAGAGGCGTTGGTACATCTCCCCGATTTCGGGCGTGACTTCGCTGCGAGGGACCTGGCGTAAACGTGGCATGGTGTTCCTTTGTGCGTGTTGTTCGGGATGTCGCTTAGCCGGCGGCGGCGCCGGTGGTCGCTGTGCCGATGTGCTTGCCGGTCGCCGGGTCGACTTCGGTCGGCCCCGGGAGTTCGAGTTCGGCCGCCCATTCGCGCATCGTCGGGACCACGACTTCGCCCATGAGCCGCAGGCTACGCATTGCGTCATCGTGGGTCATGGCGCCATCGCCGTCCCACATCATGACGATGCCGGGGCGCATCTTCTCCATGGCGATGCGGAGCTGCTTTAGCACAGTCTTCGGCGTGCCGTAGATAATCCCACGCTTTGCCACCTGGTCTTCGAAGCTTCCCGGCGTGAACCCGGTCGTCGAGATCCCCCGGCCCGCCAGCGCCGCCCGCGACGAGGCCGTCGGCAGCATGTTCTTCCGTGACGTCAGCCCCGGCAGTGCCTGCAGGTGTGGGTGCACGCCACCCTGGTTCCCTTCAAGGAACGGGTTGCTCGGCCCCTGGAGCAGCTTTCGCGCCGTCGCTTCCGCCAGCTCATCGGTTTCATCGACGTGCAGCTTGAGCATGTAGCCGTAGTTCTGGGGCCCGGCTTCGTAGCCATTGTCGCGCGCGATCGACTCGTAGATGCCGAAGCATTCTTTCGTTGGCTCCTCGTCCGTCGCCGTCATCAGGTACGGGTACCGCTTGCGTGCCGCCCACTCGAGCGTGTTGTAGCTCAGCACGCCCGGCACCCAGATGGGCATGTGCGGCTTCTGGTACGGCTTCGCCCACGGGTTCACGTAGCGCATCTGGTAGTGCCGCCCCTCCCAGCGGAACGGCCCGGGGTCGGTCCACGTCTTGATGATGAGCTCGTGCGCCTCCTGGAAGCGCTCCCAGTTGTACGGCGATTGCGCATTGTGCGAGAGGCTCTCGCGCCCGGTCCCTCGCACCCAGCCGCTGATCAGCCGGCCGCGGGAGATGACGTCGATCATCGCCAGTTCTTCGGCGAGGAAGATGGGGTCGCTCCGTACCGGCAGGATGTTCCCGAGGAGCACGATCTTCGCCCGCTTCGTGATGCGCGCGAGGATCGACGCCTCCACGTTCATCACGCTGCCCATCGTGAACGGCGTAGAGTGATGCTCGTTGAGCATCAGCCCATCGAAGCCCATCTCCTCCGCATAGAGCTTCTCGTCGAAGTAGCGGTTGTACAGGTCGGCCGCGATCTCGGAGTCGTACTCGCCGTTGCTCAGGACGAGGTCCGTGAGCTCGTCCTTGGACGCGCCGAAGAACTTCGCCTTCGGGTCCTGGTACGGCCGCTCGGTGAAATAGCCAATGAACATAACTCACTCCGTGGCGATCGACGCCGCGATGATCCCTGCCAGTTCCGCCGGGCGTTCCAGGTCCAGCCAGTGCCCGCCGCCGGCTACGAGCCGGATAGCGGCGTTCGGGATCAGGTTCGCGTAGCGCGTGGCACATTCGGGAGGCACCACACGGTCCTCCGTGCCCCAGATGACGGTCGTGGGCACTGGCATTTCCCGCAGCAACTCGGGCAGTTCGTACGAGTACATGTACGGCTTCCAGGAGATGCGCGCGATGGTCTCGCGGGCGGCTTCCCACCGCGTCTTCTGCTCCGCCGGCGTGCGCTCGCCGAACAATGCTTCGAACGCAGCGGCCTCCGCGAACCCCGATCGCACGTACTCGCGGTGGTCCATCATCACCTGGTCCAGGATGTCGCTGGACTCCGGCTTGATCCCCGCAGCGCCCACCAGCACCAGCCGGGCCATATCCGCCGGCGCGAACGCCGCCATCTCCGCCGCCACCCAGCCTCCGAATCCGAGGCCCACGAGCGAGTACTCCCGCAAGCCGAGCCGCCGGACGAGCGCCAGCAGCACTCCGGCCAGGTCGCGCGGGTGCCGCGCCCAGTCGAGCCGCGCCGATTCGCCGTATCCCGGCATCTCCGAGGTGATGACCGAAAATGACCGGGCCAGCTGCTCGTGGAACGCGCCCCAGCCCGTCGCCTCGAAGTCGTGGTGCAGCACGAGCACCTGCGCGCCCGCCCCGCCCCGGAACACCCGGACTGGTCCCGTCGCCAGGTCGATGACCTGCTGCTCGGCTTCGGTGGCAACTGCCACGGGATCCCCCTCCGTTCGCGCGCTGGCGCGGCTAAATCAGGTCCCCGCCGGCGGCCGAGGCGGTCGTCCCGTACTGCTGGTACGCCTTGATGACGTTGCGGCCCACCGTCCAGCGGTGCACCTCGTCCGGGCCGTCCACCAGCCGCTGCGAGCGGATCTGGGTGTACCAGCGGGCCAGCGGCGTGTCCTCGCTATACCCGAGCGCTCCATGTAGCTGGAGGGCGGTGTCCACCACCTTGTGCACCATGTGCGCCAGGAACACCTTCGCGATCGAGTTCTCCTGCCGCAGGTCCATGCCCCTTTCGGCCTTGTACGCGATGTGCAGCAGCATCAGCCGTGCCATGTACAGCTCGCTCGCACAGTCCGCGAGCATCCACTGCACGCCCTGGCGCTCCGCGAGCGGCTTTCCGAACGTCGAGCGCTCCGTCACCCGCTTTGCCGCCATGTCGAGCGCGCGCTGCGCCATTGCGACGTTGTGCATCCCGTGGCGCAGGCGCCCATAGGCCAGCCGGTGCTGGCCCATGTTGAAGCCCTGCCCCTGCCCGCCAAGCAGGTTTTCGTGCGGCACCACGAGGTCCTTGATAATGACTTCGGCGTGTCCGCCGCCGATGATCTCGCCGAGCTTGCTTTCGCCCGCCATGGTCTTGATGTTGCGCTGGATCTGGTAGCCCGGGTTCGGCAACTCGACGATGAAGGTGCTGAATTGCTGGTGCCGCGGCGCCTCCGGGTCCGTCTTCGCCATGACCACGGCGATATCGGCCACGCTCGCCGCGCTGCTGAACCACTTCTCGCCGTTGAGCACCCAGTTGTCGCCGTCGCGGATGGCGCGCGTCTGCATCCCCGTGGCGTCGGCGCCGGCCGCCTTCTCGGTCATCGAATAGCAGATGCGCTTGTCCCCGGCGAGCAGCGGCTTGAGGAACTTCTCCTTCTGGAACGGCGTCCCGTGCGTGAGCAGCGTCAACATGGTGGCGTCGTCCGGGCCCTGGGTGTTGAGCGCGAGCGCCCCCAGGTAGCTCTCGCCGAGCTCCATCTGCACGAGCGCGTTCGCCAGCGGCCCGAGCCCCATGCCGCCCCACTCCGGCGGGATGAACGGGCACCACAGCCCCTGCGCGCGGGCCTTCGCCCGCAAGTCCCCCAGCACGTCCTTGTACGGCCGGTGCTGGAGCTCTTCCTCGGCCGGTACGCATTCCTCCTGCACGAACTTTCGCACCCTTTCCCGGATCGCTTTCGCCTCCTCCGGGATTTCGAAGTCGATCATGACCCCTCCACTGTCCGCGCCGCACAGGGCAACGCCCCAGGCCGCGTTCGAATGCTCCGACTCTAGCGGAAGTGTGAGCGCTCGGGTAGCGGAGGGCCGCGCGTTCACACTCCTGCCCGCGCGCCACTCCTGGCGTCGCGTAAACGGATTTGATACACGCGACCTTCACACGGGCGCTCCCAAACCGGGCAAAATGTATTTCCGGCGCCTGACCGCAGTGTGAGCGATGCCAGTCAGCGGTCGGGAAGGAGTACCTTGAGATGCCGGACAGCCACCGCGAGACCTTCTGGATCGAGCTCACGAAAGACGGGTGGGCCGTGATGCCGGACGGCAAGATCACCCCCGTTGCCATCTGCAAGACGGAAGAAGAGGCCCGGGCGGTTGCCCAGCGGCTTCAACACGAGTACGAGCTCGAAGCGGACCGCCTGAACTCCCTGTCGAGCTCCCAACTCGTCCCGCGGCGCTATCCCTTCGGCGGGCCTGCCGCCAGCGGCGCCGGGCCAAGCCCGCCACCGCCGCTCAAACCTGTCAGCCGGACCAGCGAGGCAATAAGCTCATCGAGGGCGGCGGCCGCGCCGCCCGCCAGCTTCCCATCCACGAAATCCGCCGGCGACAGGTAGACCGCCGTCGGCGCCGTGATCGCACCGAACCAGGCGAGGATGTCGCGCAGGTGGCTTTCCGCGCCGAGGAAGTGGTGCAGCGTCGCGCCCATCGAGACGATCCCCACGGGTGTGTCGCGGAGCGCCTCAAGCGGCAGCAAATCGAGCGCGTTTTTCAGCGCGCCCGTCAGCGTCGCGCGGTAAATCGGCGTCGCCAGCAGCACCGCATCGGCGGCCTGGACCGATTGCACGAGCCGCGGCGTGTCGTCGGTGAGTTGCTCCAGTGGCCGCCCGTCGGCGAACCCGAGGGAGAGCTGGCCAAGGTCAAGCAGCGTCGTCCCATGCCCCGATGTGGCGGCGCGCGCGAGCGCATCGCGCACCGCCGTTGAGAGCCGCCCGGGCGGCGTCACGCTGCCGAGAATCGCGGTAATCGCGGTCAGCTGGCCCTCCTCCGCCATCGGCTTGCCGGCGGCGTTTCGATGGCCTCTCGCCGCGCGGCGTCGCACCCGTCAGCGCGGTCAGCGGCCGCCATATCGTAGCGCCGGCGCCGCCATCGCACGAAGCGGCTACGCCGTGGCCGGTATGGCCACCAGCGTGGCCGCGATCGACTCCGCCCACCCGCGAATCGCATCCCAGTCGCGGAAGTCGCCTTCGGGCGCGTGGAGCGCCATGGAGATCGCCTTGTCCGCGAAGTTCAGCCGCCGCCGCTCGAGCGCGCCGGCGAAGAGCCGGTGCTGCTTCGCGCGGCTATACCCCAGCAGGTGGTCGATGGATACCGCGTGCGTTTCATCGGGCTTCAACGGGTTGCCCAGGGGCCCGCTTGAAAATAGCCAGACCGGCCGCTCTCGCAGCTCCATCGCATGGCGCTCGATGTAGACCCGCGCCGCGTCCAGCCAGTGGCCCATGTACACGCCCGAACCAACGATGACCGCGCCGTAGCGCTCGGGTCCCGGTGCATGCAATGCCGGCGCGGTCTCAGTCTCGAACCCACGCTCGCGCAGCACCTCAGCGATCGCCGCGCCAATGCCGGTCGTCGAGCCGTACCTCGACGCCGTTACGACGAGGACCTTCATGTCGTTCCTCCTCGCGTTCTCACGCTCATCGCCAGAGTCGTGCCGGCCGCCCCGCCCCGATACGTCCGAACGGGATCACGGCACGGGACCTCTGGTCCATAATCGTTGCCGCCAGTGCCGGTGACTGGCGCCTTAAAACTCAGTGGCGCCAGAAAACGCCCGCAGCCGCGCCCGCTGGACCGGCTCCGTAGGCGCGAATGCTCGCACCACCGCCCAGAACTGCGGCCCGTGGTCCCGGTGCCGCAAGTGCGCCAGCTCATGGACAACAACGTAGTCGATGGCGTCAACCTCCAACATCACGAGCCGCCAGTTGAAGCGAAGCGTGCCATCGGCCGAACAGCTGCCCCACCGCCGCTTCTGGTCGCGGATAAGCACGGCCGCCGGCTGCGCCTCCATCGCCGCCGCCCAGGAAGCCACGCGCCGCCGGATGACATACGCGGACCGCCGCATGAGCCACGTCCGCAACGCAGCACGCACAGCTTCTGCTCGTGCCGCCGGCAGAAGCCCGGCCGGCGGCGAAACCGTGAGCCGGCCTCCGCGAAGCCGGACCGGCGTCCGCGGCCCATCTGATTCGGCCACGTCCACAGCGAGGTCCCGGCCCAGGTACGAAATCGAAGATCCCGCCGCCCCCACCTCGGTGCGGCCGCGCAGGGCGATGAGTCGCTGGCGCTCCGCGATCCATGCCGATCGCTTGCGGACCAGTTCCCGCAACTCTGCTGCCGGCACACGCAGCGGCGCCCGGACCGTCACCCCGCGCTCCGCGTCGACCTGGAGGGTGACGGTCTTCCGCCGCCTGGCGCTGCGCACGACGGTGAACGCGATTGTGGTCTCGCCGTCCATTGCCGTATCAGCCGTCGCCGAGCCACCACGCGGCAATCGCGGTGCGTCTCGATTGCTCATGGCCGTCCCACCGCGTCCGCCTCGACTCGATGCGCGATCTCCGCCAGCGCGGCCGGGTCGTTGGCGTTGCGAAAGCTGTCCAGCCCAGGATCCACATCCAACACGTCCGCTTCGCGCACGTCCCGCACCCGCAGCTGCTCCAGCGCGCCAAGGATTCGCCCATCGCCGCCCGCGAGATGCGCCTCGAACGCCGGGAGGCAGCGGTCCCGCCGGTAGAGCGCCACCAGCGGCTGGCGGAAGCCCCCTGCATACGGGACAGCTGCGTCGAAGTCGCCGATCTCGGCGGCCAGCAACCTGATGACCTCCGGCCGCAGCAGCGGCGCATCGCAAGACGTGACGAAGCACAGGCGCTGCGCCGTCTCGTGGAAGCCGGTCACGATCCCCGCCAGCGGCCCGCGCGCCTCGTAGCGGTCATCGACGACCGTGAGCGACGCCTCAACGCCGGTCGCTGGGAGCAACTGCCCGCGCGCACGCACCACGACCAGTTCACCGCAAACCTCCGCGACCGCCCCGGCCACCCACTGCAGCAACGGCCGGCCGCACAGCAACGCACTCGCCTTATCCGAGCCGAAGCGGCTGCTCCGCCCGCCGGCGAGGATCACACCGCCCACCTCGGGACGCGTGAAACCGGTACTCACAGCGTTCGCGTCCCGCGAGATACGATGGGTTGCCGGGACCCGCCCGGCCGGGATCGCAGCCGGTGTTCAAACGAAAGCCGCGCATCGATGACGCCGTCTACGGCAAGCTTATGACGTCGTTCGGGCGCGTCGTGGACCTCGACCCCTTCATCGCACGCCCTGCCGCGGCGCTCGCCGAACGCGTCACCGCCGAGGAATCCGAGACCGTCGCCGCGCTGGACGAGCACCAGTTCGCCGGCGCGACGCTCTATCACCTCCGCCTCCTCGCGGGCGCCTGGATCATGGCTCAGGAATCGAAGGTCCCCCGGGCCACGGCGGAGGTGTTCGAAGAAGCCGTGGCCTGGCGCTTCGGGCCACTGGTGAAAGGCAGTGCCCGGCTGCCGCACCGGCTTTCCGAACTGGCACGGGGCCAAGCAACGCGCGTCGAATGACGGCCGAACACAACCTGGAGGGAACCCCATGCAGCCATTCACCCTGATGTTCAAGCATAACGGGTGGGCCAACCGCACAGTCCTCGACGCCTTCCGCGGCGAACACGAGAGCCTGCTCGCAACCGTCGCGTACGACGGCGATCCGATCCTCACGCGTGCCCAACACCTGGCCTCCGTTGAGCGCGGGTTCCTCGACCTGGTGCGCGGCAAGCCCGAGCGGCCAGTCGCCCCGCAAGGACTCGGCGCGCTCATCGACTACGTGACCCAAAGCGCCCGTGGCTGGGACGCCGCGTGCGCCACGCTCGATGACGGACGCCTCGCGCAGCCGGTGTTCGTGCCCTGGTGGGAGCGCGAGTTCCGGGTGGAGGAGATGCTGTCGCAGGTGCTAACGCATTCGGCCCAGCATCGCGCCGAGCTGGCATGGGAGCTGGCTCGGGCCGGCGTCGATACGGGCGAGCTGGACTACATCGTCTGGGCCGCCGGCGGCCAGCCCGAGCCGGGCGAGCGTGTCGTCCTCAGCTGACCGTCTCCGGGAAGGCTATTCCGGGATCGAATCGAGGAATTCGAGCACGGCTGCAATGGCCTCGTCCCGGTTTTGGCGCTGCGTCCGCCCCGAGGAGGCGCGCGGCTTGAAGTCGTGGTCGCCGTCTTCCAGCCAGTGCACGCGGATGGTGGCGCTCAGCCCGTAGCCCTCGACCTCCTCCCGCGCCCCGAACGGGTCGCGGGTACCCTGGACGATGAGCGCCGGCGTCTCCATCCCGGCGAGGTGGGCGATGCGCGGTTTGTCCGGACGCCCCGGTGCATGGAACGGATACCCGAGGCACACGAGCGCTCGCACCCCGAGCTCGTCCGCGACCATGCTCGCCATCCGCCCGCCCATCGATTTCCCACCGATGGCCACTGCCGCCCCGCCGCCGAGCGCCGCCACGGCCCCGCGCCAGGTCTGCAGCAGCACCGCTTCGCGGTCCGGCAGGCGATGGCTCCCGGATTCGCGCCGTGCCCGCATGTAGGGGAATTCGAAGCGCGCCACCCGCACCCCGCCGGCGCCGATGCCCTCGGCGATTGCGTTCATAAACGGGCTGTCCATCGCCGCACCCGCGCCATGCGCCAGCACCAGCGTGCTCTTCGCCTCCGCCGGGCCGTCGAACAGGAAGTCGTCGAGTGTCATCGCGCTCCGCACGTCACTACAGGAATGCGGCCATGGTAGGACCATCGTCGCCGGGCCGCGAAGCCCGCCACCCGCCGGGATGCCGATTTCACGGTACGTCCGCTCACGCCGAACGCGTCAGTTCGCCTCGGTGGCCTTCTCCAGGAACGGCTTTGTTGTCGCCGCGAGCGTGCGGTGCTCGGCGCGCTGCAACTTCGGGTCGCGCGCGAGGATCTCCTCCGCGAGCCCGCGGGCGCGCTGCAGCAGGTCCCGGTCCGTGAGCTTCGCCACGCGGAGCATGCTGTTGATGCCGCTCTGTACGCGCCCCCAGACCTCTCCCTCGCCCCGCATCTCCAGGTCCACCTCCGCGAGCTTGAAGCCGTCTGTCGTGTCCACCATCGCCTCCAGCCGTTCGCGCGCGTCCGGGCCCGGCTCGTCCTCGGTGCTGAACAGCATGCAGTAGCTCTGGATCGGCGAACGCCCGACCCGCCCGCGGAACTGGTGCAGCTGGCTGAGGCCGAAGCGTTCGGCGCCCTCGATCACGATCACGGTGGCGTTCGGGATGTCGATCCCGACTTCCATAACGCTGGTCGACACCAGCACGTCGAATTCGTGGCGCCCGAAGCGCTCCATCACGTCGTCCTTGACCTTGCCCGGCATCCGCCCGTGCAGCAGTTCGACCCGGTACGCCCGTAATGGCCCGGTGCGCAGCCGCTCGAACTCCTCCTCCGCCGACCGCACGTCAAGGCTCTCGGAGTCTTCCACGAGCGGGCAGACAACGAACGCCTGCTCGCCCCTGTCCAGGTGCTCGCGGATGAACTGGTAGGCATCCTCGCGTTCGTGCGGCTGCACCCAGACAGTGTTTACGGGCTTGCGTCCCGGCGGCATCTCGGTGATGGTCGAAACCTCGAGGTCGCCGTAGACCGTGAGCGCGAGCGTGCGCGGGATGGGCGTCGCCGTCATCACGAGCAGGTGCGGGTTCAGCCCCTTCTGGCGCAACTTCGCTCGCTGCAGCACCCCGAACCGGTGCTGTTCATCGACCACCGCTAGCCCGAGGCGCGGAATGACGACGCCGTCTTCGAGCAGCGCGTGCGTGCCAATGATAATGTCCGCCCCGCCGTGCGCTGCGTCGCTGCGGATCTGTTCCTTTTGCAGCGGCGTGAGCGACCCAGTGAGCAGCAGCGCTCGCACGGGCCGGCCCAGCCATGCGGGCGCGAACACGCCATCCAGCGCGCTCAGCTCCGCGCCCCCCAGCGACCGTGATAGCGAGCGGTAGTGCTGCTCGGCGAGGATCTCGGTCGGCGCCATCATCACCGCCTGCATCCCGGAGGCCACCGCCGCGAACATCGCGCCGAAGGCAACGACGGTCTTCCCGCTGCCCACGTCGCCCTGGAGCAACCGCAGCATCGGGCGCGGCCCGCGAAGGTCCCGCAGCACCTCCTCGAAGCACCCCGCCTGCGACCGCGTGAGCTTGAATGGCAGCGATGCCAGGAACCCGTCTAGCCGCGCGCCCAACGATAGTGAAGGCGACTCATCCCCCTGTTGCCACTCCGCCCGCCGCATCAACACCGCCGCCTGGATCGCGAGGAACTCCCCCAGCGCCAGCCGCCGGCGCGCATCCTCCGCTTCGACGAACGACGAGGGGAAATGGTACGTCCGAATCGCGTCCCCGAGTGGCGAAAGCTGGTCCCGTTCGCGCTGCCACGCCGGGATCGCGTCCGGCACCGCCCCGGCGAGGCCATCCACCGCCACCTTCACGGCCCGCCGGATGGTGCGCTGGCTCAGCCCCTGCGTGGCCGGGTACACCGGGACCAGCCGTCCGGCGCCCATCTCCTCGTCCATCGGTTCGTATTCCGGGTTCTCCATCTGCAGCCGCCCGCGAAACGACCGCACCTTCCCCGAAAGCACCACGCGCGTGCCTTCTTCGAGTGTTCGCACCACGTACGTCATGTTGAACCACGTCACGCGCAGCACGCCCGAGCCGTCCTGCACCAGCGCCTCCGCGCCCTTCACGCGCCGCCCGAAGCGCATCTCGCGCACCGAGAACACCGTGCCAACAACCGTCTGCGGCGCCGGCCCCGGCTTCAGCTCCGCGATGCGGCGCAGATCAGTGAAGTCGTTGAAACGCCGCGGGAAGAAGAAGACCGCGTCGGCCGCGCTCGCGACGCCCAGCTTCTCCAGCTTCGCTGTAGCCGCTTTGCCGACGCCAGGCAGCTTCGACACGGGCGACGTGAGCGAAAGTGCGGAATGCTGCGCGCTCAGTCCTAGGGCCGACCGCGCCGTGGCGGCGGATGGTTCAGCGGCTGCGCTCGATGGCCTCCGGTCGATGACTGCCGCAGGCGGCGCCGGGCGGCGGACGATCGCCTTCGATGCGGATGGGACCGGCGGCGCAGGCGTAACGCCGTCCGCGAGCAGGCGGATCGTCGCTTCCACCCACTCCTTCCGCGCCGCGTGCGGGAGCGACCGGTAGCCGCCCACCGGCAGCACCCGCACGCGCTGCCGCAACGGCCCGCCGATCGCCAGCAGCCCGTCCTCCTCCATCTGGATGAGCATGCGGTCGAGGCCGCCATCGACGACGCGATTGGCGCACCCGCCGCGCAGCTCCAGCTCGAACACACGCCGCACGCGCGCCATATCAGAGAGCAGGGCCGCCATCAGTCGTGCCTCAACAGCGCGACGCCGAGCACGTTCGGGCCCACGTGCACGCCGACGGCCGGGCCTAGCTGCCCGAGGTGGAATTCCGTGTGCGGCAACAAGGGGCGCAGCCGCTCCATGAACGCCAGCGCTTCGTCGTCGTTGCCGCCGCCCCCAACGAACACGCGCTTGAGCGTGCGGTCCTTCGTCGCGAGTTCGAACAGGCGCTCACGGGCCTTTGTGCGCGTACGCACGCGCTCGAACGGCGCCACTTCGCCACGTTCCACGTGGACCAGCGGCTTGATGCTGAGAAGCGACCCCACCAGCGACGACGCCCGCCCGATGCGCCCGCCCCTGCGCAGGTATTCGAGCGTGTCCACCACGGCGATAACGTGGGTGCGGTCCATCGCGTGCCGCGCGGCCTGCGCCACCTCGGCCGCGGGCGCCCCGCGCTCCGCCGCGAGCGCCGCTTCCAGGACCACCTGGCCAAGCCCCATGCTCACATTGTATGAGTCGATGATGTCGACATGGATGTCCCGTGACAGCTCGTCTCGCGCGATCGACGCGGAGTTCAGCGTCCCCGATAGCCGCGACGAGATGTGGATCGAGACGATCTCGCCCGACTCGGCGGCCACCGATTCGTACACGTCACGGAAGCGCGCGACAGAAGGCTGGCTCGTCTTTGGCATGCCCGCGAATTCGCGCAGCCGCGCATAAAACTGGTTCGCGTCGATGTCGACGCCATCGAGCAGCTGCTCGTCGCCGAATACGACCGTAAGCGGCACGACGGTAATGCCGTGTTGCGCCACGAGGTCGCGCGGCAGGTCGCAGGTGGAGTCGGTGACGACGTGCACTGGCATAATGGATGAAGCGCCTACACAGGCTAGTATAAAGGCCCCGGCGGAAACGCGTTAGAATCCCCTTCGTGCCTGCAATAAAACTCGCCCCCTCAATCCTTACCGCGGACTTTGGCCGCCTTGCCGATGAGGTGCGTGCGGCCGAAGCCGGCGGCGCCGACCTCCTCCACCTCGACGTCATGGACGGCCGCTTCGTCCCGCCCATCACCTTTGGCCAGGTGGTGGTGGAGGGATTGCGCAAGGTCACGAACCTGCCGTTCGACCTGCACCTGATGGTGGTCGAACCCGAGCGCCACATCGCCGCCTACGCCGGCCTGGTCCAGACGATGAACGTCCACATCGAGGTCTCACCCCACGTCAACCGCACGCTCGAAGCCATCCGGAAGCTCGGTGCCCGCGCGGGCGTCTGCCTCAACCCGGGCACCCCGGTGTCGGCCATCGAAGAATCGCTCGCCGATGTCGACCAGGTGATGGTGATGACCATCAACCCCGGCTGGGGCGGCCAGCAGATGATCCCCCGGCAGCTGGAAAAGGTCGCCCGTATCCGCCGCCTCCTCGATGACGGCGGCCATGCCGCGGAGGTCGAGATCGATGGCGGCGTGAAGGCCGCCAACGCCGCGAAATGCGCCGCGGCGGGCGCCAATGTCCTTGTCTGCGGCAGCTCCGTCTACGGCCCTCCCGGCACCGTGGCCGAAAACCTTGCCGCCCTCCGCCGCGCGCTGGGCTAGCGGCACGTAGCGCTTATGCGCGCTCCACAAGCGGCGCCCGCTCGACCCGCACGCCGCCCGCCTCGAGGTGCACCAGGTTGATTGTCTGCGCCAGGTCCGGGCTGCCGGAGTAGTACGCCGCGATCGAGCCGTCACCCGCGGGCGTCGGCCGGTCCCAGTGGCCGAGCGCAAGGTAGTCGGCATCGAGTGCCGCGATCTGGTGGCTGCGGATCAGCCACGAACGGTGCGGGTCGTCGTCCCCGTGGTGCCAGTGTCCGTGCGCCATCGCGATTTGCCAGCGATAGATCCGCCCGGGCGCGCCTTCGAGCGGCGACATGTCACCGTAGTCCATGTGCGGCCGCCCCCACACGCTCAGGTCCAGGCCCGCGAACGCCGCCTGCTCGCCGTCGGTCACGCCGAACACATGGACGTTGTCCGGGTCGGCCATCCCGCCGCGCCGGTAGACCGAGTCCGCAGTCACCGGGTCGTGGTTTCCCGGGAGGATGACCACGGGCTTGCCGTAGTCGGCGAGCAATCGTGTCGTGCGGTCCAGCGTCTCCAGCGGCAGCCGGTTGTGGTCGAAGATGTCGCCCGCCAGCAGGAGCATGTCGGCGCCGTTTGCTGCCGCCGTCCGCAGCACGATATCCAGGACGCCAACGTCTGACTGACGCACGCGGCCCTCGAAACAGATGTGCAGGTCCGAGCTGTGCGCGATAACGAGTGGCCGGCGTACGTCTCCGTTCGAGTCCATGCCCTAACAAGACGGCATCCACGCCGCCCGGTCAATTTCCCGCCCGTGATTGGGGACGGAAGGCGCGGTAGAATCGGCCATCCGCACGAACACGCAAGCGAGCATGTGAACATGAGCTATCCACTTGAAGGCATCCGCGTCCTCGATATGTCTCGCGTCCTCGCCGGGCCGTTTGCGACGCGCATGCTCTGTGATCTCGGCGCCGATGTCGTGAAAGTCGAGCCCCCCGAAGGCGACACCACCCGCCTCTGGGGCCGCGACATCGGCGGCAACCCCGGCTACTACCACCAACAAAACGTTGGCAAACGGAACATCTGCATCGACCTCGGCCAGCCACGCGGTCCCGAGCTGGTGAAGGCGCTCGCCGCCCGGGCCGACGCCGTCGTCGAGAACTTCCGGCCGGGCGTGATGGCGCGGTACGGCATCTCCTACGACGCCCTCCGGCAGGTGAACCCCGCCCTCGTGATGCTCTCCATCTCCGGCTTTGGCCAGGACGGCCCGGAGGCGAAGCGCGCCGCCTATGCCCCAATCATCCACGCGGAATCGGGGCTCATCGCCCGCCAGGCCGAGCTCAGCCATGCCGGCCCGGCCGACCTCGTCGTCTCCATGGCCGATACCAACGCTGGCCTCCACGGGCTCGTCGCGCTCCTGTCGGCCTTGCTCATGCGCCAGCGCACGGGCCTGGGCCAGCACATCGACATGGCCATGATCGACGCGACTCTCGTCACCGACGACGGCCTCCAATACGCCCTCGAAGACTCGAAGGACACCGGCGTGCTTCCCAACGACTTCTGGGATACCGCCGCCGGCCCCATCCTCCTGTCGATGGATTTCCGCGGCATTTGGAAGCTCTTCGCGAGCAATTACGGCGTCCAGGACCCATCGCCTCCCGGCGCGACGGTTGCCGAAAAGGCCGCGATGCGCCGCGATGCCATCCGCGCGTTCCTCAGGACCCTCCCCGACCGCGAGTCCGTCATCGCCGTCTTCAATCGCCTGAACATCGCCTGGGCGGACGTGCGTAGCACGGCCAACATCCGTACTCAGCCGACCGTCCTCCACCGCGGCTCCATCACCGACATCGACGATCGTGCCGGCGGCACCCGCCCGATCGTGCAGTCGCCCTACCGCTTCTCGAACGCCCAGAGCGGCATCCGCGGCCTGGCCCCCTGGAAGGGCGAGCACAACGATGCCGTGCTCCGCGACTGGCTCGGCGCCGAGGGCTCGGACGCCGACTACTGGCGGCCGGCGCTCGTCCCGTTGGAGTAGCCGCTTAACGCTTCGCGACCTCGGGTGTACGCATGAAGTCGGCGACGCGTTCCCCGATCATGATTGCCGTCAGGTTCGTGTTGCCGCGCGGGATGTTCGGCATGATTGCCGCGTCCGCGACGCGCAGCCCCTCGATGCCGTAGACCCGTCCCCGAGCGTCGACCACCGCCGCCGGATTATCCGCAGGCCCCATCTTGCACGTCCCCACCGGGTGCACCAGGTGCGAAACCGACGCGCGCAGGAACGTCCTCAACGCGTCCTCGTCGGCCATCAGCTCCGCCGTTGGCGACAGGATCGCCTCGGTCATCGCGGCCAGCGGTCCCGAGGTCAGGATGGCCCATGCGCGCCGCAGGCCGTCGAGCATGCGCTCCGTGTCCTCTTCCTCCGCGAGCAGGTTGATGTCGATCACCGGCTGCTCGTCCGGGTCGGTGCTCTTCAAGCGCACACTCCCGGCCGATTTCGGGCGCTGGAGCGTCGGGCACACCATGAACAGGAACCGCGCGTCCGGGACGATGACCCGCAGTTGCGGCGTGTGCTCGGCGTCCTGGCTCCAGATGTACATCTGCATGTCGTTCGACTCAGGGCTCCCGGCGGCCGTGAATCGCAGCCCCACCTGCTGCAGTGGCTCTCCCGGCGTGATCGCGCCCTCCTTCGGCCGCGCGATCAGCACCACCGACGGGTGTTCCTTCAGGTTCTCGCCCACCCCCGGCAAGTCGTGCACCACCGGGATGCCGAGCGCTTCCAGCTGCGCCCGCGGGCCGACTCCCGAGCGCAGCAGCACTGCGGGGCTGTGCAAGGCCCCCGCGCACAGCACGATCTCGCCCCCATAAACGCGCTGGACGCTTCCTCCAACCTCCACTTCGACCCCAACCGCCTTCGTGCCCTCGAACAGGATGCGGTGTACGTGGCAGCGGCCGCGAATTGTGAGGTTTAGCCGGTCTCGCGCCGGCGCCAGGTAGCCGATCGCGGTGGAGACGCGCAGCGTCCCGCTCCGGTTCATCGCCCAGGCGCCGACGCCCGTCGAGCCCGGCACGTTGTGGTCTTCCGATACCGGGTAGCCAGCCTCCAGGCAGGCTTCGAAGAATGCCCGCTGCACCGGCGCAAACTCTTGCGGGCGCCAGCGCACGATCGGGATCGGCCCGCCCTTCCCGTGGAAGTCGCCCCCGAAGTCGCGGTCGTCTTCCAGCCTGCGAAAGTACGGCAGGCACTCCTCCCAGCCCCAGCCCTCGTTCCCAAGCGCGGCCCACTCGTCGTAATCCTCTGGCGTGCCACGAATCGCAACGATCCCGTTCACCGCCGAAGAGCCGCCCGTGACCTTGCCCCGCGGGTAATGCACGGCCCGGCCCGGCACCGCATCGCCGGTGAGGTGCCAGTCATGTTTGTCGAGCGATGCGCGGGTGCCGAGCGTCAGGTCTCCGGGCAGCGAATCCAGGTCCGGGTAATCCGGCCCCGCCTCCAGCAGCAGCACCGAGCGGTCCGGGTCCTCGGTGAGGCGGGCCGCCAGCGCCGCGCCGGCGGAACCGGCCCCAACCACAATTACATCGTACGCAACTGGCATCTCGGCCCACTCCGGCCGCGGGCAGCGGCGCGCCGGATTCTACCAGCCCACCGGGGTTGTGGGGTTCCCGCGCCTCACCGGCAAGCCGCGGGTCTGCGGTTACGGGGCAGCCTCGGCCTTTGGCGCCGCCTCTGCGCCGCCAGACGCAGCCGCGAGGTAGGCGTCGGCGAACTCCTGGTTCACCTGCAGCACCCCGGCGTTCAGCTTCGCGAACACATAGTCGGGGGTGATCTTCGGCAGCGCATCGGCTGCCTCCTGCGTCGTCACCGTCGTCCCGGCGGGCACGTAACGCCCGTCCGCCACGTTCACACCCATGACCTTCGCGCCGGGTTCGATCACGACGTTTTTGCCGACCGTCGCCTTGAACACCAGCGCCTGCATGCCGACGAACGTGTTGTCGCCCACCGCGGCGGGTCCGTGCACCTGCGACTGGTGCGCCAGCGAAACGTTCTTCCCGATGTAGACCGCGTATTTCTTCCCCTCCACGGTCACCAGGTTCGCATCGACCACCCTGGCGCCGTCGAACGTCTCCAGCGCATGCACCACGACCATGTCCTGCACGTTCGAGCCGGCGCCGATCACGATCGGCTGGCCCTCATCGCCGCGGATGCTCGCGAACGGCCCCACGAACGCCCTCTCGCCGAGCGTCACGCTCCCGATGACCGACGCGAGTTTGTCGATGTACGTTCCGGCGCCGGCCACGGGCTGATCGATGGTGGGGTTGAACTCGGTTTGGACGTTCGACCGCAGCGGGCCCGTCGCCGCGGCCGGCTCCGCCGCCGTCCCGCTCGAACCCGCGAAGTACTGGTAGGCCGCCAGCGCGAGCAGCACGGCCACCGCGCCCATCAGCGCGCCGTTGATCAACTGCTGGTGGGTCCACGTTGGCACGCATTTCAGGCTGGGCAACTTCGGGATGTCGAACGCGAAGCGCAGCGTGAGCCCGCCCTCGGTCGTCCGCCGGACCCCTGAGCCGGTCTCGTCGCTTCGTATGCCCACGACTTTCCCGTCGCCTGCCTGGTCGATGCCAGGGTCTTCTGCCCCGTCGGCCACGCTGCAACCTCCCCGTTGCCTACGCGCTGACTATCGGCACGGCCCACTCGCACGAGCAGTCGTGGAGATCCCTGATCGGAGGCACCTGGAGGAGGCGTTTGAGGGATTGCCTCGCATGCGCGAGAATGGAGCCACACCAGAAACACGAACGGGATTCGGCGGCTGCCTGCGGCAGCTGCACTGAGAGGGATACACCATGGAGCTTCGTTTTGGACCGAAAGAGGAGGCCCTTCGGGAGGAGATCCGGGCGTTCCTCGAGCAGGCCCTCCCCGGCGACGACGAGAATAACGGCGGCGCGTTCGGCAGCCGCACCGATGAGGACTTCGAGGCGGCGAAGCACTTCAACACCGAACTCGGTAAGCGCGGCTGGATCGCGCCCGCCTGGCCGAAGGAGTACGGCGGCCTCGGCGCCTCCATCTACGAGCAGATGGTATTCAACGAGGAGTTTGGCTACCACGGCGCCCCCGACACCGGCACGCGCGGCTTCGGCGTCGGCATGATCGGCCCTACGCTCATCATTCACGGCAACGACGAGCAGAAAAAGCGCTACCTCCCCCGCATCACCAGCGGCGAAGACATCTGGTGCCAGGGCTATAGCGAACCCGGCGCCGGCTCCGACCTCGCCAGCCTTCAGACCCGCGCCGTACGCGATGGCGACGACTACGTCATCAACGGCCAGAAGATCTGGACTTCCGGCGGCCACCGCGCGAACCAGATGTTCTGCCTCGTCCGCACCGACCCCGAGGCGCCCAAGCACCGCGGCATCAGCTTCTTGCTTATCGATGACATCAAGAATCAGCCCGGCCTGACGCTGCGCCCGCTCGTGAACATGGCCAACCGCCATCACTTCAACGAAGTCTTCTTCGAAGACGTGAGGGTGCCGGCGCGCAACCTCGTCGGCGAAGAAAACCGCGGCTGGTACGTCGGTATGACGCTGCTCGATTTCGAGCGCTCCGGCATCGGCACCACCGCTTCGCAGAAGCACACCCTCGAACGCCTGGCGGAGGACCTTCGCAGCGGCCCGGCCGGGCGCCGCAAGCAGAACCGCACGAAGATCGCGGACCTCGTCGTCGCGAACGGCGTTGGGCGCTACATCGGCTACCGTATCGGCTACATGCAGCAAAACGGCATGGTCCCGAACTACGAGGCCTCGGTCGCGAAGATCTACCAGTCCGAGCTCGGGCAGCGCATCTACAACTTCGGCGTGAACATGCTGGGGCTCGGCGGCCAGCTGCGGCCGGAGGAGCCGAAGGCCCCGCTCAGCGGTAGCCTCCCGGAATCGTACATGCTGGCCGTGCCGTCATCGATTTACAGCGGCACGAACGAGATCCAGCGCAACATCATCGCCACGCGTGGTCTGGGCCTGCCCCGGGGCTAACCGCTGGCTCCCGCCGCGGACGCCGCCTCGCCGGGTGCGTCGCTGTCGCTCGTGCTCGGCGACCGCCTGGCGCTTGCCGGCTGCGATGCCCTCCCGGCACAGGCCACACCAGGCCCCTGCGTGCCTTGACTCTCCTCCGGTGTCCCGCCACACTCCTGACATGATGGTGTCAGGAGTGTCGCGAAGACGCTCCCTCCTACTGACATGATGGTGTCAGGAGTGGCGGGATAAGGTGATCGCGGCCGGTTCAGAAGAGCCGGCACACCACCCCCCGGGAGACCATCATGAAAGTCCAGAGTCTGCTCCTCAACGTCAACAGCGAAAACCCGGCCGGCCTGCTCTCGTTCTACCGTGACGTCGTCGGGCTGCAGCCCAACCCGGACGCGGGGCCGAGTGCCCTGCTCGCCGGCACCGCCACCCTCATCGTGGACGGCCACAGCGAGACGAAGGGCCAGAACAAGGAGCCGAGCCGGTTCCTCGTCGACCTTTTCGTCGATGATCTCGCCGCCGAGCAAGCCCGCCTTAAGGCCGCCGGCGTCCCCTGCATCCGCGAGTCGGCGAGGGAGCCCTGGGGCGGCGTCATCTCCACCTTCATCGACCCCGACGGCAACTACCTCCAGCTCATCGAGTACAACCCGGACGAGGCCGCCGTCGCCGGCTAACCCCCGCAGCGCGCCAGCTTCGAAGGAGCCCGCATGAACATCCAAAGCCTCATCGTCAATGTCACGAGCGAAGACCCGGCCAGGCTGGGGGCGTTCTACCGCGATGTGGTTGGGTTGCCACGGCACCCGCTGCATGAGGGCGCCCTCGCGCTGGGCGGCGCCATCCTTTCGATTGGCACCCACAGCGACACGGCCGGCTCTGCCCGCGAGCCCAGCCGCGTCATCATCGACCTCTGCGTCCAGGACGCAGCGGGCGAAACCGCGAGGCTCAAGGCGGCAGGCGTCCCCTGCCTCCTCGAAGCCTTCAGCTACCGCTGCGACCACTGCGGGGCTGCATTCTCGACCTTCGCCGACCCCGATGGGAGCTACTTCCAGCTCATCGAGTACAACCCGGCTCTCGCGGGAGTGCGGTAAGCCAATGCGACGCGCCGACCGCCTCTTCCAGATCATCCAGCTCATGCGCCGCCGCCACGTCATCACGGCGGCGGCACTGGCACACGAGCTGGAGGTCTCCGAGCGGACGGTCTATCGCGATATCAGCGACCTGGTCGCCAGCGGCGTCCCCATCGATGGCGAAGCCGGCGTCGGCTATACCCTGCGGCGTGGTTTCGACTTGCCGCCGCTCATGTTCACCGAAGCCGAAGTTGAGGCGATGGTCCTTGGCGCCCGCGTCGTCACAAGCTGGGGCGATGAGGGCCTCGCGCGTGCAGCTACGGGCGCGCTGGCACGCATCGAGGCGGCCTTGCCGGAAAAGCTGAAGGCCCGGCTCACGAGCACACCGCTCTACGTGCCGGGCTTCCATGTCCGCCCGCAGATCGCGGCCTCGCTCTCCGTCCTGCGCGAGGCCATCGACGCGAACACCAAGGTCTGGTTCGCCTACACCAGCGGGCCCGGCGAATTCACGGAACGCACCGTGCGGCCGCTCGGCCTCTTCTTCTGGGGCACGGTCTGGTCGCTCGAAGCCTGGTGCGAACTGCGAGACGACTTCCGCAGCTTCCGCCTCGACCGCATCGGCGAGCTCCGCGTCCTCGAAGACAGGTTCGCGCCCGAACGGGGCCGCACTCTGGACGACTTTTTCCAGGTCATTGAGGCCGAGAACGAGTCGCGCCGCCAGGACGGCGACGCATGGACCACGACGGCCCGGCCGACGTAGCCGGCGTCAGGCTGCGACCGCCGGCCTGCGCCCCCGACAGATATGCAGCGCCATCGAGCGCCCAGGAGACCTCCATGTATCCCGACTATGACATAGTGATCACGCTCGCAAACGACCGGGTGGCTTCCGACCAGCTCCGGGCGGCGACCTCTCGCATGCTGAACGAGGCCGGCTTTGGGTGGCGCGCCACGGTTGCACGCCGCCTACGGCAGCTTGCCGTCGCCATCGATACGCCCGTTGCGTGCCCCATGACGACGCCACCACCTCAGACGCAACGGTAACGCGGCGCGGTCACGCGCAATACAAGCAGAAGGGCCACCGATGGGTGGCCCTTCTGTCGTTTCGCCTGAGTCGCGAATCGCGAATCGGAATGCGTGGATCCCTACACCCGGTGACACCAGACCCAGTGCTCTTTGTCGGCGGTGCCGACGTTGCGCCATTCCGGCCGCCGCGCGCGGCACTCGTCGATGGCGATGGGGCACCGCGTGTGGAACACGCACCCCGAGGGCGGCCGCAGCGGGCTCGGCACGTCGCCGAGCAGGATGATGCGCTCGCGCTGGCGTTCGATCTCAGGGTCCGGGATCGGCACCGCCGAAAGCAACGCCTTCGTGTACGGGTGCAACGGGTTCTCGAAAATCGAGTCCCGGTCCGTCAGCTCCATGATGTGCCCGAGATACATCACCGCCACGCGGTCGCTGATGTGCCGCACCACCGAGAGGTCGTGCGCGATGAACAGGTACGTCAGGTTGAACTGGTCCTGCAGGTCCTGGAGCAGGTTGATGATCTGCGCCTGGATCGAGACATCCAGCGCCGACACCGGTTCGTCGCACACGATGAAGTCCGGTTCCACCGCGAGCGCACGGGCGATGCCGATGCGCTGGCGCTGGCCGCCGGAGAACTCGTGCGGGAAGCGATTGGCAAAGTACGGGTTCAGCCCCACCGTCTGGAGCAGGTTCTGGACCTTCTCCTTCTTCTCCTTGCCACTCGCAAGCTTATGGATGGTGATCGGCTCGCTGATGATGCTCCCGACCGACATGCGCGGGTTCAGGCTCGCGTACGGGTCCTGGAAAATCATCTGCATTTTGCGCCGGAAACGCCGCAGTTCGCCGCCCTTGATCTTCGTCAGATCCGTGCCCTCGAAGTTCACCGAGCCCGCCGTTGGCCGGATGAGCTGCAGCACGGCCTTGCCCGTCGTGCTCTTGCCGCAACCCGATTCGCCCACGAGCCCGAGCGTCTCGCCGCGCTTCACCGTGAAGCTCACGCCGTCGACGGCCTTCACGTCCGCGACCTTGCGCTGAAAGATCAGGCCGGCCGAAACCGGGAAGTAGATCTGGAGGTCCCCCACCTCCACGAGCGTTTCCCCGATCGTGCCGACGCGTTGCCGCGTCCCGGAGCTAGCTTGCTGCACCAACTGCCACCTCCCTGTGCACGCGCTCGGCTTCCCAACACGCGGCGTAATGGTTGTCGGCTACCAGCTTAAACGGCGGGTACTCTTCCTTGCACCGGTCTACCCGCCACGAGCAGCGCGGGTAGAACGGGCACCCGGCGGGCAGGTGCGCCAGGTCCGGGGGCAAGCCCTCAATTGGGACCAGTTTCTCCTTGCGCGTCTCATCCAGGCGCGGCACCGAGCGCAGCAGGCCCACGGTGTAGGGATGCTTCGGGTTGCCGTATAGCTCTTGCGCCGTCGCCGTTTCGATGACCCGGCCCGCGTACATCACGTTCACGCGGTCCGCATACCGCGCCACCACGCCGAGATTGTGGGTGATGATGATCACCGCGGTCCCGAATTCCCGGCTCAGCCGGTTCATGACCTCCAGGATCTGTGCCTGGATCGTCACATCGAGCGCCGTCGTCGGTTCGTCCGCGAGCAGCAGCTTGGGGTTGCAGCTCATCGCCATCGCGATCATCACGCGCTGGCGCATACCCCCGGAGAACTGGTGGGGGTAGTCGTCGAGGCGCCCGCGCGCCTCGGGGATCCCCACCATCTCGAGCAGTTCGGCCGCGCGGTCGCGCGCGGCCTTGCCATGGAGGTTCATGTGCAGTTCGAGCGCCTCCGTCATCTGGCGCCCAATCGTGAGCACCGGATTCAGGGAGGTCATCGGCTCCTGGAAGACCATGCCGATTTCGTTCCCACGGATCTTCCGCAGCTCGTCCTCATCCAGCTTCAGGATGTCGCGGCCCTGGAAGATTATCTCGCCCGAGACAATCTTTCCCGGCGGTTGCGGGATCAGCCGGAGGATGGAGAGAGCCGAGACGCTCTTGCCGCAGCCCGATTCCCCCACCAGCCCCAGCGTTTCGCCTTCTTCCACCACGTAGGACGTGCCGTCGACAGCTTTGACGGTCCCTTCCTGCGTGTAGAAGTACGTCCTCAGGTCTTTGACCTCGAGTAGCGCCATCCTGTCTCCTTCCCCCGCCCGGTCTTCCGGGCGCGGCCCTTGCGGGGGTACGTATAGCCCTGTTCGAGTACATGGGGAAGAGGAGACTCGAACTCCTACGCCTTGCGGCACATGATCCTAAGTCATGCTCGTCTGCCAGTTCCGACACTTCCCCACAAGTGGTCCGAATTCCGCCCGGCTGGCGGACCTCCGGCTGGAACAGGAGTTGGTGAGCCGCGAAGGACTCGAACCTTCAACCTAGTGATTAAGAGTCACTTGCTCTGCCAATTGAGCTAGCGGCCCCCCATGGGACGGGCGGGAGTATACCACGCGACCGTCCTAACTCAAGCGGGGGTACTGTACGACGAACTATGCCCATTCATCGTGCCGAAAGGGTGGGGTAAACGTCCCACTCGCGCGCTGCCTTCCCGATGCAGCGCCGTGACTTACGGCGAATCGAGCGTCGCACGAAGTGCAGGTCGGCGCAAGCGCGTTACGCCGTGGCCGGCTCCCCGAGCGCTTCGCGCATCATCCCCGCCGCCACCGTGCGCCGCGTCGCCACGTCGATGAGGATGAAGCTGCCCGTATCGCGGCTTGTCGCGTAGGGGTCCACGAACACCGGTTCCAGCGTGCGGACCGTCACGCGCCCAATCTCGTTGAGTTCGAACGCCGCCGGCGCAGTCTCCCGTGCGAAGTCCGGCACGTTCAGCCGGTCGTCCAGCGACTCCACCACGCAACGCACCCGCCGCGTCGTGTGCTTGATCCAGAATTGCTGCCGTGGCAAAAGCTTCGACGTGTCGCTCATCCAGCACAGGTCGGCGGTGAAGCGGTTCGTCACGGCTGGCGGCGCCCCCGCATCCGTGATCATGTTCCCTCGGCCGACGTCCAGTTCGTCTTCGAGCCGGATAGACACCGCGTCGCCCGCTTGCGCGCAGCCAGGCGACTCGCGGTAGCGGTCGATGCCGGCGACGCGCGTGCGCACGCCCAGCGGCAGCACGAGCACTTCCTGGCCGGCGTGCACGCTCCCCGAAGCCACCGTGCCCGCATACCCGCGATAGTCATGATGCGTCGTCGTGTGCGGCCGCACGACGTACTGCACCGGGAAACGGAGGGCCCCGTGCTGTGCGGGGTCGTCCACCTCGACCGTCTCGAGAAACTCCAGCAGCGCCGGACCCTCGTACCACGGCATTGTCGTCGCCGCGTGCACGATGTTCTCCCCCGAGACGGCGGACATCGGGATGACCGTCACGTGTTCGACTCCGAGGTGGTCCGCCAACTGCCGGAACTGCCCCTCGACTTTGCGGAAGCGAGCCTCGGACGAATCGACGAGGTCCATCTTGTTCACGCAGACCACGACGTTGCGGATGCCAAGCAGCGCCGTCAGCGCCGAATGCCGGCGCGTCTGCTCGACAACGCCCTTGCGCGCGTCCACCAGGATCAGCGCCAGCTCCGCGTTCGAAGCGCCCGTGACCATGTTGCGCGTGTACTGCACGTGCCCGGGCGAGTCCGCGATGATGAACTTGCGCCGCGGCGTCGCGAAATACCGGTACGCCACGTCGATCGTGATGCCCTGCTCGCGCTCCGCGCGCAGCCCGTCGGTCAGCAGCGCAAGGTTGATTTCGCCCAGGCCCTGCGCCTCGCTCGCCCGCCGAAGGCTGACGATCGTGTCTTCGAACACCTGCTTGGTGTCATACAGCAGGCGGCCGATGAGTGTGCTCTTGCCATCGTCCACCGAGCCAGCCGTCACGAACCGCAGCAGGTCCACTAGAAGTACCCTTCCCGCTTGCGATCTTCCATCGCTGCTTCCGAGAATTGGTCGTCGGCACGGCTTGCCCCGCGCTCCGTGACGCGCGCCACCGCCACCTCTTCAATCACGGTCCGCACGTCCGCCGCCGTCGAAGCCACTGCCGCCGTGCATGTCATGTCGCCGACCGTGCGGTAGCGCACCGTGGCCCGGAACGGCGTCTCCCGGGGCAGCATCGGGAGGTGTGGGCTCACCGACATGAGCATGCCGTCGCGCTCGAACACGTCCCGTTCGTGCGCGAAGTAGATGGACGGGATCTCAAGCGCCTCGCGCTCGATGTAGTGCCAGATGTCCAGCTCCGTCCAGTTCGAAAGCGGGAACACGCGCATGTGCTCGCCCTTCACGTGCATCCCGTTGAACAGCCGCCACAGCTCGGGGCGCTGGTTGCGCGGGTCCCATTGTCCAAATTCGTCACGAAACGAGAACACGCGCTCTTTCGCCCGTGCCTTCTCCTCATCGCGTCGCGCGCCGCCGATGGCCGCGTCGAGCTGGTGCTCCGCGATCGCTTCCAGCAGCACCGGGGTCTGCAAGCGGTTGCGCGAGGCGCGCACGCCACTTTCTTCGACCACCCGTCCGGCGTCGATTGCCTCCTGCACCGACGCCACCAGCAGCCGCGCCCCGACTTCCGCCACGCGCCGGTCGCGGAACTCGATCACTTCAGGGAAGTTGTGCCCCGTGTCCACGTGCATCACCGGGAACGGGAACTTCGCCGGCCAGAATGCCTTCTCCGCAATCCGCAGCAGGACGATCGAGTCCTTCCCCCCGGAAAACAGCAGTGCCGGCCGTTCGAACTCCGCCGCGACCTCGCGCATGATGAAAACCGCCTCGGCTTCGAGCGCGTCGAGCTCGCGGTGGCGCATGCTTTCTTCGGCAATGGCCGTGATGGTCATCGTGCCGCCTCTGCGAGTGCCGGCGTCTCGCCCGCCGGCGCCAGCCCTCGCGCTTCCAGGTAAGCGACGATGCGCCCAAGGCTCACATCGATCGGCTCGCTGCCCGTCGGCACCGCAACCTCCGCGCGTAGCGGCGGCTCATAGGGGTCATCCACGCCGGTAAACCCCGTCCGCGTGCCCGCCCGCGCTTCCGCATACAGTCCCTTTACGTCGCGCGCTTCGCACTCCTCCACCGTCGCCGCCGCGAACACCTCGACGAACGCCGAGCCGTCGCCTTCGATGAGCGCGCGGTTACGGTCGCGGATGTCCCGATACGGCGAGATCGCCGCCGTTATCACCGCCACGCCGTTGCGCGCGAGCAGGTTCGCCACGAACCCAATGCGCAGCACGTTGGTGTCCCGGTCTTCCTTTGTGAAGCCCAGGCCCTTCGAAAGGTTGGTCCGCACGCCATCCCCATCGAGCACTTCGACGCGCAGCCCACGGGCGCGCAGGAGTGGTGCGAGCGCCTCGGTGAGCGTCGACTTCCCGGCGCCGGATAGCCCCGTGAACCAGACAACGAAGCCTTGCTGATGGCTCATGAGCGGTCCCAATCCCCAAAAAGTCTCAATGGCGCGCGTCGCGGGTGAGTCGCCGCGCGCCGGGTCCTGGACATCGTTTTCATCGGAAGCGCCGCCACCGGACTAGGCCGTGTGGAGCCCGCACTCGTCCTTTTCGAACCCTTCCCAGCGGCCCGCCCGCCCCTGGACACCGGGCAGGGTGCAGTTGTAGCAGCCGATGCTCGAATAGCCCTTGTTCAGCAGCGGGTTGTAGGGAATGTCGTTCGCGAGGATATACTCCCACGTTTGCTTCTCGTTCCACGTCGCGAGCGGGTTGATCTTCACCACGCCAAACTTCGCGTTCCATGAAACAATCGGCGTCTCCGCCCGCCCTTCCGATTGGTCGCGCCGCAGGCCGCTCACCCATGCCGTCTTGCCTTCGAGCGCACGCCGGTTCGGTTCGATCTTCCGCAGGTCGCAGCAGAGGTCCGGGTCGCGCATCCAGAGCGCGGAGCCGTACTGCGCCGCCTGCTCTTCGTGCGTCAGCTTCGACTTGTAGACATTGACGTTCTGCAGGCCGATGGCCGGCACAGCCCGGCGCATGGTCTCGTGCGTCTCTTCGAACAGGTAATCCGTATCGAGCACGAACACGTGGACATTCGGCCTCAGGGCCGCCACCATGTGCAGGATTGCCATGCCGCTGGCGCCGCCGAAGCTCGCGCCCACCGAAAGGCCGTCGCCGAACGTATCCACCGCCCACCGCACGATTTCGCGCGGGTCGGCAGCTTCAAAGCGAGTGTTGAGAGCGGCGATTTCGTCGGCCGAAAGCGCCTCGAGCGTCGTCACGGGCAAAGCTCAAAGATGAGTGATGTACTCAACTTTAGCAGTCGGCCACGTTGCCGGCAACCGCTATTGTTGATAAAGTCACTAGAGTTTATCGGCGTGCCCTGGGACGCCGAAGGGGGCTCCAATGCCAGATACCGAGACCATCGTCTACACCAACGAGCCCGGCGCCGTGCTCCCGATCCTCGAACGCGAGCTGACGGATTTCACCACCGAGGCGACCCGCTTCCTCAACGGCGAGTGGGACGAAACGAAGTTCATCGGCTTCCGCCTGAAGCAGGGCGTCTACGGGCAGCGCCAGCCCGGCGTCCAGATGATTCGCTGCAAGCTCCCCTTTGGCGGCGTCACGCCGGACCAGATGGACGCCTTCGGCGAGGTTGCCGAGCGCTTCGCGCCGCTCCGCAAGGGCCACATCACCACCCGCCAGAACTTCCAGTTCCACCACATCCCCATCCTCAAGGCCGCCGAAGCCCTGAAGATCCTGGCGCGCACCGGCGTCTCTACCCGTGAAGCCTGCGGCAACACCGTCCGCAACGTCACCGGAGACCCGTGGGCCGGCGTGCACACAGACGAGCTTTTCGACCCCACGCCCTATTGCGGCGCCTTCGCCCGCTACTGGCTGCGGAACCCGCTCTCGCAGCTCTTGCCGCGCAAGTTCAAAGTCGCGTTCACGGCCACCGACCAGGACATCGCCATCACCGGCCTCCACGACCTCGGCTTCATCCCACGCCTCCGGGACGGCCAAAAGGGCTTCAGGATCGTCGTCGGCGGCGGGCTGAGCATCATGCCGCGCGAGGCGTGGACGCTCCGCGAATTCTCGCCCATGGACGAGTACCTCAAGATCTCTGAAGCCGTCATCCGCGTCTTCGAAAAGGCCGACGAGCTCCGCAAGAACCGTGCCAAGGCCCGCATCAAGTTCCTCATCGAGCGAATCGGCCACCAGGCGTTCCTGGACCTCGTCGACGAGGAACTGAAGGGCGACTGGGCGAACAAGGACTTCAGCCCCGACCGCTTGCTCTACTTCGATAACGAAGAAGCAACCGCCCCCGCCCGCCGCGCCGATTACGCCCGCCCGAACGGCGACATGCGCGAGTTCGCCGCCTTCGCCTCGTCGAACGTCCGCGCCCAGCGCCAGCAGGGCTTCAGCACCGTCGAAATCAAAGTAACCCGCGGCGATGTCAAGCCCGAGCAGTTCCACGCCATCGCCGCCGTCATGCGCGACTACTGCGGTGGCCGCGCCCGCACCACTGTCCAGCAGAACATCGTGCTGCGCTGGGTGCGCGACGAAAGCCTCTATGAAGTCTGGCAGCGGCTAAGGGAAGTCAACCTCGCCGATGCCGGCGCGAACACCATCGCCGACGTCGTCAGCTGCCCCGGTACCGATAGCTGCAAGCTCGGGATCACCAGCTCGATGGGGCTCAACGCCGCCATCCAGGGCCGCATCGAGTCGCTCAACATCGAGGACGACCTCACGAAGCAGATCCACATCAAGATGAGCGGCTGCCCGAATAGTTGCGGCCAGCACCACATCGCCAACATCGGCTTCCACGGCGCCGCCATGAAGGTCGGCGAGCAACAACTCCCGGCCTACCACGTCTTCGTCGGCGGCTCCTACGCCGACGGCGGCGGCATGCGGCTCGCCACGCAGCTCAAGGTGCGTCTGCCCGCCAAGCGCGGCCCGGAGGCCGTCGCGCGCTTCATCAACCTCTACCAGCAGTACCGCTACGAAGGTGAGACCTTCAACGCTTACTTCGACCGCGTCGGTGCGAAGCCGTTCGAAGCCGCTATCCAGGACCTCACCATCCCCGGCGATTTCGACGACGAAAACAAGGGCATGTTCATCGATTGGGGCAAGCTGGACCTCTACCAGCTCCAGCGCGGCGAAGGCGAGTGCGCCGTGTAATGGCCATTGGCTGTTGGCCATTGGCCATTGGCCTGAGTTCGAATTCGGGGCCCGCGTACCGCGGAGCCGACGCCCAGCAGTCGCGCGCCCACGAAGGTGAAATGGCCGGTCAGCCCCCGGCGACCTGGACCTTCACCCTCCCATAGCGGCGGCATCGCCGTGCCGGAGCTAATAGGTAACAGCCACACGCCCCTACTGGTGCAGCCCCTCATCCGGCGCGTCCGCCGTGACGTGGTGCTCGTAGAGGGCGGCGATGCGGTCCTCATCGAGCCCGAGGACCTCGCGGAGCACGTAGCTGTTGTGCTCCCCGAAACCGGGCGCCGGCCGCGAAACCTGCCCGGGCGTGCGCGACATCCGCCACGGCGGCGTCTCCATCTCCCACGTGCCCGCGTCCGGGTGGGTGTGCTCGTGCCACGCGCCGCGCGCGCGCAGCCCGGGGTCGGCCATCAGCTCGGGGATGGTGAGCACCGCCCCCGCGGGCACGCCGAAGCGCTGCGCCAGGTACATCGCCTCGTAATGCCCCAGCGGTGCCGTCCACGCCTCGATGATCGCGTCCAGCGCCGCCTCGTTTGCCTTGCGCGCGGCGTTGGTCGCGAATCGCGGGTCGCTGGCCAGCTCGGGCTGCAACATGGCCCTGCAGAGTCCCTCGAACTGCGCGTCGTCCTCGCAGGCGATGGTCACCCAGCGGTCATCGCCTGCACAGCGATAGCGGTTGTGCGGCGCGAACATCGGATGCCGGTTCCCCGCCGGCTCGCGCAGGGTGCCGTTCATGCTGTAGTCCACCACGTACTCGCCGATGAAGCAGGTCAGGTTCTCGCGCTGCGCGAGGTCGATGAACGCGCCCTCGCCGGTGCGCAGCCGGTGGCGCATGGCCATCGCGACCGCCGCCACGAGTGCCGTGCCCGCCGTCGGGTCGCCGTAACTGAACCCCGTCTTCAGCGGCTCACCACCCTCGTAGCCCGAGACCGAGACGAGCCCCGCGAGCTGCTCCACGTTCGTCCCGTAGGCGACGTAGTCCTTCTCCGGGCCGCTCTTGCCGTGCCCCGGCATCGAGACGTAAATGATGTCCGGCTTCGCCGTCCGCACATCCGCGTAGCTGAGCCCGAGGTTGTCCATCACGTCCGTCCGGTAGTTCTCGACGATCACGTCGCTCTTCGCGCAGAGTTCGAGCAGCACCGTTCGGCCCTCCGCCTGCCGCAGGTCCAGCGCGAGGGCGTACTTGCTCCGGTTGTTGTGGTTGAAGTAGGCCGACATGTTGTACCAGCGCGGCACGTTGCGCGGGATCTGTCCCAGCCCGCGCAGCAGGTCCCACTGCCCCGGCGATTCGACTTTGATGACCTCCGCCCCGTAGTCGCCGAGCATGCGCGTGCCGAACGGCCCCGCCCACACCATGGTCAGGTCCACGACGCGGATGCCCGCGAGCGGCGCCGTCACGGCGGCCCCGCCAGCTCGGCGAGACTCGGCGGCCCCTGCCACGTCTCGCCGTTATCGAGCAACACCTGGAGCATCGTCCCCGTTATCTCCACCGTGCCCGCCAGGATCCGCCCGCCCCGCGGGTAGCCCGGCTTCTCCGGCACGTGCACGCGCACGCCCTCCGGAAAATCGGCCGAAGCCGCCACTTCGATCGCCTCGATCCGCTGGCCGGCGCTTCGTGCCAGCACCTGGAGCAGCGGGAAGTCGTTGGTCGCGCGGAGCGTTTTGAGCGCCTGCTCGCGCGTCGTCGGCTCGCGCGCGGGCCGCAGCTCGGCCGGGCCGGGGATGCTCTCCTCCGTGCCCTTCGCCAGGTACTGGCCGACGAGCCGGCGGGCCCGCGGCGCAACCTCCGCGATAACCTCGTGCAGCAGCGCGATATCGTCGGTCGTGCCGAAGAACGCCATCGCCCGTGCGACCTCCTCACGCGGCGTCATGTAGCCGGCACCGCCGGCCCGAGCCGCGCGATCTCCGCGGCGGACATGCCGGCGACCGTCGCGAGCACCTCCTGCGTGTGCTCGCCCAGCAGCGGCGCCCGGCCGGCGCGCCAGGCGTCCGGGCCCATCCACCACGGTGGTCCCGGGTACGTCGCCGCTCCCGCGATCGGGTGCTCGATGCGCTGGAGGAATCCGCGCACGTTCAGCTGTGGGCTCTCCAACAGGTCCGCCATCGTGTGCACGAACGCAATCGGCGCCCGCATCCGCCCTGCGCGCTGGTACACATCGAGCTTCGTCTCAGTCGCGGCCCACGCGTACAACTCGCCCATGAGTTCGTCGTTGTTCACTACGCGGTCTGCCTGCGTGGTGAAGCGGGGGTCCTCGAACAGCTCCGGCCGCCCGATCGCGTCGGTGAACGGCTTCCAGTTACGCGGCATCACGTGGACGCCGAGGTGGCCGTCCTGGCACGGGTAGATGCCGATGAAGCTCGCCATGTGGTTGCCCCGCCGCAGCGGCGCCCAGCGCCCGAGATAGCTGTAGTACGGGATCCCCGCTTCCAGCAACGGCGCCATGCAGTGCTGCACGCTGATATCGACGTGCTGGCCGGCACCATCCCGCTCCGCCGCCAGGACGGCGATCGTCGCCGCCGAGAACGCGTTCAGCCCGCCCTGGTAGTCCGCCTGGTAGCCGCCGTTCTTCACTGGCCCGCCTTCCGGCGTCCCCGTGATGAACATCTGGCCTCCCATCGCGAACGCCGTGAGGTTATTCGACCGGTAGTCCACGTAGGGTCCGTCCTGCCCGTACGCCGTAATCGAAACCAGGGTGATGCGCGGGTTCACCGCCCGCAGCGCCTCGTAGGTGACACCCAGGGCGCGCAAGTCCGCCGGCCGGAAGTTCTCGATGACGACGTCAGCCGTCGCCGCCAGCCGCAGGAATGCATCCCGCCCGGCTGGCGTGCGCAGGTCCAGCTCCACCGATTTCTTGCCCGTGTTCAGGTAGAGGAAGAGCGCGCTTGTCTCCCGGTCTGGCCGCTCATCCTTGAATGGACCGTGCGCGCGGGCGATGTCGCCCCCGGGTGGCTCGATCTTGATGACGTCCGCGCCGTAGCCCGCGAACAGCTTCCCACAGTAGGGCGCCGAGACGAACGTCCCGAGCTCGAGTACCCGCAATCCAGCCAGTGGCTGCGCCATGGGCCGATTCTAGTCAGGCTGCCGCCCGGCTGTCACGGCCCCCTACACGTCCGGCCGGAGCTTACTGCTCGGCGAACAGTGCGTTCATGTTGAGCTTCGGGCGGCGAAAGCCCTCGAAGCTGCCTGCTTCCGCGAGCCCCGTCGCCGCCTCGATGACCGCAGCCCACGCGGTCGCGGCCAGTGCCCCGCCGACGCTCACCCGCCGCACGCCAAGCGCCGCGATATCCGCCATCGTGAGCCCCCACGCGCCCCCGACCAGGAGGTTCACCGGCTTCGGCGCCACGGCCTCCACCACCGCCGCAATCTGCTCGGGAGTGCGGATGCCGGGCGCGTAGAGACAATCGGCGCCCGCCTCCGCATACGCCTTCAGCCGCCGGATGGTGTCATCGAGGTCCGGCCGCCCCGCGATGAAGTTCTCGGCCCGCCCCGTCAGCAGCACTTCGCTGCCCCCCGCGTCGATGGCCTTTCGCGCCGCCGAGAGCCGTTTCACCGCTTCCGGCAAGTCGAACAGCGGATTCGCCGGATCGCCGGTGGAGTCTTCGATGGAGAGCCCCGCGACGCCCGTCTCCACGCACAGCCGCACGCTCTCGCCCACGCCGGCCGCGTCTATCGCGTGCCCGTTTTCGAAGTCAGCATTCACCGGCAGGTCCGTCGCCGCGGCGATCGCCGCCACGTGCCCGAGCACCACGTCGCGTGGCACGCCGTTGTCCGGCCGCCCCTGCGACCACGCAAACCCCGAGCTCGTGGTCGCCAGCGCCTGGAAGCCGAGGTGCTGGAGCAGCTGCGCGCTGCCCACGTTCCACGGGTTCGGGATGGCGAAGCACCCCGATTCGTGCAGTGCCCGGAAGTGCGTTCGTTTTTCAGCGGTTGTGGCCACGGCGGATCCCCTTTTCAGGAGGCGCTGAGGCTCACGGGGGCGCGCGGCAAGGGCCACCATTCAGCCGCGAGGGGCCTCCCGCGGGCGCCGACGTTTACCAGATCCCCAGCTGCATGCGCACGTCTTCGCTCGCCATCGTGCGCGGGTCCCACGGCGGGTTCCAGACGATCTGGACGTCCACGTCCTTCACGCCTGGGATTTCCTTCATCTTCGCGTATGCCTCGCCCCGGATGACGGGCCCGAGCGGGCAGCCGGGGCTGGTGAGCGTCATCGTGATGTTCACAATGCCGTCGTCGAACTCGATGCCGTACACCAGCCCGAGCTCGACGATGCTCATGTTGATCTCGGGGTCTTTGACCTCCGCGAGCTTCTCGCGCATCTCTTCGTACGTTGGCGCTGCGGTTGTTTCAGCCATCACGTGCCTCCTCGGGCCAGTTGTCGTCGTGCTTGTTCGAGCCCTTCCTGCAGGACATTCCAGCAGAGCAAGGCGCATTTCACCCGGACGGCGAACTTCGCCACCCCGTGCAGCGCTTCGAGGTCGCCGAGTTCCGGCGCCGGCGTTGCCCCGGCAATGAGCATCGCCTTGAACGATGCCGCCACGCGCGCGGCCTCGTCGATGGTCGTCCCCTTCAGCCGCTCAGTCAGCATCGATGCGCTGGACTGGCTGATCGAACAGCCCTGGCCTTCGAACGCGATGTCCGCGATGCGGTCGCCCGCCACGCGCAGGTCCAGCGCGATTTCGTCGCCGCACACGGGGTTCATGCCCTCCGCGTGCTGGGTCCTATCGGCGAGCCTGCCGCGGTTTCGCGGCTTCTTCGCGTGGTCGAGGATCACTTCGCGGTAGAGGTCGTCAAACGGCGGTTCGGGCATCGCCACGCGAAAACACCTCCACGGCCTGTTTGAGCGCCTCCACCAGCACATCGACCTCGGCCTGGGAGTTGTAGATGTAGAAGCTCGCGCGGCTCGTCGCCGGCACATTCAGGCAGCGCATCAGCAGTTGCGCGCAGTGGTGTCCGGCGCGAATGGCGACGCCGTAGCCGTCGACGATCGTGCTCACGTCGTGCGGGTGGATGCCGTCGATCGCGAAGCTGACGGCGCCGCCGCGGTCGCGCACGTCGGTTGGGCCGTGCAGCGAGAGCCCCGGGACGTCCTTCAGCGCGTCCATGGCATACGCGGTAATGGCGGCCTCGTGGGCGCGCACGTCGCTCATGCCGATATCGCGCAGGTAGTCCAGCGCCGCGCCAAACGCGATCACGCCCGCGATGTTTGGCGTGCCGGCTTCGAACTTGTGCGGCACGTCCGCCCACGTGGAGTGGTCCGGCCGCACGAGCGAGATCATCTCCCCGCCGCCGAGGAACGGGTCCATCGTGTCGAGCAGCCCCTCCCGCGCCCAGAGCACGCCGACGCCCGTCGGGCCCAGCATCTTGTGCGACGAGAACGCGAAGAAATCGCAGTCGAGCTCCGTCACATCCAGTGGCAAGTGCGGGGCGCTTTGCGCGCCATCAACAAGCACCAGCGCGCCCACCGCGTGAGCGATCTCGGCCACTTCGGCGATGGGATTGATCGTCCCGAGCACGTTCGAGGCGTGGACCACACTCACCATTTTGGTCCGCGGCCCGACCGCTTCGCGCAGGCTATCCATGTCCAGGTACCCGCCTGGAGTGATGCCGGCGTACCGCACCACCGCGCCCTTGCGCCGTGCTAACAGCTGCCAGGGCACGATATTCGAGTGGTGCTCCATCAGCGTTAGCACGATCTCGTCGCCCTCGCCGATGTTCGCGTCGCCCCAGGCCCGCGCGACGAGGTTGATCGACTCCGTCGCGTTGCGCGTGAACACGATATCCCGCTCATTGTTCGCGCCGATGTGCCGCGCGGCTTTGCCGCGCACCGCTTCGTACTGCTCCGTCGCCCGCACCGCGAGCGTGTGGATCCCCCGGTGGATGTTCGCGTTGGACGTTTCGTAGTACCGCACCAGCGCGTCGATCACCTGCCGCGGCTTCTGCGTGGTGGCTGCGTTGTCCAGGTACACCAGCGGGCGCCCGTTGACCTGCTGCGACAGGATCGGGAAGTCCTCGCGGATCCGCTCGACGTCCAGCAGTGCCATGCGGGTGCTCATCTTCATCCCTTGCCGCCTGCCTCAGGCCTGCCCCATGCGGGCATCGAGCGCCTGGGCGAGCTCGTCGCGCAGCGCCTCATCCGGCACGCGGTCCAGCACCTGGCTGAGGAACCCGCGTACCAGCAGCGCCTCCGCGTCTAGCCGCGGGATCGCGCGCGCCTGCAGATAGAAGAGCTGCTCTTCGTCGACCGGGCCCGCCGTGGCGCCGTGGCTCACGCGGATCACGTCATTCGTGAGGATTTCGAGCACCGGGTCGCTATCGGCCCGCGCCCCCTTGCTCAGGATGAGGTTGCGGTTCTCCTGGTTCGCGTCGGCGTTCCGCGCGCCCAGCCCCACCCGCGTCAGCCCGTAATACACCGCCCGTGAGCGGTCCTTCAGCGCCGACTTGAACAGCAGGTCGCTGCGCGTGTCCGGGCCGATATGGTCCTGCAGTGTGAAGAAGTCCGTGTGCTGGCGCCCCCGCCCCACGCCAAGAGCGAACAGCTCGCTCGAAGAGCCGCGCCCCACCAGCGACGATTCGATGTGCGACTTCACCACCGCGCCCCCCGTCACCAGGCTCAACCCGATGAGCGCGGAGTCGCGCTCGGTCACCGTGCACTGCTCGCCGAATACCCGCGTCTTCGCGCCCCAGCGGTGGAGCGCGGTGTAGCGGACCGTCGAACCAGGCCCCGGCAGGATCTCGGCCGCCGGCAGCGCGACGACATCCGCGTCCTCCGCCGAGCGATAGTCCTCGATGACCGAGAGCCGGCTGTTCGCGCCCGTGACGATGAGCGTGTGCGGCGTTGCCAGCTGCTTGTCCGAGACATACTCGCGCAGGATGCGCACCGGCTCGTGCAGCTCAACGTTCGGCGCGAGATGGACGAGCACGCCCCCGCGCAAGAACGCATAGTGCAGCGCAGTCAGCTTGTTGCGCGCGAATGGCACCGCGGAGCCAAGCCGGTCTGCCAGCGCCTTGCCGGCCGCCACATCCGGATCAACCGCATCGAACGCCGCGAGCGTCAGGCCCTCGGGGGCGTCCTCGGTGAACACGGCCTCCCCGTTCTGGAAGGCGATGACGGCTGCGTGCTCCCCCGTCACCGGGCAGCTCCGTACCTCCGCGGCGCGCCGGTCGATGGCGCCAACCGCCGGCCGGTAGGCGCTCAAGTCGAGCGTGCTCGCGTCGTAGTACTTCCACGGCCGCTCAACGCTCGTGGGCATCGAGCGGTGGCCAGCTTCGCGAGCCGCCTCGGCGCGCAAGGCCGCCATCCGCGGCTTATCGCCAAGCCGTTCGCCCAGCGCGCGGCTTGTGTCGGGCGTCAGCTCGCCATCCCTGGTTTCAACAGCAGAATCCATCTGCAATCACCTGCTCTTCGAAATGGGCATTGTTGCGCCCGTAGCGGCACCGTTAGCCGATCGCGCCTTCCATCTGCAGCTCGATCAGCCGGTTCAGTTCGACCGCGTACTCCATCGGAAGCTCCTTCACGATGGGCTCAACGAAGCCGTTCACAATCATCTTCGCCGCCGCGTCTTCGCTCAGCCCGCGGCTCATAAGGTAGTAGAGCTGATCCTCGCCCAGTTTCGAGACGTAGGCCTCGTGCTGGATGTGGACGTTTTCGGCGTCGATCTCCATCGTCGGGTAGGTGTCCGATCGCGAAGCCTCGTCGATCAGCAGCGCATCGCAGCGCACCGTCGATTTCACGTTGTCGCAGCCCGGCGCCACCTTCAGCAACCCGCGGTAGCTCGTCCGCCCGCCGTCCTTGCTCAGCGACTTCGAAATGATAGTCGAAGTCGTGTTCGGCGCGGCATGCACGATCTTTCCGCCGGCGTCCTGGTGCTGGCCCGCGCCGGCAAATGCCAGCGAGAGGATCTCGCCGTGCGCGCCCGGCTCCATCAGGAAGACGCTCGGGTATTTCATCGTGAGCTTCGAGCCGAGGTTGCCGTCGACCCATTCCATGACGGCGTTCTCGTACGCCGCCGCGCGCTTCGTCACGAGGTTGTAGACGTTGTTCGACCAGTTCTGGATGGTCGTGTATCGCACCCGCGCGTTCTTCTTGACGATGATCTCCACCACCGCGCTGTGCAGCGAGTCCGAGCTGTAGATCGGCGCCGTACAGCCTTCCACGTAATGCACCTGGCTGCCTTCGTCCGCGATGATCAGCGTGCGCTCGAACTGGCCCATGTTCTGCGTGTTGATGCGGAAGTACGCCTGCAGCGGGATGTCCACCTTCACGCCCTTCGGCACGTAGATGAACGACCCACCCGACCACACCGCGCTGTTCAGCGCCGCATACTTGTTGTCCGCCGGCGGGATGATCGTCCCGAAGTATTCCTTGAACACGTCCTCGTGCTCGCGCAGCGCCTGGTCCGTTCCGAGGAAGACGACGCCAAGCTTCTCGAGGTCCTCCCGGATGTTGTGGTACACCACCTCCGAGTCGTACTGCGCGCCCACGCCCGCGAGGTACTTCTTCTCCGCCTCGGGAATGCCGAGCTTGTCGAACGTGTCCTTGATGTAGCCGGGCACATCCTCCCACGAGCGCTCGTCCCTGTCGGTCGCGCGCACGAAGTAGTGGATGTTCTCGAAATCGATGTCGTTCAGCTGCTCCGTCGCCCACGGCGGATTGGGCTTCGAGCGGAAGAGTTCGAGCGCCCGCAGGCGGAACTCAAGCATCCACTTTGGCTCGTCCTTCATCCTCGAGATCATCTCGACGATTTCCGGCGTGAGTCCCTTGTTCGCCTTGAACAGCGCCTCTTCTTCGTCGAAGAAGCCGAACTTGTAGCCCTCTTGCTTGATCAGCTCTGGTGCTGTGGTCATGAAGTCGTACCCTTTCCCGCGGTGGTCAGGCCGTCGCCAACATGGCGGCTTCGAGCTCGTCGTAGCCGGATTCTTCGAGTTCAAGCGCCAGTTCCGGGCCCCCGGAGCGCGCGATCCGGCCATCGATGAGCACATGCACGAACTGCGGCTTGATGTAGTTCAGCAGGCGCTGGTAGTGCGTGATGAGGAGCAGCCCCATCTCCGGGTTCATGAGCGCGTTGACGCCTTCCGCCACCGTCCGCAGCGCATCGATATCGAGGCCCGAGTCGGTCTCATCGAGGACCGCCATCGCGGGCTGCAGCATCGCCATCTGGAGCATCTCGGCGCGCTTCTTCTCGCCCCCGCTGAAGCCGTCGTTGACATAGCGCCGCGCGAAATCCTGGTCCACCTTGAGCAGGTCCATCTGCTTGAAGAGCAGCTGCCGGAACTCGCGGATAGGGACGTCGCTGCCGTTCTTCGCGTTCACGGCCTGGCGGAGGAAGTTCACCATCGTCACGCCGGGGATCGCCACCGGGTACTGGAAGGCGAGAAATAGCCCGAGCCGCGCGCGCTCATCGACCGGCATCGTCAGGAGCGACTGGCCCTTGAAGCGCACGTCGCCACCGGTGGCCTTGTAGTTGGGATTGCCCATCAGCACATTGGCGAGCGTGCTCTTGCCCGAGCCGTTTGGGCCCATGATCGCGTGCACTTCGCCCGCGTTGATGCTCAGGGAGAGGCCCTTGAGGATTTCCTTATCGCCAATGTTCGCCCGGAGATTGTCGATCTCCAGCAGGGGTGTCTTCGTCATGAGTCTCCTCTATCCAACTTCGATCGATTCAGCCGGTATCCGCGCCGGGTGCACGAGGTATTCGCACACCGGTGCGCCATCGACGATGCGGTTTAGTTGCTCCACGTCCTGGCCGAGGAGCAGTTCAATTGCCTTGCGGTCGGACTCGCACGGTAGCTTCGAAATCTCGGCCGCCTTGCGGTACGGGCAGGTGCCATTGAAGAGGTGGTAGCCATCCGGCCCGTTGTGCCACGTGTCGAGGATGCCCTCGTTCCGCAAGCTCTCCGTGACCTGCACCACCCGTTCTTCCGGGTCCGCGCCTACCCCGGCAACCTCGGAACGGTGTTTTGATGCCACCGATTCGGCCACGCTCGCCATCACCGCCGCGGTCACGTCGTCCCGTTCGCCGAGGCTGCGCAACATCCGCTCCAGCAGGTCGGCATAGGCCGCCGGCAAGGCGCCCGCCGCGAGCTCGGTCGGGTGGTAGGCGTAATAAGGTCGCCCGGTGGCCTGTTTCACCGCCCGCACTTCAATGAGCCCGTCCGCCCGCAGGTTATCCAGGTGGCGGCGCACCGCCGCTGTCGTGATATCGAGTTCGGTCGAAAGCTCCTCCACGCGCGCCTGGCGCCGGTGGATGATGAGCTCGAGGACGCGCTCCCGTGTGCCTTGCATACCTCCACGATACGCCGGAACAGGGGACTACTCAACCTTTTTCAACTACTTTGTTGCCAAAGTCGGTCTATCGCTGCCATCGACGCGGCCAATGGCGCGAACCCCCCGCGGTCAGGTCATCAACGGCACGAGAAAGGTTACGTGCGCGTACGCGGTCACCAGCCCCCACGCCGCCACCGCCACAACGAACAGCGCCTGCAACGCACGGCGCTGGCGGGTCCCCGGCCCCCGCACGATCCCCGCGACCGCCGGTCCGGCGGCCGCCGCCGCGACCAGCGCGAGCATTGGCACCACCACGAACGACGCCAGCAGCGCCGAAAGCAGCGGCATCGGCGTCGTATGGTCGGCACCGTCGTGGCGTACGAACGAGTGTCCGGATACGGCCCATCCCGCGCCAAACAGCAGTGGGATGCAGATCGCCAGCGCGGCACTCTTGAGCGACAGTTCGTGCAGGCTCTCGGCAAGCCCGGACCGTTCGCGGAAGAATGCCCCGTTGTCCGCGTGCGCCACGAGTCTCCCTCGCATCGCGATGCCGCCACTCTACACCTGCCGCAGGCTGGGCCCTCCTATGGTTCCCGCACGCGCAGCCGGGGGTCGGGCCGCCGCGCCTCCGTCCCTGCCTCAACCGGCTCCTGGACCATGGGAGCAATCCGCCGTGCCAGCGCCACCGAGCGCGCGAACTCCGCCCCCAGCAACAGGATCGAAGCGTTGATGAACATCCAGAGAAGGAATGCGAGCGCCGTCCCGAAGCCGGCGTAAATCGCCGTGTCCGTCGAAAACGGCGTGAGCGCGAACAGCACCGCGAACACATTCTTCGCGGTTTCGAACAGCACCGTCGCCGCCGAGGCCCCGGCGAGCGCCTCCTTCCAGCGCGGCCGCACCGTTGGCACGTAGCGGTACAGCAAAGAAAACATCATGAACGAAAACACCGCGGGGATCGCCCGCGATGTCAACGTGAGCGGGATGTTGGTGTTGATATCGATGCCGCCCACGCTGCCGGCGCGCTCGAACAGGATTTGCGCGACCGCGGTCATGCCCAGCGCGAGCAGGATGAGCAGGCCCAGGCTCGGGATCAACGCAAAGTCGATGAGCTTTCCGTGCCAGTACGCGCGCGAGGACGCCCGATGGCTCGCCGCGTTCAGGCCCCGCCGGACAGCCGCGAAGATGCCGCTCGCGGACCACACCAGGGTGATGAGGCCAAACGTCAGCCCGGCAAAGCCCGCCTGCTGCGCGCGCCGCACGATCTCGTTGACGTTGTTCTGCACGCTTGGCGTCTCTTTGAGCGGCACCTGGTCAAACACGAACCGCACGATGCGTTCCTTGTCCACCACCAGCCCGAACACCGAGAGCACCACGATACTCAGCGGCACCAGTGAAAAGATCGCGTAGTACGCGATTGCCGCCGCATACGTCCCGCAACTGTCTTCGTAGTAAAGCCGGAACGTCCGCGCAACGACACCGGCTGGCGTCCGCACCGGCGAAGGTACCCTCTGCCACGCATAGCGCACGGCGTCCCGCATTGCGTCCTTAGTCCGCCGCCGGCTGTTCGGCAGCCCTCCACATCATGCCTTACATCGCGCGTGACGGCATAGCTCACGCCAGAGCGGAGCGACTCCCCGTCACGTCGCAGCCCGGCATCCGCCCGGGGGTTTACTCGACAATGACGCCGTTCGAGACGCGCTTCATCAGCTTCAAGTAGTCGTGGAGGTAGCGCGTGATGAGGAAGTTGTCGCGTACGTGTTCGCGCCCGATGTTCCCCATGCGCGAGCAACTCTCCGGGTCCGAAAGGAGTTCGCTAACTCGCTGGCCGCACTCCTCCGGGCTATCGACAAGGTAACCGCATTGGCCGTCGACGATCTGCATCGGGATCCCGCCCACGTTGCCGCCGACGCACGGCTTGCCCTTCCACAGCCCCTCCGCCACCACCAGCCCGAACCCTTCCCGCGTCGACTTCTGGATGACCACCTGCGACGCCTGCTGGAAGGCGTTCACCTCGAGGTTCCCAACGCCGTTCAGGTTCGAAAGGATCTTGACGTCCCAGTCTTCGCCCGCGTGCCGGGCTACCTTCTCCCACCACTCCCAGCCCTCGGGGTCGTCGTTCGCCATGGAACCCACGAGCACCAGCTGCACGCCGGGATGGTCGCGCTTGGCAATCCGGTACGCGTCGATCACGCCCAGCGGGTCTTTCCACGGGTCGAAGCGCGAAACCTGGCAGATGACCGGCCGCGCCAGGTCCACCCGGTACCGGGCGAACACATCCGAGATCACTTCCTCGCCGATGGGCGCGTTTTTCGGGCTCAGTGGATCGATTGCCGGCGGCGCGATCATCAGGTTGCGTTCCGGCACGCCCTCCCGCACGTACTGCCGCATGGTCCAGATGCTGCCGTCGTACTCCTGCACGAACGGCCGCAGCAGGTCCCACGCTTCGGGCTGGGCATTCGTGAGGTCGATGTGGCAGCGCCAGATCCACTTGCCCTCGGGCGGGCCGCCTTCGCGCGCCTTCAGGATGGCCAGCAGGGGCGCCGGCTGCGGGTCGTGGATGAACACGTAGTCGTAGTCCTCCCAGTGCTCCGCGTTCAACCGGTTCTGTTCGATCCATACGTCGCGCTCGTGGGCGGTCCACGGGTGGGCCTTGCCCTGGAGCGCGTTGTGCATCGCCTTGGTCACGCCAAAGAACTCGTCGGTCCCGGTGATCACCTTCCAGTCGGCGTGGATGCCGAGGTCGCGCATCAGCGGGATCATGCTGCTCAGGATCTCCGCGACGCCGCCGCCATAGGCCGTCGCGTTCACATGAAGCACGTTGCAGCCGACAAAATCGCGGGATTCTTCGCGGATCTGCTCGATGACGCCCGCGCGTACCGAGTCCCGGTATCGTTCGAGATGGTTAGGCTGGGGCTGAATGTGGACCTGCTGAAGCATGGATTCAGCATAGCCAACTATTACGCTACTTCCAGAGAGCATCGCGAAGATGTAGCGGAATTGCGACACGCTGCACCGTTTCCCGCCGCTGCGGTTGCCGCCCTCCGCCCGAGCCCGTAGATTCGGGCCCATCCCGCCGCACCGGTGCTGCCGATGATCACCCCCGCCGATGAGTTCCTCACCCACCAGACCCCCTACACCTTCGACACCGTGTTCACCACCGACCGCAACTTCTACGACCGCTACTTCTTCAACGGCTACCGGCGCGATGGCGAGGTCTACTTCGCCCTTGGCATGGGCCTCTACCCCAACCGTGGCGTTTTCGATTGCGCCTTCAGCGTCTCCCGCAACGGCAAGCAGCCGTTCGTGCGCGCCTCCCGCGACCTCGGCAGCGACCGCCTCGCCACCGCCGCCGGCCCGATCCGCATCGAGGTCATCGAGCCGCTCAAAAAGGGCCGCCTGATCGTCACGAAGAACGATGCCGGGATCCTCGCCGACCTCACCTGGGAGGCCCGGTCGCTCCCCAATGAAGAGCCACACTTCCAGCGCCGCGCCGCCGGCATGGGCGCGATGGATTACTCCCGCATGACCCAGCACGTCACCTGGTCGGGCACCCTCACCGTTGGTGGCGAGACTTTCGACCTCTCGAAGGACACCTGGTGGGGCTCCCGCGACCATTCCTGGGGCATCCGCGGCGTGGGCGAGCGCAACATCGGCGGCAAGCCGGTGACCGCCCCGCCGCAGTTCTTCTGGAACTGGGCGCCGCTCAACTTCGACGACCTCTGCACGCTCTATACCGTGTCTGAGTACCCGGACGGCACTCGCTGGCACCAGTCCGGTGTCATCCTCACGCCCTACCCCAACGCCACCGAGACCGAAGCCAAGGTCGACCACCACCTCAGGTTCACGAAGGGCACGCGCCACATCTCCGCGGCGACGATCGATCTCTGCCCGCCGAAAAGCGAACCGCTGTCGATCGAACTCAAACCCCTCTACAACTTCCTCATGCAAGGCATCGGCTACGGGCACCCCACCTGGGGACACGGGATGTGGGTGGGCCCGGACGAGGTGGACTGCGGCGAATACGACCTCGCCAAAGAGGACCCAATGACGCACCTGCACGTCCAGACGGTCTCGCTCGCCACCGCCGGCACGCATCGCGGCGTGGGCGTGTTCGAACACATCATCCTCGGCCCGCACGAGAAGTACGGCTTCGAAGGCGCCACCGACCCGGCGCAGTAACACCGCTCCCGCGCCGCCAGCGGTGAGGGCTCTCTGACGTGATATTGCAATGCAGAATACTCGCTCTGGATGAAATTGCCAGATTCCACGCGCTACGATCGTCGTGTTGCCCCAAGGAGGTGGGCGTGATGCGCAGCAAGTTTGCCATTGCCGGTCACCCGGTCCATCCAATGCTCGTGTCGATCCCCGTCGGACTCCTGGCGTGGGCGCTCGTGAGCGACATCGTCTACCTGGCCCAGGACAGGGACAAAATGTGGTACGACATTTCGTTCTGGACCGGTATCGCCGCGATTGTTTCCGGCCTCGTGGCCGCGCTCCCTGGCCTTGGCGACTTCTTCACCGTCGCCATGAAGACGGACGCGCGCCGCATCGGCCTGGCACATATGATCCTCAACATCGCTGTCATCGCACTGTTCTTCGTCGCAATGCTGCTCATGCTTGACGACGGCGCCCTCGACGGCGGGCGGCTCGCCAGCGTCGTCATCCTCCACGCCGCCGGTGTGGGCCTCGTGCTCCTGTCCGGCTGGCTCGGCGGCGAGATGGTGTTCCGTCATCATATGGCCGTTGTCCCCGACGACGGCGAGATCGAGGGCAAAGAGCACCTGCGCCACGAGCGTGGGCACGTCATGAGCCCCCGGTAGCGCCACGTTCTCCTCGTCCGCGGTCGCGCCCCGGCTCTTTAGCGGGGCGCGACCTCGTAGATCTCGGCCATCCCCTCCAGCACCACATCGGCGAGCACGAGGATGCTCTCGATCGCCTCGACCGCATCCTCCGTCGGCAGCCCCGATTCGGTCGCGATCTGTGACGCCGTCTCTTCCAGCGGCCGGCGCATGTTGTTGAAGATCGTGATCGCCGCCGTCAACCCCACCCCGTCGCCCACCAGCAGGCGCCCATACTCACGGCCGATGGTGCGCGCGTCCTCCGCGAACCGCTCGCCCTTCGCCTCGGACGAGATATAGCGCGCGAACAAGTCCACCAGCTGGCGCCCGAGCACGCGCAGCCGTTCGCGCGCCGCGTCGTTCAGCCCTTCGAACACCGACATCGAATGCGTCTGCCGCCCCCGGCTGATGCGGCGCTTCACGCGCGCCAGCGCGATGTCGCTGATGCGGTCAGTGTCGCGCGATGGCGACATCGCCGGGCTCGCCACCATCTGCAGCAGGTCCTCTTCGAGGATGCGCCGGTGGCCGCCACTCGTCTTGTAGAACCGCACCTCGCCCGCATCCGCCCAGCGCCGCACCGTCGATTCGCTCACCCCGAGCAAGCTGCTCGCCGCTCCTAGCGTGAGCCACTTCTGCGGCTTCCCCGGAGCCTCCACCATGAGCGAAACCTCCCAAATCCGGGCAACTATCACTAATTCGCACCTGCGCTGTCAATCAAGCAGCCTTACTGCCGCGGCGATTCCCCGAGCTCGGCCGCCCGCCGCACCGTCGCGTCGCCGAAGCGGGCGCGGATCTGCGCGACGGTGTCCGACAGCCGATCCGGTTCCGTCGACTCGCCGAGCCGAAGCTGCCGGGCGCGCTCCTGGAGGTTCGTCGCGCCGAGCCCCAACAGCCGCACCGGCCGGTGGGCGTTCTCGGCCCACGCGCGTTCGAACAACCCGGCCGCCGCCTCGAACAGCTCGTCCGCGACGCTCAGCGGCGTACCCACCGTCACCGACCGGGTCAGCGTTTCGAACGGCGGGAAGCGCAGCTTGAGGGTCACGGTGCGGGCGCTGCGCTCATTCGCCGCGAGGTCCGCCGCCACTCGTTCCGCCTCGCCGCGGAGCACCGCCCGCAGCCGCTGTCCCGAGGGTTCGTCGTCCCCGAAGGTCGTCTCGCGGCTGACGGACCTGGCATCGCCCCGGCCCGAGTGCACCGGCGCATCGAACCGCCCAACGGCGCGCTCGTGCAGCTCGTGCCCGTGGTTTCCGAAGCGCGCCACCAATGCTGGCACTGGCATCGCCGCGAGCTCGCCGATGGTGTGGACGCCGAGGTCTGTCAGCGCCGTGGCCGTCTTCGGGCCGATCATCGGAAGGTCCCGGATCGGGCGCGGCGCAAGGAACGCCGCCTCGCCACCCTTCGGCACCACAACCAGGCCATTCGGCTTGCCCGCATCGCTCGCAACCTTCGAGACGAGCTTGTTCACCGACACGCCCGCCGACGCGGTAATCCCGATTTCCGCCTGCACGCGCCGCCGGATCTCCCCTGCGACCGCCTCGCCGTCGCCGAACAGCCGCTCGCACCCCGCCACGTCCAGGTACGCCTCGTCGGCGCCGGCTGGCTCCACCAACGGTGTGTATTCCCGGAGGATCGCGTGGAACGCCGTCGAGGCCGGCCCATAGTAGGCGTAGTCTGAAGCCAGGAACGTCGCTTGCGGGCACAGCTGCCTGGCCCGCCCGACCGGCATCGCCGAGCGCACCCCGAATTTCCGCGCCTCGTAGCTGCAGGTGTTCACCACGCCGCGGTTGCCCAATCCGCCTGCCACCACCACCGGCAGTCCGCGCAGCTGGGGGCGGCGCAACAGCTCCATCGACACGAAGAACGCATCGAGGTCTACATGGATGACAGGCGGCGAAGGCGCGCTCGTGCTCATGCGAATATCTGTTCGATTATGCCACTGCGCCGCCGATCTGCCAGTGGCAGCCCTGCCGCCACGCCCCAAAGAGCCCGGTAAACGGCCGTACGGTCCCGCGGCCCGGTATCGTTCGGCCCTGCCCGTTCCGTAGCCCCTCCACCGACGCTTCAAACAGCAAGGGGGCAAAGATGTACCACGTCCTGGTGGCAGACGCCGACGATTCAGTCCGCGTGGTCCTCGATCGAATGCTCAGAGTGCTGGGCTACGGCGCTTGGGCGTTCGATCCCACGGCGCCGGCAGGCGCTCGGGCCAGGGCTGGCGCGCCGTTCGACTTTGCGATCGTCGATGTCAGTCCCGGGTCCGGCGACGGCCCGGCGCTCATCGATGAGCTGCGGCGGCGGCAGCCACGGCTGCCTGTGGTCCGGATGGGCGGCCCGCTTGAGCGCGAGGCCGCCCGCGCGAGCAACCCGGCGGAAATCTTCCTGCTCAAGCCCTTCGGTTTTCGCGAGTTCGCCGATGCCGTGTTCCGCACCGTCGCCGGCCTGTCCGGCCGCGAGGGTGGCGGCGGCGCCGAATACCTCCGCAACCTTGTCAGCTGACGGCCGCCGCTTCGCTGCTGACCGCGCTTGCCAGCGCCACGGCCCGCCCCAGCGTCTCGAGCCGCTCCTTCAACGACGCGCCCGCCGGGTCGAGCCGTAGCGTCGTCACGCCTGCGTCGCGGTACCGCCGCATGCGCTCGCGCACCATCGCCTCGGTGCCAAGCAGGTTCGTCTGCAGCACGAGCTCGTCCGGGATGATCTTCGCCGCCTCTTCCCGCTGCCCATCGAGCCAGAGTCCCTGCGCCCGCTGCGCCACCTCCTGGTAGCCGGCGCGCTGGAAGGCCGCGTTGTAGAAGTTGTGTTGGCGCGAACCCATCGCCCCCAGCGTGAACGCCAGCCCCGGCTTGCGCGGCGGGATCAGCGTCTCCAGGTCGTCCCCGAATGCCACCACGCCCCCGGCCTGCAGGTCCAAATCCGCCAGCGACCGCCCCGCCTTCTCGGCGCCGGCGCCGATGTGGTCGAAGAACACGTCCGCGTGCTCCGGCATGAACGACGTGCCCACCCAGCCATCGGCGACTTCGCCCGTCAACTCGAGGCTCCTCGGCCCGAGCGTCGCCAGGTAGATCGGGATGTTCGGCTGCGGCTTCGCCCCCGACCGGATCGCCTTCCCTTCGCCGCCCGGCAGCGGGAGCTGGTACAGCTTGCCGTTGTAGGCCACGCGCTCGCCGCGGCTGGCCAGCCGGACGATGTCCACCACCTCGCGCAGCCGCTGCACCGTCTGCTTGAACGGCTGGCCGTGCCAGCCTTCGACCACCTGCGGCCCGCTCGCACCGAGCCCCAGCCGGAAGCGCCCGCCGCTCATGGACGAGAGCGTCATCGCGGTCATCGCCGTCATCGCCGGCGTCCGCGCGCTGATCTGCATGATCCCCGAGCCAAGCTTGATCCGGCTGGTCTGCCCGGCGAGGAACGCCAGCGGCGTCGCGGCGTCGTGCCCCCACGACTCCGCCGACCAGACACAGTCCACGCGGAGCTTCTCCGCCTCGCGCACGTACGCGGCCATGCCGTCCCAATCTTCGTTTGCGATCCCGAGCCCGATGGCTACTTTCACGGCTGCCTCCTGTTCGATGCGCCCACCCTACCCGCCGTCAGTTGCACTCCGCAACTCGACCGCGCATCGTAAAGCGGACGGATACACTTCTGCAGCGTGAGCCCATAGCCACATGTCTCGCGGCGTTTCTTTTTCGGATATGACCTGCTCCATCGCCCGCTCCCTTGATATCGTCGGCGAGCGCTGGACCATGCTCATCCTGCGCGAGGCCTTCCGTGGCGTCCGCCGCTTCGACGCCTTCCTTTCGCTCGGCATTGCCCGCAACGTCCTCGCCGACCGCCTCCAGACGCTCGTGGAGCAAGGCATCTTTGAGCGCCGCCTCTACCAGACCAACCCCGAGCGTTTCGAATACCGCCTCACGGAGAAGGGCGTCGACTTCTTTCCCGTGCTCATGGCGCTGATGCAGTGGGGCGACCGCCACCTCGCCGGCGCGGCCGGCCCGCCCGTCCTGTTGCAGCATGAGGCCTGCGGCCACGCCGTCGAAGCCGAGCTCCGCTGCCTCCACTGCGATGCCCCCGTGACCGCCCGCCAGACGCGCTCGGTCCCCGGCCCTGGCATGCCAGGGCAAGGCGCCGGATCCTGAAAAATCCGCGCCGGGCGCCGCGCTCGTTCGCCGCCGCCATTCCCACCGCGCACCCGGACGGGTAGGATTCCGCCGATATCGATGGCCGGAGGCCACATGCCGGGACCCATGCCGCTCGAAGGCGTACGCGTGTTCGAACTGGGCATCGCCATCGCCGCGCCGAACGCCTGCAAGTACTTCGCGAACTTCGGCGCGGAAGTCCTCCGCATCGAATCGCTGAACAACCCCGATGTTGCGCGGCTGTTCGCCTCGTCCTGGGCGCGCGCGCGGCCCGAGCTCGGCCCGGTCATGCTCGATACCAGCCCGTACGTCTCCGAGATGGGCGCCGGCAAGCTCAGCGTCGGCCTGGACCTCAAGCACCCCGGCGGTCTCGCCGCCGCCCGGCGCCTCCTCCGCGATTGCGACGTGCTCATCACGAACTACTCCTCGCCGGCCGTCAAGACGCTCGGGCTCGACTATGAATCCGTCGCTGCCATCCGGCCGGACATCGTCTACGTGGCCCTGCCAGGCTTTGGCTCGAACCCCGCGACGCCGTACTACGAGTTTCTCGCCTGGGGCCCCAACCAGGCGCCGCTCGTGGGCCTTGATAGCCTGACGGGCTACGCCGACCAGGAGCCGGCCGGCATCGCCGCCATCGCGCCGCCGGACTACTGCAGCTCGCTGCACGCGGTCATTGCCGTGCTCACGGCGCTTGAGCAGCGCGACCGCACCGGCGATGGCGCCTACATCGACATCTCGCAGTTCGAAGCGACCATCGCTCTGCTCTCGCCGTACCTGCTCGACAACGTCCTCAACGGCCATGTGCAGCCACGGACGGGCAACCGCACGAGCGGCGCCGCCCCCGAGGGCGTCTACCCCTGCCGCGGCGACGACCGCTGGCTCGCCATCTCCTGTACCACCGACGACGAATGGGCCGCCCTCGGCGAGGTCGCCGGCCGCCCGGCGTGGGCGGTCGATGCGCGCTTCGCGGACGCCGCCGGCCGTGCCACCAACGCGGACGAGCTCGACGGCCACATCGGAGCCTGGACCGCGCAATACGGCGCGGACGAACTGGCGGCCTGGCTGCAGGCGGCCGGCGTCCCCGCCCACGCCGCATCCGACAACTATGGCGTCCTCGCCGACCCGCAGGTCCGGGACCGCGGCTACTTCAAGGTCCGCCCCAGCGCCCGTTTCGGCCGCGACCTCTTCAGCGGCAACCCGCTGCACCTTTCGGACACGCCTGGTTCGCCGCGCCGCGCCGGCCCGCAGTTCGGCCAGGACACGCGCCATATCCTCAGGAGCGTCTGCGGCTATTCCGATGGCGAAATCGACGCCCTGGTCGCCGGCGGCGCTGCCTTCGAGCCTCCGCTGCCGGCCGTCACGCTCACGCGGCCCTACGATGCCATGCTGCCGGTGCTCATCCCCGGGCTTTCCGGCGACGGGACGGCCAACGAATGAGCGCCGGCGCTCGCCCCCTCAGCGGCCTCCGTGTCATCGACCTCGCCGGCTTGCCCGGCGCCTACGGTGCGATGCTCCTCGCCGGCCTCGGCGCCGACGTCATCAAAGTCGAACCGCCCGCCGGCGACGACCTGCGCCACCTGGCGCCGTTTAGCCGCGACGGCGGCGCGCGCGAGAGCCTCTGGTTTGCCGCCTTCGGGCAGGGAAAGCGCAGCGTCGTCATCGACTGTGCCGTCGCCGCCGGCCGCGACCAGCTCCGCCGGCTGCTCGCCTCGGCCGATGCCGTCATAGAATCCCACCCGCCCGGCGCGCTCGACGCCATGGACCTCGGTTACGCCGCCACCTCGTTGGCGAACCCCGCTCTCCTCTGGGCCGCCGTGACGCCGTTCGGCCAGAGCGGCCCGCGCCGTGACTGGAAGGGCTCGAACCTCATCGCCTGGGCGTCATCGGGCGTCCTCTACCAGACAGGCTTCCCGGACCGGCCGCCTGTTACTCCCGGCGGGCCGGTGCAGCTCGCCTGCCACGTGGCCTCGCTAAACGCTGCCGCCGGGCTGCTGCTCGCCCTGCGGGCCCGGCGCGTGAGCGGGCGCGGCCAGCTCATCGATGTCTCGATGCAGGAGTGCTGTCTCGCCATCAACCCCGAGTCCGGCGTCCCGCTCTCGCTCGATGATGGCATCCACCGCCGCCGGAGCGGCAATCGCCGCAACGCGACGCGTCCCTTCGGGCTCTATCCCGCCGCCGATGGCCACGTTAGCCTGCTTATCGTCCAGCCCGCGCATTGGCGCCTGCTCGCCGCCTGGATCCACGAGACAACGGGCGACGAGGCCATCCTCGAGCCCGCGTTCGAAGACCTCGCTTTCCGCTTCCAGGCCGCCGACATCGTGGACGCCGCCACCGAGGCGCTCACGGTCAAGTTCCGGAAGCTGCACCTCTTCCACGAAGCCCAGCGCCGCGGCATCCCCCTGACGCCCGTCAACACCGTCGCCGATATCGCCGCCGACCCGCACCTCGCCGCCGCGGGCTTCTTCGAAACGTCGGAGCACCCGGTCCTCGGCACGTACATGCGGCCGGGCCCAGCCTTCCGCACCCCGCCGGGCTGGTGGTCGCTGGGCCCGGCGCCCCTCCTCGGGCAGCACACCGGCGAAGTCCTTGCCTCGCTCTAACCCATCTCCGGGCAGGCTCAGACGACGGCGCCGTGCTACCTTCTACCCACATCCAACCACCACCAGGGGAGACCGAATGGCACGGAAGAAGGTCACGATCATCGGCGCCGGCGCCACCGGCGGCGCCATGGCTCAGCGCCTCATCGAGCGCGACATCTGCGACGTGGTCCTGCAGGACGACCCACAGTTCGCTGGCACCATGCATTTCGGCAAGGCCCTCGATGAATCGCAGGCGGCCGCGTGGGAAGGCTTCAGCTCCCGCATCAGCGCCACCGATGGCTGGGACGAAACCGCCGGCTCCGATGTCGTCATCTGCACCGCCGGCGCGCCGCGCAAGCCAGGCATGTCCCGCGAAGAGCTCCTCAACGGCAACGCCGCCATCGTCCGCGCCAAGGTCGGCGAGGCGGCGAAGCATTCGCCCAACGCGGTCATCGTTATCTTCGCGAACCCGATGGACGCGATGTGTCATGTCGCCCTCAAGGCGAGCGGCTTCCCGCGCGAGCGCGTCATCGGCCAGGGCGGCGCCCTCGATAGCGCCCGCTACCGCTACTTCGTCGCTGATGCGCTCGGCGTCTCGCCGGCCGACGTGCACGGCTTCGTCATCGGCGGCCATACCGACACCACGATGGTCCCCGTCGTCTCCCAGACGCGCGTCGGCGGCGTCCCCCTGACTGACCTGCTCCCACCGTCCCGCGTGCAGGAAGTGGTGGCCCGCGCCATGCGCGGCGGCGCCGAAATCGGCGAGCTCCTGAAGGTCAGCAGCGCCTACTACGCGCCCTCTGCTGCCACCATCGCCATGGTCGAATCCATCCTCCTGGACCAACGCCGGCTCATTCCTTGCTCCACGCTCCACCAGGGCGAATACGGCATCCAGGGCACGTATTCGGGCACCGTCTGCCAGCTCGGCGCCGGCGGCATCCAGCGCACCTTCGAACTGCCGCTGACCGATGACGAGCGCCAGCGCGTCGTCGCGGCCGCCACCGCCACCGCCGAGCTGGTGAAGCTCATCACCGACTGAGGGCGACGGCCGGCCATTCCCGCCGTTACTTCGGCCGCGCGGAAAAGGGAATGGTCGGATCCTCGTTGACCCACGCATCGAAAAATGCCACGAGCGCAGCCTGGTCACGGACCATTACTGGAGAGAGGGTGAGGCGGTAGGTAATGGGCACAGCGCTCTCGCCCCTCGTCCCTCTGAACCAGTATTCGAGTGCGGTGGAGTCGCCTTGCCGCGCCCTCGAATCGACGTAGACCTGATAGAAGAACCGGTTTGGGTCGCTCCGGCTGATGACCGAATCGGCCAAACCGGGCGTGCTGAGCATTGCCGCATCCGGGTAATCGTAGGGACAGCCAGCGCGGACGTCCACGGGCCGGTCCGCGCTGACCGCTTGCGCGCGTGCCTTCAACGCCGGTCCGAGCAGCGTTCGGAGGCCCGCGTCGCCGAACTCGCCGCTGCGATCCTCGACGCAAATCAGGTAGATCTCGCGGCCCTGCCAGCCGTCGCCAACATTAATGTAGGTATCGCGAGTCGGCGCCGGGCTGGCGGAATCGCGGGGCGAGGCTGGAACGGAGGCCCCGGGCGTCCCAACAGCCGGCCGCGGGCTGACGGCGGCGACCGCGGATGAGGCGGAAGCGGGCGGCGATGGCGTTCGCGCCGTATCGGCCTTCCCGCAGCCTGCCGCCAAGACCGCCGCCAACGCCGTAAGCGCGAACCACCTGCTCACGCGCATTCAGCACCCTCGGCCGGGTGCTTGCCTGAATGGTGACGGCTTCGACATCGATCGACCCCCGGCTACTTGAGATGGTGTCGATCAAGAGACGAATCTTCGCCCTGCCCGGTTCCGCCTGCGGTTAATTTCCCACCACGAACGAGCACGACGTCGTCCCGCTGCCGCCGATGTTCAGCGTCGCCACTTTCGTCGCGCCCACCACCTGGTACTCGCCGGCCGTCTCCGTGACCTGCCGGTACGCATCGAGCAGCTGCCGTACGCCGGTCCCTCCCACCGGGTGCCCGGCGCCGATGAGCCCGCCGCTGGGGTTGATCGGCAGCGTCCCATCGAGCTCGATCACGCCCTCCTCGATCGCCTGCCACGACTGGCCCGGGGGCGTCAGACCGAAGTGGTCGATGGCCATGTACTCCGAGGTCGTGAAGCAGTCGTGCGTCTCGATAGCGTCCACCCCCCAGACGTCTGCGATGCCCGCGCGCGCGAACGCGTCGAGGATCGCCTGGCGCGTGTGCGGCAGCACGTACGGGTCGCCTTCGCTCTCCCGGATCTTGTCGTCGAAGCCCAGCGTGGCCGTGCGGTGGCCCCACCCAAGGATCCGGGGGATGCGGTCCAGCGCAACCCCGCGCCCCTTCGCGTACTTCTCGGCGTAGCGTGTCGAGGCGAGCAGCACGCACACGGCGCCGTCCGTCACCTGCGAGCAGTCCGACACCTTGATCCGCCCCGCGATCTGCGTTGCGAATTTCGCTTCGTCGTTCTGCCAGGCGCGTGTCTGTGCGAGCGGGTTCTTGCGCGCGTTGGCGAAGTTGATCGCCGAAATCCGCGAGAGATGCTCGTCCTTCAGCCCGAAGCGCCGGTCGTATTCGTCGCCGAGCCGCCCGAACAGCTTCGGGAAGGGGTAGGTGATGCCCTTCGCTTCGCGTTCATACCAGCCGGCCGTACCCAGGAAGTCGCCGCCGCGCGCGGAATCGACCGTCTTCATCTGTTCGATGCCGAGCACGAGCGCGAGGTCGTATCGGCCCGCCTCGAGCTCTGCGGTAGCCGCCAGCACCGCCACCGAGCCCGAGGCGCACGCCGCTTCGTGGCGGGCGGTGGGTAGGCCGGCGAACGCCGGGTTCGTGCCCACGAGGAATGCGCCGAGGTGTCCTTGCATCGCGTAGAGCTCGCCGGCGAAGTTCCCGACGTGCCCCACCTGGACGTCTTCGGCGGCGATGCCAGTCGCTTCGAGCGCGCCGTTCACGACCTCAGCGAAGATGTCCCAGAGCTGCTTGCCTTCCTTCAGCCAGTTGCGGGAGAAGTCGGTCTGGTAGCCGCCGAGGATGTATGTGTCTTGAGCCATGAGCTGCGTGATCCTGCAGTGTGGTGCGCCCATTGTAGCCGCACCCCGGTAACGGTGGCCCTCCGCGGCCACTGCGGTCACATCGACAGCTCCGGGCACCATCGATCACGCCCCGCCAGCCGGCAGACGTGGATCAGCGAGCGAGCGCAACGGTAGCCGTTGCCCTCTGCGCCCGTCCCAGGCGCCGCGCCTTCTGGACGCGCGGCTGGCCCCGTCCTTGTACACCGGCCGCTTTGTGCGGCGCCGCTCCACGGTGTACATTCGCGCAGCAGCCGGGACTAAACTGGCGGGTCAGCCAGTTTTGTCGAGGAAGAAGGGACGCCGTCCATGGACATCCCCAAAGCGAAGCTCCTCGACCTCCACGAGCGCATGGTGCGGATCCGCGTCTTCGAAGAAGAAGCCGGCAAGCTCATGGAGAGCGCCCGCATCCCCGGCGCCCTCCACCTCTACGTCGGCGAAGAAGCCGTCGCCTCCGGCGTGATGTGCAACCTCACCGACGAGGACCAGATAACCAGCACCCACCGCGGCCACGGCCACCTTGTCGCCAAGGGCGGCGACTTCAAGAAGATGTACGCCGAGCTCTTCGGCCGCGCCACTGGTTATTGCAACGGCAAGGGCGGCAGCATGCACATCTCCGACATGGACCTCGGCATGCTCGGCGCGAACGGAATCGTCTCCGCAGGCCCGCCCATCGCGATGGGCGCCGCCTTCGCCGACAAGTACAAGGAGAACGGCAGCGTCGCTGTGGCCTTCTTCGGCGACGGCGCCAGCAACGAAGGCGCCTTCCACGAAGCCGCCAACATGGCTGCCACCTGGAAGTTGCCGCTCATCCTCCTCTGCGAGAACAACGGCTACGGCGAGTTCACGCCCCAGGCCAGGCACCAGGCGGTCAAGGACGTCGCCGACCGCGCCATCGGCTACGGCATGCCGGGCGCCGTCGTCGATGGCATGGACGCCATCGCGGTCTACGAAGCGGCCGGTGAAGCCATCGCCCGCGCCCGCCGCGGCGAAGGCCCCACGCTGCTGGAGTGCAAGACGTACCGCTTCTACGACCATGTCGGCATCCGCGGCATGGGCGTGTCTTACCGCACCGACGACGAGGTGCTCGAATGGCGCAAGCGCGATCCAATCCAGCTGCTCGAACAGCGCCTGACCGAGGCCGGCGTCGCCACCACCGCTGAGCTCGCCGCAGTCCACGAGCGTACGCGCGCCGAGGCGCTGGACGCGATCAAGTTCGCGGAAGAGAGTCCCTTCCCCGAACCGGACGAGCTCCTCCGCGACGTCTACTACGTGAAGGCCTGACCGGAGGAAGCATGTCCACCGCAACCGGCACCCGAACGATCCCCTACATCGCCGCCTGCACCGAAGCGCTCCGCCAGTTGCTGCGGGAGGACCCAGACGTCTTCCTCGCGGGCGAGGACGTCGCCGGCTACGGCAGCGTTTTCGGCTACACGCGCGGGCTGCTCAAGGAGTTCGGCCCGAAGCGCGTGTTCGATACACCAATCTCCGAAGAGGGCATCGTCGGCCTCGGCGTCGGCTCCGCCGCCTGCGGTCTTCGCCCCATCATCGACATCATGTTCATGGACTTCATCGGCGAATGCATGGACGAAATCGTCAACCAGATGGCGAAGATGCGGTACATGTTCGGCGGTAAGGCCAAACTCCCGGTGACCGTCTGCACCATGGCCGGCGCCGGCATCAACCTCGCCGCGCAGCACTCCCAGAGCCTCGAGTCGTGGCTCTGCCACGTGCCCGGCCTCAAGGTCGTCATGCCCGCCACCGCCTACGACGCGAAGGGACTGCTCATCGCCGCCGTCCACGACGACAACCCCGTCTTCGTCATCTTCAACAAGCGCATGCTCGGCGTCATGGGCGAAGTCCCCGAGGAAATGTACGAAGTGCCGCTAGGCCAGGCCCGGATCGCCCGCGCCGGCACGAACTTCACCATCGTGGCCACCGGCCGCATGCTTCCCGAAGCAATGGAGGCAGCTGATACCCTCGCCTCCGGCGGCCTCGATGTCGAGGTCATCGACCCCCGGACGCTTCAGCCGTTCGATACAGAAACGGTCGTGAATTCGGTGAAGAAGACCCACCGCGCGCTGGTGGTTCACGAAGCAGTGCGCTTCGGCGGCCTTGGCGCCGAGATCGCAGCGCAGCTCCAGGAGGAGGCGTTCGACTACCTCGACGCCCCCATCGGGCGTGTGGGCGCGCCCTTCTCGCCCGTGCCGTTCAGCCCCGCGCTGGAGAAGCTCTATGTGCCGGACGCCGCGAAGATCACCGCCGAAGTGCAGCGGATCGTTGGCAAGGCGGGCTGAGCGCCGCCATGCCAGCGGGGCCGGTGGGCATCATCGCAAACCCCGCATCGGGCAAGGATATCCGCCGCGTAGTCGCGCGCGCCTCCACCTTCGATAACCAGGAGAAACGGAACATCGTCCGCCGGGCCATCGCCGGGGCCATCGCCGCCGGCGCCACCGAGTTTCGCTACCTCCCCGATGGCTACGGCATCGTCTCGGAAGCGGCGGAAGAATCCGCCGCCGACGCCTCGTTCGCGCCCGTCGAATCACCCGGGACGGCGAGTGCGCTCGATACCATCCGCGCCGCGCGCCAGATGCACGAGCTAGGCTGCAGTGTCGTCCTTACGCTTGGTGGCGATGGCACGAACCGCGCCGTCGCCCTGGGCTGGCGGGACGCGCCCGTCGTCCCCATCTCCACCGGGACGAACAACGTCTTCCCGCGCATGATCGAAGCCACGGTCGCCGGTGCCGCCGCCGGGCTCATCGCCTCGGGCGCCGTCGCTCTGCACGAGGTTTCGTCCGTCGCCAAGCTCGTCCATGCCGAGATCGCCGGCGAACGCGACGACCTCGCGCTTATCGACGCGGTCCTTCTCGGCGACCTGTTCGTCGGCGCCCGCGCCATCTGGGACAGCACGCGCCTGCGCCTCGCCGTGATGACGCGCGCCGAGCCCGCCGCCGTCGGCGTCTCCGCGCTTGGCGGCTTACTCTGCCCCGTCTCCAGCACCGACGACCACGCCCTCAGCCTCACCTTCGGCGGCGAAGCTTTCGTCGTCGCCCCCATCGCGCCCGGCCTGTACCAGGATGTCCCCGTGAAGACCGCCCGGCTGCTCCCGCTCGGGGAATGGGTTTCGCTGGAGGGACCCGGCGTACTTGCGTTCGATGGTGAACGGGAGCGCGTGCTGAAGCCCGGACAAGAGGCGCAGTTGCGCGTGCTCCGCGACGGCCCGCGCGTCGTGGACATCGAACGCGCGCTCCAGCTTGCGGCGTGCCGCGGCGTCTTCCGCGGCGGCGCGATCGAGGTGGGCCATGGCGACTGAGGTGCTGATCCCCAAGCTCGGCATGACCATGACGGAGGGCACGGTCGCCGCGTGGCACGTCCCCGATGGCGGCGCCGTCAGGGCCGGCGACCCAATCTACCGCCTCGAAACCGAGAAGATCGAGTTCGAAGTCGAAGCCGAGCAGGATGGCATCGTGCGCCACGTGGCGCCGGAGGGCGCAACCCTGGAGTGTGGCCTCGTCGTCGGCTACGTGCTCGCCCCTGGCGAACCGATGCCGTCCGGCTCTGGCGCCCCCGCCCCGGTACGGGCCTCCACCAACGGCGCCGCCGCGGCCGTCACCACAACTCCGCCACCTGCTCCCGCCGCCGCGGCCGCTGGCGAAGTCATCGCCTCGCCCGTCGCCCGCCGGCTGGCGAAGGAGCACGGGCTGGACCTCGCGGGCATCCCCGGGACTGGCCCCGGTGGGCGCATCACCGAGGCCGATGTCGAGGCCGCTCTGGCACGCCCGGCCCCGCTACCGGCAGCGGCGCCCACCACACCCGGCCGCGAAGTCATCGCTTCGCCCCTTGCCCGCAAGCTCGCCGAATCCCTCGGCGTGGACCTTGCGGTCATCACAGGTACCGGGCCGGGCGGCCGCATCACGAAGGAAGACGTCGAAGCAGCGGTGGGCCACGGCGCGCCGGCCCCCGCCGCACCGGCGACGCCCGCGGGGTCGGTCGGCGAGATTCGGCCCATCCGCGGCATCCGTAAGGTCATCTTCGAACGCATGCACGCCAGCCTCCAGGAGATGGCCCAGCTCACGCTCGGCGTGGACGTCTGGATGGAGGACGCCGTCAAGCTGCGCGCGCAGCTCATCGACGAATGGGCCGCCGACGGCGTCCGGCCTTCCCACACCGACCTCGTCATCAAGGCGGTCGCGAAGGCACTTCGCAGCCACCCGCGTCTCAACGCCGAAGTGCGCGCGGACGGCATCCACCTGCTCCCCGGGGTCCACATCGGCCTCGCCGTCGCGCTCGATGACGGCCTCGTGGTCCCCGTCATTCGCGATGCGGACACGCTGTCGCTGAAGGAGATCGCCGCCGAGTCCAGCCGCCTGGCCGCGGCGGCTCGCGCCAACAGGCTAACGCTCGACGAGATGGCCGGCGGGACGTTCTCGGTTACCGCCCTTGGCATGTTCGGCGTCGACTTCTTCACGCCCATCATCAACCCGCCGAATGTCGCCATCCTCGGCGTCGGCCGCATCCACGATGGCGTGGCCTGGGACGGCGACCGGCCCGTGCGCCGCCAGCAGATGACCCTCAGCCTGACCTGGGACCACCGCGCCGTCGATGGCGCGCCGGCGGCCGAGTTCGTCCAGGCGGTCAAGGCGTTGCTCGAAGCCCCATACCGCCTGCTTCTGTAGCGGCCGTCCATCCACATCTGACGGCCCTCTCTCCCCGGCGCCGACACGGGCGCCCACGAATTCGCTACAGTAATCGCGCGCCATTTCGCCCCACCCGGAGGCCCGCCATGGAATCGAACGACACCCGCGAGGTCACCCGCGAGATCGCCAACGCTGCCCGCGCCATCCGCTTCGCGAACCTGCCCGAGGATGTCGTCTTCCTCGCCCGCCAGTGTGTCCTCGATTGGCTCGGCGTGACGCTGGCCGGCGCCGGCGAGCCCCTCTCGCGGATGGTCCGGGAGCAGGCCGCATCCGAAGGCGGCCACCCGCAGGCGACGCTCATCGGCTCCGGCGGCCGCGTGAGCCTGCAGCAGGCTGCGCTGGTCAACGGTGCTGCCTCCCATGCCCTCGATTTCGATGACGTCCACACCGGCATGAGCGGACACCCCTCCGTCCCCGTGCTCCCGGCGCTCCTCGCGCTCGCCGAATACCGCGGCGCCTCGGCCGAAGCGTTCATCGCCGCCTTCGTCGCCGGCTTCGAAGTCGAGTGCCGCGTGGGCGCCTACGTCATGCCCGGCCACTACGCCACCGGCTTCCACGCGACCGGCACGCTTGGCACCTTCGGCGCCGCTGCCGCTTGCGCCCACCTGCTCGGGCTGGATGAGGCGCGATGGCTCCACGCGTTCGGCATCGCCGGCGCGCAGGCGGCCGGCCTGAAGTCCATGTTCGGCACCATGTGCAAGCCGCTGCACGCGGGCAAAGCCTCGGCGAACGGCCTGCTGGCGGCGCTCCTCGCCCAGCGCGGCTTCACCAGCAACACAGCTGTCCTCGAAACGCCGCAGGGCTTCGCCGCCACGCAGACCACCACGCCCAACGCCGCTCGCGCGCTCTCCGGGCTCGGCGCCGGCTACGAAATCCGTGGCGCGCTGTTTAAGTACCACGCAGCTTGCTACGGCACCCACGAGACCATCGAGGGCGTGCTCCGCATCAAGGAACGCGCGTCCCTGCAACCGGCCGACGTCCGCGAGATCCGGCTCACCGTCCCGCCGGGCAACCTCACCATGTGCAACATCCAGCAGCCCTCAACCGCGCTCGAAGGCAAGTTCAGCATGCGTTTCACGGCCGCGCTCGCGCTTGCCACCGGCGAGACCGGCGAGCAGGCATTCACCGACGCCGCCGTCCGCCGGCCCGACCTTATCTCCTTGCGCGACCGCGTCCGCATCGAAGCCGGCGGCGGCGCCGGCACCACCGTCCGCATCGAGCTGGCCGATGGCCGCGCGCTGGAGGAGTCCGTGAACCTGCAGGTCCCCGCTACCGACCTCCAGCAGCAATGGCAACGCCTCGAAGCCAAGTTCCGATCGCTCGCGGCGCCAGTCGTCGGCGCCGGACGTGCGAGCGAGCTCGCGGACGCCGTCCGCCGCCTGGAGACGCTCCCGGATATGGCGGCAGTCCCCCGCCTGGCGACTGCTCCCGCACCGGCCGCCCTGCCGGCCTGACAAACCCGGCCGCCGCACACACACCGAGGAATCGAAGCGCCATGAGTTACCTGAACGAAGAACGGCTCCTGATCCAGAAGACCGCGCGCGAATTCTCACTGAAGGAGGTGCTCCCGGTCGCGAACGAGCTCGACAAGATCAAGGGCGACATCCCGATGTCCCTGCGCGACCAGATGGGCCAGCTCGGTTACTTCGGTATCCGCATCCCCGAACGCTACGGCGGGCTCGAAATGGGCGTGTTCGAATACATCCTCGTGACGGAAGAGCTCGCCCGCGGCTGGATGAGCGTCGCAAGCATCATCGCGCGCGGCAACGGCCTCGGGGGCGGCTTCAGCGAGGAGCAGAAGCAGAAGTACCTCCCCCGCATGGCTCGCGGCGAGTTCCTCGGCGCCGTCGCCCTCTCGGAGCCCGAGGCCGGTTCCGACCTTGCGAACGTCCAGTGCCGCGCCCGCCGCGATGGCGACGAATGGGTGATCAACGGCAACAAGATGTGGTGCACCTTCGCCGATGGCGCCGACTACATGACGGTGCTTTGCCGGACCGAGGAGATGGACCCCGCCGCGCGGCACAAGGGGACGGCGATGTTCTTCTTCGAAAAGGAGCGCGGCACGTTCCCGCCCGGCCTGCAGGCCACGAACATCAACAAGATCGGCTACCACGGCTGGCGCACCTGGGAGCTACACTTCGATGACTTCCGCGTGCCGCTCACCGCGAAGCTGGGCGCCGAAAACCGCGACGGCTTCAAGTCGGCCGTCGGCTTCCTCGAAGGCGCCCGCGCCCACACCGCCGCCCGCGCCATCGGCCTCGCCCGCGGCGCGATGGAGGACGCCACCGCCTACGCGAAGCAGCGCGTCCAGTTCGGCAAGCCGATCGCGTCGTTCCAGGCCATCCGCTTCAAGCTCGCCGAGATGGCCGCCGAAATCGAAGCCGCCCGCCAGCTCACCTATTTCTGCTGCGACGCCATCGACACCGGCAAGCGCTGCGACAAAGAGGCGGCGATGGCCAAGTGGTTCGCCAGCGAGATGGCCGAGCGCGTCACCAGCCAGGCGCTCCAGATCCACGCCGGCGTCGGCTACACCACGGACCTGCCCATCGAACGCTACTGGCGCGACGCCCGCCTCACGAAGATCTTCGAAGGCACCTCCGAGATCCAGCTCCGCATCATCTCGGACCGCATCCTCGACGACCGCCGCTGACGCCGCGCGGACCTGGAGCTACGACCGTAGGCGACGGATGCCGCGCATCACTCGCTGGACCTCGATATGGCCATCGCCAATCCGGTACACGACCACGAACCCGCTATCGCCTGCACGCATCTCACGGCAACCGGCGTTCTTGCTCCGATATCCGGCATACGGAAATGCGTCGGCGCGATCCGCAGCTTCACCGATTTCTTCGAGAACTGTGTCCGCCGTCGCCGGGTCTTGATCGGCAATGTGTGCGTGAATCACTCGTACGTCGCGGGTCGCCTTGCGGGTCCATTCGACGCTCACTCCGATCCGGGAGCAGGCAACTCGTGATCAGTGCCCAACGACCGGATCCAGGCCATGACCTGGTCATGTCCGTACACCCGGCCCGCTTTCGAATCCTCTTCCGCTTCGCGCATCCCCGCTTCGAACTCTTCCTCGGTTTCGATGGGATACCCAAACGCCGCGAATGCGCCCCTGGCCCGGAGCGATTCGAAGTCCTCGGGTGAAATGACGACTGCGGTTGTCTGCCCGCCTTCGGTCAGCGCGAGCGGCCACCCGGAATCGTGCACTTGCCGGACCGCGCCGGCGAACTCCGGCTCCAGCGACTCGATGGCGAGCGTATCTTCGGTGTTGTGATCCATGGCTGCGATCATACATCAGCCGCCGGCCGCGCCAATTCTCCACGTCCCACGCGAGGGCCAGCCTAAACCGAGACGTGCGAAGGCCGAGCGCGCCGCGCTCGGCCTTGAACTTCCATCTCCAGTAGGTACTCCGGACACCAGCCACTTACGTCCGCTACGGCAACAGGTAACCCAACTCCTCCATCACGGTGTCGCGGCAGGCGCGGTAGGCCTCGAACAGGTCGCGATCGGCAGTGGTCATCTTCTCGCGCTTGAGCATGAGTGTGTTGAGGTCCTCTATCGACAGGAATCCATCCTCGACCACGACTCCGCGATCCTGGATGCAGGCCGTGACCAGCGCGTGAGCGGCCAACTGTTCGTCGGTGGATGCATTGGCTTTTTGCAAGGCCCAGGTCGTCTCCACAGCCTTCATGTATTCGGCCTTACATTTTTCGAGCCGCTGCCGCGACGACTCGGCGTCCGCGAGCGTCCCTTCTGCGGTAAACCCGAGGGACGAGGGCCGCATTCCTTTCCCGGGCTCCACTTGCACATCCACGCCGGACAGCTTCGCGCACTGCGCGGTCTGTTGGATAGCACCCTCGTACTCCTCGAGGGTGACAGTCCCGTCTGCGAGCGCCGCCGCTTGTTCCGACGTGGTCCGGGTTACTGCGGTGGCAGCGAAGTCCTGTGGCCGCGGGAGGGGAGCCGGCTGCGCATCAGCCGTGCCCAACGAACGCACTAGGCCGTACCCGAGCGCGGCGACCAACGCTGCCAGGAGCGCGACCGAGGCAACTCGCTTGTCGAAAAATCTTGTTGAGCTCATTTGTTGTCTCCCTTCAACCTCGTCTCTAGGTGCAATGCAAGGCTTCGTAGGCGTCGGTATTGATTTTTTGGCTGTAGCTTCCAGTTGGCTCCTGAATCCAATGGTACCCGTACACACGGTCGGCCCAGTAACCCCAATATGGCGTGCTGACCCCGGCATATGACACACCAGACACCCACGGCGATTCTCGGTATACCCATTGGTATGTCGAATCACAGAAGTACGCGTACACCTGCATCAGATCGACACAAGACGTGTTCGGAGGCCTGCCGGTCTGGGAAAAGTCATCGTATGTGCTGCTGCTACCGAACTCCTCGGAGTACCCGCTGAAGGAACAACCACCATAGCTTCCACTATTGGCGTTCCAGACAGCGTCAGCGAGGGTCGGAATCGTCAGGGCGACAATCCCTGCTAGTATAAAAGCCGATGTGATCCTAAGCATCTATCCCACCTTCTCCTTCACCTGAAATGCTGAGAGTACTCGTGCCCGCGGCATTTCGGTAAGGCCCGACGCCCGCAGGCGTCGTGGAGGACGGTGCGTCCTGTTACAGCGACGCCGCGCTGCAAGAAGCCGTTCCTCCTTGCCAGCCGCGGAATGACTCAGCCTTCCCAATCGCGGCTGGCGCCACCTTCGGACGAACTGTTTACGGTGACAAGCCCCACTTTCGGGGGCCCCTGCCTAGGCTCCGTCATGCTCTCGCCCGTCCCACTGCACTACCGCCTCGGTGCGATTTGACACTCCCAGTTTCAGGAAGATGGTATGCAGATGGCGCTTCACCGTGTCCAGGCCAATTCCCAATTCACGAGCGACCTGCTTGTTTGTCAGTCCTGTCTTCACAAGCCTCAGGACTTCTTGTTCGCGCGGCGTTAATCGTTCTGGACCGGAATGCATGTGTAAGTCCTTCCTCAGGGGGCGCGCTCCATAGTGTCGCATTCTCATCAACGCCACCCCTCGCCGGAATGTTCCGCCAGCCCCGAAACCGCGCCCTCCGCGTATAGCAGCGAGAGCGCCGTCACGGTGGCGCGGGCCGCCTCCTCCGCGCGCTCCGCCGGCACGGCCGCCAGCAGCGCGCGGAGGAGCTCGTCCACCGTCTGCCGGCCATCGATGAGCCCGGCGAAGCGCGCGATGAGCGCGCTCAGCGGGATGCCCTCGGGCCGCTGCGGCGTGACGAGCACGTCGCTCAGTTCGAACTCCCCATCGCCTATCACCGCCCGCCGGTCCAGCACCGCCCCCGTCACCAGCGCCGGCACGGCCGCCGCCAGCGCGCCGCTTGCCAGCGACGCCTGGAACCGCGCCTGCCGCCGCTCGCGCCCGGATTCGATGGCGCGCACGCCTTCGACGTACTCCGGTGGCGCATCCCCACGCTCGATTACGACACGTTCGTACCCTTGCGGCGGCTGTCCTGCCACGGCCCGCACGAACGCCTCCCGCGGCGAGGCGTCACCCGGGTCGCCGAGGATCCGCCGCGCTTCCCAGAAATACGAATCCCTGCTCTTGTTGCTCGAATAGAACAGCTTCGCGAGCTCGCGAAAGTGGCTGTACTGGCGCGAATACGTCTCCGAGTACGCCTGCCGGGCCGCGTCCGCCATCTCCGGGTGCTTCAGCGCCGTGGTCACGTACGCCGCGGCCAGCACCCCCGCCGAGAGCGCGAGGTGCACGCCCGAAGAAAACAGCGGGTCGATGAAGCAGGCGGCATCCCCCGCAAGCACGTACCCGTCGCCCACCATCTCGGTCGACGCGTATGACCAATCCCGGAGCACATGCGGCCCGTCGCGCAGCTGCGCCTCGCGCAGCAGGTTCGACGTGTGGCCCGCCAGCGCGATCTGTTCGCGCAGATAGGCCTCGCGCCCAAGCGCCGCGATCCCTTCCTGGCCGAGCCGGCTATCCACCACCGCACCGACGCTCGTCCAGCCAGTATGCAACGGGATCACCCAGAACCAGCCGTGTTCGTATGACTCGATCAGGATGTTCGTCGCATCCGGCGGCGGCAGCTTGTAGGCGCCCGCGAAGTAGCCATAGATCGCGAGGTTGCGAAAGGCGTCGTCGAGCTTCCGCAGCTTACGCCCCCGCGCAATGAGTCCCGCCTGCCCGCTCGCATCGACGATGAACCGGGCCCGTAGCTCACGTTCGCCCGCGCCGTCTTCGAACCGCACCCCTGTCGCCCGGCCGCCCTCGAACAGCACTTCGAGCACGCGACTTCCCTCGCGCACATCGGCGCCGTTTGCCCTGCTGTTCTCCAGCAGGAGCTGGTCGAACTGCGGCCGCCAGACCTGGTACGCGTGGGGATGCCGCTGGTTGGTCTCCCGGAAGTACCAGCTCCAGGGCTCCGTCTCCGTGCCCCAGACCATCGTCGCGCCCCATTTGCGCAGGAAGCCAGCTTCCTGGACCGCGGGGAGCACCCCGAGCATGTCGAGGACCGGCATGCTCGCCGGCAGCAACGATTCCCCGATGTGTGCCCGCGGGAAGCGCTCGCGTTCCAGTAGCGCTACCTGCCAGCCCTTGCGCGCCAGCATCGTCGCTGCCGTGCTGCCGGCCGGCCCCCCGCCGATGACGATGACATCGGGCATCCGGTTACTCAGTATCGAACGGGCTCTTCAGGTCCAGCTCCTTCGAGATTTCGCGCACCGCCGGGATTACCTCTTCGCCCATCAGGCGAAGGCTCCGCATCGAGTCCTCGTGGGTCATCGCGCCGTCGCCGTCCCAGAAGAAGATGCTGCCCGGCCGCAGATACTCCAGCACCTGCTTCACCTTCGGGATGACCGTCGTCGGCGTCCCGCAGATGATGCTCTGCTTGTTGATCTGCTGCTCGAATGTGCCGAGGAAGTCCGCCGCATCCTGCTTCTCGCCAGTTGCCTCCTTGTGTTGCTCCAGCCGCCCGCGCGAGGCCGCCGCCGCGAAGCTCTCGACCGTCGGCAGCAGGTTGTTGCGCTGCGTCAGGCCCGGCAGGTTCTGGACGAACGAACGGACATTGCCCTGGTTCCCTTCGAGGAACGGGTTGCTGGGGCCCTGGATGTACTTGCGCGCCGCCATCTCGGCGAGCTCTTCCGTCTCGTCCACGTGCACCTTGAACAGGTAGCCCCGTTGGCGCGTATCCGATTCGTACCCGTTCTCGCGCGCCTGCTCTTCGTAATAGTCGAAAGACTTCTTCGTGGGCTCCATCTCCGTCGCGAGCATCACGTACGGGTAGCGCATCTTCGCCGCCCACGCGACCGTGTTGCGGCTCATCACCCCCGGGATCCAGATCGGCGGATGTGGCTCCTGGTACGGCCGCGACCACGGGTTCACGTACCGGTAGTTGTAGTGCTCGCCCTCCCAGCGGAACGGCCCGGGCGTCGTCCATGCCTTCACGATGAAGTCGTGCGCCTCCTGGAAGCGCTCCCAGTTGAACGGCGGCTGGCTGTTGTGGGCGACGCTCTCGCGCCCGGTGCCCCGCACCCACCCCGTCACCAGCCGGCCGCGCGAGATCATGTCGATCTCCGCCAGCTCCTCCGCCAGCCAGAGCGGGTCGTCCCAGATTGGCAGGACGTTCCCCAACAGCACGATCTTCGACCGCTTGGTGATGCGCGCAAGGATGGCGGCCTCGACGTTCAACACGCCGCCCATGCAGAAGGGCGTGCTGTGGTGCTCGTTCAGCATGAGACCGTCGAAGCCCATCTCCTCGGCGTACACCTTCTCATCGAGGTAGCGGTTGTACAGCTCGGCGCCCAGCTTCGCGTCGTACTGGCCGTTGCTGATGCCGAGGTCCGTGATATCGCGGCCCGTAGCCCCGAAGTAGCCAGAGCGCGGGTCCTGGTAGGGCCGTTCCGTGAAATAGCCGATGAACATCCGTTCCCTCCTGCGTTTTCGGGCCTAGGCCGTGACGCCCGTGGCGATGAGCTTCGCCACCATCGCCGGCTCTTCGAACTCGACCAGGTGCCCCGCCCCCGCGACCACCTCGAGCGTGGCGTTCGGTAGGGCGTCCCGGTACTGGTGCGCGCAATCGAGCGGGATCACGTTGTCTGCGCCGCCCCAGATGATCAGCGTGGGCGTGTGTACCTCGCTCAGCGTGTGCGGCAGCCGCCGGTTGAACATGTACGGCTTCCACGAAAGCCGCGCCGTCATCTCGCGGCTGAAGTCCCACAGCTCCTTCAGCGACTCCGCGCTCGCGCCGAGCGTCGCGTCGTAGGTCGCCGGGTCGCGGAAGCTGTCGCGCACGTAGTCTTCGTAATCGATGAGCATCTGGTCCATGATCTCGCCTTCGCGAGGCTGGATCCCGGCCGCGCCGATGAGCACCAGTTGCGCGATGCGCTCGTCGTTGGCGGCAACCATTTCCGCCGCCACGAACCCGCCGAAGCCGGTCCCGATGAGCGTCACGCCATCGAGCCCCAGCCGTGCCAGTGCACGGTTCACCAGCATGGCGATGTCGCGGGGCTCCCGCGCCCAGTCCGGCCGCTCCGATTGGCCGTAGCCCGGCATATCCACCGCGTAGACCGTGAAATGTTCGGCGAGCGCTTCGTGGAACGGGATCCAGCCGGGGTTTCCCGTCGAATGGTGCAGGACCACAGCCGGTGGGCCGCTGCCTCCCACCAGGATGCGGATCGTCTTCCCCGCAACCACGGTTGTCTGTTCCGAATGTGTCGAGGTGGCCGTAGCCATAGGCTCCCCTCCTGCGGGCGGCGTGCTGTCGCGGCCGGCCCGGCCAAGCATACAGAGTAGTTCACGGTTTGCGAATCATCGTCCGGAAAGGCGATGCACGCCCAGAAGGGGCGGGGTGTCCGGACGGCGTTCGTGGCCGGCGGGTACGGGCGGCGCTCGCCACCAGTGGCCCCGGCGAGCATGAACCCGCGCGAGTCGCTGGCCATGGCTGGGCGATCCTCGCCTGCGAACGCTGACGCGGCGCCCCATCGTGAACGGCTCGCGTCTGCCGTATGCTTCCGCGCAGCGGCAGGGGAGGGACGATGGCGGCACTTTCGCATCTGCGCATCTGCGATTTCACGGGCCAGCTGGCCGGCGCCGGGGCCACGAAGTTCCTCGCCGCCATGGGCGCCCAGGTCATTCGCATCGAAGACCCCACGAACATGGGGCGGTGGGACATCCTCCGCGGCCTACCGCCGTACGTGGACGAGCGCCGCGGCATCAACCTCGGCGGCGCCTTCAACAACCACAACGTCGGCAAGCTTGGCATCACGTTGAACCTGCGCACGGAACGCGGAAAGGAGCTCCTGCGGCAGCTCATCGCCGTGTCCGACGTCGTCAGCGAAAACTTCGCCGCCGGCGTGCTGGACCGTTGGGGCTTCTCCTACGAAGCCATGTGCGCCATCCGCCCCGACATCATCTATGTCTCCAACTGCGGGTTCGGCCACGATGGCCCCTATCGCGACTTCAAGACCTGGGGCCCCATCGTCCAGGCCATGTCGGGTCTGACCTTCAGTTCCGGTCTCCCGGGCCAGCCGCCCGCGGGCTGGGGCTACTCCTACATGGACCATACCGGCGCCTACTACATGGCCATCGCCATCATGCTCGCGCTCCGCCACCGGAACGTCACCGGCGAAGGCCAGTGGGTGGACCTTGCCTGTACCGAAGCCGCCGCAACGCTCAACGGTCCCGCCCTCCTGGATTTCACCGTGAACGGCCGGCCCCTCCGCCGCCCGGGCCTGCCCAACGCGAACCGCAGCGATTCGCCCCCGATGGCGCCGCACGGCATCTACCCCGCGGCCGGCGAGGACAACTGGATCGCCATCGCCTGCCGCCACGACGGCGACTGGCTCGCTCTCGAGGGCGTCGCCGCCGAGCCGTGGGTCGCCGACCCGGCCTACGCAACCGTCGCCGGCCGACTCCAGCGGCAGGACGAGCTCGACGCCCATGTCGCCGCCTGGACAGGCACGAAAGACCGCTTCGAGCTCGCCGCGCGCCTGCGGGCGGCCGGCGTCCCGGCCACGGCGGTGCAACGCCCCTCCGAGCGCATCGATGACGACCCCAACACCGCCGCCTGGGGCCTCTGGCCCGAAGTCCACCACACCGAGATGGGCTGCGTCCGCGTCGATGGGCTGCCGGTGCACTTCTCGAAGACGGACTGGACGATGACCCGCGGCGCCGGCTGCCTCGGCGAGCACAACGCCGAGGTCTTCGGCGGCATCCTCGGCCTCGGCGCCGCCGAGATGGACCAGCTCCACGCCGAGGGTGTCATATGACCACCGGCGCACCAGGCCCGCTCGCCGGCGTGCGCGTCCTCGAACTCTGCGACGAACGGGGCGCCTGGGCGGGCAAGCTGCTCGCCGATGCCGGCGCCGAGGTCGTCAAGGTTGAGCCGCCGGAGGGCGACGCCACCCGCGGCTATCCGCCCTTCGCCGGCGATGTCCCGGGCTCCGCGCGCAGTCTCTACTTCTGGCACTACAACACCAGTAAGCGAGGCGTCACGCTAGACCTGGGGCAGGAAGCCGGGCGTGCCCTCTTCCTCCGCCTGGCGGATGCCTCGGACATCCTCATCGAAAGTCAGCCGCCGGGCCGCATGGCCGAACTCGGGCTCGACTACCCGGACCTCGCGCCATCGAACCCGGGGTTAATCATGGTCTCGATCACGCCCTTCCGAAGGCACGGGCCGCGGGCAGACGAGCCCGCGACCGACCTCACGCTCCTCGCGGGCGGCGGCCCTGCCTGGAACAACGGCTACGACGACCACACCCTCCCGCCAGTCCGCGGAGGTGGCAACCAGGGCTACCATACCGGCTGCCATTACGCCGTCATGTCCGTGCTCGCCGCGCTGCTCTACCGCGACGTCAGCGGCGAAGGCCAGCACATCGACGTCAACATGCACGCCGCCGCGAACGTTACGACCGAGGCGGGCAGCTACACATGGCTCGTCGCCCGGCAAACCGTCCAGCGCCAGACCGGCCGCCACGCCGGCGTCAACCTCACCCAGCCCACCCAGGTCCTCTGCGCCGACGGACGGTACGTGAACACCGGCATCCCGCCGCGCCGCCCCCACGAGTTCAAGCGCGTGCACGAATGGCTGGTCACGCTCGGGCTGCTGGAGTCATTCCCCCTGGCGCCGCTGCTCGAAGCCGGCATGGAGCGCGAGCGCATTGACCTCTCCCGCCTCGCCGAAGACTCGGAGCTGGCGGCCATCTTCGGGGCGGGCCGCGAGGCCTTCGACTTCATTGCCTCGCACGTCGACGCCTACGAATTCTTCAGCGGCGGCCAGGCGCGCGGCTTTCAGGTCGGCATCATCTACTCCCCCGAGGAAGTCCTTGGCGACCCCCACTTTGTCGCCCGCGGCTTCCCGGTGGAAGTCGAACACCCCGAGCTCGGGCGCGCATTCACCTACCCGGGCGCCCCCTACCACATGCCGAAATCGCCCTGGCGCATCCGCCGCCGCGCCCCCCTCCTCGGTGAGGACAACGACGCCGTCTTCGGCGCCCTCGGCCTCTCACCCGTGGAGTTGGAAGAACTGCGGGCGAAGAACGTCATTTCGTGAACGCGGCGCCTGGCTACTTCTTCGCCCAGATCAGGATGCGCTTGAATGGGTAGAAGTATGGCTTTGCCTCCGCAAGCAGCGGCAGGAGCCGCTCCCGGTAGCGCGCCAGGTACGCTGCGAACACCTCCGGGCGCATGCGCTGCTGATAGTCGGTGAGCACCGTGCCCTTCACCCACTCCACGACGTCGCCGCGGGAGGCGAGGTGGTGGCCGTACACCTGCAGCCGAACGTGCTGCTCGCGCATCCCAAGACCGTCGAGCAGCGAGGCGTACCACTCCGGCGCCTGCACCGGGACCTGGCGCGTGTAGCCGGCGAGCTCCGCCCGGAACGGCTCCTCGCCTGCGACCTCGTGCGCCACGATGTGCGACGGGTAGTCGTGGTTCGCCGGCATCTGCACGGCCAGCTGGCCGCCGTCGGCGAGCCCGGCCACGAGTCGCGGAAACAACCCCGCATGGTCTGGCGCCCATTGCACCGCCGCGTTCGAAAAGACCAGGTCGAAGGGCTTTCGCGGCGCGAACCGGACGATCGTGCCCAGCTTGAACGAGAGCCCGTTGCCCGCGAACTCGTGGCTGCGCTCGAGCATCGTCTCGGAGTTGTCGAGCCCGATTGTCGCGCGCGCCTGAACACGTTCGTGTAGGACCTTCGTAAGCTCGCCCGTGCCACACCCCAGGTCAATCGCCCTACCGCCAGGAATGGGCTGGACCAGGCCGAGCAGGTCGAAGAATGGCTGGCTGCGCTCGTCGCGGAAGCGGTCGTATTGGGTGGGATTCCAGGCGCTGGGCATGTGGCTCCTCCTGCCGCGTTTGCAGCGAATGAGCCCTTTCGTTGCCAGGTAGCGCCTCCGCGACTCCCCTGCCTGGGCCGGTGGGCTCGGAGGCACCCCAAGTATACCGCCGCAACCGCCGCCCCGCTCCGCTACTTGATCACACCCGCGGCCCGCAACCGCTCGGCCTCCCCCCGTTCTATCCCCAGCCAGCGCGCCAGCACATCATCCGTATCGCCGCCGTGCTCCGGCATCGCTGCCCCCACCACCGTCGGCGTCCCCGAAAGGTGCATCGGCGAATTCGGTAGCTTCAGCGATCCCGGTCGGCCATACGGCAGCGGGACGTCGACCAGCATGCCCCGCGCCGCGACGTGCGGGTCGTGAAACAGGTCGGCGATCGTGTTCACCTTGCCGACGGAGCACGCGTTCGATGGCTCGATGATCTCAAACCACTCCTCAGTCGTTTTCTCCGCCAGCGCCGCATCGAGCCCGGCTTCGAGCGCGTCGATGTTCTCCATCCGCGCGCGGTTCGTCAGGAACCGCGAGTCCAGCGCCATGTCGTCCCGCCCGATGAGCGCGCAGAGGAGCTCCCACTCCTTCACGTTGGCGAGCACGATGTAGCCGTCTTTCGTCGGGTACGGCCCGAACGGCGCGATGAGTGCATGCCGGCTCCCCTGGCGGCTCGGCGCCTCGCCAAACGCCGATTGCCGCACGATCGCGTTCTCGCAGAGCGCCATCTGCGCCTCCATCAGCGCCACATCGAGGAACTGCCCCTCCCCCGTCAGGTCGCGCGCGCGGAGCGCCGCAAGGATGCCGAGCGCGAGGTACAGCCCTCCGACCATGTCGCCAATGCTCACGCCGACCCGCACCGGCGGCCCGTCTCGCTCGCCATTGAGGCTCATCGTCCCGCCCATCGCCTGCGCCACTGCATCGACGGCCGTCATGCTGCTGTACGGCCCGGTCTGCCCATACCCGCTCAGCGCGGCGTAGATGAGCCGGGGGTTCTCCACCCTTAAGTGGTCATAACCGAGACCTTGCCGCGCCAGCGCTCCGGGCCGGAAGTTCTCGGTGAGCACGTCCGCTTCGCGCGCCAGCCGCCGCACCAGCTCCTGGCCCTTCGGCGTCTTGAAGTCGATGCAGATGCCCTTCTTGCCACGGTTGGCGCTAAAGAAGAACGTCGATACCCCTTCGAAGTACGGGCCGAACCCACGTTGCTTCTCGTCGTTCTCCGGGTATTCGACCTTCACCACTTCGGCGCCGAGGTCCGCGAGTTGCATCGTCGCGAACGGCCCCGCGAGCGCCCACGTGAAGTCGAGGACGCGCACGCCTTCGAGCGGGCCTCGCGGGCGCCGGGAAGTGTCGTTCACGAATTCATCGTACGGGAACCCGCCCGGACGGTCTTTCCAGGTTCCGGGGATACGCGCGTCCGCCGTCTTGCCGACAATCCTTCCATGCGGCGACTGGGCGAAGGGCGCGTACCCGTCGAAGAGATGGCACCAATGCACGGCGAGGCACTGCTTCTCGTGCGCGCCGCCGCCGGCGATCCCTTGAGCGATGCCGGCGTCGTCGACAAGGTCGAGGGCCGCCTCATCGACGTGATCATGCCGGGCGGCGACGCCTGGCGCGCCGGCGATGAAGCCATCCTGATGGTGAAACGCCGCGGCGGACGATTCATCGGCGCCGGCAACTTTCTCTCCGCTTCGGACGGCATCGCAACGTTCCGCATCGGTGGCCGCTGGACGCATGTCGAAGCGCGCCGGACCCGCCGCTACCCCACGAAGCTGCCCGCACGCATCTCCTGGGGCACCTCCGGGCCGTTCCCCGCCACCATCAAGGATGTCTCGACCGAGGGGCTGTGCGTCGTCGCCAGCACTGTCCCAACCGGCGACCACGTCACCATCGAAGTCCGCATGGACCTCGATGCCACGGTGCTCCATGGCCGCGTCGTCGAACGGGAAGTCTCCGGCCAGATGATCGTGACGCACCTGGAGGTCGACCTCGGGGACCGCCCGGCGCTCCAGCACGTCGTCGACTTTCTCGGCGCTGGGCCCCCTGCGCGCGATCGCTGACCCCACGCTGCCGGCCGCGCTCACGGCCAGACGGGCACGCGCTTCTCGGCGACACAACGCCGCCGCCCGGCGCCCCGGCTTCAGCTCCCTCCACGGGAGCCTACCGTTCCTTCGTGCCGATATACGCGAGCACAACCCCCAGCGCGGACAAGCCGATGAGCATCACGAGCGCGAGCACCGCAGGTGCTGGCATAGCGGCGACCTCCTTCGTGTCTGCCACTATTGTAGACACAACGGAAGGTCATAATGAGGCTCAGGCCGGCGCCGCGCAGCCCATTGTTCGCCAATCCCGGTCCATCAGCTCGGCAACCTGTTCGCCGAGCCGCAGGCTGTAGTTCTGGCCGCGGTCCTCCGGGTACACTTGCGTGGTGTTGGCCAGGTAGAGCCCTTCGATGCCCGTGTGCATGTCCGGGATCGAACGAGAGTAGTTGGTCGTGATTACGGGCTGCCCGCCGGGGTCCTTGAACAGCCATTTTTCGCGGACCCACGAGCGGTCGAAGCTCGGGTTGATTCGCTGGATCCCCGCGAGGTACGTCTCGAATACCTGGTCCGCGTCCATCTCCAGCACGGGGTGGCCCGGCGAGGCGTAGTTCGACAGGTAGACGACGTGGTTGCCGCCGTACCGTTCTGGCGGCATGAAGTTGGTGTGCTCCACGCATGCCACGAACGGGAGGTCGTCGGCAATGTTCATCCAGTAGATGTCCGTGAGCTTCCGGTCGAGCGCCAGGATGAGGCATGTTGCCCATTGGTAACGCACGCGGTCCAAGATGGCGGCGTACGCGTCCGGCAATCCCGGCGCAATCTTGCGGGTGACGATATTGGGCGTCGTCATCAGCACCTGGTCGAACCGGTGCGTCTCGCCGCCTGCCCGGATGCCGCAGACACGGCCGCCCTCGGACACCACTTCCTCGACGCGGCAGTTGAGGCGAATGGTGGCGCCCGCCTCCTCCACCCGCCGGCCCAGCTCCGCGATGTACTGCCCGAACGAGCCCTCCAGGTATCCCAATTGCTCCTTCATACCGCCGGCGCCTTTGCGCGAGGCGAAGCGCAGGTACACCTTGCCCCACAGCCACGTCATCCCCACGTTATCGGCCTGGTCCGCGAACTTTCCGCGCAGCAGCGGCCCCCATACGGCCGCGAACGCCTTTCGCCCCACGGCTCGCTCCATCCACTTCCGCGCCGTGACCGCCTCGTACTTTCGCCAGTTCGCCTGGCGCCGCAGCCACACCGCCGCCAGGCCGAGGCGCACCCGGCTCGTGAACGGGATGGCGGTGTACTTCAGCAGGTCCACCGGCGTCACGAACGGGTAGATCCTGCCGTTCCGCAGGATGCCCACCTTCGATTCGATCCAGCGCAGCCGGTCGCCGAAGCCCATCTCGTTGATGTAACGGATGCAGACTGTGTCGTTCGTGAAGATGTGGTGGTAGAACTGCTCGAGCTTTTCGCCGCCGACCTCGAACGTCACTACCTGGCCGCCGACGTCCGGTTTGCCTTCGAAGATCGTGACCGTGTGGCCCCGTCCCTGCAGCACCTTCGCCGCCGAGAGCCCGAGCACGCCGGCGCCGACGATCCCCACGTTCACGGGATCGCTGCCGTCTTCTCTACCGCGTCCCGGCCGGTGGCCTTCCGGAACGAAATGCCGAAGCTCCAGAAGATCAAGAGGCCGAGCACGGTGGTCGGCACCAGGATGAACGCGTGTGAGACGATCGCATAGGCGCTCGCCGTGGGTGCGCTCACACCCGCGCCCGTGAGCACCAGCCTCGCCGCCCATTCGAATGGCCCCGTCCCGCCGAAGAACGTTGGGATGATGATGGCCAAATTGGCGGCGGAAAGCAGCAAAAGGTACTGGCCGAAGCCCACGTCCATGTTGAAGCCGCGCCCAATCGTTGCGTACGCGGACGCCTCGACCGTCCAGGCGATGATGCTGAACAGCAGGACCAGCCCCACCGAACGCGGGTCGTGCACCGATCGCAGGCTCCCGACCAGGGTGTCGGCCATGTCTTCGGCCCTGTGTTCGAAGCGCTCCGGCAGCACCCGCAGCAGGCGATGGATCACTCGCTTCGCGCGGCGCTCCGAGAGCGTCAGCACGTAAAACGCAACGATGGCAGCGAGAAACAACCCCGCCGAGACCAGCGCTATCAGCTCCAGTTTCGGGTCGTCAAAGCCCACCCACGCGCCCGCCACGAGCAGCATCAGCACCAGTACGCAGCCATCGAACAGCCGCTCCACGGCGATCGTCCCGAACGTGCCCACCGTGGAGACATGCTCGCGGTCCCCGAGGACGTAGGCACGTACCAGCTCCCCGGCCCGCGCCGGGATCAGGTTGTTCGCCATGTACCCGATAATTGCGTACGGGAACAGACGCACCGGGCTCATCGGCGCGACAGGCCGCATGAGGATGGACCAGCGCACGCAACGCGCCGAAATCGCCAGGAACAGGATCACCGTGGCAGGGATCAGCCACCAGTAGTTGGCCAGTTCCAGCGCGCTGCCGATTTCCCCCGGCTTGGTGGCACGAAAAAACAACCCGATCAGGAGCGCGCTGATAGCGACGCCGGCCCAGAAGCGATACGAACGCAGCAAGCGGGTTTGGTTCCTCTCGGTTACGGCAGGGGGAGCTGCCGGACGCGGCCGGCGCCGCCTTCGACAATCCACAGCTTACCATCTGGCGTTTGGACGATGCCGTACGGCTTGCTCAAAGGCTCATCACCGCCAGTTACAGTTCCCTGAAGGTTGCCTTGCCCGTCGTAAATGCGCACCTGGTTCAGTGAAGGCAGGCTTACCGCGATGCGGCCATCGGCCAGCACGCGCAGGTACGGCTTGTCGTCCACGCCCTGGCCGCCCCAGCCCGGCACCTTGAATTCGCCCCGATAAGTCCCGTCCGCGTCCAGGATTTCGACGCGGCTGTTGAACATGTCAGCGATGTAGAACGACCCATCGCCGCCCGTCGCGATGCCGATGGGTTCGTTGAACTGACCTTGCCCGCTCCCCGACGCGCCGATCGCCTTCACGAACTCGCCCTTCATGGTGTAGACCACGATGCGATCGTGGCCGCCGTCCGTCACCCACATGTTGCCGCTGCGGTCGAAGGCGCTGTCCCGCGGCCCATACAGCTCCAGCGGCCCCGCAGGTACCGCCGGGTCCGGGTTGGGCACTTTCCCGAACGTCACCCCCGTCGGCTTCAAGTCCGGCGTGAACGTCCGGATGCGCCAGCCGAACGTGTCGGCCACCACCACCGTGCCATCGGGCGCGATGCCCAGGCCCCACGGCTGCGCCTCCTCCTTCAGGTCTCCTGGGATCACCCGGATGTCGGCGGCCGCCAGGAAGTTCCCCGCGGCGTCGAACTTCTGCAGCCGCTTGGCCGTGCTGTCGATGACGTACAGGTTGCCCTGGGCGTCGCGCTCGATATCGACCGGGCTGGTGAACTGCCCGGGTTGGCGCCCGGGCGCGCCGAAGACCGCGTTGCCGCTCTTGTCCGTGCTCGGCCGTGCCGGCTCGGTCGTCCTCAGGGTGAGCTTGCCCGTCTTCAGGTCGAAGTTCGCCGGGAAATACGCCACCGCGTCCACCGAGCCGCACGAATTGCAGGACGCCTGGCTCGTACGCTGGATGTCCCCCGAGCGGTCCTTGTCGCGCCAGTACTTCGCCCAGACTTCGAGCCAGTCGCCCTTGAACACATTGCTAGCAATGTGGCTCCAGGTCCCGGTGTTGATCCATGGGATCAATCCGCCCGGGCCTACCCGCGCGAACGGCCCGCAATCGCCCGTCTTCGCCGTACAGGCGCCCTTCCCAACGTCCATGGCCGCCTTATAGGTCTCATCGAACCACCAGCGGTGCGGGTACTTGATCCCTTGCCCGAACTGCGTCCCGCCGCCCGATGCCAGCGCGTCGTCCACCTTCGCCGCGTTCGATTGGTTCACCAGCATCACCCGGTATTCGCCCGCCGGGATGCCGTTAGAGAAGTCGAGGTAGCCCACGTTCTTGTAGTCGCGCAGGTACCAGGCCCACGGCCACGCAAACGAGTCCGTGGAATCCACCGCGATGCGCATCTGGTAGCCCTCGCCAGTGGCCTCGGCCAACTGGTCGATTTGTGTCGCGATCCGCGTGATGTCCGGCGAGCTCTGCGTGTAAATCAGCAGGTCCTTCGGCACATCACCGCGCACGAACGACGCCATCACCATCGTCCGCAGCGAGAAGAACGAGAAGGCGCCAATCACCGCCACGACCGCGAACGTGCCCGCCGCCCGCCGGCCGTACGGCTGGGCCGCGAACGCCACCACGCCGATGACCGCGATGAGCGCGCCCAGCCGCAGCGCATTGTAGGTGGTCCCACCCGGCAAGAACGCGATCAGCAGGAGGCCGCCTGCAGCCACCACCGCCACGCTCAGTAAGGGGATAGCGATGGTCCCCAGCCGCGGCCGTCCCTGCCACGATACCCACGCGCGGTTGACCGTCCACGCCGCCAGCAACGCCGCCGGCAGCGCCAGGTGGACGTTGAGCCACGGCATCTTCTCGCCCGCGAGCGAGAGCGCCAGCCACATGCCGATTAGCCACACCCAGAGGAAGCGCGAAAAAATGTTCCCGCGCACGGTCGACCACCAGACGCCCCCAATCGCCAGCGCCAGCGGCAGGAACTCGTACATCGGCATGAGCATGTAGTAGTAGAACCAGGGCTGCTCGCCGCGCGTCTGGTTCTGCTGGCTCATCCAGTAGTCGATGCCGCCCCATGGCCCCGTGCAGACTCCATTGAGGTTCGTCCAGAACGACGTGAACAGCGTCAGGTAGGCAAGTGTGGAGACGGCGCCCGCGATCGCCCACACCTTCGTCCGCCACTGCAGCCCGACGAACGCCGCGGCCCCAACCGTCATCGCGAATAGCCCTGCGATCGCCAGCGCGTTCTGCCCCGAGATGTTTGTGCTGCACTTGAGCTGGTTCTTCTCGACGACGTTGAAGCGCTCCAGCGGCACCTTCAGCACCGGCGTCAGCAGCGGGAGCGTGAAGGTCCCCAGCAGCACCAGCACATCGCCCGTACGCGGGAGGCGCGCCCAGTCCATTCGCCGCCGCACGCCCGGGATATAGCTCCAGAACGCCGCCACGGGTACCGCCACGATCGCGAGCGGCACCGTCAGGGCCGTCCTGCGCGCGGTGGTGTTCGTCCCACGCGCCGCGAGCGTGGCCTGCGCGAGTTCGGCGCCCTGCGCGATCATCAGGAACACGAGGAAGACCGCAACCACGAGATAGGTGGCCTCCTTCGTCGCCATCGCTCCGGTGAACGCAAACGCGAACAAGTAAAGCCAGCGGTCCCGCCCGTCCTCCACATAACGCCACAGCGCTGCGACCATCAGCATCACGAACACGGCCATGTAGATGTCTTCGCGGAAGAAGCGGCTGTAGTACACCAGCGTCGGCGAGAACGCGATCAGCGCCACCGCCGCGAACGTCCCCACCGGCCCCAGCCACCGCCGGATGAGCAGCGGCAGCGTCACCAGCACCATCCCGAAAATCGCCGCCGAGACGCGCGACGTGTAGTCGCTCGCTCCGAACAGCAGGAACACGAGCGCCTCCGACGTGTAGTACAGCGGGCCGTGGAACACGGGGTCGTGCGTGTAGTCGCCCTGGAGCAGGCGCCACGACCACTGGGCGTGGATGCTCTCGTCGTGGTGCAGGGCCCGCCCCCCGAGGTCCACGAAACGAAGCGCGAACGCGGCCGCGAACAAGGCGGCGTACAGCGCGATCTCCCAGCTGATGGCGATCCGCATCGCCAGCAGGCGGTCCAGGGGGCCGGGACGGGACGGCCGCGCGGCCGAGGCGGTCTGTGCTGTCATTCCTGCGTCCGGTCAGTCCTTCGCTCTGAGGTATACGGCGACGGCGCCGGGCGTGATTGCCAGGACGTTGCGGTCGGTCAGCCACCGCAAGTATGGGAGGAAGGATTGCTCCGGCGGCAGCACCTCGCGCGACAGCGCCCATTTTCCATCAAGCCCGGTAAATCCTTCGGGAGGCGCCTCGCTCGGCGGCCACAGCACCACCGCCGCCTCCGGTGGCACCCGTGAAGCCACGACAATGTTCCCCGAGTCGCGGAACGGCCACGTCGCGGCGTCGCGGTACGCCGGGTGGACGACGATACTGCCTCCCTTCTCACCGATGCGCTGCAGCGCGAGATCCCGCAATTCCCGCGCTTGCCTGGGGCTCATCGGCGAGAGCAGCGGCTCGTCGCCGGCGCTCGCGGCGATGCGCAATGCTCCCGGCACCGTCGGGATCAGCGCTAGCACGAGCGCGCCGGCGATGAGCGCGGGCGCCGATCGCCGGTCATAGGCGACGATTCCCGCGGCCACAATCGAGCCCAGTGCGAGCACCGCAACCAGGAGTTGCTGGCGTCCGTCGCCGGCCTGGTCCGCGCGCGCCCAATCCAATAGCACCGCGATCATCAGCAGCAACGTGAAGCCCGAGACCGGCAAGAGGAAGCGCGCGTACTGCCAATCCGCTCGCCACATCGCGGTGACCCCGGCTGCGAGCGCGGGGCCGAGGAGCAACGCCAGTGGCATCGTCACCGCCGAGACGCTTATGGCGCTGTTCGTGGAGGCCGCCGCAAGGAACCACGCCCCCGAGAACGCCGTCCATATCAGCAGCAGCGTGTTGAGTTCCCCGGCCGGCCGTCCCCGATACGCCTGGACCGCCTGCACCGCCGCTACGGTGATGCCGGCGGCGAACAGCGGCGCGCTGTAGAGCGCCATCACCTCGCCTGCCGTCGCCGTCGACCACAACTCATCGAAGCTGGCGGCGAACAGGTCGAACGGCGGCACGCGCAGTCCGTCGGCGCCAAGCCCGAACCGTAGCGAAGCCGCGAGCACCCCGACAGCCAGGCCGCCGCCGCCGAAGATGAGCAGGTTATTCGACGGACGCCGCCCACGTGCCAGGCCCACCGTTGCCCACGCCGACAGCAGCGGCAGTGGCAGCGGCCCTGCGGTCGCTACCAGGAACCCCGCGACCACCAACACCGCCACTGGCGCGCGCTCCTGGAATCGCACCATCGCCACCAGCAGCCAGAGCGTCAGCGGGATATCGAAACCCATCGCCGATGCCGAAACCCCGAGGTTGATCGCCGGTGCGTCGAAGGCGAGGATGCCGAGCGCGAGCAGCGCGCCCGCCTCCCCGAGTCGCGGCCGCAGTAGGTACAGCGCCACCGGCGTGGACGCCAGCGCAATGAACGCCAGCAGGCGCGCGGGCGCCTCCGACGACGAGAAGTGCAGCAGCCCCGCCGCGAGCGCCTGGAACAACGTCGGTACGAACCGGTCGTCCGGGGAGCCGATGCGCGCCTGCCAGGCGCCGGAAAGGTGGATGAGCTCGGCGCCGCTCACGGAGGCGCGGAAGACGGGAGCGATACGCAACGCCAGGAACACCGCCGTCAACGCCACCCACGCGAACGCCGCCACGCTAATTTCGATGCCCCGACCGCCTGCCGCCGCTTCGGCATCCGCTACTCCGATGACCGCTGGCGATTCGCCGTTCTGCCTGCCGCCGCCGGGCCGCCTCAGATCCGGCGTCCCGGATGTGTCGCCGTCTTCGATTGTCGCGCTCACGACGTGGGGACCACCTCGAAGACGGGCATCCGGTAGATTCGCGTGTCGCCGTCCTGGAAGGCGGTGTCAAGGAAGGTGTCGAACCGCGGCATCAGGCCGGCAAACCGCGACCGTTCGATGGTCCCCACCACAAGGTAGGTGGCGCCGGCATCGCGCATCGCCTGGAGCACGGCCGCCGGCGTGGTGGCGATGTAGGCTCGATCGACGAGGTTCTGGCGGCGCTCGAGCTCCGCCGTCACCGAGGCGTCGTTGCCCCTCCATTGCACTTCGTGGAAGAACCAGCCGATCGGCGTGGCCCGCCCTGTCCGCGCGCTGATACGGGCGGATTCGGTGTAGTCACTGCCGGCGTTGCTCACCACAGGTTCACCGTTTGGCCCACGAGTCCACGTCCGGCCCGAGCCTTCGATAATCACATCCCCCGGATCCGTGTGGTCGCGCACCCATCGCGTCAGAGCGTATTCGCCCGGATCGTTGCGTGCGAGGAAATCGAGGCCGTCGATCGTGGTGGGGACGGTACGGCCCGCCGTGCGGTTCGGGATCGAGGTCACCGGGTAGACCAGCCCGCCCAACACCACCAGCGCGACCGGCGCCCCGAGCCAGCCGGCGTACTGGCGGCGCTTCACCGCTGCCCGCAGCGCCAGCACTATCGCCACCCCGCCCGCAAGCGAGAGCAACACCCAGGCCTGGTACGTCAGCTTGAACACGGTATTCAGGCGGGGCTGGCCCCCGAAAATGTCCTTGATGTAAAACAGCTCGGAGCCGTACAGCAGGAGCGCGCCGACCGCCGCCAGCGCCGGGACAATCGCGACCGGGTCTCGCGCTCGCGCCAGCACGAGGAAGCTGGTGAACAGCGCCGCCACCATGAGCCCGTAGACCGCCAGCGTGACCCAGCCCAGGTCCCCGCGCGCGTCGATGGCGCCGCCGAGTTCGCCCCGCGCGCCGGCGAATGCCATCCACCCCAGCATCGGCACCAGCGGGAGCCAGAGGCTCGCGAAGGCCGCATTCGCCACGTCTCCGCTCCGCGCCCGCCGGAACGCAAACGTCAGCGCGAGCGCCGCCGTCAGCAGCAGCGGCCCGAACTGTAGGAACGCATGTGCCGGGATCGTGCCCGCCCCCACATACGGCCGGATGCCCTGCTGCTGCGACTTGAAGTCGCGGTACCAGGGCAGGTACGCGAAGAAGGCCACCGCCGCGATCGGCAGCAGGTAGGTCGCCGCATGGCCGATCGCCGCCAGTGCCGGCTTCCGCCGCAGGTCCCGCACGAACACTGCAACCGCGAGTATCCCCGCGAACGTCAGCACGTCCCACGCGTTCTGGAACGCCAGTGCGCCCAGGATCACGCCAAGGCCGAGGCCAATCCACGGCCGCCGGAGGTGGTCGCGGTAGCTCAGCAACGACCGGCCGCGCCACACGTGCGCCGAGAGGCCGATGGCCAGCAGCACCAACGGCAGCGCCATCACGTGGGGATGCAAATCGCCGAGCAGGAAGCTGAAAAACGGGAACTCCGTGATCGTGTTCGGGATGATGCGCGATCCCCGCCACCAAAACCAGAACTCTGTTGGGTACCAGGCCGTCGTGCGCGCCACCGCCCGGCAGCCTTCGGTCACCCCCGCCCGGCACGGCTGCAGCCAATCGACCCCAAAAAAGCGGAAGAGCGGCTCGTTGTAGCGCCCGTGCGCGGCGGCCACTTCGAATATCGCGGACAGCGACCCGATGCCAAGCAGCAGCAGCACGGCAACGCCTGCGCCGGCGGCCGCCCAGCGCCGGCCGCGCGCGCCCAGGGCCCAGCGGCCGAACGCAAAAGCGATGGACCCGATCCCCGCCGCCGCGGCGGCGAACGTGTAGGCGAGCCCGAGATTGTAGCCCTGTTCCGGCTCTACGCCCGCGGTGCGCGTCAGCAGCCCGATCTGCAGGTAGCCGAAGTAGTAGTAGCTCGCCGGCTTGCCCGCCAGCCAGGGGTCTTGCGGCGGGTAGCCGGGCGAGGTCAGCGTCGCGTTCAGGTACATGAAGTCCATCGGCTCTTCCGTCCCCGCGATGTCCGGCACGTATGAGCGGTACGCGACGAAAGCGAAAAAACCCAGCGTGAACAACCCGGCCACCGCGACCGCCGCCGGGGCCGCCCGTCCCAGCGTCACCCGGAATCGCCGATCCCGGCCTGCTACCGCCGCCGAAATCACCGCGAGGAGCCCCACCGCCAGCAAGTACCCACCCCGTCCCTGGGGGAGCACCGACATCGTGCGGAGGATGAAGTACGCGTACCCCGCGACCACGAGCCCCAATGGGGAACTCAGGCCGGCCCCCGCATCCGGGAGGCGGCGGAGCAACACGAATGCGATCGGGAGGGCCAGGGCGCCAATGAGGAGCGACGCACCCCAGAACGCGAGCACTGGCGCCATCCGTTACCCCTTAGTGGCCAAGCAGCGAATCGACGAATTCCCGCGCATCGAACGGCGCCAGGTCGCCCAGCTTCTCCCCCGTGCCGATAAACCGCACGGGGATCCGGAGCTCGTGCGCGATGGCGAAGGCGATGCCTCCCTTCGCCGTGCCGTCGAGCTTCGCCAGGACAATACCGCTGACACCGACAGCGGCGGTAAACGTCTTCGCCTGCTGCAACCCGTTCTGGCCGGTCGTCGCGTCCAGCACGAGCAACGTCTCGTGCGGCCCCTCGGGATGGTTCCGCTGGATGATGCGGTCCATCTTCTTCAGCTCTTCCATCAGGTTCGTCTTCGTGTGCAACCGCCCGGCAGTATCAATGATGACGATGTCGGCCGCCGAATTCTCCGCCGCCGTGAGCGTGTCGAACACCACCGCCCCCGGGTCCGCGCCCGGCTTGTGCGCGATCACTCGCACCCCGACACGGTCGCCCCAGACCTTGAGCTGGTCGCTGGCGGCAGCACGGAACGTATCGGCGGCGCCGAGAATCACGGCCGCACCATCGTGCTTGAACGCGTACGCCATCTTCGCGATGGTCGTCGTCTTGCCCGCGCCGTTCACGCCGACAACGAGCACGATCATCGGGCTCGGCTGGGGGTCGCGGTCCCACGCAGGGGACTCTGTGGCCGGCTCCTCCAGGATCGCCACCAGTTCGTCCCGCAGGATCTCACGCACTCGCAGCGATTGCTTTACGCCGCTCGCTTTCACCGCCTGCTTCACGCGGCTGAGGATCGCTTCCGTGGTCCCAACCCCCGTGTCCGAGGCGACCATGATCTCTTCGAGCTCGTCCCACAGGTCCTCGTCGAAATCGGCCCGCTCGAACATACCCGCGATGCGCCCGAACAGCCCCTTCCTGGTCCGTTCGAGCGCCTTCTCCGTCTGCTCGTGGAGCTCGGCGGCGTCGTCCTCCGCCGCTGGCTCCAGCACGGCAACGGCGGCCTCGCCTGGCTGCTCGCCCTCGGCCGCGTCGGCGACTTCGTTCTCTTCCGCCTTGTGCTTTCGCCAGAATCGCAAGCAGGCGCTCCTTCGTGTTTCGAACCTGATGGTAGCGGCAGCCGGCGCTCCGGTCAGTCCTGCTGCACGTCCGCGAGCCGCAGCGACAGCACTTTCGATACGCCGTCGCGCCCCATCGATACACCGTAGATCGCGTCCGCCATCTCCACCGTGCGCCGGTTGTGCGTCACGACCAGGAATTGCGTCTTCTCGGCGAGCGCCTTCAACGAGGTCGTGAAGCGTCCGACGTTCGCCTCATCCAGCGCCGCGTCCACTTCGTCCAGCACGCAGAACGGCGCCGGGTTCGCCGAAAGCAGCGCGAACAGCAGCGCGACGGCGGTCAGCGAGCGTTCGCCCCCGGAAAGCAGGGCCAGGCTCTTCAGCCGCTTGCCTGGCGGCTGCGCCTCGATATCGATGCCCGTCTCGGCGAAGTCATCCGGGTCGGTGAGCGCCAGCTTCGCCGTGCCGCCCCCGAAGAACGCCGCGAAGTACTCACCGAACGCGCTGCTCACGAGTTCGAACGTGACGGCGAAGCGGCTCCGGATCTCCTCGCTCAGCTCGGCGATGGCCTCGCGCAATTGCGCCTCGGCGTCCGCCAGGTCTCGGAGCTGGGCCGTCAGGAACTCGTGGCGGTCCTTGCTCTCGCGATAGTCTTCGGGTGCCTCCGCGTTGATCGGCCCGAGCCGCCGGATGTGACGCCGGATCTCCTCGATCCGCAGCCGCGTCCGCTCCGCATCGACGAGTGCCCCGCCCTGCACCGAATGCGGGCGCGCGTTCTCGAAGAGCGGCTCCGCCGCCATCGCCTCCTCCACGCCGACGATCTCGCCCGCGCGGTCCGGCGCCAGCCCTTCCCGTTCCATCTCCAGCCGCAGGCTCTCGATCACGTCCTGCGCCCGCGACACTTCCGCTTCGAGGTCGAGGCGGCCGCGGTTGATCGCGAGGAGCGTGGACTGTGCCTCGTTGAACTCCTCCTGGCGCTGCCGCTCGTGCTGTTCGAGGCGGTTCAGCTCGTCCCGGTCCGGCGCGGCGTCGTCCGAGAAGCGCGAGCGCTCGCGCTGGATGGACTCGAGCTCGCGTTGCAGCTTGCCCAGCCGTTCGTCGATCACCTTCGCCTCGAGCTCCAGGTTACGAGCCTGGAGCTTCTTCGCCTTCACCTGGCCGTCCAGCCGTTCGATCGCCTTTTCGTGCTGCTCCCGCATCGCCTGCAGCGCCCGCCGCTCGCCTTCCACGGCCGCCTGCCGGGCGCTCGCCTCGGAGACGCCCTTCAACGCCGCTTCGCGCCGCTCGGTCGCTTCCAGCAGCTCCGATTCCAGCCCTTCCAGCTGGCCCCGGCGCTCGTCGCGCCGCGTCTCGGATTGCTCTCGCGAAGCCTTCGACTGCGCGATGAGCCGCTCCTTCGCATCGCGCTCGCGCCCGATATCGATGCGCTTCGAACGCACCGCGTCCAATTCGCGCCGCAGCCGGTGCAAACGGTCGCGTTCGCGCTCGAGTTCGCCGCGCGCCCCATCGAGGTTGCGCCGGATCGTCTCGTACTGGCCTTCGGCCTCGCGTGACCGCGCCGCGATCGTCGTCACCGCCGCGCGCGCGGTTTCCAGCTGGTGCGCGCTCACTTCGGTGCGCGCCTTCAACTCCGCGATCCGCTCGGGCAGCTCCTCCAGCTCGCGCTGGCGGCTGAACACGCCCTCTTCGGCGCCCGATGTGCCCCCGGTCAGCACCCCCGTCGGTTCGATGTACGTGCCGTCGAGCGTGACCACGGACCCCAGCGCCCGCCGGATCATGCGCAGCCCGCTCTGTACGTCCTCGACGATGATCACCCGCCCAAGCAGTGTGTCGATCAGCGGCCGGAAGCGCTGTTCGCAGCGGACGAGCTTCGCCGCGACGCCCACGACGCCACGCTCCTTCTGCAGGTTCAGCGGGTAGATGTGGCGCACCGCGTCCAGCGAGAGGAACTGCGCGCGCCCACCGCGCCGCCGCGTGAGCAGCGAAATCGCGGTCAGCGCGTCGTCTTCGGTCTCGACCACCACGGCGTGCAGCCGCGCTTCGAGCGCTGCGTTGATGGCGACCTCCATACCGGCGGGAACGCGGATTTGCCGCGAAAGCAACCCGACAATGCCATTGATTTCCGGTGGCTCGCCCAGGGTCCCCGGCTCCACGCCGTCGATCAGCGCCTGGCCCATGATCAGCACGTTGCGCGTCCCGGCCGCCACGCCGTCGTGCTCGGCCTGCACGCGCTTCAGCGCATCGAGCCGCCCCTCCAGATGGTCGAGCTCGCGCAGATCCTGGTTGCCCGCGGCCTCGTATTTGCGCACCTCCTCCTGCACCCGTTGCAGCCGCTCGCTGGCGGCGTCCGCGGCCGAACGCGTGGCTTCGAGGGCGTCTTCCGCATCGAATACGCGGCCGCGAAGGTCCGCGAATCGCCGGCCATAGCCCACGAGCTCCACCAGCAGCTGCTTTCGCTTCGCGGCCGCCTGTCCCTCTTCCCGTTCCAGCACTACCAGCCGGCGGGCGGCGTCCTCAGCGTCCCGGTCAAGCGCGCCCGCGCGGCGGTCGTCGGCTTCGGCGCCATCCCGGAGCTCCTGGAAGCGGCTGCGGATGGCGGCATAGTCGCGCTCGGCGGTCTCTAGCGCCTGGCGCGCTTGTTGCGCGAACGACTTCGCCTGCTCCGCTTCCTCCAGCACTTCCTTGCCGCGCTTGCCTTCATCGATATCGGTCTTCTTCAGACCCGCGCGCTCGGCATCGAGCGCCTCGATCTCGGCCCGCACCTCGTCGCCGCGCGCCGTCACCATGTTCTGGCGCTCGCGGTCGAGCGAGATGTTCTGTTCCGTCGCCGCGAGCCGCGTGTCGATTTCCGTGGTCCGCGTGTCCCTCCGCGTGATCGCTTCGCGCCGCTTGCGGATCTCCTCGCCGAGTGCGCGCAGTTGCTCGCGCAGCTGCACCACGCGCTCCGTTGCCGCCGCGTCTTCAGCCGTGCGCTGGTCGAGTTCCGCCCGCGCCCGCACCAGGTGGTTGTGCGCTTCGCTCCAGCGATGGCCGTAGTACACGCGCAGCAGCTCCGCCAGTTCCGCCGATAAGCGCGAGTGCTCCGCGGCCCGGTCCGCCTGCCGGCCGAGTTGCGCTAGCCGCGGCTCGATCTCGTTCACGATGAGCGTCACCCGCCCGATGTTCTCGCGCGTCGCCGCCAGCCGGTCCTGTGCTTCGCGGATCTTCGAACGGAAGCGCTTCACGTCGGCCGCTTCATCGAGGAACGAGCGCCGCTCCTCCGCCGACATGCTCAGCACTTCATCGACGAGCCCCTGGCCCATGATCGAGTAGCTGTTCTGGCCGACATCGCCCTTCATCAGCAGGTCGGTGATGTCGCGCAGGCGCACGCGGGAGCCGTTCAGCAGGTATTCGGACTCCCCGCTCCGGTACACCCGCCGACCCACTTCGACTTCGGCGAAGTCAACCGGGAGCCACTTCTGGCTGTTGTCCAGCGTCAGCATCACCTCGGCCATGCCGACGGCCGAGCGGCCGTTCGCGCCGGAGAAGATCACGTCTTCCTGCTTCTTCGCGCGGAGCAGTTTCTGGCTCTGTTCGCCCAGCACCCAGCGCAGCGCATCGGAGACGTTGCTTTTGCCGGAACCGTTCGGGCCGACGACCGCGGTGATCCCGGGCCCGTATTCGAATACGGTCCGGTTGGCGAAGCTCTTGAAGCCCTGTATCGAGAGTTTCTTCAGGTACATGTCAACCCTCGGCCTCCGCCAGGCGCGTGATCGCTTCGCCCGCGGCACGTTGCTGTGCCTCGCGCTTGCTTGCGCCCTCGCCCCGCCCGAGGGTGGCGCCGCCAGCCCGAACCTCCACAATGAAGCGGCGTTCGGCGCCGCCCGGCCCTTCCTCCACAGTTACATAGTCCGGCGGTTCGTGCCAACGGGCCTGCACCAGGTGTTGCAGGCTCGATTTCGCATCGATGCGCGCCCCCTCGATCGCGAGCTGCCGCAGCTCCGGGCCGAGCAGCCGCAGCACGAGGCTCCGCGCACTCCGGGTGCCGTGCGCCACGTACACCGCGCCGATGAGCGCTTCCAGCGCCCCCGCGAGGTTGCGGTCGCGGGCCCGCCCGCCCGCCGCCTCCTCCCCCCGCCCGAGGATCACCTGGTCGCCAAGTTCGAGGCGCCGCGCCACCCGCGCGAGCGTGCTCCCCCGCACCACGTCCGCGCGCATGCGGGTCAGCTCGCCCTCCCCCGCCAGCGGGTAAAGCCGGAATAGCCGGTCGGCAATCACCACCCCGAGCAGGGCATCGCCAAGGAACTCCAGCCGTTCGTTCGATGGCGCGCGGGCATCGGATTCGTTCAGGTAGGACGCGTGGGTCAGCGCCTCGCGCAGAAGATCCGCAGGCAGCGGCTTCACGGCGAGCCGGGCCACGAGCGTTTCGAGGTCAGCGGGCGCCAGCGGCACGAAACCCCCAAACCCAACCTCCGTCACCTCGGGAGGAAATGCTAAAGCTACATGATCATATGAGCGCCGTTTTGCCCGCGTCAAGGATCCACTAGAATCTGCACAGGTGCTCCGCATATGACCGCTTCCCTCGACATCGCCTGCTCCGTCTGCTCGGAGCTGCTTGAAAGCCACACGGAAGCCTATTGCATGGAGTGCGGCAAGCCGTACCACCTCAACCAGCGCACCGATCTCGAGGGCAAGGATTGCGGCGAAGTCTGGGTCAACGATGACCACCTTTCGCTCGAATTCGCCTGCAACATCTGCCTCCACCCGGAGTTCGCCTCCGCCGCCCTTGATGACATCCTCGACCTCGAAGAGGCTGCACTGGCCGCCGGGATCTCGCCGGCCGCCCTGGCCGCCGCGGCGGCGTCCGGTCAGGTTCGCCACCGCAGGACCGCCTCGGGCACGTTGTTGTTCGCACGCCGCGATCTCCAGCCGCCGCGCCCCCGCTGATCGGGCCCGTGAACGCAGACCACTGCTGCGAATGCCACCAGCCCCCGGGCGGCCGCAGCGTCCTCGTCTGCGCCGATTGCGGCGGCATCTTCCACTTCCCCGATGCGCGCGTCCACGAGCCCGGCGAACCTTGCGGGACGCACGAAATCGGCTTCCGCAACCTGCTCGGCCGCGATGTCGTCCCGCTCTGCCTGCGCTGCGATATGGCCTTCCGGCTCAGATACGGAATTCCCGCTACGATAGCGCCCGATGAGTGACAAGCGCCGGCGCCCCCGCCGCCCACGTTCCCCCGCACCCGCGAGCGCCACCGCCGTGCCCGGCGCCCAGGAGACCGCCGCCGCCGTTCGCGTTGCCCGCCCCATGCCCCAATGGCGCTGGCGGACGTTCCCGGTCTTCACCGCGCTCGCCCTCGGGCTCTTCATCGGCGTGTTATTCGGAATCCCCGCGGGCGTGCTCAGCGAACAGGGCAACGGCTCGCTCATCATCGTCGTCTGGGTCGTGCCGGCGATCATGCTCGGCCTCGCCTTCTCGCGGATCATGACCCGCTTCCTGCTGAGCAAGAACTGGATCAAACCGCGGCCGCCCCGGCGCGCCAGGTAACCGCTATTCCGATGCCCGCCGCCCGGCGCCACAACCGCTCGCGATTCCGGTCGCGCGCAAGGCTTCCGCGGCAAGCCCCCCACCATTGGCGAACAATCAGTGGCGCCCGTTGGCAAGCGGCCCGGTACCAGCGCCCGTGCTATCGAACGCGGTTCACGGCGAGGATTTTACTGCTCCATCCGCGCCCGGCGCGCTCCCGGGGGCGGGTTGCGCCGGCACCGCCGCGGCCGCTCGCGGCCGCGGGCCGAAGTCCAGCCCCGCTTCGTCGAAGCGCAGCTTCACCCGTTCGCGTAGCAGGCCCATTACGCGCCACTGCGCGCCCGCCCGCACGTCGCCCGCGACCTTCACCACGACGCCGTTGTCGACAAAGCCGTCCACGCGCAGCACGTGCGGCGTCGAGAGGATGTCGCCGGCGCACTCTTGGCCCACCTGCTCGCAGACCTCGCCGATGACCGCCAGCGCCCGCGCGAGGTCCACCTCGTACGGCACCGTCAGGTCCAGGTAGAGCCGGCTCATGCCCTGCGTCTGGTTCGTCGCGACCGTGATAGCGCTGTTCGGGACGGTGTGGACGTTGCCGTTCGCGTCGCGCAGCACCGTCCGCCGGGGGTTCACCTCGAGCACCGTCCCCGAGACGCCCGCCACCGTCACCACGTCGCCCGCCCGGTACTGGTCCTCGATGAGGATCAACGTGCCGTTGATGATGTCCTTGATCAGCGTCTGCGCGCCGAGCCCCAGCGCGAGCCCGACGATGCCAACACTCGCCACCAGCGCCGAAACGTTGAGCCCCAGGTTGTCGAGCGCCAGCGAGACCCCGACGAACAGCACGAAAATCGTGAACAGCCATGTGAGCGTGGAGATGAGCGTGTCGGCCCGCCGCTCGACGGCCGCGGTGTCATCCATCCGCAGTCCGATCGCGCGCCCGATCGCGCGCCGCAGCGCCCGGCTGATCACGGTCCGGAACACAATATTGACCGCGATGACGCCGGCGATGATGCCGGCGAGTTGCGGCGCGCCATCGCGCGACCACTGCCTCCACTCGGCCCACGATGATGGGACCAGGAAGAGGTGCTCCATCAAGCCGGCACCAGCTTTGCATAGCTCTGCAGCAGCCGCCGGATGCCCGCGCTTTCGAACGCCACCTGGTACTCCACGTCGCCGCCGTTCTTCTGCACGCTCACGACCTTGCCCGCGCCGAACTTGGCGTGCCGCACGCTGGCGCCAGCTTCGAACTCGGCCTCTTCAGGGCGAAATTCTTCTCGCATCGGCGCGGCCGCCACTGTTTCGGCGTACGTCATCTTCGTGGTCGAGCCCCACGACCGCGTCAGGTCGCCGGGTATGTCGCGCAGGAAGCGCGATTCGGGGTTGGTCGACTGCCCGCCCATCGCGTACCTCCGGTACGCCCGCGTCAGGTACAACAAGTCCTCCGCCCGTGTGATCCCCACGTACGCGAGGCGCCGCTCTTCTTCCATCTGGCGCGGGTCATCGAACGACCGGATGTGGGGCAGCACGCCCTCCTCCAGGCCAGTCATGAAGACCACCGGGAACTCGAGCCCCTTGGCCGCGTGGAGCGTGATGAGCGTCACCGCTTTCGCGCCCTCCTGCAGGTCATCCACGTCCGCCACGAGCGCGACATCCTGGAGGAAGGTTGCCAGGTCGTTCTCTTCGCCGCCCACTTCCTCGTACTGTGAGATCAGCGCGCGCAGCTGTTCGACGTTCTCCAAACGCTCCTGCGCGTCGTCGCCGTCGCGGAGGTATTTCAGGTAATCCGTGTGGCCCAGCAGCGCGTCGAAAATGTCGGCGAGCGGCTTCCGCGCGTCTCGCATCGCCCGCAACCGGTCCAGCGCATGGACGAACCCGAACACCGCCGCGGCCGACCGCCCGGTGATGCCATCGACCGGCTGCTTACCCCGCACGCCAAGTTCGCAAGCGTCCCAGAGCGACATCCCATACGCGGACGCATACGTCCTCAGGCGGTCGATCGTCTTGCCGCCGATGCCCCGCCCGGGGACGTTGATGATGCGCAGCAGGCTCGCCTCGTCGTTGCGATTGTGGATGAGCCGCAGATACGCGATGAGGTCCTTGATCTCGCGCCGCTGGTAGAACCGCACGCCGCCGATCAGCCGGTAGGGGATGCGGTGGCGCACCATCGCCTCCTCCACCGTCCGCGATTGTGCGTTCGTCCGGTACATCACCGCGAATTCGCCCGCGCCCTTGCCCGTCGCCATCAGCCGCCGCACCTCCGAGGCGACGAATTCGCCTTCCTCTTCGTCGCTATACGCCTCGTAGGTGACGATCAGGTCCCCGCCCGGGCGCTCGGTCCAGAGCATGCGCTCCTTGCGGTTGGGGTTCTTGCGGATGACCGCGTCGGCCGCCGCGAGGATCGGCCGCGTCGAGCGGTAGTTCTGTTCGAGCAGGTACGTCGTGCAGCCGGGGAAGTCCGCCTCGAAGTACTGCATATTGCGCACGTCCGCCGCCCGCCACGAATAGATGCTCTGGTCGGGGTCGCCCACCACCGCAATGTTCCGGTGCTTCGATGCAAGCAGCTTCGCCAGCTGGTACTGCGCCGGGTTCGTGTCCTGGAACTCATCCACGAGCACGTGCAGGAACCGGCCCGCGTACTTGTCCCGCGCCGGCTCCGAATCTCGGAACAGGCGGACCGCTTCGTTCAACAGGTCGTCGAAATCGAGCGCGGAGGCCGCGTGCAGCGCCTGCGTGTAGCGCGTGAACGCCCGCGCGACCACCTCCTGGAAGTAGTCGTTGACACGTCCGGCGTAGCCCTCGTGATCGATGAGCTCGCTTTTCGCGGCGGAGATGGCGCTCAGCACGGAACGTGGCGCGAACCGGCGCACGTCCACATTCAGGTCTTCGAGCACGCGCTTCATGAGCGCCACCTGGTCGCTGTCGTCGTAGATGACGAAGTTGGGGTCGACGCCAATGAGCCCGCCGTCGACGCGCAGCCAGCGCGCGCACATCGAATGGAACGTGCCCAGCGCCACGCTCGAGCTGTCCTCGCCCAGCAGCCGCGAGGCCCGTTCGCGCATCTCACGGGCTGCTTTGTTCGTGAATGTCACCGCGAGGATGCGCCAGGGCGGCACGTGCCGTTCGCGCACCAGGTGCGCGATGCGATGGGTGATGACGCGCGTCTTCCCGCTCCCCGGCCCGGCGAGGATCAGCACCGGCCCCTCACCATGCTGGACCGCGGCGCGCTGGGGCTCGTTCAGCCCCTCCAGAATTGGGGGCAAGTCCTGATAGCGCTGCGGTGCGGCGGTGGGGGAACTTTGTGCGGGCTCCTGGCGTTCATCGAGCAACCGCCGCGTGATCGGGCGGCCGGCCGGGAGCGAATCCATTGTCGACACGGAAGCAGTCTACCACCGAACAGAACAAACGAGCGATTTGCAAGCTTGTGTGAGTTATTGTCGCAACACCCCCGGTGGTATACTCGCGGGGGTCGGGGGAGGAGAGTCGCGCATGTTCCTGGTGTCGTGGCCCGGAGGGGACTGGGAAACCACCGCGAAGTACACCGCAGGCATCCTCATCGTCTTTTTCGTGGCGATGTGGCTCGCCCTCGTGTTTTGGGCCTACCGCGATATCCGCCAGCGGACCCGTGACCCCATCGTCCAGACCGTTGCCGTCCTGCTGGTGCTCGTCTTCTCGCTGCCCGGACACTGGATCTACCTGATCCTGCGGCCGCGCTACACGCTGAGCGAACTCTACGAACGCTCGCTCGAAGAAGAGGCGCTGCTCCAGGAGCTCGAAGACCTGAAAGCATGCCCCACCTGCAAGCGCCGCGTGCTGGATGACTACCTCATCTGTCCCTCCTGCCGCACCCAGCTGAAGGAACCGTGCCGCTCCTGCTCGAAGCCCCTGAGCTACGCCTGGGTGGCGTGTCCCTTCTGCGGCCTGGAAAAGCCGCCGCGCGAAGGCATGGGTGCTCGCCCGGGGCGCTCACCTGCCCGCCCTGGCGTGCGGCCGACACAACCGCGCCCGGCGCCCCAGCCCGCTCCCATCCCCGCGCAGCGCCCTACCGCCGTCCGTGACGTCTTCGCGACCCCCCGCCCGGCGCCCCGCGCCATCGGCGATGACGCCCCCATCATCGACGCCACCGCGGAGTAGATCTCGGCACCGCCCCACTGAGGCCGGGTCCTTGGCGCCGCGCCCTGAGTGGCCGCTGCAGCCGCGCCCAAACGTGTCCAGCCAGTGCCCGCGGTGGCGCCCCGACCCGCCGACCTCCGGTAACCGCCGCTGCTATTTCAACGGCAACGTGGTACGTTGGCTCGTGTATTTGAGCACATTGCCTCATATATGCGCTGACAAAGCCCGGCCAGATGGTTGCTATGGGGCGCTAACAGTTAGCGGCTAAAGCAGCGGCAAAGGAGCTAATAGCGAGCGGCTAGTAGCTAACAGCTAGTGCTAAGTAGCTCAAACAACGCCGTAGCCTCCAAGAGTTCCACCATCCGGTCCAGCTTCCGCTCCCCCTGGAACCGCGTCCGGTCGAAGACGCCTTCGAGCGCGATTACCGTGTTCTCCGTGTCCGTCCGCGAGAGCAGCACCGGGACGCCGTTCGCCGCCGCTGCGTCGAACAGGTAGTCCGACGGGCGGCGCCCCCCCGTGAGGATCAACACCTGCGGTTCCGCCTTCATCGCGGCGAGGTGCATGTCCGTCTTGTCGAAGCGCACCACCACCGCCTGCGTGCCGAAACGCCGGAAATACGGCTGACCCGCGTCCGAGGCGATCGGCGCGATCACAAGGTGGTCGCAGGTCGCGTCATTCGCGTCGCCTACCACCAGCACCTCGGCGTTGAGTGCCGCCCGCGCCTCTTCGACGCTGAAGCCGGCGAGCAGGCGGTCTTCGGCCAGCAGGAACGTCGTGCCGGTGGGCGCGCCGGCCGCCGAACGTGGCACGTCCGTAACAACAGTCGCCACCGGGGTTATCCCGGCCGGTGGACTCTTCGGGGCTACACTCCGCGCGACCAGCACCGCGGTGGCCCCGGGGATCGTCGCCGCCGCCGCATCGGCTTCGACCACCAGTAGCGCATCGCCACCCGCGTCCGTTAGCGCCTCAACCGCCACCGGCGTCGAGCCCGAGCCCGGCGCGAACGCCAGCGCACCGAAGGCGGCGGCGTCCTCCGCCGCGTTACCTTCGCCCGCGACCCGTGCCAGCGTCACCGGCCGCCCGAGGTACGCGTAGTGGCGCGCGATCGCCTGGGCCACACCGGTCTTGCCGGCGCCTGCTTCCGCTGAAGTAACGACGATGACGGCCATGCACACGCCCCGGGCGCGGTCCTGCGCCATCGTGGATTGTGCCCGGCGTCACGAATTCCAGCAACACGCGTTCGCGGAACGCCGCCGCCCGCTACGATGAAGCCCATGCCCCCCATCCGCCGCATCACCGTCGAACGAAACCGGCTGCGCTTCGCCGCGGCCCACATGGCCACCTTTCGCGGCGCCTGCGAGCCGCTTCACGGCCACAACTACGACATCATCGTCGAAGCCGAGGGCGAGCTGACCAGCGACAGCTGGATCTTTGATTTTGGCGAGCTGAAGCGCGCGGCAAAGGTCATCGCCGATGAGCTCGACCACAAATTCATGCTCCAGCGCCATAGCCGCATCCTCGAAGTCACCGAAACCGAGAGCTCCTGGAACGTCCGCTTTGGCGACCGCGACTACGTCTTCCCCAGGCAGGACGTGATTGCGCTCCCCATCGATAACACGACGGCCGAGCGCATCTCGGAGTGGGTCAGTGGCCGCCTGGCGGCCGTCCTGCGGGAGCTGGGCGCCACCAACATCCGCAAACTTTCGGTTGGGATCGAAGAGATGCCCGGCCAAACCGGCTGGTATACTGTAGAACTGTAGCTTCCGCGCCTCGCGCGGCCGCTGCGCTCCCGGGCTTGGCCCTCGAGCATCGAAACGGAGGACCCCATGCAGCTGGACTGGGACAAGGCGATTAACGACATCCTCGCCGAAAAGATGACCTGCCAGGCGTGCGGTGCCCTCGGCGACGAGATGATTGTTGGCTACACCCGCAACCCCGATGCTGCCGAGTTCGCCCAGCGCTGCCGCGATTGCACCGACAAGACCGATTGCGACGCGCGCAAGCTCGTCGTCGTTTGCGAGCAATGCGCCCGCAAGTATCGCGTGAACGGCCAGCGCGTCGATGAGACCGGCATGATGTCGATCATGCTGGAGGAATGCCGCCACAACCTCGAAGAGTCGATTGACTATCTTGCCGGCTACTGGAAAGAGGACGCCGATATCGAGTACGACGACATGGACCGCCAGCTCGATGAGGTGGACCCCGAGCTGTTCCGCGAAGAGGACAGCTGGCGCATGCGCCTCGAAGAAGAGTACCTCCAGCTCCACCGCTGGTTCCGCGAACACCGCCAGCCCATCCCCGACCCCGGCTGGCGCAGCCAGTACGTCGAAGACGTCATCACGCTGGGGTACACCACGCTCGTCGGCGACTGACCCCGCTTCTTGGCCGGACAGGCCTGCATGGTATACTTCGGGCCAGCGGGCGGAAGTAGCTCAGTGGTAGAGCGCCTCCTTGCCAAGGAGGAGGTCGCGAGTTCGACCCTCGTCTTCCGCTCCATCCTTCGCACGCACAGGGCCCGCCACTCGGCGGGCTCGTTCGTTCCACAGACGCCAACGGCCCGGTGGCCTATCATGACTGCGCGCCGAAGTGGCGGAATGGCAGACGCGGCGGTCTCAAACACCGCTGGGGTCACACCCATGTGGGTTCGAATCCCACCTTCGGCACCAACCCCCGCCGGCCAACCTGCCGGCCCTTCATTGCCGAGTGGTGTAACGGTAGCACACGGGTCTTTGGAGCCTTTGGTCGGGGTTCGAATCCCTGCTCGGCAACCACGAATCGCGAATTCGCCATCCGACTTGAAATCGAACACCATTTTGGGCATCAGCATTCCGACAAAAGCGAAATAGATGGCAGCGGCAGCGGGCAACCGGCCCGGTCTCATGAGATTCCCTCCAGGAATTAGGTAGCAGCCGGCCTTGGGCGATCGTGGCACTTTACCAACCGCAATCAGGCGGTCCATGCCCGGCCCGGACCTGCTCCGGCCGCCAAGGTCCCAGTTTTCTCAGCGGGCCGATGTCCCTCGAGGTGGGCGGACCATGCCGGTGAGCGTATGGCCGAACAGTTGCGCCTGGCCGACGATCTCGAATCCTCGCTTCGCGTAGAAGTCGATGTTCGATTGCGTCCCCGTCTCGAGGTAACACGGCATCCCTGCCTCGTCGGCTTGTGATGTTCCCACCTCCACGAGTGACGACCCCATCCCCCGGCCCTGCAACTCCGGGCGCGCGCCCACCGCGGCCAGATACCAGTGCGGGCCGTCGACGGTCTTGTGGAAGGACTCCGTTGCCGACATCGCCCGCAAGAAACGACTCGTATTCGCGACACCCAGCCGGAATGGCATCCAGGCGAAACCGACGCGGAGCATGCGGCCAAAACTCATCTCCCCGCTGCCGGGCGGAACCCAGACGGCCACAGCTGACGTGCCGTCGATGCAGGAAACCTCCCCCCGCCGCAACCCATACTGGACAATCAAACTCATGAACCACGGTCCCCAGCGCCGTCGCCTTGCCTCGTCCGGGGCAATAATCTGCAGCAGCGGGTCATCGAAGAACGCGTCGCTCAGGGTCGCGGCAGCGGCTTCTGCCTGGCGGGCATCGAGACGCTGGATCGGCAGGGCGCCCCCCGCGGGGAGTGACGCGTTCCGTGCCGCGCCGACCCCGTCGCGAGATGGCCGTCCACGTTCGTTCAGGCTGGACTTCGGTGTCATTGGTGTGTTTCCTCTCTCGCCGGCTGTGGCTTCGACCTGTGATGGCCGATCGCCGAACCTCTTGCTCAGTCGATGACGGGCGTGGGTGCGTGATTGCGCCGCATCATCAGCACCACGGCGACGAGCGGTGCCAGGACGAACACCGCGCTGAGGACCTTCATGGTCGCGTTGATGTCGACGAAGAGTCCCGGCACGACCATCAGCGCGTTCACGATCAACGCGGCGGCGTTGAGACGGATCGCGCGGCGGTTGCCCGAGCTCCACGCAAATGCAGCGCAGACGACGGAGACCATGCCGATCGCGGCGGCCAGCAACATGAAACCAAACGGCGGCGTCTCGTTGCCCCAGTCGATGTCGCGCGAGAGCAGCGGGAGGTTCCCGAGCCCGATCAGCGCTGAGAGGGCGAGGCCGGCGCGGACGCTGGCCGTCGGGCTGATGTCCCTGGTCGTAGTGGCGTTGAGCGTCGTCATGTTGGCTCCTTTTCGTGTGTGGCCCCAGCATCGCCCGGCCGCCATGCCGCCCGGAAGTGAGAGAGTGCCCGAGATCTTCCCCGGCCGTGCGGAACAAGTCGGGAGCTTTTTCCTGGGCCATCCGGGAACGGCTGATGGCATGATGAGCAGGTGAGTACCAGCCCATCGATTCGGATCGTTGTCGCCGATGATCACCCCGTCGTGCGGAGCGGCCTCGTCGCCATGCTGCGAACGATTCCTGGCCTGGATGTCGTCGGCGAGGCAGCCGACGGTGATGCGGCGGTGCGTGCAGCGGTCGAGCACCGCCCGGACGTGATCCTGATGGATGTGCGAATGCCGGGCACGGACGGGATCGAGGCCGCGCGGCGAATCCGTGCGCGGGTCGCGGACTGCCGGATCCTGATGCTCACGATGTACGACGACGACGCCACGGTCTTCACCGCCATGCAGGCAGGTGCGCAGGGCTATCTGCTCAAAGAGGCCGAGCAGGACGAAATCGTGCGGGCTGTTCGCGGCGTGGTCGCGGGCGAGGCAATCTTCGGGCCGGGCGTGGCGGCCAGGGTCCTTGCATACTTCGCCGCTCCGCCCCCGGCGGTCACTGCCCACGACCCGTTCCCCGAGTTGACCGACCGTGAACGCGAGGTCCTCGACCTGCTGGCCCAGGGCCGGCGCACCGCCGAGATCGCGGGACAGCTCTTCCTCTCCCCCAAGACCGTGAGCAACCACCTCACGACGATCTTCGCCAAGCTTCAGGTTGCCGGGCGCGGCGAGGCGATCATCCGAGCCCGCGAAGGTGGGCTGGGCACCTCGACATGAACGACGCGGCCATTGCGGCTGCCACGGTCGTCCCCGCCATGTCGCTGGCAGCCGGCGGCGCCGCCCTCCTGGGAACGCGGAGTCGACACGCCGGCGTGTTGATGGTGGTGAGCGGCATCGGGCTGATCGGCTCAGCCGTCATCCGCCTCGCAGGCGCGCAGTCCGCAGCGCAGGTCCTGCTCGTGGGCACCCTGATGCTACCCGCGGCGGCCGCCGCACTCGCCTATCCACGGCTCAGCTTCCGACACTCAGTCGACTTCTGTATGTGGGTCGTCGTTGCCGCGGCGGGTGTCCTCGGCGCCCCCCTGGCGCTCGACATCGGTAAGCTCGCCACTCTCGCGTCGCTCTCTGGACTCGCTGTGATCGGGCACGGCTGGTTGGTGCTCGAGACAGGCTCCGATGAGGACCGCGAGGCGATGCTCTGGCTCTTCTTCGCGGCCCTGACGATCGGCGCCGTGTCCAGCCTCCTCGTCCTCGAGTTCCGTACCCCCGGCGGCATCGTCGGCGCGTTCCTCCTCACCGGGGTCGGCCCGGTCATGGCGGTCGGGGTGCGCCGCCCCGGACTCACCGACGTCCGACCGCTGGTCGTCCAGACCGTCGTGTTCGGAGTCGTCGGCCTCACCTATATCTCGACGTTCATCGCGGTGCTCGCTGGCCTGGAGCTGGCAGGAACCGATGAGCCGACCCCCGGGGTGCTCGCGTTCGCGGCCGTGCTGCTCGCCGCCGGATTCCAGCCTCTCAGGGTCGTCTTGCGGGGTCTGATCGACGAGCTCCTCTTCGGCGACAGGCCCGACCCGCTGCTCGCCGCCACCGCCGTCGCCGGCCAAATCGGCGATGATCCGCTGCTCGCGCTCCGAGCCATTCGCACCGCCCTCGTGCTCCCCTTCGCGAGCATCTCAGTCGGAGGGGTAGAGCTTGCCAGGTCGGGAACCCCAGTCACAGCGACCAGGCGACTGCCCCTCCCGCTTGAAGACGACCTCACGGGCGAAATCGTCGTTGGACTTCGCGCTGGCGACCTGACGCTGTCCGCGGGTGACGCACAAGTGCTGCGGATTGTCGCTCCGCTGCTGGCCCAGACGTTGCGGGCGCGGCTACTGGCCAATGACCTCCGGGAATCACGGGCAGCCGCGATCACCGCAATCGAAGAGGAGCGGCGGCGACTCCGGCGTGACCTGCACGACGGCCTCGGGCCCACCTTCTCGGGCCTCGCCTTCACTGCCGACGCGGCGCGGAACACCATCGCCTCCGACCCCGCGGCTGCGGACGCCCTGCTCCGGCGCCTGCGCGCCGACGCGGTCGCCGCCGTGGGCGAGATCCGCCGGCTAGTCTATGACATGCGCCCACCCGCCCTCGACGAACTGGGGCTCGTCCCAGCACTCCGCCAACAGGTCGCTTCGATGCGAACCCCGCAGGGACAACCGATGCAGGTACTGGTGCAGGCGCACGACCTTCCACCTCTGCCAGCTGCAATCGAAGTGGCGGCGTTCCGGATCGCGACGGAGGCCGTGCTGAACTCGGCCCGACACAGCGGCACCGACCAGGCGTGGGTGCAAATCGCCTTCGATGACGAATGCCTGGCGCTCACCGTCCGGGACGCCGGACCCGGGCGAGGAACCTGGGTTCCCGGTGTCGGGCTGTCATCCATGCGGGAGCGCGCCGCCGAAGTTGGGGGCACGCTCCAGGTTGCGACCGATGGGGACGGGTCCCTCGTGAAAGCACTTCTTCCTCTCCGCTGAGTTGCGACGCTCCCATAAGAGGCGGAGCAACCGCGGCGTGTCTCACCTCCAGGCGCCACCGCCGGCGTTGTCGATGAGAAGCTCCCACCGCCTCGAACGGCGCTCGCCAGGCCGCTCACCGACGTTTCTTCACACAGCGCTTCTTGACACGGGCACGGCCGCGCCGGCCCGGGACGGCGCGCTGACCGTTCGATTGAGACTTGGTGGTACGATAGGCGCCGCGGCGTCGTTGGCTCAGCTGGGCGACACAGCCCCGGATCCGAGCAACCAGGGTCAAACCAGTGAGCCGTTACAAGGAACCACCGAGAGAGGAGAAGCACCGGCGTGCCTGATAAGGACATGACTACGAGCGTCAGCGAAAGCGAGAATCCTGCAATCCCCTCCCCGACTCCCGCGCGGAATCGGCCGAGGACGAACAAGGACTGGTGGCCCAACCAGCTGGACCTCTCGGTCCTCCACCAGCATTCGCGCCTGTCCAACCCGATGGACGAAGATTTCGACTACGCAGAGGAATTCAAGACCCTCGACCTCGAAGCGCTGAAGCGAGACCTCATCGAGGTCATGACGACGTCTCAGGACTGGTGGCCCGCAGACTACGGTCACTATGGGCCGCTCTTCATCCGCATGACGTGGCATGCCGCCGGCACCTACCGCATCGCCGATGGCCGGGGCGGTGGGGGCAGCGGCGCTCAGCGCTTCGCCCCGCTTAACAGTTGGCCCGACAACGCGAACCTCGATAAGGCGCGCCGCTTGCTCTGGCCCGTCAAGCAGAAATACGGCCGGAAGATCTCCTGGGCCGATCTGTTGGTCCTCGCCGGCAACGTTGCCATGGAATCGATGGGGTTCAAGACGTTCGGCTTCGGTTTCGGGCGAGAGGACATCTGGGAGCCCGGCGAGACCTTCTGGGGGCCCGAGGACACATGGCTCGGGGATGAGCGCTACAGCGGCGACCGAGAGCTTGCCGCTCCTTTCGGCGCCGTGCAGATGGGCCTCATCTACGTGAATCCCGAGGGGCCCAATGGCACCCCGGACCCACTCGCTGCCGCCCGGGACATTCGGGAGACCTTCCGGCGGATGGCGATGAACGACGAGGAAACCGCGGCGCTCATCATTGGCGGCCACACCTTCGGCAAGACCCATGGTGCAGTCAGTGCAGCGTACGTCGGCCCGGAACCCGAGGCCGCACCCCTGGTCGAACAAGGCCTCGGCTGGAGGAACACCTTCGGCAGCGGCAACGGCGCCAACACGGTCACCGGTGGGCCGGAGGGCGCATGGACAAACGAGCCGACGAAATGGGACAACGGGTTCCTGGACAACCTGTACAAGTATGACTGGGAGCTGACGGCGAGCCCCGCGGGTGCCAAGCAGTGGGCTCCCACGAATCCCGAGGCCCAGGGCACCGTGCCGGATGCTCACGACCCTTCGAAGCGGCACGCCCCCATGATGCTGACGACGGACCTCGCGCTGAAGTTGGACCCGGCCTACGCACCCATCGCGGAGCGCTTCCACGAGCACCCGGACCAGCTCGCCGACGCCTTCGCCAGGGCGTGGTACAAGCTGCTTCACCGCGATATGGGACCCGTCTCCCGCTACCTCGGACCGTGGGTCCCCGCGCCCCAGCTCTGGCAGGACCCCGTCCCTCCCGTCGATCATGAGCTTATCGGCGCAGCCGATATCGCCGCCCTCAAGAGCAAGATCCTCGCATCGGGACTCCCCATCTCCCGGCTCGTCGCCACCGCCTGGGCAGCGGCGGCCAGCTTCCGCGGCACCGACAAGCGTGGCGGTGCGAACGGAGCGCGCATCCGTCTTGCCCCGCAGAACGTCTGGGAGGTCAACGAACCGGCCGAATTGGCCAGGGCGCTCCAGACCCTCGAGCAGGTCCGGCAGGATTTCAACCGCTCTCAGTCCGGCGGGGTCAGGGTCTCGCTCGCTGACCTGATCGTCCTGGGTGGGTGCGCTGCCGTCGAGCAGGCTGCCAAGAACGCCGGGCACAACATCACAGTCCCGTTCGCGCCCGGGCGCACGGATGCCTCGCAGGAACAGACGGACGTCGAGTCGTTCGCCGTGCTCGAACCGAAAGCGGATGGGTTCCGCAACTACCTCCGGGCCGGAGAGAAGTTGTCGCCGGAGACGCTCCTGCTGGACCGGGCCAACATGCTGACGCTGACCGCTCCCCAGATGACCGTGCTCATCGGCGGCCTGCGGGCCCTGAACGCCAACTTCGGGCAATCCCGGCACGGGGTCTTCACCGGCCGGCCCGAGACGCTGACCAACGACTTCTTCGTGAACCTGCTCGACATGGACACCGAGTGGAAGGCATCCACCTCGGCTGAGGGCGAGTTCGAGGGCCGGGATCGCGCCACGGGCGAGGCCAAATGGACAGGTACGGCCGTCGACCTCGTCTTCGGGTCGAACTCGCAGCTCCGGGCGCTCGCGGAGGTGTACGCCTGCGAAGACGCAAAGGAGAAGTTCGTGCGTGACTTCGTGGCTGCGTGGGACAAGGTGATGAATCTCGACCGCTTCGATCTTGCCTGACCCGCGGGGAGGTGCTCGTATCGCTTGTCTCCCGTTTCTTCCGCCAGGCCAGAGGCAGAGGTATTTGCAGCACAATGCCTCGGCCTGGCGAAGCCGCTGGCTGCTACCCCACCCGCTTCCAGTACACCGCGGTGTCGCAGGACGACCGGTCCGGGTTGAGGGCGTAGCCCGGGATGATGCCGCAGAGCTGCCACCCGAGGCGTTGGTACACCCGCTCCGCCTCCGCGCTGGCCGTGTCCAGCGTCAGCAGCGTCCGCCCCTCGGCCACCGCCTCCCGCTCGGCGGCGCGCATCAGCGTCTGCGCGATGCCACGCCGGCGCGCGCGGCGGTGCACGAGCAGCTTCGCGACCTCGCCGCGGTGCGGCTGATTCTCCGGAAGCGATAACACCAGCTGGACCGTCCCCTGGATGCCCTCCGCGTCTCGTGCGACCAGCAACGCGGATTCGCCACGTTCGACGGCCGCGGCCACCTTGTCCCAGAACTTCTCGGCCCGCTCGATCGATAGGGGCGCCAGGAAGCTCACGGAGGCGCCGCCCTCGACGCAGTCGCACAGGATTTCGGCCAACGCGCGGAGTGCCTCGCGTGCCCCCGGCCCATCCAGCCGCTCGATTGCAGTCCCTCCCGCCGTGGTCACGCCGGCTCCTGGATCACCAGGTACTCGGCGGCGGTTGTCGCGGGCACCTCGAACCGCGTCGGGCGGTCGATGACCGCGAACAGGCAGTCCCCGGGCGAAAGCACCGTCGATTCGCCACCGATGGTGAAGGTCACGCTCCCCGCGAGCATGTAGATGTGCTGGCGCATCGGCCGCTCGGGCACGAGCGCGTACTCCACCATCGTCCCTGCCGGAAGCGTCAGCCGCGCGATTTCGACGTTGCTCCGTTCCGACACCGCCGCGACGAGCGTCCGCTCGAGGCCGGTCTCCGGGTCGCGCCATGATGGCTGGCCGTGTGCCGGGAAATACGTGCTCCCGGCGGCTTCGACCGAGTTCATGAGTGACGAAAGCGTCACCCCGAGCCCCGCGCACAGCCTGCCTAGCAATCCGGCCGTCGGCGACGAGATCTCCGCTTCTACTTTCGCGATCATGGCCTTGCTCACCCCGGAACGCTCCGCGAGCTGTCCCAGCGAGAGCCCCAGAGCCTCCCGGCGCGCCTTGAGGTTGGCCGCGATTCGGCTCTCGATCCCTGGCGTTACAGCCGAACTGGTAGTCACGCGTACACTATAGGAGACAGAAGTCTGGCAACACAAGCGCCGGCGTCGCTCGGTGCAAGGCATGTGGATCCGTCGCCGGCCGCGGGGCCGCCATGCTTGACTGCATCACTGCGAAGTCATAGAGTTGTCTTTGTGCCCGAACACCTTCCGCCACAGCTCCTCGAACACGTCGCTGAACGCTTCCGCGTGCTCGGCGATGCCACCCGGCTCGCGATCCTCCGGACGCTGCTCCACGAAGGCGAGCTTAACGTTGGCGAGCTTGTCGAGCGCCTCGGCACCACCCAGGCGAACGTCAGCAAGCACCTCCGCGTCCTCCTCTCGGCCGGCATCGTCGAGCGCCGCGCCGTGGGCACCGCCGCCTACTACTCCATCACCGACCCCAGCGTCACCCAACTCTGCGACATCGTTTGCGGACGTCTGCGCGCGCAGATCGAAGGCCAGGCCAGGCTCATCGGCGTCTGACACTCCGGCTTGTCTCAATTCTCGTCGCTCGAACACAACTAGATGGTCAAGGAGTCATAGACATGTCACTCGGAACGATCGGCCGCTGGGCCCACCGCCACCGGCCCGGAGTCCTGGTTTCCTGGGCGGTCCTCGCGATCGGCCTCGGCTTCTTCGCGCCACGGCTCGAAAGCGCGCTGTCCGGCGCGATGTGGGAAGTCAACGGGAGCGATTCGCTCGCCGCCCGCCAGCTCATCGAGCGTGACTTCGGCGGCTACTCATCGCAGTCGGCCGTTGTGGTCTTCCATAGCGACACCCTTGCGGCCGATAGCGCCCCGTTCCAGGACCGCGTCGCCCGGGCGACGGCGCTGCTCGCCGCCCGCCCCGAGCTCTCCCCCGCGCTCCCGCAAGTCAGCGCCGATGGCCACACCGTGATGCTGCAGGCTGGCGCGCTCGTCGACCCCACCACCGCTGTGCGCGTCGCCGAGGATCTCGCCGGTCCCGTCGGCAAACTGAGCGATGGCTCGGTGACGGTCGCGCTCACGGGCTCCCCCGCGTTCTGGGGCGATTTCAACTCTGTGAATCGCGACGGCATGTTCAGGGCCGAGCTCGTCACGTGGCCGATCACTGCGCTCATCCTCGTGGTCGCGTTCGGCTCGCTCGCCGCGGCAGGGCTGCCGCTTGTGCTCACGGCCGCGGGCCTCATCTCCGCGATGGGCATCCTCTTTGGCATCACCCAGGTGATGGACCTCTCCATCTGGACCCTGAACTTCGCCATGATGTTCGCGCTGGCGCTCGGCATCGATTACGCGCTCTTCATTGTCACGCGGTTCCGCGGCGCCGCTCATGCGACGCCGCACGATATCAATGGCGCCGTCGGCGTGACCATGGACACCGCCGGCAAGGCCGTGCTCTTCAGCGGCCTGACGGTGTTGATCAGCCTCTCCGCCGTGCTACTCGTGCCCGTCCCGGCCTTCCGCTCGATGGCGGCGGGGATGATGCTCGCGGTCGGCTTCGTGCTGCTCGCCGCGCTCACCCTGTTGCCGGCCTTGCTTGGCCCCGGGGTCAACCGCCTCGCGCTCCCCTGGCATTCCGCCGGCGACCATCGCAGCGCATGGTGGGCGCGATTCGCCGAACGCGTCCAGGCGCGGTCGGCGATCCTCGCGATTGCGGTCGTGGGCGCACTCCTCCTCCTCGCCAGCCCGCTGTTGGGGCTCGAAACCGGCATGCCCGGCATCAACGTCCTCCCGAAGGACAGCCAGGCGCGCGTTGGCTACGACATCTTGGGTCAGGCCTTCGGCCCGGGCGGCCCTGGCCCGTTGCAGGTCATCGTGCCCCCCGGCACAGACGCCGCATCCGTCGCGCAGACGGTTCAGGGCACGCCCGGCATCGCCGCCGTCTTTCCCACCCAGCCTGGCGGCGAAGGCTACAACCTCGTGACCGCCATCGCCACCACGGACCCATCGAGCAAAGCGTCCAGCGATCTCGTGAGCTCGTTGCGGCGCGAGTTGCCCGCGGGCACCCTCGTCGGTGGCCCCGTCGCCGAAAACCATGACCTCGACCGCACGCTTCGCCAGCGCGCGCCGGTCGTCATCGGCACGGTGCTTGTGCTCGGGTTCCTGCTCCTGCTCTTTGCGCTGCGGGCGGTGTTCATCGCCGTTGCCGGCGTCATCTTCAACCTCCTCTCCGTCGGCGCCGCCTTCGGTGTCGGCGCGCTCGCATTCCAGCATGGCTGGGCGGCCGGGCCTATGGGCTTCGAAAGCCAGGGCTACCTCACCTCGTGGGCGCCGTTGTTCTTCTTCACCCTCGTGTTCGCTATCTCGATGGACTACACAGTCTTCCTGCTCGCCTCCGCCCGCGAACACTTCGAACGCTCTGCCGATGCGGCCGAGGCGATCCAGGGCGCCCTTGCCCACACCGCCCGCGCCATCGTCGCCGCCGCCGGCGTCATGGTTGCTGTCTTCTTCACGTTCGCCATCGCCGGCACGCTCCCGATGAAGGAGATGGGCCTCATCCTCGGCACCGCGGTCCTGCTCGATGCCCTGCTGGTCCGGCTCGTGCTTGTCCCGGCTGTGCTCCACCTGGTGGGCACCCGTGCCTGGTGGCTGCCCCGCTGGGCCGGCCACGTCCTGCCGAACGTCCGCTTCGCCCACTAGTCACAACCCCCGGAGGAACTACGAAATGGCGATCAACTCAACCACCCCCGTCACTGCCGCCCCACAGCCGTTACTGGCCCGCCTGGGTCACGCTTTCACTGGATTCATGGCGTCCACTGGCGGGCGCGTCGCCCGCATCGTCTTCGGCCTAAGCCTGGTGACCGTTGGCCTGCTCCTTGCGACCGTGCCCGGCTTCGTGCTGGCGGCGTTCGGGCTCGTGCCCATCGCCGCCGGCGTTTTCAACCTCTGCCCCATCGCCCCGCTCTGGGGTGGTCACTTCCGCGGCGCCTCGTACTGCGCGCCACGGGCTTCCGCGCCCGGCCATTCGGAGGGAGAGCGATGAACGCCCCCTCTGTGCTCACCTACCATGTCGCCGCGCCGCTCCCCGAAGCTGAAGCATTGGTCCGCGGTGCGCTCCAGCAACAGGGCTTCGGCATCCTCACTGAGGTCGACGTGGCCGCGACCCTTCGCCAGAAGCTCGGGATCGAGACGAAGCCCTATCGCATCCTCGGCGCCTGCAACCCGAAACTCGCGCACGCCAGTCTTGAGGCCGAGCCGGACGTGGGCGCCTTTCTTCCCTGCGGCGTCGCCCTCCGCGAGGGCGCGTCACCAGACCAGACCACCGTCGCCATCCAGAACCCGCAGCTCATGGCCCAGGCGTTCTCCTCGCCCGCGCTCGCCGCGCTCGCGGCGGACGCGCTCGCCCGGCTGACCGCCGCCATGGATTCCGTCGGCGCCGCGACCTGACGCTGGCCCGCGTGAGCTACCCGTGCTCGCCGTTCACGGTGAGCAGCACCACCGATTGTTCCTCCGCGTGGATCGTGTGGCGCACCCCCGGCTGGAAGAGCACTGCCTGCGCATCCCGCAGGTCGTAGCTCTCCCCGCCGGACTGGATCACCGCGTGCCCGCGCAGCAGCTGCACCACGACGACGCCCTCGGCGGAATGTTCGGCGATGGCGTCTCCCGCCTCCAGCGCCATCATGATGAGCGAGACGCCCGACTCCCGCGCCAGGTTCACGCTGCGTCGGCGATGACCCGCGAGCGTCGCAGTCAGCCTGTCCGCCTCCGCCTCGAGGTCGAGGTAGTGGACGCTCGCCGGCTCCGGATGTGGCCCCGTGGGGTGGTGGTGAATCTTGGGCATGCTGCCTCCTGTGGGGCGCCACACGCATTCGCGGCGGCGCCCTTCGATTATCATCCTCCCGGCAAGCTGGCCTCGCCAGGGGCCGAAAGGCCCATCGTTGCGAGGGTCATCAGCCGCCGGGCCGCGCTGCCGCCGCTGCAATCGCCGCTTTCGCCGCCGATTCGCCCCGTACCGCACGGGCCACGGCGAACGCGAACACCACCAGCCCCAGCCACGCCAGCGTCCCGGCCGCTGCCGCCATCTGCATGCGCCCCTCCGTCGCCACGTGTCCGAGTAGCAGGCCCGCCGCGACCCGCAACATGGCTGCCGCCGCCAGCAGCCAGAACACCCCGTGGTCCAAGAGCCACACGCTCCGCGGTTCCACACGCTGGAGCGCGAAGAATGGCGCCACGAGCTGCGCCATCCCAACAATGAGGAGCGTCAGCACCCCGGCGCCGAACGCATGGCGCGCAGCATCCCGCACGCCCTCGGCCGCGAACCCGCCATCAGCGAGCGTTCGCGCGCCCGCCCAGGCGAGCAGCACGCCACTCAGCACCGCCATCTCATTCGCGAGCAGCACGAAGCGCGCGGCCGCCCGCGCACGTGGGCGCAAGCGCGTCGCTTTCCCCCAGCACGACCCTGCAACCGGCGCTAGCCAGGCGAGCGCCACGCCGCTCATCACGAACCCCGCGCCCACCAACCGCTCGCGAGTGCCGCCCTCGTCGAGCCAGGCCGCCGTGTAGAGCAGCGCCACTCCCGTGTTCAGCAGGACACCCGGCACGATCACCCGTCGCAGCGGCGGAGTCCTTCGACCGAAGAAGATGGGCACGCTGCGGCTTTGGACCGCCCAGATGAAGTTCCCGATTGCCCCGAGCATCGCCACCCAGGTCAGCGCGTCATCCAGCGTCGAAGGCACGTAGGCGTCGTTGCGCGCACCGCGCACGCCCGCGGCCACGCCGGCAATCGCCCAGGCCCCCCACCACGCCGCCCCGGCCGCTGCGAACGCGTGCCAGGGCTGTCCCCGCCCGCGCCCCCTGGCCAGCGTCCACGCCAATACGAGGCTGAAGGCCAGCGCCCCGGTGCCCCAGAGCACCAGTCCCAAGAGCACGCCTGCCGCCGACGCCCTGCCTCCGTCGCCTGCTTGAGCGAACGTGCGGACCACGACCCCGGCGAACAGTAGCGCGAACACCGCGAGGTTCGCCCTGCGCGGCAACGGCCGCCGTCCTGCGAACCGCGGCAGCAGCCGGAACCCCATCCCGGCCACGAATAGGCCCCCCCAGCCTTCAAGCTGTGCCCAGCCGTGCGCCTGGATGAGCCATGGCGATCGGTCTTCGAGGAATGCCCCCGCTTCGCTCAGCGATACAAGCACCCCCAGCAGGAAGCCGCCGCCGATGGCAGCGAGCAACGCCCCGGCGATGAAGACCAGGTAGGAGCGATCTTCCACCGCGGGCACGATGTCGGTGCCGCGCACGAGAGGCCCCGCGAGGAGGACCTCGTCGCGGCCGCCAGGCCTGGTCGTCACGTCTTCGGAGCCTTGTCGTCGCGGCTCGCCATGCCCTTACTGTATCGCGTCAGCGTTCCCGCATCAGCCTTCGCGCCGGCCACCTGGTCCCCTATCACTCCACATCGCGAACCGATACCCTCTGAACGCGCATAAGAGCGCGCACCTTCGCAGCAAGGATGAAGAGGACGGGAACGTGGGCGTCACAGTCGTTGTGATCACCGCTCCGGGCCATCCCACCCTCTTTCGGAGCGGCTACGTCATCCGTCACGTTGCCGATTACTGGCGCGAGCGCGGCGTCCGCTTCGAACTGACGACGAACCCCGCCCTGGCGCCCCCGGGCGACATCGCCTGGCAGCACCTCGATGTCACGAGCGTCAGCCCCCGCTACCAGGCACTCGCGGCCCGCTACCCCGTCGTTATCAACGGCGGTGCATCCGACGTGCATAAGCATGGCACCGCGACCCACCTGGTCGCAAAAAATGATTCATGGGCCGGGCCGGTCATCGTCAAGACCGACCAGAACTACGGCGGCCGGACCGAGGACTGGGGCTATCGCTGGGCGCCCATGCGCCACCCACGGTTTCACGCCCTCCGTGACCGCCTGCCGCCGAGACTCACGGGCCGCATCGACCCCGGTTCGTATCCTATCTACGCCTCTCCGGCAGGCGTGCCGCGCTGGATATGGCGCGACCGCCGCTTCGTCGTGCAGCGATTCCTGCCCGAGCGCGCCGGTGACAGCTACGCCATCCGCCGCTGGTTCTTCTTCGGAGATTGCGAATACGCCTACCTTGCCCGGAGCCCGTCCCCCATCGTCATTGGCGACGACCACCCCGCGTGGGAGCGGCTCACGGATCTGCCCGAAGGACTGCGGACGCTACGAGCCGCCCTCGGCCTCGACTTCGGGAAGATTGACTACGGCGAAGTCCGTGGCGAGCTCGTGGTTTACGATGTCAACCCCGCCGTCAGCGCGGATGGTCCCGCCTCTTCCGTCCTCCAGCGCGAAATGGTCGCCGCCCTCATCCCGGGCCTCGCCGCGTTCATCGACCGCGGTCGGCGCTGAAGCGTACCCCGTCGCCTCACGAACTTTACCCGGTCCCCGCGCCCGCTTGTCGATCTGACACCGTTTCGTTCGAAGCTTTAACAGAGGCCCCGGACGTGCCCGCCAGATCGGACCACGTCAGCCTCAAGACAGCAGAAAGAAAGGACCACCACCATGCGATTCATGATCATGATCAAGGCAACCAGCGACTCCGAAGCCGGCGTCCTCCCCGATCAGAAGCTCCTCACCGACATGGGGAAGTTCAACGAACAGCTCGTGAACGCCGGCATCATGCTCGCCGGTGAAGGGCTCCAGCCGAGCTCGAAAGGCGCGCGCGTCCGCTTTTCCGGCGACAAACGCACCGTCATCGATGGCCCCTTCAGCGAGACCAAGGAACTCATCGCCGGCTTCTGGCTGTGGGAGGTCCGCTCGAAGGAAGAGGCGATTGAATGGGTCAAGCGCTGTCCCAATCCCATGAACGGCGACTCAGAGATCGAAATCCGCCAGGTCTTCGAAGCCGACGACTTCGGCGAGGCGTTCACGCCCGAGCTCCGCGAGCAGGAAGAGCGCGTGCGCGCCAAGGCCGCGGGCCAGCAGTAGCGCCCACGGACGAGGTTTCGGTTCCGTCACGTCGCCGGGCAAACCCGGCGGAGCCGTTTGCGCCGCCGCACGGGGGATGCTCTGATCCCCCGTGCGGGCGTCCGATGCCCACCGCGCGATTGAGACCTTCTGGCGGATCGAGTCGCCCCGGCTCATCGCGGGGCTCGTCAGGATGGTGCACGACGTTGGCTTGGCCGAGGACCTTGCCCAGGACGCGCTCGTCGCCGCCCTGGAACAATGGCCAGGCGCCGGTGTCCCGCCGAACCCCGGCGCCTGGCTAATGGCGACGGCGAAGTACCACGCTATCGACCGCCTCCGCCGCAATACACGGCTCGCGCAGAAGTACCAGCAGCTCGGCCACGAGCTCGCGATCGCCGGCGACCGCGTCGAACCCGATTTCGACGCGGCGCTCGATGACGCCATCGGCGATGACCTCCTGCGCCTCATCTTCATCGCCTGCCACCCGGTGCTCTCGACCGAAGCGCGCGTCGCGCTCACGCTCCGCCTGCTCGGCGGCCTCACCACCGATGAGATCGCCCGTGCCTTCCTCGTGACCGAGCCGACGGTCGCCCAGCGCATCGTGCGGGCCAAGCGGACGCTCGCTCAGAAGCGCGTGCCGTTCGAAGTCCCGCGGGGACCAGAACTGGTGGAGCGGCTTTCGTCCGTGCTCGAAGTCGTCTACCTCATCTTCAACGAGGGCTACACCGCTACTGCGGGCGAACGCTGGATGCGCCCGGAGCTGTGCGTGGAGGCGCTGCGCCTTGGGCGCATCCTCGCCCGCCTCGCCCCCGCGGAGCCCGAGGTGCACGGGCTCGTCGCCCTGATGGAGATCCAGGCGTCGCGCTCCCGCGCGCGCGTCAATCGCGCCGGTGAGCCAGTCCTGCTGTTGGAGCAGAACCGCGCTGTCTGGGACCAGCTCCTGATCCGCCGCGGACTCGCGGCATTGGCACGGGCCGAGCAGTTGGGCGGCGCGCGCATGCCGTACACCCTGCAGGCCGCGATCGCGGCCTGCCACGCCCGCGCCCGCACCCCCGCCGCCACTGATTGGCCCCGGATCGCGGCCCTCTACGCCATGCTCGCCGAGGTTACGCCCTCTCCCATCGTCGAGCTGAACCGCGCCGTGGCCGTGTCGATGGCGTCCGGCCCCCAGGCTGGTCTCGACATCCTCGATGCCATCGCCGGCGAACCCGCGTTGCAGGCCTACCACCTCCTCCCCGGCGTCCGCGCCGACTTCCTCTTCAAGCTCGGCCGATCGGCCGAGGCGCGCACCGACTTCGAACGGGCCGCATCCCTCACCCGTAACGCGCGCGAACGAGAGCTCCTCCTCGATCGCGCCCGAGACTGCGAAACCGCCGCCGCGCCAGGATGAACCAAGCCCTCTCGAACGTCGCGAAGAAGGCATGGCCGCGGCGTCGAAGATTGCCGTGCTGGCGCGAAATCCGGTTCGGCGCGATCATCGCGCCCACAAAACGGAGGCGAACGTGGACAGCAACATAGCGATCGACGGGCAATCCGGCCGCAAGTTCTACCTTGATGCCCCCGGCGACCTCCGGGCGGGCGAAGAAGTAGTCTTCCTGTTGAGCCTCCACGGAGGCGGCTCGGTGGGCGCGTGGCAGCGGCTTTACTTCCCTGCGTTCGATTACACGGAGAAGTATCGCCTCGTGATTGCGACGCCGTCGGCGGCAACGAAGGAGCCGATGCGCCGGTGGGTGGCGGAGGCCGACGATCAACACCTGCGAAACATCGTCGGCTATGTCTTCGAAAAGTACGGCGCCGGCAACATCAAATCGTTCTGGCTCGTGGGCCATTCCCAGGGCGGCATGACATCCAACCGGCTCCTCGAGAGCGATTTCTTCAGCCAACGCGTCGATGGTTGGCTGAGCCTCTCTGGCGGGCGCATCGGGCCGATCGAGCTGCCTGCCTCGTTCTTCAGCCCCGCCCGCGCGCCGCTGCCACCGTTCCCGGAGGGCGGGCCTCGGCCCGGCAAGGCGGTCGCGCCGGATTGTGATATCTCGTACATTTTCGCCTCCGGCGAGCACGAGATGGTTTCGCTGCCCCAGCATTCGCCCTGGGCCGAAAAGTACGGAGCCGGCCCGCGAATCCAGCTTGCCGATGTGGTCGATGAGCGGCCGGGCCAGGTGTACGACACCCTCCGCGAGGGAAGTTCAACGCCCGCGTGGGGTTTGGCTGCGCGCCCGGGTACCGCGCGGGTCTATGTGTATCCGAACGCCCGCGGTGGGCGGCTCATCGCCGACGTCGTGCGACTGGATAAGGGCCACACCGAAGGGCTGGAGCCGAACATTACCGAAACGCTGATAAAGATGATGGTGGCCGCGCCCGGGGGTAAGGCAACGAGCGGCGTACGGGTGTAGCCGCCTCACCCCGCCGTCGTGGCCTTGCGCAGCTCGCGCAGTTCGCGGCGCAACTCGCGGTCCAGCGCGAACCGCTCGGTGATGTCCCGCGCGCAAGCCATCGCGCCGCGCACCACACCGTCCACGCCGTGGACGATCGCGAAGCTCAGCTCGACATAGATCGTTTCGCCGTCGGCGCGCGTGGCCCGCGTCGGCAAGGCCTTGCCCACGTACTTTGTCTCCCCGGCCGCGAGCGCCTGGTCGAATCCGCGCCAGTGCGCCTCGCGGAATGCCTCCGGGACGATGATGTCGAGCGTGTGCCCGAGCGCGTCCGCCGCCGCAAAGCCGAAGACGCGCTCGGCGGCTGCGTTCCAGTAGCTGATCATCCCATCAACCCCTGCGAATACGACTGCATCGGGCGCCTGGTCCAGTAGCTCCGCCAGCAATTCTTGTTCCATCGGGTCGCCTCCTGTGGCGCGGCAACATGTGACCGGACCGTCGCCGGGTCGGCCGGCCCGTCAGCTCTGAAGGATCACCCCGGCGGCCGCAAGCGCCCCCAGCCGATCCTCGGAGAAGCCCGCGGCACGCAACACGTCGTTCGTATCACGGCCCAGGTCTGGCGCCGGCGCGCCGATCTCGCCCGGCGTCCCGGAAAGCTGCACATGCAGCCCCACCGTCCGCATCAGGCCAAAACGCGGGTGCTGCTGCTCGACGATGTAGCCGTTCGCGAGCGCCTGCTCGTCCGTCGCGACCTCTGCGTACTCCTGCACGATTGCCGCCGGCACATCGGCGTCCCGCAGCCGCGCGAGCCAGTGCGCGGAGTCCATCGCGCGAAATGCCTTCTCCATCAGCGGCTCCAGCTCGTGGCGGTTCTCCTGGCGCGCATAGCCGCGTGCGAACCGCGGGTCGTCGATGAGTTCTTCGATCCCGAGCGCCCGCATCACCCGTGGCCAGTACTTCGGGTCCACGCCAACGATCATCACCCAGCGGCCGTCCGAGCATTCGTAGTGGCCGATGATGGGCGCCGCGCGAAAAGCGCGTTCGCGTTCCTTGCCCGTGTGCATCGTATGCACCAGCTCCGGCGACTGCAGCGCCAGCTGCGTGCCCAGCAGCGACACTTCGACGCGCTGCCCCAGCCCGGTGCGCTCCCGCGCGAACAGCGCCGTCATGATCCCGAAGGCGAAGTTCATCGCCCCCGACTGGTCGGCAAGGCCGGGATACGGGATCTCCGGCCGGCAGCCAGGGCCGCCGCCGCTGTGCTGCGCGAACCCGCTGTACGCCTGCGAAATCTGGTCGAACGATGGGTAGGACGCGAGCGGCCCCTTCGTCCCCCAGCCAGTTGCCTGGCCGTAGATGATACGCGGGTTGCGCGCGCGAAACTCTTCGTACCCGAGCCCCCAGGCGTCCATCGTTCCTGCGCGAAAGTTCTCGATGACCACGTCGCAGGTCGCTCCAAGGTCCAGGGCGGCGTCGCGGCCCTCTGGCTTCCGCAGGTCGATGCACACCGACTTCTTGCCGCGGTTGCACGCCTCCCAGAAGCCGGTGAAGCCGTCGCGCTCTTTCCAAAGCCGCCGGCCGTATTCGCCGCCCCCGTCCGGCTCCTCGACCTTGATCACCTCCGCCCCCATGTCCGCAAGCATGACCGAGGCGAACGGGCCCTGCTGGTAACGCGTGAAATCGAGGATGCGGATGCCGGAAAGCGGAGTCGTCATCCCGCGATTCTAGCCCGCCCACCCCGCTCGTGCAGCGCGACCCAACCCCGCTTCCGGCTGCAGCGCAACCCGGGCGACTCAGAACTCAGCACTCAGGACTCAGGACTTCCCTACACCCGGTCCGGCTCCTCCCGCCGGTGGATGCTGAGCCCCAGTTGCAGGTCCTCGATCACCGTCTCCGCGAGGTCGCGGTCGTCCTCCGGCGTTATCGAGCCCTGCCACGCGAGGCTTGCCACCTCCTCCACACGTTGCGCCCCAAGCGCCTTCTCCGCTTCCGCCAACTGCTCCGTGACCGCCGCGTGGTGTTCGAGGAACCGTTCGCGGCCGATTGCGCTCGTGTACTTCCGCACCCACGCCGCCGCCTCAGCCTCGAGCATCGGCGGTAGCCGCAGCGCTCCCAGTTCGCCAATGCGCGTGGACACCGGGTCTTCCTCGCGCGGCACGAGGTCGTCGGCGAGCCAGCGGCGGAACAGCTCGCGGTCGATGGCGCGCGTGAACAACGTCGCTGGGATGCCTCGATACTCGTGCCGTAACGAGGGATGCCGGAGCAGCAGCGCCAGCAACGTCCGCTCGGCCGCCGTCTCGTCGGGTGCGGTTTCGGGCGCGCGGGGCCGGGCCCGGCCTGCCGCTGGCATCCCCTGCCGGATGCGCTCCAGCACCGCCGCTTCGCTGATGCCCAGGTGCCGGGATATGCGCTGCACGTACATCGCCCGTTCCACCGGGTCGCGCACCGCTGCCAGCACCGGCCGCAGGCGGTCGACGATGCGCCGCGCCTCCACCGGCGAGTCCACGTGCTCGGGTCCCATGAGCCGTTGCAGGAGGAACTCTGCGTAGGGCCGGGCGTCTGCGATCGCCCTCGCCCACACCTCCGGCTCGTCGCGTGCGATCTCGTCCGGGTCCTTCCCCGGCGCCAGTGGCGCGACGCGCAGTTCGAGCTCCGAGTTGCTGAACAGCGCGTCCGCGGACCGCGCCGAGCGCGCCATGCTCTCGGGTGAATCGAAGCTCATGAACAGCGCACCCGCACGCTCGGCCGCGGCGAACCCGGCCGCGTCCGGGTCCATCGCCAGCACCACCCGCTTCGCCGAACGCCGCAGCAGCGTGGCATGCTGCTCGGTCAACGACGTACCCATCGTCGCCACCACGTTCTCGAAGCCCGCCTGCCACGGACCGATGACGTCCATGTACCCCTCGACTACCACCGCGACCCCCTCCCGGCGGATGGCCTCCGCTGCCAGGTTCAGCCCGAAAAGCGTGCGGCCCTTGTCAAACAACTCGGACTGCGGCGTGTTCAGGTATTTGGGCTCTTCGCCGTGCAGCCCCCGCCCGCCCATGCCCACATACTGGCCGCGGTCATCGGCGATAGGGATGATCACCCGGCCGCGGAACCGGTCGTACGGGTTTCCCCCGGCTTCCGGCTCCACGAGTAGCCCCGCCGCGAGGATGTCGCGCTCGTCGTAGCCCCGGCCCGTGAGGTAGCCCCGCAACACTCGCCATTCGTCCGGCGCCCAGCCGATGCGCCAGGCATCCGCGGCCTCCTGCCTCAGGCCGCGCTTCTCGAAAATGTACTCCCGCGCGGCGAGGCCGCCATCCTCCCGCAAGCAGCGCTGGTAGAAGTCCACCGCCGCCGACATGATCGCGGACAGCTTCTCCACTCGCCCCCGCCGCTGCGCTGATTCCGCCGATAGCTGCACCCCGGCCTCGGCCGCGAGTTGACGTAACGCCGCGCGGAAGTCAAGATTCTCGCGTTTCTGCACGAACGTGAACAGGTCGCCGCCCTCGCCGCAGCTGCCGAAGCACCGCCACGTCGATCGGTCGGGAAACACGTAGAACGAAGGCGTCTTTTCGGTGTGAAACGGGCAAAGCCCGCGAAAGTTGCGGCCCGCTTTCTGCAGCCGCGTCACTCTCCCGACGTACTCCACGATGTCGAGCTTCGCCTTTATCTCGTCGACGGCTTCCATGGCCCGGATGTTACCCCGGCGAGGCGCTTGCTCCGCGGTCTCCGCGTCACCTGCCGTCGCATCTGGACGTTCGCCCGGGACTTACGTCAGTTATTCGAGGCGGATGGTCGTCGTTGCGATCACCTGGCCGCCGACGATGAGGTCCACCCGCGCCTGCCCGCTGCCCTGTGGCTTCGGCACGTTGACCACGACGCTCTTGCCCTTGTCCAGTGCGAGCGTGACCGCCGCGTCCTGTGTCGTCTTCACGCCGTTCGCTTCAAGCGTGACCACCACGCGCGAGTCCGTCGAGGCGATCGGCCCGCCGGTGTTCGAAATCGTCACCGCGATGTTCGGCCCGACAATCTGCGTCACGAGCCCGATCACCGGCTGCTCGACCGGCGGCGTCAGCACAAACGTCGCGCTGTTGTTGTTCTCTTCGGTTTCCTTGATTGCGTTCGAAGGGTCCACCTTGATGTCGACGGACTTCTGCGACGTGACGGGTGGGCTCAGCTCGAATTCCACAACCCCGGTCCCGCCATTGGCCGCCAGCTTCACGCCGAACGCTTTCTCCGCCGGGCTCGCATTCACCTTCGCTGCCGAAACCACGATCGAGCCCTCGAAGGCGTTCGACGAGATGTTCTTGATTGTCACCCGGAGCCTGGCGCCGCCTTCAATCAGCTGCGCGTCCGTGGGCACGAAGTCGGGCGCGCTGCTCGGCGTCGCAGTCGCGCTCGGCGATGGCGTTGGGATTGGCGTCGCCGGCGCTACGGTGGGCGTCGGTGTGTTGGTCCGCACCGGGATCAGCGCGAGCGAGTCCACCAGGTCCACCGCGAGCGTCTTCACCCAGCCGCCGCCGTTGACATCTACGAACAGCCACTGTTCGTCCTCGCTCTTCCCGAGGATGACGACGTCCTGTCCCGGGTTCAAGGTGAGGATGCTGGGCGATTGGTCGTTCGGAGCGTTGTGCAGGTTCGCGGTTGCACTAATTCGGCCACGAATGTCCGCGGGCTTGTTGCCGATGTCCTCGATGCCGCTGATCTTGATCTTGTCCGAATCCTTGGTCGCACCCGTCGTCGAGGTCGCCCGCACGAACAGCGTGTACTCGCCCCGGCGGTCCAGCCTGTACCGCAGCGACGCGGTATAGACCCCCTCCGTCGAGGGATCCTTTGCAGCCACCTCATCGACGGCCGCATCCTGGACGAACAGCTGGAACTTTACCAGCCGGTCCGTGCCCTTCGCCTGGACGGAGACCGTCTGGTCGGTGGCGGTGTTCACGCGGTCGCCGGCCGCCGGTGATGTGATCGCGACCACAATTTTCGCCGCTGCGGTCGGGGGGATTGCCCCCGCGTTGCCCCCGTCATTGTTGTTTCGCACCACCGTGAACAGCAGGAAAACCACTGCCGCCCCAATCAGCGCCGCAAGCCCCACGAACACGTAGAACATCGGTTGCCGGGCGGGCGCATCATCGTAGTAGTCGTCGTAGTACGGCTCTTCTTCGTAGCCGTCGTCATACTCGTCTTCCCATTCGTCCTCGGGCGCATAGCCGCCGCCGTCCAGCTCCTCGTCATACGGGTCAAGGGTTGGAGCGGCTGGGATCCCGGGAGGTGGGGGCGGCAGGACAGCGCCGATTACCGGCTCGTCGGGCGGGATTGCCCCGTAGCGTTCACTCATACTTCCATCCACTCCACCCCCGCCACGGAGTGAAGTAACACATCCAACGACGCCTCCCCCGATTATCCGGGCACCCCGGTATACCCGCAAGGAAATTGCGACGAATTCGAAACGTCAGGTTCAGGAGCGGTTCACGCCCGCCAGTCGAACGCTTCCGCGCAGCCGAATTCCTGTCCCAGGCGGATCGCGTAGCGGTCCGTCATCCCGGAGACGAAGTCGGCTGCGCGACGCTCCACCGGGTCGCCCGCCAGTGAAAAGTCCGGCGAGATGCCCTTCGGGTTCGCCACAAAATAGCGGAACAGAAACTGCACCACGAGCTTGCCACGCTCCGCCTCGCGCCGCGTCGCGTCGTACAGGTACACACGCTGGAACATGAACTCGCGCAGTTCGTTCGCTACCGCGGCCACCTCCTGGCTGAAGCGAATCACCGGTGGCTCGCCGGCCTCCGCCGCGCCCGTTGCGGCCCAGCTCGCCTCGACGATATCGCAGATGAGCGCGTTCAGCCGCTCGCTGTGCGAACGCCCCAGCACGCGCCGGGCCGAGCCGGGCAGGTCCGATTCGCGCAGCAACCCCGCGCGGATGGCGTCGAGGATGTCGTGGTTCACGTACGCGATCGCGTCCGCCGCCTTCACCACCTGGCCCTCGAGCGTCGCCGGCACGCCCCAGCCCTCGGCGAAAATGTCCTCCCGTGCCTTGCTGGACTTTTCCACGGCGTCCAGCACCTCGAACGTGAGGTTGAGTCCGCGCCCGCCGTTCTCCAGTTTGTCCAACACCCGCACCGACTGGTAATTGTGGCGAAAGCCCTCGGGCAGGCATTCCGCAAGCGCTTCCTCGCCCGCGTGCCCAAACGGCCCGTGCCCGATGTCGTGCCCCAGCGCGGCGGCCTCTGCCAGGTCTTCGTTCAGGTTCAGCGCGCGCGTGATCGTCCGTGCCACCTGCGCCACTTCGAGCGTGTGCGTCAGGCGTGTCACGAAATGGTCCTGCAGGGGCGCGATGAACACCTGCGTCTTGTGCTTCAGCCGCCGGAATGCCTTCGTATGGAGGATGCGGTCGCGGTCTCGCTGGTACGCCGTCCGAAGTGGTGAGGGCTCCTCGGCGGCGCGCCGGCCGCGGGACGTGCATGAACGCGCTGCGAACGGGCTCAGCCGCGCTTCATCGGCTTCCAGGCGCTGGCGCACAACCGAAAGGTCCACGGCGCCATTCTACGGTGCGCCCCCGGACAGGAGCTGTCCGCCGTGCGAGCCCGCCGCCGTCACGTCAGGTCGAGGTCCGGGTTCCACGCGACTTCCCACAGGAACCCGTCCGGGTCGGCGAAGTAACCGGAGTACCCGCCCCACGGCGCATCTTTTGCCGCCCGCGAAACCGTCCCTCCCGCCGCGACCGCTTCTGCGAGCACCGCGTCGACGCGCTCGCGCGAGGGCACGTTGTGCGCCAGCGCGAACCGCCGGAATCCCTCACCCGCAGCCGGCACGCCGGCATCCGCCGCAAGCTCACCCCCCGACCAGAGCGCGAGCACCACGCTGCCCATCTCGAACATGACCACTTCCGGAAGGTCCATCAGCGGCGTGAGCCCGAGGCCGTCGTGGTAGAAGCGCCGCGCCCGAGCGACGTCCGCCACGCCGAGCGTAACCAGGCTCAGCTTCGCCTTCACGGGTCCCTCTCTATTTCGGGGCGCGGCCGAGCTTCGCCTCCGCATTCGCGATGATCTCGCGCGTGCGGTCGATCATGTCCGGGCTCACGCTAACGCTGGTGATGCCCCACTCCACCAGCTTCTCCGTCACCTCCGGGTACACGCTCGGCGCTTGCCCGCAGATGGAGACCGTTATCCCGCGCCGTTTCGCCGTTGCCACCACCGTCTGGATGGCCGTCATTACGGCCGCGTCCCGCTCATCGAAGGTTTCCGAGAGCGCCTCGCTGTCCCGGTCGATACCGAGCACGAGCTGCGTCAGGTCATTCGAGCCGATGGAGATCCCGTCGATGCCCACTTCAATGAAGCGGTCGAGAATGATCACGTTGGACGGCACTTCCACCATCATCCAGAGCTTGAAGTCGTCCCCCCGCACGAGCCCGTGCTCGGCGAGGAGCTGCTTCACACCCTTGAGTTCCGCCGGCGTGCGCACGAACGGGACCATCACGTACAGGTTCGTGTACTCCCGCCGCACCTGCTTGATGGCGTCGATCTCTAGCTTGAAGATGTCCGGCTCCCGGATGTACCGGCTGGCGCCACGATACCCGATCATCGGGTTCTCTTCGTTCGCCTCGTACTTCGCGCCGCCCTTCAGGTTCGCGTATTCGTTCGTCTTGAAGTCCGTCAGCCGGTACACCACCGGCCGCGGCGCGAACGCGCGGCAGAACTCGGAGATGCCCTTGGCGAGCTCCCGCGTGTAATCCTGCGGGCGGCCCTCTTCGATGAACGTGCGCGGGTGCGTTCCAATCTGGGCGACGATAAACTCAGCCCGCAGCAGCCCCACGCCATCGACGCTGCGTTGCGCCACGCGTTCCGCCAGCTCCGGCTCCGCGAGGTTCACGTACAGCCGCGTCGTCGTCTTCAGCGAAGCCGACTTCGCGTAGCGCTCCTTCTGGCGCTCGGCCCAGGCGAGCCGCGCTTCCGCCCGGCCGTCGTACACGTTCCCGTTGGAACCATCGACCGTGACCTGCCGCCCCACCGCCAGGCTGGTCGTCGCGCTGTGCACGCCCACGACGCAGGGGATACCCAGCTCGCGGCTCACGATGGCGGCGTGGCAGGTGCGGCCGCCCCGCTCGGTGATGATGCCAGCCGCGCGCTTCATCGCCGGCACGAAGTCTGGCGTCGTCATCTCCGCCACCAGGATGTCGCCCTGCTTTACGATATCGAGTTCGTGCGGGTCCTTTACGACGCGCACGAGCCCTACACCCACGCCCGGACTTGCGGGCTGCCCCGAGAGCAGCACCGGCGACGGCTCATCCTCGCCCTTGTCGTCGTCTTGCTCCCGCATCGTTGTCACGGGGCGGGCCTGCGTCAGGTAGAACTTGCCGCCTTCATACGCCCACTCGATGTCCTGGGGGCTGCCGTAATGCTGTTCGACGTCGCGCCCCATGCGCGCCAGCTGGCGGATTTCGGCTTCCGTCAGCTTCTGGACGTCGCGCAGGTTTTCAGGCACCGAGATCCAGGAGTTGGCGCCCTCATGCGCGCCATCGGAGCCCGATGTCTGCGCGAACATGCGGTCCTGCGGCGCCACCCGCGTACTGATGATTTGGAGCGACTCTTTCTGGACCATGTAAAGGTCCGGCGAAATCTCCCCGGAAACGATGCCTTCGCCCAGTCCGTACACCGCTTCGATCGTGATCTGCGAAGGGTCCGACGTGATTGGCTCCACCGTGAACATCACGCCGGACTTCTCGGACTGCACCATCCGTTGCACCGGCACCGCGAGGCCCACCTTCAGGTGGTCGTAGCCGGCCTCCTCGCGGTAGAAGATCGCGCGGCCCTCGAACAACGAGGCCCAGCACGCCTGCACCGCCCGCACCACGTTGTCGGCGCCCACGACGTTGAGGAACGTGCTCTGCTGGCCGGCGAAGCTCGCCTCGGGAAGGTCCTCGGCCGTGGCGGAGCTCCGGACCGCCACGGCACCCTCACCCAGTTCCCGGTAGGCCGCCTTGATCTCGTCGGCGATGTGCCCCGGCATCGGCGCATCGAGGATGCGCTTGCGGATGCGCGCCGCCCGGTCGTTTAGCGCACGCGAATCGTGCACATCCAGCCCGAAGAGCTCCTTTTTCAGCATCGGTTCGAGCGCGTTCAAGCGCAGAAAGTGGAAGTACGTGTCGGCGGTGACGACGAACCCGGGCGGGACCGGGATGGAGGCGCGCGTCAACTCGCCCAGGTTGGCGCCCTTGCCTCCCACGAGGCCAAGGTCTTCCCGCCCAACATCCTTGAACCAGACGACGGAACGGCCGAGGGTAATCATGAAAGCCATACCTCCACCCTGGAATCATAGCCGGAGCCGATGGGCGTCGGCATCATCTCCCAACGCACGGACCAGTCACAAACTCGTAAATTGCTCGCTCGTTGCTCATGGATCAAGGCACCGTCGGTCATCAACATGGGGTCACTCGACCGTCACCGTCTTCGCGAGATTGCGTGGCTGATCGACATCACATCCCCGCCGCAGCGCAATGTAATACGCGAGGCACTGCATCGGGATGGTCGCGACGATCGGTTCGAGCAACGCCGGCGCCTCGGGGATGGCGATCGCGTCCGCCGTCAGCGCCGCCACTTCGGTGTCGCCTTCCGTTACGACTGCGATCACCGGGCCGGACCGCGCCTGCAGCTGCTCGATGTTCGACACCAGCTTGGTCCGCAGCGCGTGCTTCGTCGCCACGGCTACGGTGGGGAAGTTCTCATCGATGAGTGCGATGGGCCCGTGCTTCATCTCGCCGGCGGCGTAGCCTTCGGCGTGGATGTAGCTGATCTCCTTCATCTTCAACGCCCCCTCCATCGCGATGGGAAACGCAAGCCCCCGGCCGAGGAACAGCAGGTGCGCCGTCCCGTAGTACCGTTCCGCCAGCGCACGATACGTGCTCATGGCCCCAAGCGCCCGCGCCACTGCCGCCGGCACGTGTGAGAGGTCCCGCACGTGTCCGCGCAGCGCCTCGTCCGGGAGCCGCCCCTTCGCCTGCGCCAGCCGCATCGCCAGCGCATACAGCGCCGCGATCGCCGTCACGAAGCATTTCGTGCTGGCGACGCCGCGTTCCAATCCCGCCCGCGTATAGACGGTGCCATCGGCCACCCGCGTGGTTTGCGCGCCTTCCGTGTTGCAGATGGTTACCTGCAAGGCGCCGGCCGAGCGCGCCACCGCCATCGCCTCCAGCACGTCGACGGTCTCGCCCGACTGGCTTACCGATACGACCAGCGTCGCCGGCCCGAGAAGTGGGTCCCGGTAGCGAAACTCGCTTGCGTTGTCGGTCTCCGCCGGGACCCGCGCGATCTCCTCCATGTACCGCTTGCCCACCATCGCGGCGTGCAGGCTCGTGCCCATCCCGATGAGCACGACGCGCTCGATGCTCGCCAGCCGCGCGTCGTCGAGCCGCAGGTCGCCCAGGTGCACCTCCGGCGGCTCCAGCGTCACCAGCGAACCGATGGTGTCCGCAAGCGCCTCCGGCTGCTCCATCATCTCCTTGAGCATGAACGTCTCGTACGGGCCTTTGAGTGCGCTCGCCGGGTCCACCGGGATGTCCCGGACCTCCGCCGCGAACGGCGTACCGTCCGCGCCCACGAATGTCGCCCCCTCCCGGTCCACCCGCGCCAGTTGGCCGTCGGCGAGAAACGACACCGATTGCGTCCGCGGCAACACCGCCGCGAGGTCGCTCGCAAGCACCATCTCGCCATCACCGTAGCCGATGACGATGCCCCCGGCATTGCCTATGCGCGCGGCGGCGATGACGCCCGGGTCCGCCGGGCTCATGGCAAGGATCGCCTGCGATCCGTCCAGCAGTCCGCACGTCAGGCGCAACGCCTCGATGAGCGGCTTGCCCTCGGCGATGAAGCCCTCCATCAGGTGCGCGATCGTCTCGGTGTCGGTCTCGCTCGCGAACTCGTGTCCCTCGCCGCGCAGCCGCGACCGCAACTCGGCGTAGTTCTCGACGATGCCGTTGTGAATCACGACGACCTCACCCGAACAGCTCACGTGCGGGTGAGCATTGATGTCGCTCGGTTTGCCGTGCGTCGCCCAGCGCGTATGGCCGATCCCGGTCGGGGCAACCAGGGGCTCGCCGCCGTCGATGGCGCTTTCGAGGTTTGCGAGCTTGCCCTCCCGCTTGGTGATGGATACGGCGCCGCCGCCGTCACCGATGACGGCGATCCCCGCCGAGTCGTAGCCGCGATATTCGAGGTCTCGCAGCGCGCGCAGGATGACGGGCGCCGCGGGCTCCTTGCCCGCATAGCCAACAATGCCACACATAGGTAGGTACCTGGTCTCCCTTCGCCACGAGCGCACGTGCCCGCGGCAGGCGCAGCCGGGCGTGCCCCGGCCGCTCGACGGATCCTGGGGCGTCCGTGGTGGGAGTGTGAGGGGGTACGCGGACCCCTGGCACCTGGAGCACCTTTGTCAGCCGGTCGCCCGCGCTGGTTTGTGTGCTGCCTGACGGCTATGCCTGCCGGGGGGCCATCCGCCGAATGTTTCGATACTGCCCCCGCCTCGTCGTCCGCGCGTGCGGACCTGGCGCTTTGCGTTCACTCCCCTGTCGTGCTGTCCGTTGTCGCGTGGATCCCTCCGGCGATGATGCCCCAGTCTTGCCCACCGGCGGGCAGCCGGTCAACCAGGATCTCAGCTTTCGGCACGGACGATGCCCGCGAACCCGAGGAAGTCGTCCTCCCAATCGAGCACCGCCCGGATCAGCGGCGCCTCGATCTGGTACGGGTTGCCGTTGATGCCACGCGCGCGGAACTCGTCTTCGAGGCGCTGCGCGACACCCGCCAGGTCGCCGGCATGGATCCCGAGCTCCCGTTCCGTGCGCAAGATCAGCTCGACAAGCTCCCCCGCGAGGTAATAGCCGTCTTCCTGGAGCTGCTCCCAGACCCAGCCGGCGCACTCCGTGAACAGCTCGCCCTGCAGTTTCCCGGTCAACTGCGTCGTCGATTCCTGAGTTTCCATCGCCTCAGGCTAACTGCCGCGGGCCGGGGAGGCCAATCCCCCCGGCAGCGGCGCCCCGACCTCCGTGCGAAGCCGCTTGAGCCGTTCGACGTTCTCGGCGTCGGGGCCTTTGCCGTCGATCCCCGGTACCTCGAGCAGGAACGGCACGTCCGCGAACGCCCTGTGCGACATCAGGCAGCGGAACCCGTCCAGCCCGATCTTCCCATCCCCGATGTTCTCGTGGCGATCTCTCACGCCGCCGAGGGGCATCCTGCTGTCGTTCGCGTGCACGGCGACGAGCCGGTCCAGCCCGATTTCGCGGTCGAATTCCTCCATCGCGATCTCGCAGCCTTCGCGGGTGCCGATGTCGTAGCCCATGGCGAACGCGTGGCAGGTATCGATGCAGACCGCCACGCGCGGGTCGTCATCGAGCCGGTGGATCAGTGCCCCCAGCTCGGCGAACGTGCGGCCCATGCAGTTCCCTTGGCCGGCGTTGTTTTCGAGGATGAGCAGCGACTCGTTTGGGGCGGCATCAAGCGCGCGCCGCATGAGGGCACACGCCCGCGGCGCCACGGCATCGAAGCCGGCGCCAAGGTGGCTGCCAACGTGAAAGATCGTGCCGGCGGCCCCGAGCTTGCCGGCCCAGTCGAGGTAGTCGGTCAGCGTCGTCACCGAGCGCTCGAGCAGCGCCTCGTCCTGGCTGCCGAAGTTGATGAGGTACACGCCGTGCAGAAACGCCGGGATCCCTGCCGCCGCGTGGGCCTCGCGGAAGGCGTCCGCCTGCCCCTCGGTGACCGTGGGCGCGCGCCACTGCTGCGGCGCCGAAATGAACAACTGCACCGCTTCGGCGCCTATCGCTTCCGCCTTCGCGAAGACCTTTTGCGGGCCGCCGGCGCTCGAAACGTGGGCCCCAATACGCATATTGACTCCTCTGCGCTGTCGCGGAGGAGTCAGTATAGGGGAGGGCAGCATGGGTCGCCGGGCCGCAACCGGTGTTATGCCGCCTGCTCGATGCGCCCTGAATCGCGCCGATCGATGCGCCGTTCCAGCATGTAACCGAACCCGCGCACGTTGAGCACGTAGCTCGGCTCCGACGGGTCCACTTCCACCTTGCGGCGGATGCGGCGGATGTAGACCTTCACGATCTCCTGCGCTTCGCGCTCGCTGTAGGTGTAATCCTGCACCGCGCGGAGGATCTCGACGGGGCTCACGACCTTACCCGCGTTCTTCGCGAGGAAAGCGAGGATCTTGAACTCGGTCGGTGTGAGCGGGATCGAGACCTGGTCGCGAACCGCCTGGCAGCGGTCGAAGTCGAGCACGAGGTCGCGCACCGTCAGGATGGCCGGCTCGTCGTCGGCCGTCTCCGCCGGCGGCGGTAGCTTGCGCCGCGTGAGCGCCGACAGTTGCGCGGTCATCAGTTCGACCCCGTCGCTATCGCGGACGCAGACGTCGGCCCCCGCTTCGAGCGCGGTGCTCAGGCCTCCCGCGTGCGGGCCCGGCGCAATCACCATCAGGGAGGCGTTGCAAGACCGCACCACCGCACGTACGAGCGCGATGTCCGCTTCCACGCGTGGGTCGATCGCGAGCACCACGAGGTCCGGGTCGAACTGCGCGATGAGGCGCTCAGTCTCGCGGTCATGCGGGCGCTCGGTAGTCGTGTAACCCTGCCGCGCAAGTGCCGGAAGGACTTCGCCCGACCGGTATTCGCGCGTGTGGGTCACGAAGGCAACCGCGTTGCGGTGCCCATCGTCGTGTCGGTCTGCCATGTCCATCCTCCCCGTCGCGGTTGTCCCATGGTGGTGGCTGGGCGCCGGCCACCGTCTGAACCAGATCGCGGCTCGCATACGCGCGAGCCACAGTGCTTTCCTTCCAATCTTCGGCAGGTCTCGCGGCAGTCGTAGCCCCCTCGAGTCCCTGTGATTGATTCGCAACACGGGATGCGGGCAATCCCTCTCCGTTGCACCAACCCGCCCCGCGCCCGCGCGCGACTGCACCGGCGCAGATGGACCCGGCGCCGCCCGCCGCCATGCCGCCACCCGTTTCGCCGACGGGCACGAAAATGCCGAGAAAGGATCCGGGAATCGGCTGAACGCCGGGACGGGGCGGAGGCCAGGGGCGTGGCTACGCGGCCTGCTGCTCCGTCATTGTGCGCCGCAGGCGTTTCACGGCCTGGGCGTTGAGTTGGCTCACCCGCGTCTCCGAGACGTTGAGCACGTTCGCGATGTCCTTCATCGTCAGGTGCTCAACGTAGTACAGCGCAACCACGAGCCGCTCGCGTTCCGGCAGTTCCTTCACCGCCATGGCGAGGTCTTCGTACAGCTCGCGCTGGTCCAGTCCGCGTGTGAAGTCGATGTCCTCTTCCGCCGTCGGCATCTCGGCCGCGGGAAACGAATCGCCGTCGTCGTCCCTCTCCAGCATGCGGTCGAGCGACACCGTGACCCACTTTCCATTGGCTGCCGCGTCGCGGAACTGGTCGATCGTGAGCCCGAGATGCTCCGCCGTTTCGGCTTCGCTCGGCGCGCGCCCGAGGATCAGCTCGAGCTCCGTGGTGGCGCGTTGCACGTCGCGCGCCTTTTGCCGCATCGTCCGGCTCAGCCGGTCCATCCGCCGGAACGCGTCGATCATCGAACCGCGGATACGCCGAATCGCGTAGGCGTGGAAGTTCGTTCCCTTTGTGGGGTCATAGCGCCGCACCGCCTCGACGAGCCCGCACGTGCCATAGCCCACGGCGTCTTCGAATTCCAGCAGCCCGGGGATCTCCAGCGGCAACGAGCGCGCGACGCGGCGGACCAGCGGGGCATACTGCAGCACCAGCTCCTGCTGCTCTTCGAGCGTCAGCCGGGTTGGTGTCTCCGCCGGCACTTCTTCCTCCCCATCAGCCTGCCAATCCATCATCATCCCCTGGCCCTTCTCGAAAGGTGTCGAGTGCTTATGGCGATTGTTCAGGGGGTGGCGGTGACAGGACAACGCGGCCATGGTTGATGCTCAGTGAATCCTGCCGAACGCACCGGGATAACCCTTATGGAGGGCCCCCTCGCAGTCGAAAGAATGCGCCCCGGCCACTTCTCGCCGAGCGCGGTTCGGCTCGATTCTGGCCGCCCTTCGCCGCTTCCGCCCCGGTCACCAGCGTGCTGCCGTTTGCGAGGTGGACGCCTGTGCCCTACGATCACTCCTGACACGTGAAGTCTGGGGCCGCGCCGATTGCGAGCCCGGACATTGCGGATGTGATGTGCGAGCGCCGGATTCGCCCAGGCGCACCACCCATTTCCCACGCTGTCTCTTCACCGCAAACGAGGCGGAAAGCACCGAAAGGTTGGCAACTCCCTTATGACCGCAGCCCAGGCAGCGACCCATGACCAGGTCATGGCCGCCCTCGCCACCGTCAACGACCCCGAACTCCACGCCAGCATCGTCCGGCTCGGCATGGTCAAGGACCTCGCCATCGATGGCGCCTCCGTCCGCCTCAAAGTCGAGCTGACAACGCCGGCCTGCCCGCTCAAGGAAACCATCGAGACCGATATCCGGGCCGTGCTCGCCCCGCTCGGCATCGGCGATGTCACCCTCGATTGGGGCGCGAACGTCCGTGCGTCGAACCCCAGGGAGGGCCAGAAACCGATCGCCGGCGTGCGCAACATCATCGCCGTCGCGAGCAACAAAGGCGGCGTCGGTAAGTCCACCGTCGCCTCGAACCTTGCCGTCGCGCTGGCGAAGTCCGGTGCCCGCGTCGGCATCGTCGATGCCGACATCACCGGCCCGAACCTCCCCACCATGTTCGGGTTGCAGCAGGGGCTGCAGCGCGATAGCACCGAAGGTCTCCGCGCCGTCGAGCGCTTCGGCGTCCACGTCGTCTCGATTGGCTTCCTCCTGCCGCGAGGGACCCCCGTGGTTTGGCGCGGCCCGATGATCGGCAGCGCCGTCCGCCAGCTGCTGCACGATGTCCCCTGGCCGGACCTCGACTACCTCATCATCGACCTCCCGCCAGGGACGAGCGATGCCTCGATGAGCATGGCCCAGGACGCGCCAATCGCCGGCGCCGTCATCGTCTCCACGCCGCAGGACGTCTCGCTCCAGGACGCGATGAAAGCGGTCGCTATGTTCCAGAAGCTTGATGTGCCCGTCTTCGGGATGATCGAGAACATGAGCTACTTCATCGCGCCGGACACGGGCAAGCAATACGACATCTTCGGGCACGGTGGAGCCCAACGAGCGGCCGAGGAACTCGGGATCGACTTCCTCGGCGAAATCCCAATCGAGCCGGCCGTTCGCGAAAGCGGCGACGACGGTGTGCCCGTGGTCTACGGCCACCCGGAGTCCGCCTCCGCCCGGGCACTCGAACAGATCGCCGGGAACGTCGCCGCCCGGCTTAGCGTCTTGCAAAGGATGGGTGTGTAACCCCAGATGGTCCTCAATATTTTCCCCCGCCGGAAAGAGACTGCGACGCAGACCGTTCCGGTACTCGAACCGGAAGTCCAGCTTCCCGAACCCTCGCCCGAAGCCCTCGATAACCTCGAAGAGCCGAAAAAGCGCACACGCCGTGGCAGCCGCGGCGGCCGCGGCCGCTCGCGCGCGGGCATGACGACCGAGCTCGCCGCCGATGAAGCCGAGAGCGACGGCGCCGTTGCGCCTCTCCCCGAACCCGAGGCCGTAGAGATGCCAGTAGCGCGCCGAGCCCCGCGCACCCGCACGACGGCCGCCTCTCGCGCCGCCGAGGCGGCGGCCGCCGCCGAAGCCGCCCCGGTCGCCGAAGTTGGCCCAGCCGCCCTCGCCGAACCCGTCGCCGAACCCCGTGCCCGCCGGGCACGGGGCCGTGCCGCCGCCCCCGCTGCCGATGGCGTCACCCCGCCCGCCGGCCTCACCGGCGATACCGCGGCCATCCTTCGTGCGATCGAAGCGCAACAGCGCCAGATAGAACAGCTCATCCGCCTCCAGGAAGAGGCCGCCCGCCGAGGCAGCCATGGACCCGGCGGCGCCGTCGCCGCCCCCCCGGCCCGCGTCGGCGTGTTCGTCGACTCCGCCAACATCGAGCTCGCCTGCGACCGCCTCCGGGCACGCTTCGATTGGGGCAAGGTGCTGGCGATGCTCACGAAGGACCGCCAGCTCGTCCGTGCAGTCGCCTATTCGCCCGTCCACGACGACCCCGGCGTCAGCATGGAGACCCAGCGCTTCGCCGAGCCCTTCCTCGGCAAGGGCTTCAAGGTTGTCACCAAGGCCCTCAAGCGCTTCTCCGACGGCTCCGTCAAGGCCAACGTCGATATCGAGCTCGCGCTCGACATCGTCACCATGCTCGACCGCCTCGACGTGGTCTGCCTCGTCTCCGGCGACGGCGACTTCCAGCCGTTGGTCAACTACGTCCAGAACAAGGGCGTCCGCTGCGAAGTCATCGGCGTCGGCACCAGCACCGCGATGAACCTGAAGAACGCGGCCGACGAGTACATCGATCTCGCCCAGCGCCTCAAAGAGGTCCGCGTGTAACCATCGGTCCCCGCCTGCGGAGCCAGGCGGCCCGCCGCCAGGCGGGCCGTTCCTCGGCGTCCGCCCGCGCCGAGGCGTCGAAGCCTCTGGGCGGTCTGCCGTAGAATCGCCCCGCCCGGCACGTGCCGCGGCGCGAAGGAGAAGCTGTGAAACTCGGGATCAACATTGGCTATTCGGGGGCCTCCATAAGCCTCCCCGTCGAACATGTCCTCGAAGTCGAGCGCATGGGCTACGACTCCGTCTGGACCGCCGAAGCCTACGGCTCGGACGCGATCACCCCGCTCGCCTACCTCGCGGCACTGACCACGAAAATAAAGCTCGGCACCGGCATCATGCAGATCCCCGGCCGTACCCCCGCGATGTGCGCCATGACCACCTCCACCCTCGATGCCCTTTCCGGCGGCCGGATGCTCGTGGGCCTCGGGCTTTCCGGCCCGCAGGTCGTCGAAGGCTGGCACGGCGTGCCCTACGGCAAACCCGCGGCCCGCACCCGCGAATACGTCGAGATCCTCCGTAAGATCTGGGCCCGCGAAGAGCCCGTCGTCTACCAGGGCGAAGAGTACCAGCTCCCCTACACCGGGCCCGGCGCCACCGGTCTCGGCAAGCCGCTCAAGAGCATCCTCCACGGGCGCCAGATCCCCGTCTACCTCGCCACGATGGGCCCGATCAACATCCGCAACACCGCCGAGCTCGCCGATGGCTGGCTCCCGATCTGGTTCTCGCCGCAGCGCATGGGCCTCTTTCGGCCGTCCCTGGAAGAAGGCTTCAGGCGCGCTGGCAACGGCAAGTCGTTCAAGGATTTCGACATCGCCGCCGGCTGCGGCGTGAATGTCACCGACGACGTCCAGTCCGCGCTCGACCGCCAGAAGCCGAACATTGCGCTGTATATGGGCGGCATGGGCGCGCGCGAGAAGAACTTCCACAATGAGATGGCGCGCAAATACGGCTACACCGCCGCCGCTGAGAAGATCCAGGACCTTTACCTCTCGGGCCGCAAGAAGGAAGCCGAGGCTGCCGTGCCCGATGAGCTCGTCGACGAGATGTGCCTCGTCGGCCCGGAGGCGCGCATCCGCGAACGCTATCGCGCCTGGGAAGATGCCGGCGTCACCACGATGCTCGTCAACGCCGCCCAGCCCGCCGCCCTGCAACTCATGGCCGATATCACTGGGGCAGCCAAAGGGGCGAACGGCTAAACGCGCCTCGCCTGGCCGAGGTCGCCGTGCCGTCCCGGTCTGGTCGGTGTGTCGATCTTTTAGTGGACCTCACGCAGGAGGCCCGTCGCGATGTCCATGATGAACCCGCGGACGGGGATGTCCTGTCGCAAGAACGGAGTGCCGCGGTACAACGCCAGGTCATCCCGGACCGATTGCTCCAGGTCCCCGAACGGAAGGAACGTCAGGCCTTCGGGAGCTGCGCCACGCTGGCGCCGAATCTCGTCGCGGATTTCGTTGTCGCTGCGCCCGAGCATCCCGCATTCGGTGTGATGGATGACGGCGACCGCCGCGGTGCCGAGCAGCGACTGACTGACGGCAAGGCTCCGGATCGCCTCCGCCATCCGGCCCCCGGCGTTACGGATGATGTGCGCCTCGCCATAGCGCAACCCGAGGAATTGCACTGGGTCCAGCCGCGCGTCCATGCACAGCACCAGCGCCAGCCCCGGCGCCCACGTCGTTTCGACGCGGCGGAGCCCATCCGCATAGCGCCGGTTCGCCTCGACCAACCGATTAATCGAGGGGTTCAGCGAATCACGATTCACCCCGCGATTATCGTTCCACGCATCCCAAGGCGACAGGGAGGACCCTCAATCCGCCGGCGCCGATTGTCCGGCACTGGCCGCGAGGATGCATGGCAACCGGGGACGGACAACGGGGAATCGCCGTCGCCCGCCGCGCCCGGACCGCGGCCGCGCACGCACCGCCGCCGGAACTCGTATCAGCCCCACAATTCGAAGTACCCTGTGCCGGGTACGGTGTTCCCGGGAGGCCAGGCCACTGGAGAGCCCGGCGCCGGAGGGGTTCACATGGGTAAGGCAGATTCGGAGGTGGCGCTTCTGAAACGCGTCCTCATCGCCAACCGCGGCGAGATCGCGATCCGCATCGCCCGGGCCGCCGCCGCCCTCGGTATGGAATCGGTCGGCGTCTACGCCCCCATCGACTCGCTCGCCTACCACACCCGGTTCGTCACCCGCGCCATCGAGCTCACCGGCGCCGGTCGTCCCGGCGACCCCGTGGGCGCCTATCTCGATGCCGAGGCCCTTATCCGCATCGCGCGCGAAACCGGCTGCGACTGCATCCACCCCGGTTACGGCTTCCTCGCCGAGAACGCCGCCTTCGCCTCGTTGTGCGCCGCCGCCGGCCTCGTCTTCGTCGGGCCGCCGCCGGCCGCGCTCGCGCTGTTCGGCGACAAAGTGCGGTCGCGCGCCTTCGCCACCTCGCTCGCAATCCCCGTCGTGCCCGGCAGCGCCGGACCTCTGACCTCTGCCGGCGATGCCATCGCCCTCGCAAGCCAGCTCGGCTTCCCCATCATGCTCAAAGCAGCGGCCGGCGGTGGCGGGCGCGGCATGCGACTCGTCGAACGCGCCGAAGACATGCCCGAATCGTTCGCGCGCTGCCAGAGCGAGGCCGCGGCAGCGTTCGGCGACGGCTCGGTCTTCCTCGAACGGGCCCTCCTCCGCCCACGGCACATCGAGGTGCAGGTGCTCGCCGACGCCACGGGCAACGTCGTCCACCTGCACGAACGCGACTGCTCGGTCCAGCAGCGCAACCAGAAGGTGATCGAGATCGCGCCCGCGCCCGCGCTGCCCGCCGCCCTCCGCGACCGCATGCTCGCCGACGCGGTCACGCTCGTGGGCGCAGCGGGCTACGTCAACGCCGGCACCGTCGAATTCCTCGTCTCGCCTGAGAGCGGCGAATACTTCTTCATCGAATGCAACCCACGCATCCAGGTGGAGCACACCGTCACCGAGCAGGTGACCGGCGTCGACATCGTCGAAGCGCAGTTCCAGGTGGCGTCGGGCGCGCCGCTTGCCTCGCTCGGGCTCGCCGATCAGGCCGCCGTGGGCCACCCCCGCGGCTTCGCTGTGCAGGCTCGCGTGGTCGCGACCGCCCCCGGCTGCATCACCGCCTACAAGGAGCCTGCCGGCCCGGGAGTTCGCGTCGATGGCTGCGGCTACCTCGGCTACACGCCACCACCCCAGTTCGACCCGCTCTTCGCCAAGGTCATCGGGTCCTCCAACTCCACCGGGTCGTTCGAATCGGCGCTCGACCGCACGGTCGCCGCGCTCAACGAGTTCCACGTTTCGGGCTTGCCAACGAACCTCCCGCAGTTGCGCGCGATACTGACCGAGCCGGTCCTGCGCGCCGGCGAAGCGCGGACCACGTTCCTTGCCGAACGCCCATTCCTGGCGGGCGCGCCATCGGCCAACGGCGCCGGTCCGCTCGGCCTGCTCGAGCAGCAGGCCGCCGCGGTCGCGGGGCCGGCCGCCGGCGCCCGGGCGGCAGCCAGCCCGCCATCGACCGCGCCATCCCTCAATGCCGCCGAAGGCGAGACCGCCGTCGCATCACCGATCGCGGGCGCCGTCGTGGAGCTGAGCGTGGAAACGGGCGCCTCCGTCGCGGCCGGCGACCCCATCCTCGTCATCACCGCCATGAAAATGGAGACCGTCATCCCCGCGCCCTGCGCCGGCGCCGTGACCGCCATCCAGCCCCTCGCCGTTGGCGATGGCGTCGAAGCCGGGCAGGTGGTCGCCCTGATCGCGCCCACCGCGGACGGCGCCACGCCGCTGCCCGGCGCTGGCCGCCGGGGCGGCGAAACCACCTGGGCCCCCGTCCTCGAAGACATCCACAAACTTCAGGGCCTCGCGCATGCGCGCTTGGCTCCCGGCTCCAGCGATCCCGGCGTCGTCCGCCAGCGCAGCCGCGGCAAGCTCACCTGCCGCGAGCGCATCGCGCTGCTGCTCGATGACGGCACGTTCCGCGAGGTTGGCAGCGTCGCGGGCTTCGCATCCTACGATGAGGACGGCAACATCGCCGATTTCACCCCCGCCAACCACGTCGGCGGCTGGGGCAAGATCGAAGGCCGCCCCGCGATTGTCTGCGCCGACGATTTCACCTCCCGCGGCGGCCACGCCGATGGCGCCATCGGCGCCAAGAGCGGTTACCTGGACCGCCTCGCCATGGAGATGCGCGTCCCCTCGATCCGGCTGCTCGACGGCTCGTCCGGCGGCGGCAGCGTCGCGGCGATGGTGCCGGCTCAGACCAAGGAAGGCGAAAGCAGCGCCCACGAAAGCACCGGGGCGATCAAGGCCGGCCGCCCGCGCGTTACTGGCGGCGGCGGCTCATTCCTCCCCGGCCACCTCGGCAGCTCCATGTTCGCCGAGCAGCTCGCGACCATACCCGTCGTCAACATGCTGCTGGGGAGCGTCGTCGGGATCGGCGCCGCGAAGGCCGTCCTGGGCCACTTCGCCGTCATGGTCCGGGATATCGCCCAGCTATTCGTCGCCGGGCCGCCCGTCGTCAGCCACGCAATGGGCTACGACATTTCCAAGGAGGACCTCGGCGACTGGCGTATCCACTGCCGGAACGGCTCCGTCGATAACCTCGCCGAGACCGAGGAGGACGCCGCCGCGATGACCCGCCGCTTCCTCTCCTACCTGCCATCGAACGCCTACGAAGCGCCGCCGGTGCTTCCCCCCAACCCGTCCGACCCCCCGGACCGCCGCGACGAGGAGCTCTTCACCATCGTCCCGCGGAAGCGGACCACGACCTTCGATATCCGCAGGGCGATCGCGCTCATGGCCGATGAAGGTTCGTTCTTCGAAATCGGGCCGCTCTGGGGTACGGACCAGGTCACCGGGTTCGTGCGCTTCAACGGCTACCCCCTCGGCGTCATCGCCTCCGATAGCCGTCACGTCAACGGCGGCGCCCTCACTGCCGACGGCTGCAGCAAGCTCACCCGCCACCTGGACCTCTGCGACCTCTTCCACATCCCGATCCTCAACCTCGTCGACAACCCGGGCTTCGCCGTCGGCGTCGAGCACGAGATCGCGTCGACCATTCGCAGGGGCGGCGAATGGATGATCGCCTTCGCCCAGGTCACCGTGCCGATCTTCACCGTCCTCATGCGCCGCAGCTTCGGCGTCGCCGGCAACAACTACGCCACGCCGCGGTCCCACCCGGCGGTGCGTGTCGCCTGGCCCGCCGCCGATGTCGGTGGCATCCCACCGGAAGGCGGCATCGAGGCCGCCTACAAACGCCAACTCGCCGAAGCCGCCGACCCCGTCGCCCTCCGCGCCGAGATCAACGCCCGCATCGAAAGCGCCCGGGGCCCGCTGGGCCCGCTCTCGCGCTTCCAGATAGAAGAAATCATCGATCCGCGCGACACGCGGCAGCTCGTCTGCGAATGGGTTGAGACGGCCTACCAGGTCGTCGCCCAGCAGGCGCGCAACGGCCCCCGCGCCCTCCAGTTCCGGCCCTGAGCCTGGCCCCCTGGCCTAACCGTACACGAACTCGCGGCCGTCGAGGTCGATCGCCGGGAGCTCGTCCTTCTCGCGCCAGTAATCCTGCGTGTGCTGCCACTCCGGCTTCTCCCCGCGCTTCGGGAGAAGATGCATGGCCCGCATCAGGTAGCCGGGGTTGAAGTTCTCCGGGTCGATCCACGGCAGCAGTTTCATGTCCTTGTCTTCCGGCCGCAGCGCCACCTCGACGCGCCTCGCGCCCCGCGCTTCCATGTGAGCGAGCAAGCGGCACACGAAATCCGCGAGCAGGTCCGCGCGCAACGTCCAGCTCGCCCGAAAATAGCCGAACACCCACACCAGGTTCGGCACACCGGTGAACATCATGCCGCGATACGTGACAGTGTCCGAGAACACCAGCGGCTTCCCGTCGATCTCAAACGCGATGTCGCCGAGCACGTTGAGGTTGAAGCCCGTCGCTGTGATGATGATGTCCGCTTCAAGTTCCCTCCCGGACTTCAGGCAGATGCCCTTCTCCGTGAACGTGTCGATCTCGTCCGTTACGACCGACGCCTTGCCGGACTTGATCCCCTGGAAGATGTCGCCGTCGGGGACGAACGCGATTCGCTGCCGCCACGGCCGGTAGCGGGGCGTGAAGTGGGTCTCGATGTCGTAGTCCGGGCCCAGGTAGGCCCGCACGCCGCCGATCAGCTCCTGCTTCACCGCCTCCGGCTCCTCGAACGAACGCTTCGTGAAGGCAGCCTGGTCGTGCAGGATCTTCCGGCGCACGATCTCGTGGATCCACGCCTCATCGATCTCCAGTTCGCGCAGCGTGTCCGCAAGGTCGTTCTCGTTGCGGCCGGGGATGAAGTACGTCGGCGAACGCTGGAGCACTGTCACATGCGCGCAATCCGCCGCAATGGCGGGCACGAGCGTCGCCGCCGTCGCGCCCGAGCCGATGACGACGACCCGCTTTCCGGCGTAATCAAGGTCTTCCGGCCACGATTGCGGGTGCACAATCTTGCCCGTAAACCGCTCCATGCCAGGCCAATCCGGTGTGTAGCCTTCCGAATGGCGATAGTACCCCTGGCACATCCACAGGAAATTCGCGCTGAAGCGCCGCGTTTCGCCCGTATCTGTGCGCACCGCCTCGATGGTCCAGCGATTGTCCTGGCTGCACCACCTGGCGGACGCAATCTTGTGCTTGTAGCGAATGTGACACCCGAGATCGTTCTCTTCGATCACCTCGCCCATGTACTTGCGGATTTCCTCCGCCGTGGCGATTGGTGCGCTCGTCCACGGCTTGAACCGGTAGCCGAACGTGTACAGGTCGCTGTCGGAGCGGATGCCCGGATAGCGATGCGTCCACCATGTCCCGCCGAAGCTGTCAAGCGCTTCCAGCACCACAAAGCTCGTGCCCGGGCGCTGCTTGGTCAGGTGGTACGCCGCCCCAACACCCGAAATGCCCGCCCCAACAATCAGGACATCGAAGTTTTCGGTCGCCTGCTCAACCCGTCCGCCGAGCGTGCCAGTAGCTGTCATGGAGTCCCACCTGTCTCCGCGACCGGGAGCGCCCGGGCCGCGTTGGCGTGATCATGGCGGCCGCCCCGTTGGCAAAATACGGCCACATGTACCCGTCCCGCCGCCCCGATCGGCCCGATCCCCACCCACGCTCGCCGGCGCGCTCGGTGGCCCTTGCGCTATCGTCTCAGCGCGCGAGATCGGCCCGTTGCGCCGCGCCCGGGCAGCGCCATCACCAGACCTCCGCGATGACCCGCCCCATTCCGGCCAGCCGTTAGCGGGGACCGCCGATCCATCGGAAATACGGGTCGAGGCTCGGGAGCACGTCCACCGACCGGGACAGGAACACGAGGCCGACGGCGAGGCTGAACACCGCGGCCACCAGGCCGACCGCGACATAGACGACCTGCCGGCGCTGGGCGGAGATGAAGCCGGTCGTGGAGGCGATCGTCACGATCGAGTTGGATATCAACAGCCCGGCCACGAACACGAACAAGGTAGCTACCGACATGCCCGTCGAACCCGCCCCGACGGCGGTCCCGATGATCAGGACCTGGGTACCCGTTTCGGCGCCGACGCCGTGAATCAGTCCGATCCCGTAGGCCGTACCGGGGCCGTATTGCTGGTCCCCGGCGTGATCGTGGGCGTGCTCATGAGCGCGCCCCGACACCTTGTTCGTGCTCCACCGCCACGCGCGGCCCACGCCGGCGAACACGAGCATCCAGCGGCTCCGGATCCGGAACTCGCCCCCACGGAAATAGCGAAAGATCGAGTAGAAGAGGTAGGCCGCCAGGAACAGGAGCGTGATCCCGACCACGCGTTCCATAATCGGGTCGATCCAGCCGGGCAGGATCTCCTTGAAGAGGATCGCCATCAGACCGAGCGCGACGACCATCGATCCATGCCCGACGGCGTACATCGTCCCCAGGAATAACGGCGTCCGATGGTGGCGAGCATATCCGGCTAGCCGATCAAATGACGCCGGATAGCCGGTCTTCGGCGCCGCCGTCACGACGCCGCCGCCGCCATGCCCTGCGCCCGCCATCGCCCCCTCGATTTCGAAGGTCTGCGCCGCCAGGCTCCATTGACTCACACGGACATCCGGCTCCACCGGGAGAGATTGTTTGGCGGCCGGTGCGGTGGCGGCCGGCGCGACGGCGGCCGGGGCTACGGCGGCCGCGCTGGTGATGTCCGTGATCGCCGCGATGTGATCCCAGTCGATACCGTGCCGGATGCCGAGGGCCAGCGCCCCCCCCAGGATGGCGAGTGTCCCCCCGATGCCGATCGTGAGGGACGGAAAGGAGACCAGCGCCTCGAACATTGATCGTGGGCTCCAGCGGTGTGTCGGGGGATCATACCAGCGGCGCTGTGGGCGATGCAATCAGTTGCAGTTACGGCTTTGGGCGCCCATCGGCGATGGGACCGCCGGCGCAACCGTCTACCCGGGGCGAGCCGGAAGCCCCCGCACCCTGCGCGCCGCCGTCCGGCCTTCCCGCGCGGACACGGCGGTCACGCGCCAGGTTTAGCCCACGGTCGGCGCCGGGTCCCGCTTCGCGATGTCGGCACGGATCGTCTTCAGCGAATCCTGGTCGAGCTGGATGAGGTGCTTCGCGATCCCGCGATACGTCCACCCGCCCGGAGCCGTTTCGCCGTTGAAGCGCTCGTCATCCATCCCCACAAAGGTCGCGATGAACTTCGCCCGCGCCAACAGCCATTCGGCCACGAGGCGTTCCATCGGCGAGGCCGTGGCGCGTGCTTCATAACGTGCCTCGAGGACCTGGCCGGCGTGGATTGTCTCGTGGTCGATGTCGTTCGTGATCAGCGCCCAGAGGTCCTTCCCCTGGGCGCACGTGTGCGATGAGGGCATGGGGATCTCGTCGATCGGGAGCGCGAGCAGCTGATCGATCACCTCCCTCGTCGATTCCAGCAATTGCGTGACCGTATCGCGGACTGTGGCTGCCATTGGGACGCCTCCGATGCGTGGGGCCGCTGCGGCCATTACGAAGTCGCGGGCTTCCGCGCGTACACGGTCACGCCCCGCGTGTCGAACTCTTTCGCGTCCGACTCGTGCTTGCTGCCCGAGAAGACGTCCACCTCGTTGGACATGACCACGTCAACGAAGCCCACCAGCGCAAGGATCTGCCTCCACTCTGCTTCCAGCAGAGCACCGGCAATTCAGCCACTCCAGAGCTCGATGTCGTCCTTCGCATCCTGGGGCACCTCCCGGTGGACCAGGATGTCCCCGACCTGGATACGGCCTCCCGGCTTCAGTACGCGGTGCATCTCCCGGAACACGGCCTGCTTGTCCGGGCACAGGTTGATGACGCCGTTGCTGATGACGGCGTCCGCGGTGCCATCCGCGACGGGAAGGCTTTCGGCGAAGCCCTCAAGTACCTCGACGTTCGCGAAACCGAGCGCGCTCGCGCCGGCCGCCGTCTTCGCTCGCATTTCCGCCGTCATGTCGATTGCGAACACCCGGCCCTCGGGGCCAACCTGGCGAGCAGCGGTGAGTGCATCGAAGCCCGCCCCGCACCCAATGTCGACCACGACTTCGCCTCGCCGCAGGTCACCGAACAGGAAAGGATTGCCCGTCCCGGCGAAGGAATCGACGGTCCCCGCCGGCAGCGCGGCCACGACTTCATTGGAGTAGCCGAGCATCCGCGCCAGCCGTGCGCCGGTGTGAAAGTGGAACCCGAGCTCGGGGTTCATCGCGACATCACGGTACTTCTCCGAGATCCGCGCCCGGAGCTCTTCGCGATCGACAGCGGCGATGCCAACTGGTGCAGTCATTTCGATCCTCCTCAGAAGGTGATGACGCGGTCCGCCGCGGCCATCTCTTCGGCGGCGGCTTTCGGGGTCCCGAAACTCGCCTTGTGCGGAAGGAGGTCGGCCTCAGTCACCCCACGGGCGACAGCGCAGCCTCCTCAGACATGGACCTCGGCGCCGGCCGCGACCACTTTCTGCATGAGATCCGAGAGCCTGGGCACCGCAACGCCCTGGATCGCCCCGGCGATCGATTCCTTCATCAGCAGGGCAGCATCGCCGACGAGCAGGATCTTGGCCTTGTAGCCAGCCTCCAGAGCGCCATTTGCCATGTGAAATGGGAAAGTCGCCCTGGTTGGGTCGTCGGGGCCGTGCGTCCCGACGTAGAGCATGGTGGTCATTCGTGTACCTCCTGTCCGACCGTGTTTCGCCGCTCAAGCCGGTGTCGCTGTCCAGTCACTTGTCCGATCGGGCCTCACCTCCTGCCTCATCTCTTCGGGCGTCAACGGTGCCGCCCGCGAACGAGGCGGCGTAGATTTCCTGGCCGCGGTCGAAAATTCGTTCGCGCCCGCTGAAGCGCGCGAGGGAACCATCCCACGACGCCTCGTACCGCATCGTCCCCTGTTCGAAAAGCCTTGGCCCGCGAATCGGCATCTCCGGGTCCGGGCCTGCGAGGGCATCCTGGAGACACGAATAGACCACCCCGGCGTTCGGAACTGATGCATCGACGGCGCCGTAGTAGACCATCATCCAGGTCGGCTTGCCGTCGAAGAAGACCACCTCGCGCCCGCCATATGGCTCACCACCGAAGAAATTGTCATCCAGGCTCCAGCGCCCGTCGGCGTGGCGAATAGTTGTCGAGTGGTCTGGCTGTTTCGCCCACCGGCGTTCGCTCGCCCTGTCGGCGTAGCCATGCTTCGCTGCCTTCAGGAGGTACCGCCTGACACCGTTTTCATCTATCACGGGTGCCTCCTTTCTCCTTGGGTAGGCGGCACGGGTGCCATGACCCGCCCGGCCACGAAGGCGGCGATGCTCGTTTCGGGGAACACCCGCGCAGCGCAAGGTTCATCGTTCGACCTTCAGCGCTGCGGCTTGCCACCCCTCGAAGCCTCCCCCGAGATTCGTCAGCGGGCCGAACCCCAGCCGCTCCAGGATCGATAGCGCCGTGGCCGAGCGTTCGCCGTGCCCGCAGGTCGTCAGGATCGGGCGATCACGCGGCAGCTCGTCCGCGCGCCGCTCGAGCTCGCCGAGTGGGATATGCCGGGCGCCGGGGATGTGCCCGTCCGCGAACTCGTTCGGCTCGCGCACGTCCAACGCAACGGCGCCCTCCAGTAACAGCCGCCGTGCCCCGGCTGCATCCGTGAGGCCCGCCCACGATGTGGCGAGGCCCGCGCCGGTCCAGGCGCTCATGCCGCCTGCAAGCACCCCCGCGAAGCGCTCGTATCCGACCAGGAGGCACTCGTCCAGCACCCGCTCGAGAGGTTCCTCACCGAGCACAAACAGCAGCTCACGGCCGCCGGGGACAAGCCATCCCAGCCACGTCGCGAACGCATCCCGGAAGGCGTTGCTCATGGAGCCCGGGATGTGCCCCGCCATGAACTCCGCCTGCGGCCGCGCATCGATCACGAGCGCCCGTGGGCGGAGCTGGTCAAACTCCGCCGGCTCGAGCGCGGGCGGTTGCGGTATCTGCGAACGAAGCCGCGCTCCCTCCTGGTTGACCGGCCGCATCCGGAAAAAGTAGGCCGGGGCGGCCGGGAACGTCGTTGGGAACCAGGCCGCGAACTCCTCCTCACTCCCGAACTTCAGCAGCGGATTGGTGGCGCGCTCTTGCCCGAGCGTCGATGTGCGCTCGCCGCAGCTCCCGGCCGAGCAGAACGAACCACCACCGTGTGTTGGCAACAGCAGCGTCTCGTTGGGAAGGTCCGCGAACGCCCGCGTGATGGTGCGGAACTGGGACCGCGTCAGCCGATCCGTCATCTCGGGCGAGATGAGGTCCGTACGGGCGGCGCCGCCCACGAGCAGCGACCCGCCACTGAACAACGCGGGCGGCATGCCCTCGGCACGCAGGACGTAGCTGGTGTGCTCCGGCGTGTGGCCGGGGCTGGCGATCGTAGTGATCGTACCTCCCGCGACGGGGACAGCGTCGCCGGCCTCGACCGCCCGGTGCGGAAAGCGGACCGTCGCCGCCGCCGGCACGAACAGCTCGGCGCCCGTCGCCGCCCGGATATCGAGCGCGCCTGAGACGAAGTCTGCATGGAGATGGCTCTCGAACACGTGCGTGATCGCCCAGCCGCGCGCTTCGGCTGCTTTCAGGTAGCGCTGGACGCTTCGGTCCGGGTCGACCAGGAGCGCCTGCCCCTTCTCCAGCTCGACGAGATAGGAACTGTTACCAAGGCCTTCATGCACGAAAGGGACAATCTTCATCAAGCAGCTCCTGGCAGATTTCGGCGCCTCATCGCGCCCGCCGCAACAAGACCGGACAGGACCGTCAGGGCTGCCACGGCCTGGATCGCCGCGGTGAACCCGAACACGTCGGCGAGGATGCCGCCCAGGAGCGCGCCGGCCATCGCGCCGCTGTCTCGCCAGAAACGATACACGCCCATCGTCGTCGCGCGCTCGCGCGGGTGGACCGCGTCGCCGATCGCCGCCAGCAGAGTGGGATACACCATCGCGGTCCCGAGCCCGAGCAACGTCAGCGCCGCCAGCCACAGCCAGTAGCTATCGGAAATGCCGGTCACCGAAATCGCGACGCCCTGTGCGACCATCCCGGCCGCAATCATCGGCACCCGCCCGGCGATGTCGCTCACCCAGCCCGTGGCCATCTGCGCGGCGCCCCAGACCAGCGGATAGGTCGCTGCCAGCACGGCCACACGGTCGAGTTCGAGGCCACGGCTCACGAAGAAGAGCGGGAAGATTCCCCATGCGAGACCATCGTTGAGGTTGTTGACGAACCCCGCCTGGCTTGCCCCCACCAGGTAGGGGTCCCTCCATGTCGCTTCGGCAAAGCTCCGTGGCAACGATGCCGGCCTCTCGGCAGCCGCCGTGTTGCTCGCAACTTCGGTGCGGACGAACTCCGCCGTGTCGCGGATGAGGAAGACGCTCAAGGCGAGGCCTGCCGAACCGAACACGATGCCAAGGTAGAACGGCTCCGGCCGGAGACCTTGTGCCTCGGCGATAACGCCTGCGAGGAAGGCCGCCGCCGCCACCGACAGGTAGCCCGCGGCCTCGTTCAGGCCGAGGGCGAGGCCCCGCCGGCGCGGACCCACGAGGTCCACCTTCATGTTCACTGTCATCGACCAGGCGAGCCCCTGGTTCACACCGAGGAGCGCGTTTGCCGCGATGATCCAGCCCCACGCGGGCGCGAAGATGATCACGAACGGCACCGGCAATCCGAAGAGCCATCCCGCAATCAGCACCCGTCGCCGCGAGAACCGCTCCGAAAGCGTACCGGCATACAGGTTCGCTATCGCCTTTGCCAGCCCGAAGGAGGCAATGAACGACACCGCCACCGCCTTCGAGCTGATGCCGAAGTCCTCCTTCGCCAGGACGGGGAGGACCGAGCGTTCGAGACCGACCATCCCGCCCACAAAGGCATTGACCGCGACCAGCAGCGCGAATTGGCGCCAGTTAGCCCGGAGCCCGAGCCGCACGCTGCTCTCAGCCGGCCGCGACAGAGTCGTAGCCGTGCTCACAGATCGCGCGCTTGAGCTCTCGGCCGCACCGAGGGTCGATCGCTCATCCCGTGTCTTCCACCGGCTGGGCCGCTTCCTCCCTGCGCGGCCGTCCTCGTTGTGATGGTGGCCACGTCAAGACCCTCCACGCATTGCGCGCATTGATTGGCCCGAAGTCTCGGTGCCTATCCCCCGTTTGTCAATAGATTACTTGATAAATTGTGCGACTGATATTTGGACAGTATGCTGGCGTCCATGAGCCACCGCGGGTTCAAGCAGCGCCTCTACCCGGAATTCGCCCGCATCGCGCATGCGCTGGCCAGCGACCGCCGCCTCGAGCTCATCGACCTCCTTGCGCAGGGGCCGCGCCACGTCGAAGCACTCGCAGTTGAAAGCGAAATGTCGGTTGCGAACGTGTCCCAACACTTGCAGGTGCTGCGTGCGGCACATCTCGTCGAGACCGAACGCCGCGGGACGAAGACCGTCTACCGGCTGGCCGGCGACGACATCCTCCGCCTCTGGCTCGCACTGCGAGGCGTAGCCGAGCATCGACTCTCTGAGATTCCACAGCTTGTACGGCAATACGCCGTCGTCGGGGTCGAGGGTTCGCCGTTCTCGTGGCAAGACGTCGAAGGCTGCGTCCAACGGGGGGAAGTGACGCTCATCGATGTCCGTCCCGCACTTGAATTCGAACACGGCCACATCCCCGGCGCGATCTCTGTGCCCCCGGACGAATTGGGCGTGCGACTCGACGGCTTGCCGCACGACCGCCCGATCGTCGCCTATTGCCGCGGCGCTTACTGCCTCTTCGCCGATGAGGCGGTCGCCCTTCTCCGGCAACGCGGCGCCGAGGCATACCGGCTCGATGGCGGCTGGTCCGAGTGGTTGGTTTCCACCGGTCATGCATAACCAACCAGCAACCCCGGGAGGGTGGTAGAGTTCCGCCGTGCCAGCACACCTCAGCAATCGCCTGCCCGCAACCCGCCACCGCGACTTCCGTGCGCTCTGGGGTGGCACAACCTGCTCGAGCATCTCCCTCTGGACACTCCTCCTCGGCAACGCCTGGATTGTCTTCAAGCTGAGCGATTCCTCTTTCTGGGTCGGCGTCTCCACGTTCGCGTCGATGTCGCCGTTCCTGCTCGCCCCCTTCGGTGGCGTCGTCGCCGACCGCTTCGAACGCAGGCTGCTCGTCCGCCTTACCCGCCTCGGCGCGCTGACAACCACGCTTTGCCTCTTCGCCCTGGCGTCCCTCGGTGTGCTCGATGTCTGGATGGTCGTCGGCATCGCCTTCGTGCAGGGTATTGTGCGGGCCATCGAGATCCCTGCCGACCAGGCGCTGCTCGCGAACGTCGTGCCCCTGGAAGATCTCTCGAACGCCGTCTCGCTGACCACCATGACGCAGCAGGGTTCACGCGCCGTCGGGCCGTTGCTCTCAGGCCCGCTGCTCGCGACGGTCGGCGTCCAGGGGGCCTACGCCATCGCAGCGCTGTTCGCCCTGCTCGCGTTCATCTCCATGTCGAACGTCCAGACGTCGTCGCGCGGGGGCATTACCCGCGTGGGCCAGGTTGTCGCCAACCTCGGCCAGGGCCTCGCCTACATCCGTGGCAGCCGCCCGGTGCTGCTCATCTTCCTGCTGGTCACCGCCCACTGCTCGCTGACGATGTCGTTCGATGCGATGCTCCCCGGCTTCGCCGAGACACAACTGCACCTGCCCTCCGGCGGCTTCACGACCATAACCTTCGGCGTCGGCATGGGCGCACTCGTCGGCACCTTCGCGCTTGCCCTGTTCGCGGGCGGGCGCCGTGGCAATCTCCTGCTCTGGATGGGCCTCGCGAGCGGCGTCGCGCCGATCCTGATGTCGGCGAGTTCATCGATCGCGCCCGCCGCGGTCAGCTCCGTGCTCATGGGCTCGTCGCAGGCGATGTTCATGGCCCTCACCGCCGTCCTCCTCCAGGCCGTCGTCCCCGACGATGTCCGTGGCCGCGTGATGAGCCTCTACCTGATGGCCGCGGGCGGCATCATGGCCTTTGCCAATCTCGGCTTTGGCTCCCTCGCCGACGCGTGGGGCGCCCCGGCTCTCTTCCTTACCCCCGGCGCGGCCTTTGCCACCCTCGTCCTCGTCACCCGCCTCTCGGGCACGAACCTCCGCGCCGTCTATCGCACCGGCGTCGTCCCCGCACGGGCAGGGCGATGGAGCTGAACATCGAACTCGGTCTGCTTGTGGGGGGTGCCCCGATATCCGGCCGATCGTCCTGCACCGTCGAGCCTCAGCGGCGGCTGCGCAGGCGCTCGAGGGCGTCCCACGTCGCGGCATCGACGGGGATCCAGTCCTGGAAGGAATAGCCTTCAGGTTCGTTGGCCGAATTCAACAGCATCTCGAACCGCATGTCGCCCGCATGGGGATCGCGCCAACGGACGGGGATGACCCATCGCGCCTTGTATGGCACGGGCGTGGCCGCGGCCCAGAGCTCGAAGATCCGGGCCACGAGCGCCGGGTCGCCTTCCATGAAGTGCCGGATGACCGCCTGGAAGTCGGGCGAAGGGCCGAGCGGGGCCGTCTCTGGCCCCGCGTGGTTGCCCTTCATCACACCGAAGGCGATCGACACGCATTCATCCCGGTTGAGCAGCCTCCGTCGAAAACGCGGCAGCGAGATGACGCTGAGGATGTTGCGCGCAACACGCGTGTTCAACTCGCGCTCGAGGTCCACGCCCCAGAGGCGTTGCAGGAGGTCGTTGGCTGCGATCACTTCCATGAGCTCCGTGACCACACACGCGGGCCATGGCCTCGCCTCGATCTCCGCGCGCGCCTCTGCCTCCGTGAAGTAGTACGTGGCGTCGGGATCCGCCGCATCGGCCACGAAGCCGGCCCCCATCAGGATCCGCGCCCGTGCCGCCCGCTCGAGCTTCAGCGCATCCAGCAGTTGCCGAAGCACCACCCGCGAGGGGTGGCGGCGACCGTGCTCGATGGCCTGGAGCATGCCCCGCGAGACCCCGGCAACCACGGCGAGCTTTTCTTGCGAGATTCCTTGCGCGAGCCTCGCCGCCGTCAGCTCGCCACGCCAGCCATCCGGTTCCATCGGGCGCAATGCTGGCGGACGGCCGCCATCGTCGCAAGCGAGCGGTGACTACAGGCGGTAATCAGAAACGGCTTGCCGGGTCATTTCCTGCTTCGTCATACTCCCGCGGAGCGAAAACAGGATGGTTGGCGGACAGCATGCGGGCATTCCACTGGTTTCTCAAGGGCATATCGACAACAGCCGGCGCGGCGGCGGCGCTGACTATCGTCGCGCTGGCGGTAGGCGCCGGCGTGCTCGTGACCGCCGGAAGTGGCAGCGAACCAGGTAGCAAGCAAGGTTGTGTCGCGGTCGGCTTCACAGGATTTCAGCTCGCCACGTTCACTGATTGGAATCTGTTCAACGAATCAGCGGCGGAGGCGGCGCAAATTAACGCTGAATCCGGCGTCATGGTCATGCTCCAGAGCGCGACGAATGACGAATCGGCAAGATCCATTCGCAGGTGGTACGACTATGAGAAGGACAAGCAATCTCTTGTCGCCCAAGTCAAGCGTTTCTCCAGCACCAGAAAGGTCGTACTCGTAGGTTACAGCGCGGGTGGGGCTGCGGCCGTGAGATTGTCGCGAGATCTCGCGGACGAAGGTATCAATGTAGACCTACTCATCGAAATGGACACATACCGCGACACCCTCCCTACCATGGGCTTGGTTCTCTCCGATCTTGGAACTCTACCGGATCGAGTCAAAATGGATCTGAATTACTATCAATCTCAAGGGCTTCCCAATGGGTCCGCCCGGGGAGAGCATGCAGCCCAAGATATTCCCGTCGTCATGGACCTCGATTTAGTCCCCACTCACATCAAGCTCGAGTGGGAGGTTGTGAACAACTATCCGGAGTGGCGACACGAGCTTCGAGAGGTCTGTGGCCCAGGTGGAACGGCGGCGCCAAGTCCTTCTCCGTCGGTACCTCCCCCTCCACCACCGCCGGCTAGCGTTTCGAAAGCCTGCATCTCTGGCGTCGTCACTCGCGCGGATACCGGGGCGCCGGTGTCCGCAGTTGTGGCGCTGGCCGGCCCCGCCAACAGGACAGTGGCGACCGATGGCGCGGGTGCCTATACGGCCTGTGAGCTTCCAGTGGGGAACTACAGCATCACGCCCCAGGCACCCAACTTCACGATGGTCCCTCTCATTCGCAACGTTGTTTTGCCGCCTTCAGGTCTGGCGAGTCAGGATTTCAGGGCGGCGGTTGGCGGCGTTTGCATTCGGGGGCAAGTCACTACTCCTGCGGGGGCTTCGGAGCCCGTTACCGGCGCGACTCTGACACTCAATGACGGCCGGAAGGCGTTCTCCGAGGCGAACGGAGAATACAGCTTTTGCGGCACGCCGCCGGGCACCTACCGGGTTACGGCCAGCTATCCTGATGCGCAGAGCATTGGCCCCGCGTTTGAGGATGCCACGGTCCCACCCGAGGCTACGGGCAAGAACTTCACGGTCGTCCTCCCCATCACGACGTGCGTCGCGGGAGAAGTCACGACTCCGTCGGGCGCATCGGACCCGCTCGTCGGAATCAGTCTCGAAGGCAGGCAGGGTCAACCAGCGGTGACGGGTGCCGGCGGGCGCTATCGAATCTGCATGTCGGGGCCGGACTGGGAGGTCCGGGTGACACAGCCCGGATACCTCTGGTTCCCGGCGGCGAAGAGCGGCTCAGCGCGCGGCGAGGTCACGGGCGTCAACTTCGCTGGCGATCTGATAAGGCCACCGAAGCACACTATCTCCGGCCAGGTGACGGGCCCGCAAGGCGCAGCGAACCCGATCGCTGGCGCCACCGTCCGCATTTCTGGTCCGGAGGTGCGAATCTCTGGGACCGACGACAGTGGTAAATATGAGGCGAAGGACCTACCGGAAGGCGTCTACACGATCTCAGTTCTGCTGCGCGAAAACGAGTGCGGTTCTCGGACCGTTGATCTTCGTCAGGCGGAGACTCGACTCGACATCACTTGTGTCCCGCCGCCACCGCCGGACTGCAGCTCGCCAGACTACCCCCTGTCGCCGACGGATACTGGAAACGTCCCACCCGATCAGCCGGTAACACTGCGATGGCCGGGACAGACGAACTGCAAGTACTTCGTGCAACTGACGGAGTGCGAGTACAGGTCGAGCGGGCTGCTCGCCGCCCCCGAATGGACGATCGGGCCATACCCAGCGGGCCAGCGATGCCTCTGGTGGGTCCAGGCAGTCGGCGCGAACGGCGGTACGTCCCCAACCAGGGGGCAGTGGACGTTCACCTTCGGTTTCCAGACTCCGACTCCGTCCCCGTCACCATCACCGATCCCGCCAACACCGACACCCCCACCCGTTACACCGACACCGGTAACACCCACGCCCGTGACGCCGACCCCGGTAACACCCACGCCCGTGACGCCGACCCCGGTGACGCCTACACCCGTTACGCCGACCCAACCGCCGTTCGTCGCCACGGTCGAGACGAAGGCGATCCCGCCTGCCTATACGGTGTCCGAAAGCTGGCTCACCTTCGGTGCATACGTCGATGTCAACCCGAGCGATGCGAAGTGGCAGGGCCGCACGGTCCGCGTGAAAGTACGGCTTCATACCAGGGCCGGGCAGCCGGGCGCGGCCCGGATCTTCGTCCAGGACCGGGGGCCCGTGCTGATCGAGATTGGGCTCAATGAGCAGAGCCCGGACCAGTGGCAAGAATTCGAGTTCGTGGCGCTGCCCGGCTGGAACCGCTATGAGCTCGAATACCACGGGCACATCGGCTGGAGCCCGAACATCGAGGTCGTCGAGGGGACGTTCACCATCACCAATGAGTAGCACCGCGCGGAGGGCATTGTGCAACTAACCGATGTCATACCTGGCGCGCTGAGACGGCGCCGTTCATTGCTGGGTTCTGCCGCCATTGCCGCGGCCGCGGTCCTCATGGCGACCGCGGCGGTGTTCTTGCCGGGCCGAGAAGCCAGGTCGCCGGCGCGGGCCGCCGATGCGCCGAATCGCGTGGTCCTCCCGCAGCTCGCTTCCGGCGAAAGTGGGGTGGAGTTCGCAAAGTTCCGCGCGCGGGACCAGTCGTCCAGCCAGCGAGACCGCTGCGGCAGCTATATTATCGAACGCGTGCGCAAGTCGAACCCACCTCTGTTTGACCTGCTCGGCGCGCCCGATGATGTGGTGATTTACGACGCCCAGCTCCGCCTGCTCTTGACCGTGCCAGGCCCCCAGCGCGTAAGCCCCTTCGGCGACCTCTTCGTCGACTGGTGTTTTGACCTGGACAGCGACGGGACGCCTGAGCTTGCGATCAGCGATTGGAGTGGGGACACTGGTCCGGCAAGCTTGACCGTGTACTCGCTTGGGTCGCCCGTCCGGGTGCGTTGGCAATTCGACGACGAACGCGTCCTCGGGACCGCTCCGCTCAACGTGGACGGGACGCTGCCCTACGAACTAATCGGATCGGACGGCCGGTTCCAACTCTTGGCGACATCGAAGCCAGCTGGGCCCGTGCCGCCATTCGTGGTGCGCCTGACCCCCAACGGGGCGGCGCCGGCCCCAGAATACCGCTGGATTTTTGAAGCTTACCGCAACCGGGAGTTCGAGCGTCTGTCGGGCTGCAGCGAGAGCTGGCTCGACGACCAATGTGGGCTGGGCGCGATCCTCGGGATCATGGTAGCGAGTCTAACCATCGGCGATTGGGACGACGTCCGCCTGAACGCCGCCATCAGGCCGGATCTTCGTGACCGGATCGAACTCTGTCGCGACAGGGTCGCCGCCGCCGTCGCGGACTTCAACACTCCGTTCAACGGCTCCTTCCTTGGCTGCTTTGGCTGATGGCGGCCCGCCCTTGAAGCGCCGAAGGCGCTGAAGGGCACCCTCGATACCCTCCTCGAGACGCCCGGCTTCACCACCGAAGATCGCCTGCGGCTCTACCACTACATCCGGGACACAACCGCCGACAGCTACGGAGGCTGGTCTTCGGTGACGGGCAAGCAGGCGGGCGGTGGTCAGTACGCACAGCGGCTCGTCGCGCTTCGCAACTACGATCTCGAACGGGCGAAGGAGATGGCGCGGCGGACGGTGGGCATGGGCGGTCTCACGGCCGCGACGCCATCCATCGGTTCCACGTAGTTCGTCTCCGGCCGCTGCGCCCCGTGGACCGGCGCGCCGCGAGCCGCCGACTGAACGACCTGCCCACGCGACATCTGCGGTGTTTCGGACCGCGAGAGGATGGGGATCTATGCTCACTGGAAAGCAATATCGCGAATCGCTACGCGACGGCCGGCTCGGGCTCGCGCGTACCATCGCCGAGATGAACGGCGTCGTGGACGCATCCCACATCCGTGACAAACTGGCCGCGCTGACGGTGTACGCCCGCCTCTGCCGCGCTGGCTGGGAGGCGGCGCTGGCGCACGCGCACACGAACTCGGCCGGCATGGTCGTCCCGGACGACTCGTACATCTACGCCACGCGCGCCCACGGCGTGACGCAGTACAGCGAGATGGCCGGCTGGGTGCACGACATCGGCGGTGCGCTCATCCTGACTGCGCCGACTGTCGCGGACTGGGAAAACGAAGCCACCCACATGTACGTCGAGAAGTACATGAGCACGGGCGCGACGGTCCGGGGCGAAGATCGCATGCGCATCTTCCACCTCATCCGTGACCTCACCGCCGAGACCTACAGTGGCTGGGCGAAGTTGAACAACCAGATGATTGGCGGCGGCATGTTCGCCCAGCGGCTCGCGGCGCTCGATACGTACAATATGGAGGCGGCCCAGGCGAAGGCCCGCGAGACCGCCCACATCGTCGACCGCTAGCTAGCTGTGGTTCCCACCGGCGTTGTTTACAGGCGTGACTATGGCGGCGCGGCGATGGATGGGCTCGATGTCAGCCGGCCACGGCCATCGCGGGCTCGACCGTGTTCAGGGCTGCGCGACGTGTTGCTGTTCTGGAAGTCGCCTTCGACTCGATGGATTCCGGACTGTCCCCGTGCCCGCGTCAGCCAGCATTTCATGGGCCTTCTCCACGCCCCACATCGTCCCCCGGGGTCCTCCGCGGGAGGCCCGGGATCTCCTACCGCTACCGGATCGGGATCTGGTACCGGATCTGGATCTGGTACCAGATCGGCGATGCTCTTCTCGTGCTCGACCGGGGCCGGCCCGGTGCCAGCCCCATGCTGGCCCGGTGCCGGAATGGGGCTCGCCGGTTCCCGCACGTGGGGCGACTGGTGCCTGGCGAAGTTGACGACCTGGATGTACCTGCGTCCGAATCGGAGGATGAAGCCGGCTTCGTGGAGGCTGGCCAGCAGTCGCTCCATGTTGAGCTTGTCGTCGGGAAGGATTTCGACCTTTAGTAGGTCGTGAAGGCTCCGACCGTTCGTAGTAGGTTTTCCGGAACACCGCGTGAGGAGTCACATCATGCGAAGAGTCTTTCTGGGGCCGTACTGGGCCTGGCGCTTTCAGTCTTGGCGGTAGGCACAGCGGCGGCAGCGCCGGCACCGGGCGGTGGACCGGAATTCGGCCAGCACGTGGCGAGATGGCGCCCGCTCATCGAATGGACCACGGCGGGGCTTCGGCCAGTGCGTAAGCCAACTCGCGACCACCGGGGCGTGTAGCCACCACGAATGGCCGACCGGCAGCAGGAGGTAATGCCATGACAACGCCAACGACCCAGCCAGCTCGCGCTGCGAGCGCATCACGCGTCCCCGAGCCGCCCTCCGGCGATCACGCGCTCGCTGCCGAAAGAGTGGCGGTCAGGGCGTACGAGCCCTACTGCGCCCGCGGCTGTGAAGATGGCCGCGATGTTGAGGACTGGATGGATGCAGAGCGCCAGCTCCGCGACGAGGGAACCAGCGAATCGAAGGACGCATGACGCCCCGAGGAGCCTTGATGTCTGCCCCGGGCAGATGCGAACTCGGTCCCAGGGGCCTCTGGGACACGTACGACTGACCATGGTAGCTTCCACCATTGTGTCGGCCAGGCTAGTGGTTGCTTACGTGGGCCAGCTAGCTTGGAGAGGATAGCAGTGGCGACCTCGGCCAGGTGGTGTAGGACACGCTCACGCCCTGCTCCTCAGGAGCTCGGCCAGGCCGCTACCTCGCCCCGGACCCCTCTCGTCGTCGACGACTTCGGCCTGCACCGCCTCGCGCCCATACGTGCCTTACGGAATGATAACCTGCGCCTCAGTTTGCCCGGTGAGACTCACTTCCGCCGAAGGATCAGCGACCGATGCGCGATCTACCCCAGAGGCACGAATGATCCAATACTGGTCACCAGCCTGCACGACCGACACAGCAGTGACGTCGACGACTTCAATTATCTCCCCGGTTACCAGGTCGAAGCGAACGACGCCAGAGATGCCATTAGAAGAACGTCCGCCGGGTTCTACGATCGACAGCAGAGCCGTCCGGCTGTCAACTTCTTGCGCTTGTCCGCGCCGCGCCAGGACAAATCCTCGCGGCACAACCGCGTACGAAACTATCGTTCCGTCCACCGAAGAGACACGATACGTGCCGTCTTCGACGAGGACACCAACCAGCGCGCCACTCGAGAACACGTTGACAATACGTGGGACGTTGTGGCCGAATTCGCTATCCTGGTCGGATGATAACTGTATATCGAAATCAACGATTCTCAGTATGCGGCCAGAAGGGGAAACAAGACTCACTGTGGAAGACGATCCACAGGCTACCCAAGCACCTGAAGCCCCAGCCTGAGCCATGGAAATCGTCCCGCATCCCTGGTCCAGAGTTACTGCCACGGGAGGAAGCTCCGGGTGATCCAAGTCGACTGTTCTGACTGATACACGGTCGCAGACCTGCGCGTCGCCTCCATTGGAACAAAACGGAAGCGCGTCGCGGTTCTCGAGCGCATAATAGTATAAGTAACGCTCGTCAGCCGACAATAGCATTCCCGGGTAATAGACTGCATACCCAGCACGTGCAGGCAGTTCCACTATCTGCGAGACCGCCAGATCACCTTCAAGATTGAGGACAAGGAGACGACTCTTCTCTGGCGGGTCGCGGTCTTCGTCTCTGACAAAGTCCGCTACGAGCAATTGGTTAGCAGCAGGCCGCGCGAGCACTAGCGGTGCAAATGACGTCCTGACCGAGGCCATCAATGCACCTGACTGTTTGTTACGAAGTTCAATGCGTGGCGGATCTGCGTCGGGCGCGAGCGTAACAAAGGTGTCAGTCAGCGACGCCCCGGGCGAGACGTAGATGGAGAGTCCAGGGATTGCTCCACCGGCGTCCGCTCTCGGATCCCGAACCGTTGCCGCACCATCCTTGCCCGCGTCGCTCAGGACCACGGCTCCGAGCGCCGCGATTACGAGCATAGTCGCGGCCAGTATCGCACTCTCATTCAGTGGCCGGAACCGAATTTGGTGAGGTGAGTCTGCTCTGCCGAACCATGTCATCGAATCATCCTCTGTTGATGATGGAAAGCGCTGTCCCAGCCACCCCAGCTAATACACCACCCGTCGCGGCCATGGAAAGCACAATGCGCGGTCGCGGACTATGAGGTATAGACGCCACGACATGTTCCTCCTGCCCAACCCTCGTACTGATGATGACTGCGGCGATTGGTTGCATGCCCCGGGCCAGGCCGTACAATAACCCGGCAGCCGCCCCCAGCGAATAGCTCCCGCTTACCGCGACACTCGCCAAGTAGGCCCAGAACGTCCACGAATTTACCCGTGTGGTGAACCCTAGACCCAGTTCCGCACCCCAGACCGCGGCAGCACGCGCCGGCCCTAATCGTTCGAAATGCGTGGAACGAACTTGACGCGCAAGGCCCCAACAACGATTTCCGCGCATTCCTGCGCTCTCGGCCAATACGCACACCGCGAGCAAGGCCGACACGCCTACAAGAAACCAGCGAGCGGATCCGCCAAGCTCGCCGAACGACGCCCCTAAAGTGGCACCCACTAACGCGCCGCAACTGCCCGCGGCCCCAATGAACCACATCAGAGCGTCCCGCCCGACTCGACCGCTGCTCACGGCAGCAGCGATGGTTCCAACCATCGCATGTCCTCATGGCGACCACCAACTTTTGAGGCCGGCCGTCAAGGCCAAGGAGAGCGTTGCGACCACAACGAGCGCCATAAGACGAAACTCCCTAGCACGCGCCAAGATACACAGCTATAGTACACTTGTATCCGCAAGCGGTAGGCACAGCGGCGGCAGCGCCGGCACCGGGCGGTGGACCGGAATTCGGCCAGCACGTGGCGAGATGGCGCCCGCTCATCGAATGGACCACGGCCGGGGCTTCGGCCAGTGCGTAAGCCAACTCGCGACCACCGGGGCGTGTAGCCACCACGAATGGCCGACCGGCAGCAGGAAGTAATGCCATGACAACGCCAACGACCCAGCCAGCTCGCGCTGCGAGCGCATCACGCGTCCCCGAGCCGCCCTCCGGCGATCACGCGCTCGCTGCCGAAAGAGTGGCGGTCAGGGTGTACGAGCCCTACTGCGCCCGCGGCTGTGAAGATGGCCGCGATGTTGAGGACTGGATGGATGCAGAGCGCCAGCTCCGCGACGAGGGAACCAGCGAATCGAAGGACGCATGACGCCCCGAGGAGCCTTGATGTCTGCCCGGGGCAGATGCGAACTCGGTCCCAGGGGCCTCTGGGACACGTACGACTGACCATGGTAGCTTCCACCATTGTGTCGGCAGCCAGGCTAGTGATTGCTTACGTGGGCCAGCTAGCTTGGAGAGGATAGCAGTGGCGATGAAGGCAACGGCCGGTGGGCGCCAGGCGAGCGACAGGATGGCCAAGGACCCCATCTGCGGGATGGTCATCGGTACGGCGACTGCACTGAAGCTCGAGCGAAGCGGGCGGACATACTACTTCTGTAGTCCAAACTGCCAGCGTACGTTCGAATCGCCGGAGCAAGAGCTCAAGGCGATGCGGACGCGTGTTTCGATCGCGCTGACGGCAGTATTACTCCTGGCCATCGGGCGGGCGGCTGCGTTCATTGCCCTTGCGGCCGGCGCGACGCTCCTCACCTGGGCGCCGGTCCCGGGGCTACCGTGGCTGACCTGGGGCCGCTGGCTCTTCGTCCTTGTGACGCCGGTCCAGTTCATCGGTGGCTGGACGTTTTACAAGGGCGCGTGGAGCGCCATCCGGACGCGCAACGTCAACATGGACTTCCTCATCGCGCTCGGCACGACGACGGCCTACCTCTACAGCGTCGCCGTCGTTTTCTTCCCCTCGGTCCTCCCGGTGGAAGTCGGCGAGCGGGAGGTTTATTTCGAAGTCTCCGCGGTCATCATCGCCTTCGTCCTGCTCGGCAAGTACATGGAAGAGGCGATCAAGAAGCGATCCTCGGCCGCTGTCCGTAAGCTTCTCGACCTGCGACCTGCGATCGCCACGGTTGTTCGCGAGGGCCAGGAGATGCAGGTCCCGGTCGAAAGCATCGCCGTTGGGGAGACTATCGTGGTGCGGCCTGGCGAGCGCATCGCCACCGACGGGACCGTCGTCGACGGGAGCTCGGCCGTGGACGAGTCGATGCTCACGGGCGAATCGATGCCGGTCGAAAAACAGGCCGGCAGCCAGGTAATGGGCGGCACGTTTAACCAGGCTGGCCTCCTCCGCTTCACCGCCACCCGTGTGGGCGCGGAGACGGCCCTGGCTCAGATAGTCAAGCTCGTGGAGGACGCCCAGGCGACGAGCGCGCCGATCCAGCGGCTGGCGGACCAGGTCACGCGCATCTTCGTCCCGGCGGTGGTCTTGGTCGCTCTCGCAGCGTTTTTCGGGTGGTGGGCGCTGGGCGACTTCCCTCAGGGACTGCTGGCGTTCATCGCCGTCTTGATCATCGCCTGCCCCTGCGCGCTGGGCGTGGCTACTCCGGCGGTCCTCATGGTGGGCGTCGGCAAGGGCGCCGAAGCCGGCATCCTCATCCGCGGTGGCGACATCCTCGAGCGCGCGCAGAAGCTGAACACGGTCGTGTTCGACAAGACAGGTACGCTTACCCGTGGCGAGCCGAGCGTGACGGACGTCGTCCCGTTCGGGGAGATGGCAGAAGCGGACTTACTCACGCTCGCCGCCGCCGTGGAGGTGGGCTCGGAGCACCCGCTCGGCGCCGCCATCGTGCGGGAGGCCACACACCGGGGGCTGGCGTTGCCGGAGGTCAAAGGTTTCGAGGCCCTCGCGGGACGCGGGATCCGCGGGGACATCGCGGGTCGTCCCGTGCTGCTCGGGAACCGCCGCCTCTTCACCGAGTGCGGGATCGACTGTGGGCCGGTTGAAGACAAGATGGCCCGTCTCGAGCTGGAGGGCAAGACAGCGATGCTCGTCGGCTCCGACGGCCGCATCGCGGGCATCGTTGCGGTCGCGGACACCATCAAGCCCGAGGCCCGTGAGGCGGTGGGCGCGCTTCAGCGCGACAAGATCGAGGTCATCATGCTCAGCGGCGACAACGAGCGGACGGCGCGCGCCGTGGCGGCATCGTTGGGCGTCGAACGGGTGATCGCGGAAGTGCTCCCCGGCGACAAGGCGCGTGTCATCCAGGACCTTCAGCGCCAGGGCAAGGTGGTCGCGATGGTGGGCGATGGCGTGAACGATGCGCCCGCGCTTGCCGCAGCCGACATCGGCATCGCCATCGGCTCGGGCTCGGATGTCGCCAAGGAGACCGGGGGCATCATCCTCATCAAGGACGATGTCCGAGATGTCGTGACGGGCATCCGCCTCTCGCGGGCGACGATGCGCAAGATCAAGCAGAACCTCTTCTGGGCGTTCGCCTACAACAGCGCCGGCATCCCAATCGCAGCACTGGGATTCCTCAACCCGATCATCGCCGCAGCGGCGATGGCGCTGAGCTCGCTCTCCGTGATCGTCAACTCGGCATTGCTCAAGCGGGCGCGCATCGCACCGCCGGCACCGCCGGCCGGGACAGAAGGAGTATCAGAATGAACGCCCTGGCCTATCTAGAACCGGATTCCCCCTTGATTCGACCGGCGCGTTCCACGAGGTGACTGTGGCAGCCGAAAAGGGCTAACTAATGGGGGAAATGTACCGCGCGATCATTTCCCGCATGGCGGATGTGTCCGCTTGACCACGACGCCGTCAGCGTCGAACACATACGGGTTCAAGTCCAAGAGTCGTCGCGCCTCCCTTATTCCCTCCCGTACGTCCTTGCGGCGGTCGGACGTGGCGTCTCCGTACTCCTCCTGCGCCAAGTGTCTGATGCTCTCCCCCGCAACCTGAAACCCGTAGAACCACCGCGCGTTTCGCTCCAGGACAGGGATCGTTTTCTTCGGAACTTCGCCCCGCGGAGCGTCGGCCAACACCCGACGACGTGTTTTCTTGGCCGCGTCTTGGAGCATCTGAAGTGCTGTCCCGACGCCCTCGCCCTCGGAGATTGCCACGTGGTGATCGCGCGGTGTTGAGACGCGCCGGCCCTCGGTGGGCACGGCCAGGGGCTCAGCACGCGCCTCCAATCTCGGCCGCGCCGCCTGCCCAGGTACCGCGTCACCGCCCGGTCGATCACCCGTTGGAGCACGCACTCCTTCACGCTTCGTGCCGCATCCTCCGCTCGTTCACTGAGCCAGCGCACCGCCGCGCCAACCTCCTCGCGGTCGCACCGGCGCTCGATTGCCTCTGTTAGCCTGTGCATGGGCTCCACTTCTCCTTCGGTGTGCTTCAACAGCTACAACTTACCGGAGAGCTTGAGCCCTCTTCTCCTCCCATGAATTCCCGAGACGCACACCCACGCCCGTTCTTGTCCATGACCGCGCTCATAAGCCGTGGTAGAGTGTTCGCATCCGGGGTTCCCGTGACTCCCTGAGGACCACCGGGAGGTCAGCAGTGGCGAAACTGAAGGCGCGTGAACAACTTGCAGCGTGGCGTGAGCGATTCCCGGCTCCCTGCCAGGCGGCGTGTCCCGTCCATACCGACGTCCGTTCCTACGTCACCCTCACAGCAAAGGGACAGTTCGAAGAGGCCTACCGCGCCGTTTGCGGCCCGAACGCGGTTGCGAACATCTGCGGCCGCGCCTGCAGCGCCCCCTGCGAAGACGTCTGCACCCGTGGCGAGTTCGACAAACCGGTGCGCATCCGCCAGCTGAAGCGATTCCTCGGCGATCGCTATCAGGCTCGCTTCACGCCCGCGCGGCCGACCGGCTTGAGCGTGGGCATCGTCGGTGCCGGCCCGGCAGGGCTCGCCGCCGCCCGTGACCTTGCCGCGGTGGGTCATGCGGTCACCATCTACGAGGCCGCGCCCGAGCCCGGCGGCACGGCGCTCCTTGGCGTCCCCCGCTTCCGTCTCTCGAAGGACGCCGTCGAGCGCGACATCGACGCCGTCCGCGCGCTCGGCGTCGAGATCCGATGCGGCGTCCGCATTGGGAGTGACATCACGCTGGAAGAGCTCAGGATCAGGCACCATGCCCTCCTCGTCGCTGCTGGCGCCATGCGTGCCAACGTTCCCCGCGATCTCCCGAAGATCGATCTCAAGGGCGTCGTCCAGGCGCTGTGGTTCCTCCAAGAGGCGAATCTTGGTGGCCGCCCTTGGTGCGGTCAGAAAGTCGCCGTGATCGGCGGCGGTTACACCGCGATGGATGCCGCACGGACGGCGGTCCGCCTCGGCGCCGCCAGCGTGACTGTGCTCTACCGGCGCACCCGTGCGGAAAGCGAAGTGCACGACGAGGAGATGGACGAGACGCTCCGCGAGGGAGTCCAGGTCCAGTACCTCGTCTCTCCGCTTCGAGTCATCGACGACGGCGAAGGCAAGGCTGCCGGGGTTCAATTCATTCGCAACCGCCTTGGCGAGCCCGACTCTTCGGGGCGCAAGCGGCCAGTCCCCATTGAAGGCAGCGAGTTCGTCTTCGAGGCGGACACCGTCATCCTCGCCCTCGGCCAGGCCCCGGATCCGACCGGCATCGACGTCCGTCCCGGCGCCGCCCCCGGCCGCGCGGACGACGCGAACCTCGTCACGGAGTTTCCGGGCGTCTTTGTCGCCGGCGATTTCGTCACTGGCCCCTCGACCATCATCGAGGCGGCGGCCGAGGGCCGAAGAGCCGCTGCCGCGATCCATCGCTATCTTCGTGAGACAGACGTGCTGGGCGAAGTCTGGCCGGACATCGACGCACTTCGGATAGACATTCTGCCTGCCGCCACGACGGCGGCGGAGCCTCAGGTCGGCGAAAGAGCCGCCCTCAGGCTCGACCTCGAGGTCGAGCAGACGCTCGCCGGGGCCGCCGCGATGGCCGAAGGCCTCCGCTGCCTGCACTGCGGGCTCCCGCCGACGGTCGTCTTCGACCTCTGCACGGCCTGCCACGCCTGCGAGGTCGTCTGTCCCGTCGAATGCATCGAGCGTGTGACCGTGGACGCGGACGGTACAGTCCGCCGCACGGACCGCTTCGACGAGGTCGCGGTCGATTGGATCGATTCGGAGCGCTGCATCCGCTGCGGGCGCTGCTTCGGCGCCTGCCCGACTGGCGCGATCGTCGTCGATGGCTTCAGCTGGGCCTGACGCTCATCGCGTCACCGGCTCGACTCGTCGAAGTCGATGTAGATCCGACCTGCCTCCACGAGCCGCCGGTACTCCTCCCCCGTGACGCCGAGCAGCTCGCCGTAGTCGTACTCGTTGTGCTCGTCCATCGCCACCCGGGGGCCTGCTCCAGCGTCTCCGCCGTCTCCGGGAGGTGGTAGAACGGCGCGAGGAAACGGAACTTCCCGGCGACGTCGAACATCCGCACCCGCGCGAGCGCGCGACGCGCTTCGCAGTGCGGATCCGCCAGGGCACGCGATGCTGGCGTTTGGACCCAATACGGCGAGTCTGGAGAACCCGGTGCTCAGTACACCGCCGAGCTTGTTCCGGCGGCTGACCTGGCGAGGCATTCAGAGGAAGAGTGAGAGAACCATCGATTTCACGGGATCTCCCCTGGGGATCTTGCCCACCGCACCATCTTCGGCCAGGCCCTCTGCTCGCTGCCGTCAGCGACAGGCCAACCGGGGACGTTGGTCGCGGTCCGCGGCGACCGCGCGCTGGTGAAGCTCTCCGACAAGGGCGCGCTGCTGGTGAAAGCCCACGTTCGCCCACGTGGCGGTCGTGCGACGGACGCGGAACCGCGCTCACCGCCCGTACGTCCCCACTGCGAGTGTCGCCCGCATCCTCCCGACGGCCGACCGTGCCCGTGCCAACCCATGACCGCTTCATCCAAAGTGACGCTACCTCTGACTCACTACACTAGTTCGGCCCGGGGAGCGCCCCCACCTGCTGCATCAAGCCCAGCATGTCGGTGTTTCCGCTGTGCAACACGATCTTGCCGTCCCGTATCCGCTCTATGTGGGTCTCCGACATGAAAATCCGCCGGCCCGTCGGCGAGATGCCCATGAAGTCGCCGGAGTGCGTCCCGGTGAAGGACATCCGGTACCCGATCATGTCGCCCTCGGAGACCGTTTCGCCGGTGTGGATCGCGATATCGCTGAACGCCTGGCGGAAGGCTGGAAGAGCCTGCCGCATGCCCTCCAGGGTGTCCGGCATGCCAGGCACGCTGAACGTGCAAGCGGGGTCGAATATAGCCATGAGCGGCGCGTCGTCGCCCGTGCGCCAGTACTCCTCCATCGCCCGATGGAACGCTTCGATCACCTCGAGATTGGATGCCATGACTATCTTCTCCAGACGCTCCGGTCTTTGGCGCCGGGACACACCGCCTTTTCGGATCAGTGCGTGAGCACGAGTCCGTTGATCCCCTGGGCGCCTTTCAGCGCGGAGATCTCGCCCTGGTGAGTGGCGATGTGCCAAAGCAGGATGTTGCCCACGAACGCCTTGACGGGCATCGGTGGAGCGAACCCTGGATCGACGATACGGTCGAACTCCGCATCGCTGGCGCTGGCGAGGTAGTCGTCCGTGCTCTGGTACACCGCAGCGGCGTAGGCCCGGAAGAGACCCAGGTCATACTTGACATCCCAGTCCGGTTCAAGCCCGCCCTGCGGCATCTCGACACCGATCTTTTGGGCCCATCCTCCGGCGTAGTAGACCGGGGTGGTCCCGCGCGCAAGGCCGTTCAATAGCCCGTCTTCACCGAACACCGTATGCGCGTAGATAGCCGCGACGCTCGTGTTCGTCGAACCCGGCAGCTTCGTCGCAAGCACGTTGTTCGGACAATCGCCGATCGCCGCCTCCAGGATGCCGTGCATCGACTCCATCTGCCCCCGAAGCAGTGCGGTCCCGTCCATCTTTGGCTCCAATCCTTCTGTAGTTCACGACAGCAGCGTGGTGTCGCGGTTGGACCGCATTGCCGGCTGTCTCGGGCATCCTATCCGAGACCGAGGAAGGCTGGCAACGCCACTTCGCTTTCGATTGTGCTGGCGGCCGGCGGCCCGGACATCAGTCGATCGAGTGATGTACACCGCCGGCGAGCGCGAGCGCTTCGCCCGCCGCTGCGTCGCACCAGACTGAAGTTCTGGTATGGCAGCGGCGGGCCGTGGCGACGTCTAAATGCGCGTCAGGGTAAACTCCATGCATGCCCCGCATTCGCGTCGAACCTCTCGGCATCGAGGTCCAATCGCCTCCCGGCGAGACGGTGATGGACGCCGTCTGTGCCCTCGGCTACTTCTGGCCCGTGGGTTGCGCGAAAAACGGCGAATGTACGAACTGCGCGATGGAAGTGATTTCCGGCGTTGGCCGCCTCTCTCGCATGGGCCGTTATGAGCGCCAGAACCTCCTGCGTCAGCGCGGGCCTCGCTCCATCGAGGACCCCCGCCTGCGGCTCGCCTGCCAGGCCAGGGTCGAAGGCGATGTCATCGTCTACAAGCGCGGCGTCGAGCCGTCATAGCACGGAGGAAGCATGCCATACATCATCACCGAACCGTGCATTGGTACGAAGGACGCCAGCTGCGTCGATGTCTGCCCCGTCGATTGCATCCACACCACCGACGACGCCCCGCAGTACTACATCGACCCGGACCAGTGCATCGATTGCGCGGCCTGCGAGCTCGCCTGCCCGGTCACGGCGATCTTCCACGAATCCGATGTCCCGGCGCAGTGGGAATCGTTCATCAAGGTCAATGCCGGGTTCTTTCGAACCTGAACCGGGGCCGCGAGGCCCGAGGAGACTTCATGGAACTGGCCCAACTCGATGCGTTCTTGCAGGTCGCCCATCACCGCTCGTTTAGCCGTGCGGCCGAGTCGCTCTTTCTTACCCAGCCCTCGGTTACGGCCCGCATCCAGTCGCTCGAACGCGAGATCGGCGAGCGCCTGTTCGAACGCACTGGCCGCAGTGTCACCCTGACCGACGCCGGCCAGGCCTTCATTCCTCACGCCCAGCGCGCACTCACAGCCGTGCAGGAAGGCACCGATGCCATCGAGGCCGTGCGCCATGGCGACGTGGGAAGCATCCGCATCGGCGCCAGCTCGAGCATCGCTACCTACGTCCTGCCCGGGATCCTGAAGCGCTTCCGCGAGCAACGGCCGCGTGTCCACATCTTTCTTGCGGCCGCGGGCGCCACAGAGGACGCGATTGAGCGCCTCATCTCCGGGGACATCCACGTCGGCATCACCCGCCTCACCCAGCACCCGGAAGTGGAATCCGTGCACCTGTACAACGACGACCTGGTGCTGGTGGCGCCGCCCAAACATCCCTTCGCCGCCAGGGGCCGGATCACCATCGCCGAAGCCGCCCGCGAGCCGTTCCTCTTCTTTGAACGCAGTTCCAGCTACCACAGCATCGTGTACAGCATGTTCCTCCGCGTCGGCGTGGTGCCCGAATCGGTGATGGAGCTCGATTCTATGGAGACGACCAAGCACATGGTTGAAGCGGGGCTGGGCATCGCCATCCTCCCGGTCGTCTCCGTGGCCCGCGAAATTGAAGTCGGCACGCTGGCGCGCGTGGAAATCCGCGATATGGAGCAGCCCCCGCAGCGCGAAGTTGGGGTGCACGTGCTTCGCAACCGCGCCCTTGCGCCGCCCTTGCGCGACTTCCTGAAGTTGCTCACCTCCGAATATGGCCTCCCGAACACGTTCGATGACCACCGGCAGGTGCAGCAGGCCAGCAGTTAAGCCGGGACATCCGATTCTTTACCGTCGGAGATGGCTGCCCCGGGCTTGCAGATTCGTATAGGATTGCGTCATTCCCTCGGGGGTGGGTTGATGCTGCGCTACACCTTTTTCGCTGGTCTCGCCATGCTCGGCGCGGTTTTTGCCGCATGTGGCGGTGGCGGCGGCGACAAAGAAACGGCGACATCCGCTGCCTCGCCGGCGTCGCAGGCCACCGCCGCGCCCACGCAGCCGAAGGACCTCACGCCACAGGAAATCGTCGAGGCGCTGAAGACGTCGGTCGTGAACATCAACGCGACCTATCCCGAGGGCAAAGGTGGTGGCAGCGGCATCGTCTGGGAGGATGGCACGCACATCCTCACGAACGCACACGTCGTGCTGGGCGCCGGCTCTATCAAAATCGTCGACCCGACAGACAACCGCCAAATCAGCGCACGTGTGGTCGCCCTCAGCCCGTGCGACGACCTCGCGCTGCTCGAAGTCGACCGCGGCAGCTTCAAGCCGGCGGCCGTGGGCGATAGCGGCAAGCTCAGTCCCGGCGAAGAGGTAGTCGCCCTCGGCTTCCCCGGGACATTCACCGACCAGGGGTCGGGCAAGCTCGTTGTGACAAGGGGCATCGTCAGCAAAGTCGGCGACACCTACGACGGTCAGAACGACCTCATCCAGACCGACGCCTCCATCAATCCCGGCAACTCCGGTGGCCCCCTCGTGAACAAGAAGGGCCAGGTCATCGGCATCAATACCTTCTCGTTCCGCGGCACCCAGAACCAGAACTACGCGATCGCCATCAACGAAGCCAAGTTCGTCGCCGACAAGCTGAAGAAGGGCAAGAACATCGATTACATCGGAGTCCGCCTGGAGCAGAATTACCGGGGCCTCGCCCAGGATCTCGGGATCAAGCTGGCCTACACCGACGGCCTCGTCATCACCGGCGTCGATACGGGCAGCCCGGCGGCGAAAGCCAACCTCGGCTATTCCGACCTTGTCTACACCGTCGACAGCGTGGATGTCGCGAGCGTGGGCGCGTTCTGTGACGTCCTTCGTTCCCGCAAGCCGGGCGACAAGATCCGCGTCGACATCACCCGCACGTACAGCAACGGCAACTACGAGGACCTCTACGCCGAGGTCGTGCTCGAGTAGCCGCCGCGCATCGCAGGTGGCGCCGCGGACCTGAGCCACCCCGGCAGATAGTTTGCTGCCGGCGAACAATCGGCTACGCTCGATGAGCGGGCCTCTGCCTGCCGGGGGTGGCCGATGTCTACGCAGGTGACTGCCCGCCCCCTCGGCGAGCTGCTGAACCAACGCCAGAAGATGGTGTTGCTCGTGAGCCTGATGCTCACGATGTTCATCGGAGCCCTCGATCAAACGATCGTGGCGACCGCTACGCCCAAGATCGTCGCCGATCTCGGCGGGTTCAACCTGCTTTCGTGGGTGTTCACGAGCTACATGCTCGCCTCCACGGTCTCCATCCCCCTCGTGGGCAAGCTCTCCGATATGTTCGGGCGCAAGCTCTTCCTCATCGCCGGCATCATTCTGTTCACGATCGCGTCCGCCTTAGTCGGCGCCGCGCCCTCGCTCCCGGCGCTGATCGCGTTCCGGGCCGTCCAGGGCATCGGCGGCGGCGTGATTTTCGCCACGGTGTTCTCCACCGTCGGGGATCTCTTTCCCCCCGCAGAGCGCGGGAAGTACATGGGCTTCTTCACCGGTACCTTCAGCCTCGCCAGCATCCTCGGACCAACGGTCGGCGGCCTGCTCACCGACACCGTTGGCTGGCGCTGGGTGTTCTACATCAACGTCCCGTTCGCCTTCGTGGCGATCCCGGCGATCCTCCGGAACCTGCCCTCGGCGCCGCGCGTGACCGGGCGCAGGATTGATTACGTCGGCGCGTTCTGCCTTTCAGTCGCGACGGTTGCGCTGCTCCTCGCTCTCGTCTGGGGGCAGGCCGACTTCGGCTGGAGCAGCCCACAGACCCTCGGGCTGCTGGCTGGCACGGTGGTGTTCCTCGCCGCGTTCATCCTCCAGGAGAAGCGCCACCCCGAGCCGATCATCCCACTCGGTCTCTTCCGGAACCGCACGTTCGTCATCGCCAACTTGCTCGTGTTTGCCCTGGGCGGCGGCATGTTCGGCGCGATTACCTATCTCCCGACGTTCGTGCAGACGAGCCTCGACGGCTCTGCCACCGCCTCTGGCCTGATCACGACGCCGCAGTCCGCCGGGCTGCTGCTGACCAGCATCATCGGTGGGCAGCTCATCTCGCGGACCGGCCGCTATCTCGTGCAGACCATCCTCGGGGCCATCCTCGCGCTCGCCGGCACGCTCAGCCTGACAACGATCGGCGTTGGCACGCCTGAATGGCACGTGAGCGCCTTCATGGTGGTCCTCGGCCTCGGCTTCGGACTCGTCATACCGACGATGTCCGTCGTCATCCAGAACGCCGTCTCGCACCAATTCCTTGGCGTCGCGACGAGTGCCCGGCAGTTCTTCATGCAGATTGGCCAGGTGCTCGGCATCGCGGTCTTCGGTGTCGTCCTCGCGACAACATACCGGTCAGCCTTCCAGGCCGGCCTGACCCCGGAGGTCCGCGCCGGCGTCCCCGCCGCGACCATCGAGAAGTTCGACGACCCCACGCTCGCGCTCAACAAACCCGCATATGCCGTGGTCAGCAACGACGTGCGCAGCCTCGATGGCGGTGACCAATTGCTCGCCAGCACGCTCAATGCCCAGCGCCATGCCGTCGCCACGGCCGTGCGCCGGATCTTCATACTTTCGGCGCTGGTGGGCGCGTTCGCCCTGCTCATGGCGTGTCTGCTGCGCGAGGTGCCGCTGCGCCGCAGCTTCGGCGTCACGCCCGAACCTGCCAGGCCCGGCCTCCCCGAGTCCCCCGCCGGTGGCGCTCTGCCCGAAACACTTCTAGCCTCGCGCAAATGATTCGTGTAGGCTGAAGCATCCGGCCGAGCGTTAACGATCCGTTCATTAGCTTGCGAAAGGGGCGCCCGCCATGAAAATTGTCGATGATGGGCGCCCGCTGGGTGAAGTCCTCGATCAGCGCCAGAAGATGCTCCTGCTCGGGAGCATGATGCTCGCCATGTTCATCGGCGCCATCGACCAGACCGTCGTCAGCACAGCCACGCCCCGCATCCTCGCGGACCTCGGCGGGTTCGACCTGCTTTCCTGGCTCTTCACGAGCTACATGCTCGCCTCCACGGTCGTGGTGCCGCTTGTCGGGAAGATGTCCGACATCTTCGGCCGGAAGATGTTCGTGATCGCCGGGATCGTCATCTTCATGGTCTCTTCCGCGGCCGCCGGCGCGGCGCCGAACATGATCTCCCTGATATCGTTCCGCGCGGTGCAGGGTATTGGCGGAGGCATGATCTTCGCTTCGGTATTCAGCACAATCGGTGACATCTTCCCGCCATCGGAGCGCGGGAAGTACATGGGCATGTTTACGGGCGTGTTCAGCCTCGCGAGCATCCTCGGCCCCACCGTCGGCGGCTTCCTCACCGATAACGGCGGCTGGCGCTGGGTGTTCTACATCAACGTCCCGTTCAGCCTCGTGGCCATCCCGGCCATCTGGTTCAACCTGCCCGCCCGGCGCAGCCTCAACCGCCCCAGGATCGACTTCCTCGGCGCCTTCCTGCTTTCGGGCGCGGCTGTGCTCCTGCTCCTCGCGTTCGAATGGGCCGGCGAAGGAGAGGCGTGGGGATCGCTGAAAGTTGGCGGCTCACTCGTCGCGGGTGTCGCCCTCGTCGGTGGGTTTATCTACCAGGAAACGCGCCACAGCGAGCCTATCATCCCGCTGCACCTGTTCCGAAACCGCACGTTTGTGATCGCCAACCTCACCGTGTTCACCCTCGGCATGGGCATGTTTGGGACGATCCAGTACCTCGGGCTCTTTGTGCAGACGGCGCTCGGCGCGTCCGCTACCGCATCCGGGATCATCAGCACCCCGCAATCGCTCGGATTGCTCATTTCGAGCGTCGTCGCGGGCCAGCTCATCGCCCGCAGGGGGCACTACCGCAACCTTACGATCTTCGGCTCGTTCCTGATTCTCGCGGCCATGCTATTCCTGCGGACGCTCGACGTGGGCGTGGTGAAGTGGCACATCAGCGCCTACATGGTCCTGCTCGGCCTCGGCATCGGCCTCGTTATGCCGACGATGTCGCTCAGTGTCCAGAATGCCGTCCCCTACAGGTACCTTGGCGTCGCGAGCTCTTCGAACCAGTTCTTTCGCCAGATGGGCAGTGTCTTCGGGATCGCCATTTTCGCGGTGGTGCTCACGAACTCCTACGAGTCGTCATTCAACGACCGCGTGCCCGCCGAAACGCGCGGCCAGCTCGCCGCCAGCGGCACGCTCGATGCCTTTCTCGACCCCACGCTCGCGCTCAACCCGCGCGAATACGCCATCGTCACCGCCAGGGTCGATTCCCTGGATAACGGACCCGCCATCCTCGCGTCGACCAACGCCGCGCAACGCTCCGCCGTCGCCTTCGCGGTGCGAAACATCTTCACCGGCGCCGTCATTGTCGCCGTGGTCTGCGTCATCCTCACCCTGCTGATGAAAGAGATCCCGCTGCGTCGCGACTTCAAATCGGCCACCACCGAAGGCGCCGGCGATGGCGAGGCCCGCGCAACCGAGCCTGTAACCTCGGAACCGGTGCCGGTGGGCGGCGGTATCGCCGGGCGCTGACCGGACGCCGGCTGCTGGATGACGCTCCTTGCGTCCCGGATCCAATCCCGCGATGTGGCCCTACGCTTCCACACCAGCGATGAGCGTATAGAGCGGCTGGCCCCCTTCGTGAACCTCGACCTCGACGCCGGCGAACGCATCCTCGATGCGGGCGGCCAGCGCCTCCGTCCCGGCGAACCTGGCGCCGGTGTAGACAGTGATGAGCCCCGCGCCGGCCGCGCCGGCATGCCCAAGCCCCCGCAACAGCACCTCGATTTCGTTGGCGCCCGCACCGCGTAAGCGCCCATCGACCACCGCGATTGCGTCCCCGGTCCTCACAGCGACGCCGTCCACCGTGCGGTCCGCTGCCGCGCGCGTCACCTCCACCGTGCGCACGCCATGGCGGGCTTCCTCCATCGCGGCTGCGTTCTCCGCGAGCGGGCGCGCCGGGTCGAACGCGAGGCACGCGGACAGACCCTGCGGTAGCGACTCGGTCGCCACCACGTGCAGGCGGCACGACGCCAGGCTCGCCGCCTGCTGCGCCGCGAGCAGCACGTTCTTGTGATTCGGCAGGACGATGACATCCGCCGCACCCGCGGCATCGGCGCTGGACGCAATCTCGCCGGCCGGCGGCTTCACTACTTCCCCGAGGTCGGCGACCACGGCGCCGAGGTCCCGGAACAGGCGGTCGAAACCCTCGCCCCGGCTGAGCGCCAGCACGGCGAGCGCGACGTGCGCTCCACTGCCCGTCTCGCGGAACCGTTCGTGCTGCCGGCTCATGTCCTCGGCCTTTGTGTGGCTCACCGCGCCGAACGCGGCCGCGTCCGCCAGCACGCGCTGCGGTTCGTCGCTGTGTACATGCACGCGCATCGCTGTCGCATCGCCGATGACCACGACCGAGCGGTTGCCCGGCCGGTTCGCGAAGGCGCGCACGGCTTCGGGGTCCAATGCCGAGTTGCCCGGCTCCAATACGAACTCGGTGCAGAACCCAAAGGCCTCCCGGGCGTGCCCCTGGATCTGGGCGAGGGGCACGCCGCCCGTCACCAGCACGGGCGGCGGCCCTTCGCCCCGTAGCGCAGCAAGCAGGCCGCGGAGGATGACGCACACCCCCTCGCCGCCGGAGTCGGTGACGCCGGCCTCCCTGAGTGCGGGGAGCTGCTCTATGGTGCGCGCCTCCGCCTTTTCCGCTGCCTCGACCGCCGCCGCGAGGACCGCGACGCAGCCCGCGGCGTCCGGGCTGGTGGCCGCCGCCATCGCCGACTCCGCGGCTGCACGCAGGACAGTCAGCATCGTGCCCTCAACTGGCTGCGCCACCGCGCCGTAGGCCGCGGAAGCGGCGGCTCCCAGGGCGTGCGCCAGCGCCCACCCATCCAGCACCGCCGCGCCCTTGGCGCCGTCCGCCAGCCCTCGCAACCCCTGCGACAGGATCACACCGGAGTTTCCACGCGCCCCGTAAAGCGCCCCCCGAGCGATCGCGGCGAGCACCGTCGCGGCCTCGTCGCATTCGTGAACCTGCGCGCTGTCGACGGCATAGCGAAGCGTCGCAGCCATGTTGGAGCCGGTGTCTCCATCCGGCACGGGATAGACGTTGATTGCGTCGATGCCCTTCGCCGACGCTTCCAGGTGCGCGGCCGCCGCCGCGAACGCCGCCAGTAGCTCGGCGCCACCAGGCGCGTGCACGTCTGGCTCGGCCGTGGTCACGGGCGGCGCGAAGCCCGCGCGGTTTGGCCGTTACCGGGGGCGGATGCTAGCATGATGACTCACGATTTTCGCAGATGAGGGGCGACCACGCATGGCCCGAGACGATCTGATGCGCGAAGCGCTTGGCCTTGAGCCCATCCAACCAGGGTTCGGCCGGCACATTCGCCACACCCACGGTGGCCGCTGGGAACGCAAGGCGACCAAGAAAGGCCGGATGTTCCACCAGAACGTCCATAAGAAGCGCGTCTTCATCAACGGCGCGTGGATCAAGGTACCGCTGACCACCCGCGACATGCGCACGCTCCTGAAGACCACCTCGGCGCACTAGTTCTGCCCCTTGCACGTTCCGAAGCGCCCTTCCGCGGAAGGGCGCTTCTGTTTGCCGTCACTTCGCGAGGTCTTCGAGCACAGCCCAGCCGTCGCCGCAGGCCATCACGATTGGCACCGCCCTGGATGTGTCGACGCGCGCCGAGAACGCGACGTCGTCCCCGAGGCCCAGTTCGCGCAGCAGCCGTGCGTGGCGCGAAAGCCCGATCAGCTGGTCCAGCTCCGGCGTGTGGCGAGCGAGCGCGGCGGCATCGCCGAGTGCCGCGGCCGGCGCGAGCGCACTCAAGGCCGCGACGATGATCCCGGCAGCCGCGAAGTCTTCGAGGGCGAAGCGAAGGCCGCCCTCTTCGCCGGCGCACACCACCGCCACGCTCTCGTAGGTCTCCGCTGCGTGCCGCGCGACCGCGGTCGCATTGGCGGCGGCGGCGGCCAGCACGGCCCCGCGGCCGGCCAGCTTGCAGAGTGCCGTGGTGCCATTCGTCGTGAACAGCACCGCATCTTTGCCCTGTATCGGGGCCCGCGCCGCATCGATGGGCGAGTTGCCGTAATCGAACCCCGCCGGTGGGAGACCGCCCACCTCCCCGAAGAGCAGCCGCCCGTCCCGCGACGCCATCTCGCGCGCCACGTCGATGGAGGCCGCCAGGTTCAGGCTCCGCAGGCCCGCCCCGAACATCGCCGCGATGGTCGTCGTGGCCCGCAGCACGTCGACCACGAGGTAGGCCCCGGCTTCGAGCGCCTCGGCCTCGGCCGGGAGCATCGCGACGTCTATGCGTTCGAGCATCCGCATAGCATGGGGCGGCGCCAGTTTGGGCGCACTGGATGGTATGCTAGGCAGCGATGGATTCCCGGCCCGTTGGCATCTTCGATTCCGGGGTTGGCGGACTGAGCGTCCTGCGTGAGTTCCGCCGGCTCGCGCCCGCCGAGTCCGTCATCTATTTCGCCGATACCGCGAACTTCCCCTACGGCCCGCGGCCCCCGGCCGACGTCCGTAAGCACGCCTTTGCCGTGGTCAACCGGCTCCTCGCCGCCGATGTGAAGCTCATCATCGTCGCCTGCAACACCGCCTCCGCGGCGGCCATCGCGGACCTTCGCGAGGCATTCCCGGTGCCGTTCGTGGGCATGGTCCCCGGCTTGAAGCCGGCGGCACAATCGTCGCGCAGCGGCACCGTGGCCATCCTCGCCACACCCGGCACGCTCGACGGCGATCTCTACAGCCGGGTCGTTGCAGATTTCGGCGGCGAGCGGCGCATCCTGAACCTTCCCGGCCACGGCCTGGCCGAGCTCGTCGAGCGCGGCCAGGCGGGGACGCCCGCCGCGCGCGCCGCCATCCGCGAGACGCTGGGACGTGCCGTCGCCGACGGCGCTGATACGGTCGTCCTCGGCTGCACGCATTACGCCTTCCTCGCACCCTCCATCCGCGCCGAGTTCCCCGGTGTCGCCCTTATCGATACCTCCGAGGCGGTGGCCCGCCGCGCCGTCGCGGTGCTCGGCGAGCTCGGGCTGGCGGCGCCCGCGGATGGGACCGGCACGCTGGACGTCATTGTCAGCGGCGATCGCTCGCGCTTTCGCGAAGCCGCCGAACGTCTCGGCTTCGCGCCCGCGCACGAGGAAGCCCTGACGTGACTTACTTCGAACGCCTCGCCGCCCGCAGTAAGGCGGCCGGGACCCTCGTCTGCGTCGGGCTCGACCCGGACTTCCGCCGCCACAGCGTCGAAGACGTGGCCGCCTACAACCGCGCCATCATCGCCGCGACTGCGCCCTTCGCCGCCTGCTACAAGCCGAACATCGCCTTCTACGAACAGTTCGGCATTCCCGGCCTGCGCGCGCTCGAAGCCACGCTTGCCGCCATCCCGGGTGACATCCCCGTCATCGGCGATGTGAAGCGCGGTGACATGGGTAATACCGCTGAAGCCTATGCCCGCGCCATGTTCGAACAGTGGGGCTTCGATGCGGTCACCGTTGCGGGCTACCAGGGTCTCGATAGCGTGGCGCCCTTCCTCGCCTACGAAGGGAGGGGCGTCTACGTCCTGTGCCGCACCTCGAACCCGTCGTCGCGCGAATTCCAGGAGCTGCGGCTTGAATCCGGCCGGATGCTCTTCGAGGAGGTGGCGCTCGTAGCCACGAGCTGGTCGCCAAATGCCGGGCTGGTTGTCGGCGCCACAGCCCCCGATGAGCTCCGGCGCGTGCGCGCGCTCGTCCCCCAGGCCTCGCTGCTGGTGCCCGGCGTGGGCGCGCAGGGTGGCCGCCCGGAGGAGGTCATCGCCGCCGCCGGGGCCGAAGCGGGGCGCATCGTCGTTAACGCCAGCCGCTCGATCTACTACGCCGGCGACGGCCCGAATTTCGCCGAGGCCGCCGCCGCTGCCGCCCGCCTGCTCCGCGATCAGCTGGCCGCTGCCGCTCCCGCACTCGCATGATCCCCGAAATCAACGCCGGCGAGGTGTACCGCATGCGCCGCCAGCATCCCTGCGGAGGCTGGGAATTCCGCGTCTATCGCACCGGCGCCGATGTCGGGATCGAATGTCTGACTTGCGGCCGCCGCGTCATGCTGGACCGCCGCCGATTTGAAGCCCGTGCAAAGTCGCTCATCGCATCCGCACCCGCCCCCGGCTGAGGCGCCGCTGGGGTTGCTGAAGCAGCGTCCCTTCCGGATGCTGAGTCTCACGCGCTTCTGGTCGCGCGTGGCACAGAATTCGTTGAACTTCGCGCTCGTGCTCCTCATCGTCACCAAGACCGACAGGGCGCTCTTGAGCAGCCTCCTCGTGCTCGCGCTCGTCGTGCCGGCGACGGTCGCCGGGATCGTCGCCGGGGCCGCCGCCGACGTACTGCCGAAGCGCACGCTCGTGGTGCTGGGCGATACAGTCCGTGCGGGCATCTGCTTCCTCTTCATCCGCGGGCCGGGCGGCGTCGCGTCCTATTACGTCGTGGCCGTCGCACTCTCAACCGCCTCGCAGTTCGCCACGGCCGCGGAAGGCGCGATCATGCCGGCGATTGTCCAGCGAGAGGAACTGGCCCGCGCCAACGCCATCAGCCACGCCGTCGCCGGCGGCGCGCAGTTGTTGGGGTTGGGCGTGGTCACGCCCGTCGCACTCCGCGTCTTCGATAGCCCGGACATGCTCTTTATCCTCGCCGCCGCCATGTTCCTGCTGGCGGCCTTCCAGGCGTTGCTCATCGGCCGCGTGCCCCGCGCGCCGCGCCTGGAGGTAGGCGGTGAGCAGCGCGACCGTGCCGGCCCCTGGTGGAAGACCGGCTGGCGCTACATGAAGGGAGACCCCCTTGTCATGCACGCGGCCATCGAGCTTGCGCTGATCTCGACTGCCCTTATCGTCCTCGGTGGCCTCATCCCGGGGTACATCAACGACGTGCTGGGGCTCCCGGTCGATATCGGCGCGCTCATCCTCATGCCGGGGGCCATCGGTATCGTATTCGGACTACGAGTCGCTGGCTTCCTCGCGCACCGCGTGCCACACGCCATCCTCAGCACGGTCGGTTTCACGGCGTTCGTCGCGCTCCTGGCGATGGTCACCTTCGTTAACCAGGAGTCCGATTTCCTCATCGGCTACGGGATGTTCAGCTGGCTCGGGACGATCAGCGTTGGCCATTTCGATGGCGGCGGCGCGCTTGCGATGCTCCTGATGTTCCCCCTCGGCTTCGCCTACGCCATCGTCGCGGTGGCAGCTCAGACAGTGCTGAACGACCGCGTGCCCCTCCATCTGCAGGGCCGCGTCAATTCGACGCAGAATGCGATGGCCGCGATTGCAGCCTCCGCCCCGGTGGTGGCCGCCGGCGCCCTGTCCGATGTGGTCGGCGTGGTCCCCGTGATGGCGCTGCTTGCGGCCGCTATCGGGCTGGCCGCGGCGATGAACCTCCGCGCGCCGCCAACGCGCAGCCCGAGGACGGCGGGCGCCCTCCCCTGATTCTCATTGACTCGCCGATCCGGGCGCTCCTATCATCGAAGCGAGAGCGGTGAAACAGGCGGTGCGTTGTGAAAGAACTGACGATCGAAAGCATCCGCCTCAGCATGATGAACTACCAGCGCGTGGTCATCCTGCGCGAGAAGGACGCCGATCGCTACCTTCCGATCTGGATCGGCGCCGCCGAGGCCGAGGCCATCGCGGTGCGCCTCCAGGACGTTTCCGTCGCGCGGCCGCTGACGCACGACCTCCTCCGGAACCTCATCGAGCAGATGGGCGCGCACGTGACATACATCGTCGTGAACGACCTCGCGAACGACACGTTCTTCGCGCGCATCGTGCTCGATGTACATGGCGAGACGATGGAAGTCGATTCGCGGCCATCGGACGCGATTGCGCTTGCGGTCCGTGTCGAGGCGCCGATTTTCGCCGAGGAAACCGTCCTCGATCGGGCCGGCGTGGTGCTCGACGAAGAAGGCAAGGCCCAGGCCGCGGGCGAGCGCGAGGGTGGTCGGCCCGTCGATCCGGCCGAGCTGGAACGGCTCGGCGCGTTCAAGGATTTCATCGATAGCCTGGACCTCGAAGACTTCGACGAACGCAAGAAGTAGCTTCGGGAGAGGCTCTCGAAGTTCGGTTGCGCATTGCTTCACAATCCGCCTATGATGCGCGGGGTCTGGAGCCCGTGCGCCCGAGGAGGCGAACGTGGGCAGCTGGATAACGCCAACTGCCTACCTGCTCGGTATCGGGTGGTTTTTCGCCACCTCTATCATCCTCGGGTTGGTGCTCGGCAAGTGGGCCGATTCCATCACAGGGCTCGAGCCGTTGTTTACGCTCGTGGGGATCATGCTGGGGCTCGCCGTCGCCATTTATGGCGGGGCTCGCATGCTTCTGCCGTTCATGCGCCGGCTCGGCGACGAGCCTTCGGAGAAACGCTGATTTGAAGCTCGTCTACATCGGTGGCATTGCCGTCGGCGTCCTCGCCCTGCTTGGCCTGGGTCTCTTCATCGCCCAGGGGCCACAGCCCGAGATCGTCGTCCCCGCCGAGGTGCTCTTCAAAATCGGCCCCCTGAACATCACGAACACGCTCTTCACGTCGTGGGTCGTGATGGCGCTGCTGATCATCCTTACCTTCGCGGCGACGCGCTCGATGAGCCTCCTCCCCACGGGCCTCCAGAACTTCGTCGAAGCCGTGGTCGGCTTCCTGGTCGCCCAGATCGAAGATATCGCCGGCGAGAAGAACGGCCGCAAGTTCTTCACCGTGGTCGCCACCATCTTCCTCTTCGTCCTCGTCAGCAACTGGTTCGGGCTCCTGCCGTTCTTCAACTCCATCGGCAAAACCGCGGATGTCGGCCACGAGATCTTCGCCGAGCTCGCGTCGGCCTCGCCCGCCAGGCTCACCCTGAAGGACGGCGTTTACACCGCCGATAAGAAGTTCGCCGGCGCGAAGATGCAGAAGTCCGGCAGCATCGTCTATGCGAAGCCCCGCGCCAAGACGGTCGATTTCACCGTCAAGGCGGGCGAGACGCCCGGCCGGGCCATGGACCGCTATATCGTGTTCCTCGCCAGGAACTTCGCCGCTTTCGACATCCCGGAAGCCGCGGTTGAAGACCCCACCGCCGAGGAGATCCGCGTCGCCGCCGATGCGCTCAAGAACAGCAGCACAGCGCCCGAGTTGCTCGACGCAAGCCAGGTCGCAGCCGGGGGCGAGGCGGCCGCCATCAAGAGTCCGGCGCTCGGGACCGAGATCGCCGGCGTGAGCTTCGAGAATAGCGCAAAGATGGCGGTTGTCATCCCCTTTTTCCGGGGCACGTTCAGCGATCTCAACAACACACTTGCGCTGGGAATCATCGCCTTCGTCATGATTGAGATTTGGGGTTTTCAGGCACAAGGCTTCGGCTATCTCAAGAAGTTCTTCGATTTCAGCAATCCGATTAAGGCCTTTGTCGGCATTCTCGAACTGCTGTCCGAGTTTATTCGCATCGTCAGCTTCACCTTCCGCCTCTTCGGCAACATCTTTGCCGGCGAAGTGCTCGTGCTGATGTTGACGTTCCTTATGCCGTTCCTGTTCGTGGACATCATCTATGGCCTCGAACTGTTCGTCGGCTTCATCCAGGCCGCGGTCTTTGCCCTCCTGACGCTCGTCTTCGCTTCCATGGCGACGGAGCACCACGGCGAGGACGAACACCACGCCGGCCACCAGGGCGAAGAAGCGACCGCCGACGCCCACCATCACCAGGGAGCTGCTCAGGCTCACTAATGGGCCTGTTCACAGTCACATCACATGTCGCGCCGCGGAGAGGGCGCCAACGGAGGACGAACCAATGGATATCCTGGGAATTTTGAGTTTTCTGCCCTTGCTGGAGGCGTTCAACAGCAAGGCCATGGGCGCCGGCCTCGCCATGGGCCTCGGGTCACTGGGGCCCGCGATCGCCATCGGGATGCTCGTGAGCAAGGCCATGGAAGCGCTCGGCCGCAACCCCGAGGCCCGCGCCGCCATCCAGACCAACATGATCCTCGGCGTGGCGTTCGCGGAAGCCATCGGTATCTACGCCCTGCTCACCGCGCTCATCATCGCCTTCGTCATCTAGTTCTCGGAAAACGGGGGACCTCGCATGGACAAGGCAGTCGAAGCCCTCGGCCTCAACTTGCCCCAGCTCATCGCCCAGGTGGTGAATTTCACTATCCTGCTGCTGATCCTCAAGCTCACGCTCTACAAGCCTGTGCTGAAGATGCTCGACGAGCGCAAGCAGAAGATCGCCGAAGGGCTGAACGCGGCCGACCTCGCCCGCGCCGAGGCCGCCCAGGCCCAGGCGAACATCCAGGCCACCCTCGCGCAGTCCCGCCATGAAGGGCAGGAGATCGTGGCCGGGGCACAGCAGATCGCCGCCCGCATCCAGGCCGAATCCCGCGAGCAGGCAGCCCGCGATCGCGACGTTGCCGTCGAGCGGGCCCGCCAGGAGATCCAGTTCGAACGCGACCGCGCCATCGCCGAACTGCGCTCCGAGTTCGCCGCGATTACCGTCTCCGCCGCCGAGAAGGTCATTGGCCAGTCGCTCGATGCGACCGCGCATCAGCGCATCATCGATGAGGCTCTCGCCGAATCCTCGTTCAGCGGGAACTAGACTATGGCCGATATCGCCGCGGCAAAACGGTATGCGCAGGCGGCCTTTGGCATCGCCCGCGACACCAACACGATCGAGGCCTGGCGCGCGGACCTCGCCGACATCGCGGCGGTGTTGACCGAATCCAGCGCTGCGGCGGTCTTCGCTGATGGCCGCATCCCGCTCGAGCGGCGGCTGGCGCTGGTCGAACGCGCGCTCGATATCGGGCCGCAGCAGCTGAACCTGGCGAGGCTGCTGGTGTCGAAGGGCCGGGCGCCGGATGCGGGCGCCGTATCCCAGGCCTTCAACACTCTCGCCGACGAACACGCCGGGATCGAACACGCCACGCTGACCTCGGCCGTGCCGCTCACCCAGGACCAGGTGCGGGCGTTCGAACAGCGGCTCAGCACGTCGCTGGGCAAGCACGTGCAGGCGACCGCTATCACCAACCCGGCTATTCTTGGTGGTGTGGTTATCCGTGTCGGCGACCACATCGTCGATGGCAGCATCCGCACGCGGCTGCGACAGCTCCGCCGTCAGCTTGAAGGAGCCCGCTGAGGCCTGCCGGCCCGGCGTCACAGTAGAAAGAGGGAACGCCCCTATGGCGATACGCGCTGAGGAAATCGCTTCGATCCTGCGCGAGCAGATCGAAGGCTTTGGCACCACCACGGTGGCCACCGACGTCGGGACGGTGATCGAAGCCGGCGATGGCGTCGCCCGCATCCACGGCCTCGCCGGGGCCATGTACTCCGAGCTCATCGAGTTCTCCAACGGTTCCATGGGCCTCGCCCTGAACCTGGGTGAAGAGTCGGTGAGCGCCGTCATCCTCGGCGAGTTCATCGACATCAAAGAGGGTGATGAAGTGCGCGCCACCGGGCGCATCATCCAGATCCCCGTCGGCGATGCGCTTGTCGGCCGCGTCGTGGACCCGCTGGGGAACCCGATTGATGGCAAGGGCCCCATCGCGACCACCCGCACCCGCCCGATTGAGCGCATCGCCCCCGGCGTGACGCTCCGCAAGAGCGTGAACCAGCCGGTCCAGACGGGTATCAAGTCGATCGACGCGATGTTCCCCATCGGCCGCGGGCAGCGCGAGCTCATCATCGGTGACCGCTCCACGGGCAAGACGGCCATCGCGCTCGACACGATCATCAACCAGAAGGGCGGCGACCTGACCTGCATCTACGTCGCCATCGGCCAGAAAGCGAGCAAGGTTGCCCAGGTCGTGGGATTGCTCGAAGAGGCCGGAGCGATGGAGCACACGGTCATCGTGGCCGCGAACGCCTCCGATTCGGCCGCGCTCCAATACCTCGCGCCCTACTCGGGCTGCGCCATCGGCGAAGAGATCATGGAAAGCGGCCGGGACGCGCTCATCGTCTATGACGACCTCAGCAAGCACGCCTGGGCCTACCGCGAGATCTCGCTGCTGCTCCGCCGCCCGCCGGGCCGCGAAGCCTATCCCGGCGACGTGTTCTACCTGCACAGCCGGCTCCTGGAACGCGCCGCGCGCCTCGAAGCGGGCGGCTCGCTCAGCGCGCTCCCGATTATCGAAACGCAGGCGAACGACGTGTCCGCCTACATCCCGACGAACGTCATCTCCATCACCGACGGCCAGATCTACCTGGAGTCGGACCTCTTCAACTCGGGTATCCGCCCCGCCATCAACACCGGGCTTTCGGTGAGCCGCGTCGGTTCGTCGGCACAGACGAAGGCGATGAAGTCGGTCTCGGGCGGCCTCAAGGGCGAGATGTCCCAGTATCGCGAACTCCAGGCCTTCGCCCAGTTCGGGACCAGCGACCTCGACATCTCGACGCGCCGCCAGCTCGAACGCGGCCAGCGCGCGACGGAGATGCTGAAGCAGCCCCAGTTTACGCCGCTAAGCATGGCCGAAGAGGTGGCGGTCCTTTATTCGCTCACGAGCGGCATCCTCGATGACGTGCCGGTACCGAAAATCCGCTCGTTTGAAGATGGCCTGCGCAAGTTCATGGCGAGCAACCACCCGGAGATCCTCCAGGAGATTGCCGCGAACCCCGTGCTCACGCCCGAAATCGCCGACAAGCTCAAGGCGGCGCTCACATCCTTCAAGCAGACGGTGCCCTTCTAGGAAGCCTGATTGCGCAAACAGGCGATGGGCACGGGCCCATCGCGCAACACCGGCCGAGCCATGGTGGCCCGGCCGGGATCACCACCCGGATGGGAACAGGCCAATGCCCACGATTCGCCAGCTCAAGCGACGCATCGCAAGCGTCAAGAACAGCGCGAAGATCACGAACGCAATCCAGCTCGTCGCAGCTTCCAAGATGCGGCGCGCCCAGGACCGCGCCCTGCAATCCCGGCCCTACGCCGAGAAGCTGCGCGTCGTGCTCGCGGGCCTCGCGACCATGGCCAGCGGCGATGAGGAAGCGGCCCACCCGCTGCTTGCCAACCGTCCCGTGCGCAACGTGGCGATCCTCCATATCACGCCCGATAAGGGGCTTTGCGGCGGCTTGAACTCGAACCTCAACCGCTCCGCCGGCACCTTCGTCGCCATGCAGCACGAGCCCGTCTCGGTCGTGGCCGTCGGGAAGAAGGGCCGCGATTTCTTCGTGCGTGCGCACGCCCATGTGCTCGCCGAGTTCACCGACCTCGGGGACTACCCCACGCAGGGCGACACGCTCGCCATCGCCCGGCTCATCATCGATGACTACCTCGCGGGCACGGTCGACCGCGTCTACATGAGCTTTTCCCAGTTCGTTTCGACGGCTGTGCAGCGCCCCGTCATCCGCCAGCTGCTGCCCATCGAGGCGCCCCAGGCCGATAGCGTGGCTGCCGCCGAGGAGTTTCGTTCGGACTACATCTTCGAGCCCTCACCCGAAGTTGTGCTCGCGCGCCTGCTCCCGCGCTACATCGAGATGCAAATCTACGAGGCGGTGCTCGAATCCGCCGCGAGCGAGCAGTCCGCCAAGATGGTCGCGATGAAGAACGCCACCGACAACGCCCAGGAGATCACGCGCGAACTGACCCTCACGTATAACAAACTCCGCCAGGAGCAGATCACGAAGGAGCTCCTCGACATCGTTGGCGGCGCCGCCGCGCTGGAGGAGAAGTAAGCTGGACCGGTTCGCCGCCGTCATCTTCGATATGGACGGCGTCCTCGTGGACGGCGAGCCGCTGCATTTCGAAGCCGTGAACGAGCTGCTCGCCCGCGACGGGCTCACCCTCACACTCGAACAGTACCAGCCCTACATGGGGACCAAGTCCGGCTGGACCGAGCTCATCCGCGACTTCGGCCTGCCCCGGCCACGTGAACACTACGCCCCGCTCTATCATGAGCTCATCATGCGCCAGTACCGGGAGCGCAGCACTGCGCTGCCGGGCGCGCTCGCGGTTGTCTGCTCGCTGCGCAAGGCAAGTATGCCACTGGCGCTCGCCTCGTCGTCGATTCAGCCATGGGTGGAGGCGTGCCTCGCGAACATCGGCCTCGCGACCGCCTTCGATGTGATCGTCACCGGGAGCGATGTTGAACGCGGCAAGCCCGCCCCCGATATCTACCTCGCGGCCGCCGAACGGCTCGGCGCAGCGCCGGCGCGGTGTCTCGCCATCGAAGACGCCCCCGCGGGCGTCGCTTCGGCGAAGGCGGCCGGCATGACCTGCTGGGCCATCCTCACGCCCTACACCCGCGGCCTCGCCCTGCCAGGCGCCGACCGCGTCTTCGAAAGCCTCACCGATATCGACCTGGCAGCGCTTGCGGGAGTGACAGCATGAACGGCCTCGTGCTCCGGACCGACGACGACGGAATCGCCACGCTCACCTTCAACCGTCCCGAGCAGCTCAACGCGCTCAGCCCTTCGCTCTTCGTCGAACTCCGCGCCCACCTCGAAGCCATCGCCGCCGCGCCCGATACCACCGGCTGCGTCGTGCTGACGGGCGCCGGCCGCTCGTTTTCGGCCGGGAACGACATCCGCGCGATCCAATCGGGCGACCGCGCCCCTTCCGCCCGGTTCCAGGCCGAGACGATCGACCTGCTCGAGAGCATGCCGCAGCCGGTGATCGCTTCGGTGAAGGGCCACTGTTACACGGGGGCGCTGGAAGTCGCGCTCGGATGTGACCTGCTGATTGCCGGCGAATCCGCCCGGTTTGCCGATACCCACGGCAAGTGGGCGATGACGCCGACATGGGGCATGAGCCAGCGCCTCCCCCGCCGCATCGGCCCCCTGCGCGCGAAGATGATGATGTTCACCGGCACGCCGGTGACCGGCGCGGATGCCGTCGCCATCGGCCTCGCGAACCTCTGCGTCCCCGATGCGGAGCTCGAGGCGACAGTCACCTCGCTCGCGCGGACCATGCTGGCCAACAGCTGGCACACACTCCGTGGCGACAAGCGCCTCGTCAACGAAGGCCAGCGCTATACGGCCGCGGAAGCACTCGAGTACGAACGTAAGACATCGCCGGGCGCAGGCCCGGATATGGCCGAACGCCTCAAGGCGTTCGGCTCCAAACAATAAGATTCCCCGGAGGGTCACCCATGGTTGTTGCTACCGCCACCGAAGGCCACGTCATCCAGATCATCGGCACGGTCATCGACGTCGAATTCCCGCCCGAGCATCTCCCGGCGATCAACAGCGCCGTGAACATCTACCGGGACAATGGCGAAATCCTGGTGACGGAAGTGCAGCAGCACCTCGGCAACAACTGGGTCCGCTGCCTCGCGATGGACACCACCGACGGCCTCCGCCGCCAGTCGCGCGCCGTCGATACCGGCGCGCCAATCGCGGTGCCCGTCGGCGAGAAGGCGCTCGGGCGCATGTTCAACGTCCTCGGCGTCCCCATCGATAACCTTCCCGCCCCCGATGATGCGCCGCGCTGGCCCATTCATCGCGCCGCCCCGCCCTTCGAAGACCAGGAAACCAGCCCTTCCGTGCTGGAAACGGGCATCAAGGTCATCGACCTCATCGCCCCCCTGGTCCGCGGCGGTAAGGTTGGCCTCTACGGCGGCGCCGGCGTCGGCAAGACCGTCGTCATCCAGGAGCTGATTTCGAATATTGCCCGCGAGCACGGCGGCTACTCCGTGTTCGCCGGCGTGGGCGAACGCTCCCGCGAAGGCAACGACCTCTGGCACGAGATGCGCGAATCCGGCGTGCTCCCCAAGATGGCCATGGTCTTCGGCCAGATGAACGAGCCGCCCGGGGTCCGGCTCCGCGTCGCCCTCAGCGGCCTCACCATGGCCGAGTACTTCCGCGACGAAGAAGGCCGCGACGTGCTCTTCTTCGTGGACAACATCTATCGCTACACGCTCGCCGGCATGGAAGTCTCGGCGCTCCTTGGGCGCATGCCTTCGGCAGTGGGCTACCAGCCCACGCTCGCCACGGAAATGGGCGACCTCGAAGAGCGCATCACCTCCACCAAGAAGGGGTCGATTACCTCCTTCCAGGCCATCTACGTGCCCGCCGACGACTACACCGACCCCGGCGTGGCAACCACGTTCGGTCACCTCGACGCCGTCGTCGCGCTGGAACGCTCCCTCGCCGAGCAGGCGCTCTTCCCGGCGATGGACCCCCTCGCCTCGTTTTCGCGGGCGCTCGAGCCACGTATCGTGGGGCAGGAGCACTACGATGTGGCCCGCGGCGTCCAGGGCGTGCTCCAGCGCTACAAGGACCTCCAGGACATTATCGCCATCCTCGGCATCGACGAGCTCTCCGACGAGGACAAGCTGACGGTGGCCCGCGCGCGCAAGATCCAGCGCTTCCTCACACAGCCGTTCTCCGTCGCGGAGCAGTTCACGGGCAACCCCGGCCAGTACGTCCCCGTCCGAGACACCATCCGCGGCTTCAAGGAGATCCTCGAAGGCATGCACGATGGGCTGCCGGAGCAGGCCTTCTACATGGTCGGCAACATCGAGACGGCGGTCGAAAAGGGCCGCCAGCTCGCGGAGGCCTAGGCAGATGCCGCTCACGGTTGAGATTGTCACCGCGGAGCGCGTCGTGCGCACGGAACGCGGCGTCGATGTGCTCATCGCCCCCGGCAGCGAAGGGCAGCTCGCCATCCTCCCGCGCCACGCCGCGCTGATGACGACACTCGACGCGGGCGAGCTCATCTTCCGCCGTGGCGCTGAAGAGGCGCCGTTCGCCATCACCGGCGGCTTCATGGAGGTCCTCCGGGACCGTGTAACCATCCTCGCCGATGCCGCCGAGGCCGCCGAGGAGATCGACATCGCCCGCGCCGAGGCCGCCCGTGCCCGCGCCGAGGAGCGCCTGCGCCGTGCACGCGAACAGGGCGGCCGCGACGTCGACACCGCCCGCGCCCAGGCCGCCCTCCAACGCTCGATCATGCGGCTCAAGGTCGGCGCCCGCCGCCGCCCGCGCACCGGCGCCCCGCGCCCTGGCGGGTAGCGCTCCCGGCGACACTCCACCGCACTGCTGCCGCGGGCGGAAACGGTATACTGGGCCCGAGGTATGGCGTCGATGACCGCACCCTCGCACCCGCGCGTTTCACCTGAAGCCCTGCTCGAGATGAAGGACGGACCATCCTATGAGCTGCTTGATGGCCAACTCGTGGAGCGCGAAGTGAGCAGGCTTTCGAGTAAGGTCGGGCTTCGGATTGGCCGCCTACTTGCGGCATTCGTCGATGAGCATCGTCTCGGCGATGCCTATGAGTCTGAATTGGGAATACGCATATTCCCGGATTCCGACCGAACGCGTCGGGCCGATGTGTCGTTTGTGTCTCAGAAGCGGCTGCCCGTGGGCGACTCGAGCTTTCTTCGAATCCCGCCCGACCTCGTCGTCGAGGTGGTTTCACCGACGAACGGCGCGTGGCAATTGCGCGCGAAAGTCGATGAGTGGTTGGCGAACGGCGTGCCGCTTGTGTGGGTGGCGTTCCCCACGGCCCGCGAGGTGCACGTCTACCGTGCCTCCGGGCACCACTCCATCCTCACCGCCGCGGACGAAATCACCGGCGAAGATGTTGTTCCCGGCTTCGCCTGCAAGGTAGCGGAATTCTTCCCCGCCCAGGACTGACGCCGCCGGGTCTCCACAAGGCCGCCGCCGCCGTGCTGGAGGTCCCGCCGTGCTCACCGATTCGCCCATCATGGCGCTCGCACCACCACCGACGCCGATGCCGCCCTCCGCTTCTACCGTGACGCCCTTGGGCTGAGGTTCGTCACGGACGACGGGTTCGCGCTCGTTTTCGATGCCGCCGGGACCACGCTTCGCGTGGCCAGGGTCGGCCACGTCGAACCAGCGCCGCACACGGTTCTCGGCTGGGTCGTCACCGACATCGAGGCTTCCGTGCCTGCGCTTGCCGCGAACGGCGTCGTGTTCCAGCACGTCGAGGGAGTGCCGCAGGACGCACTCGGCATCTGCGCCTTCGGCGCCGCGAAGGTGGCGTGGTTCCAGGACCCGGATGGGAACACGTTGTCGCTGACGCAGATGGGCTGACGGGCGCCACGCACGCCGCGCGATTTCGCCGTCACGCGCATTCGCCGGAACCCGGCCCAAACCCTATCCTGTATCGAGCTAATGAATGCACAGCGCCTGCGTGGTCCGCGCTACACAGTTCAGGGCGGCGCCGTCCTCCAGGGCAACGTTCGGATTTCCGGAGCGAAGAATGCGGCCCTCGCCGCCATGTGCGCGGCGCTCCTCACGGACGAGGACATCGTCCTTGCCAACGTGCCCGATATCAGCGACGCAGATTCGCTCGGCGAGCTGCTGACGAGCGTCGGCGCGGACGTCGAACGCCAATCCGATGGCGCGATGCGCCTCAACGGCGGCGGCGTGCGCACATTCGAAGCGCCAAGCGAGCTCATCACCGAGAACCGCGCCTCGTTCCAGGTGATGGGCCCGCTGCTCGCCCGCCACGGCTTCGCCTCTTCGGTGCCGCCGGGCGGCGATGTCATCGGCCAGCGCCCCATCGATGTTCATCTTGTGGGTTTCCAGGCGATGGGCGCCACAGTTGGCCGCGTCGGCGAGCGGTTCGTCGCGCAGTCCAACGGCCGGCTGCACGGCGCTCGCATCTTCATGGATTACCCGTCCGTCTCCGGCACCCAGAATGTCCTGATGGCGGCAACGCTCGCCGACGGGCGGACGACCATCGTCAACGCGGCCACGGAACCCGAGGTCCAGGAGCTCGCGCACCTGCTGAACGCGATGGGTGCGAAGATCTCCGGCATCGGCGGCCAGATGCTCGAAGTCGAAGGCGTCGAGCGGCTGCATGGCGCGACCGCACGGATCATGCCCGACCGCATCGAGGCCGGGACCTTCGCCGTCGCGGCGGCAATGACCGGTGGCGACGTCGTCATCGAGGATGCCCCCGTCGATGTCATGGATGCGCTGTGGGCGAAGCTGCGCGCGGCCGGCGCTCTCATCGAGCGCCGGGGCGAGGGCTGCGTGCGCGTGGTGCGGACGGGCGAGCTGCGTGCGGTAAACTTCCAGGCGCTTCCCTATCCGGGTTTGGCCACGGATTTGCACGCACCGATGGCTGCGTTACTGACGCAGGCTCTTGGGGTCTCTATCATCCATGAACGGGTGTTCGATAACCGCATGCTGTATGTGAGCGAATTGCGGAAGATGGGGGCCGAAATCGTCAGCACTGGATCCTCGGCCATTGTGAGCGGGCCAACGCCGCTCAACGGCGCCCACGTGCGCGCCCTCGATGTCCGCGCCGGCGCGGCCGTGATGCTCGCGGCGCTCGTCGCGCGGGGCACGACGGTCATTGATGAGGTCTCCCACCTGGACCGCGGCTACGAACGGCTCGACGAAAAGCTGCGGGGGCTCGGCGTCGAGCTCAAGCGGGATTAGATGGCATTCGAGTTCCTCTCTCAGAAAAAGGCCGGGATCGACCTCGGCACGGCGAACATCCTTGTCTACGTCAAAGGCCAGGGCATCGTCGTCAACGAGCCTTCGGTAGTTGCGAGACATAACCGCGACAACGCCATCGTCGCCGTCGGCAACGAGGCGCGCGCCATGCAGGGCCGCACCCCCGGCTCCATCAGCGTTATCCGGCCCATGCGCGACGGCGTCATCGCCGACTACCTGACCACCGAAGCCATGCTCCGCTACTTCATTGGCCACATCTCCGGCCGGTTCAACATCGTCCGCCCGGAGGTCATGGTCACCGTCCCCGCGGGCGTGACGAGCGTCGAACAGCGCGCCGTGCGCGACGCAGCCGAGCAGGCAGGTGGCCGCAAGCCGGCCCACCTCGTCCCCGAACCGCTCGCGGCCGCCATCGGCGCGCGCATCCCGATTGGTACCGCCCGCGGCAACATGGTCGTCAACATCGGCGGCGGGCGCACCGAGGCGGCGGTTATCTCGCTCTATGGCATCGTCGTCAGCGAATCCGTGCGCATGGCCGGCGACCGCATCGACGAGGCCGTCATGGCCTATGTCCGCCGCCGTCACAACCTCATCATCGGCGAGAAGACCGCCGAGGAGATCAAGATCGCCATCGGCAGCGCGCTTCCCATCGATGAGAACCTGAGCACGCAGGTGCGTGGCCGCGATCAGCTCAGCGGCCTGCCCAAGACCATCACCCTGAACAGCACCGAAGTCTCGCAGTCCATCCAGGATTGTCTCGGCACCATCGTCCAGACCGTCCGCATGGTGCTCGAAAAGACGCCACCCGAGCTCGCCTCGGACGTCATCGACCGCGGCATCATGCTCACCGGCGGCGGCGCGCTCCTGCGCCACATGGACGAGCTCCTGACCCAGGAGACGGGCGTCCCGTGCTACGTCGCCGACAACCCCCTGGAGTGCGTCGCCATTGGCGCCGGCATCGCGCTGGACCACCTCGAAGTCATCAAGCGCAGCCTCCCGACCGAAGAAGAAAACCTCGTCGGCCTCTTCCCCCAACCCGAACGCTGACTACTGCCGCCCAGACCATGCGCACCGCGCCCCAGCGCCGGCGCGGAACGGCGGGCGTCGGAACCGCGCACCATCGGAACCGCGCGCGTAAGCAAGCGGCCAAAACGTACCATTCGCGGCGATCGTGACGCGCCCGCCCACCCCAGCGGCCCCAACTCACTCACGCACCGGCCGCAGACTCCCGCAGATCATTCGCGGCCGCCCGCCTTCGTTCGCCCACCGTTGAGCCAGAGCAGCGCCTCGCGCTTCGTCAGCCCCGAAAGCTTCCCCTCTTGCGCAGCGACGAACGCCCTCACCGCAGCCGCATCCGTCTTCGAATACTCGCGCAACGCCCACCCGATAGCCTTGCGCACGAAGAACTCCGACGCCCCCGCGCTCAGCTCGCAGTACGCGAACAGACGCCTCGCGTCCGTCCGCCGCTTGTACCGCAGCTGGTGCAGAATCGCCGTGCGCACAAGCCAGAAGTCCTCCGACTCGACACACTCATCCATCACGGCGACGAGCTCCGGGTACCGCAACACCAACGGCCCCACGACACCCGTGGCCACGGCATCCACCGTGTCCCACCACGGGAGATTCGGAGCCCCCGTCAGAGCCGCGACCCGTAGGGAGCGCCCGGGCGCACCCAAACCTCTACCGTCCTCGCGTGACGCGATCAGCTCCCGCGCCACGTCCAGGAACCCCGGCCCACACACCGTGATGTACCGCCCAAGGATGTCGCAGCCCGCGTACTGGTACTCCCGCTCCGGAAGCGCCCACAGCGCCGCTGCCAGCTCCATGAGGTCCGTCTCACTCGGGACGCCCAGCCCCGCCAGCGCCTCCCGCGTCGCCACGCGCCGCTCCGGCGACGGCACCCCAAAGAACGCGAACTGCCCGCGCATATACGACGCCATAGCCGCCGCCCGCCCCACATCCGCCCGCTCCCGGAACCCGGCGCTGAGGCGGGTGACGACGGTGGTTGCGTAGGGGTGCATCAAACGGGCGCCTCCACAACATCGCTGACACCGGTTAAGTTCGAAGCCGTTGCGACCGAAGCGGCTCCGCGGATATTCGGATCGGCGCACCGCGCGCCTACTTCCCGCTGGGCTCCGCCTTCTTGATGTAGAACGTCATGCTTTGCATGGCGAGCACCGGGTCGATGTTGCGCACGGCGACGTCGCGGGCCACGTGCGGGGTCATCGGGGCGTAGTTGAGGATCGCCCGGATGCCGGCGTTCACGAGCCGATCCACCACCTGCTGCGCGGCGTGCGCCGGCACGGCGACGATCCCGATATCGACCGGATTCTGGCGGAGGAAACTATCGAGCTCGGCCGAATCGTGCACGTGGACGGCGTTTACCAGCTTGCCGACCGACGCCGGGTCACTATCGAAGATGGCCACGATCTGGAACCCTTGCGGTTCGAAGCCGCCATACTCGGCGATTGCCTGCCCCAACCGCCCGAGGCCGACCAGGCAGACCCGCCATTTCCGGTCCAGTCCGAGGATCTCGCGCAACTTCGCCAGCAGCCCGAGGACGTTGTAGCCGCGGCCCTGCTTCCCGAAGCGCCCGAAGTAACTCAGGTCCTTCCGGATTTGCGCCGGCGTGACATCGAGCCGCTCGCCCAGCGTCTGCGAACTAACCACTGTCTCGCCATCGAGAGCGAGGGCTGCGAGCGCGCGGGCGTACACGGGGAGACGATTAATGACGACTTCAGGAATTTCCAACGTCATACGCTAAAGCGGAAACGGTCACCTTTGTGAAATCCGTAACGGAGCGACTATACGTCCGCCGCTCCGCGGGGGTCAACGAATCCGCGATGCCCGGAACAAGTCCGTCTTAATCAGGATGAACTGTGTGTTTCGAATGAGCGATTGCCGCGATGCGCCGCGCCACGGCGCCATCCGAAGCCGCGTCGACCGTCCGCGGGTCCAGGAGCACCCGGCCATCGTGGACCCGGGGCACGATGGCCGGCTCTCCGCGACGGAACTCCTTCGCGACCTCATCGGCGCCGGGGAGCGCCAGCGCCGCGCACCACGTCGCCACGCCCTCGCCGGGTAGCGAGCCGCCACCAACCATTGTCTTCGCCGCCACGATGCTCCCTGCGGCTCCCGCAGCGGCCGCCCAGTGCTCTGCGCGTGACCGGACTTGCTCCAGTGGCGCCGCGAGCATGCGCCAGATCGGGATCTCCTCGCGCTCACGGCCCTGGGCGTATGCCAGCAGCGTGGCGCTCAGCGCGGCGATGGCCAGCTTGTCCAGCCGCAGCGCGCGCGTCAGTGGCGCCCGGCGAAGCTGTTCGACCAGCGCCGCGCGCCCGGCAATGATCCCCGCCTGCGGGCCGCCGAGCAGCTTGTCGCCGCTAAACAGCGACAGGTCCACGCCCGCGCGTACGGATTCCTGCACCGTCGGCTCGTGGTCGATGCCGTACGGCGCGGAATCGACCAGGCATCCGCTGCCCAAGTCGTCCACAAGGAGGATGTCACGGGCAGCCGCGAGCGCCGCCAGCTCGGCCGTGGGCACCTCAGCCGTGAACCCGATGATGCGGAAGTTCGATGAATGCACCCAGAGGATGGCGGCCGCGTCGGGTGTGATGGCGGCTTCGTAGTCACGCAGGTAGGTGCGGTTCGTCGTGCCGACTTCCACCAGCCGCGCTCCGCTCTGCGCGAGGATGTCCGGGATACGCACACCGCCGCCGATCTCCACCGCCTGCCCGCGCGAGACGATGACTTCCTTGCCGCGCGCGAAGTGCTGAAGCACGAGGAACAGAGCAGCGGCGTTGTTATTCACGGCCAGGCCATCCTCGGCGCCTGTGGTGCGGCGGATGAGCTCCCTCAGGTGGCCGTGGCGGCTGCCGCGCTCTCCCGCCTCGAGGTCGTACTCGAGGTTGCTGTACCCCCGTGCGACCTCCGCCATCGCGGTGATCGCTTGCGCGCTCAGCGGCGCCCGTCCGAGGTTCGTCTGCAGCAGCACCCCGCTGGCGTTGATGACCGGCCGCAAGGACGGCCGCGCTGCGCGCGCCAACTCCTCCAGCGCTGCCTCCGCGAGCTCCTCAGCGCCGGGCACCGCGAGGCCGCTCTTCACCGCCTCGCGTGCCGCCGCGATCACGGTGCGGACCGCATCGGTCGCACCCAGGGGCGATGTGCCGCCGTCGCGGGCGCGCATCGCCGCAAGCACGCGTTCGACCGCCGGCAGTTGCCGCAACTCGTCGCTGGTCACAGGCACATCTTACGCCGCGCCTGTCCCGCTACCGGCAATCGGCGCGGCCATGACGGCGTATTGATTCGGCTATCGTTTGCCGAAATGCCCGCCGTTATGGTTGACCGGCTTGGCGCTTCGCTCGACGATGGGTTCACTTCCGCATGGAGCCCTGACTTTGAACCTGCGCATCCCCGGCCCCACGCCCTGCCCGGACGAAGTCCTCCAGGCAGGCGCCGCCCAGATGATGAATCACCGTGGCCCTGAGTTCGCCCAGATCCTGCGCCGCGTCACCGACGGCCTGAACTGGGTCTACGGCACGTCCGCCGATGTCCTTTCGTTCACCACCTCCGGCACGGGCGGCCTCGAAGTGGCCGTCGTGAATACGCTCAGCCCCGGCGACAAAGTCCTCTCGGTCTCCATTGGCTCCTTCGGCGACCGCTTCAAATCCATCGCGAAGACGTACGGCGCCGACGTTGTGAGCTACGCGCTCGAATGGGGCGAAGCCGCCGACCCGGCAGAAGTCGGCCGCCTCCTCGATGCAGACCCGGCGATCAAGGCCGTGATGGTGACCCACAACGAAACATCCACCGGCACCACCAACCCGCTCGAGGCGATCGCCCGCGAGGTCCGCCGGCGCGACCGCCTTATCCTCGTCGACGCGGTCAGCAGCATGAGCTCGATCCCGTGCCCGGTCGAGCGCTGGGACCTCGACGTCGTGGTCAGTGGCTCACAGAAGGGCTGGATGGTCCCGCCCGGCCTCGCGTTCGTGTCCTTCAGCGAGCGCGCCTGGGCGGCGAACGCGGCCGCGAAGATGCCGCGGTTCTACTTCGATGCCGCAAAGACCCGCGACTCCCTCGTGAAGCTGCAGAACCCCTGGACGCCGGCAATGTCCATCTACTACAGCCTCGACCGCGCTTTCGAATTGATGCGCGCTGAAGGCCTCGAAGGCATTTTCACGCGCCACGAAGCGATCGCGAAGTACACCCGCGACCGGGTGAAGTCGCTCGGGCTCAGGCTCGTGCCCGTCGATGAGCGCTTCGCCTCGAACACGGTTACTGCCGTCTGGTGGCCCGAGGGCGTCGATGGCAAGGGCATCAGCAAGCGCGCCCGCGAGGAGTACGGCGTCGTGCTCGGTGGCGGGCAAGGTAAGCTCGAGGGCAAGATCTTCCGCGTCGGGCACCTTGGCTTCGTCTCTCAGGCGGATGTCGAATCCGCACTGGATGTCGTCGAACGGCTGCTCGAAGAGGCGAAGACCGCCGTCTGATTCTTGGCCGGCCGTGGCCGCTGTCAGCCATTCTTCGAAAAGCCATGCGGTTTGCATGGCTTTCGTGTTTCATGCAGAATGCATAAGATGGATGCCAGCCACTTCGTCCGAGTCCGCACACACCTCGGGCTCTCGCAAGCCGCGATTGCCGGCGCCCTTGGGGTCGATCAGGCCACCATCAGCCGCTGGGAATCGGGCAAGGCGCGCATCCCCGCCGCCGTCGAGATCGCCCTTCGCAAGCTCCAGGAGGACACCCCACCCATGCCCGAGTCCCGTCCACGCATCCTTATCGCCGACCCTGTTGCCCCCGAGGGCATCGAGATGCTCCGCGCCGTGGGCGATGTCGACGTGCACACCGGCCTCCTCGCCGCGGACCTTATCGCCATCATCGGCGACTACGACGCCCTCGTGGTCCGGAGCGAGACGAAGGTCACGCGGCCGGTGATCGAGGCGGCGAAGAAGCTCGTCGCTGTGGGCCGCGCCGGCGTTGGCGTCGACAACATCGACCTTGTCGCCGCCACCGAGCGCGGCGTGATTGTCGTCAACGCGCCGCAGGGAAACACCATTGCGGCGGCTGAGCACACCGTCGCGCTGTTGCTCGCGCTCGCCCGGCACATCCCCCAGGCGGTCGCCTCGATGCGCGATGGCAAATGGTCGCGCAAGGAATTCGTGGGCACCGAAGTGCGTGGCAAAACGCTCGGCGTCATCGGGCTGGGGCCGATCGGCTCCGAAGTGAGCCGGCGCGCCCTCGGGCTCGAAATGCGCGTGATTACCCACGACCCGTTCATCCCGGAGGAGCGCGCCCGCGCCCTCGGCGCCGAGCCGGTCACCCTGGACGAACTCATCGCCACGTCTGACTTCATTACCGTCCACGTGCCGATGACCGCGCACACGCGCGGGATGATCGCCGCCGACCAGTTCGCGCGGATGAAGGATGGCGTCCGCATCCTCAACGTCGCCCGCGGCGGGATCATCGATGAGGCGGCGCTGGCGGCGGCGGTTCGCGGCGGCAAGGTCGCCGGCGCTGCGATCGACGTCTTCACCTCGGAGCCGCCCGGCGAGAACCCGCTGCTAGGCGACCCCCGCATCATCGTCACGCCGCATCTCGGGGCTTCCACCGCGGAGGCGCAGGAGCGGGTGGCGCTCGACGTCGCGGAGCAGATCGTCGACATCCTGTCGGGCCGCCCGGCCCGCTACGCCGTCAACGCGCCGATGCTCGCACCCGAGGTCCTCAAAGTCATCCAGCCGTACATGGCGACCGCCGAGATCCTCGGTTCGGCGGCGACGCAACTCGTCACCGGGCAGCTCGCCTCCATCGAGATCGACTACTACGGCGAAATCGCCGAGCAGGACGTCACGCCGCTGCGTGCCTCGGTCATCCGCGGCCTCCTCCGCCCGATCAGCGAAGAGACGGTGAACATGGTCAACGCGAGCCTCGTCGCCCAGGCGCGCGGCTGGCAAATCACCGAACAGATGCGGACCTCGCACGAGGTCTTCCTGAACCTCATCCACGTCAAGGTGATGACCGATGAGGGCGAAGTGAGCGTCGGCGGCACAGTCGAGCACGGCGCCCCGCACATCGTCATCCTCAACGGCCTCGATGTGGACCTCATGCCCGAACCCGACTCCATTCTGCTCGCCTGCGACAACGAGGACCGCCCGGGCATGATCGGCCGCGTCGGCACGCTGCTCGGCAAGGACGACATCAACATCCGCTCGATGCAGGTGGGCCGCCGCGGTCGCCGCGAGCGGGCGCTGATGCTCATCGCCGTGGATGAGCGCCCGACGGAGGAGCAGGTCGCCGAAATCGCCGCCACGGATGGCATCCACAACGTCCGCCTGGTCGCGTTCTAGCCGAACGCGTGCAACCTGGCTCAATCAGGGCTCACGTCGGGTACCCAATCGTGAGTCGGAGTCGGCAGCACCAGCCGTGCACTCGGAGTGGCTACCAGATGGTCATCCGACGCGGATGGCGATGCGCTCGCATTCGTCCGTCTTTCGTCACCAGCGACCAGCCATGCTCAATCGCAGTGGCGTAGATCAGACGGTCGGCCGGGTCGCCCGGAAACGACTCGGGCAGTGTCGCTGCTGTCGTCGCGATTGCCGGCGTCGTCCCGATCGTTCGAACTTGATCCGCGAGTTCCTGCAGCCACGTATTGATGGGGACGCTCACGAAGATACGGTTGTGCGTAGCAAGCCACGCGAGTTCGAACCACGAAATCGATGCAACGGCGAGCTCATCGGCGTTGTTGACCGCGTCCGCGGCGGGTTTGCTCAGGCGCTCAGGTTCGGCGGCCCACCAGTGAAGGACGTGCGTATCGAGAAGGACCGTGGTCAGGGCAAATCCCATGAAACGCCGGTGCTGAACAAATCGTCGTCGCTGGCTGCTGTCATTGCCACCCCGGTCAGACGGCCCTTGAGCGCATGTGGACCACGTGCGGGAGTCAGACGCGCCACCGTCAGGCCATGCCGCGTGATTTCGATCTCCTCGCCGTTCTCAACGTCGTCAAGCAAAGCCAGGAGCTTGGCTTTGACTTCCGTTGCGGTCATCATTCTGGTCATGGAGTCATTCTAATGCCGAGCAGTTCGGTTGCGCTACGGGTAGAGCGGGTGGAACACCAGCCCCGTCCCCAACTTTGGGTGGAAGAATGTCGACTTTTGCGGCATCCGCTCGCCCTGGTCGGCAAGCGACATAACGGACTCGATGCCGACGGGGTTCAGCAGGAATCCGACCGCGTCCGGGTGGCTCCCGACCGCCTCAAGCGCCTCGGCCGCGTCGTGGGTGTACTCGACCGCGCCCGCCCTCAGGTCCGCGTCCGTGATGTCCCAGAGTGGCTCCAGCACGCCGTAGCGGAGCAGGTTCGGCGAGATCCGCGCCCAGCCGTCACTGTAACCGGCCGGCGCGATGCGGGCGTATACCCCCTGGTCACGGGGCTCGAGGAGATGCAACATGCCCGGATCGAGGTCGATTGCGAGAATCGCCTCGGGCCGGCCGTTGAGTTCGGCTTCGAGCGATGGCGCCTCGGTCCTCGCGTGCCCGATGGGTTTAATCGCCGTCACCCGGAAGTTCGCCGCGATGCGCGCCTCCCAGCCGGCGGGTGCGGGCCGCGGGACGATGCGGTGGATGGGCCGGATCACAAGGCCGGGGTCGCTCGCAGGCACGATCGCCGTCATCGCATAGCGCGCCGGGTGGTCGCGCTCCAGTGTTCCCTCGCGCTCGATGACGAGGTTGCGGTAGTTCACGGCCGTCTCGTAGCGGTGGTGGCCGTCCGCGATGTAGAAGCTCTCGGCCAGCAACGGCGCGAGAAAGCGCATCTCCAGGCGGCCCGCCTCTACCACCCACATGCGGTGGTGGTCCCCATCCAGTGTCGTCGCCTCGGAGTCCGCGGGCCGGGACTCCACTGTCTGGTCGAGGAACTGCCGTAACTGCCCTGCGCGGTCGCGCGCGATCATGAAGACGGGGCTGAATTGCGTCTTCGTCGCCTCCAACAGCTTCAGACGGTCTTCTTTCGGGCCCGACATTGTGAACTCATGCGGCTTCACCGCGCCTTCGTCCCACGGCTGCGCCTCCACTTCGGTGAGCAGTGCGCGGCGGTGATACTCGCGCCCCGCTTCGCGGAAGGTCTGCTCGTAGATGTAGAGCATCGGGACAGCGTCCCGCGCGACCACGCCCGCCTCTTCCCACTCCCGCAGCATCGTCGCCACGCGCCCGTAGCGCTCGTCGCCGCCCTCCGCGAGCTCGAGGTGGACGGCGTTGTAAGGACTGCGGCCCGCAAGTGCCCGCTGCTGGGCCGGCGAAATCACGTCGTATGGCGGCGCCAGCAGGTCGCTCAGCGGCCCGGCCGCAGGCGTGTAACGGATTCCACGGAACGGGAGCAGTTGGGGCATTAGCTGGCTACCTTTGGAAGCGGGGCCGATGCTGGTTTGAACCAGCGATGGGCCGAACCTAGAATCGCTCTACCCTCATGACAGAACAAGCCGAATCGGGCGAGCCAAAGAAACCCACTCGCCGACCCTACTGTGTCTTCTGCCGAATCGTTGCCGGTGAAGAGCCCGCGAACATCGTCTACCAGGACGACGAAGTCATTGTCATCCAGAACATCCTGCGCTGGGTGCCCGTGATGCTGCTTGCGATGAAGAGGGAGCACATCAGCCAGGCCGAACTCTGGAGCGATATGGGCCACATCGGCCGCATCGCCTCCGAGATCGGCCAGCGCCTCTGCCCGGGCGGCTTCCGGCTGCTCACCAACTTCGGCTACGACGCGATGCAAAGCCAGGAGCACGGACATCTCCACATCCTTGGTGGCACGTTCCTCGGCCACTACGTCGGTTAGGCGCCGATAGCGTCGCGCTGCAGCGCGAACAGCTCCGTGATGCCTCCTCGGGCCAGGTCGAGCAGCTGGTCCATGCCCGCACGCGTGAATGGCAGCTGCTCGGCTGTGCCCTGCACTTCGACGAACGAGTCCTCGCCCGTCATCACGACATTGAAGTCGACTTCCGCCGTCGAGTCCTCTTCGTAGCAAAGGTCCAGCATCGGCACCCCTTTGACGATGCCCACGGAGATCGCCGCGACCGGCGATGTCATCACTGCCGGCGACACCGTGCCGGCCTTCACCAGACGCTGGACGGCCAGGGCGAGCGCGACATAACCACCGGTAATCGACGCGGTGCGCGTCCCCCCGTCCGCCTGGATGACGTCGCAGTCGACCGTGATGGTGCGCTGCCCGAGCAGCTCCAGGTTCACCACGCCGCGCAACGAGCGGCCGATGAGCCGCTGGATCTCTTGCGTCCGCCCGCCCGGCCGCCCTCGCTCGACTTCGCGCTGGCTGCGGGTGTGCGTGGCCCGCGGCAGCATGGCGTACTCGGCCGTCACCCAGCCGCTCTGGGTGCCGCGCAACCATCCCGGCTGGCGGTCTTCGAGGCTAGCGGCGCACAGCACGCGCGTACGCCCGAATTCGACAATGCAACTGCCCTCGGCGAAATCGAGGACGTTCGTGTTGATGCTGACCGGGCGCAGCTGGTCCGGGCGCCGGCCATCGATGCGTGGGGACAAACGGGTACTTCCTTGCCGCGTTTCCGAAGGGCAACGGGCCGCTGAGGTTGGCTTTACCGTAACCGCGCGCCCCGCCTCGCGCAAAGCCGTCAGCGCTCGCTCGAGACCGCGACCTGGCGCCCATCGATCCGCAATCGCACCCGCCCGTTGCGGTCTGTCCGCAGGAGCCGCGTGCCCGCCAGTGCGTCCAGCGTTTCAGGCGCCGGGTGGCCGTAGGGATTGTCCGCGCCGACAGAGATTACGGCCAGGCGCGCCCCCACTGCTGCGAAGAAATCCGGCGCGCTGTTCTTCGATCCATGGTGCGGCACCTTGAGCACGTCCGCGCGCACGTCGCCGAGGGCCACCAGCGCGCGCTGGGGCGCGGCGTCGAAGTCGCCCGTCAGCAGCACGGAAACCGACCCATAGCTCACCCGCAGGACGATCGACGCGTTGTTCGCCTGGTTCGTCTCGTACCCCTCGGGCGGCCAGAGGACCTCGAACCGCACGCCGTCCTCGGTCCATTCGTCGCCCGCGCGCACTTCCTTGCGGCCGTTGGCACGCTGCCAATAGGCCGCGAACGACCCTCCGCTGCGAGGCGTGCCGTTGTCGATTTCGCCCCCGATGCCGTAACGCTCGAGCACCGCTGCCGCACCGCCGACGTGGTCCTCGTCGCCGTGCGTGAGGATAAACGCGTCGATCGTGCGGTCCCAGTGCGGGAGCACAGCCCCGAGTTGACGTGCGAGCTCGATGCCGCTCGGGCCGCTATCGATGAGCACCTGGCGGCCGTGCGGCGTCGTCAGGAGGATGGCGTCCCCCTGCCCAACATCCAGCACATCGATCACAAGCGCCCCCGGCCCGCCCATCGGCTGCACGCTGACGCGCCATACCACCACGAGCGCCGCGGCCGCCAGCCCGCCCGCGAGCGCGAGTTTTTGCTGCGGCGGCAGCCGGATACCCCTCGCCCCGGCGTCCGCCGGCGCGAGGTAGCGGTACGCCGGCCAGCCGGCCGCGGCCAGGACCAGGTACGCGACAAACGCCGAAGTGCCGCCGCCGGACGGCACCGTCACCGCTGCGCCCGGCACGTCCGCGAGGTGCTCCGCCAGCCAGGTCGTGGCCGCGAGTGGATAGAACGCCAGCAGACCCAGCAGCCAGCCGCCCGTAGGCCACATCGCGCCGACCACCGCCGTCCCCGCGGATAGCGTAAACGCCAATCCGAACAGCGGCTCCACAATCACGTTCGCCAGCGGCCCGATGAGCGACACCTGGCCGAAGTTCAGCCACACGATCGGCAGCGTCGCGACCGTCGCGGACAGCGATAGCGCCACTGCCTGCAGCGCGAGCTCCGGGATTGCCTCCGCGCGTGCCCGGCGCGCCCCCGCCGCCAGGCCGGCCCGGATCCAGGGGGCGAACGCTATCAGGCCGGCGGTGGCGGCGAGGCTCAACTGGAAGCCGAGATCGAGCGCCGTCGCCGGCTGGAACGCGGTCATGACAATTGCGGCCGCCCCAAGCGCCGCGAGCGCGCTCTGCTGCCGGCCCAGCGCCATCCCTGCCAGCAGCACCACCGCCATGATCCCCGCCCGGACCACGCTCGCCGACGCGCCCGCGATCGTGACATAGCCGGCGACCGTGATGAACGCCGCCCCGATCGCAAACCGCCGGCGGACGAGCGGCGTCAGAAGCACGAACGCCAGCGCCGCTGCCAGCGCGACGTTCGAACCCGACACCGCCACGATGTGCGCGAGCCCCGTCGTCCGGAAGTCCGCGTACAGTGCATCCGGCAGGTTGCCGTCCCGCCCGAACGCGATCCCGCCAGCGAGCGATGCCTCTGGTTCCGGCAGCGCGCGCTGCAGCGCTCGGTCCAGCCGCAGCCGCACGTCCGCGAGCAGCCTGCGCGCGTCCCATTTCGGCGCGTCGGCCAACACCTCGACACTTCCGAACCCGATGGTCCCCACGACCCCGCGCCGCGCCAGGTACCCGCGATAGTCGAAGTCGGGGAACACGGGCGGTTGTTCGAGCTTTCCTTTGATGCGTAGGCGTGCGCCCGGCAGGTACTCGGCATACTGGTTCACCGTAACGAGCAGCTTGCCGCCGGTCGCGATCGGCGCTTCCTTCCCGAGCGCCACGGTCTCCGCGCGCACCGTATAGCGCACGCTCGCGCGCCCGGGGTCCGGCTCCGAATCGACGACACCCTCGACGGTCACGTCGCGGCCCACATATCGGGCCAGGTCCGGCGCGTCCCGGTCGGCCCAACCCGCGAAGCGCACCCCGCCTGCCAGGGCCACCAGCGCAGCGACGGCGATGAGCGCCGCATCGCGCCGGCCGCGGACCGCCCACACCGCCGGCATCGCGGCGAGCACCCATGCAGCCGCCATCCACCCCGGCGCCTCCCACAACGCTACCGCCGCGATGCCCAGGAGCCACGCCAGGGCCAGGATGACAAGCGTCACGCGCGCCGCACACTACCAGAGGTCGCCGCGGGACTCCAGCCGCGCGTCAGAGGTGTGGGATTTTGGTGGAGTCGCGTTGCCCGGCGCGATACCCTCCCGCTTACCGAATCACGCTTCGCGGCCGTCATTAAGACGTCCAACATGAGATACTTCGCGGCATCGCGGTGGCTCGGATCTAACTTTGAGTGTGCGAGGGCGTTAAATGGCGCTGCTACGGTTTGCCGGTGTGAGCACGTGATGGCGCCACTCGAAGCACTCCTCCACGAGGCATTCCCAGGGGCGAGTAGCGGTCAGTGGCACGACGGCTGCATGGTGCGCGCGGCTTTTGTAGGTGAGAACAGAGGCCGGTGGGATGACGTGGTAATGATCGCGACGGAACTCGGCGCAGCCAAGGTTTTGGCGCGGGAGATTCGACGCCGACATCCGGCGAAACGTACTTCCACTCAGCAGCTGTGCAATTTTGACGGCCAATTTACCGACGTCATGGTCGAGTGCGAGTCACTTGCCTGGGCACACAGCGTTGCGAGACTGGGACCTCTTCGGTTCACTTCGGACGAAGCCGGCATGCCGGACGTTACGGTTGATGGCTGGGGTGGAGTCGAGGCAAAAGCGATTCACGCGTCGGACCGGGACAACGCCATGTGGGAGAAGATGCGAGCGGAGGGGCGTGATGGAGGCATCGGCGAGCCACATGTCTTGGAAGAGCCGTTCTTCCGAAAGCTCGACGAGCAGGTCGAGAGGGCACTCGACCAGTGGGCGGCCCGCGGGGGTAAGGCTGCTGGCCGCCTCATCATTTTCGCCCACATCCTTCAATTTGACACCGAGGTATTTGTTACCTCGGACGACTGGCTTCGAATCGAGCAGGTCGCCCAGTCCGTATCGGAGGCGCACGAATGCCGGGTTGTTGTTGCCTACAACTTCAACTGGTGCCTGCCTCGGATAGATGTCGGCGAATGACCCGACCGAACCTTGAACCGCGCGTTTGACGCGTTCAGCCCACCCGGATAGCGTACGGCTCGTCGCCGCCGCTTCGGCGCCGCGAACGACCCATGGAGTCACCACGCATGGTTTCACAGAAGCGCGACGCCGCGATCGTCGGCATCCACGAATACCCCCGGCGCAAAGCGCCCGGCGTCACCCCCCTCCAGATCAAGGTAGAGTGCGCCGCCCGCGCCCTCGAAGACGCCGGCCTTAAGTGGTCCGATGTCGATGGCCTCTACGACGCGCAGGACGGCGCCGGCATGGCCGGGCTCAACCTCGCCGAGTACTTCGGCTTCAAGCCCAACGTCATCGATACCACCGCCGTCGGCGGCAGTTCCTACGAGTTCCACACCTCGCACGCACGCCGCGACATCGCCGCCGGCAAGTGCAAGGTTGCGCTCCTCACCTACGGCTCCACCGCGCATAGCGACTCGCGGGCCATCGGGACGGGCGGCATGGGCGGGCTCGGCGCGCCGGGGCCCATCAGCAACATGCAGGACCCGTGGGGCATGACGCTTATCTCCAATTACGCGATGGTCGCCCACCGCCACTTCCACCAATACGGCACGACGAGCGCGCAGCTCGCGAACATTTCGCGCATCACGCGCGCCCATGCGATGCGCAACCCCCAGGCCGTCCAGGCCATGACGGACCTCCTCTACGAGAACATCCGCGAGATCACCATCGAAGACGTGCTTGGCTCGCGGATGGTCGCCGACCCCCTGCACCTGCTCGATTGCTGCATGGTCTCCGATGGCGGCGGCGCCGTCGTCATCGCCTCCGCCGATGTCGCCCGTGACACGAAGAAGACGCCGGTCTGGGTCATCGGCACGGGCGAAGCGACCAAATACAGCGAAAACAAGGGCGACCTCACGACAAGCGCCGGCGCCCAATCGGCGCCCGTCGCCTTTGGCGAGGCCGGGGTCCGGCCGCAGGAAATCGACATCGCGATGATCTACGACTCCTTCACGATCACGGTCCTGACCATCCTGGAGGACCTCGGCTTCTGCAAGAAGGGCGAGGGCGGGGCGTTCGTCGAAGGCGAGCGCCTCCACTTCAAGAGCCCGCTCAAGCCGACCCTCAATACCGATGGCGGTGGGCTGAGCTCCAACCACCCGGGCATGCGCGGCATCTTCTTGCTGCTCGAATCGGTGCGGCAACTTCGTGGCGAGTCGACTTCGCAGGTCGATGGCGCCCGGCTCGCCGTCGCACACGGCAACGGCGGCATGCTCGCTACCAGCCACACCGGTGGCACCATCATCCTCGCGAGGGACTGACGTGGCTTCTCGACCGCAACCCCGATTCCCCGAGCCCGATACGCAGCCCTTCTGGGATGCCACGCGTGAGCACAGGCTCACCTACCAGGTCGACCCGGCGACCGGAGACGTAATCTTCTTCCCGCGCCGCCATTCGCCCTACACCGGCACAACGAACCTCGAAGTGCGCGAATCGAAGGGCATGGGCACGGTCTACACCTACAGCGTCGTGCGCCTGAATCGCCACCCGGCGTTCGCCGCGCTCGGCCCCTACGCGGTTGCCTACGTGGACCTCGACGAAGGCTTCCGCATCTTGACGAACATCGTGGGCGTCGCCGACCCGGTGAAGGACGTGAAGATCGGCATGCGCGTGAAGCTGAAGTGGGAGGACCAGGAGAGCGGCATCGCGCTCCCCATGTTCGAACCTGCCTGATGGTGGGTTAGCGCAGCCCGAGCGCGGCCTCGACCTCTGCCATGGGCGGGCGGTCCCAGAGCCACGAAACCCGCAGCGTCAGGCCCGGGAGCATGACGCTCTCGTACGTCCCCTGTGGTGTGGGCACGAGTTCGTAGACGGCAGCAGTTCCCAGGCGATAGAACTCGGCGACTCGGCGCAGCGGGTCGATCAGCCAGTACTCCGGGATGCCAGCTTCCTCGTATTCGAAATACTTCGTCCCGCGGTCGGTGGCGGCAGTGCCGGGGCTAATCACCTCGACTACGAGGTCAGCCGGGCCGTCGAGGTATTGGTCGCGCAGGCGATCTGCGTGCTCGTTCGAGACATAGAGGACGCCGGGCGAGCGGGCCGGCTTGCCCGGCGCGAGACGCATCATGAACGGCTCGTAATAGACCTCGCCGGCCCGATGGAACTCCGCGAAAGAACTCAACAGGCGGACGAGGAATTTGCTCACGGACGAGTGGTCCTTCGAACCCCCAACCATTGCGCCGATCTCCCCGTTCTCCTGGCCGGAGTGCATCGGGATAACCTCCCCGTTCACCCACTCCGCGTGCTCGTCCGAGGGGTGCGCGATGAACTCCTCGAAAGTGAGATACCGGGGAAGCCGGGAGGAGCCGGAAGCGGCCGGCGACTCTGTCATGAACGAACTCCTCGCCCGATCATAGCATCGCAGCGCGACGGCCCGGCCACGGGCGGCGTCACGCCGTGAAGCGGTAGCCCTTGCCCCGGATGGTCTGGATCTGCTCCGCCGTGCCCTGCACGTCCCGGAGCTTTCGCCGCAGGTTGCTTACGTGCGCGCGTACGAGCGTGCTGGCCCCCGCTGAGTCGTGATACTGCCATACGTCCACCAGCAGGTCGCGCGGGTGCAGGATTTCGCCCTCGTGTTCCATCAGGTACGCCAGCAGCGTCGCTTCGATGTTCGTCAGGTGCGCCTCACCGAGCTGCGCCCGCAGCGTGTTCGTCGCAAGGTCGAGGTCCATGCCGGGACTGGAGCCTTCACGCCGGGGGTGGCCCAGCCGTTCGCGGAGTGCCTCGCCCAGCGCCTCGATCGGGAATGGCTTCTTGATCACGGCGCCTTCGAGCCGGAAATGCGGCCGGCGTGCGCCCTTGTGCAGCAGGTAGACCATCATCGGAGGCACGGCCGCGTAGGTCCCCGCCAGCCACTGGCTGAACGTTGCGAACGCCGAGCCCGCCTCGCCCCGTGGCACCCCCTGGACATCCACGACCATGCCATCGGGCCGGTCCTGCCACGGGAGAGTTTCCATTGCTGCGTCGTAGTTGGACGCGGTACCGGTGTCGTACCCGCGTTCGCGAAGATAATCTGTTACCGCATCACGCATGCGCGGTTCCCGGCTAATCACATAGACGAATGACATGTTTCCCCGTGGACCCCGGCAGCCCCGGGCGCGTCCCCGCATCTTCGGAATGGCCCGCGGCGGTGTCAAGCAAAATCAGCGCCCGCGAGAACATAAGCAGGTGAAGTTCTCGCAACTCGCGCGTCCGTGAGCGATGTTGTTCGAAGCCGCTATAGTTAGGCCCAATCTGACGCCCGGGGCGGCGGCCCGGGCGCCGTCCATCGCCCTGCCTCACACCGGGATCAATTGGCCGCGGCGAGCTTGTAGGTGATGTCTTCTATCTGCGCCTGGATGACGCGGTTCGGGCTGGTGCGCTCGACCCAGATGTAATAGTTGCTGGTGTCCTTGTGGACGCGGACCTTCCAGGCTTCGAATGTCCCCGCCGGCACCGTCACCTGCTCCGGCGGTTCCACCAGCACCTCGACGCCGACGATGCGCGGCTGCCCGGCATTGATCACGTACGTGTAATAGCCGGTGTAGCCGCTCCGCAGGGTGATCCCGCGCGCCAGCCATAACAGCGATTCGTCATCGTACCAGCCGGGGTCGGGGCTATCCTTTGTTGGCTTTGGCAGGTCACGCGTCGCCCGCCGGACCTTGCCACTCAAGTCCGCCGTGAACGTCACCTGCCCGTCTGCGTAGTCGCTGGTGAACACGTTCGTCCGGTTATTCTTTCCATCGACGAAGGTGCGGACCGTTTGGACGGGCGCGAGCGTGGCGGCATCGACGGTCGCGGTGCCGTCGTCGCGGTACGGCTCCTTGCCGCAAAGCCGGCTGATCTTCGTGTTTCCCGGCTCGAAGTTGGGTGCGGTCTCGAGCACGCACAGGCCCGCGTCCGGTTCGTCGCGGCGCGAAAGCTGGTACGTGTACGATTCGGGCCCGGCCCATGGCGGCGTTTGAAAGATCTTCGCGGAACGCGTGCTGGAACTGCTGCTGCATCCGCTGAGGAAAGCGGCGCCGGCGAGGAGCATGGTCAGGGCGATGAGCGCGCGGCGTCGATTCAAGCGGGGACAGCTCCCGCTGTGCGGGCGATGCGGCCGAGCGCGTCTTCGATGTCGCCGCGGCTGATGTTCAGGTGCGTCACCAGCCGCATACGGGCAGGCCCGAACGCCACCGCGAGGACGCCCTCGCGCCGGAAGGCCTGGAGCCAGCCCGCGAGCGTCCCACGGACGATATCGGCGACGACGATGTTCGTCTGGGGACGGCGCACATGGAAGACCTCGTGCCGCCCGAGCCCCTCGGCCAGCAGTGCGGCGTTCTCATGGTCCTCGTGGATGCGGTCGATGTTGTGTTCCAGTGCGTAGATCCCGGCGGCCGCAAGGATTCCCGCCTGGCGCATGCCGCCGCCGAGCATCTTGCGGTTGCGCCGTGCCAGCGCGATGAACTCCTTTGGCCCGCACACGAGCGAACCCACGGGGCACCCGAGGCCCTTCGACAGGCAGAACGACACCGTGTCGCAGTCGCGGGCGACGCGGGCGGCCGTGACGCCCAGCGCCGCCGCCGCGTTGAAGATGCGCGCGCCATCGAGGTGCACGGCCAGGCCGCGGCCGTGGGCGAGCGCCGTCAGCGCATCCATTTCGGCGAGCGGGACGGCCGCGCCTCCGCAGCGGTTGTGCGTATTTTCGAGGCACAGCAACGGGTTTCGCGGCGTGTGGATGTTCGGCTCGCGGATGGCCGTTTCGACGGCTGCGGGGTCCAGCCCACCGCCCGGGAGGTTCGGCAGCGGATGCGTCTGCACTCCGGCCAGCCGCGGCGCCCCGGCCACTTCGTAGTTGAAGATGTGGCAATGGTCGCCGAGCAGGATTTCGTCGCCCGGCTGCGTGTGCGTCATCACGGAAATCAGGTTCGCCATCGTGCCGCTGGGGACATAGACGGCGGCTTCCTTGCCGGCGCGCTCCGCGGCCATCGCCTCCAGGCGGTTCACGGTCGGGTCGTCGCCAAACACGTCGTCGCCGACCTCGGCCTCCGCCATCGCGCGGCGCATGGCGTCACTCGGCTTGCTCACCGTGTCGCTACGAAGGTCGATGATGGCGCTCATGCTCGTTGCCGTTCCCAGAGTGTCTGGTAGTGCTCGGCGCCGCGGATGGCCTGGGCAATCTCCTGGCGCTCCTCGGTGACGAGCTGCTCCATCACCCGGCCGCACATGTCCAGCGCCTCGTGCCCGCCCATCTGCGCCATCTTGTCGACAAGGCGCTGCCACACTCCGCTCGCGAGCAGCACCGGCATCGAGCGCGGCCAGGCGAACGACATGACCTTTTCGGGGAACGGGAACTCCGGCCGCAGCCGTTTGATCGCCCGGAAACGGTCCTCGACAGATTCGGCCCGCGGCACCACGGCGAGGAACGGCGGCACGCCCATCTTCGTGCGGAAATCGACGAGCAGCCGATTCTGAATGATGTGGAACCGCACAACGAGCACATCGGACGAATCGATGACGCTGAAGACCTCGTCGAGGTCGACACCGAATTCCTCACTCATGTGTCTCACCGGGGATGCTCGTCATGGGCTACCACCGCATGGTAGGACAGCGATGCACGCGTTGCAAAACGCGCCGGGCAGCGTTTCGCGCGCGCCTGGGCGCAGTTCATGGTCGGGGTGCCCGGATTCGAACCGGGGGCCTCGCGCTCCCAAAGCGCGCGCTCTAACCAGGCTGAGCTACACCCCGCTGCCGTCAGCGTATCCGCCCGGCCGCCGGAGGGGAACCGCTCGCGCCGTCAGGCCGCTGCTGTCCGCTGTCGGCTCGTGCGCTACACTCCGCCGATGCGTGCCGTCTTCGTCATGGTCAAAACTGACCCCGGCCACACCACCGAGGTGGCTAATCACATCGCCGAAGTCGAATCCTTCTCCGAGGCCTACAGCATCACCGGCCAGTACGATCTGCTCGTGAAGTTGTATGTCGACGACATCGACCATGTTGGCCGGCTCATCGAAAAGGACCTGCATTCCATCGCCCACGTCCGCGAGACGTTCACCATCCTCACCTTCGAAGCTTTCGGGGCGCGGTAGGGCGAACGCGACCCGAACCTGGACGCACCAGGCGGTGGTATCCTCCAGTCGCTGTGCAAGCCGAAGCGGCTCCTGGCCTGGCGGAAATGCTCCATCACTTCTCGTTCGATGTGCCCTGGATCGTTGCCATCCTGCTCGCGGGCGCCTGGTACGCGATGGCGTTCGCGCGCGCCCGCCGCGATGGCCACCATCGCCACCCCTGGTGGCGTCTCGTCACGTTCCAGGCCGGCCTGCTCGCCGTCGCGGCGGCGACGCTTTCGCCGCTTGAGCACTACGGCAACGAGGCGCTCTGGATTAACTTTCTCGGCTTCCTTGCGCTGACCATGGCCGGCCCGCCGCTGATCCTCCTCGGCCGGCCGCTGACGCTTGCTTTCATGACGTCGGGGCCGGTCACGCGGAGTCGCCTGCGCACCGCTTATCGGAGTCTTCCGGTCACCGTCCTCACGTTCCCGATCGTATCGTGGCTAGTGTTCGCCGTCGTCACCTACATCTGGCAGTTCAGCGCCCTGACGGATACCGCGGCGCGTAATGATGTCGTGCGCGATATCCAGCAGGCCACGCTGCTCGTTGTGGCGCTCTGCTTCTGGATGCCGGCCGTCGCCTCGGACCCCATGCGCTGGCGTCTTCCCTACCCGGCCCGCGCTCTCTACGTCTTCGTGGAGATGACGCACAAGGGCCTCTTCGGCGGCATGTTTCTGAGCATGAACCGCGCCTTCCACCACGGCTTTTCCACGAACCAGCCGGCCTGGGCGCCCTCCCCAATGACCGACCAGCGGCTGGCCATCCTGATCCTTTGGATTGGCGGCAACGTCATCTTCCTCATCGCGCTCATCTCCATCGTCGTCGGGTGGTTCCGCTACGAGGGTCGTAACGCCGCCCGCATCGATTGGCGCCTGGCGAAGGCGCGCGACGCGAAGGAGTCGCGGCGGGCCGCGCTCGATCAAGTGTTCCGCAAGCCCGTCTGAGGGCTCTGTGTCAGTCGCGCCGTTCCCGCTATGCTCTCGGGGCACACTCCAGGAGGGACCTTCCATGAATTACGCAAGGCCCGAACTGCTCGCGGAGCCGGACTGGCTCGCAGCCCACGCCAACGACTCCGATGTCCGCATCATCGATTGCGCGACCGTCGAAGCCTACCGCCGGGCGCACATCCCCGGCGCGGTGCAGCTCCCGGTGCACTTCTACATCAAGGAGAAGGACCCGGCGGGCTCCGACCACGGCACGCTGGTGATGCCGCCGGCCGAGTTCGAAGCGCTCATGGGCCAGCTCGGAGTTGGCCCGGACACCACCGTCGTCACCTACGACGACAACAACGCGCTCGTTGCGTCGCGGCTGTGGTGGGTGCTCAACTACTACGGCCACACCAACGCCAGGGTCCTCAACGGGGGCTGGCACCGCTGGCTCACCGAGGGGCGGCCAGTGACGTTCCATGCGGCGAAACCTGTACGCACCACGTTCACCGCCCGGCCGCAGCCCGGCATCTACGCGACGGCCGACCTGCTGCTGGCCAGGTACGCCGATACCGCCCGCTGCCAGGTCCTCGATGCCCGCACCGATGAAGAGTGGGCCGGCACGAACGACCGCGGAAACCGGCGCCGCGGCCGCGTCCCCAATGCGAAGCACCTGGAATGGGTGCGCTTCGTCACGAAGGACGACCGCCGCACGTTCCTGCCCGCGGACGAAATCCAGGCGCTGCTTGATGAAGCCGGGATCTCCCGCGATAAGCCGACGTTTACAGGCGGGAGGCCGGTGGTCGGTTGCCGATAGCAGTGTGTGGCCGAGCGTAGTTGTAGTCATCCAGGAAGGGCTGGAGCGCGGCGAGGCGATCGCCATTGCTCGCGTACGGGCGGCGGTAGGCCCACTCCCGCTGGGTGGTTTTGTTGAAGGCCTCGGCTTTGCCGTTCGTCTGGGGCCGATAGGGCTGTGTGTGGAGGCGCTCGATCGCGAGGGAGTCGGCCGTGTCGATGAACGTCCGTGAGCGACGGTAGTTCAGGGCGTTGTCGGTGAGGACACGTTCGACGGTGATGCCAGCAACGGCGAAAGCGTGCGCCGAGGTCTGCCTTGACTGTGGACGTCGGCGTCGTCTTTCCATACTCGATGTGCTTCTGGACCGCCTCCGGTGTGAGTGGTGTGCCGTCGTGGAAGACGATACCCGGTCTCAGGGTCAGGCGGATGGTCGTTGGATCGACGATCTCCCACTTTTCAGCAAGACTGCGGTCAGGATTGGGACTGAAGTTCGTGTCGTATCCGACGAGGTTGTCGTACACGGGCCACAGCGCCTGATGGTCGGTGCCGCCCGACCCCGTGAGCGGGTCAAGCTGCGTAAAGTTTCCAGAAAACGCGGTCTTGATCTCACCGGCACGTGGAGCGGCGGTCGCGTTCGTTGGCTGGGCCGACGCGCTCCCAGTGCGTACGGTGCCGTTGTCATCCCCGCAACCGGCAATTGCCCATCATCCAGGCGAACGGTCAGCGGGCTACGAGACAAGGCTGTTCTGCACGGCGAAGACGCTCGCCGCGGTACGCGATGTGACGCCGAGCTTGCCATAGATGTGCTCGAGGTGGTGCTCGACCGTCTTGCTACTGACGACCAGGATCTTCGCGATGTCGCGGTTCGAGCCGCCCTCGCAGAGCAGGCGCAGGACTTCCACCTCGCGGTCCGTGAGGTTGCCGGCAACCTTCGGCCGCCCCGGGCGAGGTAACGGGCCGCCTCCCAGCGATGCAACGAGCGCGTCGTAGCAATCTGGGTCGAGCTGGCTGCCGACAAGCCGCCGCATGTCTTCGAGCGCGCGGGAAGGGTCGGACCCGTCGGGCCCCCGCGAACGCAGCGAGAACTGGTCGGCGACGGCGAGGACGCGTCCGCCAAGCGGGATGCGGTCGCGGCTCAGCTGGCGGTGATAGCCGGACCCATCGAGGTGCTCGTGGTGGGCGCCCGCGTCCGCAGCGAGTTCGCGCAGCGGTTCAATACGCGAGAGCGCGCGCTCGGTGTAGTAGGGATGGAGGCAGAAGCGGTCGCGCTCTTCCGCCGTAAGCGCCTCGCCCTTGTCCAGGATCCCCACGGGGACAGCGGCCTTGCCCAGGTCGTGCACCAACGCGGCCCGGCGAATGCGCCCGGCTTCGGCGGCGGGCAGACCGAGCCTGCGCGCTACGCCGGCAGCAGTCTCGGCAACCAGAAGGGAATGGTTCCAGATCGAGCGCGCTTTGACATCGGCGAAGTCAGCGAGGACTTCGCAGACGGCGTCGACGCGGGAGGGTTCCAGGCGATCCCACGGGCAGGGGGGCTTCAGCGCGAGGACGGCGTCCTGGGCGGACTCGCTATCGAGGATGTCCCAGAATCCTTCGCTCTCCGAGAGGTCGAGGAATGGCCCGACGAGGTTGGGGTCAAAGTCCGTCCCACGCCGGTCGGTGACCAGTGCGCGCGCAGCCGCGGGGCCGCCGAAGGTGTGGGCCGCCTGCACGAGCTGGGCGAGGTGGAGCACGCGTGCAGCGATGGGGACGTGGGCGCCACGCAGCCCATAGGCCATACCTTTGCCGTCCCAGCGCTCCCAACTGAAGCGGATGGCCTGCTGCACCGCGACCGGGAGGCCCAGGCGCCGCGCGAACATCTCGCCGACTTCACAGTGCGCGGAGATGCTCTCCTGCATCACGCCGCGGCAGTGGGTCATGAAAGAGCAGAGCCGTCCGAGGCGTGTCGGGAGCGCCGGATCCGATGATGCGTGCCGCCAGAACCATGCGATGACGTCCTTCACGCTATCAGGGCGCACCAGGATTGCATCAGCACGGGGGCCGAGGTCGTCGCCGTCGAAGAATGCTGCGAGGACCGTGCCGCAGGCTGAGCAACCGGCATCTTTGAGCAGTGCCCCGTAGTAGACCCCGACGCGGTCATCGCTGGCGAGGCCGACGCGCTCGGCAACCATCGAGCTGATGTAGGCGGTCTTGATCCCGTGCCCCATCGGCTGGCCCATGCCGGTATCCGCGACGAGCGAGAGGGCAAAGAGGAGTTCGGCCAGGGCCACGTTGCCGCCCGAGCTTTCGCCCCGAAGGGCCAGGCCGTCACGAGTGACCATGTTTATCTCCGTGTGGCTGGTCGACGCTCGCCGCGTATCGTAACCGACGCGAGCGCACCGGACAGCCGCTGCTCGATGGCTGTCGCTGCTCGATGGCTCCGATCGCAGGTTCGGCAGCCTTCCCGGCCCCGGTCAGGGCGCATGGGGGATCCTTCCCATAGGGCAAAGATGGGGAGCCTTCCCCATTCGCGCGGTGTCCCGCGGCCCTATTGTGTTCAAGCAGCAGCCGGCAGAGAGCCGGCCAAAACAGAAGGAAGGCACAAATCTAATGGCACTGCGACTTGGCGATGAAGCCCCTGATTTCACAGCGGAGACGACCGAAGGTCCGGTCAGTTTCCACCAGTGGCTCGGCGAGAGCTGGGGCGTCCTGTTCTCCCACCCCGCCGACTTCACTCCGGTCTGCACCACCGAGCTCGGTCGTGCGGCCTACCTCAAGCCCGAGTTCGACAAGCGCAACACCAAGATCATCGGTTTGAGCGTCGATCCGTTGTCGAAGCACAGCGACTGGGCCGCCGACATCGCCGAGACGCAGGGCACGGCGGTCAACTTCCCGATGATCGCCGACTCCGACCGCAAGGTCTCCCTCATGTACGACATGATCCACCCCAACGCGGAAGCGACTGCGACGGTGCGATCCGTCTTCATCATCGGCCCTGACAAGAAAGTGAAGCTCACGCTGACCTACCCGCCTTCGACAGGTCGCAACTTCGACGAGGTGCTGCGCGTCCTCGACTCGCTCCAGCTTACCGCGTACAAGAAGGTCGCGACGCCCGTCGACTGGAAGCAGGGTGACGACGTCGTTATCCTGCCCTCCGTCTCGAACGACGAGGCTGCCACGCTGTTCCCGGGGTACCGGACCGTAAAGCCGTACCTGCGGATGACGTCGCAGCCGAAGAAGTAGCCGGTCTCAGCCGCGCCGCATCCGAACTGGACTCCGTAGCGCCAGGCTACGGAGTCCCAATACATAAGGAGCACGTGCCGCGATGCCAACCAAAATCGTCGTCCTCGGTGCCGGGTTCGGAGGCCTGGAGCTCTCGGGCCGGCTCTCCGACACCTTCGGCACAGACGCCGACATCACCCTCATCGACCGCAACGAAGGCTTCGTCTTCGGCTTCCACAAGTTCGAGCTCATGCTCGGCCGGGCCACACTTGAGGATGTCCGCCTGGACTACCGCGACATCATGAAGCCCGGCGTGCGGTTTCGCCGCGAAGTCATCGCCTCGATCGATCCGGTCAGCCGGCGCGTCGTGACCGATGGCGGGACGTACGACGCCGACATCCTGGTCATCGGGCTGGGGGCCGAGTACGACTTCGCGGCCACGCCCGGCTTCGTGCAGGGCGGGTCGGAGTTCTATTCCGTCGATGGCGCGCTTCGCCTGCGTGACGTCCTCCCTCAATTCAAGGGCGGGCAGGTCGTGATCGCGATTCTCGGCGAACCGTTCAAATGCCCCCCGGCGCCGTGCGAAGCGGCGATCCTGCTCGACGAGTACTTCACGCAGCGTAGCCTGGCAAATTTTCAAATCAGCGTGGTCTCACCCTGGGGCCGCCCGATCCCGCCATCGCCCGACGGGTCGAAAACGATCCTCGCCCGGTTCGCCGAACGGGGGATCTCCTTCGTCAAGGAGCAGATGGTTGTGGGCATCGACCCGTCAACCAGAACTGCGCGGCTCCGGGACGGTGGGACGCTCCCATACGACCTCTTCCTGGGGATCCCGCGGCATCGGGTGCCAGACGTGGTCGCGGCATCGGGCCTGGCGGAGGGCGGCTGGATCCCGGTTGAGCGGGGGACCCTGAGGACGCGCTTCCCGAACGTGTTCGCAGTCGGCGACGTGACCAGCGTGGGCACGCCAAAGGCTGGCGTGTTCGCCGAGAACGCCGCGGCCGTCGTCGCCCAGGAGATCATCGCCCAGATGCGTGGCTCCGAGGCGCCGCGGCCCTATGGCGGCACTGGGACGTGCTACGTCGAGCTCGGCGAAGGCCGCGTGGCGCGCCTCGACGCCGACTTCTTCGGCGGGCCGACCCCGGTCGCACCGCTGACGGGGCCGAACCCATCAACCGCCCAGGAGAAGCGCGACTTTTCCGCCGTCCGGCGCGCGCGCTGGTTTGGGGGGGAGCCGCGCTAGCTTCCCGAGATCGCCACCGTGAGCGCTCGCGAGACGGGTATCTTCCACGGCGGCGAGGGCCACAACCACGGCTCCCAGCGCTGCGATTGCCAGGACGGCTCGTGCGTGCCTGCCACGCTGCCGCAGGACCTTTAGGTGGTAGCGGCGGAGGGCGATGACGGCATAGACGCCGGCAGGACCTCGCGCAGGAAGCGTACCGGGTCGTCAGCAGCGATTAGCTCGTCGAGTGAGGGGTGGGAGGAGGTAGCTTTGGTCAGGCGTGTACTCGTGATAAAGCCGCCGTCCTCATCGACCTCGGGGCCGATAGCGCCATGCTCGAGAGCTGCGTCCAGGCCGCCAATCGCGAAGCCGTGATACCCATCAAGGAGCTCGAAGAGCAGCAGAGGCGCCATCGCGAGGAGGTCTCGCGGTTAACAAGTGGCATCCGCCGGATCATCGAGATCATCAAATCCCAGGACGATCTCGAGCCGGACCTCCGCGCAGAGCTGAAGAAGCTCAGCGAGGAGAAGGAGCAGCTCGGGACCTTCATCGAAAAGCTCCAGATGGACATCGATCATCGTCGGCGGCGGGTCCTGGACGTCGACCTGATCCGCCGGAATCTTGTCGAGTTTGAGCGGCTGGTGAATCTGATGCCGACCGCGGACCAGAAGGAGCTCATGCAGCTGCTCCTCAACAAGGTCGAAGTCCGGCCCTTCGATCCCGAGCGCGACGAACTGCCGGCCGGCAGCTCCGGGGCATTCGCGACGCAGGTGCGTTCGAAGTGGTTCCGGGTAAGCGTCAGCCTCCAGCAATTGCCGGGACTTGGTTTAGGCAAGCGGCATTCTGGGGGAAGTTCGGATAAAAGAGGGAGTGGCTCCGCGTTCCGGGACAGATCCCGAATCTTTCTGCCCGTCGAGGTCACGCTCAGGGTCGATTGCGGCAAGAAACGCCGGGCCGGCGAGAAACGGCACTACTTCCCGTGGCAAGAGCTGCCGCGAACCAATGAGACCAAGCCGGCGACACCAGCCAACCCCGTACGCATCGCCCGAGAGTGGAAGCGCGCGATGGAAGAACGTGGCGAGTCGCGGGCGGGTCTCGCCCGGCGGCTCGGCGTCTCCCGGGCCCGCGTTTCACAAGTCCTGGGCATTTTGGACCTCGCGCCAGACGTGTTGGAGCTGTTGGAACAGCAATCTGGACCGTCCATGGTGTCGGAGTGGACACTGAGAGTCACCAGGAGCTTGCCGCCCGAGCGGCAATGGGACGAATTGGCTCGGCTGCTAAGTTCAAGCGAGGATTTGGCATCGCAACCGGTTGCGGGCAGCGTCCCGAGCCGCTCATCCGGGGCCACTAGCTAGGGTTGACAAAGTCCCGACGACGTGTCGGCCGATCGGTGCGAAGCAGTTACACCATGAGCGCAATCACCTGGTTGCTCGATTCAGACCGCCCGGACAACAGCAGCGAAATTAAGAAGGCGACGCGCCCCCATCTGCAAACTCAACGAAACCGGGATGCGCTTCCAAATGAACGGCCGCGAATGCGCGCCATTCCTCATAGATGGCCACACTGCTGAAGCCGGTTTCCGGCCGGTTCACATCCGTCCGCCAACAGACCACCACTTGGCCGGTGTGAAAAACGACTCCATCTAACACGCGTCCGGTTCCGCTCACGCCCGTGCTGTCCGCATGGCGATACATCGAGAATAGCCGGGGCTCATTCACACAGGCACCTCAGTTGGAGTGTAAAGAAGGCACGGCCAATACGCCCGCTCACGCTTGTTGAACTCGTACGTTTGCACCGTTCGAATGCTGAATCGCAAGTGACGGCCAAGCTCAATCGCTATCGGCGCTGGCACCGCGGCAACGAGGTGCAGGACCGACGCCTCAGGGTTCTCCTCCGCAATCCGCGCCAAGAGCTCTCGAAGCTGCACTCCGAACACACGCACCTGCTGACGACGGCATAGGAAGTCCACGCTCGGTTTCGGGGCTGTCAATCGGTAACGAGGAAGCTCGGCAAGGACAGAGCCCGCAACGGACGTCTGCGGTACCCGAGCGCTGACGTCCAGAAAGAGCGCGACCTCACGCGCTCCCTCCTCTGATTCGTCAGGCGCCGTCACCAAGTAGTTTTCCTCTTGGCCATCGGGCAAATCCGCCTCCCACGACCAGCTTTCAAATCGGCGACGGCGCTGGAAAGTCTGCACCGGCACCATGTCCCCGAGCGCCGTCCCGAGGTACACCAGGAGCGGGACGGGAGCAATTGCGAAGACCGACAGCGTCGAGGTCTCGCCGTCCTCCTGTCGCATACGCAGAATGGACTTGATGCGTGTCGCTAAACTCGACGCTGCCCGACCAAAGCCTGCCGCGTCGCTCACTGGCCCCATGTCGTTCAAATCGATGCGCTGGGGAACTTCCCGCGCTGGGAAGTCCGGCAGAATCGCCTCGAATACCTCCTTGCCGATGGGCACTTCTTGGCCGCCGTCAATGGGAACTCTGACCACGAGAACCTCTGTGCGCGTCACCTCCGAGACGGAGGTCAGCATCCTCACGCGCTGTTCGTGCTGCGCTTTGAACTGGAGGAGTCGTTCTTCGGGGTAATTCTCAACCTCGCCGCCATCGTCGATGAGCCGCCCGTGCACGAGGCAAGTGAGCATCAGGTTTTCAATCTTCTTGGCCAAAATGGGCGAGCGGACGGGGTCGCCGCGAGGACCAGTCGCAACCCAAGAAACGATGTGCGAGACGCATCCCATGTTGCGGTGAGCGTGGGTCAACCTGTCCTTGTAGACCGGCTCGTTGCATCCCCGGAACTCACACCGACCCCCCGCGAGTCCCCAGAGCTGACGGATGGTCCACTCGGGGATATCGGGGCGCCTTTCGGCGCGGACAGCTTCTGGGGCGTCCCCATTTCTTCCTCGCTCTTTTGGCACTGCCATACCCCAACCTCCTGACTTCCAACAATCGCAAAGAACAACGTCCCGGCGATCGGCGCCTCGGCCGTTCGTTGCATCCAACCGGCGGCATCGATATCAGACGGTCTGGGCACCCGTTCGGGATGTGAATGCCACTCCCCGAGGTAACCCTTGGTGGCGCCACTCGTGGCCCAAGCCGCGTCCAGTGCTGCTTGGTGACTGCTGTCGCGCCGCACGAAAGCTGTACGGCGGCGCTCGTCCCTTGGCCCCGGAACCGTGATCACGTCCACTACGACATCACCGCTGCCCCTTATCACCCGCCCGATAAGGATGCCGCCCGCTTCCAACTGGTCACTCCTCAGCTGACGAAACGCCAACATCGTCCTCCAAGCCTGGGCGCTGAACTGGACCACCCCGCCTTCCGGCCGGCTCCGCGTGCGCTCGCGCCTCAACAGACTCAAAGGATTCAACGACGCTGTCCGCAAACCGGGCACTGAACTTGCGCGTAGTCGCCACCGTCCAGTTCTAAGCTTCCTCCCTCATCCCACCGTGGCGAGGTTTTGAAGCCAGCCATAGCAGCGTCGGTGCCCTTCCACGAGCGCACTTGCGACGGAACGTCACCGGCGAGCAAGGTCTCCACCACGACTCTGGCGCCAAGAACCGCCGTCTGAACCGCGTCAGCTGAGCCATACGGTGTGAAGCTACTGCCACAGCCCGTGAGCTTCCTACTGAACGCCTGTCCCGGCGCGGCGAAAGACACGAGCGAATCGCCTCCCTCGCGCATCGGGCGATACGTACATTCCAGGCAGCCGCGCTCCCCACCAGCCATGCGAATCGCGTGGCCGCCCAATCCCAGCGGGTCGACCCACACAAAGACCGCTCGGCTGCCTACCTTTGGCCACAACTTCCGGTTCGCGTCGAGTTCCACTACCGGGTCACCGACCGCGAACACGACCAAGTCGAAATCCGAGTAGCGGAAATCGCCGTCCGTTAAAGCCCGGCCCAAACTCTTGTCCACTGCCTGGACCTCCGCGAAAGGAAGACTCTCGCGGATTGCCGCCTTCAATGCCGCGGCTTTGAATCGCTTCGCGTAACGCCAACCCAACACATGGCGGTGCACGTTCTCAAGCGCCAGCTTTTGCGAATCGACGAGGGTCAGGTTGCCGACGCCCGCCCGCGCCAGTTCGAAAGCGAGGTGACCACCGACAGCTCCACATCCAACTACGAGGACGCGTTTCCCCAAGAGCTCAACGTGTCCACCTCCACGCGCTGCGAGATGTTCCTTGTTCGCCCGAATCAAGTTGAACCTCCCAACTGCCCAGCCGTCCGCTCCGAACGAAAACGGGTGTGCGCGGGCTTCGACGTTAACGAGCGTGAGGCCACAGAAGCTTTCACCCCCGGCGGGACGCTGAACTTGGAATACTACGTGGAGCAACCTCGGTGCTTCGGTCTTCGCCAAATGTCGCAGCATCGCTCGGTCTGCTCTGGAGACGGCGATTAAGAGTCGCCGGACATGGTCCGCTGTCCACACTTCACCCCACCGCGGCGGCAGGATGGCCCCGATGAGCGGGATGAAAACGGCCGGCTCCAATGTCTCCCACGGGGTCGCAACCCCAAGGCGTACTAAAGTGGCGCGGCTACCGATCTCGAGATCCCCGCCTTTTGGCTTCTTTGCCACAGCGAAGCGGACTTTGTTCCCTGGCTCCAGATAGCAGGTGGCCTCAACGAGCCCACTACTCCAGTAGCTTTCGAACTCATCTTGGAAGTCCTTATAGTTACGTTTGGCGAGGCCATCTTCGAGTGTCCGCACGGCTTCCTCGACGGCAACCCTGACGATGCCCGGTACATCTGTCGGGTCCCAACGCAGACTCCCGCTCTCGGCCCAACAAACGAGCCGGTCGAACATGACGTGAGGAATGTGGTGGGTTTTTCCCCAATCGTCGGCCAGAAAGACCAAGGGCAGACTGGTCGGAAAGTCCGCATCCAAGGCGACGTTGAGTCGCGTGGGCGCGCCTGTCACCGTCGCCAGCCCGCTCACCATCTGCGGCGCTTGGTCGGCGACCACAACCGTCGAGGTCAGGACCCCAGCCCTAACTAACTCCGCCGCGATGCTATCGAGTTCTTCCTTGGAGAGAGTCATGCACTCTGATGATGGCCTACCGTCACTCGCGCTGCCTTGTTGGCGGTTTCTTCTTCGCTCGGCACCGGGAATCTTTCGCCAAATACCCCTCGCAAAGTCAGACAGGCGGCGCGGGGATCTGCATCATCAATGGCGTCATCGAGTGCTTCGCGAAGGGCCGTTAGCTTTCCTTCGAAGGTCTCCATCTGCTTCGCAGTCATGCGAGCAAAGAGGTCGTTGTGTGGGCCTACTGGCAATTTTACCTCGAGCCGGCGTTCGATATCTCCTTCGTTCGTAACCGTGTCGCGGAAGCGATCGAGCATGGCATCCACCACATCAATCAGGGCGCCGGCATCGTCGCGCTCCATCGACAGAGCGCTGGCAAACTTCGGCTGAAAGTCGTCGAGCACAGCAATGGTCAGACCGATGCCGAGCGGAGCCCCATTCCCAGCGCTCGCGAATCGCTCGTTCTTCCATTCCTTCAGGTAGCGAGCCGACCGCCGGAACTGAGCGCGATCGTCTTGTTCGAAGCGGTCCAGGATGGTGCTCTCCAACGACTCCTGGTTGCTTTCCTCCCAGAACTTGAGGTCAGCAGCTGAGTTGCTCTTGCCCTTGGCGAGGACGGTTTGCCCGTTCCAGTCCGCGTTGACCGCGAAGTCCACGTGGTACTCGTCCTCGCCGCCCTTCTGGTAGTACACGGTCACGCAAGACCGACGCAGCTCGACCTTCTTCGTGTGCCCATCGAGCGCCTCGAACACACGCTCCTTCAACGTCACTGGCTTCCAGACCGCGGGATCGACCTCAAAATACAGCCCCTGGTCAATGTCGAAGTCCCCGTCCGTCGGCTGGACGCCCGTGCGCAGCCGGTAGCTCCCCGGATCGCGGAAGTAGTATTTGGGGCACTCCTCCCCGTGGGCGGCAAAGACGACCGGCAACCTCTCGTCGAGTTTCGCGCGAAGGATGTCGCGCTTGTCTCGCAGGGTCTGATTGTCGGAGTACTCCCCCAGCTTGATGTTGTCGTTGAACTCCGCGAAGTACGGCTGGAGCCTCGCCACAGCAACACTCTCCCTAGAACTTTTGTTCGATCGTTGCCGCTCGCCGCGTGGCCGTCAAGCTAGCCCGGTCGCCAGTGCCAAGATTCCGTGTACTCGGCGTATACCTCGAACAGGCGAAGACTGAGGGTTACCCTCGGGGCAGGTCGTGGCCAGCTGACACGCTGCTGGGTCGCTGCCTAAATGGGATTCGCCAAATTCCCCAACGAACCCATCGACAGGTCCCGCGTAGCCTTGCGTCACGGTGGCCGGGGACAACTTCGAGCTTGCGCTCGCGACTTTCAACTTTAGTTCTTGCCAGGCGATGGCTCGGAGTGATTGGTCCGCTCTTTGAGTCCCCCACTCTTGGCGCTGGTCTGCGTCTCTCTCTGAGCAGGCGCCGCTTCTTCGCCTCTGAGCGAGCAGAAACGGGCGCGGCAGGCGTAGGTCAAGGTTCGTCGCCTGGCGCGGCCCGTCCGCGAAGGAGCGTTTGTTGAAGGGCGCGAAAGACACAAAAAAAGAGAGCCCCCTCAAGAAGGAGTAGGGGAGGCAGTACCTCCCCTACATCATTAGAGCAACCGCAGCTGTTGTCCCGCCATTTGCCGTGGCATCACCAGCACCGTGGGTTCCGCAGCAGGCGTGCTGCCGACGGGCGGTTCGGCTGCCGCCTCCGGCATGGACGCCTCTGGCGCGACGCGGATGTCGGAGGCCTCATCCGAACCGAGGGCAGACTCACCCAACGGAGCCTCCAGGTCTCGCTCCGACTCTTGCAGCCCAGCGAACAGCCCCTCCAACGAATCGTCGCTAGCCTCGACCTGTTCCGTCAGGGTGCGGGCGAGGGCGAGGAGGAGGTCTTCGCCGTCGTCGCCGAAGCTGGCGAGGCCGTCTTCGGTGAGTTCGCCCTCGACCGCGAGTGAAGCTTGGAGCTTCTTCGCGACGAGGGTAAGCGCCTGCGTTTGGAGGGTGCCCCGGTAGGCGAGGTAGAGCACGCGGACCGGGAGACGTTGGCCGATGCGCCAGGAGCGCCGGCTGGCCTGGCGCATCGTGTAGACGGAGTACTCGACCTCGTGCCAGACGATGGTGGGGAAATCGACGAGGTCGAGCCCGGTCTGGACGAGGCGAGGATGGGCGAGCAGGACGTCGATGCCCTCCCTCACCTTGCGCGCCACCCACTCCTCGCGGCGCTCGGGGGCGACCGTGTCCGCTTTGAGGCTGGCGACCCGGTGGCCGCCGGCGCCGAGGACGGACTCCAGACGCGTCGAGATGTCCCGACTGGCCGTGTGGGTGATAAAGACCAGCACCCGGCGGCCGAGCTTGCGCTCCGTCTCGACGAGTTCGAGCAACGCCTCTTCCTTTGGATAGTGGCGGTCGGCTGGTAGCGGCGGGACAGCCGCAATCACCTCGCCGCTCCCGGGATCGATGACCTGCTCTCCTTTCGTGCAGGCATCCGGGTAGGCGAGGAGCGATTGCAGGTAGGCGCCGAGCAGCCGTTTCGAGCCGGTCGCCAGCGCCTGGCGGACGGCGGTTTCAAGCTCTCCGGCGAGCTTGCGGTAGTACGAGGCCTGTGACGGTTCGCCCGGCGGCCCCGATTCGAGACCGACCAGTTGCACCTCCTCCGCGTACTCCGGGAGTCCGGAGGCTACGTCGGTGAGCCGGAGGAACGCGGTGTTGCCTATTAAATGGAAGAGCACCGCGGGCGAGACGCCCGGCTTCTCGACCACGCGCGTGCGGTAGCTCCGCCGGCGGCTGGAGCGGCCATCTTCGTAGGCATCGTCGTCGCCGTTGCGGCGCGTGATGCGTTCGACGATGCCGTAGCGGGAGACCCACTTGGGCTCGTCGTTGTACTGGAACTCTTCCCGAACGCCCGGCGAGAACCGCCAGAGCAGGTAGAAGAGCGTCGACGCGTACCCGCCCATGAGCGTCCCGGTGAGCGTGAGGACTGCCCCGCAGGCGGTGGCGAGCGTGCCGGCGGCCAGCCCCTGGGCCGAGCCGCGAGCCTTGTACTCGTGCTGCTCGTCGATGAGCAGCAGGTCGAAGAAGCCCGGCATGCGCCGGGCGATGTAGTCGGCGAGCGGAAAGCGGCGCGGCCCATGGCAGTCCGCCTGCCAGAGCGGGCTGTGGCAGCGCTCGCAGCTGAGCTTCTTGCGGCGAAGATCGGCCTCCTCCAGTGGCACACCTTCGTCGTCTACAACGGGAGCGAAACACGCCGGGCATGAGACCTGCCGCATCGGCAGCCCGTCTTCGTCGCGAAGCATCTGGCTTCCACTAACCACCCGCGTGACGATAGCCGGCTTCCAGCGATAGGAGAGCTTGGCCTGCTCGCGCGAGAGGATGACGAACAGCGGCCAACCGCCGGCGTGCCGCACGCGCTCCAGGTCACTGATGCTGCGGACGATGACCGCGCCGGCACTCGGCACGGTCGCTTTCACTTCGCGCTGCCACTTCCGCACGAGGTGCGGTGGACACAGCACGACGACGCGTTCGAAGCCGGCGAGCGCGGCGGCTGCCGTCCCGATGGTCGTTTTGCCAGTGCCCATCTCGCCGACGAGGTTGGTGGCGCGATGGCGTTGAAGGGAGAGCGCGCAGGCACGGATTGCGTCCGCCTGCGCGCCCATGGGGCGGCGCCCGAGGCGCCGCAGGTCGAAACCCAGCTCATCCCGGTTGTGGGCGGAGTAGAGCGGGGGATAGGCCTTCACAACGGCGTCGGTGATGGCGCCCTGGAAGGTCTCGATGAACTGGACCAGGTTCAGGCTGCGTCCTCCAATGCGATGCCTCCGTGTTCGATGTCCTCGAAGCGGCCGGTGCGAAGGTCGAGCATCACGACGGAAGTGCGGAGCACCTCGCGTTCGACCTCGACGTCCGGGTCGGTCGATTCGACTGGGCGGCTCACCTTCGTCACGCGCCCTTTGACGAGCACGCGCCGCGAGCCGTCCTCGAGGAGGATGTTGTTGAGGAAGCCGGCGGCGATGAGCACCGCCAGGTGTCCGCGGCGAAGCGGCATGAGTGGCCGGACTGTGCGGTCCTCGGCCGGCCAGAACCGCTCGATCAGCGCGACGTTGGTCCAGAGTCCGCGCTGCCGGGCTTCCGCCGCGGCGACCTCCGGCTCGAAGAACTGTGACGCGAAGGTGACCGGCCCGGCCGGTAACGACGCGACCTCGAAGGTCGGGGACTCGCTGCCAGCAACGGGCAGTTCGGGTAGCGGTTCTGTCGCCCAGACTTCGACCTGCGCCTTCGCTTCGGGGGCGATGGCGGGGCCAGAGCGTTTGTAGGCCAGGAGCACGCACTGCCGGAAGGCCGCGTACTCCGGGTCGTGGAACCGGTAGCAGCGCATTCGCTCGTACTGCGTCGAGAGGTAACGGGCCGACTGCGCGAGCCGGGCCTGCGGGACGATGTAGACGAGCAGCCCGCCAGGAGCGAGCGCCCGGGAGATCGTCGTGAGGAAGCTATGCTCCAGCCGCTTGCCGCCGTCGTCCTGGTCGTAGGGCGGGTTTAGCCAGAGGCAGGAGAACGCTTCGTGGCCAAGCCGGACCGCAAATGCGCTCCCGGCGATGGCGTGGTCGAGCGCGGCCCGTGCGTCGGCGGCGCGGTTCTGCTCGATCTCGATGCCGTACGTTTCGCCTCCGCCAAGGGCGTCGGCGAACTGCCGCAGTGCCGCGCCGGGCCCGCAGCACGGGTCGAGCAGGCGAACCGCACGGCGATGGGCGGATGGAGCGAGGCGGACGAGCGCAGCTACGCGTTCGACGACCGAAGGCGGAGTCGGGTAGTACTCCGCCTTCGCGATGCCTTCAAGGCGAGCCACTACGCGGCCCTGAGTTCGATGTTGTCGTCGGCCCCATCGGCTCGCACCGACAGGACCCCGCGGCGAACGGCCTGCCCGATGTCCTCGCGGAGGGCTTCGGGTTCGGGCCGGCAGCGGAAGGCGCGGACGCCGACCGACGTGAGCGTCTCCACCTCACCGTTCTCGATCCCGCGTCCCCAGAGCCACTCCGCCCACGACGGGTGCAGTGGCAGGTCGAGGCGGCGATTGAGGAAGCGATAGTGGAGGTGGGCTGCCTCGTCCTGTTGGCGGGCGAGGAGGAGGAAGTCGCGCCGGTCGGCCGCGTAAGCCGCGAGTTCCGGCACGAGCATCCCGTGGTAGGCGGAGCCGGAGGGCAGGCGCAATCCGGAGAACCGCCACGTGCCCCAGGCTTCGCGGGCGAGCGTGACCGGCTGCCCGCCAAGTTCCGTCTCGCTCAGGTAAGCAGCCTCGCCTTTCACGAGCCGCGCCCAGATGGCACGGACCGCCTGCTGGTGGCCGAGCATCGAGACGAACCAGAGCTCGTCGGCGTCTCGGGCGCAGCCGTCGACCGTCGCGCTGAATCCGCCGGCGCGGATGGTGAGCAACTCCATCAGCTGTTGCCTCTGGACGCGCCCACTACGGGTTCGGCGGTCCGCCGGTCGTCGGGGCTGGTGAGTTCGCCGCCATCGTCCTCGGTGGGTGGGATGACGGGCAGGTTCGCGCTCTCCGGCGGCTCGTAAGCGCAGCGGTCGCAGTAGCGCAGGTGGCCGTCCTCGGTCAGGGGACGTTCGCAGCGGGGGCAGTCGTGCGGCATTCCTCGTCCCACAGGTCCGGGAAGGCGTACTCGCGGCGTTGCTCCCAGTCGGCGCCTTCGTACTGATGGAGCAGGTGTTCCGCTTTGGCCGAATCCGCGCTAAGAGCAGCATCGAGGGCGTCGAGTGCCCAGTCCTCGACGGGCGTCTGGGCTTCGTAGAAGCTCGCCTCGTGGTCGGCGGAGCGCACGACCGCGCGAGCGGCACGCTCCAGGATGTCGGCGTTGGTCATTCCATTAACCTCCTCGCCGGTTGCCAGGCGTTTGGGTCGTCGCGCCAGGGGTTCCGGTCCGTCCGGATGGCGTCGTTGTCGTTCGGATACCAGTCCGGGTCGGGCAGGTAGCCGTGTCCGCTCGGGTCGGGGATGTAGGGGTGGCTGAACACCGCATGCTCGTCCGTGAGGACGTGGGGTTTGCGCTGCCAGGTTACGAGCATCCCCTCGTAGCCCCAGCGGAACGGGTGGTCCGTCGGGAGGGCGTTGTGCTCGCGATAGGACAGCGGCAGGTCGGGGTGCGGGCTGGCGTACTCGGCGAGCAGCACGACGCGGTAGACGTGCGCCGTTCGCTCGCACCGGTCGCTTGCACGGCCGCTCGAACCCGTGCACACCCAGAGCGCATCGAGCCGGCTTGCTGGTTTCCGGATCGTCCCCTGGAGGGCGATGGTGTCGGCGCAGTACGGCGCCCACTCGCGCGGACTGAAACGGGCATCCGCTTCGGCCTCGTCGCTGTTGGTATCGGTGTTGGCTCGTTCATCGGCCTCGTCGACGGGCTCTTCGCCGCCGAGGTCGAGGTGGTAACCGTCGGGCGCCGCTTCGGATATCTCCGGCGGTGTCATCCCGCGCCACCCAGGGATGGGCAGCGCGGTCTCGTTCGCGAAGAGCGAGAGCTGGTGACTCATGGACCGAATAGGGTGGCGGCTGCGGTGCCACCACCCTCTCAGTGGACGTTGTTAGCGGCTGCGCTTCGGCGGCGTCTGCTGCCGCAGCCAGTCATGGCCGGCAGACGTCAGCCGGTAGCTCCGCTCGCCGCGGTGGTCGGTGCTCACGACCTCGGCGAGGCCTTGGGCACAGAGGTCGAGCATCTGCCGGTCAAGGTGCGCGAGTTCGGCCAGGAAGGCGCGGCACTGGCCGCACGCCCGTGACTCGAAGTGTCCTTCCTCACCGTGCGAGACGAGGTAGACGACCGGCGCGGTCACCGGAGGTCTCCTTCGTCGTCATCGGCCGCCTCGTACGTATAGTTGAACTCCGCCTGGCGGAGGCACTCGGCAAAGACATGCTGGCCGACTTCGTGGTCGGCGAGATGGTGGAGCGCAGCGAGGAGATCGGAGAGCGTCTCGATCCACGCCACGCGTGGCCGCGGGTCATCGCCGAGGGCGGTGAGCTCGCGGAAGCGGAGAGCGGCCTCGCGGGCGGCGTCGATGTTGCGGCGGTCGGGCGTGGGCATTAACCGGCCTTCTGCCGCTGCGAGGTGACGAGCTGAGACCCCGCCAGGCAGCCGTCGTCGTGACGGTGGTCCATGCCCGTCGCGTGCTGCACGGCCTTGTAGGGCGGTACTGGTTCGGGCGGGACTCCCACCGTCCACGCCGACAGGCCGCGGTCGTCGAGGTGGAGGTAGTTCCGGGAGTCGCAATGCTTGTAGGCGAAGAACACGACCGGCACGCCCTCGATGTGGCGGGCGCGGCAGCCCATCGCCATGAACTCCGACGGCTGGAGCCAGAGCCCGCAGCCGGCCGCGTAGTTGAAGAGTGGCTGGAAGCTGAAGGTTTCGAAGTTCAGCGGCTCGAACTTGTGCGGACCGCGTGTTGGATGGGCCGGGCAGCGGTCGGACTCGACCGGGTACCCGATCCAGGTGCAGGGGCCGGACCCACCGACTCGTGTGCAGCGGAAGACCGGGCCTTGGCCGTCGGGGTACGGCGTCACCGCACGCACTCCGTCAATGGGCGTGGCTGCCAGTAGAGGTCGCGCTCGATCGGGAGACCGAACCGGCTGCGAATCGCGACCAGCTCGGCCATGTCGACGCTGCCGTACTCCTGCTCCAGGCCGTCGACCAAGCCCCAGGCGATGCGTGTCTCGGGGTCGTAGCCGGCGATGTACCAGGTCCAGCTGCTGCCGGGGTCGAAGAGCTTCACGCGGGCGATGGGGGCGGGGTCGTCGCAGGCGTCCTGCGTGCTCGGGATGTTGTCCTCCGAGGTGAGGTAGCGGTAGGCGGGTCCGCTCTGGAATGGGCTAGCTTCGAGGTTGGGGATGGTGGTCATGTGAGCCTCCTTGGGTGTGGTGCGAAATGGCGGACACGGCGAAAGCCCGGCCGCGTGGGCCGGGCTTCGTGCGTGTTGATGTGCGATTGGTGGCGATACGCCTCAGAGCAGACCGCGCTGCTTGAGGCTGACGAACGACCCGTGGCCAATGACCACGTGGTCGGCCAGTTCGATCCCGAGCACGTCCGCGGCCTCGACGAGGTCCTTGGTCATGCGGACATCCTGCGGGCTCGGCTCGGGGTCGCCCGACGGGTGGTTGTGCGTGAGCACCAGCGCCGGTGCGTTGGCGATGACCGCGTCCCGCAGGAGTTCCGCCGGCCGGACGATCGCGGAGCTGATGTTGCCCTGGTAGACCATGACGACATCGAGCACGTGCCGCTTGGTGTCGAGGAGGATGACCTGCACCTGTTCCTGCACCAGGTTCTCCATCTCCGGCCCGACCAGCCGGTAGATGTCCTGCGGGCACGACGCCTGACTGCCAAGCGGCCCGCCGTTCCTGTTCGAACGCGCGGTCGTGCGCAGCTCCGCAAGCAGGCGGAGGTTTTCCTGGACGGCGCTCATGAGCGTCGTGTTGTCCGAAGCCAGCGAGTTGGACTGGCTCCGCGGTTCACGCCGCGCGCGTGCCATCCGGCAGGTCGCCCATGCGGTCGTAGACGGTGAGGTGGAGTGGGCCGTCGAACCGGCCGGGGCCAAGCGCCGTTACGGCGTAGGCCCGCCAGCCGGGGATCGGCGCCGAGGGATACGGCACCTGGACCACGTAGCGAAGGCCAGCGCGAGTCTCGACGACCCGGACGGGCTCACGGCGAAAGAGGGCCATCTCAGGCAGCCCTTCGCCGCTGGTTGTTGCGCTGGTTGAGCTCATCCGCGAGCGCGCGGATGGCGCCCGACAGCTCCCGCTCACCAGCCTCGTCGAGCGTCTGACCACAGCGGTCCTGCAGCCAGGCGCGCGTCCGTGCCTCGTCGACACCGAGCCGCGAGGAGAGCGTCAGCACACGCGCCCGCATCTCGTCGAGCCGTTCGGGAGTGATCGGCCCGCGCTCGCGGCGTTCGTTCAGGTTGTTCCCGAACTGCTCGCCGAACTGGCGTAGCGCTCGCTTGATGCCGTCGGTGACGGCGCCCTTGCTGGCAATCTCGTGCGCCTCGGGCGTGGGTTCGCTCACGAACCCGCAGCCCACGTCGCTCTTTGGCGGGCACCCGACGACGGTCACCCGGACGGTGACGGTGTAGAAGCCGACGGCGAGCACTTCGCCATCGCTGTTGGCGAGGGGCGACGCGATGTACTTGAGGTCGCCGACGACCTCCGCGCCCCAGCCATCGAAACCGAAGATTCGGTTCGCCTGGCTGATGACCGCGGGGCCTTCGAGGTAGGCGAAGACGCGGCCATCGCGGTTGGAGCGCTCCTGGATGAGCGCCGTGTCGAGCGGCTGCGCGAGAAGGTCACGGACCTCCTGAGGCAGCCGTGTGTCGTGTGCGCCGGTCACGCGGCGCGTCCGGCGGCAGGGTCGCATGTGGACTGGCGAGCACGAGCGTCGCTGGCTGCCCGCAGGATGGTTGAGATGAACGCGGGCCGGCCGCCTTCCTGGGCGAGAGCGCTGACGTCGGAGGCACCCGATGGCAGGTGGACAGGGATCGCGCGCGGGCCGAGGACCTCCGTGAGATTCCGAACCGCATCCCGCCCAACCTCGTCGTTGTCGAGCGCGAGGTAGACCTGCGCGAAGCGGTCGAGCTGGCGGAGGACACGGTCGCTCACCCGCGTCCCCAGCAACGCCGCAGAGTCGAATCCCCAGCCGTAGGCCGTGAGCCAGTCGAATGGGCCTTCGACCAAAACGACCGCATCGCCCTTCACGCGATCGAGCCCGAGGATGGGCTTCTCGGTGCGAAGGTTGAGGTAGCGCGGTTCCTGCTCGTCGAGGCGTCGGCCGGTGAGCCAGGTGTCCCGGCCGTCCGTGAGGTTCGGAATGATGACCCGGCCCGCGAAGCACTCCCGGTTGCCGTTGATCAGCCCGAGCGAGCGAGCCACATCGAGGTCCACGCCTCTCTTCGCGAGGTGACCGGTGAGCCCCGATTCGCCAAACCCAAGGCGGCAGTTGGCGATCGTAGCCTCTCGAACCCCGCGCGAACGGAGATAGGCAAGAGCCTTTGGAGTCCGCCACAGCGCGCCATGGTAGAAGTCCACCGTCGACTCGACGATGCGGACAGCATCTTCGTGATCGACCGCGGGCCCCTCCGACACGCAGTGGAGGCGACTGACCGTTGCCTGCTGCACAGCTCGCCCGCACAGCGTCTCCACGGCTTCCTTGAAACCCATCTTGTTGAGCCGGGCAACGAAGTCGATCACGTCGCCGCCCGCACCACAACCGAAGCAGTAGTAGCTCTGGGTGGCGGGATAAACGATGAGGCTCGGGCGTGTGTCCCCGTGAAACGGGCAGACGCCGGTGAGCCGGCCGCCAGTCGGCCGGAGTTGGAGTCCGGACGCGACCACCACATCGGCAATTGGATGGTCGCGCCGGATCGAATCGGTATCGTGCATAGATTCCCAGAAAGGGGCCGACCTCCCGGACGACCCCTTCGAGCGGCGTGCCTACGCCAGCGGCCTGGCGCCCTTCAGCGCCTTGGCCGAGAACGACCGCCCGGGCGTCCACCCTGACAGTCCGATAGACACGACGACCTTGAGCCGCCCTTCGCCGTCTGGCACGAGGACCGCGCCGCGACCGCTGCCGGAGCTGTAGTGCATGGCATCGGTGAGCCCGAGCCGGCGGCAGGCGTGGAGCCAGCAGCCGTACACGTCACGGACGAGGACGGAGGGCATCCGCGCCAGGTCGAGCGCCCCGAGGATCTCGGCAGAACGGGCTGGTTCGCGCCGCTGGATGCGCCGCGCCTCCGCCAGCGTTGCCTCGACCTCAAGGGTCTTGACAGCGTGCGCTCGCCTCGCGATCGTGTCGTAAGACGAGGCCAGTGAAGGCATGTTGGGATTCTCTTTGAGCAGCGAACCCAGCAGCCTGAGGGCCTCGTTAAAATTTTGCCCGGAAGCAAGCGCCTCCGCGCGTTCGATTGCCGCCAGCGCCCGCTCTTCGCGCTGACGCGTCTCCTCTGCAGACCGCTCCTCTGCCAGCAAGCGCGACAAATCCTGTCGCTGTTCCAGTTCTGTCAGCTGACCGCTCAACGTATCCAGGCGCCTTGCAGCGATGGTCTCGACTGCTGCGGCGCTCACCGCCAGTTGCTCGGACTCCGTCCGGCTCTCAGGCAGGAATGCGTTGTCACCGAGCCGGGCCGCGCCCGCCGAAACGGCGCGCGCTTCCGCGATGAGCTTCCGTAGGCTGTCGGCATCCGACTGCAGACGCCTGCAGGCGGCGAGGACATCCTCCGCTTCACGCCGAGCCGAGGCGTCGGTATCAGCCAGCCGCTGCAGTTCGCGTGCCGCGCGGCTGATCGCCTGGATGAGCGCATCCGGGCCGGCATCGGTTGGAACAACAGGCATCCGCGGTACGGCCTCGACGGCCACCGCGTCGTTGGTGAACTCGTCGCGGTAGCGCGCGAGGTCGGACAGTTCGGTGAGGACGATGGACTTCGTCACGATGCTTCACCTCCGTGGTAGTCGGTCACCCTGGACAGGGCGAACGGGTCGGGGTCGTGGCCGTTGCTGGCCACGGGCGGTTGGGGCCGCAGCTCGACAATCGAGCCGCCGGTCCGGGGCGGAGTGGGCCGATCGAGGTCGAGCGCAATGCTGAGGACTGGCTGGCCGAGGGTGTCGGCCATGGCCGCCGCGACCTGGAACCGCAACGCCGCAACGAGCTCCGCGTTGCTCACGTCGCGGCCGTCCACCGAGAGCGCCAGTTGGATGACGTAGCGCCGGCGCCCGTCCGCCTCGAAGGCCTGCAACAGGCCACTCACCTGGTGCCCGTCGAAGACGAACCGCTGGGCGATGATCGCCAGGTGCTCCGGCATCGGCGTCCCCAGCGCCTTCGCATAGGCGCGTGCCGTGCGGCAGATGAGCCGCCGGAGTTGCCACGCTTCCCGAGGGCGAGCATCGACGATGACCGCCGGTCGCCGTCCGCGGAGCCGGCGGTCGAGCCGCCCGAGTGCCGTGCGGCAGGACGTGATGGAGCGGCGTGCGTACGCCGCGCAGTTGGTGGTCCAGCGTCGCAACCTGCGTTGCTTCCTGGACCTGCGTCGTGTGGCCATTCCAAACCTCCTTGGACTTGCTAGAGCGGCCAGCTCTTCGCCGCGACCATGACGGTCGAGCAGAGCAGGCTCGCGATGGCGGCGAGACGGGCGTGGCGCAGGAGCCACCCCCGGTCTCGTTTTCGGTAGGCTCTCGAAGACATCCATTCCTCCTTTCGAGACACGCGGACGCGGAGAAAGCCCCGCACGCCGCTCGCACTCCAACAGGAGGCGAGGCCGTGTGAGGCTTTCGTTGGCGCAGGCCTTCGGCGGGATCGAGTGATCGGGGCCGGGGACTGCGATGCTGTTCGGTCTCAGCTGGATGCTGGGACCGGCTGATATGGACGGCGTTGGAGCGTGGGACTCAATCTGGTTCGCTGGGCTCGAAGGCGCACGATGGCTCGAACGTCTCTGCGTCCAAATCGCTTCGTGCCTGTCTACCCTTGGTTCGACTTCAGCCTGGAGAGCGAGCTCGTTTCCCCTGGTGAGGATTGATCCCGGCGTTGTCGCGGACGGGCCGTCCGACCGGTGTTCTTGGTGGGCGATACCGGTAAATCGCGAGTTACGAGTGCACGGTAGCCGTCGTGAGTCCCGCGACGCTCCAAGATCGCGGGCTATCGGGAATGGTCTTCACCATTCGCGCGGCGGCAGCCCGCCCTCGCCCGGCAGGGCATTGGTGCCTTGAGCCGGGCTGGCTACTCCCGTCCTTGGACTAAAATATGCCCGCAACTGATCTTGTTTTCTTGAGTACGTGCGTCGTGCGTTTGGCGCACTCCACGGCACCGGTGACTCCACCCGACAGGTACTCTCGATCTTCCAGTTGTCGCGGTGCGTCAGGCTGTTCGGTTCAGTTGCCTGAGAATACTTCGCCGAGGACCGTGCGCAGCGTCGACACGGAGTCCTCGAACGTCGGCAGCTCCGGTACGAAGCTCGAGAGCTGAGCTGACCAGTCGCGCTGGATACCGGCCAGGACATCAGTGTCGAGGAAGTCTTCGGCACTTGCGTACGTCACCCCAGACACCTCCGCCTTGACAGGCAAGAGTCCCGCCACAAGCTGCCAGTCCACTTCGAAATCCTGCTGTTCCCAGAGGTAGCGCAAGTCGTAGAGGTCGCGAGGGCGGTTTCGGAGCCATCCGCGGTCGCGCAGGTGCTGCCGTGACTGGAGGAGCGCCCGGAGCTTCTCGCTCGCGATTTCTTCCAACCGGTACGCGGGCAGCACGGCTTCGAGCGCCTCGCCCGGGAACTCGTGGATCAACGGGCGCCCCACAGACTCCGCGAGCAACGGCTCTCCCGCAGTAATCTCGACTTTGACGCGGCAGGAGGGCGTTCGCATCCACGGGAACTGGACCTGGACCCGGAACACGCACTGGCCTCGGGGATGTGGGTCGCGGTGCGCTTCCTCCGTGACGACGACGGCGAATGGACCCGCGTTCTGAAGGCGAGTTGACATCCTCTGCGCCGCTTCGTTGAGCGCCTGCAAGAGCGCGTCACACGTGAGGGATTCGCGGGAGGTGAAGTCCAGGTCTTCCGAGAAGCGGTAGCCCGGGAAGTACACCTTGCGGAGGCAGGTGCCGCCCTTGAACACCAGCGATTCGCGGAGGAGCGGGGTCTCGGCGATGCCGGCGAGGAGGTAGCTCAGGGCGTAGTCCTTCTCGACGACGAATTGTGGCTTCCCGGCCGCACGCACGGCCTCGGCCATACGCAGACGCAGTGGTCGCAGCTGAGATGCTTCCCTGTCAGCCACGCAGGTTCTCGATCACCCGCCAGGTCGAGTTGTGCCTGCCGCGGGATGGCCTGCCCGGGTCGAGCGGTGCATCTCCACGGGCAGGGTAGCTGCGGAGGGGCGCGAGCACGGCCTCGGGAGCGCCTTGCCGTTCGAGCGACCAGCCCAGCCGCTTGACCACGGCGGTTACGCCCAACTGGAGGGCGTACCTGGCGAGCCGGTCGAGGTCCACCTCGCCGAGGTGTTCCTCAAGAGCTTCAAGCCCAACCGATAGCGAACCGAAGATGTGGAAGTGCTGGAATGCGTCCAGCAGTGCGCGTTCGCGATCGAAGATAGCCACCTGGTCTCGTTCGTTCATCCACACGTCTTCTACCCCGAAGAAGCGTTCCCTCGTGATGGCTGTCATCTCATAGCGCGTGCTAGCCACCACCCATGCACGGCGCGTTCCCTGATCGTGCGACTCTACTGACGGCGGGAAGGTCCGCGTTGGGGACGACAGGGTAACCGCGTCCGGGATCTGTTCGGTCAATCCCCAGTGCTGGAACGCTGACCAGTGACTGATCGCCGATGGAGTGACGAGCGCCGTGCCGATGGCGAAAGGATGCGCCCTGGGCAGCCGCGTGACCGGGTCAGTAACCGCGTACACCCCCTTCTTCACGCGCGTCAGGCGCCCGCTCGCCGATAGGCGGTGAAGCAAGCTCGTGGTGTGGCTCGCGCTGAGGCCCAGCGCCTCGCCTTGCGCCTTGGCGTCGACTACCGTGAACGGGTCCAGTCCGGCCGCCTCAAGGGCGTCGAGCAGGCGTAGCCCCGCCAGTTCGCCGTACGGGCGCCGGCCGTCCTCGGCATAGGGTGCTGTGACCATAGTGGCTCCAAGAGAGATTATGCCAACACCATCGTACATGGTGCCGGCGCTAGCAGGTGAAGCGCCCTCACTTGGTCGTTTCACCGAAGCTTGCCCAAGGCAGAGTCTGGCATCGCACGGCGGCAAGTATCGCCCTGGGAGCAATTGACGACGTGCATATCCTGTGGAGTGCCGCGCCAGAAGCCGCAATTCGGCCCCCTTCCACCTGAGCCACCTAAGCCGCCTTCTGGCATGATGGTTGCCCCCGGCTCACAGTGGGGATTCGACCCGGGCGAGCCGTGCCGTGGTGCCAACTGCCCAGCGCATGATCATCTTCACGAGTGCTTTGCGGGCGGAACTGACGGAACCCTCCGCTGCATTTATCCACTCGACTACGATCACGAAGCGGCAGAGCGCTGGGATGCTTGGAGACGTTCTATACCCTACGACCATCCTCAGCATCCTTGGGGCCAACTGACCGAATTGATGGTGCGCGTGCTACGACGCCACTACGCAGAGCAAGCGGCTGCGGCTGCGGCTGAAGCAGATGGCCGGGCGCCAGGGGAGGAGTCACCGCCGGACTGCTAGAGCTGCTCCTTCGCGGGCCATCCTGTGAATTGGCGCATGCCTTAACCGGCAGCCGCCCTGCAAAACGGCTGCGGCAAGCGTGTTGAATGGGCGTAAAATTTCGCGAGCGATCCGTTCGCTCAAGTTCAACCTGCGCGAAGGGCTCGCATTACACCGCTTGCGTTATGGCATTCTGCCGCTCCGCGCCCCCGAGACTCCTCATGTGAGGTGATCGGTATGCAGATGGAGTCAGATCCATGGCAGCCGTGCCCGGCGCACGAAGCCGGGCGAACGCAGCGCTTCCGTTCCGCATCGACCGCCGCATGGTTGTCGGTATCGCGCTGGTCGGGGTCTCGTTAGCGGGAGGCCTGGTCCTGTGGCGTGGCGCTACCGACACGACGATGGTTGTCGTCGCCGCGCGCGACATCCCGCCTGGCCACATCATCCAGCGCGACGACCTTGCACTCTCCGAGGCCAGCCTCAGCGGAGCCCTCGAGAGCCTCGCGCTGGAAGACACCGAGATCGAGACTGCGGTCGGCAGGACGACGGGCTCGGCGATCCATGCCGGCGAGCTGCTGGTACGGCCCGACCTCGCTGAGGGAACCGCGCTCGGCGCCGACCAGGTGGCCGTCACCATTCCAGTCGAGGCGGACAGCGTCTACGCCGGGCTGAGGCCGACCGATGAAGTGGCGCTCCTGGCGACGGTCAAAGCCGGTGAGCCGGACAGCACGACTACAACCCTCATCGACCGCGCCGTTGTCTTCGACGTCGCCCTGGAACGCGGCATCGTCCGTTCGACCTCCGCGGACGGCACGCAGGCCGAGGGTGACGTCACCAACGTGACGCTCGCCATTCCGCGGAGTGAGGCCGAACGGGTCGCCAATGCCCTCGTGAACGCCGAGCTGACTGTCGTGCTGTTATCGCGCTCGTCCGGCTCGACAACGGGGCCGTGAGGGAGGAGTGCGTCATGCAGGTATCAAGAAATGGCTCCCGCCCGCGCGTCCTCGTCGGCGTTCGTAACCCCGAGTACGAACGGCAGTTGCTGACGGCGCTCGCGGCTTGCAACTTCGATGTCGCTGGCCGGTGCCTCGACGGCCCATCGCTCCTCGCGCAGGCGAACGAAGTGGACGCCGTACTCGCGTCCGCTGACCTTCACCGGCTCACTGTCGATTCCCTGGAAGTCGTCCGTCACAGCGGTACGCCGCTGGTCCTGCTGGTCGAGCCCGCTGAGATCGCGCAGTTCGAGGGACTCGCCTACCTCGCGCCGGCAGCCAGCAGCGGCACCGACATCGTCAGTGCCCTGCGTGGGGCGATTCAGCGCGGTGTGATCCAGGAGGCGACTTCGGCGACGGAACGCCAGTCGGAGGAAGCGAGTGCTCCGTTGGCTCATGGCGGACAGGTTCTCGCCCTGGTCAGCGGTAAGGGCGCTCCGGGCACGACGACGCTCGCTATCAGTCTGGCGTCGGCCCTCGGCCATCAAGGCAGCCGTGTGGTGCTTGTGGATGCCGACTTGCGCGGCGGTGGCGTCGCTCCCTATCTCGACCTCGACCCGCGCCGCGGGCTGATAGGCCTGACTGTCGGGCCTCCGTCCGACGACGTGGTCGGCGCCGAGTTGCAGGACGCGAGTGGCTTCAGCGTCCTCGCCGGCATCGAACGGCCGGAGATGCGAGACCGCGCTACTCCCGAGCACCTTCTGACGGCACTCGCGGTGCTGCGGCAACGATTCGAGGTCACGGTGGTCGACGTAGGCCAGTTACTCCCCGGCCTAGCGTCAGATGCCGCCAACGCTGTCACCCGGAGTGCCGACCAGGTCCTCGTCGTCACGACGGCGGATCTCACCGGGCTCTGGAACACGCGCCACTGCCTGCGGTTCCTCCAGGAGTCGCTCGGCTTGCCGCGCGAACGGCTCGCGTTGTTGATCAGTCGGCACGCAGGCCGACAGGAGTACGGCGGAGCCGAGGTCGAGAGGGCTCTGGGCGTCCGGGTCCTCGCGATGATTCCAGACGATCGCAAGGCGGCGCTGCGTGCCGCTCGCGAACAGCTGCCGCTTACCGCTGTCGGCGGCTCCCCAGCACGGCAGGTGAACGCCCTGGCCGTCGCACTGACGCGGCCGCGCGTCGCCCCCGAGGAACGGCAGTCAGACACAGCACCACGTTCTCGCTGGCGACGACGGACAGCGGAAGCGGGGCAGTGACCTATGGCTCTCGCACCGACCGTCACCGTCGAAAGTACGCTCCGCGAGGAAGTCCGCGAGGAGCTTCGCAAGGTCATGGACCTCGACGCTCTCGTCGAGCCCGACGCAGTCGAGGCAGAGCGCATCCGCGAAGTCGTTCGCGGCCTCGTTGACGCGGCGAGTCACCGGGCCGTAGCGATCGGCGACAGCCCAATCGTTGATAGGGACGGTCTTACGCAGCGGCTGGTCGACGAGATCCTTGGTCTCGGCCCGCTGCAACCGTTGCTCGATGACCCGGCGATCGAAGAGATCATCGTCAACGGGCCGCATCGTGTGTTCGCCATCCAGCATGGGCGCAAGCGGCTCACCGATGTGTTCTTCGAGGACGACGCTGAACTGCTTCGAATCGTGCGGCGCGCAGTCGGACGCCTGGGTCGGCGACTCGATGAGACGAGCCCACTCGTCGACGCCCGCCTGCCCGATGGCTCGCGCCTGAACGCGGTCATCCCACCGCTCACGTCGCGCTGGACCCACGTGACCGTCCGCAAGTTCCTGTTGCGCGCGCGGACGCTTGATGACCTGGTGGCCCTCGGGACGCTCAGCCCAGAGGCGGCGGCGTTTCTCGAAGCTGCCGTGCAGGCTGGGCTCAACATGCTGATCTCGGGCGGCACGGGGAGCGGCAAGACCACGTGCCTGAACGCGCTGGGCGCATCGATCGCCGGTGGCGAGGAACGCCTGGTTATCATCGAGGAGACGGGCGAGCTCCAGCTCGAATCGATGCTGCCGGATTGCGTCGCGCTCCAGTCCCGCCTGCCGAACATCGAGGGAATCGGCGCCTTCCCGATCCGGAGCCTCGTCAAGAACGCCCTGCGCATGAGGCCCACGCGGATCGTCGTCGGGGAGGTTCGGGGCGCCGAGGCGCTGGACATGCTCTCGGCGATGAACAGCGGGCACGACGGCTCGATGTGCACCATCCATGCCAACGGCCCGCGCCAGGCCCTCTCGAAGCTGCGGATGTACGCCATGATGGCCGACGAGTCGCTGCCGGCCGAGGCGGTGACCGAGATGATCGCGGAAGCCCTCAACCTCGTTGTCCACCTCCGCCTCGAGCCCGCCAGCGACCGCCGGGTGGTCACGAACGTCTACGAAGTCACCGGTCTCGAAGGTGACACCGTCGCCGGTACTGACCTGTTCACCTGGTCCGATGGCGCGCTGCGCTGGAGCGGCATTCGTCCCCGGTTCGCCAGCCAGCTCCAGGGCGGAGCGTTCCCATGGGACCGCATGCAGGCCGAATCCGTGCCGACGCAGAGGGAATTGGAGCGGAACGAGCGGAGGTTGGAGCGGTGAGCGCGCTACGTTGGACTGCGATTGGACCTGGATTCGCCAGCATCGGCGTGAAGGGAGACTCCGGGTGCCGCTGATCCTGTCACTGACCTTCGCTGCGGGCGTGTTGCTCATCTTCATGTCGTCCACGGAGCGATGGGCGCCGCCGAAGACTGCCAGCCGCCCGACACGCGTAGCCCAGTTGGAAGCGTACCTCCGGCGCAACGGTGTGACCGAGATCGCGTCCCGGGAGTTCGTGGTCTTGAGCGTCCTCACCGGCGCCGCCCTTGCCATGTTCGTGCAATTCGCGCTGGGCTGGCCGACGGTCAGCGCCGCCGCGTTCGCGGTCGGCCTGTTGTTGCCCGGCTGGTACTTCCACACCCGTCACGAACGCCGACGCGAGGCGGTGCAACTCGCGCTCGCCGACTCCGTGGACGCGCTCCGAGCTGCTGTCCGGACCGGGATGAGTGTCGAGGAGGCCGTCCTCTCGTTGGCCCGGAACGGACCTGAGGTCCTCCGCCGGACGTTCAGCGACCTGGCGCGGGAGATCCGGATCGGCGGATTCGAGGAAGGCATCAGGCGCGCTCGCGAGCAGCTCTCCGACCCGGTGTTCGACACCGTCGGCGCCACGCTCGTGATGTCTCACCGCTTGGGCGGCCGCAACCTGAGCATCGTCCTCGACAGTCTCAGCCGCTCGGTGCGCCAGTCGATCAACCTCGAACGCGAGCTGCGCGCGCACCAGGCCAAGAACGTCCTCTCGGCTCGGATCATCGCGGCGTTGCCCGTGATCCTGATCCTGGCGGTGCGTGGGCTCAACCCGGATTACCTCGACGTGTTCTCGTCGGCTAACGGGCAGGCGATCCTCGCCCTTTGTCTCGTGAGCGTCGCCGTCGGCTACGCAGGAATGTTGCGCGCGACCCGGCTGCCGCTGGAAGAGCGGGTGCTGCAATGATCGCGCCGTTCGCCCTGGCGGCATTGTTCGGCGCCGGCCTGTGGCTCGTCGCCACCAGCCTGCCATGGATGCAGCGCCGCCCCGACCTCGCGACACAACTGCGCCGGCTCTCCGCGCAGGGGCGCATGGAGGTCGAGGCGGCGCAACGGAACCAGGGACCGGCGGTGTTCGCGTCTGCGACACTGGAACGCGTCCTGCGCCCCGTCATCGAGGACACGGGCGACCTTCTCAGGCGGCTGCTTTCGCGAGTTGGCGTCGCGTCGCCCGACCTGGAACGGCGTCTGGCGACCGGCTGGCCTGGCACGACGCCAGCGCAATTCTTCGGGCAGAAGCTGGCGATCGGGCTGCTCTTCTTCGCGTTCTTCCCGGCCACGAACATCGCCGGGCTGCATCCGTTCGGGCCATGGCCGGTGTGGGTCTGGCTCCTCGGGTTCGTGCTCGGCTTCCTCCAGCCGGACTGGCTGTTGGAACGCCGCATCGCCCGGCGTCGGAAGGCAATCCTCGTCGAGCTGCCAACCGTCCTCGACCTCCTCGCCATGGCAGCGAGCGCCGGGCTCTCTCCCGAGCAAGCACTCGCCGACGTGAGCCGGCAGGTTCGTGGCGCGCTGGGGGACGGACTTCGGATAGTCGCGAGGGAGGCGAGTCTAGGGACGGCCACGCACCCCGAAGGGCTCCGCGCGCTCGCCGCCCAGGAGGGTGTTCCGGAGATCGTTTCCATGGCCGACGCCTGGCAATCAGCCCTCGAACAGGGCCTGCCGCTGAGCCAGGTCATGCTCACCCTCGCCGACACCGTGCGCGAGCGGAAGCGCGCCACCCTCATCGCCGAAGGCGAGAAGAGCAGCATCCGGATGTTGTTCCCGGTCGTGCTGTTCATCTTTCCCGTCTTCCTTGTCGTCCTGCTCTACCCGGCCGGCGTCCAACTGCTGGGACTGAGCGAGTAGAGGCCGACGCCAGAAAGGAGAACCTCATGCGCCTCCATCACCGAATCCGACCGCTCCTCCCACGAGATGAGACCGGCCAGTCAATGGTCGAGTACGCCCTCGTCACCGCTCTCATCGCGGTCGCCGCACTCGTGACCGTCCAGACCCTCGGCGAAGGCATCGTCGGCGTGTTCGAGGGGATCATCGATGAGCTGGATTCGCTCTAAGCCGCGCGTTGTGCGCGATGCCAACAGCGAAGTCGGCGAGAGCATGGTCGAGTTCGCGCTGGTGCTCCCGGTGCTGCTGCTGGTGCTCGTCGGCGTCGTCCAGTTCGCGCTGGTACACCACGCCCAGAACGTGGTCACGACAGCGGCTCAGGAAGGCGCTCGCCTGGCGGCAGCGGAAGGCGGTGATGCAGTCGACGGCCAGCAGCGAACCCGCGATGTCCTGGGCTCGGGCCTGGGGAGCACTGGGGACGGATTCGAGGTCGCAGCCACCGACGACGGCGAGACCGTGACGGTTCGGGCCTCGGGCGACTATCCGCTGATCTTCCCGTGGCTCGGCAGCCGCGACATCGAGCTCGACGCGACGGCGAGTGTGAGGAAGGAGGGCTTCCGCAGTGGCCCGTAGATGGACCCGGCAGGTGTGCCCTCGTGGGCTTTCTGGAGAGTCGGGGCAGGCGATGGTCGAAGCGGCGATTGCTGTGCCCGTGTTGCTCCTGCTCGTCTTCGGCGTCGTGGCCATCGGCCGGATTACCGACGCCAAGGTCGCCGTCCAGGCAGCTGCGCGGGAGGCGAGCCGGACGCTGGCGGTTGCTCCATCTGAGGAGCAAGGGACGACCGACGCGTTGGAGGCTGGCCGCGCTGCCGCGTTGGGCTACGGGCTGGCCGTGGAGGGGCTGACCATCGATGTCGACGCCAACGGCTTTGTCCGGGGCGGTGAAGTCAGCGCCGATGTCAGCTACTCCGTCCCGCTTTCGGACCTACCGCTCCTTAGCTTCTTCGAAGTCGAGGTTAGCTCCAGTCACACGGAGCAAGTGGAGCTGTACCGCAGCCGGGAGGCGGTGGCGCGATGAACGCTCTGCGTCGCGAGGAGGGCCAGGCTCTGGTGATGGTGGCGGTGATGATGGTCGGCCTGGTGAGTGTCGTCGGGCTTGTCTCCGATGGCGGCCTCGTCTTCGCGCAGCGTCGCGACCTTCAGAACGCAGCCGATGCCGCGGCGGCGGCTGCCGCGATGCAGATAGATGAGGACGCGTACCGGGCGACCGGCGACATCGTGCTCGACGAACGCTGGGCTCGCGAGACGGCGGCACGCTACCTCGACGCGGAGGACGGCGTGAGCTACGAAATCGCGACATCGCCGGAGTCCGTCGAGGTCAGCGTCACCCGCCAGGCGTCAACCAGCTTCCTGGGCCTGATCGGGATCGACGACGTGGACGTGAGCGCCCGCGCATCAGCTGCGCCGCGCTACGGCGTGGACGCGGCGGGTCCATAGGGGAGGTGGAGATGAGGCAGCAAGTTCGAACTCGTCTCGCGATTCTGGCGGTCGGCCTGTCAGTAATGCTGCCTCTCGGTGCGTGCGGCGGGGATGACGCGTCCGACACACCGACGCCGGATGCCCGCACTTCGAGTCCGGCTGCAACTGCAGCCACGTCAGCGCCGACGACCGTTACACCGTCACCCGAAGACGAGGTCCTCGACGCCTATGCCAACTACTGGTCGGTCTACGCGGCGGCCCTCCGTGACCGCGATTCCAGCCACCTCGCGGAGGTGATGACGGGGCCGCGCTTGGATCGAGGACTGCAAGAGGTTGCTGACCTCGCAGCACAGGGCCGGGCGATCGCGCTCATGGTCGAGTCCGATCCGGTGGTCCTTGAGGTGCGCGGCGAGCAGGCCCTCATCACGGACGAGTACCAGAACAACAGCTACTACATCGACCCCGAGACGAAGCAGCCAGTGGGAGCGACGCCGTCAGCACCGGAAACGCTTAAGGACACGGTGACGATGCAGCGCGTCGATGGAGTTTGGAAGGTGCGCGATGGCGTGAGAGAGGAGGGGGGCCAGTGATTTGCAGAGTCGCTTCACGGCTCACGGTCCTCGTGGTGGGCCTCGTCCTCTTCTCGTTCGCCACGACCGACGCCGCTCGCGCTCAATCGCCGGGCGATGATCGACCGAGGCCAGACCCAGGGATCCCGACATCTCCGAACGTGTCGGTCAGCTCCGGTCCCAATGGCGTCACGATTCGCATCGCGGTTGCCCAGACCGTTCCTGGTAGTTCCGGCTCTGGAGGGACATCCGGTTCGACTGTCAGCACCGGTGCGCAGCCTTCGTGCGAAGCGGACGCGATGAACATCGGTCTGTCGCTTTCTGCGTGGTTCCAGCGCGAAGCGCCTCTTCATCCAGGTGAAAGCCCGTGGACTGTGGTCTGTGACGATGGCTTCTTCGCCGTCGTGTGGATTCCGCGTAGCGCCGCCGCGAGTGGGAACGTCACGGTCGTTGTAGGCGGTGGCGCGGTCGATCCTGTCGTCGTCGCGATGGAGCTGCTCAATCAGCTGCCAATCCCGGAACTCTCCATCAGCGCCAACCCATCGACGGGGCTCGTCGCACTTGAGTCGTGGTTCTGGGTGGACGGCTATGGCGGCGAGCCCATCAGCTCATCGGACACGCTGGCGAGCACGACCGTCGAGGTCCAGGTGCAGCCGGTCACCTATCGCTGGAGCTTCGGCGACGGCACGGCGATAGAGACGAACTCCCTCGGTAGGCCATTCCCGGAAGAGAGCGATGTCCAGCACATCTACGAACAGTCGTCCCTGGCCAACGGCGGGGCCTACAGCATCACCATCGAAGTCAGCTTCGATGCCGAATACCGGGTCAACGGCGGCGCGTGGGAGTCGCTGGCGCCAATCGCACGGACATTCACGACTGACTACCCGGTCCAGCAACTCCAGTCGGTTCTGACGAGCCGCTGAGAGGAGCACGTATGACAGCAGCATCGCCGACCCAAGCACGAAGCAGCCGCCTCGGACTGGTTGCGTTGGTAGCACTTCTCGCCCTGATTGGGGTGTTGCTCTGGCGGTTCCTTGGGCCGCCGGCAACTTTGCTGTCCGTTCCCGACTGGGGTCATGTGTGGGACGTTCTCGGCGGCGCGCAGCTGCGGGATGATGATGTGGCCACGGTGGCCGGCGGGGTCGCATGGCTCGCCATTGGCTACCTCGCCGCGTCGCTGGCGCTGCGCCTGTTGTTGGGTACCGCTTCGTCGATTACCGGCGGTGCTGCGTGGGCGCGCACGGGGCTCCGCATCACAGAGCCGCTCACCCTCCCGTTCGTACGGCACCTGGTGGATGGTGCGCTCGCCGGGACGATCGTCCTCACAGCATCGTTCCAGCCGGGCCTCGCAGCGGCCAGCTCCGGTGAGACCACGACTGTCTCTCTGATCGCGCCATCAAACTCGCCGGAGGTTAGCGAGTCGGTCGCGACCGCGCCGGACTCTGCGCCAGAGCAGGCCACTCTCACCGCGACTTCGTACACGGTCGTCGCCGGTGACAGCCTCTGGGCCATCGCCGAACGACTGTTGGGCGATGGCTTCCGCTGGACCGAACTCTGGACATTGAACCAGCACCGCCAGATGCCGGACGGTCGCTCGTTCACCAACCCGAATCTGATTTACGCCGGCTGGACGCTCGATCTCCCTCAGGACGAGACCATCTTCCCGCCGCCGACGCCAGACGAGCTGAGTGAGACGGAAGGCGAAGCCGAGGTAGAGCCGACGCCGGTCGCACCCACTGCGACCGTCGAGGTGGCTACCCCGCAGCCTACGCCGAGCACGGCGCCGGGCGGCATCATCGAGGGGACTGTGCCGGCAGGCGAGAGTGAGCGTCCGAAACCACTGCCATCGCTGCCTGCTTTCCCTGTCGAGCTCGTGGGTGGCACCGCAGCGACGGTCGCTGTCGCCGGACTGTTCGTCTTCGTCTTCAGAAACCGGCACCGGAGCGGTGACGGACGCCGCGAGGAACGCCGAGAGCGACGACCGTCCGGAGTAGGCGACGCGGGCCGGGTGCTGGCGATGTCACGAGTGCTGCATCAGGCGCTGACCGATTCGGACTTCGCGGACACGAGGATCGTTCTTGTCCACGAGACCGACCGCTTCCTCGAGTTCACGCTCGACTGCCCGCCGGGCGACGCAAACGCACTCGTCGCAGCGCGACACACGTTGTCGCGGGAGATCGGCTGCTCTGTAGACGGCACCGAGATGGCGCCGACCCAGGTACGCCTCAAGCTGTCGCGGTTCAACCGGCTCGCTTCCGAACTCTTCTACGAGCCAGCGCGCGGTTCGCTGCTGATCGTCCCCATCGGAGCGACAGACGACGGCATCTACTACCTGAACCTCCTGGCCTGCGGAAGCGCCTTGATCACTGCTGGCCGGCTCGAAAGCCGGGACCTCATCTCCAGTTGGCTCGCCACGTTCGCATCGCTCTACGGCCCTGAGGAGGTAGGCGTGGTCGCGGAGGAAGCGTCCGTCTCACACATCGGCGATGCCTTGAGCGGCCTGGTCGGCACCGAAGGCCACGACCACGCACCATCGCTCCCAGACCTCGTCCGGCAGTTAGAGTCGGTGTTGGCCGAAGACCGGCACGGCGTCCCCAGCACACTGGTCGCTCTCGCCGGCCCGCTTATGGAACCCCGGGATGCCACCGCCGAACTGGAGATGGTGCTCCGTTCGGGCCGGGAGCATGGATTGGTCACCCTGGCCACGACCGAAGCGCCGGTGGACGTCGAGATGTGCCGGCTGTGGGGAGCACAGATCTCGTTCGAGGACCGACCCGGCGGCGAAGCTCGCGGCTTCACCCTCAGTCTTCCACGCCACCCACAACTCGAACTGGAGCCGGTCACGATTCGAAGACAGACAGCTTCGCGCCCGCCGGTCGGGCAACCGGAGTCGGAGTCCCTCCCAACCGCGCCGCATAACGGTCACAAACCTTCGAACGGCAACGGGCATCAGCAGCAGCCGCCGTTCGAACTGCCCGAGCTTCCACCGCTCCGCTCGGGAGCCACCTCGGACCAGGAAGTGGACGAACGGGAGGCGGAACTGCCGTCTGAGGAGAATTCGGGTGCGCCGCCGATCGCCGCGACCGCCAGCCCTTCACCACTGAGCCGCCAATCTGCGCTGCCTATGTCCGATGAGAGCGAAGAAGCGGTGGCCGGGAGCGCGGGACCGCTGTTCAAAGTCCGCTGCTTCGGCTCCTTTCGTGTCGAGGCGGCCGAAGGCGAGGTGAGCGGATGGACCATCCAAAAGGCGCGCGAGTTGCTCGCGTTCCTCCTCGCTCACGGCGGGGCGCCGGTCCTTCGCGAAACGGTTGCCGAAGCGCTCTGGCCCGAAGGCGACCTCGACCAGGTGAGCCACCAGCTTTCGAACGCGGCCTACTACCTTCGTCGCACTCTCGCGAGTGCAACCCCCGAGGTGGACAACCGAGTCCTCGTCACCGCGAACCAGCGATACCACCTCAGGTCGGGCCTGTTCCGCGTGGATGTCGACGCCTTCGATGCCCACATCGCCCGCGCGGAGAAGCTCCAGGGCTACGAGGCCCTCGTGGAGTACGAGCGTGCCCTCGCAATCTACACCGGCGACTTCATGGGGGACGAAGCCTTCGAGTGGGCCGAGGTCTACCGGCGCGACTATCAGAAGCGGTTCGTCACCGCTGCGCACCGCGCCGCCCGCCTGGCGTTCGACAGCCGCGACCCGAAGCTCGCTATTTGCTTCTACGAAGCCATCATCGCCCGCGACCCCATCGACGAGGAAGCCGTCCGCGGCATGATGCGCTGCCACGCCACCCTCGGAGACACCAACGCAATCCGCCGGGCGTACAAGGCACTGACTACCGCGCTACGGCGTGAGCTGGAGGACGACAGCGCGGAGCCGCTTCCCGAGACACGACGCGTACTTGAGGAGCTGTCCGCTCAGCGTGACTTGGCCCGACAGTCAGGTGATTCACGCCATGCCTAGCGACTTCACAGCTGCGGTGAGCGCGTCGGAGTAAAAGATCGGGTCGACCTTTTCCACCACGTCTCCGGGAACCTCGAGAAACTGACGCTTACTTTCGGTAGGGAGGACAACCCGCCTTGCCCCGTTGTCCATGCCACTTTGGAGTAGCTCGGTCAGAAAGCGTACGGGAGCCAGGTTTCCCTGGATCGTCAGGGCGCCAATTATGATGAGCGCCGGGGCTGCCGACTTGTTCTTGAGGAGCGAGTAGAGGGCAACGAAGAAGGGAACGCTCGCGTCGCCGTCGTTCTCGCCAGAGCTGAGGCCAATGATTTGGACATGGTAGTCGCTGTGTTCAAGCTCGGGGTTCAGACCCAGCTCGTGCGAACGGCTGCGCATGAAATCGAACGCCGTGATGACGGACTCGCGCGCCGCGCGAGGTGGCGTTCCCGTGATCCTCAGTTTGCCGCTGCCGGGCAACCTTGAGACCTCGACTCTGAAGAGCAAGGCACGCTCCTCGCTGCCGACGGCTGCTCCATACACGGATCCCGGGGGCAGAGGGTCGGGCGAGATGAGGTTTTGTCCGCCCTGCTCGGGCACTCCCACAAAGTGCTCTTCCCTGGTTTCGTTGTCGAAGTAGGAAAAGCTAGTTTGGTAGTACTCGAAGGCACCCATCTTTTTCAGTTGCTCTTTGACCCGGCGCCGTCCTTCGATCGCCACTTCGAGGTAGGTTCGAAGCTCGTCCTTGGTCACCTGCCGATCGGGATGAAGGAGCTTGACCAGTCCGGACACGGTCTTCCGGACGGCTTTGGAGTCACGGGCGTTTAGATGGCTGCCGAGCGAAAAGTGGCGATCCAACACGTCAGTGAAATTGTGCTTGCGAAGCTCCCTGAACGCCTCAGCAACGTAGTCGACGACGAATCCGTAGTCCGAGGTGAAGTGCTCGGTGGCCATCTTGGGAACCTCCCACCCGGGGAGGTAGAAGTGGAAGCGGTCGATGAGTGCCATGTCCTGCATGGCCTCAGGGAGCGGCTGAAACAGGTGACTGGTTCGCGAGAGCACTTCGATAGGAGCGTTTGTGTTCCCAAGGAATGCCATCGACGCCTCCGCGACGAGTTCATCCTTTCCGCGACTGAACGAGCCCGCCTCCATGTAGTCCTTCATGATCTGGACGGCGGTCTTGTCGGAAAACTCCAGCCCGGCTACTTCGTCGAAGGCAACAACGTCCCACAGGCCGACCAGGCCCATCTTCGACGTAGCCATGTTGTAGAAGAGATTTGCGACGGTGGTGCGACCGCCAGATACGAGGATCGAATAGGGTGACACTTCCCGATAGACGAATGACTTGCCAGTACCTCGAGGACCGAGCTCCACGAAGTTGTAGTTCCGCTCGACCATCGGAATCAGGCGCGTAAGGAACAAGAGCTTGAGGCGCTCGCTGAAAAGGGAAGCCTCAAGACCAATCGACCGCACCAGTAGATCAGTCCACTCCTCGGTTGTGACCTGCCGCCGTCCCTCCGTGTACTCGTCGAAGTCGAAGCTGGCCAACTGGATCGGCCGCACCCCGGTCACGTAGAACGGTCTCGCCTTCGCGTCATCCTCGTCTGGAGGTCTGTATTCCAGATCAACCTGAGCCCAGATCCCGCCCTCCAGCAACCGTGGATACTGCCGGATCAGGTGATCGGGGATGTGGAGGAACCGGTTGCCGAAGTTCGCGAGTTCGGCCCAATCCTTGTCTTCGAGCGCCCGCACCCGGATTTTGTCGATGAAGGTCGCCCGGCCGTCGTCCTTCAGTCGGAACTGGGCCTTGTTTGCTTCGTCCGGGCGAACGAAGTTCTCGGTGACGGTGTTGTTCACCACCCGCAGCCCAGCTTCTATGGCCGTGGGATCATCCGTCGCACAGTATTTGCCCAGCAGGTACTCCAACACGTAGACGGGTACGTTGGCACCGACCTTCACTTTGCGGACCAGATCCTTCCGCACGACCTTGCCCGCGAAGACTTCGCGGACGTTCTGGGTAGCGGAGGACGGCGGGACGGTCATAGCGCGATTCTCACGGGGATTGAGCCCAGCTTCGCAAGTTCGAAGCCCGAGGCTGCATCAAGCAAGTGTACCGACGCGGTCTCCGCGTTGGCAGCGGTTTCGTGGAGCTGCAGCACGATCACATTGGACTCGAGGCTGCGGCCGTCCTCTGAGAGCTTCATGCCGACCTCGCCGTTCTGCGGGTCCAGGCCATAGTCGGCGGTAAGGGGGGTAGAAACGACGATTCCTCCGGCGCGGACCTCGATACGAACGCGAGGAGCGTCGGCGTCGAACAGCTGCGAGACCTGCCCCTCCACCCGGACGGAGAGGAACCGAGTCGATATTGTCTTCGCCCCGCTCTTCAGCTGCCAAGCGAATGGGGTGGCCGAGGGCTTCCCGGCAGAAACGCGCGCCCGCAGGACCGCCACGGGCACTGTCAGCTCCTGCGGTGCGAGCCCGCCGTGGAAGTAGGCCCGCGCGCCGCCAGCCCGGAAACAGGCCATGTTCCACGGCGACACGATCTCGAGCGAACCCTTCCATCCGAGGTCGCTGGCCCTGAGCCTGACACACGAAGAGTGCGCGGCGCCTCCCCGCCCCACCCAAACCCTGCGATGCATGTCGACCGTCTCGCCGCCCGGTGGGTCGATGGTCATGTCCGTCCCAGCTTCTTCCCCAAACAGATAGCCGTGATCCGCCGTGACAATGACCGTCTGAACACTCTGCCGAACGAGGGCGCCGATCCCGCGCCGCAGGTCGCGAATGACGGTGTCCATAGTGTTCCGAGCGAGCGCGATGTTGCCTTGCTCGCACAGCAGATCGATTTCTTGCGATGTGACGAAGATGAGATCCGCTCCGGCGATACCGTTCAGCACAGTCTTCCGATTCGCAAGCAGGTCCTCGAGCTTCGCGTCGTACACCGTGGCGCCGGCATTCGCCTTCAACAGCTTCACGCGGTCCGCCCGATCCTTGACCACGGTGCCGTCGATGCGGAGCGCGAGCTTGCCGCCGCCCGCATCCAACAGTTCCACCTCGCCTTCGGCACCCGGGAGCAAGGCCGCCATACCGACCTCGGTAATCGAAGGCACTGACCCGAGCACGAAGTCCAGCTCGCAGTCGAACTGTTCGCCGAGCCCGGCCACCAGTTCCTTGGCCATCTCGAACCGAAGTGCGTCGACGAGCACGTAGGCTGTCTTCCCGCGTTCCATTGCAGGCGCGACGTACTGTTTGAAAACATCGCGCTGTCGCTTCCGCCCGGCGAGCGTGAAGCCCTCGGCCTGGTAGGCCCGAACGAATGCCTCCGCGAGGGCGCCGCCAACTTGGGCGAAGCGGCTCGCCGCGTGGTAACGCAGTTCGCTGAGTGCCTGGTGGCCTTCGTCCCAATCGAATCCGAACGCGAGCGTTTCCAGCCGCCGCTGGTAGGTGTCCAGCAGGAACCAGTTGGACTCGCGGGCGGTGTAAGCGGTAAGGAGCTCGTCGGCAGACCTGGCGTTGGATTTCAGCTCGGATGCGATCCGATCGGCCGTGAGGAGAAGATCGCCGGCCGTTGCGATCATCACCCAGCGCGCGCCAGCGTCCGGCCGAAGCTTCGACCAGAACGACCGCTGACGTGACCGCGCGAACTCTACTGTGACATCGTCGGGCGATGTCCGGAGTCGGGCCTCCACCTCCTCCTGCAATCGCTCTTCGAGCGCGAGGAACGCATCCTGGGACTGGAGCTGTTCGTACGACAAAGGAAGGGACGACAGGGACAACGCCGATTCCGTCCGGCCCGCTGCGGCTGCGAACGAGTCCGTCAGGTCGCTGCGAACGCGCCATGTCCTGCTCAGCGATCCACAGGCTTCGCTCAATGGGCCGATCGCAGCCGTCGCGACGCTGGCTAGCGCTGCGGGAGTTTCGCCCGGCAGAGTCGAAACTAACTCCGTGGCCAGGACGTGCTGGACGAAACGGTCACGCAGGTCCGCGAGCAAACCCTGTGCCGGTGACTGAAGGCCGAAGTGCTCCTCCAGTAGAGCCGCGAGCTCAGACTCGCCGCCCTTCTGCATGACGGCCGCATCGTGCTTGTCGCTCGTCACGAACTGCAGGGCTATCGCATCAGGTGACGCGGTGCCGAACAGGAGCGAGAGCATTCCTGTTGGCCGTTCGGCGAGTCGATCGAGGTCTGCGAGGCCGACGGTTCCGGCCTCGACACCCTTCTCAACCGACTTCCAGACCATCTCGTCGAACAGCGGCTTCGCGATCACGGAGAGGCGGGTATTGCAGGGGCGGGACGGTGCGCCCGGGTACATCTCCACGCCGGCGGCAACGAGTTCGATAAGCGGCTCGTGGGCGGTGTCGCGGGGCAGAGGGACATAGACCACGAGACGGGGCCGGTCCCCCTCCAGGAGGTGGTCGATTTCGTAGCGCAGCTGGAAGAAGCTGTCGACGTACCGCGCAAAGGTGGCGTTTGCGTCGCCCGTGGCCGGCGCGATCTCCTCGTACGTGCGGTCGGGGTCGTACCAGACGACGATGCCCGACCCGTCGACCTGGCGGCGCACGACCTTCAGCAGCTCGTCGGTGACACGACCCATTAGCGCACCAGGCCCTTCGTGCGCAGCTGCTTCGAAACGGTCGACCACTCGTACTTGCCGGCGAGCAGCTCATCCCAGTACTGGCGAGCGACTTTCCACGGAACGAGCCCGTGCAGCGGAGCGATGTTCAGGACGACACCATCGTCGAGGTCTGGCTGGAGCCCGAGCTTTGTCGCGCGATCGAACGCCGCCCGGAACTCCACCAGCTCGCTGACAAGCGCTTCCTGGCGTTCGATGTCGCGCTCTGCTTTGCGGGCAGCGGCGCCGGTAGGTTGTTGGGCCTCGAAGGCGGCCCTCAACTCGGCCAGGCGCGTTTCTTCGCGCCGGACCTTCGGTTCGACGTAGGTAGTGAGTGCCTTGGCGAGCATGTCGCCGTCGAGACGGTGGTAGTAGATCCACAGCGCGAACGACCGCTTCGAAGACTGGAGCAGCCAGTTGATGGGTGCCTTGCGCCGGCTCTTGGAGTAGCGCTTGATGTGGTCGTCCCAGAAGTTCCGGGGATTGCGAAACCAGTCACGCAGCTCCTTCACTCCAAGCATCTCGCAGGCTTCTTGCTCGATGCCGTCGGCGCCATCGCCCCAGATCACATGGAGCACCTCGCGGACGCGGCGCACGACGTCATCATCGTGCTCCGGGTCATCGACAAGGATGCCGTCCCAATCGACGGCGAACGGATACTCGCTGTCCGAAATCGTTGGCGGTGCGACAGAACCGCTAGGCGGAGGCGTGATGGCATCCGGCCGCGCCCGCAACCACTCGTCACTCACGATACGATTCCGCGACGCCGGGAGGCCGTCGGGATCGACGAGCATACCGGGCGGGCAGGCAGGTAAGGGCTCGAAGGGTCCCTGAAGCGCTGGAATCAGCGAACGGTCCAGTGCCATGCGCACGTCAAAGCGCCCGAGTACGCAACCGATGGACCAGGAAAGGAGCTGGGCTGACAACTCCCGCTGCCCTTCTGGGCCAAGCTGGTCAACGCCAGGCTCTTCGTCCGGTTCGACGGGTGGGCCTTCTTCATCGGTGATGACGGCGGGCGCAGCGACGTTGTCGTCGGTCAGGCCGTAGAGCCGTTGTGCGATTCCATCGATCTCCTGCTCATTGCGCGCCAAAGCTGACCGCGCCCCTTCCAGAGTGGCGTGCCAACGCCCTAGGGCCTTGGAGAGTGGCAGCGTGCCCTCACGAAGTGCCGCTGGCAGCGTGAAGATGTGACTGACTTCCGAAGCGCGATCGAGCTCGCGCTTGATTCCCACGCACTCCAGTGCAACTTCGCCCACGCGGCTTTCCCGGGTGAGTGCTAGGTCAGGGATAGGGGTCTTTTCAATGACTCCTACTTCGTACGAGCCGAATGCCATCTGGAGTTCCACAAGTGCGCGAAATGTCTGGGAGTTCATCAAGCCAAGTAGTGTGCTCAAAAGCACTTCATCGTCCGCTGGAACGAAGACACTTGGACCCTTATCGCCAATTATGCAGCCGGCAGGAAGTGTTCGAACGCTCAGGCCCGCCTGAGTCCGCCGTGGCCAAGTCAGTTCCCGGGTCGAAAATAGAAAGAATGACCATTGAGGGCCGCCGACCAGTTGTATCCCCATCCGCGATCACCTCGGTAGTTCGCCACGACTCCCTTTAATATGCGACCGTCATCTACCCAATCGACTACAAGATCAAAGTCGATGTAGTGGCGTGAGTGAGTACCGCCTTTTGCCAGACGAACCCAGCGTTTGCCGACCGTCGTTTCATGCCGGGTCGATCCAATGGACTTCGACGGAACCTCTGTGTGCATCCTGAGAAACCTGAAGTCGTCCATGGTTGATGCACCAGATTGCGCATCTCTGCCGTCACTCTGAATCGTCTTAGACCCTCGGAAGGTGGCGAACACTTCTCGTGGCGCCCAGTAAGCGAATGGCGTTCCTTGAATTGCCCGGAATAGCTCCAGATCCCTAGCGTGAAGCAGCTCATTCGGCTCGGCGTCTCGAAGGGCCGCGACAGACCTTTCAAGCTCGATAGACTTGTGATCCGGCGCCGCTGACTGGAGGTTGATAAAGACACTGACGCTCATCGTGTTTTCTCCACGACGTAAGCCGCCGTCTCTACCATTGCAGTGTCCAGTACTCCTTGGCCGAGGTCGGCCACGACAATCGGACGGGCATTAGCGAGCAGCACCTGCTCACGCCACTTCCTGAAGGTAGTGAGAAAGAATCCCGTTCGCGAGGTGATGGCACCCAACGTCCCCCTCGGTCGGAGCCACTCGAGTCCTCGCTCGACGAAGGCAGCGTACACATCGTTCTTGGTGCGCGGATACGTTTGCTCGATGTACGGACGCGAAGGAGTGCTCGGTGAACCAAACGGGGGGTTCATGAGTACCACGTCGAACCGCTCCAGCGAGAGCTCGACGAAGTCGAAGCCCTGGCGGGCGTTTTCCGCAAAGACGCGACGCACGTAGCTCTGTCCGTTCGAGGCGCGGCGGGCGTACTCCTCCAGTGCCGCCAGGAGGCGCTGCTGAGCGCCCGCCCAAAACTCGTGTTCATCCTTGCCGACCGTGAACTCCAGCGATTTCTGATGGGCCGGAACACCAGGTTCGAAGAGCGTCAACTTCAGCGGCTTCTGCGGGATAAACGCCTGGTGGCGCGCTTCTTCCAGTGCTTCGTTGATGTGCTGGTCGATGCGCAGCAGCGAGCCGGCCTCGCTCGCGAGGCGCATCTGCTCCCAAACGCTGGTGATGAGGTCGTGCAGCCTCGGCTCGGCCAGCTCCCGCAGGAAATCCTTGAGCAACTCGCGCTCACCCGGCATTGGCTCCGCGACAACAATGCACGGACGCGGAAGCTCGGGCCGCTCGCCTTGCTGGATGCCAAGGTCCTGGAACGCGCGCTGCGCCCGCAGCCAGAGCGCCAGGGCGGCGATCTGCGTCGAGCGCAAGTCGATGTCGATGCCTCGCACGTTGTGCTGCAGGATGAGTTCTGGCACTGCCGCCCTGAGCAGCGGTAAGTCCGGGTAGTCCGACTGCAACGCATTGCCGGTCGCTTCCGACGCTGGGCTCTCCGGGTCCCCCCACGCCTCTTCATAGATCGCAGCCATTACGTCGAACGCATACAGCAGGAAGTGCCCGCTGCCGCAGGCCGGGTCGAGGATGCGGAAGTCGCGGGGGTCCTTCTTCCGCCTCGGCGCCACGCACACGGCCTCCGAGCCCGATTCCGGAGCGGGCCCTTGAAGCGCGGCTCTGAGCGACTGGTACAGCCTGGGGATCGCGTCGTCCTTCCCTAATGCCGGGTCCTCCCCAAAATGCCGGAAGCAGCGCTGTTCGAAGAAAAGGCAAATCCACAGCTCGATGGAGGAACCATCCCATTTGCCGGTCCTCGCGAAGGCTTCGCCCTTCGCGTTCGCAAAGTCGCCACACTCACCAAGCCCCAGCCGCGGAGCGAGGTCGTAACCATCGATCGCGAGGGCGAGGGCCTGCATCTCCGGCCACGTGGCATCCTCCGGCAGCGCGCTGAAGTCGCCACGCATGGCCGACAGGATTCCAGGGCGAATGTCGCGGAACGTGGTCGCCGCGTCGTCCGACAAGAACACCTCGTTCGGCTGGTAGACGAGGTAGTCACACCGTTCCTTCAACACCGTGTCTCCCCGGCGCATCTCGTGCCACGTGCGGCCAAGCGTGTTGTCGACGAGGAACTCGACGACGTAGCGCGGCGTGTAGAACTGGTTTCGGAATGCCAGCTCGTAGGAGTTACGCGGCGCCGCACTCTCTTTCCGGGCCTTGTCCCGCAGCTCTTTGGGCGTGAAGTACTGGTAGACCCAGCCGATCGTCTCGTCCTCGGTCCACGCCTCGGCCAATGCCGGAGCGTTCAGCTCGTCGAGCACGGCCATCAGCGTCGCGTGCGCGGGGAACAGCCGATTCGCTGGATCCTCGGGAGAGAACAGCGGCCCCACTTCGTTCGAAAGCGTCGTGCTCAGCCAGAGGAGGTAATTGCGGTAGGCGAGTTCCTGCTGACCGCCACTCCAGAGTTTCTCGTCGTCATCGTGGCCGGCGAGGTAGAACTTAAAGCCGGTCGATTGGAGCCCCCGCCCAACGGCCTCGCGCATGTGCTTTCGCACCTCGAGCATCTTGAACGCGCAAAGGCGGTTCAGGTGCGTGAAGGCTACCTCGCGCACCAACTGTTCGACCGCTCCTTTCCCCGGAACCCCGCCGCCGAGCATGGTCGCCTGGATGTGCTGAAGCTGAGCGAGGAGTTCGTCCCGAAGGACGTGATCGGCCTCGGCGAGGTGAGTAAGCGAGGATCTCTCGGCCGACGTGCCGTCCGGATAGATGGCGAAAGTCCCTTCCAGAACCTCGGCGACTGACGATTCCAACAGGGTGCGGCAACGGGTCACCGTGTTTCGAAGCGCGTTGCGCAGGTCGCGTTCCATCAGGCCACTCCCGCGCTTTGGGTGAGGTTCCGGACGGCCTCGCGTGCCAGGGCATCGCACGCGGTCACCGTGGACTGGACCGAGTTGACGTGAGCGTTCGTCCAAACATAGTCGATGGCGTCGGGGTCGACGTCAGATTGCCCTGGGGATCGATCGCCCCTATGAACGATGTTATTCCGTCGCTTCACGATGTTGCCCACTTGCTCGCGCAACGCCGAACTCGTCGTACCGGCGCGATTCGCGATCTGCTGCCACGGGTCTTGAACCCCGAGGAGGACCATTGTCGCCTGAATCGCCTGCACGTTGGAGAGCGTCTTGCCGCGGATGTGGGAAATCACCCTTGCCGAGAGAAGTTGCCATCGCTCGTCGACCGTCTCGGCGTCGAGGATACCGGCGATCTCGTCGCCCCGGAGGGCGAAGTCCCTGAAGAGATCTTTGACGTTCTGATCCGTGGGTTGCCAGTTGCGCTGGCGCACTGCAATCACCGTGGGCAGGTGGGTCTCCAGCAGTGCCGGGAAGTACACGTCCATCGCCGTGCACGCTGAGACGACGGACTGGCGGAGGAGTAGCGCAAGGTTGGACTGGCGGAAAAACGCTGCGGGTAAGGCTGCCTGCTCGCGAACCAGCCCTACAACAAGGTCATTGAACAGGAGGACGACCTCTTCATCGGTCCGCAGGTCACCCGCCGCGCGGAGCTTACCCAGGAGCTCGTCATCACCCTCGGCGTCCGCGCAGTCCAGCAGTTGGTACACCTTGAGCAGCGCCAGTGCTGAGCGGAAGTGCGCGTCGAAGACGCTCAAGGGCTGCATGAGTCACTCCAACACGATGCGAGCGCCCTCATCGAGGAGCTTCAGGAGATGTTCTCGGAACCGTTCCAACGCAGCGTCGATCGCGTCTTGAGTGTCGATGCCGCCGGCGAAAAACGTGGAGACGCGCACGCGCACGACCTGCTGGTCCGGTGGCGCGAGCGCGGCCTGGATACGTTCACGAACCGTCGCCTGGAGCGCGGGTATTGCCTCCACGTCCGACTGCATTTGGGGGATGGTGGCCTCGCACGCTGTGCATCGCAGCGCGCCGGTGTTGAGTGCGAGAGGCTGGCATGCCCGGCCGGCCAGGGGTTTGAGGAGGTCCTCGCGGAGGTCAATTGGAATGGCCGTCCAGGCCTCGTCCGCCTGAACCTCATCAATGGCCGCAACGGCCGATTCGGCCCTGGCAGTGTGGATGGAGGTGTACGTCGCGTCGTATGCGGCGACGACCACGCCGGCAGCCTCCGAGAGAGAGGCAAGTTCTTCGTGTAGTTGCTCAGACGCGAGGAGCCTCCGCACCTCCTCGACTGCTGCTTCCAACTCGGCGTTCTCGGCGATTGGCCGGATCACTGGCCACATTTCGTCCGCGGCGCGCCGAGCCAACTGGATACCTTCGAGGTTCGAGGCCTGCAGTGCTTCGCCAACGTGGCGAACCTGGTCGCGCGCTGTTCGCAGAGACTGGCCCTCTCCGGCAAGGATGCGAACGGCGTCGTCCGTGTCGGCCTGCTCGATGCCGACGAGAGTTGACCGGTATTCGGAGACAGGGACGAGCAGCGAATCTAACCGGTGAGCTCGGGCGGTGGCCTCAAGCGGCACAAGCGCTTGCATTTCGGCTGCGGCGAACCTCTTCAACGCGGCCGCAATCGCTGCCTCCTCCACGTCGACCTCGCCGCCAGTCAGTTGTTCGTACTGCTCGACAGCGCGGGTGAGGTCCTTGAGTGTCGGCGCAGACTCCCGCGGCGCGAAGGAAGCCGCGCGGAAGGCGGGCGTATTGGTTAGCGGGACCCGCGACTGAGGATCCTGATGATTGCGGTACCGGCGCCCCTGGTGCGTAACTTCGATTGCACCGGCCCTAAGTAGAACGGCCGCGACAAGGCGGAGCACGTCTAGCTCCCAGCCGTATCCAGTGCCGCCGAAGTGCTGCTCTAGCGCCTTTCCCGACACCTTGTTGCCGTAAGACTGTTCCTTGCGCAGGTAGTCGAGCACTTCCTTCGCCGTCGGCGCCTCCAGATTCGGCACCCAACGGTCACCTTCCTGCTTGACCAGACCAAGTCCTTGTGAGGACTCATAGAGCACCTGCGAGAGCCCGTTGAGGTTGGCCGCCTTGAGGACTTCCTCGGGTTCGCTGCCCTTCACGCGCGCGGCCCCAAGCGAAAGCTTCGGGTAGAGTTCGGGAATTGCGCGCTCAGTTAGACCCCGCAGCATGTCGGGAAGGGCCTTACCCAGGTCAGATCCGTCTCGTGCCACGCCCTGGAAGACCGTTGTCCCCGCCTCCAACGCCGCAACCATCCGATCGCGCAGCCGGCGATGCAACCGTTGCTCCTCGCCCTGTTCTGATCGAAGGAGCTCGGACTGATTGGGGGTGATCTGCTCCTGGGCGCGCCGCTGCGTGTACGTCGAGATCATGCGTCGGGAGGCGTGGAGTTCCGCGACGAGATCGTCCAGATCGTTCGTCATCGTGAGTGTCCAGAAGAGCTCGTTCGCCGGCGGCCGTGAGCGCTGCCGAGCCTCCTCCAGCTTAGCGGCATGCGTCGTCGCATCGTCGGCGACGTGGATCGAGAGCGTGATTTGACCGGAGTCTCCTACCGGTGCGTCGTCAACCTTGACGCCGATTCGAAACGTCTTCAGGTCCTGGAATCGAAAGGTTCGGACGGCGGAATCGCTGAAGATGTCGCCCAACAGCTCGCGCCGGATGTCGTTTCGATCTTTCGGACGGGGAGCCAGGTGTCCGCGACGCTCGGCGTCCCAGCTCTTTTCCTGGTTCGTCTGGAGCTTGTATCCCTCATCAGTTTCCCGTACGTACTGGCCTTGCTTAAGACGGTCTATCGCACCCTTGACCGGCTCCAATGGCGGGAGTTGCCCGACATGGTCGATCAGGAACGCAGCGATGTTCTCGGGTGTCCGCGGAACGTCGCGGACGAGGGTCAGCAACGCTAAAACCTTTGCCACTCGCTGCGACCAGCCACCGTCCTCTGGAAGCACGCTGAGATTTCGCTCAATGTCCGAGATGTCCTTCTGCAACTCCGTGGGAAAGTTGCCCTCGACCAGCTCGTAGATGTGATCGAGCGTCACAAGCGCCCCGACATCCTTGTCCGCGAAGCCGGTTCGCTCATTGACCAGCATCTCGTGAGCTTGCTTGATGATCGTGCGGTTGCTCCCGCCGAGATGCCGAGCAGTGCCGGGCTGGGCGAGCCGGATCCCCGACATGATGTCGATGGACAAATCAATATAGTGAGGAAGGTACGGGTAGAACTGGACGAATGCCGCCTCGTTGACCTCGGTGCGCATTGTCGAGTTCTGGAGACGACAAGCTTGGTTGAGACGCCCCGCATTCTCTTCGAACATCGACCTGAGAAGGAGTGCCCCTTCCTGGGTCTTAGAAAGCACGCGGCGTGTAGCAACTTCCCGAATGTCCGCCGGTGCCAAGTCGATCCGCCTTTCGAACCTATCCTGAACGCGGGCCAGCTCCACTCGGCGTGAGTCCAACGCGCTGACCACCTCGTCGAGCTTCTCTTGAGAGGTGACAATCAGCCAGGTAGGGGCCGGGACCCGCTTGTCGCGCAGCCGGGCGCGCCCTTCCTTGCCAAACTCCTCCACCAGGGCTCGCAGATCTTCCAGTCGCGGCACGCTGGCTGCGACATACGCGCCAACCTCGTCCAGCACGAGGACGAGCGCTTTCCCTGGACGACGGCGTGCCATCAAATCGAAAGTCCGGCTCACGACCCGCGAGATCGTCAGGTTCTCGGCCAAGCGGCGTCCCGCCAAGGAACGGGCCCATGTGTCGGCATCCGGATATGTGACAGAGTCAATGCGATGAAGGACGACACTGGCGTGATTGAGCTTTTGTGCGGATTTCCGCACACGCTCCCAGCTTTGGCCGTGAATCTCGTTGCAAAGGCCTATGAACCGGTCGAGTTCGCCCTTTTCTTCAAGCTCGATCTCGAGCTCGGCTACATCAAAGTCCTCGGCGTAACCAAGATGACGAAGAACGACGCTATACAGAATGAGTGCGATGGATTCGTTGCCCGATATGAGCGACTTTTCCTTCTGTACATCGAAGAGAATCGACTCAATCGGGATCCGCGCCACGATTGAGTCGAGCAGTGCATGTACGCGGGGGGGGATCAGTAAACTGACGCTTGAATATCTCTGCGGCCGCCGTTCCAGCGATGGTCGGATTCATGACCACATAGCCGAGGTTCTTCGCAAACGAGGACTTGCCCGAACCGAAGAAGCCGGATACCCACACACCCACGCTGGACGGTGGATCTGCAGGAGCCGATGCAATTGCATCGAGGATCTCTCGGTAGTAGTCGCTAAGCCCACGCGTGACGACATACTCTGTCAATTCTTCGAAGACCGCCTGAGCGCTATCCTCCGTTACCTGGATAACTTCAGCGATTCTCTGATCAACTGGGCGTTGCAGGATATCGCGAATCAAGGTCATGACAGGCTTCCCATGATCAGTCCAAGATATGCAGTGCCAATGCCAATCGCGAGATGCAGCGCCTTAATTTCTACATTATCCATAGATCTTTACCCTGTAGTTTCCGCTGGCATTCCGACCAGGGAGATCCATCAGGCGCAGGCCCGCAACACTTCCAGGTTCCAATATTCCTGGATAGCAGAGGATGATGGGGATGGTAGTCCTTCCGTGGAGCTCATCGAGCAACTTCGACATGTGGTAGGCGGCCGGAGCCATCGCTCCGGCCCTTACTACGAACACGACGTCCGGTTGTGGCACGGCTTGCTCCACGCGCTCTATCACCATGTCAGGTAAGCGCGCCCAATCTTGATCCGACAGATAGATGGCCACCTGGCGCTCAGCGTCCGCGAACCCTCGCTCCCTTTCGAGCTGTGCAATAGCGCCGATCCCCTCGCACTTTTCCACTGCTCCCCAGAGGACCTCACCAAGCGAAATGCGTGCGGTGCGAAGCCCGCGTGATCGTAAACGAGCCTCGAAAAGGGCCAATTCGCGCCGCAGCTGCCATTCATCGCTCGGGTCATACCGGAGAATCGCGAAAGGCAGGTCGCGGTATGAGCTAATCCTCACGGGGTTAGCGAGCAGGTCGTGCTCCAAGAGATCAATCCGGTCCTTGAGCGAGAGCAAGGGCGTACTCCTCAATGGTCGAAGCCGGGAAGTCAATGCGTGCCAATCGGCCTGCTGCATGGTAATGCAAGAGGTGCCTCTGATGCGCCTCAAGGAGCACGCGCTCGACAGAAGCAGGCCCCAGAAGGAACAAGGCCCACGCGGGGTCGGACGTGACGCGCGACGCCGACGTGCCAGCCTTGGTTAGCATGAAGGTTATCAAGGCGGCTGCTTCCGAAGGCATGTGGGGCGGCGTTATTCTTTTAGCCACCACGCCTGCTAGCAGGCCAAAGTCCCGCAGCGTCGCCATGATTCCCTGAGCCGCGCGACACACGGTCGCCTCGGACCACGGCGAGACGGTCCTCCCGTCCCGGACCCACAGCCGAATCTGTTCCTCGACATCGGCGGTTTGAAGGGTGAGCCGTCCGCGGTGATGCATGGGGCCAATGAGCTCCAGAACGACGTCCCTCACCAGCGGGTCTGCGCGCGCCGTGAAGTAGAACAGCACACGGTTTACTGCTGCCTCGGACCATCGTCCCTTAACGATGATTGCCAAGGCGCGAGCTTCTTCGGGCTTGTAGAAGTACCGCTGTCGGAAGGTCTTGAGCTGATCGATGACCCTGCTGCGAGACGCTTTGCCGAGGGTGTTCCGCTCTAGCACAGCGGCGAGGTTCTGCTTTGGGCTCGCCTCCAGATCCCAGCCCAACAATATTGACCGAGTGTCCGGTATCAGTGCCCCCGCCTTGATGATCCGGGAGGAGTACCGAGGCTTGGTCATCCTATCACGCGCAACAGCCATTGAATCTGACTCTACTCGGGCCGAGGCCAAGAGCCGAGCCGCAGTATGGCGCCGCCGGTGACCGCCGAGTTGTCGATACCGGACGGGGCTGGAGGCGGGTCCAACGCTCCGAGGACAGAACTTGGACGTCCAGCTGAGGTGCATCGGACCACCTGCCGCGTAATGTGGACTCGCTCGGGATTGGGTCGATCCAGCCTACCTCCCACGTCACAGCCGCCGACAACGGCGCGTGACGACGAGGAGGTTCCCGATGCGAGTGATGCTGATTGTCATTTCTCTGCTCGCCGTCTATGCCGTCCTGTCCTGTAGTGGGTTCGGAGAAAGCGCGTTGGCGCAAGAGTCGGAGCTCGACCCGCGCGTGGCCCGAAACGCACTCCGCTCCGCGGGAGTGCCACTCTTGGAACCAGCATCCGTCACCGGCCAGGCGCAAGCTCCGCCCGCCCAGCAGCCCCCACCCGCCCAGCCGCAGACCATCCCCGTCGACCTCCCGATCCCGGATCCAACCGACTGGATTCCCAACCCGACGGATTGGATCCCCGGTGGACTGAACCCGCTGAACTGGGCGGGCGACATCGTGAACGCGGTGTTCACGATCGTTGGGAAGGCTCTGTTGGAGGCGATGCGCGGGTTTGTGGACTGGGCACTGGGGCTCGGCGGTTCCTCGCTCAACTTCGTGACCCAGACGCCTTCGGAAGGCACGTACGACAGCCCAACCGTCCGCAGTCTCTGGGACTTCTCGCGGGCGATTGTGAACGCGGCCCTGGCCGTCATCGTGATGTGGGGGGGCTTCAACGTCATCCTCAAGGAGCACACGCGGAGCCCGTACCACGAGGCCATGGAGCTGGTGCCGCGCGTCATCCTCGCGGCGCTGGCGGCGAACCTGACCATCGAGTTCGCCCGGCTGCTCATCGACGTAAACAACGCCATCTCGGCGGCTATCGGCGAGGTGAGCCTCCCCGGCTATGACCAGGCGACGCCGTCGCAGGAAGGTATCGCACTCATCTTCACGGCGGTTGCGTACGGCATCGTCGCCATCTTGCTCGTCTTCCAGATGCTGATGCGGCTCGCGCTCCTGGCTATGCTCATCGTCCTCGCTCCGGTCGCGGCGCTGTTGTGGGTCCTGCCGCAGACACAGCACTGGACACGCTGGTGGGTCGACCTCTTCACGACCACGGTGTTCCAGCAGGCCGTCCAGGTGATGGTACTGCGGCTCGGCTCGTCTCTCATGGTCGAGCTGACGCCGGGCAGCATGTCCAACGCGCTGCTCACGATGCTGCTCGGGCTTGCCGTGTGTTGGCTCACGCTGAAGGTCCCGTCCCTGCTTCGAAGCAGTCGCAGTGCCGCGGGTATCACGAACGTCCTCACCCTGGCAGCCGTCACGCACGCGATGGGCGGGCTGGGCGCTGCGGGACGAGCGGCGAGCGCGGGTGGCGCGGCTGGTGGCGGTGGAGCCGCTGGTGCCGCGCGTGCCGCCTCGGGACGGGCGTGAGGTGCATGCCATGAATCCAAGCGCAATCGCTACTGGTGACCTCTTCGGCGGCGTGGCCAGCGGCGGCCTGAAGGTCGCAGGCGCCGTCGGACTGGTCTTCTTCGCTCCCTTACTCCTCACGATGGCCGCCCTTGGTGGGGTACCCGAGCCGCCGCAGCCCGGCGCCTCAGCGGCAGCGCTCGCGGAGATCCCGCCCGATCACCTGGCTGTGATGCAGCAGGTCGGCACGGCGACCGGCGTCCCGTGGCAGGTACTGGCGGCAATCGCGAAGGTCGAGAGCGGGTTCGGCGCGAACATGGGGCCGAGCTCCGCCGGGGCCGTCGGGTACTGCCAATTCATGCCCGCGACGTGGGCGCACTACGGCGTCGACGGCGATAGCGACGGCGTTGCGGACCCGTCGAACTTCCGAGACTGCCTCCCCGCGGCTGCGGCGTACCTGCTCGCGAGCGGCGCTCCGGGCGACCTCCGTCAGGCCCTCTACGCCTACAACCACTCCTGGGCGTACGTCGACCACGTCCTCTCGATCGCCACGAGCTACGGCAACGTCGACCCGGCTGGCATTCCCGCGCAGGCGGTCGCTCTCGCGCGTTCGCGCATCGGCTCGCCCTACGTCTGGGGCGCTGCGGGTCCGGAAACATTCGACTGCAGCGGTCTCGTGCAATGGGTCTACGGCCAGCTCGGTATCGCGACGCCGCGAACCGCGCAGGCTCAGTACGACTGGTCGACGCCGGTCAGCGTCGAGTCGATGCAGCCGGGCGACCTCGTCTTCTACGAGCACACGTATCCGTCGTCCGAGCGCATCACGCACGTCGGCATCTACGTGGACGGCGGGGTCGTGGTCATGGCGCCGCAGGCCGGCGACTTCGTGAAGGAAGTCGCCTTCAACGACCCCTACTGGTCGAGCCACTTCGCCGGGGTCGGGCGTCCGCACGCAGGCGGAGTGCAGCTATGACCAGCGCACGTGGAGTGATGGTGGTCGTCGGCGGTCTTGCCGGGCTGCTGCTCGTCATCTCGTTGTTCAGCGGCTGGCAGGGCGCGAGCCGCCTGCGGGGCCAGGGCCAGGACATGAGCGCCGTCGAGGACGCCGCCCGTGAGTTCGTGGAGGCGTACGGCTCGTTCGACTTCCGCGAACCCGACGCTTACCGCATACGCCTCATGGAGTTGAGCACGGGAGCGGTGCACGAAGCGGTCAGCACGTCCCAGGTCGATCCAGCCTCCGTTGGCCAGCAGCAAACCATTGCGACCGACTCGGTGATTGTCAGCGTAACCGCACTGTCCGACGACGCCGCGACCGCATCGGCAACGGTCGAGCAAACGCGACGGGCGACCGACCCGGCGACAGGGCAGCTCCGCGAGCAGCGAGTTCGCCAGCACGTCGCGTGCCGGCTGGTCATCGTGAACGGCCGCTGGCTGGTCGCGGAGTTCCGCCTGACATCCCAGGAACCAATCGAGAGCAACGGCAATTAGGAGGCCGATGTGATGGAACAGATCAACACCCTATTCGAGAACCTGCTGAACATCGGGATGGGCGTCGGCGCCGCTGTGGCCGCGTTCTTCGTGATGTGGGGCGCCTTCCTCTACATGTCCGCCGCCGGCAGCCCCCACCAGATGGAGCGCGGCAAGTCCGCCATCGTCAACGCCCTGGTCGGCTTCTCAATCGTGCTGCTGGCACGGGTGATCGCGGGGATGATCCAGGATTCGATTGGATCGCCTTAGGTTGCAGTCGTCTCAGGGCGAGGCACCGATGCTCCACCAAATAGGCCTGCATCACTCCACTCTCTTGGTTCAGACTTTTGGCGAATCGTAAACGGACATTCGGCGTCAGGGACACGCGGGCGCTTGACTAAGGAAGTGAACGCCAAGTTCATCGTGTGCCAGCCGTGAGGGTTGAACGTCCAGGAGCGACTCATCAACCATCCGCACGCTTGGTCTCGCGTTAGAGGTTCAAGCGGTCCGACAGCGTGGTCTGACACTCGCCTGGCGTCAGACCACCGGTTCTCCATCCGAACGGACCATTGAGATGATTGGCGAAGCGCGAAGCCGTGTGCTGAGCCATCGTCCCGTTGAAGAATCGATGACCGACGTAGCTAATGATGCAGCTCACCCGTGCCCTTGTGATCGAGACGAACAGTAGGCGGGCAGACTCCTCGACAAGACCTACATATGGGCTGCGGCGCGAACCAGGAATCAGCTCCTCCTCAAGTCCTGGGATGAAGACAATGTCAGCGTCGAGTCCTTTGGCACCGTGCATAGTCATGATTTGGACTCTAGAGGGCACTGGCGGTGGCACTGGAACCGGCAGGCCGACTCGTTGATAGGCAGCCTCAAAGACCAAGCGTCGCTGCTGATCGCCGTCGGCCGCAAGTACGGCGGACAGCTCCTCTAACGTCAAAAACGCAGGCAAACTCGCTGAAAACGCCGTCCATTCTCCTGCAGCCGCCGCATCTAGGGTGGTTGCGACCAGACCGGTAAGATCGTTGAGGCGTTGACCAAGCGTGTCGACGCTTTGCCAGCCGCCGATCGAGTTCAACACGGTTTGAGCTGCGGAGAGAGCGGTGTGCGCTCGGGTTGAGGGAAGGGCGAAGGGAAGTGGGTTCGTGTAGAAGAGGTCACGGTAATTGAAGTTGTTGGCAGTCACGCTGTCTGCGAGCGCATTGCAGGTTGTTACGCCAACCCCCTTTCGTATACCTAGCACCGTGCGGAGAGCAACATAGTCATCGGAAGAGGCCACAATTCGGAGCAGCGCGTAGATCAAACGGCCGGCAGGGCGCGACACGAACCGGTCCTCGTCGTGAAGTTCGTTGGGCACTCCGACAGCATCTAGCGCGCCCTTGAGCCCCGAGCGAAGCGCGCGATAGTTCGTCGGCAGGATCATGATGCGGTCAGGTGGGACGCCTGCAGCAACGAGGTCTCGGCATGACTCGGCTAACGCCCGGGCCTCGACCTTGTCGTTGGGCATCCGCCATCTGAGAACCTGCCCTTGGACAGGAGGTTGAGCCTGGCCGAGCAGCGCGACGGGCGTCTTCTGGAGACGACTGCCTGCGCCGAAAGCCTGAATTAGTGCGTTGGCCGCGTCGAGGACAACCGGCGCGCACCGGAAGCAAGCGGAGAGGGCATGGTCGCCGCAACCAGGGTGTGTCTGGTGAAATGTCTGTATGCCGTGCGGGGCGGCAAAGCGAAATGAGTAGACACTTTGGTCGTCATCCCCAGCGACGAAGAGATGAGCTCCGGCCGTGGCAATGTGGCGCACAAATTCCTGGTCGAGCTCGTTCAGATCCTGAAATTCGTCAACGATGAGATGTTCAATGCCTAGGAGAGCACGCACATCCAAAGTGCCCGCCCTAATGCGGAGGACACACTGACGAATCAGTTCTCCAGGCAGTACTGCGGCGTAGAGCTGCGTCCGTCGCCTATGAAACGAGTCGAAGGCATTCTGCTCAGCGGTCGAAATAGGTGGCGTCGGGAGAACATAGTTTGTCGGGTTGAACTGCCCCGTTGCCCAAAACGCCTCATGATGTAGTCGAATTTTCTCCTGTCGCTGAGTGCTGGGCTCTCCCGCGTGTTCACCGAACTCGCGGTCCAGGACGAACTCGGTCTCCCATTCGTCCAGAACCCTCGGATCGACAGGGTAGATGTTGAGCTGCCCGGCGAGGCGCAACGCCCGCAGAGCCAGAGCATGGAGCGTGCTTACGTGTAGGAGCGGCGCCCCCGGTTGGCCATGGGTTCGAAAGTGCTTTTCGACTCTGAGTTGAAGGTCATGAGCCGAAGCACGGGTGAACGAAGTAGCGTAGATCCCTTGGGGCGGCGTCCCATTCGCCAGAAGCCATCGCACTCGTTCGACGATCGACGCGGACTTTCCAGTGCCTGGACCCGCCACGAGCCGAACTGCGCCGGTAGCATCATGCGCAGCGGCATGCTGGACGGCTTCGGCCGCGGCTTTCTGGGTGGGAGTTATCGGCATTCTTCATATTCAGCACGAGCCGGGATTGAGCTGCAACATTCTGGGGGTAGTTGGACCATTCTATGGGACGTTGGACGTCCGGCTGGCCCCGCACTGGAGCATCCGCGGATCGGGGCCCCCCACGCTCTCCTCAAACCACACGAGGAGAGGCCATTGCAACGTCACGAAGTCCCCACCCACCTGAACATCGAAGACAAAGCTTTCGCCGGGCTGACGATGCGCCAACTGATGGTGGCAATCATCGGCCTGGCGCTCGCGTACGCGGCCATGAGCGAAGTGCCGCTGCCACTGCCCATGCGCCTGGGGCTAGGCGCCGTCGTCCTGTTGTGGACGGCCGCTTTCACGCTCTGGCAGCCGGCCGGGCGGTCGCTGGAAGACTGGGCGTTCGTGCTCCTGCGGTACGGCAGCGTGCCGCGGATTGTCGTTTGGCGCGTGCGGACGCCGCGACTGCCGGAGGGCGCTGACGCAGGACGGTTCGAGATCGTTCTTCCCGACGAGGGTCTCGGCGAGCGGAGGGGCGAGCGATGACGACGGCAGGGAAGCACGGGAGCGTGCAGGACCTCCTGCCGCTCGAAGACATCGTCGAGGGCGTCATCTGCCTCCGAGGCGGCGAGTACCGCGCCGTCATCCAGGCGCAGAGCGTCAACTTCGCCCTGAAGTCCGAGGAAGAGCAGGAAGCGGTGATGGCCGGCTACCGGTCGTTCCTCAACTCGCTCAGCCACCCGGTGCAGATGCTGGTCCGCATCCTGCCCACCAACGTTGAGCCGTACCTGGCCGGTTTTCGTACGAACGTGACGTCGCAGGCGAACAGCGATGCCATTCGGCGGCTGGCGCTCGACCACGAGACCTTCGTCCGGCGCCTCGCACGCGAGCGGACGCTGCTCGAACGGCGCTTCTACCTCGTCGTTCCCGCGGGCGAGTTCGGGCGAGACGGGTCGGCCGCAATCCGCTGGCCATGGAAGCGAAACGGCCGGCGGCTCGACGATCAGCACCTCGCCGTGGCCGCCGCGCAGTTGAACGCGCGCTGCCAGGAGCTTGCCCAGGGGCTCACGTCGTTCGGCGTCAGCTCGCGCCGGCTGGAAAGCGAGGAGCTGGCCGAACTTTGGGCCGCGTGCCTGTGTTCGCAGGTGTCCCAGCTGTCGCCGTCACTCATCGCTGGCGCCCGGCCAGTGGTCGCCGCGACCCGGCGTCGGGAGGTGGTGCGCCATGGTTAGCCTTCCGCGCGTCCAGCAACGTCCTTCGCGCCGTCGGCGCGAGCGCTCCGCCGACGACCTTCGCTTCGAACTCGGCATGCGTTCGGCAGTCGACCATCTCGCACCGGCTGCCATCGAGGCGTCCCGGTCGCACCTGGTCATCGACGGCCGCTACGTCCGCGTGCTCGGCCTCAGCGACTACCCACGCTACGTCCATTCCAACTGGCTCGCGCGCCTCATCGACTTCGACGAGCCGCTCGACCTGAGCCTCCACATCGACCCGCTCGACTCGGCGACGACGGTCCGCCGCCTGACCCACAAGCTCGTCGAACTCCAGTCCTCGCGGCTCCTCGACGCCCGCAGCGGCAAGATCGCCAGCGCCGAGCGCGAAGTCGCTTACGAAGACGTCGAGCGCCTGCGCGACGCGCTGCAGCGAGGGGAGGAGCGCGTCTTCTCGGTCAGCCTCTATGTCTGCTTACGGTCGGGATCACCTGCGGCTGTCGACGAACTCAATCGCCGGGTCGAAACCGCTCTTGGCGGGATGATGGCGTCTTCGCGCGCCGTGCTCTTCGAGATGCTCCAGGGCCTGCTGTCGTGTCTCCCGGCCGGGCGCGACTACCTGGGCCGGTACCGCAACCTCGATACGACCAGCGCCGCGACCATGATCCCGTTCACGTCGAGCCACCTGTCGATGCGCGAGGGCATCCTCTACGGCATCAGCGTCCACAACAACTCGCTCGTCATCTTCGACCCGTTCAGCCGTGAGCTGGAGAACGCCAATAAGGTCGTGTTCGCAAAGAGCGGCGCGGGTAAGTCGTACGCCTGCAAGGTGGAGGCGCTCCGAGCGCTGATGCGCGGCGTCGAGTACTACATCATCGACCCCGAGGATGAGTACGGACGGATCTGCGAGAACGTCGGCGGCCAGTACATCCGTCTCTCCGGCAGCTCTGCGCACCACATCAACCCGTTCGACCTCGGCTCAAGATCGGCGAAGGACGGTGACGCGCAGGACGCGCTGACCGAACGCCTGCTTGCCCTGCAGGGTCTTTTCGGTCTGATGCTCGCTGACAAGGGCAGTTCCCTCACGCAGCGTGAGCGGGGAGCCCTGGACCGCGCGCTCCTGGAGACCTACAGCCAGACCGGAATCACGCGCGATCCCAGTACCCACGGAAGGCCCGCGCCAGTCCTCCGGGACCTGTACGACGTGCTTCGTGACGAGGGCGACCCGCTCGGACTCGCTGACCGGCTCGAACGCTTCGTCGACGGCAGCCTCGGCGAGATCTTCTCTTCGCCGACATCGGTCGACCTCCATAGGCCCTTCGTCGTCTTCAACATCCGCGACCTCGAGCCCGAACTGCGCCCGCTCGGCGTCTATCTCATCGCCGACCACATCTGGCGGGAGGTCCGCCGCAACCGCAAGCCACGGATGCTCCTCATCGACGAGGCGTGGTCGCTCATGCAACACGAGGAGGGCGCGCGCTTCCTCTCGTCGATGGCGCGGCAGGCCCGGAAGTACTACCTCGGGCTGACGACGGTCACCCAGGATGTCGAGGACTTCCTGGCGACGCCGGAGGGGCACACCATCCTGGCGAACTCGTCCGTCCAGCTGCTGATGCGGCAGGACAGCTCCACGATCGACGCCGTCTCGCACACGTTCCGGCTCAGCGCTGGCGAGCGCGAGTTCCTGCTTTCGTGCCGCAAGGGCGAGGGCCTCTTCTTCGCCTCGGGCAACCACATCGCCCTCCGCATCGAGGCGAGCCCGTTCGAACACAACCTGGCCACGACCGATCCCGCGGAACTGGAAGACCGAGCGAAGGAGGCGACCGATGCCGTCTCTTAAGATCGACCTCATCAAGCGCGACAACCCGCTCGAACGGGTGATGAGCGAGCACGGAGTCAAGCTTCAACGGCGTGGTGGCCGGTTCGTCGCGCGGTGTCCGTTCCATGAAGAGCAGCATCCGAGCCTGGTCGTCTATCCCGACACTCGCAGCTTCTACTGCTTCGGCTGCCGGGCCTCCGGCGACGTGATCGACTTCGTCCGCCGGGTCGAGAAGGTCGACTTCAAGGAAGCGATCCGGCGTCTCGCGGGTAACGAATGGTCCGACCGCGCCCCACTGCCGGGACCCTCTCGCCTGACCATCGACGATCAGTTGATCCTCGCGGCTACGGCCAACGTGTACCACGAGACGTTGCTGCGAACCGACGGCGCAGTCCGGTACCTCGAGTCGCGAGGAGTCGGCGCAGCGGTGGCGCAGCGCTGCCGTCTTGGCTTCAGCGATGGCCACTCGCTTCGGCCGTTCCTGCAGCGGCATCGGCTCAGTCTCCGGCGCGCAGGACAGCTGGGACTGCTGCGTCGCGACGGCAGCGAGCCGCTGGCCGGACGCGTCGTCATTCCCGAGCTACGCGAGGGGCAGTGCATCTGGATGGTTGGACGTGCGCTCGACGACCGGCGACTGAAGTACCTCGGGCTCTCCCTGCCGAAACCGATCCTCGGCTACGAGCGCGTGCGTGGTCAGAGGCGAGTCTTCATCACCGAGGGCGCCTTCGACTACCTCACGGGGGTCGCATGGAACCTGCCCATCTGTGCACTGCTCGGGACGCATGTTCGGCCGGAGCGCCTCTCGTTTCTCCAACGGGCGCGTGAGGTGGTGCTCGTCTTCGACAACGACGAGCCAGGTCGCGCGGCTGCGACCGAACTCGCGACGACCCTGGGTGCACGCTCCGCGGTACTTGCACTACCTGAAGGTGTGAAGGACCTCAGCGAACTCGCGCAACAGCCCAACGGACGACAGACGTTCTTCGAGCTTATTCGGAAGCTCGGCGCCGGGACGGAGGCCGAACATGCGTCGTCGCGTTGATGGCCCTCCGTGCCTCTACGAGCTCGTGCCGTCGAGGCATGACGACGATCCAGTCGCGCGGGCTCGCGCGCTCTTTGCCGGACTTGCCGGCGCAGACGGCATCGCGTTCGAGGCCGCAGTGGACGATGGAAGGCTCAGCTTCTACGTCCGCTCGGCCTCAACCACCGGAGCGCAGGCGGCGCTCGGACAACTTCGCGCCTCGCATCCGCAATGCGGTTTCCGACCCGTTGACTCGGCTCACCACGAGCCGCTCTGGTTCTCGGCCACAGATGAGGCGGCGGCGGTCGAACTCCGCCTGATGCGTCACTCAGCATTCCCGATCGAAACGGACACGCGACACGGCGACCTCTTCGCCGGCGTGCTGGCAGCTGCTCTCGCTTCATCAAACGAGGGCGATCGCATCGTCTGCCAGCTCTGCCTGTCCGGCTCGCCGTCCCACCGTTGGGCCTCCAACGTCCAGGCTCGAAGTGCTCGGCAGTCAGTGCCCTACCGGCCGGCCAGTGCTTCGAGCTCTAGCACCGACCTGCTGCCGCTCGTCGGTCTGGCCGGGATTGGCGCACTCGGGATCCAGGCGGTCCGCTGGTACCAGAGCGGCGACATGTTGCCGCTTCTCGGCCTTGGGGCCGGAACGGTCGCCACACTGCCACTCGCGGCGACCGTGTGGTCACGCGTCGCCGCGGGCCGGGAGCCGCTCAGCGCGGCACTCGCCGACGAAAAGCTCTCGTTCCCGCGCTTCAGAGTCCGCCTTCGGGTGATTGCCATCGGTGACCGCGAGCCAGCCGACCTTCGCAAAGTTGCCGGGCAGGTCGCCACCGCCTATCAGGCCTTCGACCACCCGGCGGGCAACGGCCTTCGCCCCCGCCGCGCAAACCCCGATACGGCGAGACTCGGCTCACGCAATCGCCTCATTGGGCGCGACCCGATTCTAAACGCCGCGGAGCTGGCGGCTCTCTGGCACCTTCCGGACCCAACCGTGCTACCAGTCGCAGAGCGAGCTGTCGCGCGACGGCTCCTTCTCTCCGAGGGGCTGGTGTCGCGAGGCTGTCGCGTTGGCGTATCTCGCCACCAGGGCCGAAGCGTCCCTGTCCATGTTCCTCGTTCCGCACTCTTCCGAAACCACCTCATCCTCGCGAAAACACGGCGCGGCAAGTCGACGTTCCTCCAGCACCTCGCCTCGCACCTGATGCAGGAGCTCGACTCCGGACGCGAACGGCTGCTGTTGGTCGTCATCGACCCGCACCAGGACCTGGCCGAGAGCGTGCTGAGCGTCGTGCCGCCCGGCATCGAGGACCGGACGGCATACCTGAACCTCACGGACCGTGAGCGGCCAGTCGGGCTGAACCTGCTCGACGTGGCGCTGTTCCCCAACCGGGACCGGACGGCCGAGAACATCGTCGCGATGCTCCACCGGCTCTGGCCTGACAACTGGGGGCCGCGCATGGAGGGCGCCCTGCGGGCGGCACTGCTCTCGCTACACCAGGCGAACCAGGTCCGCCGGCGCGGGGAGCAGTACACCTTGCTCGATGTTGTTCCGCTGCTGACGAGCGCCGAGTTCCGGCAACGCGTGATGTCGCAGGTGCCGGACCAGACGCTCTGGGCGTGGTGGCACGACAACTACGACCAGGTCGGCCGTGCCTTCCAGCAGCAAATCGCGAACCCGGTGACGACCAAGGTCGGGCGGTTCCAGGTCACCGAGGCAGCGCGGCTCACGCTTGGCCAGGCGCAGTCCACGTTCAATCCGCGGGCTCTTCTTCGGGATGGCGGCGTGTTGGTCGTGAACTCAGCCGTGGGGTTGTTGGGCGAAGGCGGCGCGGCACTGATCGGCGCCACGATCCTCAATCTGCTCTCGCTCATCGTCGAAGACCAGATCGAACTGCCAGACGGAGAGAGGAGCCGGTTGGTCGCTCTCGTGGATGAATCGAGCACGCTGGGCGGCGCCGACTACCCGCGGATGATGAGCGAGCTGGGCAAATACGGGGCGAGCTTCGTGCTCGTCACGCAGTCACTCGCCAAGCTCGATGCCATTGACGCGGCGCTACGGCCAACAGTCTTCGCCAACATCGACAGCCTGACGGTGTTCCAGGTCAGCGCCGAGGACGCCCGGTACCTCACCCCGGAGTTGGGAGGCGACCTCGAGGTGGCGGACCTCGTCTCGCAGGACGACTACGAGTGCTACGCCCGCTGGTCGTCGAACGGCCACCGCAACTCGGCGTTCTCGCTTCACATCGATCCTCCGGCGCCCCTGGATGCCTCCCGTGTGGCCGCGATAGCGGACCGCTCTGCCCAGCAGTTCGGTCGCTCGCGAGCGGAGGTCGCCCGGGAGGTGGACCGCGTCCTTACCAATCGCGGCATCAAGCTCGGACAACGCGAGTTCGATGGCTGGCTGGAGCCGCCGGAACCCGTGGGGGCGCTGGGGGGAAACGGCGCGCTTCCTGCACGTCACAAGCGGAACGAACACCGCGACAGGAGGAGGTAGCGTGATGGCGACAGAATTCGACGCCCGCCGATCCGAGGCCCTCGCCTGGGTCGCGCGCCTTCCATTCGTGTCGGCGTCCCAACTCGCACTCCTCCTCGGGGACCCAGAGCCTACGGTTGACGCGGCCCTGCGCGCTCTGGAGCGGCCGGGTTGGCTCGATTGGGTGGACTCGCCCGTTCTAGATGCCGGCGCGGGACGCCTCTACGTCATCACCGGGGAGGCTCGAAAGTGGGTCGGCGAGCGTTTCGCCACCGACCCAGCCGTCCCGCCGCTCCCAATGGCGCACAACGAAATCCTTCACCGCCTCGCCGGCATCGAGGCGACCTTCGCGTTCAACCGCTTCATCGCCGAACTCGGGTCAGCTTGCCGTCGTGAACCGGGTCTCGATCTGTCGGAGGTCCTGTCTCTCCCCGTCCGCCGCCGCGAAGCCTGGTGGCCGGCAGGAGTATACGGGCACGCAGTGCTCCAGCAGGGCGGGCGCATCGCGCCATTCTTTGTCGCGATCGATCATCCGGCCGCACCGGTGGTGCATCGAGCGGCGACGATCGCGGGTTGGTACGCGCACCGCGACCATGGTCGTCGTTCTGCATCGAGCGCCCCGATCGTCGTTCTGGCGACCGAGGATCGAACGGCTGAAGAGTGGAAGCAAGCTGTGTCCGGCGCGGCTGAGCGCCGAGGTGTCCTGCCTCTCGAAGTGGTCGTCGCGCCACCGGGAAAGGACCTTCGCGACCGTCTGCTTGCGGGGCTGCGATGGCGCGCACAGCCAAGCTCGTGCCAACCAATCACTTCCATCTTCGACGGCGTACCAGAGACACTTCCACGCTCGGTCCGCGCGCATGAGTGGGCGCGGCAGGTTGTCGGGGAAGCCCCGGCTCGCACCAGGCGGGCACAGCGCGAACGCGTCTCTGCGCTCTCGCTGTTCGCCTCGCCTGATCAACTCAGGCTGCTGGAAACGGTTGGGCGGTTGCCGCTCCTCAGAGAATCTGAGTTGGGACTCGTCCGGGCGGTCCCGCCACCATTGCTCAGGCGGCAACTGGAGCGGGCTGAGCGGAACCGGCTGGTCGAAGTGGTTGTCCGTCCCAATGGTGAGAAGCATTTCGTGCTCGGAGAGTTCGGGCTCAAGCTCCTCGCTGCGCGCGCCGGAGTGCCGTTCCGCCGCTTCGCGAACCACACCCCGTTCGTGGCGGCGCTGCCTGGGGCGGCCGGTGGCCGTCTGCAAACGCTCATTCGGCAGTTTGAGCACACGGTCGGCGCGAATAGCTTCATGCTTGAATGCCTTCGCAACAGCTCTGATCCGGGGTCTCCGGCCTTGGCCGTGTGGCAGAACCCAATCGAGGCGGTCGTTCGATTCGAGTCCGGTGGCGTACGACGAGCACTGCGCCCAGACGGCGCCGGCGAAGTCGTGCAAGAGGGCAGACCGCACTCCTTCTTCCTGGAATGGGATCGCGGGACGGAACGCATCAATGTCCTGCTTGAGAAGCTCACTCGATACGCCGCCTATTACCGCTCAGCGTCCGCGGCGTCCGCCGACGCCCTGCTTGTCGTCACGCCCACCCCACACCGTGAGATTGTGGTTTGGCGAGCGGTGTCCGCAGTCATTCGGCCTGAGGCGGAGCGCGGCGTGGTCCGGACGACAGTCGCGTCGCTCGTCGATCAGTACGGGCCATACGCCCCGATCTGGCGGCAGTTCGGGTCCGATGCCCGCGAATCGTGGCCGGGGTAGTCCGTGATGCTGGGTCATCTAACCCCCCAGGAACGATTGGAGCGCATTGCCGAACTGCTGATGCGTGCGGTCGCGCTTGATGTGCAGCAATGCGAGCGCACCGGTGAAGGGCAGCGGAGCCAGACGCCTTCCGATAGCGCCGCCAAGAAGGGACCGCGACACCGGCGGGAGGCGGAACGAACGGCCGCGAGGTTGCGTAAAAATTAGTCCCGAAGGGTTGCCATCACCGGCGGCTGTGATGAATCTGGGCGTCCGGTTGGCCCTCGGGCCGAGCGGCAGGAGGAACCATGCGCTGCGCAATCTACACACGGGTGTCCACCGACGAGCAGGCCAGGAGTGAGTACAGCTCGCTCGACCGGCAGCAGGAGGTGTGCGCCGCGTACATCGAGATCCACCGCGAGAAGGGCTGGCACGTGGTGCAGGTCTACGAGGACGGGGGCTACTCCGGGAAAGACCTCAACCGGCCTGGCATCCAGGAACTCGTCCAGGACCTGAGCGAAGGCAAGATCGACGCGATCGTCACCTACAAGATTGACCGGATCTCCCGGTCGCTGAAGGACTTCTATGACTTCTGGGAAGTGCTCAAAGCCAACAACGTGACGTTCGCTTCGGCGACGCAGCATTTCGACACATCAGACTCCGCCGGGATGCTCATGCTCAATATCCTCTTGAGCTTCGCGCAGTACGAACGCGAACTCACCCGGGAGCGAACGCTGAGCAAGATGGCCGGGCGGGCAGCCAAGGGCCTCTGGAATGGCGGCCCGGTCCCGTTGGGCTTCGACTACTCACCGGACTCGCAGGAGCTTCGGCCCAACGACGAGGAGGCGCCCATCATCCGGTTCGTCTTCGATCGTTTCCTCGAAACGCATTCGCCGAGCACGGTCGCGCGTGAAGCGAACAGCCGAGGGTACCGAACGAAGCGGCGTGTGGTTGTGACGCGCGATGGCTCGAGCAAGGCGATTGGGGGAAACCGGTTCGACGAGGACACAATCGCCGCGGTCATTCGCAACCCGCTCTACAAAGGCTTCATCCGCTTCGACGGCGAAGTGCATCCGGGAAACCACCAGCCGCTCGTCGACGTTGAGTTATGGGAGGCTGCGAACCGCGTGTCCGGGCGCATCAGGGAAGACGACCGGGGTTTCTACAAGGATGATCACGTCCACCTGCTGAAGGGACTCATCAAGTGTGGAGTCTGCGGCACGACCATGACGCCGTATCCCGCCGGCAAAAAGGACAAGGCGGGCAACCCCTACCTGTACTACTCCTGCACCTCGGTCACCCAGGATGGAAGCGCCTCCACGTGTCCCGTCCGTAGCGTTCCAGCGCGCGAGTTCGAGTCGCTCGTCAAGAACCTCCTTTCCGACCTCGGGCGGGACAGGGCTATCTTGCAGGCGTGTGCGGATGTCGCGAATCGCGAGGCCGTCGCGTCAGTCGACGAGCTGCGGACCCAGCAGCGCAGGAACCATGAGGGGCTTGCGCGGTTAACCACCGACATCCGCCGCATCATCGAATTCGTCAAGGCGAACGACGACGTCCCGGCCGATATGAGGGCGGAGTTCAAGCAGCTGACGGCCGAGAAAGAACGCCTCACGACCGAGGTCGAGAAACTGCAGGTCGCCATCGATCGCCGCCAGGCCCGGGTGCTCGACGTCGAACTCATCGGCAAGAGCCTTGTCGATTTCGAACGCCTCGTGAATCTACTGCCGGTCCAAGATCAGAAGGAGCTGTTCCAACTCCTTCTGAAGGAAGTCAAAGTTCACCCCTTCGACCCCGCCCATGAGAGCTCCCGCGCGAGCGAGGCGGGTGGGGTCGCCACGAAGGTGCGTTCGAAGTGGTTCCGCGTGGAAATCGCCATCCACCAACTCCCCGGCGTGTGCCTCGCGGAGCGGTTTGAGGGCGAAAGTTCGGACAAAAGGGGAAGTGGCTCCCCGACGAGGACTCGAACCTCGAACACCGCGGTTAACAGCCGCGTGCTCTACCATTGAGCTATCGGGGAGTGTGCCTCAAGTGTCGGCGGCGGGGCGTGAAGGATCAAGGCGCCGGGCCCGGTAGCGCCGGCGCCAGGGGGGCGCGCAGATGTCATCCTTCCGCCGCGCGGTGGGATGCGTGTGTCAGGCGATTTCGAGGCCCGCGAGGCTCCCTTCGGCCCGCCAGTCGTTCAGGAGATTGAAGAACTCGATCGGCCCGCCGCCGTACTGCCCCGTGACGAAGCCCGTGCCGGAATCGGGCTTGCCTTCGTTGTTGTAGTACCCCGGCGTGCATTCGGCCTGGAACTTTTCGCTCCGCATGGCGAGCCGGTGGATCGTCTCCACCCAATCGGATTCGGCTTGCTCTGAAACCTCGATTGTCCTCGCTTCGGTCTCCATTGCGTGCTTGACGATATACGCGATGTGCGTGCTCTGCTCGTCGAGCATGTGGGTGAAGTTCGCAGTGAACCCGCCCTGGATCAGCCCCATGAAGAAGCAGTTCGGGAAGCCATTGCTGAAGAAGCCGTGCAGGGTCGCCGTGCCGTCCGCCCACTTTTGCGAAAGCGTGATGTTGTTGCGCCCCACGACGTCGTAGCCGGCCCGGCGCGTGTACGCTGTGCCAACTTCGAACCCGGTGGCGAAGATCAGGCAGTCGACCTCGTACTCGGTGCCTTCGACGACGACGGCGTTCTTTGTCACCAGCTGCACGCCCTTGCCCTTCGTATCGATGAGGGCAACGTTGGGGCGATTGAACGTTTGCAGGTACTCGTCGTTGAACGTTGGGCGCTTACAGAATTGGCGGTAGTACGGCTTGAGCGCCTCCGCGGTCGCGGGGTCGTTGACGAGCGACTCCACGCGCGCGCGGACCTGCTCCATCTTGCGGAAGTCGGCGAGCTCCATCGCCACAGAGACTTCTTCCGGCGACATCGGTTTCGCGTCCGGGCTCGCGCCGACCAGCAGCACGTTGCGGAAGATGTCCGTCCAGCCGTCGGCTACGAGGTCCTTCTCCTGGTAGCCACCACTCAGGAGAATGTTGAAGTTGTCCCTGCGCTCCTGCTGCCAACCGGGCTTCAGCGAGGCCGCCCACTCCGCCTCGGTCGGCCGGTTGCCGCGCACATCCACCGACGACGGCGTGCGCTGGAACACGTAGAGCTGCTTCGCGAACTCACCCAGGAAGGGGACGCACTGCACCGCCGTGGCGCCGGTGCCGATGATGCCGACACGCTTGTCGCGCAGCCCGGTGAGGTTCCCGTAGGCGTCCCCGCCGGTGTAGTCGTAATCCCAGCGGCTCGTGTGGAAGGTGTGGCCCTCGAACTCGGCGATGCCCTCGATCGCGGGCAGCTTGGGGCGGTTCAGCGGCCCATTCGACATAACCACAAAGCGGGCGCGCATCCTGTCGCCGCGGTTCGTAGAGATGATCCAGCGGAGCGCGGCCTCGTCCCATCGGAGTTCAGTCACCTCCGTTTGGAAGCAGGCGTTGTCATACAGGTCGAACTTGCGTCCGATCGCGCGGCTGTATTCCATGATCTCGGGGGCGCGGGCGTACCGTTCCGTCGGGATGTAACCGAGCTCTTCGAGCAGCGGGAGGTAGATGTACGCCTCGATGTCGCATTGCGCGCCCGGATACCGGTTCCAATACCATGTACCGCCGAAATCGCCGCCCTTTTCGATGATCCGGATGCTGTCGGCGCCCGCCTGTCGCAGCCGTGCGCCCGCCAGCAGTCCACCGAACCCGCCACCGATGATCGCCACCTCGACGTCGTCGGCAAGGGCTGGCCGGGAGTCCGGTTCCGTGTACGGGTCCTCAACGAAGCGCGTGAAGTCGCCGACGACTTCGCGGTATTGAGCGTTGCCATCGGCGCGGAGCCGGCGGTCCCGCTCCTGGCGGTACTTCTCGCGCAAAGCGTCGGGGTCGAATCCGAGGTCGGAGATGGCCGCGCTGGGCGAGTGGTTGGCTGTCATGCTGACTCTTCCTCTTGATGGGGTGGTTCTCCGCACCCGCCGCCGGCACCATGGCGGACGAGATGGCCCGGCCAGGCGCAAGCAGTGCGATTCGAACTGCCGTCAATCTAGCCTTCCGATTGCCGCTTGGCAAAACGCGAAGAGATTCGTGGGTGATTGGCAACGACCGTGCTGGTTGCGAACCCATGGAAACGCGGCCATGCGGGATGGAGGCCGGACGGCTTGCACCGTGGCGTTTCGCCGGCCTTTCCCGTTGCATGAACGCGGCGGCGCTAGATCTCGTCGCCTCCGGACAGGAAGTCCTTGCGCTTGCGGATGGTGTCCATGATCTCGTCCAGGTCCACGCCCGGGACAAGCTTCTGCAGCTTCGACCGATCCTTCAACAATGCATTGAGGGAATCAATCAGGCTCTTCTTGCCCTGCGAAAGGCCCTCGTTGAAGCTCTTGATGAATTTCGATTCGTAGCCCTTCATGATGCCCGCGAACGCGTTCGCATCAACGTCGCGCGTCGATGCCGCGGCGTTGTCACAAATCGACTTGAAGACTCTGGTGCTAATGGCCTTGTAGTTACCAGCCGCGAGGTTCTTCACGTCGGGGTCGGCCTTCCACTTGGCGAGGCCCTCGTCCGCCGTGATGGTGAACTTATTGCCGCCACGGCCTTCCACCTGGGCAGTCTGGAAGTAGCTCATCTCTGTGCCCATCCAGATGTTGTCGATCATCGTCACGGTGTACGGGGTCACAAAGAAGTTCTCGGGGTTGTACATGAACATCCGGTCTTTGTTGCCGACGAACAGGTCCACCGCGGTCGCCTTGCCGATGGCCTGAATGGAGCGCACGTCTGTGAAGATCTTGAGCGGCGAATCTTTGCGAAGCTTGCGGCCGCCGAATACCTTCTTTTCCGTGTGCTTCTTGGTGTCGGGGCCGAGCGCGTCCTTCATTTCCTTACCGGCCGAGAGGTCCTGGACGACGACGCCGGGCTTATCCAGCATTCCGACCAGGCCCCTGGCGCGGTCGTTCTTGAACTTCCTTCCCTTGATGCCCTTCACGTCCGGAGTGGTCGAGCCTACGTGGTCGAGCAGTGGATCCAGCGCCGTTTTTGCCTGTGCTGCCTCGTCCGGCGGCACGGACCGCAGGCCCGGCGCCAGCACGAGGCCCTTGTTCTTCCCGGTCTGTCCGACCTGGTTGTGGAGCAACGCTGCCAGGGCGCCTTCGGTCGCCATCTCTTCGCCGGGCTTCAGCACGACCTCGCGGCCCTTCTCGCCCACGAAGAGCACGCCACCGCCACCACCGCTGCTGGCGTCGAGGTACTGCGCGGAGGCCCACTGGGTGTTCTGCCAGGTCAGCTTTCGCTGTATCTGTGCGCCGCCCGCCGACTGGTTGCTACCGCCCGTCGCGAGAAGCCGCTGCACGGCCTGGTTACCGACGGTCCCCTGAAGGCCGGCAATGTGGTCGGCGCTCAACGCCCGGCCGCCGGAGGCGAGGCTCAACGCGCGGTTGAGGCCGCCCGAAGCTCCGACGGGACCATCCGTCCCGGGCCGATGGGTGCTCGCCTGCTGTGCCGCGGCCTTCCTGGCCGTCCGGCGTGCCCCCAACATTTCCTTCTCCATGATCGCCTCCACAGCGCTGATCCGTGTCGCGAGGGCACGTCGGCGTTGCTATTCTATGCCAGAAACGATCGTTAATCACCGGTTTTTGCGGACAATGTTCGGTCCGGTGCGAAACAATTCGGTGACTCGCGCCCCGGGTTCGTGTTGCGATGCGAGTTTCTGTCGCGCGCCTGAGTGCGCCCGCGCCGCGCGCTCGATCTCCTGTTGAGAGAATCGGCGGCTGCCCTCAGACTGACTCCACATCAGCGTGGAGGATGAAACATGGCCCGGCGCCTCGCCGTTTCGGTCGGATTTACCGGCAGCCCCGAACAGAACCGTGAAGTCATGGAGCGCGTCAGAATCGCCGAAGAGGTTGGAGTCGAAGCTGTTTTCACGGCCGAGACCTGGGGACGGGACCAGTTCTCGCTGCTGACCCAGCTGGCGCTCACAACATCGAAGATCAAGCTCGGAACCGGCATTGCGCCGGTCTTCGGGCGTTCGCCGGCAGTGCTCGCGATGACGTTCGCCACGCTCGATGAGATCACCGGTGGCCGCATGATCATCGGGCTGGGCACTTCTGGCGCCCGCGTCATCGAGCACTGGCACGGCCAGCCGTTCGAGCGGCCGCTTCAGCGACTGAAGGAGTACTGCGAGATCATCAACCTCATCGTCGGGGGCGAAAAGGTCTTCTACGAAGGCGAGATCTTCAAGCTGCAGCGCGGTTTCAAGCTGCTTTTCAACCCTGTGCGCAACCACATTCCCATTTACATCGCCTCGATCGCCCCGAAAAGCATGGAGATTTGCGGCGCCGTCGCAGACGGCTGGATGCCGGTGTACTGGCCGAAATCGAAGTTCCGCGACGGCCTCGCCGCTATCGCGGAGAGCTCCGCTGCCGCCGGCCGCCCGGCCGGTGCGGTGGAGTGCGTCGCGTCGCTGACCACGGTCATCGATGACGACGCCGCGAAGGCGAAGCGCCAGGCCGCCGGCCCGATCTCCTGGTACGTCACCAACATGGGCGATTTCTACCACCGCATGCTCACGCGCAACGGCTTCGGCGAACAGGTCGCAGCCATGCGCGGCGCAGCCGAGGATCATCGCCCGATGCCCTTTCAGACTAACGATGAGATCATGGCGGCCATGGGCGACGAGATGCTGGAGCAGACGGCCATCTGGGGCGACCTCGAAACCGTCTCCGCCGGCATCGAAGAGCGCCGCCAGCTCGGCGTGGACCTGCCGATCATCGGGATGCCGGCCGGCGACCACCGGAAGGTCGAGCGCATCCTCGGCACGCTTGTGAGTTAAGCGCCGCGGAGGACCTCACGGGCCACTTCGATCGCTTCGGTGGCCCGCCCATGGCCGGCGTAGATCATCATCGTCAGGATCACCTCCTCGATCTCCGCCGGGGTGGCGCCATGGTTGAGCGCCCCCTGGACGTGGATGCGGAGGCGGTCCTTCGTCCCCATCGCCACCAGCGCGGCGATGGCCACGAAGCTGCGCTCGCGGCGTGTGAGCGCGGGGCGCTCCCAGATGTGCCCGATGTTGAGCACCTCGAGCGCCATGTCCGGGCCGTACATCGCGGACAGCGTCTCGAACGCCTGCTCCGCGCTCCGGCCCATAATCCGCCCGATGGCATCGGCGCCCGCGGGAAGTTCTTGTGTCATTCGGGCCTCCATGCCGGCGGCGCGGGCGCCAGCCGCTCGAACCCGTAGGCAGCCGCCAGCAGCCGGTCGTCCTGTCCCGGCGCCGCCACGAACTGGATCCCGCATGGCAGGCCGTCGGCCTGGCCCATGGAGAGGCTGATGGCCGGAAAGTCCACCAGGCTCCAGGCGATGCAGTTCTCGGAGAGCACCAGCAAGTAGTCGTCCGCTTCCTCGCGAAGGGGCGCCACCACCTTGCACGTCGGCATGGCGAGGACATCGACGCCGGCAATTGCGCCTGCAAGGCGGTCCCGTAGCTGGCCGCGCAGCCGCAGACCGCGGATGTAGTCCGTGGCGTGCAAGCCGGCCGCTGCGCGGAGCTGCTCCCTCACCTCCGGGCTGCAACGGTCGAGGTCGGTCCCAATCTCTCCATGGAAGGCGGCCGCTTCGGCCCGGCTCAGGACCATGCCGGTCGCATTGGCGACCATCGTGTCGGATGCGGACGGCGCTTCGAGTTCGAGGACCTGCGCGCCTGCCCGCTCCATCAACCTCAGCGACTCCCGGAACCGCTCCACAACGTCCGGTTGCGCACCGGCCAGTGCAGATTCGGTATATCCGACCCGCCGGCCGGCGATGGAGGTAGGAAGCATCCGCGTGAATCGCCCCGGCGTGGCCGCGAGGATATCGGTCATCAGGGCGATGTCCCGCACCGACCGCGCCATGGGAGCGAAATGGTCGAGGCTCCAGGAAAGCGTGAGCCAGCGGTCGGTCGGGATGAGCCCGAACGAGGGTTTGTAGCCGACCAGCCCGCAAACGGCGGCTGGCACGCGGATCGACGCGCGCGTGTCCGTGCCGAGCGAGCCAAGCGCCATGCCCGTGACGAGCGAGATCGCCGAGCCGCCACTGGAGCCGCCGGGCACACGGGACGGTTCCCACGGGTTGCGTGACTGCGGCGTCGTGACCCCGAGTGCGAATTCGTGCGTCGCAACCTTGCCAACGATGAGCGCGCCGGCGCCCCGCAAGCGGGCCACGGCCGTGGCGTCTTCTTTCGGAAGCCGCGGCGTCAGGGCCTGCGAACTCCCGCCCGTCGGCATGCCGGCAACATCGATGACGTCTTTGACCGAGATTGGGACACCGTGAAGCGGGCCACGAAAGGCACCAGCCCGCGCTTCGGCATCGAGTTGCGCCGCTTCCTCGCCAACCTCCGCCTCGAACTCGAACACTCCATACGTCCGGGCGTACGCGGCAATCCGCGCGGTCGCCTCGCGCGCGATGTGAGCGACCGAGGCGGCGCCTGCCCGCAGCCGCGCGATGGTGTCCCAGATGTCGCCGTCGAGCCCTTCGACAGCGCCGTGGCCGTCCGGGACTGGTTCCGCCGGCACGGTGGGAAGCACGAAGGCGGGCTTGCGGTCGGCCGGGTCGAGGGGCCACGTCCTGACGATATCGACTGCTTCGCGAAATAGCCCCGCAGTGGTCCGGTGCGTTGGCGTCATGCGCGGTGCGCCGCCGCAAGGGGTGTGAGCGCTGAGATCACCGCGCTGGAATTCGCCACCGCGCCGAAGACGCCGCCCTGCATCTTCACGATCTTGAGCGCGGCGAGGTAGTTGCCATAGTCGGTCGCGCCGGTGCAATCCTCGAGTAGCAGGCACTCGTAGCCGAGGTCGTTGGCCTCGCGCATGATCGTGTGGACGCACACGTCGGTCGTGATGCCAGTGAAGATGAGGTGCGTGATGCCGCGGTTTCGCAGCACGAGGTCGATATCGGTGGTGCTGAAGGCCCCTTTGCTCGGCTTGTCGATGATTGGCTCGCCGGGCAGAGGGTACAGCTCGGGGATAATGTCCCAGCCGACCTCGCCGCGCACCAGGATGCGGCCGCAAGGGCCGTCGTCGCCGATGCCGGCGCCCATCTGTTTCGAACGCCAGAGCTTGTTCGGCGGGCAGTCCGAGAGGTCGGCCTTGTGGCCCTCCCGGGTATGGATCACGTGCATCCCCGGCACGTGGCGGACGAGCTCAAGCACTTTGCGCGTTGGCTCGACGCCGGCACGTGTGAGGTTCAGGTCGTAGCCCATGGCATCGACATAGCCGCCCTTGCCGCAGAAATCGATTTGCCAATCGATACAGAGAAGCGCCGTCCTCGATGGCTCCAGGCCGCCATCGAACGGCCAGGTGTAGGGTTCGGCGCCGATTTGGATGGTCATCGTTGGGCTCCTGCGCCGGCCGTGGGCGCGAGTTGGTTCGCTCTGGCGAAGAGGTCGAATACCGCCGCCGTTTCTGTGACGGCGCCGAAGATTCCGCCCGACAGCTGGATGCTCGAAAACGCTCCCGCAAGCGTGTCGGGCGACAGGCCCGTGGAGCAGTCCGTCAGCGCGAGGCACTCATAGCCGAGGTCATTTGCCTGGCGCATCGTGCAGTCGGCGCCCAGCTCGAACGGGTGGCCCACGAAAATGAGCTCGGAGATGTGTCGCCTTCGCAGGATGAAATCGAGGTCCGTCCCGGTGAAGCCGCCGTGGTGGGGGCGCACCACGCGGAAGTCGGCGCCGAAGTCCGGCCATGGCGGCGCGAGCTGAGCGGTCAGCTCGCCGACTGTCACGCCGGCCTGCAGCGCGAATTGCACAAGCCTGGAAACCAGGGCCTCGGTGGATGCCCCCGGCCGGGCAATCCCGCCATCGCGGACGACGAGGAGCGCCGTGCGGCGGGGCTCGAAGGCTCCGTGCCAGGGCCACGGGTAGGGCCGGCTATGCGCTGTGAGTGCGTCCGCCATGGCGGCAGTTCTCCGAGAAGTGGGGCGCCGAAGAGGTCTTCGGCGCCGGGGCGGGGGGCGGCCGCATGCCTGGCCGCCCCCGCGCGACGATTTCAAACGGCCGCCTACTGCGGGATCTTTCCGATGACGCCCTCGACGAGGTAATTCATCGTCTCCAGCTCGGTCACTGGAGGCTGCTTGGCGCCGGCCTTGATCTTCTCGGTGCCACCCTGATCCTTCACCGGCCCGGCGAAGATCTCCAGCTCGCCGGAGAGGATCTTCTTCTGAGTCGCCAACACCAGGTCCTGCACGTCTTTCGGCACCGCCTTACCGAACGGCGCCAGCTTCACCACGCCGTCCGCCATCGACTGGCGCACCTGGCTAACCTTGTAGGTCCCGTCCCGGACCTGGTTCACGAGGTCGACGAAGAGCTTCGTCCAGTCCCACGTCGCGGCCGTGAGCCAGCCGTTCGGCGCCAGCTTGCTATCATCCACGTGGTAGCCCACAGAGAACATGCCGGCCTTTTCGGCCGCCTGGATACCCGCGCCGGGGCAGTCCTGGTGCTGGTTCAGCACATCGACGCCCTGGTCCTTCAGGCTCTTCACCGACTCGGCGATCTTGGCCGGGTCGCACCACGTCGCGGTGAAGATGACAGTCGTCGTGACCGCCGGATTCACCGATTTCGCGCCAAGTTCGAAGGCATTGATGTTGAGCAGCGTCTGCGAGATCGGGAAGGCCACCACGTAGCCGAGCTTGTTGGTCTTCGTCACCTTGCCGGCCGCGATGCCGGCGAGGTAGTTCGCCTCCCAGCTGGCGCCGAAGTAGGTGCCGACGTTCTTCGATGTCTTCAGGCCGCCCTGGTGGAGGAACGTCACGTTCGGGTATTTTTCGCCGACCTTAATTGCCGGGTCCAGGTGGCCGAAACTCGTGGGGAAGATGATCGTGGCGCCCTGCTGGATCATCTGTTCCATCACGCGCTCCGCCTCGGCGCTCTCGGGGACGTTCTCCGCCTTGATGACCTTGACGTTCGGCAGCTTTTCCACCGCGAGCTGCCCCTGGTAGGCGGCCTGGTTGTAGCCCCCGTCATCGACGGCGCCGACGTAGAGGAACCCGATGGTGACCGGCTTCGTCGCCGCGCCGGAGGCCGTTGTGGCGCCGCCGGCGGCGGTCGAAGCCGGCGTGTCGTCGTCGTCACCGCCGCACGCGGCGGCGAATAGCGTGGCGAAGACAGCTGCGAAAAGCAGCAGCCACCCTCCCCGTTTTGGTAGGATGCGTCGCATAGGTTCGTTCCTCTCCATTCGTGGTTTCTTGTTTGGTCGCGAGAGACTTTGTGCGAGGGGACGGACCTATCCTGTTCCCCGGAACACCTTGTTGAGCCCGGCCGGGAACGCGTCCTGCCCCCGCTGCGCCCAGGCCAGCAGCACGATGATCGTCAGCAGGTAGGGCGTCATATCCAGCAGGAACGGCGAGACCCCGACCCCGCGCGCCTGGAGCTGCAGTTGCAGCGCCACCGCGCCCCCGAAAAGCAGCGCCCCGGCCATCGCGCGGAGCGGGTTCCACATCGCGAAGATGACCAGCGCGACAGCGATGAACCCGCGGCCGTTCGTCAGGTTCTCCACCCACGTGGCGGTATAGGCCAGCGAGATCTGCGCCCCGCCCAGGCCCGCGAGCGCGCCACCAAACGCCACCGCCGCGTACTGGATGCGGGCCGGGTGGAGGCCCGCGGCAAAGGCCGACTCGGTGCTTTCGCCCACGGCGCGGAGCATCACGCCCCAGCGCGAACGGAAGACGAACCACCAGAGCGCGCCCGCCAGCGGGAATACCGCGTACGTCAACGGGTCGTGGTCGAACAGTACCGGGCCGAAGTAGGGGATCTCCGAAAGCATGGGGACCGGGTAGTCGCGCAGCGGCGTGATCTGGTCGTTTACGTACGGGCGCCCGAAGAATGCCGTGAGCCCCAGCCCGAGAAACATCAGCGCGAGCCCGCTCGCCAATTGGTTCGCACCCCGCGTCACAACTAGGAACGCATGGACCGTGGCGAGCAGGCCGCCTGCGACGAAGGCCGCCACAATGCCGGCGTACGGCGAGCCCGTCTCCGCCGTGACGATGTAGCCCGCCAACGCCCCCGCGAGCATGCACCCTTCGACGCCGAGATTGATGATCCCCGCGCGCTGTGCGATGACTTCGCCGAGCGAGGCGTACATGACGGAGGTGCCGGCGCGGATTGCACCCGTGCTGACCGATGTGACGAAGCTCATCTATGCCCCCACGCCCGTGCGGTTCTTCCTGCCGGCGAGGACCGCGAACAGGATGAGCGCCATCAGAATGTTGACCGTGGACCCGGGCAGGTCGAGGCCGAGCTGGAGACTATCGCCGCCGACGGAGATTGCGCCGAACAGAAGGGCCGCGAGGAGGATCCCGAGCGGGCGGTGGCCACCGAGCCAGGCCGCGAGAAAGCCGATGTACCCGTAGTTCACGGAGATGCCCGGGCGCAGGCGCCCCTGGATCCCCGTGACTTCGGCCATGCCCGCGATCCCCGCGATCGCCCCACCGACAACCATCGCAAGGAACAGATACCGCGCCACCGGAATGCCGCTGCGTTCCGCGGCCAGGGGGTTGCCGCCTACCACTCGCGCTTCGTATCCGATTCTCGTGTAGCGAAGGACCAGGAACATCGCCACCAGCCCCACGGCGACGAACACGATGGCGAGCGTGACACGGTCCCCCCAGACGACTGGCAGCATCGCCGAACCCGGGAACTTCGCGGAGAACGGCCAGTTCGGCCCGGAAGGGTCCTTCCACGGCCCGTAGACGAAGTAGTTCACGAACTGGATTGCGACGAAGTTCAGCAACAGCGACGAGATCGCTTCGTTGACGCCGCCCTTCACCCGCAGCAGGGCGACAATCCCCGCCCATGCCCCGCCGCCGAGCGCGCCCGCGACGAGCGCGAGCGGGATAAGCGCCGGGCCTGGGGCGCCGCTGTAGAGGATCGCTCCCGCGGCCGCCCACGCGCCGATGTAAAACTGGCCCTCCCCGCCGACGTTAATCAGCCCCACACGTGCGGGGACGGCCACCGCCAGGGCGCAGAGACCGAACGGGATAAGCTTGACCAGCACTTCGTTGCGGCCGAATTCCGTCCCCACGGACGCGTCCCACATCAGTTGGACGGTATCGAGGGGGTTGGTCCCATCGAGCAGCAGGACAACGGAAAAGACGGCGATCGCGGCGCCGATCGCAAGCCCGAACCGGACGAACGGGCCGAGCAGCTGCGGGCCCCCAAACGCCGGCGCCCCGATTCGTGTGCGGACGGTCTCAGCGATGGTCATGCCGCCCGTCCTCCCGTCATCAGCTGGCCGACTCTCATCGGGTCAACGGCGCTCCGCCCGAAGGTGCCCACGACTTCGCCGTGGTAGAGGACGAGCACTTCATCCGACAGCGCCCGTAGCTCATCGAAGTCTTCGGAGACGAGGAGGATGGCCGCGCCCTGGGCCCGCAGATCCACCAGCATCTGTTGGACGGCCCGCGAGCTCGCAACATCGAGGCCGCGCGACGGGTAGTACGCCAGCAGGAAGCGGCAGTGCGACTGCAGCTCTCGCACAATGACGACGCGCTGCACGTTGCCGCCAGAGAGCGTCTCCAGCTTCCGGCCGAGCGCGGGCATCGGGAACGGCGATCGGCTCGCGAGCCGCGCGGCAGCCGCGAGGAGACGGCGAGTACGGAGGATCCGTCCCTTCCCATCGACAGGCGCGCGCGTGAGCATGAAGTTCTCGCTGACGGACATCGCGCCCACCGCGCCGAACGCGACCGGGTCCTCGGAGACCACGCAGAGGCCGGACTCCAGCCGGCGCGCCGGGGAGGCGCGTGTGACGTTGTCACCGCCAAGGAAGACGGCGCCGGATTTGAGCTTGCCGATCCCAATGAGGACATCGGCGAGCCCGGACTGGCCATTACCGGCCACCGCCGCCACGCCCACGATCTGGCCCGCCGGCACCGACAGGGACACGTCGCGGAGCGCGCTGCGGCCGTCGGTCCCGGATGTCGAGACGTGCTCCAGGCGGATGCCAGGCCCCATCGGCCCGGCCGGCGGCGATTCGACCGCGGCGGTCTGGTCCTGGCGCTCGCCAAGCATCATCCGCAGCAGGGAATCGGCGTCGAAATCGCCGATCGGCCCGCCCCCGATGACCCGCCCGCGGCGGAGCACCGTGACCTGGCTGGCGCAGGCGAAGACCTCGCGCATCTTGTGGGTGATGAGCAGGATGGCGTAACCGTCGTCGCGCAGCCGGCGAAGGATACCGAGCAGGCTTTCCACTTCGTGCGGCGCCAACACGCTCGTGGGCTCGTCCATGATGAGGATGCGGGCGTCGCTCGCCAGCACCTTCAGGATTTCGGCCCGCTGCCGTTCGCCGACGGACAGGTCGCGCACTATAGCGTTCGGGCGGACCTCGAGCTGGTACCGGTCCGAGAGTTCGCTGATGCGCCGGCCCAGCCGCCGGCGGTCCAGCCGGAGCCCGCGGCCCGCCTGCACGAGCGCGATGTTCTCTACCACCGAAAGCGCGGGGATGAGCGTGAAGTTCTGGAACACCATGCCGATACCGCTCGCGCGCGCACCGGCCGGCGAGTGGAACCGGACGGCGTGCCCATCTACCTCGAGGTGGCCCGCGTCCGGGTGGTAGTAGCCGTACAGCATCTTCATGAGCGTGCTTTTGCCGGCGCCGTTCTCGCCGAGGATGGCGAGGATCTCGCCGCTGTACGCATCCAGGTCGATGTTGTCGGCGGCCACAACGTCTGCGAAGCGCTTGCTCAGACCGCGGGCGGAGAGCGCGGGCGCCGCCCCGCGAGGGCGCAGCGTTGGGGCCGCCAGGACGGGTGCAGTCATCCGATCGCCTCCCCGCGTTGCATGCTCGCGCACACGAAGTCGTAGCTTTGCCAGATGTGAGCGCGGAGCAGCGATGCCGCCAGCCGGGCGTCCTGCTTCAGGAGCGCATCGAGGATCGCGGTGTGCTGCTCGTAGGTCCGGAGGACGCGCGCCGGGTCGATGAAATCGCGCATGCGCAGCCCATGGAGGCGGTTGTTGATGTTCCGGAGCATGGGCAGGAGCACCTTGCTTCCACTGGCAGCGGCGAGCGTTTCGTGGAAGTGCTCGTCGGCAAAGACCAGGTTGACGTCGCCTTCAACGGTCGTTGGCTGGTGGCCCCAGAACTCAACGAGGCCACCCAGCTCGGCGGCCGCGCCGATAGTGGTCAGCCGCTCGACAACGCACTCCTCGAGGGCCACGCGAATGGTGTAGAGGTCATCCATTTCGGCGACGTTGATGGAGGCGACTTCGTAGTAGGACCGCGGGACATGCACCAGGAGCGATTCGCGGGTGAGCAGCCGGAGCGCTTCCCGCACGGGCGTGCGGCTCAGCCCATAGCGCTCGGCCAGCCCCTCCTCGGTGATCCGCGTGCCCGGTGGCAGCACGTTGCGGAGGATTTCGAGGCGAACCTCATCGACCACTTGCTGGGTGCGGGTGAGCGGTTCGGGGCGTGAGACTGGCGCCGATTGCATACAACCGGGAGCATGCGCGAGGTTCGTTTCGGCGAGATTGCGCCTGGATAACGGTCGCGTTAACGATTTTCCAGCGCCACTGCATACAATCGCCCGCCGGCGAGGCCAGGCCGCAGGGCGGCGCGACCTCCCTCGATCCGTGATTCGCGGCGCTTCGCGCAATCGTCTCCTGCGCCAGCATTTACGCGGTCAGGCAAGCGCCGCGAGGTCAGGAAGCGAGCGCCATGATTTCGGTGTTCGCGCGGCCCAGGCGGACCACGAGGTCGCGCGCGATGTTCTCGGTGAGTACCTGGCGGACGTGCGGGTGTTCGCCGGTGATGCCCGCGATTGCTCCCGCGTCGATGCAGTAACACACGACGTCGGACTCGGCCTGCACGTTCGCCGAGCGCGGCGCCTCGTCAAGGAGCGCGAGCTCACCGAACGAGACGCCCGCGTCCAGCATCGCCAGCCGGTAGTGCCGCTCGCCGCCCGACAGGTCGACACTCACGCTGACCTGCCCGCGGACCAGCAGGTAGATGGCGTCGGACGCGTCGCCCTGGCGGATGATGCGCACGCCGGCCGGAAACTCCACTCGCTTCGCCATCGACTGCATAAGCGCGATTTCGCCTTCGTCCAGGCCCGTGAGCAGGGAGTGGTGCGCCAGCGGTAGCTCGTCCTTCGGGTCGTGGACGAATCCGGCGCGGCGCAGCATCTCGTCCTCGCAGCACTTGAGCGCGTCATCGAGCGAGCCGTGAATAGCGATCACGCCGGCGTCCGCGAGGCGCCGTGTATGCTCCAGCATCGCCGGTGAACCGCCCTCAAGCCCCACGAAGTGCAACGCGGCGCCGCGCGTGAACGCCTCGGTCGCGAACTTGGCGAGCAGCCGCAGTGCCGCGTCATCGACGGCGACGACCCGGCGGCAATCGAGCACGAGCATCTGGCCCGGCCCGAAATCCCCCAGCACTTCGCGCAGCGCGATATCGACGGTGCTCAACACAAGCGGGCCCTGCAGTTCGAGCACGCGCGCTGTCCCGCCGCTCTCGGCGAGATGCTGGCTTGCGGCCGGGGCGCGCCGCCACTTCGAGCTCACCTGGCCGAGCGAGTACGCCGTGCGGACGACTGACGCGGGGCTCACTGGCGGCCGCAAGAAGTGGAGGCCGAACTCGCGCGAGAGCGCTTCACACACGGCCACGCCGCGCACACTGTTCCCAAACTGGTCGAGGCGCGGCGAATAGACGCCGATGCCCAGTTGGCCGGGAAGTACCGCCGCCACGCCGCCAGCAACCCCGCTCTTGGCCGGCATGCCCACCCGGTACACCCAGGACCCGGCATAGTCGTACATGCCGCACGTGCTCATGACGCTGAGGAGGCGCTCGACGTTGCCCGCCGCAAGCGCCCGTTGGCCGGTGAGCGGGTTGACTCCGCCGTTCGCAAGCGTCGCCGCCATGACCGCGAGGTCCCGGCAGCTCACCAGGATCGAACATTGTTTGAAATACAGGTCGACCGCGGCATCGACATCGCCTTCGAGGATCCCGGCGTTGCGCAGAAGGTGGCCGATCGCGCGGTTGCGGTGCCCGGTCTCGCGTTCGGAGCGGAACACCGCGTCGTCGATTTCCAGTTCCGTACCCGCGTAAAGGCCGAGCCTGTCCACCAGCCGGCGCAGGCGGGTTTCGGCGTCGTCGCCCTGGATCAGCGACGTGGTGGCGATGGCGCCGGCGTTGATCATCGGGTTGCGCGGGCGCCCCGTGCCCGGCTCGAGGCTGATGGCGTTGAACGCCTCGCCGCTCGGCTCGACGCCGATTTTCGCACCGACCGCATCGACGCCGAGGTCACCGAGCGCGAGGCCGTAGACGAACGGCTTCGAGATGGACTGAATGGTGAAGCGCACCCCGGAATCGCCGACGCAGTACACATGGCCATCCACCGTTGCGACGCAAATGCTGAAGCGATCCGGGTCGGCGCGGCCGAGTTCGGGGATGTAGGTGGCAACCTCGCCCGAATCCAGGCCCTTGAATCGCCGGTGGAGTTCCTTGAGCGCATCTTCCAGGGGGCTTGGTTGCATCGTACGGAGCGTACTGGAGTTGTCCTACGCGGAACCAGAGCGGAGGCGCCAGTTCATTCAAACGTAACTGCCGGAGTCCGGCGTGGTTCACCTGACGCTACATCCCGGCAATCGCGGATTATGCCCGCACTTCGCCACCGGAGGGCCGTCTTGTTACCAATGGGATGCTGCGGGCCGGGCGCTAGCGCCCGGCCGACACCTTCTTCGCCGCCGCGCGTGGTTTTTCGTTGACCGGCGGCACCGCGGGTGCGTCCGGCCCCGTGGAGACCGACATCGGCCGCGGCGCCCCCAGCAGGAAGCCGAGGCGATGCCGGCGCTCGTTCTCCGCGGGGTGGACTTCGACGCGAAAGATCGTCTGGTAGGGGACGAAGACCTGCTTCACGTGTTCGTGGTCGAGCTCCGACGTGTGGAGCGCCACCCACTGATCGGAAACGCCGGAGATGCCGTTCACGAAGTGTGTCGTGCCATCCACCGTGAGCAATTCCACCACAGGCACACCGCATTCAACCTGGGTGCAGAACGACTGGATCGCCTGCGGGAGGATATTCTGGAAAAAGTTGCGGTCGAATGGCAGGCCCGGTATGGCGACGGCCTGAGGTGCGGCCGCGGCCACTCCGGGCGGGAGGTACAGGACGCGCGACGGCTGTTGGCTCATGCGGGGAGCGTAGGTGTTTCGCGGGATCGGTACAAGGAATCACCGGCCTGCACCTGGCTGGAATGCCCGCCTGCCGGCGCCCGCGTAACCGGAGCACGGCGACCGCGTCGATGGGCAAGACGCCGGTCCAGCGGGTCCCTATCCCGGGATCCGGCGAACTGGCACGCGAACTACTCGCGCGGCAATCCGAGCCCGCGGGTAGCGATGACCGTGCGCTGGATTTCGCTCGTGCCGCCCTCGATCGTGTTGGCAACGCTGCGGAGGTATGAGTACTGGTAGGGCCCGGCCGCGGAGCCTGCTCGCGGAGCCATGGCTTCCATGCCGAAGATCTGCACGGCGGTGGCGGCGATCTTCTGCTGCATCTCCGCCCCGAAGAGCTTCGCCATCTGCGCCTCCTTGGTGGGCGCGAGGCCGGTCTTCTCCTGGACCGAGGCGATGTTGTAGGCCATGTTGCGGAGGACCTGCACTGCGATTGCGTGCTCTGCGAGCCGGTGACGCAGGATGTCCGTGGTCTTCGCCTGGCCAGCGCGCAGGTAGGCCACGAGGTCATCCACGTGGCGGCGTGCGGTGGACGTCGCGCCGATGGACGAGCGCTCGAAATCGAGCCCCACGGCGACGTGATACCAGCCGCGGTTCTCCTCGCCGATCAGTTGCTCGGCGGGAATGCGGACGTCTTCGAAGAAGATCTCGTTGAACTCGTGCGTGCCCGCCATGTTGCGCAGCGGTCGCACGGTGATACCCGGTGTGTCCATCTTGATCGCGAACGTGGAGAGACCTTTGTGCTTGGGCACGTCCGGGTTGGTGCGGCAGGCGAGCCAGCCCCAGTCTGCGTAGTGCCCGAACGTGGTCCAGATCTTCTGCCCGTTGATGACATAATCGTCGCCATCGCGGACGGCGCGCGTTTGCATCGAAGCCAGGTCCGAGCCGGCGCCCGGTTCCGAATATAGCGTGCACCAGAGGTCGGTGCCATCGGCGATGCGCGAGAGGTAGCGCGCCTTCTGTTCATCGGTGCCGTACAGCATCACGACGGGCCCCACCCAGGCGACGCCCATGTTCACCGTACCCGGGACTCCGTGGTACGCCATCTGCTCGTTGAAGACGAGCTGCTCGATCGGAGAGGCGCCCAGCCCGCCGACGTCCTTCGGCCACGGCAAGGCGAGCCAGTGCCGCTTCGCCAGCCGCTTCATCACGTCGCGTTCGACATCCAGCCGCGCTTCGAGCGACTCGTAGTCGGCGTCCCAGCCGGCGGGCAGTCCTGTGCCGATGAAGTCCAGCACTTCGCGCTGGAAGGCGGACTGGTGGTGGTCGAGGCGGAAGTCCATGGCGTGCTCCGGGGGCTGGTTGTGGGCGGCTGGTGGGCGATGAGGGGCTCGAACCCCCGACCCCCTCGGTGTAAGCGAGGTGCTCTGGCCAACTGAGCTAATCGCCCCGTGGGCCAGTGTAGTTGAGCTGCCGGGGATGCGGAATGCGCTTCGGCTGCGCCTCAGTCGGCGCCCTCCCGGTACTTCGCGAGCGACTCCATCGCGCGCATGGCGACATCCAGTTCCAGCCCGGCGATGCGCTGGTCCGTGAACCAGGTGCGGAAGGTGGTCTCGTCCCAGTTGTGGCGCTCCAGCATGCCATCGAGCGAGGGGTAGCGCGCGGCGGCGGCCCGCAGGTCCATGAGCACGCGGTTGCGGGCCACCGCGTTGCGCGCGTCATCTCCCGCGAGCGCGGCCTCCAGCTTTGCGTTTCGCCGGCCAAGGGTCTTGCTGGCGAGGCCGGGGTCATCGAGGTAGTCATCGAGTGGGGCATCGGCGAGCAGGCGTGCCGCCGTGATCGTGCCCACGCCGGGTATGCCCGGGAGGTCGTCGCTGGCATCGCCGCTGGCCACCCGGTAATCGAGGTACCGTTCCCGCGGGAACACGATGGGCGTGCCATCGGCCGTGCGCGGCGCGGCGGCATCGGCGAAGGCTGCGACATCGATGACGACACGCTTTACGGGCGAATAGATAGTCAGGCGGTCGCTCACGAGCTGGAGGAAGTCCCGATCGGTGGAGGCGATGCGGACAATCGCATCGGGCTCTTCCAGCGCCATGAACGCGATGAGGTCATCGGCTTCGGTGTTTATCCCGCGCGCGACGTCGATCGGCAGCGCGCGCGCCGCCTCCATGAACTGCGCGATGGCGTCGAGCACGAAGGCTTCGTTTTCGGCGAAGGCGGGGTTGCTCTCGCGGCTGAGCTGGTACGTCGGGAATATCGTCCGCCTTCGCAACGGGCGGCCTTCATCGAACGCAATCGCGAGGCGCCGGACCGGGTTGCCGGCGAGCGTGGCAGCGGCCTCCGGCGGGCGCCCTGGGACCGGCGGCTCACCACCGCGCACCGCCAGCCCGAGCACGCTCTGCGTGAGGCCCAGCAGGGCCGCCCGCGTCTTCTGCTCGGGCGTCTCGGCGTCCATCGCGCGGCGCAGCGCGTGGAAGCCGGCCCATGCCATGTTGTTGCCGTCGGCGAGGAGGCGCATCGGGTCAGTATAGGGCGTTGGGCATTGGGCATTGGCCGTTGGCAAGCGGACGTCGACTGCGTCCGGCGCGAGCCAATTTGGGCGTTGGGCGTTGGGCGTTGGGCATCGGCAAGCGGACGGCGACACGCGTCCGGTGCGAGCCAATTCGGGGCATAGGGCCGTTGGGCATTGGGCATTGGCCGTTGGCAAGACCCTGCCGTCTCGCCTTTGGCGCCGGCCACCACGAAGCATGCGGGCCAGTAGATCCACCCGTGCGCCGCGGCGCCGCCCGCGTTAGCGGCCTGGGGATAGCCCTCCGGCCAACGCCCGACGCCCAACGCCCAATGCCCTACCCCGCGAAGCCCCGGCGCATCGTGTTCTCGGTCACGACGCGTGGCGAGACGAACTGCAGCAGATAGTCCGGGCCGCCGGCCTTGTCGCCGGCGCCGGACATCCCCAGCCCGCCGAATGGCTGCCGGCCGACGGTCGCCCCCGTGATCCGGCGGTTGATGTAGAGGTTTCCAACACGGAACTCGTGCCGCGCGCGCTCGATGCGGGCGGGGTTGCGCGAGAAGAGTCCGCCCGTGAGCGCGAAGGGCGAATCCATCGCCATCTCGAGCGCGCTATCGAAGTTCGCCGCCCGGGCGAGCACGAGCACTGGCCCGAAGATCTCTTCCCGCCAGAGCTTCGAATCGCGCCCGATCCCTTCGAAGACGTGCGGTGCGACATAATGTCCGGACCGAGCGGGCACAGCGCGGCTCGCGACCACGTCGCCCTCCGCCTCGCCCCGTGCGATGTACGCATCGATGCGCGCCTTCGCTTCGGCCGAAATCACAGGCGGCACGACTGTATACGGATCATCCGGTGGCCCGAGGACGAGACTTTCGACCGCCGCCGCGAGTCTCGCGCGAAATGGCGAGAACGCCTCGCCCACCACGATCACGCGGCTGCAGGCGCTGCACTTCTGGCCGGCGTAGCCAAACGCGGACGCGACGACGCCACCAACCGCCTGGTCGAGGTCGGCGTCGTCATCGACGATGATGGCGTTCTTGCCTCCCAGTTCCAGGACGACGCGTTTCACATTGCGCTGCCAGGGACGCACGACAGCTGCCGCTTCGGCAATCTGCAGGCCGACGGCGTTGCTGCCCGTGAACGCGACGACGTCGACGGCGGGGTGCGACGCCAGCCCCTGGCCGATGGTCTCGCCAGGCCCCGGGAGGTACTGGACGGCCCCGCCCGGCACGCCCGCCTCGTGCAGCAGCCGCACGAATTTCGCGGCGACAAGGGGCGATTGTTCGGCCGGCTTGAGGATGGCGACGCAGCCCGCCGCAAGCGCGGCCGTGGCCATGCCGCCGATGATCGCGAGCGGGAAGTTCCACGGCGCGATGACCGCGGTCACGCCGCGGGGTTCGTACACGTAGCGGTTCGACTCGCCCGCGAGCGTCATCACCTCGCCGCCGCGTGCCAGCCGGTCCGCCTGCGCGGCATAGTAGCGCAGGTAGTCGATGGCTTCGCACACGTCGCCGTCGGCCTCGTGCCAGGGCTTCGCGCTTTCGAACACCATCGTGGCCGCGAACTCGTAACGCCGATCCTCGAGGATGTCCGCGGCGCGCCGGAGCACTGCGGCCCGCGCCGACGCCGCGGTGTCGCGCCAGCGCGGGAACGCCGCCAGCGCCGCGGTGACGGCGGTTTCGAGCTCGCCAGCGCCTGCGCGCCCGGCGGTGCCGAGCAGCAACGACGGGTCGGCGGGATAGCGCACCTCGTCGCGCTCCGCGGTCGCGACCTCCCGTCCGTCGATGAGGAGCGGCCAGTGGCCGCCGGCGGCGATGCGTTCGCGGCCGATGGCCGCCTGCATCGCCTCCCGCACAGAGGGCAGGTGGAACTCGGCCGGTGGGGCGTTCGCGAACGCCTCTGCGGGCCGCGGCTCCGGCTCCGGCTCCGTTGATGACGGCTGGCGCAGGAGTTCGGCCGGGTCGCCCTCCTCGTAGCGGTGCATGAGCCATGACTCGTTCGACGTGTTTTCGAGCAGCCGCCGCACGAGGTAGGCCATCCCGGGGATGATCTCGCCCACCGGCACGTAGACGCGCGTCCGGTAACCGGACTCCTTCACGGCGCGCCGCAGCCCCTCGGCCATCCCGTAGAGCATCTGGAATTCGACGTCTTCGGGCGGTAGCCCGGCCGCCTCCACGCGCACCATCGCCTGGGCGATGCTGCGGGGGTTGTGGCTGCCGAAGGCGGGACGCAGGTGCGGGTGGCCCGCTATCAGCGCCGCCGTGCAGCGTTCGTACGACGCATCCGTGGCGTCCTTGACCGCGAACACCGGTGGCTCGTGCCCTTCGATGCCCGCGATCACCACCTCTTCGTCCCAGTACGCGCCCTTCACCAGCCGCACGGTGATGGGCGTCCCGCGCCGCTCGGCAAGCGCGCGGACGCGGGCGATGTCGTCCTCGGCGTCCCGCAAATATGCCTGCACCACGATCCCCGCCTGTTCCCAGTCGCGGAACCGCGGCAGCATGAGCGCCGCCTCCGCGATGGTCTGGACGAGGTCCTTGAACCGGTACTGCTCCATGTCGATGTTCACGAACACGCCGCGCCCCCGTGCTGCTGCCAGCAGCGGCACCAGCCGTCGCAATACCGCCTCGCACGTCGCACGCGGCGCTGCTGGCTCGAACTGCGAAGTGAGCGCGGACAGCTTCAGGGAGACGTTCGGGCGAGTGATTGCGCCCGCGCCATCGGCGCCGGACAGCCCGCCAAGCGCGTCTATGAGCTCCAGGTAGCGCTGGAGGTAGTCGTCCGCCTCGGTCTCCGAAAGCGTCGCCTCCCCAAGCAGGTCCACCGTGTAGGCAGTCCCCGCCCCGTTCAGGCCCGTTAGCCTCGCCAGCGCCTCTTGCGGCGAGCTCCCACCGATGAAACGGTCAGCCATCGTGAACACGCCCTGGCGCACGACCTTCGAGAGCACCGGCCGGAAGGCGGCAGTCCCCGCGACCGCCGAGCCCATGCGTATGGGCAGCGGCGCATCGCCCCGGAAGTACTGGCGCAGGTGGTCCGCGACCGCCGAACCGCTACGCAGCGAAGGAAGGACGTCCACGAACCGGAGCAGCTTCACGCGGAAGTCGGGGTCCGCCATCGCCCAGCCCATCAGGCGCTCTTGCCACCAGGCGGGGCTGAGGGTTATCAGCCGTTCCGGCTCCACCCGCCCCAGGAGGGCGCGCCCGCGCTCCTGGATCTCGCGTTCGATATCGACCGTCGGCGGGTGGGCGGCGACCACGGGTCCACTCTACTCCGAACTCGCGTGCGAGAGTGTTGGCAGCAGGGGCACGGGTATGCGCGCTGCTGTCGCCGCTCAAGGCCACCGCGTACGATGGAACGATGGATAACGCTCCCAGGCGCGTCGCCGTCCTCGGTTCCACGGGGTCCATCGGGCGCCAGTCGCTCGATGTGATGCGGCAATTGCCCGGGCGCTTCGAGGTCGTCGCCCTCGCCGCCGGCCGCAACGCCGCCGAGCTCGCCCGCCAGGTACGTGAGTTCCGGCCCGCCTACGCCTGGGCAGAGGCCGAAACGGCAGAGCTCGGCGACGCCATGAAAGACACGGGCACGCGCTGGCTGGCGATGGACGAAATGGCCGCCGCGCCCGAAACCGATGTCCTGCTGGTGGGTACGGCCGGCTCGGCCGGCCTCACGCCCACGCTCGCGGCGCTTCGCCTCGGGCGGCCCGTCGCCATCGCGAACAAGGAAGTGCTGGTGATGGCCGGCCACCTCGTGCGGCGTGCAATGCTGGAAGGAGGCGGCCAGCTCCGGCCGGTAGACAGCGAACATTCGGCTATCTGGCAGTGCCTCTGGGGCGAGGAGGACCACGCCATCCGGCGCATCATCCTTACGGCCAGCGGCGGCGCCTTCCGCGACTTCGACCGTTCCGGGCTCGCGGCCGTCACCCCCGAACAGGCACTTAACCACCCAACGTGGAACATGGGACGGAAGATAACCGTCGATTGCGCGAGCCTCATGAACAAAGGGATGGAAACCATCGAGGCGATGTGGCTCTTCGGCGTGCCCATGGAGAACGTGGACGTGGTTTTGCATCGCGAATCGATCGTGCACTCGCTGGTCGAATTCAGTGATGGAAGCGTGAAGGCGCAGCTCGGGCTGCCCGATATGCGCCTGCCTATCCAGTGCGCGCTCGCGTATCCGGAGCGCATGCCCGAACCGCCATCGCCGCGGCTGGACCTCGGTGCCATCGGGTCGCTGCATTTCGGCGAGCCGGACGTAACGCGCTTCCCCTGCCTGCGCCTGGCGATGGATGCGGGCCGCATGGGTGGGACCTACCCGGCCGCCATGGCCGCTGCCGACGAAGTTGCCGTCGACCGCTTCCTCCGGCGTGAGATCTCGTTCGTTGATATCCCGGCCGTCATCGAAACGGTGCTTTCGAAACATGCATCGACGACCGATCCTGACCTTGAATCGGTGCTCGCAGCCGATGGCTGGGCGCGGCAAGCCGCGGTACTTCCCCCGAAGGCTGTGGCGGGAGTAGCTCTTTGACGTTCTTCCTTGCAGGGTTCGACCCCGTCGGCTTTCTGCGTGCCGCGATCCCCTTCCTGAGCCTCCTTGTGGGTCTCGTGGTTATCCACGAGTTCGGGCATTTCGTCGCGGCGAAGCTGTTCGGCATCAAGGTGCTCGAATTTGGCATCGGCTTCCCGCCGCGGATCAAGGGGCTCTCGTGGCGGCGCGGCGAGACGGAATACACGATCAACTGGCTGCCGATCGGCGGCTTCGTCCGGCTCCTTGGCGAAGAAGACCCCGGCGACCCCCGTTCGCTCGCTGCGGCGCCGCGCTGGAAGCGCCTGACCGTGCTTTTCGCAGGCGTGTTCATGAACCTGGTTGTGGCCGTCCTGCTCCTGACCGCCGGGTTCATGATCCCGCGTGATCGCTCGCTCTCGCTGGCGCAGATCTCGCAGGTGGCGGCCGGCTCGCCCGCGGCGGAGGCGCAGGTCACCGGCGAGATGCGCGATGGCAGCGCCCCGGTCCAGGGCCTGCAGCCCGGCGACATCGTCACGGAAGTCGAAGGGCGCGATGTCAAGAACACCAACGAGCTGATCTACGCCAACCGCCTGAACCTCGGGGAGACGCAGACGTGGCGGATCAACCGGCAGGGCTCGACCCTCACGGCAAAGGTCTACGCGCGCTGGCACCCGCCCGCCGGGCAAGGGCCTACCGGTATCCGCGTCGGCGCCCCCCAGACGTGCACCGGGTCCGATGCCGATGGCAACCCGGCCGGCTGCCAGCTGCTCTACCCCTACACGGAGAGTGTCTGGTACCCGCCGTGGGAAGCGCTGCCGAAGGGCCTCCAATCGCTCGTCGACACGGTCGTGCTGACCAAAAACGAGCTGCAGGTGCGGTTCGGCGGCGGCGGTGGCGGTGGCACGAACTCCAGTGAGCCGGCGTTCACGGGCCCCGTCGGTATCGCGAACACCACGGGCGAGCTGATCAAGGAAAGCGGTTGGCGGCCGCTGATCGAGTTCACGGCGCTCCTGAGTCTGAACCTGGCCATCTTCAACGCCTTGCCGCTGCCCATGCTCGATGGCGGCCGCATGTTCTTCGTCTTTGTGGAGATCCTTCGCGGCGGTCGCCGGATCGCGCCGGAGAAAGAGGCGTTGGTGCACCTCACCGGCTTCGCGCTCATGATGGTCGGGGTCCTGGTTGTGACCTATTTCGATATCGCAAGGATCGTGTCCTAGGGAGAGTCCGTGCTGTTTGACCTGATCTTCCTGGGGGTCTTCACGCTTGGCTGGCTCATCTCCGCCTACATCCCGTGGCTCGCGCTGTCGATTGCTACCCGCGGGCGGGCGGGGCTCGTATACCTGCCTCTTTGCCTGTTCAGCGGAGTCGTTGCCGCGCTTGCGGTGCCCGTGCTTGGCTTCGATGGCCGCGGGGGCCTCGCGCTGAGCTTTGCGGCCGCCTTCACGGTCCCCGCCGCGCTGCTCGCCGCCCGGCGCTTGAGCCTTCCCGCGTCCAGCCCACGCCCACGCGTCGAGCCCGAGCCGCGGGAGATCCCACGGTGAAGCCCCTGACGCTATCGACGATGTACGCGCAGCAGGAGCGGTTCGAAGATGGCGCCGCGTTCGCGCGATACGCCGCCGCGGCCGGCTACGACGGCATCGAAATCAGCCACTCGACCCCGGAAGCCCGGCTGCGGGCGATCCTCGATTGCGGGGCGCTCCCCGTGACATCGATCCATCAGCCGGCGCCCTGGGTACGGCTGGCGGACGGCCGCGCGAACACCAAATGCAACCTCGCCTCGCCCGATGAGCCCGAACGGAGGGCTGCCGTGGCCCAGGCGCTGGCGAGCGTCGCATGGGCGGCGCGCCTGGGGGTCAAGCGTTCGGTAGTCCACCTCGGGGCCGTAGGGGATGGCATCGAGATGTTCCCCGAGGAACTGGAGATGCGGCGCTTGTTCGATAGTGGACGCGGCTTCGAGCCTCGATTCGCGGAGTTGCGGGACGCCGCTATCGCTAAACGGAAGGTGCTCGCGGGGCCGTTCATCGCCGCGGCGCGCACCTCGCTGCAAGAGCTCGTACGTGCTTCGGGGCCGGCTGGCATAACCATCGGGATCGAAAATCGCTACCACTTCCACGAGATCCCGCACCCGGCGGAGTACGACATGCTCCTCAATGGCTTCTCCACCGAGGAAGCGGGGTACTGGCACGACGTGGGCCACGCGGAGGTCCTCCACCGCCTGGGCTTCATCGATCGTTACGCCTGGCTCGACGCGCTCAGCCCGCGTTGCGTGGGAGCGCACCTGCACGATGTCCGGGGCCTCGGGGATCATCGCGCCCCCGGTGACGGCGACGTGGACTGGGGCTATCTCACCCGTGGGCTGGCGCACCTGCCCGCCTACACCCTCGAAATCAACCAGCACCAGCCGGACGGACGCGTCGCGACCGCCCCGGCGTTCCTGGAATCCGTCGGGCTCCGATAAAGGATCAGGTGGCCGGAGGGCGCCGGATTCGCAGCGAGCGGTGGTTCAGCACCGAGAGGGCGCCCAGCAGCTCGGGACCATGCTCCGCGATGGCATCGGCGATGGCTGATGCCTGGTCGTTGGTGGGGAGGCCATACAGTCGGGCAAGCAGCACGCCAGCATGCTGTTCGCGCAACTTGCACACCAACTCACCGAAGTCTGTGTCGATCGTGATGAACAGGCAGTCCTGTTCGAGTGCGATCGCAAGCACTCGCTCGTCGGGCGCGCGAGGAAGAACTTCGCCGATAGCCAGAATGTCGTGGCCCTGCTGCCGGAGCAGCGATTCCACGGCGAAGGGGACGCATTCGTCGATGAATTCGCCCGCTGCAAGGGACTCAAGGATGTACTCGACGGTGATGCGCGTGCCACGCACGGCCGGCTTCCCCATCATGATCTTGGGGTCCGAAACAATTCTGGGTTCTTCCACAACCCAAGTATAAGGGCCGCGCAGGCCCCCTGCGCCAAGGGCGGCCGTTAGAACGACAGGTCCAGCCCGATGTCGAGGGCGCGGGCGCGGCGCCGGCGTAGAGGCAGGGAGCGTCGAGGGCCCCAAGTGCCGGTCCGGACGCCGCTCAACCAGCACCAGCCGGACGAACGCGTCACGGGCGCCCCGGCGTTCCTGCAATCGGTTGGGCTGCGATAAGGGATCAGGTAGCCGGGGGGCGGCGGACTCGTAGCGAGCGGCGGTTCAGCACCGAGAATCGCCCAACAAGTCTGGGGACCTTCTGCACCGATGACGTCCGCAACAACAATCGCCTGGTCGGCATTCGCAAGGTCTCCAAAGCGCAGAAGCAGGACGCCACGGTGCTGCGCGCCTGCCCGATACACGAGCTCACCAAAGTCGGTGTCAGCGGTAATGAGAAGGCAGTCGTGCTCGAACGCAAGGCCGAGGACCGACTCATCAATCGCCCCGGAGGCCAGTTCGGTGATCGCCAGCACCTCGTGACCTCGCTCTCGCAGCAGCCGTGGAACTGCAATGGGAACGCACTCGTCGATTACTATCCGCACTCAGGAAGCGATGGCGGGCTTCAGGAAGTCCGACCGGACACGCTGGCACGGCCCGCTGCAAGGGACTCAAGGATGTACTCGACGGTGATGCGCGTGCCACGCACGGCCGGCTTCCCCATCATGATCTTGGGGTCCGAAACAATTCTGGGTTCTTCCACAACCCAAGTATAAGGGCCGCGCAGGCCCCATGCGCCAAGGGCGGCCGTTAGAACGACAGGTCCAGCCCGATGTCGAGGGCGCGCGCGCTGTGCGTCAGGGCGCCGATGGAGACCGCGTCGACGCCCGTTTCCGCGATGGCGCGGACGCTCTCGAGGCGGACGCCGCCGCTCGCTTCGAGCTTCGCCCGCCCCGCGGCGATGCGCACGGCTTCGGTCATGTCCGCGACGCTCATGTTGTCGAGCAATACCCACTCGGGCGAGCCGGCGAGCGCCGCTTCGAGGTCGGCCAGGCCGTCCACTTCCACTTCCACCGGGGCGCCCGGCGCCAGGGCGCGGATCGCGGCCACGCCTTCGGCGAGAGACTTCCCGTCGCGGGCGAGCGCTTCGCGGTGGTTGTCCTTGATCATCGCCATCACGGCGAGGTCGCGGCGATGGTTCGTGCCGCCTCCACAGCGCACGGCGTACTTTTCGAGGTCGCGAAGCCCGGGGGTGGTCTTGCGGGTATCGAGGATCACCGCCCTTGTGTCCCCGACCGCGTTGACGAACGCCCGCGTAAGCGTTGCCGTACCAGAGAGCCGCTGGAGGAAGTTGAGCGCGACGCGCTCGCCCTGGAGGATCGCGCGCACGGCGCCAGTCGCGGCCGCGAGCTCCGCGCCCGCCGCGAACGCGTCGCCATCCTGCGCGTAGCGCGTGAATGCCACCGTGGGGTCGATTCGCAGGAACACCGCCGCCGCCACTCCGATCCCCGCCAGCACGCCCGGTTCTTTGGCCACAAACACGGCACGCCCGGCGAGCGATGGTTCGACCGTGGCCAGCGTCGTGATGTCGCTCAGCGCGCGGTCCTCGTCCAGCGCACCGGCGACCGCCCGCGCGATAGCGTCGGCCGGCGGTGGGTCAATCGGCACGGCGGAATACCTGCCTTCGCTGCCAGCGGCTGTCGTCGCGCTGGGGGAAGTCGCGGCGGTAGTGGGCGCCCCGGCTCTCGGTGCGGGCGAGGGCGGCGCGCACGAGTAGCGCCGCCACCGTCGTCATCTCGCGAGTCCGATGGGGCGCTTCCGACGCACTTTCGAGCTCGGCAAGTGCCAGGGAGAGGCCCGCGCCGGTCCGCTCGATACCGGCGTACTCCCACATCAGTGCCCGTAACCGCCCGGCATCGAGTTCGCCGAATGGGCGCCCGACGCCGAGGACCTCCGGTGAGGGATCGGCCGCTCCCCCGTCGCCGCTGCGGATGTGCTCCACGACCCGCTTCCCGAAGACGACCGTCTCCAAGAGCGAGTTGCTGGCGAGCCGGTTGGCGCCGTGGACTCCGGTGCAGGCGGCTTCGCCGCAGGCGTAGAGGCCCTGTACCGTCGTGCGGCCACGGGTGTCGGTCCGGACGCCGCCCATGTAGTAGTGCGCCGCGGGAGCGATGGGGATGGGCGTAGTGCGAATGTCGATGCCGGCGCCAAGGCAGAAAGCGAAGATGCCCGGGAAGCGCTTGTCGAGCTCCACCTTCGCCGCGCTGCAATCGAGCGTCACGTGGTCGGTGCCGGCGGCCCGCATCTCGCGCACGATGGCGCGCGCAACCACATCCCGTGGCGCGAGGTCCGCGAGTGGGTGGTAGCGGGGCATGAACGCCTCTCCGGCGGCGTTGCGGAGCACCGCGCCTTCGCCCCTCACCGTCTCGGAGATGAGGAATGGCCGCACGCCCGGGACACGGAGCGCCGTGGGGTGGAACTGGAAGAATTCGAGGTCCGCAACTTCCGCGCCGGCGTCGAAGGCGAGGGAAATGCCGTCGCCCGTGGCCACCTCGGGGTTCGTCGTGTGGGAGAAGAGCTGGCCCGCGCCACCGGTGGCGAGCACGACGTTCGGCGCCTCGAACGCCACCATGTGCCCTTCCTGGGCCGCCTCGATTCCGGCGATGTGGTTTCGCTCCACGAGCAGGCGGGTCGCCTGTGCGTGTTCGCGGATAGTGATGCCGGTGCGGCGGCCGGCGGCGGCCGCGAGTGTGTCCTCGATCGCCGCGCCCGTCTGGTCGCCGCGGGCATGGACGATGCGGGGCCGGCTGTGGGCGGCTTCGCGGCCGAGCGCGAGGCCCTCGCCGGCGCGGTCGAACGGCACCCCGTGGTCCGCAAGGGCGCGGATGACGGCCGGACCTTCGTTGCACAGCACGCGGGCGGCTTCCTCATCGACGAGGCCGGCGCCGGCCGCGACCGTGTCGGAGAGATGTTGCGCGGGCGAATCGAGGGGGCCGATGGCAGCGGCCACGCCGCCCTGCGCCCAGCTGGTGTTGCTGTCCTCGATGGCAGCCTTTGTCAGGAGAAGGACAGGGCCGAGGTGCATCGCTTCCAGTGCCACGAACAGTCCCGCGCTGCCGCTCCCAATGACGATGGTGCGGTAGGACTCGGTCACGCCGGGGGGTCGCATCGGGCGGGTTGTGGGCGCCAACAGGCCGGTTCCATGACTTAGTGTAGATCAGACACGAAGTCACTTGCACAGGGGTGTGACTTATATTATTGCATAAAAGGAGTAGGCGAGTGGACAATTGAGGCTGGCGGGCGAAGGAGTCACGGGTTGAGGAGCGACGAATTGGAGCGAGCGTGGGAGCACGGCTTCGCGGACGTTGCTGGGGCAATGGC
>JACPOQ010000027.1 GCA_016191435.1 Chloroflexota bacterium | reverse complement strand
CTCGCCGTGCTCAGACGATTTGCCCTCAATATCGCACGTGCCCATCCAGACAACAAAACTTCAACCCGCGCAAAGCTCAAACGCGCCGCTTGGAACGATAACTTCCTGATCGAGATGCTCTCGAATGTGCGATAGCCCTGCGTAATCGGGGGAGGTGCCCCCGTAGGGGGCGGAGGGGGAAGGCTGCAGTCGAGATTCGTGAAATTCCGACGTCAGAACTTCATGTATCTCGACTGAGGCTCTCCCCCTCCGGCCCGTATGACGGGCCACCTCCCCCGTAAGACGGGGGAGGAAAAGAGGGTCACCCCAGCGGCCAGGTGAAGCGGATGGTGTTCTTGGCGATGCCGTCGAGCACGATCTGCACGCCGCCAGACTTCATCATCCATTCCAGGCGGTGATCGCGGTATTCGCGGCGGATGGCGCCGGAGGCGACCCGCTGAGCGGCGTCGACCATGAATTCCGCGGCGGCTTCGAATTCGCGGAACGTCGCGGCGGCCGACGGCCGCTCGCGCACGCGGGCGAGCCAGTTGGCGAGCGGCGAGCCCGGCGGCGTGTCCATGCCGTAGTGGAAGGACCGGTTGACGTAGGGCGCCACGCTGATGTCGGCCCAGCCGAAGGCGGCGCCGTTGAACCACTCGCGATCGCCGAGCTTGTCCTCGAGCCAGGCCTGCAGCTCGGCCGTCTGGCGCGCCGCCACGGCCTTCATCGCGTCGGCCTGCGCACCCTCGGCCCGCTTGAACCAGCGGATCTCGCTCAGGCCCCAGTTGATCGCCTCGTAGAGCGTGTCGCAGACCTCCTCGATCATGCGGGCATTGGCGCGCGCCAGCGGATCGCGCGGCAGCAGGGGCGGCGTCGGATGCTTGTCCTCGAGATATTCCAGGATGATCGTCGAGTCGAAGATGCGCGCATCGCCGTCGATCAGCACCGGAACCTCGTTGCGCGGGCTGGCTGCGGCGAACGTTCCGGCGGCCTTGCCCGAGCCCAGCGCCTGCGGCGTCTCGACCTCGAAGGCGAGGCCCTTCTCGCGCAGCGCGATCTTGACCTTCTGGGCGTAGGACGAGAGCGGATGCTCGTAGAGCAGCATCACGGAAGCTCCAGGCGGACGCAGACGGCCGCGCTGGCAATGACGGCCGGGTCGTTGCCTTCGGGATCGGGCACGTCGAGCCCGCCCTTGACCGCCTTCACCGTGACGATGCCGTGCGGCAGCGAGGCGCGTACCTTCTCGGTGTCGACCTTGTCGGGTTGTGCGACGCCAATCGTGACGTCGACGAACATGCCGGTCTTGGGATTGACGCCGAGCGTGCGCAGCATGACGAGCGAGCTGTGATGCAGAGCGTCCTGCACGGCGCGCAGCGCCGCCTTGGTGTAGTCGCCGCCGTGCAGGTCGTTGCCGGTGCCGAGCTCGAGGATGACGCGTTTGGCGGGCATGGCGGCCTCCGTCACAGATCGAGCCGGACGATGGCGGCCGCCTGGGCGATCACCGTCTTGTCCGTGCCCGCTTCATTGGGGATCTCCAGCCCGCCTTCGACCACCTTCACGGTGCCGGTGCCGTGCGGCAGCACCGCCAGCACCTCCTTGGTGTCGACCTGGTCGGGCCTGGGCACGCCGATCAGCACCTCGACCTGCATGTCGTCGCTCGACTTGCCGACCGCGCCGGCGACGGTGAGCGAGTTGTGCCACAGCGCATCGCGCAGCGCGCGCACCGCAGCCTTGGTGTAATCGCCGCCGCGGATGTCGGTGCCCATCCCGATCTCGAGAGCAACCCTCTTCAGCGCCATCGCCTGACCTCCTAGCTCTGCGCCAGACCAGCCTTCACCAGCAGCGGCTTCACGTCGACAAAATACTTCTCGGCGAAGCCGCGGTACTCGGCCGGGCTCTTGTACCATTCGGCCTGGATGTACTTGTCGAGCAGCTCCTTGACGCGCGGATCGGCCATCGCCTCCTTGAAGGCGAGGTGGATCGCCTCGACGGTCGCCGGCGGCAGATCCTTCGGCCCGACCAGCCCGTAAGGGCTCTTGTACTTCTCGGGCTCCTTGCGGCCGGCTTCGAGCAGCTCTTCCAGGCTCTTCCATGGCGCATCCGAGCGCACGACGATGCCCAGCGTATGGCCCGACAGGCCGATGATGCAGGTGAAGTCGCGCAGCGGATTCCAGCTGGTCTGCTGGTAGTGCGGATAACGCAGGCTGTTGATGCTCATGCAGGCGATGGCATGGCCGTCGGGCTTGGCATTGAGCAGCATGGCCGGCGCCAGCGTGCCGGCGGCGCCGGGCTTCACGTCGACGATGACCTGCTGTCCCAGGATCTTGCCCGCCGTCTCGCCGAGCAGGCGGAGATGCACATCGGTGACCCCGCCGGCGGCGAACGGGTTGTAGACGGTGACCGGCTTCTCTGCCTTTCACTTCGCCTGGCCGCGCGCCAGTCCCGGTGCGGCCAACGGCATGGCAAGCGCGGCGGCGCCTGCCAGGGTGGTGAAGGTGCGGCGGCGAAGCAGAACGCGCTTGGGCACTTGTGTCACTCCAGGTTTCCTGTCGTCAGGCATGGCGAAACGGCCGCACGAGGCGATCCGACGATGACCCTATAGGGCGGATCGCACGGCCGTTGCAGCTACTTCCGGCGCGCCGCGTCGAGGCTCCACGGGCCGGGTCCGGCGGCAGCGATGTAGAGGAACACGAAGCAGTAGAGCACGGCGAGCTCGCCGGCATTGGCGATGGGAAAGAAACCGCGCGGGGCATGGGCGAGGAAGTAGGCGAAGGCCATCAGGCCCGACAGGACGAAAGCCGCGCAGCGCGTGAACAATCCCAGGATCAGCAGCACGCCGCCCGCCAGCTCGAGCATGCCGGCGACGCCGGACAGGGAGAGAGGCTCGACCTTGGCGAACATCGGTAGGGCGGGGATCTTCAGGTATTTCGCCGTGCCATGCTGCAGGAACAGCAGGCCGGACATGATGCGCAGGGCGCTCAGCAGGCGGGGGGCCCAGGCGGCGGCAAGTGCTTCGAGGTTCATTTCGCGTGTTTCTCCGGAAGGGACGCCCACTCTTGCCTGCGGGTGAATTTCCGACAAGCGGTCTCGGCGGTAACCTGATCACGGACTCGTCAGTACCGCGCGACAGGGGGCCGGGAGCGCGCCACTCATAGGCGCTAGCTTTGCCGAAGGAGCACATCATGCGCTGGGAGCGCGCCACTCCTGTGGCGCTCATGGGGTGTCCGATCAGCAAGAAGAGCGCCACGCGAGTGGCGCGCTCCCAGCGAAGACGCATGACCACCCTATATGATGGGGCACCTCCGCCGCAAAGCCGGGGAAGGGAATGAAGAGCATTTCGCGAGGCCGCAGCGAACGCGAAACAATTGCCGCGCGGCTTCCATGAACGCCCCCATGACTCGTCCACCGCGGGACAGGCGGGGTGGCGCAACGCCACGGTCTGGGTGCCGATCCGTTCGTGCCAGGTGGCACCGCTATCGACTTTCCGGTGTGCGAGCTTCGGCATGCCGACCCCCACTCGCTCGCTCGGGCGGAATTTCACCAGCGGGAAGTTCCGCCCAGGCACCCCCAACTATCGCACTATCCGCAGACGTCAGCCAATCTGCAGCGCTCGTGTGCGCCGGCTGAGCCTTGCCTCCTCGACGTGTCGCCGTCATCCGGACTAGAAGGACAAATCGGGAGGATGACGATGAAGACCTACAGGATCGCGGCCATTCCAGGCGACGGCATCGGCACGGAAGTGGTCGACGCCGGCGTCGAGGTGCTGGCAGCCGTGGCCAGGCGCGACGGCGGCTTCGCGGTGAGCTTCGATCGCTTCGACTGGGGCGGCGAATATTACAAGAGGCACGGCCGCATGATGCCGGAGAATGGCCGCGACCTGATCGCCAGGCACGATGCCATCCTGTTCGGCTCGGCCGGCCATCCCGACATTCCCGATCACGTCACGCTGTGGGGCCTGCGGCTCGCCATCTGCCAGCCGTTCGACCAGTACGCCAACGTGCGGCCGACCCGCGTGCTGCCGGGCATCACCTCGCCGCTGCGCCACGTCAACGCCGGCGAGCTCGACTGGGTGATCGTGCGCGAGAATTCCGAGGGCGAATATGCCGGCGTCGGCGGGCGCGTCCACCAGGGCTCGCCGCTCGAGGCGGCGACCGACGTCGCCATGTTCACGCGGGCCGGCGTCGAGCGAATCATGCGCTTCGCCTTCGGGCTGGCGCGGTCACGGCCGCGCAAGCTGCTCACCGTCGTCACCAAGTCGAACGCGCAGCGCCACGCCATGGTGATGTGGGACGAGATCGCGGTTCAGGTCGCCGCAGAGTTCCCCGACGTCAAATGGGACAAGATGCTGGTCGACGCCATGACCATGCGCATGGTGATCAAGCCGCAGACGATCGACACGATCGTGGCGACCAACCTGCACGCCGACATCCTGTCCGATCTTGCCGCGGCGCTGGCCGGCTCGCTCGGCATTGCGCCGACGGCCAACCTCAATCCCGAGCGCAGCTTTCCGTCGATGTTCGAGCCGATCCACGGCTCGGCCTTCGACATCATGGGCAAGGGCATCGCCAACCCGATCGGCACGTTCTGGTCCGCCGTGATGATGCTGGAGCATCTCGGCGAGCCCACCGCCGCCGGCCGTCTCATGCGGGCGATCGAGACGGTGACCGCCGACCCGCGCTTCCACACGCCCGACCTCGGCGGCAAGGCGCGGACCACGGACGTGACGGCGGCCGTGATCGACGCCATTCACGGCGCGAACGTGTGAAGGGAATGCTCTTCGCTGGGAGCGCGCCAATACTGGCGGAGTAGTCTCCGCTTACCGATGGCGCTCATGCGATCTGTGATCGAGAAGATGCGCGCCATCTCAGGCGGAGTTTACCCCGCCTGAGATGGCGCGTACCCGGCGAAGAGCCTGCAGTCTTCTGGACCGCGGGCGCCTGCCCTGAGACTTGTCGAAGGGTCTCGCTCGCTCACGTGAAGAGCGGGCGAGACGCCCGCGGTCGAGAAGACTATCGTTGCGATCATGAGCAAGCGAACGATTCCCGCCGGCGCCGTCGTGCGCGGCGCCGACAAGGGCTACGACCACGAAGCCACCAAGCCCGGCAGCGAGCGGCCCATCACCGAGCGGCCCATCACCGAGCGGCCCATCACCGAGCGGCCCATCACCGAGCGGCCCATCACCGAGCGGCCGGTCGACCCGACCCACGAAGACAAGAAATATCCCTACCTGCGGCCGCGCGATGCGGCGACGCTGATCCTGGTACGCCAGCGCGGCAAGATTCCCGAGGTGCTGCTGGGCTGTCGCGACGCCAAGCATGCCTTCATGCCCAACCGCTACGTGTTCCCCGGCGGGCGCGTCGATCCGGATGATGCGCGCGTTCCGGTGGCGACGCCGCTCGACCGCTTCGTCGACGAACGGCTGCGCAAGGCGGCGACGGCGCAACGGGCGCGGGCGCTGGCCGTTGCCGCTGTGCGCGAGACCTTCGAGGAGACCGGGCTGATGCTGGGCAAGCCCTTGAAGAACGGACCGCCCGACGAGGATTTCGGCGAGCATTGGCGCGGCTTCCTCGACAAGGGGTTTGCGCCGGCGCTCGACTGCCTCGACCTGATCGCGCGCGCCGTGACGCCGCCTGGCCGGCCGCGCCGCTTCAATGCGCGATTCTTCATGGCGCGGGCCGAGGACGCCGCCGGCGAGATCCGCCATTCGAGCGAGCTCGGCGACATCCGCTGGGTCAAGCTCGACGAAGCGCGCGAGCTGCCGCTGCCGACCATCACCGGCCTGATCCTGGGCGAGGTCGGCCGCCTGGTGAAGGAGCCGCCCAATCGCAGAAAGCAGCGCAAGATCCCGCTCTTCACCACCGTCCATCGCAAGCATCTGATGCTCGAGGAGTAGCGCCATGGCCAAGGGCGAGGCCCGTGTCGGGGATCGTGTCGGGACCGCTTCGTCCTCCTCGACCGGGGTTGCCCCTGGCCCGTTGTCTTCGGCCGCCGCGGGCTCCAGCCTGCCGACGCGCGGCGGCGTGCGGCTGCGCGCGCTGGTCCTCATTCGCTGGGCCGCCGTTGCCGGCCAGTTCTTCACCGTTTCGGTGGTGCATTGGGGGCTGGGCTTCACCCTGCCGCTGTTGGCGGTGTTCGGCGCAATCGCGCTGTCGGCGCTGCTCAACCTCACGGTCAGCATCGGCCGGCCGGCCTCGGCGCGCATCGACGACCGCGAGGCGACCGTCTTCCTTGCCTTCGACGTGCTGCAGCTCGCCGTGCTGCTCTATCTCACCGGTGGGCTGACCAATCCCTTCGTGCTGCTGCTGCTGGCGCCGGTCGCCATCGGCGCCACCATCCTGTCGCTCGCCAGCAACATCGTGCTGTCGATGCTCACCATCCTGTGCATCGGCCTGCTGGGTCTGCTCCACCAGCCGCTGCCGTGGCGCGGGCCGCCGCCCGAGCTGCCTGATATCTATCGTGCCGGCGTGTGGGCCGGTCTCACCCTCACCACCCTGTTGACCACGCTCTACGGCTGGCGGCTGGCCGAGGAGGGCCGGCAGATGGGCGATGCGCTCGCCGCGGCGCAGGCCGCCCTGGCGCGCGAGCAGCGCCTGTCGGCGCTGGGCGCGCTCGCCGCCGCGGCCGCTCACGAGCTCGGCACGCCGCTCTCGACCATCGCCGTGGTGACCAAGGAGATGCTGCGCGAGGTCGAGGCCGACGATCCGCTGCGCGAGGACGTCGAGCTCCTGTCGTCCGAATCGGAACGCTGCCGCACCATCCTGGCCCGGCTGTCGGTCGATCCGGCAGGCGACGTGTCGGACGCTTACATCCTGGTGCCGCTGCCGGCCCTGATCGAGGCGGCGGCGCAGCCCTACGAGCGCGAAGGCATCGCCATCGCCTTCGAATCCGGCCCGACGGGCGAGGGCGTGCCGACCATGGCGCCGATCCAGGTGCGCAGCCCCGAGCTCATGCAGGGTGTGGGCAACATTGTGCAGAATGCCGTTTCGTTCGCGCGCAGCGAGATCACCATCGCGACGCGCTGGACCACGGAATGGTCGGAGGTCGAGGTCTCCGACGACGGTCCGGGCTTCTCCGAGGCTCTGTTGGACGAACTGGGAACACCCTTCATCTCGACCCGCCAGGGCGAGGAAGGACACATGGGGTTGGGTGTTTTCATCGCCAAAACGCTATTGGAACGGACCGGAGCGACCGTAACCTTCGGTAATCGCCGGCTCGGCACGGGTGCTGCAGTATCGGTGCGCTGGCCAAACCCCGTCTTCAAGGCTACATAGCGGCCGATGTCGAAGGAGTCGCCATGAGCCAGGACACAGGCACGGGTCGACCCGTGTCGCCCGTAATCGACGGCGCGACGGCGAACAAGGACCGCACTTTGCTGATCGTCGATGACGATGCGGCCTTTCGCAACCGGACCGCCCGGGCCTTCGAGCAACGTGGCTTCATCGTCTCGGCCGTCGGTTCGGTCGCCGAGGCGCTGGCCCAGACGGCGAGGCCGCCCGCCTTCGCCGTGATCGATCTGCGGCTGGGCGACGGCAACGGCCTGGAGCTGGTCGGGCCGTTGCGCCAGGCACGGCCCGATATCCGCATCGTCGTGCTGACCGGCTACGGCAACATCGCCACGGCCGTGGCCGCGGTGAAGGAAGGCGCCATCGATTACCTCGCCAAGCCGGCCGACGCCGACGCCATCGAGCAGGCGCTGACCTCGCATGGCCGCAAGCTGCCGCCGCCGCCCAGCAATCCGATGTCGGCTGATCGCGTGCGCTGGGAGCACATCCAGCGGGTGTTCGAGCAATGCGACCGCAACGTCTCGGAGACGGCGCGCCGCCTCAACATGCATCGGCGCACCTTGCAGCGCATCCTGGGCAAGCACGCGCCGCGCGAACACTGATGCCACGAACGTGATGCAGGCGCACTGATCACCGTCCAGCTTCTGGTCAACGCGCTGGCGCTGGGCATGGCCTATGCGCTGGTGGCGCTGGGTTTCGTGCTGGCGCTCAACGCCGTGGGCGCGGTGAATTTCGCGCACGGCGACCTCGTGGTGCTGGGCGGTGCCGTTGCGGTGGCGGCCGGCGCGTGGCTCGGCCTTCCCGGACTGGTGCTGTTGCCTCTGGTGGCCTTGGCGCTCGCGATCACCGGCATCATCGCCGCCCGCGTGGCGATCCTGCCGCTGGCCGCGCGGCCGCCCGAGGCGACCTTCGTCGCCACCATCGCGCTTGCCGCGATCATCGAGCAGGGGCTGACGGTGGAGATGGGAACTCCGCCGCGCACCGCGCCGGCGCTCGCCGGCAGCGGCTCGTTCGTGCTGGCGGGCCTGGCGCTCGGCCGCCAGCCGATCGCCATCATCGGGCTGGGCAGCGCGCTGGTGGTGGCGATCTGGTTCCTGCTCGAGTGCACGCAGACCGGCCGGCGCATGCGGGCGGTGTCGGCCGACCGCTACATGGCGCGCGCCGTCGGCATCCCGGTCGGCCGCTATGTCCTGCTGTCGCTCGGGCTCGCCGGGGCGCTTGCCGGCGTCGCCGGTCTGCTGCTGGGGCACCAGTTCCTGGTCGCCCCGACCCAGGGGGCGGGCTACATGCTCAAGGCCTACATCGCCGTGGCGCTGGGCGGCTGGGGCAGCGTGCCGGGCGCGCTGCTGGGCGCGCTGGGCATCGGCGTGTTCGAGACCTTCGTGTCGGCCGCCTTCGGTGATGCCTGGGCGTCGGCCGCCCTCTATCTCACCGTCCTCGTCGTGCTGGCGGTGCGGCCGCGGGGCCTGTTCGGCGAGCCGGTCGACCGCCGCGCCTGACATGCGCTCGCCCGGGATCTTCTGGCTGGTCGTTCTGGTCCTCCCGCCAGTCATTGCCCTGACCATGCTGGCGCCGTTCGGCCAGCGCATGGTCACCCTGATCGGCGTCTACGCCCTGATGGGACTGGGCTACCAGCTGATCTTCGGCCATCTCGGGGCGCTCAACCTGGCGCAGGGGGCCCTGTTCGGCGTCGGCGCCTATGCCACGGCCCTGCTGGCGCCGGCGCTGGGCGGGCTGGCGCTGCCCGTGGCGCTGGTCGCTGCCGCCGGCCTGGCGGCCGTCGTGGGCGGGCCGCTGCTGCGCCTGCAGTCGCACTACTTTGCGCTGGCGACGCTGGCGCTGGCCTCGCTCGTCAACCTCGTGGCCGTCCATGCCGAGACCCTGACCGGCGGCGCCAACGGCCTCGCCGGCTTTGCCCGCGGGCTGCCGCGCGGGCCGCTGCTGCTCGTCGTGGTATGGGCCTGCCTGATCGTCCTGGTGCTGGCCTGCGCCGCGCTCGCGCGAGGGCGCGCGGGCGAGCAGGCGCGGCTGTTGCGCCAGGCGCCGTTGCTCGCGGCCACGCTCGGCATCGACGGTGGGCGCTGGCGCCTCGCGGCCTTTGTCGTTGCCGGCGCGCTGGCCGGCCTGGCCGGCGGCTACTCCGCCGCCCTGAGCGGCGTGGTCTCGCCGGAAGCGACCGGTTTTTCGATCATGGTGCTCTGCCTCACCTCGGTCGTCCTGGGCGGCACGCGTCACCCGATGGGCGCCGTGCTCGGCGCGGCGCTGGCCGTCGGCCTGCCCGAACTGCTGCGTGACTTCCAGGGCGCCTGGCTGCTCGCCTACGCCGTCGCGACGCTCGCGGTCGTGCGGTGGGCACCCGGCGGGCTGGCGGGCCTGGTCGATCGCCTGCGCGGCGCAACGGTGGCCGTAGCGCCGGCGCCGGCATGGCCGGCTCCGCCGGCGCCGAGTGCCGGCCCGCGGCAGCTCAGGATCGAGCAGGTGGTCAAGCGCTTCGGCGGCGTCGAGGCGCTGGCCGGCGTCTCCTTCACCTTGGCGCGCGGCGAGATCGTCGGGCTGATCGGCCCCAACGGTTCGGGCAAGACCACGCTCCTGAACGTGATCTCTGGCTTCGAACCGGCAGACGGCGGGACGATCGCGCTCGATGAACGGCCGATCACGCCGTTGCCAGCCCACGCCGTTGCCCAGGCGGGCGTAGGCCGCACCTTCCAGGCGCGCATGCTCGAGGGCGAGTCGCGTCGCGACGAGCTGGCGCGGGCCTTGTCCGTCGGTCCTGCGTTCCTGCTGCTCGACGAGCCGGCCGCCGGCGCGACCGACCGCGAACGCAGCGATCTGGTCGAGACCCTGCGCGGCCTGCGCGATTCTGGACTGGGGCTGCTGGTCGTCGATCACGACATCGAGCTGCTGTCGCGCCTCAGCGATCGCCTGGTCTGCCTCGATCGCGGCCGCGTGCTCGCCGTCGGCCGGCCGGCCGAGGTGCGCGCCGACCCGCGCGTGCGCGCGACCTTCCTCGGCCTCGACGAGGCGGCATGAGCGCGGTGCCCATGAGTGAGGTGCCATGAGTGCGGTGGTCGAGATCGGCGACCTCGCGGTTGCGGCGGGCGAGATCGTCGCCGTGCTGGGCGGCAACGGTGCCGGCAAGACCAGCCTGCTCGAGACCATCCTCGGCTTCCGGCCGGGACCGGTGCGCCTGTTCGGCCGGGATGTGACGGCGATCGCCGTCGAGCAGCGCGTGCTGATGGGCGTGGGCTACGTGCCCGAGCGGCGGCGCGTCTTCGCAGGCCTCACCGTGCAGGAGAATCTCGAGGCCGCGTCGTCGCTGCCTGCCGATCAGCGCCGGCAACGGGCGGCCGAAATGATGGCGCTCTTCCCCATGCTTGGCGAGCGACCGCGGGCGCGGGCATGGCTGCTGTCGGGCGGCCAGCAGCAGATGCTGGCACTGGCGCGTGCGCTGATGAACCGGCCGCGCCTGCTGCTGCTCGACGAGCCGACGCTCGGGCTGGCGCCGGTGATCGTTGGCGACCTGTTGCAGCGGCTGTCGGCGATGGCGGTGGACGGCCTCGCCATCGTGCTGGCCGAGCAGCGCGCCAGCCAGGCCCTGCGCGTGGCGCACCGCGGCGTCGTGCTGAGCCGCGGCCGCATCGTGCGGCAAGGGACGGCCGCCGAGCTCGCCGCCGACCCGACTGTCGCCGACCTGATGGCCGGCGGGTGACTCATGCTCCTCCCCAGCGTCTTCGCTGGGGAGGTGTCGCCGTCCTACGGCGACGGGGTCAAGAGTCCCAGTCCCGCTGCTCATGACCCCTCCGTCGGCGAAGACGCCGACACCTCCCCGGCAAAGCTGGGGAGGAAGATGACGAGTCACGCCCGCCGGCTTTGCGCGTTCCAGAACTGCTCGAGGTTGGCGATCAGCGCCGGGCTGAAATGGCACAGCGCCTGCTCGCGGGCATAGAGCGCGGCGTAGCGGCGGAAGGTGTCGAGTGGTTCGGCCGACAGTCGCAGCGCGCGGCGATTGCCGATCGCGCCGACCATGCCCGAGCCGGTCAGGCGGTCGATGACCCCGGCGATCGTCGCATCCATCGCATCGGGCTCGACGATCTCGTCGCAGATCATGCGGCCGATCTCCGAATCGCAGTCGATGCGGCGCTCGTACATGATCGCCTGGCGGGCGATGCGGTCGCCGACGAAGCGCGCCAGGCGGAGGTTGGCCATCGCCGGGATGATGCCTTCCTTGCGCGCCGGCAGGGTGAGATAGGCGCTGCGTTCGGCGATGTTGAAATCGGTCGCCAGCAGGATCTGGCAGCCGCCGCCGATGGCGAAGGTCTCGACCGCCGAGATCCAGAGCTTCTCGATCGAATCGCCCGCGACCTCGTCGGGCGGCAGGTCCGGCTTGGCCAGACCGCGCAGCAGCTTGTTCACGAATCCCAGGTCGCGCACCATGAACCACAGGAACGGGATCTTGCCGTAGTAGAGATGCGTGAGGTTGATGCCGGCGTTGTAGACGCGCCGGCCGGCGTACTTGCCGGCGGGCACGACGTCGCCGCGCAGCACCGCGACCTCGCTGTCCGGGTCGAGGATGCAGACATCGGCCGCGATCTCGGTGGCGGACTGGGTCGAGTTGTCCTCGGCGTTGAGGAATCGCGGATTGGCGAGCAGCAGCTCGGCCGCCTTGCCGCGGCGCTCGACCTTGGCGAAGCCGAGATCGAGCCGGCCGTCGCGCTGGAACCTGGCCAGGGCCTCGGCCGACTCCTCGCGCGGCAGCAGCATGGCATGGCAGAGATGGGCCCCGCACGCCGGATCGGCCAGGACCTGGTTGCACAGGATGCCCTGGTCGATCTCGCAGCCGTCCTTGTCGGCCTGACGCCGCTCGGCTTCGGTGGCGACCTCGGCGCGAGTCGGTGCCAGGCCGGGCACCAGCTGGGCGGCGTCGTAGACCAGGCGGTCGACGCGCACGAACTTGCGCCGGCCGTCGGTCAGCTTGTCGTAGAGCGTGACGACATGGCGGCGCAGGAAGGTGAACCGCGCCTCGCGCGCCGCCTGCTTGAGGGCCTCGGCGGCCTGGTGGGACGCCGCATCGCGCTGCGGCTTGGCGGGCAGGCGCGCCAGCGCCTCGGCGACGCCACGCCAATAGGCCGAGAACTGGGCCTGATCGGCCGCAAAGTCGCCGCTGGCCGCGACCGGTGCCGATACGACCGAATCCATGCCGTCGTTCCCTGCCCGCAATGGGAATGTTGGAGCGGGCGACGGGATTTGAACCCGCGACCTACGGCTTGGGAAGCCGACGCTCTACCCCTGAGCTACACCCGCTTGAGCGCCATTCTAGCCTGCGTCGGGGCCTGAATGAAAGGTCCCTCGCTTACGGCGCTTGCGAAGCGAGCGCCGTAAGCGAGGGACCTCTCATCGTTGTCCGGATAAGCTCCCCGCGGAGGACCCATGGACAAGACGCCCGTTCCCAAATCGCTCGCCGCCGCCCGCCTGCTCCCATGGAAGCCCGGGCGCTCGGCCGAAGCCTTCATCGACGGCGACCTCGAGATCAGGTTCACGCCGCGGCCGACCGATGGCCCGCGGACGTCGCATCGGCGCGACGAGGTCTACGTCGTCGACGCCGGCAGTGGCTTCTACCGCGTCGAGGACAAGCTCACGGCCGTCGGGCCGGGCGACATGTGCTTTGCCGCGGCCCACGCGCCGCACGGTTTCGAGAGCTTCACCGACGATTTCGCCCTCTGGATCATCTTCTACGGTCCGGTGAAGTGACGGCGCGGTGATCTCGCGCCCGGTTTGTGCCATGAGAAGCCGATGCTGGACGAAATCCTGACACCGCAGGAACGTGCCGTCGTGGCGCGCGCCAAGGCCTTCGCCGAGGAGCATGTGGCGCCCAACGCGGCGCGCTGGGAATGGGAGCGGCGCTATCCGTTCGAGACGATCAAGGCCGCCTGCGCCGCCGGCCTGCATACGATCGAGCTCGCGGCCAGGCATGGCGGGCAAGGCCTGTCGTTTTCCTGCAAGCTGCGCGCGTTCGAGGAAATCGCCCGGCACGATTTCGCCTTCGCCTTTGCCCTGATCAACCATCACAACGCGGTGGTGCGGTTCGCCCGCGACGGCCAGCCGGCGCACGTGGCGCGCCTGCTGCCGCGCATGATCGCCGGCGAGGTGATCGGTTGCGCCGGATTGAGCGAGCCCGGTGTCGGCAGCGACTTCGGCGGCCTCGAGATGGCGGCGGTGCAGGTCGAAGGCGGCTGGAAGCTGAACGGCGCCAAGGCCTGGATCACCAACGCGGCGGTGGCCGGCCTCTCGGTCGCCTACGCCCAGACCGACAAGGCGCAGGGCTATCGCGGCATCGCCTGCTTCGCCATCGAGGCGGATCGACCGGGCTTCCATCGCGAAAAGCCGTTCGAGCTGCATGGCGGCCATGCGATCGGCGTCGGCGGCTTCCGGCTTGTCGACTACATCGCGCCGGACGAGGCGGTGCTGCATCCACCGGGGCGCGCCTTCAAGGCTGCCCTTGCCGGCATCAACGGTGCGCGCGCCTACGTGGCCGCCATGTGCTGCGGCATGTTGCAGGCCTCGCTGGAGACGGCGGTGCGATACACGCAGCAGCGCAAGACGTTCGGCCAGCCGGTGCTCGAGCACCAGGGCGTGCGCTGGAAGCTGGTCGATGCGGCGACCGATCTCGAGGCGGCGCGGCTCCTGACCTATCGCGCGGCGCGCCTGATCGACGAGGCGGGCGATGCCGTGCTGCCGGCGGCGCATGCCAAGAAGTTCGCCACCGAGATGGCGGTGCGCCGCATCGCCGATTGCATCCAGGCGATGGGTGCCAACGGCTTGCGCGCCGAGTATCCGCTGGCTCGCCATCTCGCCTGCGCCAAGATCGCCGCCTACACCGACGGCTCGATCGAGATGATGAACGAGCGCATCGGCGTCGCCCTGCCGCAGCTGTTCGGCCAAGTGTCCGAATGATCGTCTCGACCGTCGAGATGCACACCGGCGGTGAGCCGACTCGCATCATCGTCGACGGCTGGCCGGCGTTCGAGGGCCGGACGCTGCTCGACAAGCGGCGCGAGGCCAGGGAGCGCTTCGACCACCTGCGGCGCGGCCTGATGCTGGAGCCGCGCGGCCATGATGGCATGTACGGCGCGCTGCTGGTCGAGCCCGACCATCCCGAGGCCGATCTCGCCGTGCTGTTCATGCACAACGAGGGCTACAGCACGATGTGCGGCCACGCCACGATCGCGCTGGCGCGCTGGGCGGTCGACAGCGGACGGGTCGTGCGACAGCAGCCGGAGACGATCGTGCGCCTGCAATGTCCCTGCGGGCTGGTGACGGCGCGCGTTGCGGCCGACGGCATGGTGCGCTTCGCGAGCGTGCCGGCCTTCGCCTATGCGCTGGATCGAACCGCGCCCACGCGCACGTGGGGACCGGTCACAATCGACATCGCCTATGGCGGCGCCTTCTATGCCTTCCTGGCCGCCGATTCGATCGGCCTCGACCTCACCGCCTCGCCGATGCGCCAGATCGTCGATGCCGGCGAGGAGATCGCGCTCGCCACGGCGAAGGCGATCGCGATCGACCATCCCGACGAGCCCGACCTCGCCTTTCTCTACGGCACCATCCTGACCGATGGCGAAGAGGGGGCCGAGGGCCGGCCGAGCCGCAACATCTGCATCTTCGCCGGCCGCCAGATCGACCGCAGCCCGACCGGCAGCGGCGTCACGGCGCGTATGGCCTTGCAGGCCGCGCGGCGCCGGGTGAGGGTCGGCGAAGAACGCCTGTTCGAGAGCTGCACCGGTGCCGTGTTCACCGGCAAGGTGCTGCGCGATGCGCCGCCGGTCGGCGGCCGCAAGTCGGTGATCGTCGAGGTCGGCGGCCGCGCCCACCAGACCGGTGAAGCCCGCTTCCGCTTCAACGAGGACGATCCCCTGCGCGAAGGATTCAGCCTCGGGCTGTAGGGCGAAGCCTTACTCATGTTCCTCCCCAGCGGAGCTTAGGGCCTGTGACAAAATAAACGCTTCGATTTGTCATGTGACTGAACGCTTGAGTTTTGGAACGATGGTGTAGTTCCAATCCGCATGGAACGCGTCGTAGCGTGGGTAATGAAAGCGAACATGCGATGTTCGATGCGGTTCCACTTGCTGGTGCCAGGCGGGTGATGGTTGACGGTGATGGCGAGGCCGGTCTGGTTGGCGAGGTTCTGCAGCTCGACCTTCCAGAGGCGAACCCGGGCGCCGTTGCTGCCGCCGCAATCGGCGGTGATCAGCAGGCGCTTGGCCTTGGGATAGCGCTTGCGTCCCATGCGCTTCCACCAGCGCCGAATGCTCTCGACGGCGAAGGTCGCGGTGTCGTGGTCGATGCCGACACTGACCCAGCCTTCGTTGGCGGCAATGTCGTAGACGCCGTAGGGGACCGCTCGGCCTTTTCCCCGGATGATGAAGTCGTGCACGCGCACGGGCTGCGGTTGACCTTTGCGCCGCAGCTCCCGGCCGGCCGTCTTGAAATCGCCGACCAGCTCTTTCTTCTTGGTGTCGACGGAGATGGCCGGTTGGCAGCATCGTCGGAAACGCTGGACCTGATCATTGATGTGCTGGAACTGCGCATCGCGGTCGGGATGCTGCTTGCCCTCGCGGGTCTTGGCGTTGGCTTGCAGGCTGAAGCCGAGGTCTTTCAGCAGGCGGCCGATCAGATTGGCGCTGACTTGATAGCCCTGCTCGGCCAAGGCGGCGGCAAGATGGCGCTGACTGCGACTCACCCACAGCAGGTCCGCCTGTGGGTCGCCTCGAGTGGCCGAGGCCACCAGATCGAGCAAGGCCTTGCGCAAGCCGGGTTGCTTGAGCGTTGCCGCCTTGCGACCGCCTCCGCTGCGACGGACGCGGCCGTAGGGCCATTCGACTGCTTCCTCATCGAGTTCCTTGAGGCCGCGCCCGATCGTGCTGCGCGCTATGCCTGTGAGATGAGACACCATCGCGATGCCGCCCCGGCCTGCGGCGCGCGCCTCGCTGGCGGCGAACAAACGCAGGCCTCGCTCATCCAAATGAGGAGCGACCGCTTCATAGCGCATACGAATGGCGTCCCGGTCGACCACTTCGTCAATATATAGCGCTTCGTACTCCCATATGCACGAAATCCGGATTCTATTACTGCTT
>JACPOQ010000036.1 GCA_016191435.1 Chloroflexota bacterium | reverse complement strand
GCTCGACGGCAGAAACCTGCAGATCTTCGACATCCAGCCCCTCCCGGCGCGTGATCCCAAGGGCATCGGCGGCAAGTACGGCGAGGTGGTCGAGGTCTCGGCCGACGGCTTCACCGTCGTCGTGGCCGACGGCCGCATCAAGGTGCTGCGCGTGAAGCCGGCCGACGGCCCCAAGGTCGCCGCTGGGGAATGGGCAGCGGCCGCCAAGCTCGCCGTCGGCGCGCGGCTGGTCTGAAAGCTTATTCCTCCCCTGCGCGGAGTCCGCGCAGGGGAGGTGTCGCCGTCACACGGCGACGGAGGGGTCGGAAACCCATGACCCCTCTGCCCCTTCGGGGCACCTCCCCTCGATGACGAGGGGAGGAAGAAGAAATTAGGAGGAAATCGTCCGATGCCCGCGTCTCAGCACACCAATCCCAAGTCCGACATCCAGATCGCCCAGGAAGCCACGAAGCGGCCGATCATGGAGCTGGCCAAAGAGAAACTGGGCATCGCGCCAGAGAACCTCGATCCCTATGGCCATTACAAGGCCAAGGTCTCAATGGACTACATCAAGTCCCTGAAGGACAAGCCCAACGGCAAGCTGATCCTGGTCTCGGCCATCTCGCCGACGCCGGCCGGCGAGGGCAAGACCACGACGACCGTGGGCCTGACGGACGCCCTGAACCATATCGGCAAGAAGGCCATGCTCTGCCTGCGCGAGCCCTCGCTTGGGCCGTCGTTCGGCATGAAGGGCGGCGCGGCGGGCGGCGGCTATGCCCAGGTCGTGCCGATGGAGGACATCAACCTCCACTTCACCGGCGACTTCCACGCCATCGGCGCGGCGCACAATCTGCTGTCGGCGCTGATCGACAACCACATCTACTGGGGCAATGCGCTCGGCATCGACGGCCGCCGCGTCGCCTGGCGTCGCGCCATCGACATGAACGACCGCAGCCTGCGCCAGATGGTGTCGTCGCTGGGCGGCGTCGCCAACGGCTTCCCGCGCGAGGACGGCTTCGATATCACCGTCGCCTCCGAGGTCATGGCGATCTTCTGCCTGGCCAAGGACCTCGAGGATCTCAAGGCGAGGCTGGGCAACATCATCGTGGCCTACACGCGCGACCGTAAGCCGGTACGCGCCGCCGACCTCAAGGCGCACGGCCCGATGGCCGTGCTGCTGAAGGACGCGCTGTCGCCCAACCTGGTGCAGACGCTGGAGGGCACGCCCGCCTTCATCCACGGCGGCCCGTTCGCCAACATCGCGCACGGCTGCAACTCGGTGCTGGCCACCACGACCGCACTCAAGCTCGCCGACTACGTCGTGACTGAAGCGGGCTTCGGCGCCGACCTGGGCGGCGAGAAGTTCATAGACATCAAGTGCCGCAAGACCGGACTCAAGCCCGATGCCGTGGTGCTGGTCGCCACCATCCGCGCGCTCAAGATGCATGGCGGCGTGAAGAAGGAGGATCTCAAGACCGAGAACCTCAAGGCGCTGGAAGCGGGAATGAGCAACCTGCAGCGCCATGTCGAGAACGTCCAAAAATTCGGCCTCGTGCCGGTCGTGTCGATCAACCGCTTCAGCGCCGACAGCGACGCCGAGATCGCCCTGGTGAAATCGGCCTGCGCCAAGCTCGGCGTCGAGGCGGTGATGGCCGATCACTGGGCCGAGGGCGGCAAG
>JACPOQ010000026.1 GCA_016191435.1 Chloroflexota bacterium | reverse complement strand
GCCGAAATAGGCGACCTTGGTGAGATGGCCCAGCACCTGGGCCGCCGCCTTGGTGGCGATGTTGGTCTGCCGCGTCATGCCGGTGCGCACATAGAAGATGTCCAGCAACGGCCCGGTGATGCCGGCCACGAGCTGCATGGCTCCGCCGATCGCGCCCGCCAGGAAGGCCTGCCCGCCGCGCTCGATATCGGGCGCGACGCGCTGTGGCACGGCCAGCGCCGCGAACGGCGTGAGACCCACCACCATCAGGACCAGCGCCTTGTCCGGCACGAAGTCGAAGAAGGAGAACACGATCAGCGAGGCCGCCGACCCCGAGCCGAACTTCAGCACCACGCTCCATTTCACGTGATGGCGCCATAGCCAGGCGCGCCAGCTGTTGGCCGCGATCTGGATGACGCCGTGGAACACCATGGCGACCGGCACCGGCAGCACCATCAGCAAAAAGCCGATCAGCAGCATGCCGCCTGCCATGCCGAAGATGCCGGAAATGAACGAGGTGACGACGGCCATGAAGGCCAGCGCGGCGAGGATAGGCAGCGAGAACATCCGCGCGCGGCGTAGCGCAGGTGGCAGAGCCTGTCGAGGATCGCCTATGGTGCGGCCATGTCCGACGATCTGCTGTTCACTCCGGCTGTTAAGGCCGCCGCCCTCATCCGCGCCAAGAAGCTTTCGCCTGTCGAGTATGTCGACGCCGTGCTGAAGGCCGCCGACAAGGCCAATCCCAGGCTCAACTGCTTTCGCGTGCTCATGGACGACCAGGCGCGGCGCGACGCCAAGACGGCCGAAGCCGCGGTGAGCAAAGGCGAGCCGCTGGGTCCCCTGCATGGCGTGCCGATCAGCGTAAAAGACCTTTTAGACGTGAAGGGCGTGCCGACGCGCCACGGCTCGGCAATCTTCGACGACAATCCCGCCGCGGCGGCAGACGACATCCTGGTCAAGCGCCTGCGCGCAGCCGGCGCCATCATCATCGCCAAGGCAACGACCCCGGAGTTCGGCGTAAAAGGCCTGACCGACGGGCCATCCTTCGGCATCACACGCAATCCCTGGAACCTCGAGCGCACGCCGGGTGGTTCGAGCGGCGGCGGCGCGGCTGCCGTGGCCGCCGGGCTCGGTCCCCTGTCGCTCGGCACCGACGGTGCGGGCTCGATCCGCGGCCCTGCCTCGTGCAGCGGACTGGTCGGCCTGAAGCCGACCCTGGGCGCGGTGCCGGCCGACACCACGCGCGATGCCTTCGGCAACAACGTCTATGCCGGGCCGCTTGCCCGCACGATCACCGATGCCGCGATCATGCATTCGGTGCTGACGGGCCCGAGCGAGAAGGATCCGTGGACCTTGTCGGGCGGCGCGCAGCATCCGCTGTCGCCCAAGCTCGCCGGCGAAGATCTGTCGGGCGTTCGCATCGGCTACATCGAGCTCACCGCCAATCCACGCATCGCCGCCGACGTGCGCGCCAACACGCGCGCCGCCCTTGCCGCCTGGCAGGGGCTGGGTGCCGACGTCGAAGAGGTGGGCGAGACCATCGACTGGATCGAGTACGAGGGTCGCGTCCTCTACCAGGCGAACTTCGCCGTGTTCTGCGCCCAGTACCTGCCCAAATGGCAGAACCAGATGGACCCGGTGACGCTCGCCTTCATGGAGCGCGGCGGCACGTTCAGCCTGGCCGACTTCCGCAACGCCCAGTTCGCGCGCACCGCCCTGTTCCGCAAGATCCAGTCGCTGTTCGAGCGCTACGACTTCCTGGTGACGCCGACCAACTCGCGCACCGCCCTCGACGTCGGCCACGACGCCGCCAACGACGAGGTTTTAGTCGACGGCGTGAAATGCGGCATCACCCGCCAGGGCTGGACCTCCTACCAGTACCCTTTCAACCTCACCGGCCATCCCGCCCTCGCCCTGCCCTCGGGCTTCGGCACGGACAGCCTGCCGACCTCGGTGCAGATCGTCGGCCGATGGGGCCATGAAACCGACGTGCTGCGGCTGAGTGCCCTCCTGGAAGCAGCGCGGCCGTGGGCACAGCATCGCCCGCCGACAGCCTGATCGACAGGATGGCTCAGCCAGCGTGACGGCGGGCGAGAGCCGTCTGCCTCATCCTTTGCAGGTTGATCTTCTTGTACTCCGGACGCCCGGTGACCTCGGCGCCGACCCACTCGGGCAGGGGAAGGTCGGCGTTCTCGTCCGGCAATTCCACCTCGGCGAGGACGACGCCGTCGAGCGAACCTTCGTAGACGTCGACGTGCCATACTAATCCGGCATGCGGCACGTAGTGGCGAATCTTGTCGAGAACCAGCTCCCCGCAATGCGAGGCGAGCATCTCCCGCGCGTCCGATACCGGTATGGCATATTCGAACTCGACGTCCCTGATGCCTTCCCTCTTGGCCTTTATCGTCAAGGTGGCGCTGTCATCCCGTATGCGCACACGCACCTTGCGCTCGGCGGGGTGGCAGATCAGGCCGTCCCTCAGATGCTCGTGTCGCACGGCATGAGCGCGCCAACGACCGTCGGCGACCAGGAACTTTCGCTCTATTTCGACGAACACGGGTGTGGCCCTTCGACGAAGGCGGGCGCCCCACGGGTGGCCACCACGAGATCAACTCTCCCAGCACTCATTGACCACTCCCGACCAAGCCGAGCTGAACGGGCTCTGTAGGCATCGCGGCCCGGAAACTGTCCCATCCTCCGCGCCCCGGTGTCGCGTAGCGACCGTCCGCGCCGGGCGCCGAAGCACATCCGTCGAGAAGAACCGCGACGGCGGCAAGCGTCAGGAAAAGCCTCATCGTCGCCCACCTTGTCATGCCTGGAACGCAGGGTAGAAGCGGTCGGGTGATACGACGTTGATCTGCGTCAACGCGCGACACCTCGGGGGCGGCAAATTCCTGCCTTTGCCCCGCCCTCGGCTTCGGCACCGACCGACGGCTTGCCGACCTTGGTGCGGATCGTTCGGTCGATGGGGCCACGAACCCGACGTGTTGCGCTGGGTGCACTGTTGAAAGCGGCGCGGCCGTGGACGCAGTACCCGGCCTCCCGCCTTGCTGTCGTCTCAATTATTGTATATACGATAATTCGTGCGCATAACGTTCGACCAGGCCAAGCGTGCGCTGACACTGGAGAAGCGTGGCCTGGACTTCGCCCTTGCCGGATTGGTGTTCGGCGACCGGCACATGACACGTGTCGACGATCGTCGGGACTACGGCGAGCCGAGATTCATATCGATCGGGCGATTGGCGGACGACGTTGTGGTTCTAGTCTGGACGCCGCGAGGCGGCTCGCGGCGCATCATCTCGATGAGGAAAGCAAATGGCCGTGAAAAAGCGTTCTTCGAAGCGAGCCTGGCGCGATCCTGACGATGCGCCTGCTCTGAATAGGAGTTGGTTCGAGGAAGCCGACGTCATGGCCGGCCGTAAAGTCGTGCGTCGCGGTCGGCCGGCGGGAACCGCAAAGAAGCAAGCGATCTCCATTCGTATCGATCGCGACGTTCTCGCGCATTTTCGAAAGACTGGTTCTGGATGGCAGGCCCGCATCAACGAAACCCTGCGGCGCTCGATGGCGAGTGCGAAGCGCTGATTTTTCCTTCGAGCCTGAACCCTTTCCTCGTCTTGCCCCCTCTTGGTCTGGGCAAGTCCACGAAGGAGGCTCGATCGATGATCTTCAAACGCAATGTTCCAGGCTGGGAGCGCGGCCTGCGCGCCGCCTGCGGGATCGTCCTGCTGGTCGTGGCCGCGATGATGCCACTGACCGGCTGGCCGCTCTGGGCCGTGCTGGCCGGCGGTGCGGGACTGCTGGTCTCGGCGCTGGCCGGCTTCTGCCCGGCCTGTGCGCTCGCCGGACGGCGTCTCTCGTGAGCGGCCTCGCCCGCATCGACGGTGGGCTGGTGGCGGCGGCCAAGGCCGGCGATGCGGCGGCACTCGACCGCCTGCTCGCCGTCTCGCAGCCCGACCTGATGCGCTTCGCCCGCCGCATCTGCGCCAACGCCGAGGATGCCGAGGACGCGGTCCAGGCGGCGCTCTGGCAGCTTCACCGACGCATCGGCACGCTGCGCGTCATCGCCGCCTTCACGAGCTGGCTGTTCCGCATCGTCGAGCGCGAGTGTCGCCGGCTGCTCGGCCTGCAGCGGCGCACCGTGGCGCTGGAGAACGCCGATCCGTCGGCGCTGCGCATCGAGCCCGTGCCGAGCGACCTGCGGCGCGACCTCGGCGCCATGATCGCGGCCCTGCCCGATCTCTATCGCGAGGTGCTGATCCTGCGCGACATCGAGGAGCTGACGGCGCCGGAAGCCGCGGCGCAGCTCGGCATCTCGGTCGAGGCGGTGAAGAGCCGCCTGCATCGCGCGCGAACGATGTTGCGCGAAAAACTTTTAGGCTCGGGGTACTGGTCGTCATGAGCTACCAGCACCCGACCGACCTCGCACTGGTGCCGGAGCTGCTGGCGCTGGCGCCTGCCGAGGGCAAGGCGTTCCTCGCCTTCAACCACGCCGCTGAACGCGCCGACGGCGCTATCCCGCGCAAGTATCGCGAGCTGATCGCGCTCGGCGTCGCTTTCACCACGCAGTGCGCCTACTGCATCGACACCCATACGCGCCACGCGCGCGAGGCCGGCGTCACCAAGCAGGAGATCGCCGAGGCGGCCTTCGTCGCGGCGGCGGTGCGGGCCGGCGGCACCTTGGCTCACGCGTTGTTGAGCCTGCGGCTGCACGATTCGCCGGAAAAGTAGGCGCGCGGCCTGTTGATCGGGCCCTCGGAAGGGGCACAATCGCCGCCTGCCCTTGCCGAGGAGGCCCCATGCGCCGCCGACACCTGCTTGCCCTGTCCGCCGGAGCGCTCGCCGCACCGGCGCTGATCACGAATCCCGCCCGCGCCGCCGTCGAGACGCGCGAGCAGAACGGCTATCGCATCCGCACCTACAACGTGCGGCCGGGCTCGGGCTCGCGCGACGTCGCCTGCAACGCCGACGGCACGGTGTGGTTCTGCGGCCAGCGCGACGGCACCTTGAACCTGCTCGATCCGCGCGACGGCGGCCTCAAGGTCGTGGCCCTCGGCCAGGGGGCGGCGCCGCACGGCGTGATCGTCGGGCCCGACGGTGCGGCCTGGGTGACCGAAGGCGGCCAGAACTCGATCGCCCGCGTCGATCCCAAGGATCACAAGGTGCAGCTCTGGAAGCTGAATGGCGGGCCGTCCTACGCCAACCTCAACACGCTGGTGTTCGACAAGCAGGGCACGCTGTGGTTCACCGGCCAGGGCGGCGTGATCGGCCGCTTCGAACCCAAGACCGAGAAGATGCAGGTGTGGGACGCGCCGCGCGGCTACGGCCCCTACGGCATCGCGCTCACGCCGCAGGGCACGGTCTGGTACGTGTCGCTGGCCGGCAACTATCTCGCCGAGATCGACCGGGCGACCGGCACGCCGCGCATCGTCGAGCCGCCGACGCCGCAGCAGGGTGCGCGCCGCGTGTGGTCCGACAGCCAGGGGCGCCTGTGGATCAGCGAATGGAACAGCGGCAACGTCTCCATGCATGACCCCAAGGACGGCAGCTGGAAGAAGTGGAAGCTGCCGGGCGAGCGGCCGCGCTGCTACTCGGTCTATGTCGACGATCGCGATGCCGTGTGGCTGACCGACTTCTCGGCCAATGCCATCGTGCGCTTCGATCCCAGGACCGAGACCTTCCTCTCCTTCCCGTCGGACAAGTCGAGCGCCAACGTGCGCCAGATGGCGGGACGGCCGGGCGAGGCGTGGGGCGGCGAATCCGGCACCAACCGCATGGTCGTCATCGACAAGCCGCAAGCCTGATCGCATGCGCCTGATGGTGGTGGCGGCCGCGTTGCTGGCCGCAGCAGGCAGCGCACGCGCCGAGGCGTGTGACCGACAGGCCTTCGAGCACTGCCAGGCCTGTCATGCGCTCACCAAGGACGCCGGCCAGAAGCCAGGCCCGCAACTTGTCGGCGTGATCGGCCGGCCGATCGCCGGCGATCCGGCGTTCGACTACTCCGCCGTGCTTCAGGAAGCGCGTGCGAAGGGTGAGGTCTGGACCAAGGACAAGCTCGACCTCTACCTCAGCGATCCCCAGGCGGTGTACGCCGGCACCTGGATGGGCAGTCCGCCGATCCGCGACGCGAAGCAGCGCGCCGACATCCTGTGTGTTCTGGGCGGCCGGTAGGCTAAGACTCTTGCCTCCCCAGCGAAGCTGGGGAGGTGGCGCCGTCATACGGCGACGGAGCAACTGTGTTGTTCGAGATAGACCGGTGCTCGGCCAGGCTCAAGGCTGGCGCTGCGCGCCCCCGCCTTCGGCGGCTGCGGCCTTGACCCTGTCCGCTCACCGGTCTGGT
>JACPOQ010000061.1 GCA_016191435.1 Chloroflexota bacterium | reverse complement strand
GTCTTTCATGTCGAGGTCGAGAACGGGCTCGACATGGACGTGATCGGCACCTTCTACGCCCTGGTCGCGGGCCATGTCGTGATCGTCATCCCCTGGGTGGTGCGCCTGGTCACGGCGAGTCTTAGCGGTGTCGATCGCGCCACCGAGGAAGCCGCGCAAAACCTCGGCGCCAACCCGTGGGTCACCTTCTGGCGCATCACCCTGCCGGCCATCCGGCCCGGCATCGTGGCGGGCGCGCTGTTCGGCTTCGTCACTTCGTTCGGCAATCTCGAGATGAGCCTGTTCCTGGTCGGGCCCGGCCGCACGACCCTGCCGATCGTCATCCTCCAGTATCTCGAGTGGAAGATCGACCCAACCATCGCCGCGGTGTCGGTCGTACAGATCCTGCTGATCGGCATCGCCATGCTGATCACCGACCATTACGTCAAGCTGGCGCGGGTGGTCTGACATGGCCGACCTGTCGCTCAACGGCCTCTCCAAGCACTACGGCGACTTCTACGCCGTGCGCGAGGTCTCGCTCACCATCGCCGACGGCGAGTTTCTGGTGCTGCTGGGCCCCTCGGGCTGCGGCAAGACCACGACCTTGCGCATGGTCGCGGGCTTCATCGAACCCTCGGCCGGCCATGTCCGGTTGGCCGGCCAGGACGTCACCCTGCTGCCGCCGTGGAAGCGCAACGCCGGCATGGTGTTCCAGAGCTACGCGCTGTTCCCGCACATGACGGTGGCGCAGAACGTCGCCTTTGGGCTGGAGATGCGCAAGCTGCCGCGCGCCGACATCGAGCGCCGCGTCGAGGAAGCGCTGGCCCTGGTTCGGCTCGGCGGCTATGGCGGCCGCCTGCCGCGCCAGCTCTCGGGCGGCCAGCAACAACGCGTGGCGCTGGCCCGCGCGCTGGCGGTCGAACCGTCCATCCTGCTGCTCGACGAGCCGTTTGCCGCGCTCGACCGCAACCTCAGGCTCGACATGCAGATCGAGCTGTCCGACTTGCATCGCAAGACCGGCCTGACCACCATCTTCGTCACCCACGACCAGGGCGAGGCGCTGAGCCTGTCGGACCGCATCGTGGTGATGAACCGCGGCGAGGTGCAGCAGGTCGCC
>JACPOQ010000060.1 GCA_016191435.1 Chloroflexota bacterium | reverse complement strand
GATGCCGACAGGGCGGCCATCGCGGGCATCCTGGCGCAGGCGGGCGGGCCTGGCGGCCCGGTCTACGGGCTGGAGGGTGACCGGTCGGGAAGGCATGGCCGGATCATGAAATACAATCTGAACGCCAATCCGAATGACAAGGTGCTGGGCTCGTGACTGGCCCCGTACTGTCGGTCCACGGGTTGACGAAGGATTTCGGCCCATTTCGCGCCGTCGATTCCGTCTCGCTCGACATCCGACGGCAGAGCATCACCGGCCTGATCGGGCCGAACGGCGCTGGCAAGACCACCTTGTTCAACATGGTGGCGGGCGCGCTGAAGCCGACCAAAGGAACGGTTGCGCTGAACGATGCCGACATCACGGGCCTTCCGTCTGAAGCGCTGTTCGCGCGGGGCCTGGCGCGCACCTTCCAGATCCCCCGACCCTTCCGGCGGATGAGCGTGCTCGACAACGTTCTGCTGGCGCCGCCGGACCAGACCGGGGAAACGGTCGTCGGTGCGCTGTTCCGACGGGGACGGGTGGCGGCCGAGGAAGCGCGCATCCGCGACAAGGCGCGGGCCATCCTCGATTTCGTGACGCTCGGCTCGCTCGCGGATCAGCCCGCCGGCAAGATTTCGGGCGGCCAGATGAAGCTCCTGGAGCTCGCCCGTGCGCTGATGGGCGATCCCAAGGTGATCCTGCTTGACGAACCGGCCGCCGGCGTGAACCCGTCGCTCACCCGCCTCCTGGTCGAGCGCATCGAGGAACTGAACCGGCGCGGTGTCACCTTCGTGATCATCGAGCACGACATGGACTTCGTCATGCGCCATTGCGATCCGGTGATCGCCCTCGCCGAGGGGCGTGTCGTTTTCCAGGGGACGGTCGCCGAGGCCCAGGCCGATCCGCTGCTGCTCGAAGCCTATCTCGGAACCGCCGCGTGACGGCCGCGCTCAAGATCGAGGCGCTGGAAGCAGGCTATGTCCGCGATCTGCCGATCCTGAGGCGGGTGGACCTTGGCGTCGAACGCGCGAGCCTCACCGTGATCATCGGCCCCAATGGGGCTGGCAAATCCACGCTGATCAAGGCCATCGCCGGGCTTGTGCCGGTATCTGAAGGGCGCGTGCTCCTCGATGGAAAGGACATCACCGGCATCCGCCCGGACCAGATGGGAGCGCTCGGACTGTCCTACGTGCCGCAGACCGACAACATCTTCCGGCACCTCAGCATCCGCGAAAACCTCGCCCTCGTGCTGCGCCGCGTGCCGGACCGGAACGCGCGACTGGCGGAAGTCTTTGCCCTGTTCCCGGCACTCGCGCAGAAGGCAGCGGACCGCGCGGCGTCGTTGTCCGGCGGCCAGAGACAGATGCTGGCGGTCGCCATGGCGCTGGCACCGCGCCCGCGCGTCATGTTGATGGACGAGCCATCCGCCGGCCTT
>JACPOQ010000041.1 GCA_016191435.1 Chloroflexota bacterium | reverse complement strand
TGGGGCTATCAGGGCATGAAGGACCTGGCGAAGTACCTCGAGGGCGACAAGTCGTTCATCCCCGCCAACAAGCTGATCATCGTGCCGACCAAGATCATCGACAAGAGCAACGTCGATGCCTTCTGGACGGAACTGAAGGACAGGCAGGGCAAGAAGTAGCCAGTTGTCATCCTGAGCGTAGCGAAGGATCTCATGCCGGTTGCAAGCGGCGATGAGGTCCTTCGCTTACGCTCAGGACGACATGAGCTAGACTGCTTCCCGTGACCCCACCGCTTCTCGAACTCGCCTCGGTCAGCAAGACCTACCCCGGCGTGAAGGCGCTCGATCGCGTCAGCCTGAAGGTCGAGCGCGGCGAGGTGCTGGCGCTGATCGGCGAGAACGGCGCCGGCAAGTCGACGCTGATGAAGATCCTGGGCGGCGTCGTCGAGCCGAGCGAAGGCGCGATCCGCATCGACGGCATCGAGCATCGCGCGCTCACCGTCGCCGGCGCCATGGCGGCCGGCATCGCCTTCGTGCACCAGGAGCTGAACCTGTTCGACAATCTCGACGTGGCGGCCAACGTCATGATCGGGCGCGAGCCGGTCTTTGCTGGACCGCTAAGGCTGATCGACCGGACGGCGCTTCGGGCCAAGGTGACGCCACTGCTGCAGCGGCTCGGCGTCGATTTCGATGCCGCGACGCCGGTCGCCAACCTGTCGCTCGCCCAGCGCCAGCTCGTCGAGATCGCCAAGGCGCTGTCGCTCGAAGCGCGCATCGTGATCATGGACGAGCCGACGTCGAGCCTCACGGCCTCCGAGACGGCGCGGCTCCTGAAGGTTATCGCCGAGCTCAGGGCAGGCGGCGTCGCCGTGATCTTCATCTCGCACCGCCTGGTCGAGGTCGAGCACTGCGCCGACCGCGTCGTGGTGCTGCGCGACGGCGCCGTCGTCGGCGCGCTGGCGAGGGCTGAGATCGAGCACGACACCATGATCCGCATGATGATCGGTCGCGACCTCCGATCCCTGCACGTCCCGGCCGAGCGCGCGCCGGGCGACGCGGTGCTCGAGATCGCGGGCTTCCGGACGCCGGCACACGCCGAGCATGCCCTCGACCTCGTCCTGCGCGCGGGCGAGATTTTGGGCATGGCGGGACTGGTGGGCGCCGGCCGCACCGAGCTTGCCCGCGCCATCTTCGGCATCGACCGGCCGCTCGGCGGCGCGCTCAGCCTCGATGGTCGCAAGATTGCCATCGCCTCGCCGCGCGATGCCATCGATCACGGCATCTTCCTGGTGCCCGAGGACCGCAAGCGCTCGGGCCTGGTGCTCGACTTCTCGGTGACCGAGAACGTCTCGCTGGCCAACCTGAAAGCCTTCGC
>JACPOQ010000040.1 GCA_016191435.1 Chloroflexota bacterium | reverse complement strand
ATCGAGCGCGCCGAGGCCGAGACCCTGGTCCATGCCGAGTTCAACCAGTACGACACGGACCGCGACAACAAGGTGACCGAGCCCGAGGTCCGCCTGATCGTGCAGCGCTCGCTGCAGCGCGAGGCCGCGGCCCGCCAGGAGATCGACCAGCGCCGCCGCCAGGGCATGGCCGCGATCAACGACTTCATCGACATGCAGCTGCGCGAGGCCGACAAGCTCGACAAGAACAACGACGGCCGGATCGACCAGCAGGAATATCTCGCGCTGACCGGGCCGGCCGACGGTCCGCAGGCCAAGGGCCTGCTGCCCTACGACATCCGCAAGCAGCTGGTGCTGCGCAAGTTCGCCGAGATCGACACCAACAAGGACGGCAAGCTCGACCGCGTCGAGCTGACCGGTGCCGCCGTCAGGCAGTTCCTCGAGATCGACGACAACAAGGACCGCTTCCTCACCGAGGACGAGTTCAAGAAGGCGCAGGAGAACGAGACCAAGAAGATGCGCGCCGTCATCCAGGCGATGCAGCCGGCCCAGCCCGCCCAGCCGCCGCGCCCGGCCCCTGCCCCGGCCCAGCCGCGCGCCGCCCAGCCGCAGGCGCCGCAGCCCCAGCAGCCGCAGGGCCTGGCACCCGGCCTGCCGCAGGGAACTCGATAGGTAACGGGAGCGCGGGCCTCCGGCCCGCATCATGATCATGAGCGGGCCGGAGGCCCGCGCTCCCTTATTCCACCGTCACGCTCTTCGCGAGATTGCGCGGCTGGTCGACGTCAGTGCCCTTGGCGACCGCCGTGTAGTAGGCCAGCAGCTGCACCGGCACGCTGTAGAGGATCGGCGCCACCATGGGATCGACCTGGGGCAGGCTGATCGCGGCCGCCGCGTGGCTGCCCAGGCGAGCGTTGCCGGCCGGGTCGCTTAAAAGCACCAGCTTGCCGCCGCGCGCCTTCACCTGCTCGAAGTTCGAGGCGATCTTGTCGAAGATCGCATCGGTCGGCGCCACCACGACGACCGGCACGGCCTCGTCGATCAGCGCGATCGGCCCGTGCTTCATCTCGCCGCCGGCATAGCCCTCGGCGTGGATGTAGGAGATCTCCTTCAGCTTCAGCGCGCCCTCGAGCGCGATCGGGAAGGCCGAGCCGCGGCCGAGATAGAGCACGTCGCGCGCCTCGGCCAGGATGTCCTCGGCGATGCGCTTGTACTCAGCCTCGAGGTTCAGCGCCTCGTTGACATGCGCCGGCAGCTCGATCAGCGCGTT
>JACPOQ010000054.1 GCA_016191435.1 Chloroflexota bacterium | reverse complement strand
GTCGTCATGTTCTCGCAGCCGCCGAGGAACCCGGCCACGACGAGGAGTGTGAGGATTTTCGTTTTGATCATGATCTGCTCCCGCTTCTTTGCCTCCCTCACGGAGGCGTCATATCCGCCTTCACCCAGCCCTTGTCCGGGTTGAAGGATGCAATCACGCCCGCCTTTTCAGCCGTCTGCGGACCGAGGTCCTGCTGATAGACGATGCCGTCCTGGTTGACGATGAAAGTCATCACGCCGGTGTCGCCGTAGCGCACCGGCCAGGCGATCACGCCGAAGCCGCCGATCATGCGCCCGTTCACGACGTAGTCGCGCGCCCGGCCCGGCGCCGCCGCCCCTTGCGAATAGAGCAGGCGGAAATAGTAGCCGTAATGGCCGTCGGGCGACTGGCCGTCGGCCTGCGCCTTGGCGACCGCCGGTCCCAGCGGGCTCTGCGGCTCGCCCGGCTTGGCGTCCCAGTAGAGCCCGTCCCGCTTGCCCGGCGAGCTCAGCAACCGGCGGGCATAGGACGGCGCGCCAGTCTTCATCGGATCCATCGCCGCGTAGTCGGACTGGGCATCGACGATGGCGAGCAGGGTCTGAATGACCGCGGCCTCGTCATGGCCGATGCGGCGGAACACCATCTCCTTGAGGCCGGCCGCGACGTCGAAGCGCCACTCGCTGCCGTCCTTGGCGAGCGGAATGGGCAAGGTCCAGCCGGCCTTGCCGACCTCGATCTGCGCCTTGGCATCGCCCGACAGGATGATCTTGTGGTTCTCGTCCCACGCCTTGAGGAAGATGCCGCGCCGGCGCTGCACGTCGTTGTTGGTGCCGGGCACGAAGTCGCGCCAGTTGGCGCCCCACATCGCCGCGATCGCCTGCCGGTCGTTCTTGCGCACCGCGTCGGCCAGCGCATTGGCCGCGGCATCGGGCGTCGGGAAGCCCTGCAGCTTGGCAGCCTGTTGCGCCACGGCGCCGGCGGCGAAGCCCACGAACAGGACGGCAGCCAGCAGGCCGCGCCGGAACATCGCGCTCATCGCCGGCCTCCCCCATGGAAACCGCCGCCGCGTTCGAAGCCGCCGCCACGGTCAAAGCTGCGGTCGCCCCACGACGAGCGGCCGCGATCATAGTCGCGATTGACCTGACCGCCGCGATCGACGCCGTCGAAGGCGCTCGAGCGGTTCTCGCTGCCGCGCGCCTCGGGTCGCTGCTCGGCGCCGCGGTTGGCTGCCCCTTCACGATTGGCCGCCGCACCGGCGTCGCGATTGGCCGCCTGACCGCCGCGACCATCGAGCTGGCCGCGGAACTGCTCGCGCTGCTGGGCGCCCGGCCGCGCCTGGTTGTAGCGCTCGCGCTCGGCCGAAGTGCGATAGGGCACGCCGTCGCGATGCGCCGGGTCGTGCTGCCACTGGCCATCGCGATAGCGGTTGGCGTCGAAGTTGTTGGCGCTGATGGTGGTCGCGCGGTTGACGTTGACCGTGGTGTAGCTGTTGCCCCAGCCGCCGCCGCTCCAGCCCCAATGCCAGCCGCCGAACATCGCCGCCCCGGCCGCGACGCCCACGCCAAACATCATGCCGGTCGCCAACGCCGCCCCGTAGTTGGGCGGCGGCGGATAGTAGACCGGCGGATAGGCGGGATAAGGCCACGGCCCATACGCCCAGGTCGGGTTGTAGTACGGCACGTAGATGAGTTCGGGATTGGCCGGCTCGATGACGATGGCGCTGTTGGCTCCCGACGTCTGCGTCGTGACCTTCTGCTGCGGCGTCGTCTTGAGATTGCCGGCCGCGGCGGCCTTGGCGCGCAGCCGCTGGATGGAATCGGCCACGTCCTTCTGCTGGCCGATCATCGCGTCGCCGAGCTTCTGGGTCCAATCGAGGTTGTTGTTCATCATCGCCAAGGTCTGCGGGAAGGCGACCAGCGACTT
>JACPOQ010000053.1 GCA_016191435.1 Chloroflexota bacterium | reverse complement strand
TGGAACGCCCATCCGCACGGCATTGCCGTCGCCAAGCTGCCGCTGATCGACATCGTGCAGATCGGCGAGGCGCCGCCGCGGCCATTGCCGAGAGGCGAGCGCCCGCTGAGCGGCGTGCGCGCCCTCGACCTGACGCGCGTGCTGGCGGGGCCGACCAGCGGCCGCGTGCTGGCCGAGAACGGCGCTGACGTATTGCACATCGCCGCCCCGCACCTGCCCTACCAGACCGAGATCCTGATGGACACCGGCCACGGCAAGCGCTGCGCCTGGGTCGATCTCACCAAGCCCAACGGCGTCGAGACCATGACGGGCCTGCTGCGCGAGGCCGATGTCTTCACCCAGGGCTATCGCCCCGGCACGGTCGCCGCGCGCGGCTTCTCGCCCGAACGCGTGGCCGAGCTCAGGCCCGGCATCGTTTGCGTCAGCATCTGCGCCTATGGCCATGCGGGCCCGTGGTCCAACCGGCGCGGTTTCGATTCGATCGTGCAGAACGTCACCGGCCTCTCGGCCACGCAGGGTTCGCTCGCCAAGCCGCGCAGCCTGCCGGTCCAGGCGCTCGACTACATCGCGGGCTATCTCGGCGCGCTCGGCGCCATGGTGGGCCTCGCCCGCCGCGTCGAGCACGGCGGCTCGTGGCTGGTGCGCGTGTCGCTGGTCCAGGTCGCGCACTGGCTGGCGAACCTCGGCACGGTCGAGCCCGGCAAAGGCGTCGCCGAGCTGCCGGAGGCCGACCTTGCGCGCTACCTGATGGAAAGCGACGGACTGTTCGGCCATCTGCGGCACCTGAAGCCGGTCGTGCAGCTCAGCGAGACCCCGCCGTTCTTCGCCAAGCCGCCCGAGCCGTTGGGGACCTCGCCGGCGCGGTGGGCTTGAATTAGCTAAGTATCTTAGCTAAATATCCTGTATGCCGACCTACACTATCCACGCCGCCAAGACGAACCTGTCCAAGCTCGTCGCCCGCGCCGAGGCTGGCGAGGAAATCGTACTCGCACGCGGCAAGGAGCCTGTTGCGAAGATTGTTCCCATGGCGCCGAAGCCCAAGCGAAAGTTCGGACGCTTGAAGGGAAAGGGTTCCATCGGTCCGGAATTCTTTGAACCACTGCCCGAGGAAGAACTGAAACTGTGG
>JACPOQ010000025.1 GCA_016191435.1 Chloroflexota bacterium | reverse complement strand
GGCGCTGGTGGCGATGTTCGTGCTGTTCCAGGTCGGCGGCTGGTATGGACGGCGCCGGGCCGAGCAGAAGCCTGTGGCGCGCAAGGCTGCAGCGACGGCCGCGGCACCCGCCTTGTCGCGCAAGCGCGTGACCCTTGCCGTCGCCATCCTGGTGGCGCTGCTGTTCTCCAAGAACGTCTACAGCGCGAGCCTCGGCTCCTACTTCACGCTCTATCTGATGTCGAGGTTCGGCATCGACGTGGCGACGGCGCAGCTCTACCTGTTCGCCTTCCTGGTCGGCATCGTCGGCGGCACCATCGCCGGCGGCGCGGTCGGCGACAAGGTCGGCCGAATCCCGGTGATGTGGTTCTCGATCCTGGGCGCGCTGCCCTTCGCGCTGATGCTGCCCTACGCCAATCTCTTCTGGACGGGCGTGCTGGCGGTCCTGGTGGCCATGATCATGGCTTCGGCCTTCTCCGCCATCCTGGTCTACGCCCAGGAGCTGATGCCGGGCCGCGTCGGTCTGGTGGCCGGCATGTTCTTCGGCTTCTCCTTCGGTTTGGGCGGGCTGGGCGCGGCCGCTCTCGGCGAGCTGGCCGACTGGACCAGCATCGAGACGGTGTACAAGGTCACGCCCTTCCTTCTGTTGCTGGGAATCTTGACGGCGTTCCTGCCGCGCCAGCCGGGCGAGCCCAGAAACAGCCGCTAAGAGGCCTCTCGCAAGCCTCTACGTCAGGCAGGCAATGCGCTAAACTGGCGGCCACATGGCGCGCTCGCCCACACCTGCGCTGCAGCCGGCGGCCGCACCGGCGTCGAAGGCCCGGTCGAAAGCGGCAGCGCGTGCCCGCACCAGGTCACGCGTGCGCACGATGTTGCGCCAGGGCTTGCCGGTGCTGGGCGTGGTGGTGGTGGTCGTGCTGGTCGCGGCCATCGCCTATGTCGTCTACGACGCCAACCGCAAGGGCGCGCGCACCCTCAGCAACGACCTGATCACCGCCATCGACCGGCGCGTCGGAGCTCAGCTGCGAAACTACCTCACGCCGCCGCAGCAGTTCCTGGCGCTGGCCGATGCCGCAGCCGCCGGACGCAGCGTCGTCGACGCGGCGCCCGAAATGGAACGGTTCGCGCGCCATGCCCTCGTCAACATCCCGTCCGTCTCGGGCTTCAGCTACGCCGATGCCCAGGGCAACTATCTTTTCGTCGTGCGCAACGACAAGGGCGGTTTCGACACCAAGACGATCGACCGCCGCGAGGGCCGGCGAGTCACCTGGGAGAGGCGTGACGGCAAGAACAAGACGCTCGCCATCGAGGAAGATCCCGGCGATACGTTCGAACCGCGCACACGGCCCTGGTACCAGGGCGCCGAGAGCACGCGGAAGCTGTTCTGGACCGACACCTACCTGTTCTTCACGCTGAAGAAGCCCGGCCTCACGGTGGCCCTGCCGCATTTCGACGGCGACGGCAAGCTGCAGACCGTCATCGCCGTCGATATCGAGATCGCCACGCTCTGCGCCTACCTCGAACAGCTCCACATCGGCAGCAAGGGCCGGGCGCTGATCGTCGATGCCGCGGGCCGCATCATCGCCTATCCCGACGACAAGTGGGTGCCGGCCAGCGATCCGGAAGCGAAGGCGCCGAGGCTCGACGAGGTCGGCGATCCGGTGCTGACGCGCGCCTACGACCTGCTGCGGGTCGAAGGCTATGGCCGCAAGGTCCTGGATTTCGGCCAGGAGCGCATCATCGTCTCGACCGAGCCGGTGCGACGGCTGACCAGCCGCGACTGGATCGTGCTGATCGTCGTGCCCGAGACCGATTTCGTGGGCTTCGTCGCCGACAGCGGCGTCACCGCCCTCGTCATGTCGACCTTCATCGACCTGGCGCACGAAGCCGTGGCCGCCGATGCCGAGGAGGCCGGTCTTTCCCGGGCGACGGAGAGCGCCGCCGCCGCCTGCGCCGCCAAGCGCGTGGCGATCTGGCGGCTGAGCCGCGATGGCCGCACGCTGACCTGCGAAGACTGCTTCGACAGCACCGTGCATGACCATACGATCGGCCTCGCGCTCCATCGCGACGAGATGCCCAACCTGTTCACTGCCCTGGCAAAGGGTGAGGCCATCGACACCGCCGAGGCCGGCCGCGACAAGCGGACGTCGGAACTGTTCGCGAGCTACCTGCAGCCGCTCGAGATCAGCAACGTCTACATCACCCCCATCGTGATGGCCGGACGATTGATGGGCATGATGTCGGTCGAGGATCCGCAGCGTGGCGACCGCGCAGCGGGCCTCGCGACATTCTGCGACGCCCTCTCGATCCTGCTGGCGCTGCGCTTCACGGCCGCCGCAGCGCCCACACCTGGCGCGCAGGCGACGGTCGTGGCCGCTGCTGCAGCGGCAGCGGCGACCGCCAAGGACGAGGCGGAACCCGCCGAGGCACGCGACAGCTTCGCCCAGCGCCAGACCCGTCTCGAACGCACCCTGCTGGCCCACAACGCGCCGATGGACAGCCTGATCGAAAGTGCGATCGACCGGGCGGCGGTCGGCGTCATCAAGCTGCCGAACTGGACGACGGTCGCCCAGCGTCCGTCCGATACCGGCCAGCGCACGGCGATGGACGCGATCGTCCAGGAGTTGCGGCGCGCCATCGAGACGAGCGGCGTGTGCTATGCGGCCCTGCTCGACGACCAGATCGTCCTGGCGGCCTTCCTGCGCGACCGAAGGTCGGTGGAGGGCCATGCGATGTGCATGGCGACGGCCATGCTCGAGCTGCGCGACCGGCTGATCGAGCTGGAGGATCGCTGGGGCACCAGCCTCGACTTCCGCCTCGCCATCGACATCGGCACGGTCATGGCCTCGACCGTCGGCACCGACCCGCCGAGCCGCAACCTGTGGGGCGGCGCGGTCGGCATCGCCAAGGTGCTGGCCGGCACCACCGCGCGCCGCACCATCGCCGCGTCCGAGACGGCCTATGACCTGTTGTCGAACCAGTTCCTGTTCCGCCCGCGCGGCAGCTATTTCCTGCCCGAGACCGGCAACATGCGCACCTTCGTGATGGTCGGCCGCATATGATCGCCCGCACGCAGCATTACGACCCCCGCCCTTGGCCGCGGCGTGCGCTCGCCACCATCGGCGCCGTTACGATCTCCGGCACCAGCCGACTGCTGCTGTTCATGTCGTTTGCCACGACCGTGGCCTTCGTCGCCTTGCGGCGTGAGGCGTGGCGCGGCCCCGTGTGGGCCCAGTTCAAGCGTGTGCTGGACCAGGTGGCGGTGCGGTCGCTGATAACGACGGTCGTCACCGGCATGCTGGTGGGCTTCGCGCTGGTGACGCAGGCGGTCTACTGGCTGGCGCAGACCGGCACGACCGGCCTCGTCGGGCCGGTGATTGTCATCCTGCTGGTCCGCGAGCTGGTCCCGATCCTGGTCGGCTTGATCGTGTTCGGCCGAAGCGGCACGGCCGCGCTGATCGAGCTCGGCGAGGCGCAACCCAAGGGCTGGCTCAGGCTGCTGGAGATCCAGGGCCTCGATCCGCTGGCGCTGCTGGTGCTGCCGCGCGCCGTGGCCTTCGCCCTGGGCGCGTTCTGCCTGGCCACCGTGCTGCTCTGCTCGACCATGCTCACCAGCTACTTCCTCGCCTACGGGCTGGAGCTGATCGCCTATTCGATCTGGGATTTCGCCGACGCCGTGCTGCGCGCGATGAAGATCCAGGACTTCATCGTTCCGCCGCTGAAGTGCATCGTCATCGGCTACATGGTGGCGTTGACCTGCTGCTCCACCGGCCTCGGTCGCCGCGATGAATCCGACGACCTGCAGCGCCTGGTGCCGCGCGGCTTCGTGCGCTCGGCGCTGGCCATCCTGCTGGTCAACACCCTGTTCGATCTGGTGGCCTGATGGCAGCGCGTCCCGGTCGAGCGGTCCTGTCGCTGCAGGGCGTCGCCCTGGCGGACCGCCAGTTCTCCGCGCATACCGTGCGCCTCGACCTCGAGCTGCCGCATGGCCAAGTCGCGCTGGTTCAGGTCGAGGACGAGCACGACGCCGCCATGCTGGTCGACCTGTGCCTGGGACTCGCCGATCCCGGCGCCGGCGAGGTGCGCTTTCTTGGCGTCGACTGGACGGCCCACACGCCGCGCGAGCGCTTCCATCGCCGCCGCCGCATCGGCGCCGTGATGCAGACTGAGGTCTGGCCCTCGCACATGACGGTGCTGGAATCGGTCGGGGTGGCCCGCGCCTACCATTTCAACCAGCCACGGGCCGAGGTCATCGCCGACGCCACCCAGCTTGCCCGCCTGTTCGGCCTGCCCGGCCTGCCGGCCGGGCGGCGCGACGCCACCCCGGCGCGCGCCCTGGTGCGGGCCGC
>JACPOQ010000047.1 GCA_016191435.1 Chloroflexota bacterium | reverse complement strand
TGGTGCGCGCCGGGCGGGCGTGCTGGTTGTCTCCCCCGTAACCGGGGGAGGTGCCCCGTCATACGGGGCGGAGGGGGAAAGCCCCACTCGAGATGTCTCTGACTCCGACGTCGGAATCGCTTGGATCTCGACTGCCACCTTCCCCCTCCGCCCCCTTCGGGGGCACCTCCCCCGTAAGACGGGGGAGAACGAAGATGTTCCGCATGAAGAGGCTGCTTCAGCCCCTGAGCCCGGCCGTCCGCGCCGCGTCGATGCCGCGCCCGTCGGCCGTGATCGCCACGCCGTACTCGCGCTCGGCCGCCGCCGCGCTCACCACGCCGTCGCGGACGTCGCGCAGGACGCGGGCAGGATCGCGGGTGCGCGGGTCGCCGTAGCCGCCGCCGCCCGGGGAGATGGCGTGGTAGGTGGCGGGATCGTGACGTTGCACGCCGTATTTCGGCGTGCGGATCTCGCTGCCGTCGGCCAGGATGAGGATCACCGCGCCGCCGACACCCGCCTTGCCGCCGGCGGCGCCGTAGCTCGAGGGCGCGCCGACGCCCTCGCCGCGGACGGCGTAGTCGGCCGCGGTGAACATCTCGACCTCGTAGTCGCAGCCGGCGCCGCCGCGGTAGCGGCCGGCGCCGGCGCTGTCGCAGCGCAGCTCCTGGCGGCGAAAGCGCACCGGATAGAGCTGCTCGTAGGTCTCGAGGTTGGGCAGGGTGAGGCCGCCCAGGGTGATCAGATGGCCGATCAGATGGAAGCCGTCGCGGCCCTCGACGGCGCCGCCGGCCGGCGCGCCGCCCCCTTGGTACATCACGTAGCGGCTGCCGTCGTCCTTGAGGCCGGCGGTGACGGAGTGCACGGCCTTCGACCAGCCGGCCGAGGCGCGCTCGGGCAGCGCCTGGCTGAGCGCCTTCCACATCACATGGACGATCTCGTGCGCCACGAACACGGTGTTCATGGTCATCGGCGCAGGCGGCCGCGCGTTGACCAGCGTGCCTTCGGGCAGGCGGATCTCGACGCCGCGGAAGGCGCCCTCGTTGCGCGGCAGGTCGGGCTCGAAGAACGACGACAGCGCCATGAACACCGCCGAGGTCGAGTTGGCGATCGAGCTGTTCTTGAAGCCCTTGACCTGCGGCGAGGTGCCGGTGAAATCGACGACGAGCTCTGAGTCCTTGACCGTGAGCGTGACGGCGATGCGGCCGTCGATCGGCTCGAAGCAATCGTTGTCGACCGTCTCCTCGGCGCGCCATACGCCCTCGGCCAGGCGGTCGATGCAGCTCCTGAAGCGGCGGTCGGCATGGGCCAGCACGCCTTCGAAGAAATCGCCGGCACGGTCGCTGCCGAGCTCCTCGACCAGCGCAGCCAGGCGATCGGCGCCGATGCGGGTCGAGCCGATCATGGCGCGCAGGTCGCCGTCGAGCGCCTCGGGCAGGCGGGTGTTGAGCATCAGTAGCTGCCACAGGTCGTCGCGCGTGCGGCCGCGCTCGATCAGCTTCAGCACCGGCAGCCGGATGCCTTCGTGGAATATCTCGGTCGCCGCCGAATTGTAGGTGCCGGCGGCGCCGCCGCCGATATCGGCCTGGTGGGCGCGGTTGCAGGCGAAGGCCACGAGGGCGCCGGCGACGAACACCGGCCGCGCGATCACCCAGTCGGGCAGGTGATTTCCGCCGGCCGTGTAGGGATCGTTCAGCAGGAACACGTCCTCCGGCGCGATCGCGCCCGCGAAGTCGCGCAGGATGGCGCGCACCGCGAAGCCGCCGCCGCCGGTGTGGATGGGAATGCCGTCGGCCTGGCTGATCAGGGTGCCGTGCGAATCGGCGATGAAGCAGGAAAAATCGTGGCTCTGGCTGAAGATCGGCGAGCGCGCGGTGCGCGTCATCACCCAGCCCATCTGGTGCGAGATGTGATCGAGCCGGTTCTGCACCAGCGCAAGCGTCACGGGATCGAGGGACGGGCTCATTGACGCGCTCCGACATGGATCAGGAAATCGTCGCGCCCATCGACCTCGAGCGCATCGCCCGGGCCGATGAAGGCGGTGGTGGTGCGCTCCTCGACCAGCAGCGGGCCGTCGAGCCGGCAGCCGGGCGCGAGATCGGCGCCGTCGTAGACCGGCACGTCGCGCCAGCCCTGCGCCGGATCGATCCACACCTTGCGCGTCTCGCGCGGCGTGGGCTGGGTGGCCTGCGGCGCGCGCGCCGCAGGCGGCGTCCAGTCGAGCAGGCCGCGGCCGACGACGCGCAGCGCGGTGATGTCGATGCGGCCGGGCTGGATATGGCCGAACAGGCGCTGGTGCTCGGCCTCGAAGGCATTTCGCGCGACGGCGGGGTCGAACCCCTGCGCGCCGATCGCGACGCGCACCGGCCATTGCTGGCCCTCGTAGCGCAGGTCCATCTCGCGCTCGAGCACGGCCGCCTTGCCGCTGAATCCTTCGCGCGCCAAGGCGTCGCCGGCACGTGTCTCGAGCTGGGCGTAGGCGGCGTCGAGGCTGGCACGATCGACCTTGTCGAGATCGGCGAGGTAGACCTGCAGGTAATCCTGCCGAACGTCCGACTGCAGCATGCCCATTGCGCAGAAGGCGCCGGCAGCCCGCGGCAGCAGCGCCCGTTTGCAGCCGAGGGTGCGGGCGACGTTGGCGCCGTGCATCGGCCCGGCGCCGCCGGCCGCGACCAGGGTGAAGGTCGCGGGATTGTGGCCGCGCTCGATGCTGAGCCGCTCGACGGCGTGCAGCAGGTTCTGCTCGAGCAGGCGGATCACGCCGGCCGCGGCGGCTTCGATCGACAGGCCGAGCGGCCCGGCGAGCTTCGTCTCGATGGCGCGCCGCGCCAGCGCGCCGTCGAGCGTCACCGCGCCGCCGGCCAGCGGCCCGGGACGCAGGCGGCCCAGCACCAGCTGGGCGTCGGTCACGGTCGGCTCCTCGCCGCCCAGGCCATAGGCGGCCGGACCCGGCCGTGCGCCGGCGCCGCGCGGCCCGACATGCAGCAGGCCGGCATCGTCGACCCAGGCGATGGCGCCGCCGCCGGCGCCGACCGTGTGGATCTCGACCGATGGCGTGGTCAGGTGATAGCCGTCGATGGTGAGGGCGTCGGCGACCGGCACCTCGCCCTTGGCCATCACCATGACGTCGCAGCTCGTGCCGCCGATCTCCATCGAGATCAGGTTGGCCGGCTCGCCCGGCGCGCTACAGCCCTTGAGCGCGCCGACCCCGGCCGCCGGACCTGAGAGCACCAGCATGACCGGGCGGCTGGCGACCTGGCCGACCGAGACGGCGCCGCCGTTGCTCTGCAGCAGCAGCAGCGAGCGCGGCAGGCCGAGCTGGCGCAGCTGCTGGTCAAGGGCGCCGAGGTAGCTCGTGACCTTGGGCGCGATGTAGGCGTTGACCACGGCGGTCGAGCTACGCTCGTACTCGCCCATGGTCGGCATGACCTCGCTCGACAGCGAGATCCATTGGCCCGACCAGCTCCTGGCCAGCAGAGCGCCCGCCGTCCGCTCATGCGCGCCGTCGAGGAAGGAATTGAACAGGCAGACGGCGACCGATTCGACGCCTTCCTCGGTGAACACCTTGGCCGCCGCGTCGACATCCTCGGCGACCAGCGGCGCCAGCTCGCGGCCGTCGGCGCCGATGCGCCCGCGCACCGGCAGGCGCAGGTAGCGCGGTGCCAGCACCGGGGGAAACGGCGCGCGGTGATCCCACTGGTTCTCGCGGATGCCGCGGCGGATCTCCAGCGAATCGCGGAAGCCCGCGGTGGTGAGCAGGCCGACCTTGGCGCCCTTCTTTTCGAGGATGGTGTTGGTGGCGACGGTCGAGCCGTGCACGAACAGCGCGCAGTCGCGCAGCAGGGCGGACAGCGGCAGGTCGAGCTGCTGGGCGGCCAGCCGCAGCACGCCCAACACGCCCTCGCTGGGATCGGCCGGCACGGACGGCGACTTGAAGATACGCACGGCGCCCTGGGCGTCGCGCAGCACCATGTCGGTGAAGGTGCCGCCAACATCGACGCCGATGCGCCAGGGAGCGGCCAGCGAGGGCAGGGATGAGGTCATCGGACGGTGCGAGCTTAGCGGCCCGTCCGCGACAGCACCTAGCCCTTTCAGATGGCTGTTCCGCTGGGCCTCATAGTCGGACCGCGGGCGTCCCGCCCGCTCATGCTCATGCTCTTCCGGACCGCGAGCCTCCGGCTCGCTCATGAATCATGAGCAAGCCTCCGGCTCGTTGGTGTGGACGGCCCCCAACGGCATCGATGTGCCAGAATGAGGTCGTTTAGGTCTCATCAAAGGGAGCCGTCCATGACAATGATAGCACGACTTGGCATCGATACATCGAAGAGCCTGTTTCAGCTTCATGGCGTCGACGAGAAGGAGGGGTGGTGCTGCGCAAGCAGGTGCGGCGCGGCCAGTTTCTGGCCTTTGTCGCCAAGCTTGCGCCGACGGAGATCGGCCTGGAGGCGTGTGGCGCCTCGCACCATTGGGGCCCGCCAGCTGCAGGCGTTGGGCCATGAGGTGAGGCTGCTGCCGCCGCACGGTCCGGAAGACTATGAGCGGGCGGGACGCCTGCGGTCCGAATATGAATTAATGCACCGTCGGCACTTCGAGCCGGGCCAGCATCTTCTTGTCGGCGTCGGAGCCGCGGTCATCGATCATGGCCTTGGTCCGCCTGTGCAGGCCCATATACTCCTGTTCGATCATCTTGCAGTCGGAGATCTCGCGTTCGCTGGCGCCAGGAGCCTTGGCGGCCTTGGCCGCGCTGGCGAGCTTGGTCGCCTTCTCCTCAAGCTCCCTCAGCATGCTTTCGCATTCGGTCATCGCTGCCTCCGTGGCGCTTCGCCAAGGAGACAACGCATAGTGTGCGAAAACGGTTTCGCCTGCTCAGCTCTTGATCATCACCTCGATCCGGATCGGGCCGGTACCGAGGGCGACTTCAGCACCATGTCGGTGAAGGTGCCGCCGCCGTCGACGCCGATGCGCCAAGGAGCAACGAGGGGAGCGTGGGACACGGGTCATGCCGGGCGGGCGGAGCTCAGCGGCCACTGCTCCGGCAGGCGACCCTGACATTTTGCATGATGAGCAGGCAGGCCGCGTGTTCGCCAATTACTAGAAGAACGCCGACCAACTTGGTATGACGTTTGCAGAAAGCGGCGGGCCTACCATGCGATGCGCCAATTGCGCGACCGAAAACGCGCCCGGCAACAAGTTTTGCACGGGTTGCGGCGCCGCGCTCGATTCCCGGTGCGGCCAATGCGGACGCGCCATTCCGCCGACGGCGCGCTTTTGCGGCGCTTGCGGCACGCCGCAAGCGGTGGCGGTGCCGCGGGTTGCGCCGCAAGGCGAACGCAAGCAGGCCACTGTGCTGTTCGTCGACATCGTCGGTTCGACCGAGCTGATCGCCGGTCTCGACGCCGAGCAGGCGGGCCAGCGCCTGCAGCCGGCAGTCGCGGTCATGGTCGAGGCGGTACGCCGCTTCGACGGTACGGTGCTGGGCAAGACCGGTGACGGCCTGAAGGCCATCTTCGGCGCACCGCGTGCGCAGGAGGGCCATGCGCTGCTCGCCTGCCAGGCGGCGCTCGCCATTCAGGCGGCCATGGCCAGACAGCCGGATCCTGGGCCGATCCGCATCCGCATCGGGCTGCACTCCGGCGAGGTCGTCGCGGGCGCCGAAGAGACGGAGCTGGAAGCGCAGGGCATCACGCTGCACATCGCGAGCCGCCTGGAACAGGCGGCGGGGCCAGGAGATATTCTCCTGAGCGCCGTGTGCCGCGAGTTGGCCGGCGCCTATTGTGACACCGAGCCGGCAGGGTGGCGTCCGCTCAAGGGTATCCCCGCACCGGTCGAGGTGTTCCGCCTCGTCGGGCTGAAGCCGGGCGGTGATAGCGAGCGGTTTCGCGACAACGGCGCCGCGCCGATGCGCGGGAGGGCCGCTGAACTCGACATTCTGAAGCAGGCCTTGCTCGACGCCGAGCGGCACGCCGGCAGCGTCATCGGCGTCGTGGCGCCTCCCGGCGTCGGCAAGAGCAGGCTGTGCTACGAGTTCGGCGAATGGTGCCGGCAGCGCCAGGTCGACGTCTTCGAGGCACGGGCGCATGTCTTCGGCAAGGCGACGCCGCTCCTGCCAATTCTCGAGCTGATGCGCGCCTTGTTCCGGATCACCCCGACCATGGCTCCCGCGCTCGCCCGCCGGCAGATCGAGGAGAGGGTGCTCTCCCTCGACCCGTCTCTCGCCGACGACCTGCCATTCCTGGCGGACTTCGTCGGCTTGCCGGTTCCGGAACTGGAGGGCCAGGGCGTCGACCCGAAGGTGCGACACACACGCCTGCGCAATCTTGTCGTCCGCATGGTCAAGGCCGCGGGACAGCCGACGTCGGTCATCATGTTCGAGGATCTGCACTGGCTGGACGAGCCCAGCCAGGACTTCCTGGAGACCATTGTTGAGGCTGCGGCCGGCACCAACTTCGTCGTGGTGCTGAACTATCGGCCGAGTTGGTCCTGTCCCTGGCTGGGCCTGCCGCACTACCGACAGCTGGCTCTCGCTGAGCTGGACCACGGCGACGTCGAACGGCTGGTGCGCGACCTGGTCGGCGACGATCCCGCCTTGACCAAGACCATCGCCGACGTCGCGCGGCAGAGCGACGGCAACCCGTTCTTCGCGGAGGAGCTGGTGAGAGCCCTCGCGCGAAGCGGCGTGCTCGCGGGCGAGCGCGGCCGCTACCGGTTCGGGCCTGACGGCCGTTTTGATCCCGTCCTGCCACCCACCATCGAGGCCGCGATCGGCGCGCGCATCGACGTCCTGCCCGAGCGTGAGAAGGTGCTGCTCCAGATCGCCGCGGTGATCGGTAAGGAATATCCGACAGCCCTGGTCTGCGAGGTCGCCGGGATTTCCCGACAGCAGGCGAGCCAGCTTTTCGATCGGCTGTGCCAGCTCGATCTGGTCAAGGCCTGCACCACGGTCCATGGACCGGGCTTCGCCTTCCGCCATCCGTTGATCCAGGAAGTGACCTACGCCATGCAGCTCCGGTCGCGAAAGGCCACGCTGCATGCTTCAGTCGCGGATGCCATCGCGCAAAGCGACTGGGGATTGCAGGACGAATTTGCGGCACTGCTGTCGCATCACTACGAAGCCGCCGGTCAAGGTGTCGCCGCCGCGCGCCATCTGGTCCGCTCGGCAGGATGGATCGGCCGCACCAATGCCGCCGAGGCCTTCAGGCAGTCGAAGAAGACCCGCCAGCTCCTCGGCACGCAGGCCGATTCCAAGGACATCGAGATGATGCGTGCGATCGCCAGCGCCGCGGTCCTGACCTTCGGATGGCGGGTCGGCATGACGCCGGACGAAGCGGAACCCTATACTGAGGAAGCGTTGCGCTATGCCCGCGAGTTCGCCGACGACGAGGCCGGCCCGGAAGCGCTGATGCAATATGGGCGCTTCAAGGCGGCGACCGGCTCGGCTGACGACTATGCCGCGCTGATGGAAGAGGCGCTGGCGATGCCGGTCACCGATCTTGGCCGGATGGCCACCATCCAGGCTTGCCTCGCGCAGGCGCACTGGATGAGTGGCCTGTTGCCAAAGGCGGAAGCCGCCTGCAATACCGCGCTGGAGACCCTGGCCGTCCGACGGCGCCGGGGCGTCAACGGCGTCGTCGGCCTGGACGCGCCACCGTACACGTCGTTCGACGTCGAGCAGTGGATCAACTGTCTGAAGGCCGAGATCCTGGTGTGGCAGGGCCGTTTCGACGACGCTGGCGTCCTGCTCGACGAGGCCTTCCAGGCGGAAGGCACCAAGCGTGAGGCTCCGGTGGTGCAGTACATCGCCCATCTCGCATCGGTCGAGCTGGCTTGCCACGCCAGGGATCCGGCCCGTGCCCGGCGCCACGCCGACCGTATCCGGGCCTATGCCGACGAGTCCGAGATTCCCTATCTGCGAGTCAATGCGCTCTTTGCATCGGCACGTGCCGCGATCGCGGCCAACGACTGTTCCGAGGCTGTACGCGCGCTGCAGATGAGTCTGGAAATCGTCGCCACGGCGAACGCCGGGCGCGAGAAACATTCGCGCCTGCTGGCCGAGCTGAGCTACGCCCAGTACGGCAGCGGCCGTTTCGGCGAGGCAACCGAGACCGCCCGCAGCGCCATCGAGATGGCCCGGCGGCGCCATCACCGTCTGGCTGAGTGCCTTGCGAGCATGGTTCACGGTGCGGGGATCGCGGTCATGAACGGTCCGGTTGTAAATGCGGAGGCCGAACAGTATCTTGCGCGAGCCGCCGATCTCGTCCATGTGACGGGCGCGGCGCTGTTGGCCTCGCGACTGGAGACGTTGAGGACCGACATGAGGGGACGCCTGAGCGCACTGGGCTAGACCGCCCACGGTCAGGCAGCCGACGCTTCAAGGGGGGTGCAAATGGGCGATATGGTCAGCGACAGCGCCGCGCGCGATGTGATCGCGCAAGTCAATTTGCGGTTCGAGGCGGGTGATTCCATCGCCGAGGTGGCCGCGCTGCATCAAAGGTTCAAGATCTTCTCGAAGGACCACAGCCTGTACGACATGTGGCTGCTGCTGGGGATCAAGGCCTCCGATCCACCGGAGCGCGCGCGCTGGCGGAAATGGACCGAGCGATACCTGACGAAGCTCGGCTCGGACATGAAAGGCGTCAGCGGTCACGACAGGCTGGTGAGGGCTTTCCGGGAGAATCTCGAGTCGAAGACGCCGTTGCCGATGTACTACAAGCATCACCTGCACAAGGATGACCCGAGGGTCATCGTTACACGCGGCTCGGGGCCTCTTCATTCGCTCGAAGAGCATGTCGTCATGTCGATCCCCATCAAGCCAGCCAAGGCCAAGACCAAGACCAAGACTCGCCGCTGACGCTGCTATGGCGGCGCCGCCCCCGTTGACGGCGGTGCATGCCCGCATCGAGGCATATTACGGCGACAAGGTCGCGCGCTACGGCGCGACCCCGCGCGGCGTCGACTGGACCTGCGCGCCGACTCAGGAGCTGCGCTTCATCCAGCTCTTGGAGTTGTGCGATTTCTGTCGGCCGTTTTCGTTGAACGACGTCGGTTGCGGTTACGGCGCGCTGACCGGGTTCATCGCGCGCTTTCACCCGCGGGCTGAGATCGACTATCTGGGCGTCGACCTGTCCCGGGCCATGATCAGCCGCGCGCGGCGGCGCCATCGCGGGATGGCGGGACGCCGCTTCGTGGTCGGCAGCGACATTCCGCGGATCGCCGACTATGGCGTGGCGAGCGGCGTCATGAACGTCATGCTCGATCATCCGCGGGCCCTGTGGGAGGAGTTCGTCGCCGACACGCTGCGGCGCCTGCGTGCATCATCCCGGCTGGGCTTCGCCGTCAACTTCATGGCCAGGAAGCCGGATGGGGCAGAGACCCCAGGGCTGTATCGTACGGACCCCGCACCCTGGATTGCGTTTTGCCGGCAGGCGCTCGGCTCCACGGCCGAACTCGTCGACGGCTACGGTATGCGTGAATTCACCTTGCTGGTGCGGCCGGCGGCCTGACGCCTCAGCTCTTGATCATCACCTCGATCAGGCTCGGCCCGTCGGTCCGCGCCAGCGCCTTGTCGAGCGCGCCCTCGAAGCCCGCCGCCGTATCGACCCGCTCGGCCGTCACGCCGAAGCCGCGGGAAATGGCTGCGATGTCCATCGGCGGATCGTCGAAATCCATGCCGATCGGCGTGTCGTTGCCGTGAAACAGTTTCAGCCGGTTCTTGAGGATCTGGTAGCCGGCGTTGTTGGCGATGATGAAGATCACCGGCAGCTTCTGGTTGGCCGCACTCCACAGCGCCGTGATCGAGTACATGGCGCTGCCGTCGCCGATCACCGCCACGACGCGCCGTGCCGGATGGGCGATCTGCACGCCGACCGCCGCGGCGATGCCCCAGCCGATGCCGCCGCTGACATTGCCGAAGAAGCTGTTGCGGTCGCGGAAGGGGAAATAGTTGAACAGCGTCGTCGTGCTGGTCAGGCCCTCCTCGACCAGGATGGCGTCCTTGGGCATCTTCTCGACGAGCCGCATCATCGCCCATTCGGCGTGCAGCGGCTTCTCGCTGGCGGGTGCGGTGAGCTTGGCCTTGCGCGCGGCGCGCTGGCTGCTCCAGTTGCGCGTCGCGATCTCGGCCAGCGACGCCTTGGCCGTGCCGGCGCGTGCGGCGCCGCCCAGCTTCGTCAGGAGCGGCACCAGCGCCTTCAGCGTCTCCTTCACGTCGGCGCGCAGCGCAATCTCGGCCGGGAAGTTCTTGCCCATCTCCCAGTCGCGCAAGCCGCCCATCGCCACCGCCGTGGTCTCGGGCAAGGGCTCGGTCTCGCTCCATACCGACATCTTGAGCACGTCGGCGCCGACGCAGAACATCAGGTCGTAGTCGCCGAGGATCCGGCGCACGTTCTTCTGGTCGCGGTTGAGCGCGCCGAGATAGGCCGGATGCTCCGACGGGAAATGCGCGCCCCACGCCACGGTCTGCTGCAGCACCGGCGCGCCCAGCGTCTCGGCGAGCGCCGTCGCCTCGGCGAAGGCGTCGGAGGTGGCGATCTCGTGGCCGGCCAGGATCACCGGCTTTTCAGCGCCGAGGAGGCGCCTGGCGAGCTGTTCCAGCGCGGCGTCGCTCGGGCGCACGGCCGTGTCGACGCGCGTCGGAGCGGCCATGTCGATGGCCGCCTCGTTGTTCAAAATGTCGCCGGGCAGCGAGATGAACACCGGGCCGGTCGGCGCCGTTGTCGCGACCTTGGCGGCGCGGCGCAGGATGCGCGGCAGGTCCTCTATGCGACTGACCTCGGTCGCCCATTTGACGACGGGCGAGGCGATCGGCACCAGCGGCGCGTAGAGCAAGGGCTCGGTGAGGCCGTGGCCCTGCTCTTGCTGCCCGGCCGTGACGATCATCGGCGTGCCCGACATCAGCGAGGTGTAGATCGAGCCGATGGCGTTGCCGAGGCCGGGCGCGACATGGACGTTGCACGACACCAGCTTGCCCGAGGCGCGGGCATAGCCGTCGGCCATGCAGATGACGACGGCTTCCTGCAGGCCCAGCACATAGCCCATCTCGGGCGCCGAGGAGAGCGCGTGCATGATCGGCAGCTCGGTCGTGCCGGGATTGCCGAACATTTTTACGACGCCCTCGTCGCTCAGCACGCGAAGAAAGGCGTCGCGGCCGGTGATGGTGTTCGAGACGCGCGCGTCGGGCATCGTTCTAACTCCTCATATTCCTCCCCCGTCATACGGGGGAGGGCAGGGAGGGGGAGGGCCACAAACGAGATCTCATGATCGACTCGTCATGAAGCATCTCGACTGTGGCCTTCCCCCTCCGCCCCTGCGGGGCACCTCCCCCGTATGACGGGGGAGGCAGTATCTCGTGGCAACGTAGCGCGACCGGGCGCGGCGTGAAATGATCGCGTCACCGCGATGCGAAAGGAATCATGACGGAGCTTGAAGAAAGGGTGGCGCGGCTCGCCTGCTGGAAGGCGCCGGTCGAATTGGCGCCGCTGAAGGGCGGACTCACCAACATCTCGTTCGTGGTCACGCATGGCGGCGAGAAGTTCGTCGTCCGCTGCGGCGAGGACATCCCGGTTCATCACGTCTTCCGCGACCGCGAGCGGGCAGCGTCGATGGCGGCGTTCGAGGCGGGCCTGTCGCCCGAGATCGTTCATGCCGAGCCGGGCGTCACCGTCCTGCGCTTCATCGATGGCCGGACTTTTAGCGAGCCCGACATGCGCGCCAATGTCGGACGATTGGCGGCCCTCCTGAAGGAGTGTCACACCAAGGTCGGCCGCCACCTGCGCGGCCCGGCCAACACCTTCTGGGTGTTCCATGTCATCCGCGACTATGTCCGCCTGATCGACGCCGACCAGCGTTACCTCGCTGTTGCCGACCGCCTTGAGCAGGCCCAGGTGCCCTTGCCGATCGTGTTCGGGCATCACGATCTCCTGCCCGGCAACTTCATGGACGACGGCAAGCGCCTGTGGCTGATCGACTGGGAGTACGGCGCCTTCGGCACGGCGATGTTCGATCTCGCCAACCTGTCGGCCAACGGCGAGTTCGATGCGGCCCAGGATGACATGCTGTTCGATGCCTATTTTGCGGGCAGGGCCGACGCCAACCTGCGCCATTCCTTTGCCGCCATGAAAGCGGCCAGCGCGCTGCGCGAGGCGCTGTGGGCCATGGTTTCCGACATCCATCTGAAGACGCCCGGCGTCGACTACAAGGCGCACGCCAAGGACTATCTCACACGATTCGAGAAGCTGATGCCGGCCTGAGCGGCGACCCGCTCCTTGCATGAGCTCCGGCAATCAGGAGCTCATGCCATGAAGAAATGTCTGTCCCTTGCCGCGCTGGTGGCCGTCTCGGCGCTGGCGCTGTCGCCCGCATCGGCGCAGGAAAAGGTGCTGCGCATCGGCATGACGGCGTCCGACATCCCGACCACGACCGGCATGCCCAATAACGGCTTCGAGGGCATGCGCTTCCTGGGCTTCCCGATCTTCGAGGGATTGGTCCTGTTCGATCTCACCAGGACGGACCAGCTCGCGACCCTGCGGCCGGGCCTCGCCGAGAAATGGGAGCAGGCGCCCGACGACAAGAAGACCTGGATCTTCCATCTGCGCAAAGGCGTGAAGTTCCACGACGGCACCGACTTCAACGCCGACGCCGTGATCTGGAATCTCGAGCGCATCTTCGACAAGGACAGCGTGCAATTCGAGGCCGGCGCCGTCGGCATCATGCGCTCGCGCGTGCCGATCCTGGTCTCCTACAAGAAGATCGACGACGCCACGGTCTCTATGACGACCTCGATCGTGGCGTCGTACTTCCCGTGGATGGTGCCCTATATCCTGAACGCCTCGCCGGCGTCGTGGGAGAAGGCGGGGAAGGACTGGGCCAAGGTGGCGATGCTGCCGCCGGCCGGCACCGGACCGTTCCGCATCACCGGCGTGGTGCCGCGCCAGTCGGTGACTTTGGCGCGCAACGACGGCTACTGGGATCCCGCCAAGAAGGCCAAGGTCGACCAGATCGTGCTGCTGCCGATCCCCGAGCCCAACACGCGG
>JACPOQ010000046.1 GCA_016191435.1 Chloroflexota bacterium | reverse complement strand
CTCCTTACCGCTATTGCGGAACGGACCCACCAGTTCCTTTTTCTTGGTGTCCACCGAGATCACCGGTTCCCCCAGCGCCAGTTGCAACTGGACGGCTTCGTTGAGGTAGGCGAACTGGGCGTTGCGGTCGGGGTGCCTGCTGCCCTCCAGGACTTTGCGGTTCGCCTGCAGGCTGTAGCCCATGTCCTGAAGCAGCTCCGACACCGTCTGGTGGCTGACCAGGTGACCCTTTCGTCCAAGCTCTGCCGCCAGCTTGCGGACGCTCTTGCACGTCCAGCGCAGGGGCGACTCCGGATCCCCGCGACTGGTTGGCTCGATCAACGCCTCAAGGTCCTGCCGCAGCGTCACATCGCGCTCGGTCGCACGTGGCCGACCGGCACCTTCCCGCCGGACCCGGCCGCTGCGTCCGGCCGCGCCCGCCCGCACATCGGCGACGCCACGCTGGACGGTCGTCCGGGCGAGGCCCGTGGCCCGTGCGACGGCCGAGATACCGCCACGCCCGAGCGTCGCCGCCTCGGTCCCGGCGAACAGCCGGCGGGCACGCTCGTCGACCAGGGGCGCCACCGCGGCAAACCGTGAGCGGGTGGCCCCTTCGTCGATCACCTCCCCATACTAACGTATCGTTAATTTGCTGACAAGCCCTAAGAACTCAAAGGGCTCCCAGGCGCGGCACAAACCTTCAAAGAACTCTCGGATCAACGCGTTGCGGCGGGAGGTCGACCTGAGCGATTGGTCGAAGTACAGGCGACAGGTGAGTGCCCAAAGCTCGCCATCGAGTTCACGCCTGCCGAGATGCTCCAGTTCGGGCTCCTGGCAAAGACACTGGAGCACAGTGTTGTACTGCCTCAACTCATCGTCGGTCAAGACCAGCGCCACGATCGACTCCGGCACGATGGATGAAAGGTCATCGGGGATTGCACGCTGCATGAATCCGGCATCAGGACTCGCACGGTGAGTTCGCTGGCTCGCGTCAGCGAGGGCGAACAGTTCCTTTAGCCGTGCATTACTGGGCACGTCCGTCACCTACTCGGCGGAATCAGCGAGAAGCCGTCGTCCAAGGATAAATGGGCGCGATGCCAATCATCGACGTCGGTTCCGGTCGCACGGGATGCACACGTCCGCAAATTAGCGAGCGAGTTCGACCCGCCTGCCGCCAACGGCACGATGTGCCCGACCTCGAACCTAACACCGGTGGCGCCGCATGCCGGGCACGGATGCTCGTCTCGCTGCAAAACGGCTACTCACTCAGCCCGACGCTGGCGCCGCTCCGGAAGGGCCGGATGCGCCGCCCGACGGAGGCCCGGTCGGACGCATCGCCGAAGAACATGGGCTGATGCACTTTACAGACGCCGATACCGGGCCGACGGCTGGCCTCGTACCGCAGGCGCGGCGACGACGGCGACCCCGGTCCTCGTCATCGTTTAACCACAGACAGTCATTCGATGACATCGCGATGCCTGGATACGGTATTGGGCATGGAAGAGCCGGCCGCGGATCGCTCCCGAAGTCCGAGACCTCATCATCCGGGTGGCAAGGGCGAACGCGCGCTGGGGGCGCACATTACGTAATGCAATTGCTACGATAGCCTAAGGGACGGCCCACTTGAAAGCGGCTACATTTTCGGCATGGGAGCGACTGGACAGCCCCAAGACAACGCGTCCAGCAGGCTGACGCCGCGGCAGCAGCAGGTGTTGCGCCTGGTGGCTGCCGGGCGAACAAATCCGGAGATCGCCAAGGCGCTTGGCATCAGCCTGGCGGGGGCGAAGTGGCACGTCAGCGAAGTGATCTCGCGCCTCGGCGTGACCTCGCGCGAGGAAGCAGCTCAACACACCTCAAGGACGGAAACGATGTCTGAAATCCTTCTCGAGACCGACCTTCCCAATCGGTTTGCGCGCGGCAAGGTTCGTGACACCTTCGACCTGGGGGAAAACCTCCTGATCGTGGCCACCGACCGGATCTCGGCTTTTGACGTCATCCTCCCGACCGGCATCCCACGCAAAGGCGAGGTGCTCACGCGACTCTCTGCCTGGTGGTTCGATCGCATCAAGGAAGTGGTTCCGAACCACTTCATCGCGCTGATCACCGAAGAAAACGCGTCACTGGTGCCGTTCGAGCTGGATTCGAGATACTTCGGTCGCACCATGCTGGTGCGCAAGGCTCAGCGTCTCGACGCCGAGTGCATTGCACGTGGTTACATCTCCGGTTCCGGGTGGAAGGACTACCAGCGCACAGGGGCGATCTGCGGGGTCCCATTGCCTGCGGGCCTCCAGGAATCCGAGCGGCTACCCGAGCCCATCTTCACCCCTTCGACGAAGGCTGCAGTCGGACACGACCAGAACATCTCCTATGAAGAACTGGCGAGCATCATCGGCGACGACGCGGCGAACATCGTGAAAACGCGCACGCTCGCCATCTATGCGCATGCGGTCGCTCTCGAACCCGGCATCATCATCGCTGATACAAAGCTTGAATTTGGCATCTGGAATGACGAGGTCATCCTCATCGACGAGGCTCTGACCCCAGATAGCAGCCGGTTCTGGCCGGTTGCTGGCTACCGCGCAGGCGGCGCCCAGCCAAGCTTCGACAAGCAACCTGTGCGTGACTGGATGGCGGCCAACTGGAAGGACGGCGATCCGCCCCCCGTTATCCCGCCTGCCGTCGTCGCCGCGACAACTGAACGCTACATGGCGGTGTACAAGACTCTTACCGGCGAGGAGCTACCTTCGTGAGCCACCTATAAATGATAAGGTGAGAAATCACTTTATCCCCGAAAGGAGTCGACCCTATGCCTTCGGAGCGTTGGTACGTCGACCCGAAGACGGAATCGCTGCAGCACCCACAAGTCCAGAGGGCGCCGCTCCTGATTGAATTCGCGCCGCCGGCGAGGCAGCCGGCTGTTGGCTAGCGGGGGCCTCCCTGAGCGAGGCGGAGTTGGCCGTTGTGATCGAGCATCGGACGTACCCATCGAAGGTTGGCCATTCTATGAACGCCGAACCTCACAGCCTCGAGGAGGCACAGCCGGAGTCCGTCCAGGCCCACATCCGGACGCTACGTGCGTAAATGTCCCGGCGTGGGGCGTTGGCGGATAACGAAAAAATCGTTAGGATGCGGTGATGGAGCCGCCGAACCCCGCCGAACGGATCATTCGCCGTTTTGGCGGTCAGTCGAGGCTGGCCGCGTTGCTCGGCCGCCGCCAGAGCACTGTCGAACACTGGGCGAGAACGGGGCGCATCCCCTCACAGTGGCAGGGTGCCCTCATTTCGCTCGCAAGGTCACGAGGTATCGTCTTGGAAGCTAAGGACTTTGTGCCAACCCCACGAAAAGAGATTCGGCCGGCGAGCGGCAAGCTCGGTGTCCTCATGGTCGGACTGGGCGCCGTCGCCTCGACCTTCATCTCTGGCGTGGAGCATGCCCGCCGAGGTACCGCCCGCCCGATCGGTTCGGTCACGCAGATGGGCACGATCCGGCTGGGCAAGCGGACCGAAAACCGCGCTCCGCTGATCAAGGACTTCGTCCCGCTTGCCGACCTCAATGACCTGGTCTTCGGCGCCTGGGATCCCATCCCGGACAATGCGTACGAAGCGGCCCTCAAGTGCGGCGTGCTCGATAAGCATGAGCACGTTGAGCCGATCGCGGGCTTCCTCAAAAGCATCGTCCCGATGCCGGCGGTGTTCGACCAGTACTACGTGAAGCGGCTCACCGGGACGAACGTGAAGAGCGCGAAGAACAAGCTCGAGCTCGCGGAACAGATCCGGCAGGACATTCGCGACTTCAAGGCGAAGAACGGCTGCGACCGCCTCGTCATGATCTGGGCGGCTTCCACCGAGATCTTCATGGAGGAGCAGGGGCCCCACCAGAACCTCGAATCACTCGAAGCGGCGATGGAATCGAACGACATTTCCATCGCGCCATCGATGCTCTATGCCTACGCGGCGCTCATGGAGCATGTTCCGTTCGCAAACGGCGCTCCCAACCTGACGGCGGACACTTCGGCACTATTGAAGCTGGCGAACGACAACGCCGTGCCGATCTGCGGGAAGGACTTCAAGACGGGTCAGACGCTCCTGAAGACGGTCATCTCGCCCATGTTGAAGGCGCGCATGCTCGGCGTTGCGGGCTGGTACAGCACGAACATCCTCGGCAACCGCGACGGTGAAGTGCTGGATGACCCGGAGAGCTTCAAGACGAAAGAAGAATCGAAGCTCGGCGTGCTGGAGTACATCCTCCAACCGGACGTCTACCCCGAACTCTACGGCGAGATCTACCACAAGGTGCGCATCAACTACTACCCGCCCCGCGGCGACAACAAGGAGGGCTGGGACAACATCGACATCTTCGGGTGGCTGGGCTACCCGATGCAGATCAAGATCGACTTCCTCTGCCGCGACTCCATCCTGGCGGCGCCGCTCGTGCTCGACCTTGCGCTTTTCCTGGACCTTGCCCAGCGTGCGGGCCTGAAGGGCATCCAGGAGTGGCTGAGCTTCTACTTCAAGAGCCCGCAACACGCGCCGAACCTCTACCCGGAGCACGATCTGTTCATCCAGCAGACGAAACTGAAGAACACGCTCCGGTACCTGATGGGCGAAGAGCAGATCACCCACCTGGGGCTGGACTACTACGAGGAAGAGTGAAGCATAAGCGATCTCGGCGGCTGTGCGGTTCGCTCGCAACGGCGAATCTCAACGGGTTCCCGTACTGCGGAAGATAACACGGCTATTGAGGCCGGCCAGTTCCGCCTTCACCCGGAACTGCCCCCGATTTGCCCTCGAAGCACTTCAAACGGGGGCGGCTCTGGCCGTAGGGCCGTTCGCGGGCTTCAAGGGGGGCACGGACGATCGTGCTCGGGAACGTGTGCCTCTTCGATGGTGTGGCCGGCACGGCTTCGAACATCGATGCCGCTAGGCCGAGGGCACGAGCTTCTTTCTGCCGTAATAGGGCAGTTCGACCTCGTGTTCTTCGAGCCTGGCCGTTGCCATCGCGATCGATGTGGCATGGGGCTGATTGGGGTCCGTGACGACGTTAACGCAGGCCGTGGCGCCGCTGGCGAACGCTCTGCGCAGCGCCGGTCCAATCTCCGAGGCCTCGGTCACGAACTCGGAGTGAGCGCCAAACCCGGCGGCTACCTGGTCATAGCGGGTCAGGCCGAGTTCGGCGGCTACCACCCGAGCGGCGCCGTAACGGGCGCGCTGGCCGTGCCGAATCATGCCCCACCCCTGGTCGTTATTGACCACGACAACGATGGGGATGTTGTGGCGGACGGCGGTGTCGAACTCGGCGATGTTCAGGCCGGCCGAGCCGTCGCCAACGACCGCGACCACGCGCTTGTCCGGGTGGGCGACCTTCGCGGCGATCGCGAATGGGATGCCTACGCCGAGGCAGCCGAGGTACCCGTGACTGAGCCAGTCCCCTGCGTTGAGCACCACAGCCTGCTCGGTCATCCAGATGGATGTCTCGCCGCCATCGGCCACGATGATGCCGTCGCCGGCGATCGCGTCGGCCACCTCGCGAGCCAGCCTGGACTGGTGGATGGGGTGTTCTCGTCCCGCCGGCTCGTCATGCATATGACGCATCGCTTCTTTCGACGACGCAAGGCCTTGCAGCCATGGTGAGTGGTCGCGGAACTGGCGTCCGAGAGCGCGATCCCTGAGAAGCCGAACGGTGTCCCGGACATCTCCCACCAGGGGGACGTCCACATCCCGCGCTCGCCCGATCTCCTCAGGTTCGATGTCGATTTGGATGACCTTCGCTCCCGGCGGGATCAATGAATGCGCTCCCGTACCAGTGAACATCCCGACGCGGGCGCCCACGAGCAGCACGACATCGGCGGGGCCCCCGGCTGCTCGCTGCGCCAGGGGCGACGAGGCCAGGGCGAAATTGCCGTAGCCGAGCGCGGTCGACTCGGGCACGATGCCACGCGCCTTGGAGTTCGCCATGACCGGGATCTGCGCCAGTGTCGCGAACTGGCGCAACTCTTCCTGAGCGCCGGAGAACATGGCGCCGCCACCGGCGAAAATGACGGGGCGCTCGGCCGCTACCAGGAGGTCCAACGCGGCGTCAATCGCTGAGGGTGGAGGGACGAAACGCCGCTCGGGCTCGTGCGCGTTCAGTGCAGGGATGTTCTCCTCGTGGACCGGGGTGAACAACACGTCGATCGGGATATCGAGGAATACGGGGCCCGGCCGGCCCGACGTGGCGTGGCGCCACGCCATCACCAGGTACTCGCCGATCCGTTCGGGCTGAAGGACGGTGCGCGCGAACTTCGTAATCGGCGCCATCAGCGCGACCTGGTCCATGCCCTGGAGGGGCATGCGGTCGTCGTCGCGCAGCGGGCTCCGGCCGCCGATGCAGATCAACGGCACCGCATCCATGAAGGCGTTCGCAACGCCGGTGATGGCATTGGTTACGCCGGGGCCGGCGGTCACCAGGGCAACTCCGGGCCGGCCGGTGGTCCGGGCGTAGCCATCGGCCATATGGACGGCCGCAGCCTCGTGGCGGGTATCGATGATGCGTACGCCCCGGGCGGCGCAGGCCTGGAAGATCGGGTCGAGGTGGCCACCCGAAAGGGCGAATACCTCTCGCACGCCCTGCCGTACCAACGCCTGCACCAGCACGTCCCCGGGTTCCACCATGGTCATTGCTTTCTCCAACCGCAGAACTGCCCAGCGGGAGCGTGAAACGGGCCGGGTGCGGACCCGGCATGACGGCCGCGCTCGCCGCCGGCGATAGCGGGTTTCGATGTGGGCGCCGGCGCCTCACCGCGATGCTGACGGTTTGCTGCGGGGCCGCATATGACAAAAGTTACATCGCGCGTTGTGAGCGGCGCATGGGCGTCTGAAGCGGACCAGCTCACCATGCCGAGGCGGCGCGCCGCAGCTGGCGCAGCACCGCCTGCGTGCCCGCGAACATGCCTTGCTGCGGCTCATCGAAGGCACATATGCGTGTGATTGAGGACCTGGCAACGGGTCAGGAACATTCGCCGCAGGCGCAAACCGGCGCTGCGCGGAGCTGTCGCGCCGAGAGCCAGGCCGTACGCGCGCAAACGGCGGCAACGAGCGCGAGCCCGCTCATCACCAGAACGCCGGCGGTGGCCATCATCCACCGGCCCGCATCGGACGGGCTTGCCGTGAAGAGCGTGGGGGCCACGCGGAGCGGCCAGGCGGCGGTAAGCAAGACGAACGCGCCGGTAAGCGCGTTCTGCCACGGGACGAACCCGACCCCGAACCTGGCGAGCACGATATGCGCCATCGCCACCATCAGCGGGACCATGAAGCCGAGCATGAAGACGTGCCGGATCGCACCTTCCTGGTAGAGGCTCAGGTCGGGGCCGGCGGGAAGCGCCACACCGAGCAGCAGGACTGCGTACAAGACCACGCCGAGCCAGGCGGCCGGCACCAGCACCCGGTAGCGCGGCCCCGGTGCGCGAAGTTCGCGCAGCGGATTGAGCACCCCGAGGCTGGCGGTGAAAGCGAGGAGCGTGCCTGCGTAGGCCGCGTCGGCGAGGCGAACACCAGCCCGGAGCCCGGGCAAGGCGCCAGGGCCCAGCGACAACAGCCAGAGCACAAGCGAGGCGTTCAACGCCGCGAAGAGCAGAACCTGCCGCTGAGGAGCGACAGGGCGCAGGCCGAGATGGCCGGGGAAGGCGCGGAGCGCCACGCCGGCGATCGAGAGCATCACGAATCCCCTGAGAAAGGTCTCGACGGCCGCGGTGGAATACACCAGCGGGACGACGCTTTCGCCGGCTTCGGTCAACCCCCAGAGGGAGAGGCCGGCGGCCACGGCGAGCCAGACCGCCGCGGTTGGCAGGAAGAGCGGCTGCGGGTCCAACCGCAGCCGCGTGTGGCGCGTCCGAGCCCACGTGAGGGCGGCGAAGATGACCGCGCCCGCGGCGAAGATTGCGCCTGCCGGGACCAGCAGGAAGCCCGAGACACCCGGCCATAGCTGGCTCACCGCGACCAGGATCGCGCTGAGCGCGAGAAGCAGGGGTACACCGGCGCGTACGCGCGCGGAGTATGCCGGCTGCTGGTTCAGGCGGGGAAGGAACTCCAGGGCAAGCGCCACAACGAAAGGCGCCGCGAAGCCGAAGAGCTGGAGCCTGCCGTGCGCCTGCACGGCCTGGGTCCAGCGTTCGCCCGCGAAACTTGCCTCCAGCGCGGCGAGCATGCCCAGGACGACGCCGGCGACCGTCGCGACAAGGGCGGCAGCCGCCATTGAGGCGGCGAAAAGCCACGGCCTCTGGTCCGGGGCGGGCGCGGGCCGGGGGGCCGCGACCGGAACTCGGACTATGAGCGGGACGGGGATTCCGGCGCGGCGCACGGTCATAGCACTAGAGCGTGCCGCCACTCGCTGCCGGGCCATATGACTAATGTCACGGGCGCGCCTCGCCCATCGCCGAGGCTGCACGCCGTTGCCGGCGCCGGTGGTGAGGACCCCGGACCAGCCCGAACGCCGCGACACCGTGGGCTGAAGCGCAGCCGGCGTGTTCAGACAGGCCCTTCATCGCCTGCGGCAGCGAGTGACTTTTGTCGCATGCGCGTGCCTGCCGGGGGATGACCATCCCGTAATGGTTGCTGTCTCACTCGATAATCGCGGCCTCCAGCCGCCCGAACCCATGGTCCGCATCCTCGAGGCGCTGCAGGCGCTACCGGAGGGTGACCGCCTCGAAGCAATCATGGACCGCGAGCCGGTGCTGCTCTATCCCGAATTGGAGCGCCGCGGGTTCGCATGGACATTCAATCAGCCCGAGATGCGGCTGGTCGTTTGCCGCGCCGAGAGCGTGTGATGCAGGTTCGCGCGTCGCCCGGCCGACCGCTCGGCGCTCGAAGAGCTCGGCCTGGCGCCGCCTAGATCATCTTTCTGAGCGCATCCAGGTCGCGCACCAGGAACTCCCGGCGGCGCACTTCCACGAGGCCGTCGTCCTCCAGGACGCGCAGCGTACGGCTGACGACTTCGCGGACGGAACCGACGAGGGCCGCGAGGTCCTGCTGGGTGATCGTCCGCGGGACCACTATGCCCTCAGCGGTGGGCACGCCCTCCTCGCGCGCGCTCAGGTAGAGGTATCGCGCTACCCGGTTCTGCACGGTCTGCAGGCTGATCTGTTCGACCAGGTCGGTGAACGCGCGCAGCCGGCGGGCGAGATGCCGGAGCAAGGCCCGCGCAACGGCGGGGTAGCGTTCCATGACGTCGATGAAGGTCGCGGCCGGAATGAACAGCGCCTCGGAAGGATCGATCGCCTCGACGGTCGCGGGGTTTGGCCCACCATCGAACACCGGCACCTCGCCGAACGAGTCGCCCGGCCCGAGCAGCCGGAGGATCTGCTCTCGCCCATCGAACCCGGTACGGAAAATGCGGGCGCGCCCGGAGCGCAGCACGAAGAAGCCGTGGCAAGGGTCGCCTTCGGCCAGGACCAGGGCGCGTGGCCCATAGGCCCGCACTTCGATAACGCGCGCGAGCCGCTCGGCCTCCACTCGCGGGATGGCAGCCAGGTGCGGTATCGCATGGACCTCGTCAGGTGTCGGGGGTTTCGGCATCACCGGGAGTATGACGTAACTGCAGGGGGCGGCGCTCCTGCGGATGGGCGCGGGCGGTTCCTGCCGCGGCCGGCGGCAGACGGACTCCCGCGCCGGTGATGATTATCCATGTCGGCGCCCGGATGGACCGCCGGCAGTATGTTCAACAATCCGGCCCGTTGGCCAGGGCCGCGCTTCGGCCCGGCGGACACCGCCATCCGCATCCCGGGATCGGGCCCCGCTTCCCTTGACTTTCGTCACATCCGTCCTCCACCCGCCAGCCCGGCCTCGGTTCGTCATAGCCCGAGGCTATACCGAAAGTGAAGCCGTTTGGCCCCCTCAGAACGGACCGGACGGCCGGGGCAGCCGTCGACGGCCGGCGATAGCGTTTCTTTACCGCGAGCCTGGCCTCGGTTCGATAGAACTCATAGTCCGGGGCAATACCGAAGGCGCCCGTTTCCCGGGTGTGCGCGGAGGAAGGACGAGATATGGCGACAATTAGCATCGAGCGGCCGGTCACGGCCATCACCCGGCAACGCATGAGCGGCAAGCAATTCCTCGCGGAGACCATCCGGCGCTCCGGCGCCAAAGCGGTGTTCTTCGTGCCGACGTTCCTGTACCCAACCCTGGTCGAACTGGCGGAGGACCCGATCAAGCGGGTGTTGTGCCACTCCGAAAAGGCGGCGGCATACATGGCCGATGGCTATGCGCAGGCGACGGGAGCGCCCACGGTCGTTATCACGCAGGGCGGGCCGGGCGCCACGAACCTCTTCGCGGGCATGGCGGATGCGTGGCAGAGCCACACGCCGATGCTAACGATTACTCCCGTTATGCCGGGGTCGCGGTACCAGGGCAACTCCTACCAGGAGGTCTACACCGACTTCCGGAGCGTGACGAAGCTCGATGTCGAAGTACGGACGCCCGACCGCATGGTGGAGTTCTTCGGCAAGGCGTACCGGGAGATGACGACCGGCGCGCCGCGCCCTGTGCACCTCTACATGGACGGCGCCCTGGAGGGGATGGAGGCCGATATCGACTGGGGTTACCTCGATCCGCGCTACTTCTGCTACCCGGCGTTCCGCCCCATGGCGGACGAATCGGCCGTCGCCGAGGCGGGCCGGCAGCTGGAGGCAGCGGAGCGCCCGGTGATGGTTTGCGGCCGGGGCGCCATCTCGTCAGGCGCATGGAACGAAGTGACGGCGCTCGCCGAGCGCCTCGGCATCCCGGTCACGACCTCGCTCGGCGGCAAAGGCAGCATCGATGAACGCCACCCGCTCGCGCTCGGGGTCTCTGGCTCGTATCGCCGCCCCTCCACCGACCAGTCGCTCTACGACGCGGACCTGGTGATGTACGTGGGCGGCCACCAGGGCGGTGCCAGCACGATGATGAAGATGATGCCGGCGACGGGCGTCAGGGTCATCCACGTCGACATCAACCCGTCGCAACCGGGGTTCAACTACCCGAACGTGCTCCCGCTCATCGGGGACGCACGCGCAGTCCTGAAACAACTGAACGAGGCCGCCGCGGGCGCGGGCACAGGGTTGCACCGGCCGTGGATCGACAAGTGCCAGGGCGAGCTCGCGGAATGGCGTGCGAAGGAGCGCTCGCACACGCACGGCGGGGCGACGCCCATCCGTCCCGAGCAACTCGGCCGCGAGCTCGCCGAGGCGCTCCCGGCTGATGCGCTGGTTGTGGCCGATACCGGCTACTCCGCAGCGTGGAGCGGCGCGTTCATGGACCTCCCGGCGGGCAAGAACTTCATCGCCTGCGAGGGGAGCCTGGGGTGGGCCTTCGCCGCAGGCATCGGCGCCAAGGCGGGGGCGCCGGACCGCCCGGTTGTGTCGTTTATCGGCGATGGCGGCTTCTGGTACCACATCGCCGAACTGGAAACGGCCGTCCGCAACAGGATCAATGCGGTCACGGTGGTGCTCAACAACCACGCCCTGGTGTTCGATACGCATCTGCTCCAGGCGTTCTGGTCGGCTTCGCACGATGTGGACATGCTCTCGGAGTTCGGCGACGTCAACTTCGCCGAGATCGCCGGGCAGATGGGCGCCTACGGCGTCCGCGTCACAGACCCGGCGGACATTGGCGCGGCGGTGCGGGAGGCCGTTGCCGCCGATCGCCCGGCAGTCATCGACGTGGTCATCGATCACGGGGCGGTGGCGCCGGTCGCGTTCATGGCCGGCCAGGGCAGCCGCGGCGGCATGCTTCCCGCCCCCGAGAAGATGAAGTAGGGCGGGGCAGCGCCGCCCGGGGCCCGAGGGCTGTGGCGGGCCCCGGGCGGCGGACGTTTCCGGCTCATCGCGGGAGGAAGATATGGACAGCGCAGTGAGCACCAGGCTGAACGGGCGTGTCGCCGTGGTGACGGGCGGCGGCGCCGGCATCGGCGCCGCCATCGCGGAACGCTTTGCGCGGGAGGGCGCCTGTGTCGCGATTGGCGGCCGGCGCGCCGCGCTCCTCGAAGAGACCCGCGGCCGGATCGTCGATGCGGGCGGTTCATGCCTCACCGTCGCGGGCGATTGTGCGACCGAGGAAGGCGCCGCCGCAATCTTCGCGCAAGCGAAGGAGCGCTTCGGCCCTGTGGACTTGCTGGTCAACAACGCCGGGATCGCGGGACCGACGGCGCCAATCTGGGAGCAGCAGTTCGCGGGCTGGGAAGAGACCCTGCGCATCAACCTGAGCGGGCCGTGGCTTTGCGCCCGCGAGGCCGCCCGCCAGATGATGCCGCTCGCCCGCGGCCGCATCATCAATATTGGGTCGATGAGCGGCAAGCGGCCGCTCGCCAACCGGACCCCGTACACGTCCGCGAAGATGGGCCTCGTGGGGCTCACGAAGACGCTCGCGGTGGAACTGGGGGCGTTCAATATCAACGTCAACTGCATCAGTCCCGGCGCTGTCAACACCGGGCGCCTTGCGGAGATCGCCCGCGCGGCCAACGTGCCTCTCGAAAGAGTGCTCGAAGGCGCGGCCGCCGGCGCCGCTCTGAAGCGAATCAGCGAACCCGCTGATATCGCCGCGCTGGCGGCGTTCCTCGCATCGGACGAAGCGTCGAACATCACGGGCATCGATATCACCGTCGATGCCGGGGTCTGGTTCTCCTGATCGCCCCGGGGATGGGTGGCGGCGCGTTCCAGGCCGAGGCTGTGCATCCGGGACCGTACGTCAGGCGGGGTTATCCCAGCGCCTCCCCAGTTCAGGGCCGCGTGGTGACGGACGCGGCGGGCCGGCGTGGGCGTGCCCCGAAGCCTCGCGCCACCGTCCCGACGCCTCCTCCAGGATGAAGCGCTGGCGCTGGCGCGGCACGTGCACCGTCGTGTGCGGGCGCCGGAGGCGGCCTGCGAGCGCGGAAAGCCCTTCGTCCTCGCCGTGGACGAGGAACACGTTGCGCGGCGTGCCGCCGCTGCCGGCCGCCCAGCGCACGAGCTCATCGGCGTCTGCGTGCGCGGAGAGCCCGTCGATCGAGGCGAAATCGCAGCGGACGGGGATGTCGTGGCCGTGCATGCGGATGTACCTGGAGCCGGCGAGCAGCGCGCGCCCGCGAGTCCCGGCCGCCTGGTACCCTGCCAGCAACAGCAGGTTGGCGGGCTCCGGCCCGAGGCGCTCCAGGTGATGGAGGACGCGCCCGCCTGTGAGCATCCCGCTGGCGGCGATGATGATGCGCGGGCCGGCGAGTGTGTTCAGCGCCTTCGATTCTTCCACCGTGCGGTGCAGATGCACGTCCCGCGGGAACAGCGAGTGGGCGCCGGCCGGCGCCGTCTCGGCATCGAGTTCGGGAGTCCCGACATACTTGCCGTAGACAGCGGTCACTTCGGTGGCCATCGGGCTATCGACGTGAATCGGCACGCGCGGCAGTTCGTGCGCGTCCATCGCCTCGCGCAGCAGCCACGTCACGAGCTGGGCGCGCGCCACCGCGAACGCGGGGATGAGCACGATGCCGCCGCGTTCGAGCGCGGGCCGGATGGCGTGGGCGAGTTGGTGCACGAGCGGGCGCGGGTCGTGGGTACGGTTGCCGTATGTCGCCTCCAGCACGAGCGTGTCGCAGGGCGGGAGCGGCTCCGGGTCCGGGTGGAGCGGCATCTTCGCCCGGCCGAGGTCGCCGCTGAACACCAGCCGATGGCCGCTGGACGCCGCGGTCAGCTCCACGAAGGCGGAGCCGAGGATGTGCCCCGAGCGATGGAACCGCGCCTCCAGGCCTGCGGCTGCGGCCAGCGGCGCGCCGAATTCGACTGGTTTCAGCAGCTTGAGGGCGCGTTCGGCGTCGCGGTGGTCGAACAGCGGCAGAGCCGGGTGGTGCTTCGAATACTGCTTGCGGTTAGCGCGGTCGGCATCTTCTTCCTGGAGGTGGGCCGCATCGAGCAGCACGATCCGGGTGAGGTCGGCGGCGCCGGGTGTGCAGTAGACCGGGCCGTGGAACCCGAGCCTGGCCAGGCGGGGCAGATAGCCGGTGTGGTCGAGGTGGGCGTGCGTGAGGATCACCGCGTCGATTGACCGGGGATCAAAGGGCGGCGGCGCCCAGTTCCGCAGGCGCAGTTCTTTAAGCCCCTGGAACATCCCGCAGTCCACGAGCACACGGGCGGTGCCATTGTCCAGCAAGAAGCGCGAGCCGGTCACCGTGCCGGCGCCGCCATCGAATTCGAGTGAGAGCGTCATGCGCTGCATGGTAACGGACTGCGGGCGCCGGCACCGCCGTTGGATTGACTGGCTCGGCCAGCGACCTTTGGGCCCGGCATCGGGTGCGCCCGGCCGTCCCCGGCCGGATCCTTCCAGGGTACGGTCGATGAGGGCCGATCGGCCCGCGGTGTGATGTTATGGGACGAGCGCGACACCTTCCCGGCCATATCTCGGGGCTGCTGGCGCTCACGATCGCGGCGACGGCCACCGGGGCGCTGCTCCGGGTGGCCGGGTACCTCGCGGCCGCCGATGCCGCGTGGGCTGCGGCCGCAATCGCCGGGCTCATCCCGGCGCTCGTGACCATCTGGGACTCCGCCCGGCGGCGCAAACCGGGGGTCGATGTTGTGGCCGTGCTCGCTGTGGCGGGTGCGTTGCTGCTGGGCGAATTCCTCGCCGGCGCGGTGATCGGCGTGATGCTCGCGACCGGGCGCGCGCTCGAGGGGTTCGCCGCGGCCCGGGCCGAGCGTGCACTGTCGTCGCTGCTCGCCCGCGCGCCGCGCACGGCGCGCCGCATCACCGCCACGGGCGTAGAGACGATCTCCGCCGATGAGGTGCGCGCGGGCGACGTCCTCGCGATCCTCGGCGGCGATGCGATCCCGGTTGATGGCATCATCACCGCCGGCCCGGCCACGCTCGATGAGTCCGCGCTCACGGGCGAATCGCGGCTCGCCGAACGCCCTGTGGGCGACGTTGTGCGCAGCGGCTCGATCAATGCGGGCGCGCCGTTCCAGGTCCGCGCGACGAGCACGGCCGCCTCCAGCACGTATGCCGGCATCATCCGGCTCGTCAGCGAGGCTCAGCGCTCGCGCGCGCCGCTGGTCCGCCTTGCCGACCGCTACGCGGCCTTCTTCGTGCCGCTGACATTGGCAATGGCCGGGCTGGCGTGGGCGATTTCGGGCGACCCCGTGCGTGCGCTGGCCGTGCTGGTAGTGGCCACGCCGTGCCCGCTCCTCCTTGCGGCGCCAGTGGCGATCATCTCGGGGGTCTCACGCGCCGCCGGCCGCGGCATCGTCATCAAGGGCGGAGCGCCGTTGGAGACGCTCGCGCGGGCGAAGGCGCTCTACTTCGACAAGACGGGCACCCTCACGATGGGCGCTCCGCGGCTGGGCCGTGTCCTGGTTTTCGATGCTACAACGGGCGAAAACGGACTTCTGCGTCTCGCCGCATCGCTCGAACAGCTGTCGCCGCACGTGCTCGCGACGGCGCTACTGCGCGCCGCCGCCGAGCGTGGGCTGGCGCTGTCGCTGCCGCAAGCGGTGGAAGAGCACCCCGGCCTGGGGGTTGAGGGCGTGGTGGACGGTCACCGGGTACGGCTGGGCACGTTCGGCTGGGTCCGCGGCGATTCCGCCACCGCCGAAGAGCTGCGGCGAGACCGCCGTGCGACCCGCCAGGGCGGCTCGCTCAGCTATCTCTCGGTCGATGGCGCGCTCGCCGGCGCTGTCCAGCTGGAGGACGCCATCCGTCCCGAAACGGCCCGCACCATCCGCGCGATCAAGCGGCTGGGCATCACCGAAACGCGCATGCTCACCGGCGACCATGCCTCGATCGCGGAGGCGGTGGGCGCGGCCATTGGCGTCGATGGCGTGCTCGCGGGCCTATCGCCGGCGGAAAAGGTCGAGGCCGTCGCGGAGTCCCGTCGCAGGCAGGTGACGGTGATGGTTGGCGACGGTATCAACGATGCGCCCGCGCTCGCCGCCGCCGACGTGGGCATCGCGATGGGAGCGCGCGGCGCGACGTCGTCGTCCGAGGCGGCGGACGTGGTGCTCGTGGTCGACCGGCTCGACCGGCTCGTAGAAGGCCTCCAGATTGCCCGGCGCGCCCGCTTCATCGCGATCGAGAGCATCCTCCTGGGGATGGGCCTGTCGTTTGTGGCGATGGCCTTCGCGCTTGGTGGGTACTTGCCGCCCATCGCGGGCGCCATCCTGCAGGAAGGCATCGATGCGGTGGCGATCCTGAACGCGCTGCGGGTGCTGGCATGGCAGCCCGCCAGCAGGGGCAAGGGCGTCCCCGGCGAGGCCCTCGCACAGTTGCGCGTGGACCACGGCGCGTTGCTCCCGCACGTCGATAGTCTCCAGCGGACCGCCGACATGATCGATCGGCTGGAAGGCGCCGGGCTACTCACACGGCTCAACGAGACGCAGCGGGAAATCAATTCGACCCTGCTCCCGCACGAACGAGACGACGAGCGGACGCTCTACCCGCAAATCGCCCGGGCGCTCGATGGAGACGATCCCCTGGGGGCCATGAGCCGCACGCACCAGGAGGTGTTCCACCTGGCGAAGAGCTACGACCGGCTGATCGAACAAGTGAACGGGGAGGCGGATATCGACCCCGAGGACATCGTCGATATCCGCCGCGTGCTGTACGCGCTCCACGCGGTCCTGCGTCTCAACATCGCGCAGGAGGAAGAGCTCTACGTCAGCCTCACGGATGAGGCTTGAGCGGCCGGGCCGGCGTGTGGGGGTGTGGCCGTGTGGGGGTGTGGGAGCTCCTCAGTCCCTGAGTGCCTGAGCCCCGACGTTTCCCGTCACCTTTACGTGGGGCCGGGCCGTTCCCTGAAGCTATCGCTGCAGCCACGGGACAACCCGTTTACCATCCGCAAGTCCGCGCCTTAGCGTGCGGCCGCGGTGTCTCGAAGGGCCGCCCTGGAGGGCGGCCTTTTTTCACGCGCGCGGGAAGCCGGGCCAGGGTTACGGTTGCAGGAGGGATGGCGTGGAGCGCACGCCGTCAAGTGGGCACGCCGGCGCGAGCCCGGGCAGCCCCGCGTGTGTAGGATTTGGCCGACACCACCGCGGGAGCACGCGCGATGAAAGCAAGCCTGTTCTACCTGCCCTCGATCGGCAGCCGGCCTGAGATCGAAGCGGGGATGGCGGGGCTGCGCGGCGACCTCTACCAGTCCATGCTGGCGGAGATCACGGCCGAAGCGCAGCTCGCGGACACGCTCGGGTACGATTCGATTTCGTTCACCGAGCACCACTTCCACATAGAAGGGTTCGAGATTTCGAACAACCCGGTGCTGCTCGACCTCTACATCGCGATGCAGACGAAACGCATCCGCGTCGGCCAGCTGGGGATCGTGCTGCCGGCGAACAACCCGCTGCGGGTGGCGGAAGACATCGCGATGCTGGACCACATGAGCGGTGGGCGGGCGAACGCGGGGTTTGCGCGCGGGTATCAGCGGCGGTGGGTGGACGTGATGGCGCAGCAGCTGCACGGCATCCATGGAGCCACGCCGGGCATGCACGACGCCATCGACCAGGCGAACCGCGCGGCGTTCGAAGAGCACTTCCGCATCATCAAGCAGGCGTGGACGGAGGAGATGATGCAGTACGACGGCAAGTACTGGCAGATCCCGGTCGAGGGCACGCCGTGGGACCTGGACGCGACGCGGCGCTACGGCCGGGGCGTCGATGACGAGAACATCGTGCGCCAGATCGGGGTGGTGCCGAAGCCGGTGCAGAAGCCGCACCCGCCGATCTTCCAGCCGTTCGCTTCGAGCGAGAACACCATCCGCTGGTGTGCGCGCGAGGGCGTGACGGCGGTGCTGCCGCCGATGGCCATCGACCTGCAGAACCGGCTGTACGAGGTGTACCGCGAAGAAGCGGCAGCGCACGGGCGGGCGCTGGCGCCGGGCGAAGGGCTGGCGGTGCTGCGCGACGTGATCATCTGCGATACCGATGCGGAGGCGCGCGAGCTATGGGCCACGGGCGCGGCCTTCTGTGGCGCCGCATGGTTCGCGCCGTTCCACTTCGGTGATGCGCTGCGTTCCCCGGGCATGCCGGAAGGCCCGACGCGGGACGAGATGATGGAGAACGGGATGCTGCTCGTGGGCACCGTCGACACCGTCACACGGCAGATGGAGCGGCTGCTGGCGGACACGCCGGTGGAGTGGATCTTTGCGTGGATCTACAACGGCCTTGTGCCGCACGGGGCGAACCTGCGGTCGATCGAGCGTTTCGCGACGGAGGTGTTGCCGCGCTTCTCGCGCGTGAGCTGATGCTCAGGCGCATTCCTCGAGGCGGTAGGCGGCGAGCCCTTCGGGCTCGCAGATGAGCGTGAGCTCCTCGCCGCCGCCGAGGTAGACGCAATCGATCGAGAGCCACATGGCACCGTCGTCGTCCAGGTCGAGGAGGAAGGATGCTTCCCGGACGGCACGCACGTAGCCAAGGCCACGACCGCTCAGCGATCGGACGCGCTGGTCCAATCGCGGCTGATGTCCAGGAGGTGTGTCCACGTCGCCGCCTCACGATCACCTCGCGTTGCAAGCGCTGCGCCCCAGGTGAAAGGACAGCGATGGCGTAAAGGCCCGCGAGATGCAACGAATTCTAAAGGAATGAGGGGTGCGTGTGTATTGTTCCTAACTGGGTATCTTGTAAGGAAACGCACCGACTTTGGCGTCAATTTGGGAACTAAAGAATCACCCCCATGCGCCGAAGGGCCGCGATGTCGTCCGGGCTGCAGCCGGCCTCGCTGAGTACGGCATCGGTATCGGCGCCAAGCACGGGGCTGGGGCCCCGCGGCGCGAGCGGCGTCTCGGACATCTGGAAGGCGGGGCCGACGGTGCGCATGTGGCCCACCAGCGGGTGGTCGGTCTCGGTGATGAGGCCGTTGGCGAGCGACTGCGGGTGGTCGAATAGCTCTTCGATGAAGTTCAAGGGGCCGGCGGGCACGCCGTTGGCGATGAACAGCTCCATCCACTCGTCGCTGGTGCGTGTGCGGAACAGCGCCTCGGCCTCCGCGACGAGGGCGGCGTGGGCTTCGGGGCCGAAGCCGGGCAACTGGAGGTCCCAGGTTCCGTCGGGGAGCTGGCGCGGGTCGTGCATGCCGGTGGCGGCGAGCACTTTCGTGCGAAGTGCGGGGCTGAGCGCGCCAATGGTGATGAAGCCGTCGGCGGTCTGGTAGACGCGGTAGTAGATGTTGCCGGCCGGCGCGGGGCGGTACTTGCGGACCACGTCCTGCTGCTCGGCGAAGCTCTTGAGGCCGGCGCGGGCGGATTTCAGCTCCTCGAGCATGGGGCCGAAGGTGTGGTCGTCGAAGGCATCGATCCAGGTGAAATGCATGGCCTGCATGGCGATGGCGGTGCCCATAAGCGTGGTATCGATGCGCTGGCCTCTGCCGGTCCGCTCGCGAACGTACAGGGCGGCGCAGATGCTGTTGGCCATCTGCATGCCGGTCGCGAAATCAGCGACGGCGGGGTAGATATAGGTGGGGACATCGCCCTGCATCTTGCCCTCGCCGGCCATGAGCCCGGTGAACGACTGCACGACGATGTCGTAGCCGCCGGCGCGGGCGAGCGGGCCGCGGCGGCCGTAGGCCGTGTTCTCGCAGTAGATGAGCCGCGGATTGATGGCGGCGAGCGTCGGGTAATCGATGCCGAGGTCCTCAGCGACGCCCGGGCGGTAGTTGATGACGACGACATCGGCCCGTGGGACGAGGCGGTGGATGATTTCGCGCGCCTCCGGGCGGCGCAGGTCCATGGCGACGCCGCGCTTGCCGCGGTTGAGGCTGATATAGCCGCGCGATTCGCCTGGGACGAGCTGGTTGTAGATGCGCCAGGGTTCGCCCTCAAGCGGCTCGAACTTGGTCACGTTCGCGCCCATATCTGAAAGCAACATGCAGCCAAACGGGCCGGCGATGATCTGCGTGAATTCGAGGACGTTGATGCCCGCGAGTGGGCCGGTCGCTGTGGCCATGCGTGCCTCCGTTGAGCGGCGATTCTACGGGCAGACTCTGGTGGGCGCAGGCGCCTCACGCGCCCGGTATCGAAAGCACATCCTTACCTGCGGGCTGCTATGCTCGCCAATATGCCAATGCTGGAGACGCGGGCGCTAACGAAGCGGTACCCGGGCGTGACCGCACTCGACGCGCTGGACCTGCAGCTGGACCCGGGCGTCATCGGGCTCGTGGGGGCGAACGGGGCGGGCAAAAGCACGCTCATCAAGGTCATGCTCGGGTTGCTGGAGCCCACAAGCGGGAGCGGCCAGCTCCTCGGGTTCGATGTGGTGACGCAAGGCGCCGAGCTGCGCCAGTACGTGGGCTACATGCCCGAGCACGACTGCCTCCCGAACGACATGACGGCAACGGACTTCGTCGGCCACATGGCGCAGATCAGCGGGCTGCCGCGGGCGGCGGCGCGGGAACGGACTGCGGAGACGCTGCGGCACGTCGGGCTGTTCGAAGAGCGCTACCGCGAAATCAAAGGGTATTCGACGGGGATGAAGCAGCGAGTGAAGCTCGCACAGGCGCTAGTGCACGACCCCCGGCTGATGCTGCTCGATGAGCCAACCAACGGGCTGGACCCGGCCGGGCGGGATGAGATGCTCGACCTGGTGAAGCGCACCGGCCGGGAGTTCGGGATCGCGATCCTCATGTCGTCGCACCTGTTGGGCGAGATTGAGCGGGTGTGCGACCACCTTGTGGTGATCGAAGGCGGACGGCTGGTGCAATCGGCGCCGATGGCTTCGTTCACGGCGCGGACGGGATCGCTGGTGGTGGAGGTGGAGGCGGGCGAGGAGCAGCTCGCGCTGAAGCTCGAACGCGAGGGACTGCAGGTGAAGCGGGAAGGGCGGCTGCTGATGGTCGGGCTGGAGGACGAGCGGCCATACGACGTCATCCGCGACGCGGTGGCGGACCTCGGGCTCGGACTGGTGCGCATGGAGCAGCGCCGCCAGACGCTCGAGGACCTGTTCCGCGAGCCGGCGGCGGAGGGGTTGGAGCCGGCGCATGTCTGAGGCGCCGGCGACGAGCAGCATCTACGACCTCGGGTACCGGCGGTACGATGGCGTGCGGCTTGGGCGGCGCCACGCGGTTGCGGCGCTGTACACCCACAGCCTGCGGACGGCGTTCGGCCTGGGGCGGCCGGCCACGGCGAAGATCGTGCCGATCGGCCTGGCGGTGCTGACGCTCTTGCCGGCGCTCATCGCGCTCGGGGTGGCGGCGATCGCCAGCGATGTGGAGATTTACTCGGCGAACGGGTACTACGGATACGTCGAGGTGATCCTTGCGTTGTTCGTGGCGGCAATGGCGCCCGAACTGGTTGGGCGGGACCAGCGGCAGCGGACGCTGACGCTCTACTTTTCGCGCTCGCTGCTGCGCGTGGACTACGCGGTGGGGAAGGTGGCGGCGCTGACCTCGGCGATGCTGCTGCTGACGCTCGTGCCGCAGGCGCTCCTCTTCCTCGGGCGGGCGTTCGCGTGGAACGACTTCTGGGGATACACGCAGGACAACTGGCAGGACATCCCGGCGATCGTCGGCAGCGGCCTGCTGCTTTCACTGACGATGTCGTCGCTGGCGATCGCGCTGGCGTGCTACACGAAGCGGCGGGCGTTCGCGACGGGCGGCATCATCGCGTACTTCGTCATCAGCACCGGGGTCTCCGCGATCGTCGCGAACACAGCGAGCGGCATCGTCCGCAAGCTTTCGCTGCTGCCGAGCGGCTTCCACCTGCTGCGTGGCTTCACGCTGTGGATGTTCGATGTAACGCCAACACTGGATGCGCAGGGCAACAGCAATGGCCCGGCCGGCGACCTCGTTGTCGCGGGCCTCGATTTCTACTGGTACGCCGTCGCGGCGGGCGTGGCGATCGCTGGGGCACTGTACATCATCTACCGGCGCTACCAGACGGTGGCGGCATGACGGTGGACGTGCGGCGGGAGCCGCAGGCCGAATCGCCTGCGGCGCCAGGCCAGTACGCGATTGAAGTGACGAACGTCTCGAAGTGGTACGGAAACGTCGTCGCGGTGAACGACATTACGTTCGCGCTGGGGCCGGGGGTGACGGGGTTGTTGGGGCCGAACGGCGCGGGCAAATCGACGCTGTTGCACATGATGTCGGGGTTCTTGAAGCCGTCATCGGGGAGCGTCCGAGTGCTTGGCGCCTCTGCGTGGCAGCATCCGGACATGTACCGCTCCGTGGGCCTCGTGCCCGAGCGGGAGGCGGTGTACCGGTTCCTCAGCGGCTGGGAGTTCGTCCTGCTGAGCGCGAAACTGCAGGGGCTGAAGGACCCGGAGGCGGCGGCCAGGCGCGCGATCCACGAAGTCGATATGGAGAGCGCGCAACACCGCGCGACCGGGGGCTACTCGAAGGGGATGAAGCAGCGCGTGAAGGTCGCCGCGGCGATCGTGCACGAGCCGCAGGTGCTGGTGCTGGATGAGCCGTTCAATGGCGCCGACCCGCGGCAGCGGCTGCACCTGATGGACATGCTGCGGGAGATGGCGGCGAACGGCCGGACCATTGTGTTCTCGTCGCACATCCTGGAGGAAGTCGAGCGGCTGGCGGAGCGGGTGCTGGTGGTGGTCGCGGGGCGCCTCGCGGCCTCGGGGGACTTCCGCGAGATCCGGCGGCTGATGACCGACCGGCCACACACGTTCACTGTGCGTTCGAGCGACAACCGCCGGTTGGCGAGCGCGCTGGTGGCGGACCCATCGGTGTTCGGGGTGGAGCTCGGCGACGGCCGGGTGACGGTGCGGACCTCGGAGTTCCTCGCGTTCGCGCAGGCGGTCGCGCGGGTCGCGCGGACGGCGGACGTTTCGCTGTTCGAATTGCTGCCAACCGACGAGTCGTTGGAGAGCGTGTTCTCGTACCTGGTGCAGCGGTGAGCATGCCCATCTTCTGGCTGACGTTCCGCCAACTGATCGGCGCGAAGCGCACGATGCTGCTGGCGTCGGCGGCGCTGCTGCCGGTGCTCCTGGCCCTCGTTTTCCGGAGCGGCGGCGACCAGGAGCCGGCGCACTGGACGGCGCAGACGCTGCTGGCGCAGTTCGTGGTGGGGACGATGCTGCCGCTGGCGGCGCTCGTCTTCGGGACGGCGGCGCTCGGCTCCGAAATAGACGACGGCACGGCGGTGTACCTGCTTTCGAAGCCAATCCCGCGCGCGGCGATCCTCCTGCCGAAGCTGGCGGCAGCCGTGCTGTTGACGGCCGGGTTCGTGCTCGTGGCGACCATCGTTTCGGGGGCGATTGCGGCGTGGGGATCGACGGATGGTGCAGCGGTGCTGGTGGGATTTTCGGTGGCGGTGGTGACGGGGGCGGTCGTCTACTGCGCGCTGTTCATGCTTCTCAGCGTGATGACGACGCGGGCGTTCATCGCAGGGCTGATCTACGTATTCATCTGGGAGGGCGTCGTCACGCGGCTGTTCACGGGCACGCGGATTTTCAGCGTGCGGCAGTACACGCTCGGCGTCGCCGATGGCGTGGCCTCGGTCGGCAACGACGTGTTCAAGTCCGACCTTTCGGCCGCGAGTGCGGTACTGATGATGGTCCTGGTGGGGGTGGGCGCGACGTTGCTCGCCATCCGCCGGTTGCGGCGCTTCGAAATCGGCGAGACCGCCTGAGCGAAGCGGGCGCCGAGCGCACCTCCGGCAATCACCGCCGCGCGTTTTGCCTATCGTCGTCCGAGGTATTCCAGCCGACTATTCGGTAGGGGGCAATCATCGGCCCCCACCCCGCAGTGGCCCGTGCGTCCTCGTTCGAGCGCATAGGGCTGCCGGCGTTGGACGCCACTTGCATTCGAACACTGACGCTGAAAGAGCGGCGTTCATGGAACTGACACCGAAGCAACCGACGCAGCAACCTCCTATGTTTGTCGCGCGCCAGCCGATCGTCGATGTCAAGCGCAACGTTGTCGGGTTCGAACTGCTGTTCCGCGACAGCCCGGAGCCGGGCGTCGAGTTCCACGGCGACGGCGAGGTCGCGACGGCGCGGTTGCTGACCGAGGGCGTGCTCGTGAGCGCACTGGGGTCGCTAACAGAAGGCCTCCCGGCCTGGATAAACATGACCGAGGACGTCCTCACGTCCGGAGTCGCGGGACTGCTCACGCCGCCCTCCCAATACGTGATCGAAGTGCTCGAGACCGTGGAGCCGAACGAACGCGTGCTGGCCGAATGCCGGGGGCTGCGCGCGAAGCGCTTCAAGGTCGCACTGGACGATGTGGTGGCGGCGGACCGCCTGCCGCCGTTCCGGGGCTGCTACGACATCGTGAAGGTGGACTGGGTCGGGGTGGCCCGGCGGGAACTGAAGGAGATCATCCGCTGCGCGCGCGCGGAACAGGCGCTGCTACTGGTGGAGAAGGTGGAATCGGCGCGGGACCTCGCGGATGCGCTGGCGTGCGGGTTCGACCTTTTCCAGGGCTTCGCAATCGCGCGGCCAACCACGCTGACGCGGCCGGCGGTGACGGCGCTTGGTTCGCAACACGCGCACCTGCTCGAAATCGCGACAGCGCGCGAGCTCGATATGGCCGCGGTCGAGGTCGTGGTGCGGAACGACCCGGCGCTGACGTTCAAGGTGCTGACGTTCGCGAACTCCTCCGGGGCGGCCCAGTTGCGGCCGGTATCGCAGCTGCGGCAGGCGCTCGTGCTGTTCGGGACGAAGAATCTGCAGCGGGTCGCATTGCTGTTGTTCCTGACGCAAGCGGCGGGTTCGGCGCCGCGGTTCGCGCTCGTGGAGAGCCTGATCACCGGGCTGTTGAGTGAATCGCTGGCGAGCCTCGGCGGGCGGCGGCAGCTGGCGAATTCGTGCATGCTCGCCGGGACGCTTTCGCACATGGACACGCTCCTTGGGATGCCAATGACGGAGGTGGTGCGGCAGCTGCCCATCGATTCGATGATCACGTCCGCGCTGCTTGCCGGCGACGGACCGGTGGGCAAGACCGTCACGCTGGCGCGCGCGGTGCAGGCGGGGGATTGGGCCCGGAGCGCGGACGCGGCGGCAGCGCTCGGGGTACCCGGTGCGGAGATCCCGGGGGCGTACCTGGCGGCGGTGAACAAGGCTCGCGCTCTGTGGGGACCACCGGCCGCAGCCTAGTGTGGCTTGAATCCACGGAGACGTGTGTCCCCGGCGGTGGCCGCGAGCGCTTCGGGCGGGCCGTGGGATGGCGCATCGAGGCCTGCCGGAGTGTCCGCTATGCGCTGTATAGTCGGGCAACCGCCGGCCGTTCGAGGCCAGGGAACGGAGGTCAGACGTGCCGCTGGACTGGAAACCGGTGTTTGATGAGGCGCTCGACATCTTCGTGCGCTACCTGCAGATCGACACGTCGAACCCGCCCGGGAACGAAAAGCCGGCGGCACGGTTTCTCGGCAGCCTGCTAGAGCGCGAGGGCATCGCGACTGAGTACATCGAGACGCAGCCGAACCGCGAGGTGCTGGTGGCGCGGCTCACGGGAGATGGCAGCCGCCGGCCGCTGATGCTCTGCAACCACACCGATGTGGTGCCCGTGGAGGCGCAGTACTGGGACATGCCGGCGTTCGAGGGCGTGGTGCGGGACGGCCGGGTGTACGGCCGCGGGGCGGTCGACATGAAGGGCTGCGGTGTCATGCAGCTGATGGCGTTCCTCGCGCTCCACCGCGAAGAGGCGAAACTGACGCGGGATATCGTCTTCTGCGCCGTCCCGGACGAGGAAGCAGGGAGCGAGTGGGGCATGGAGTGGCTCTGCAAGCACCGCCCGGATGTCGTCGATGTGGAGTTCGAGCTGAGCGAGGGCGGCGGCGGCAGCGACCGGTTCGGGGGCAAGGACGCGAAGCTGTTCGGCATCGCGACGAACGAGAAGGACATCTGCTGGCTGCAACTGACGGCTGTGGGCACACCCGGCCACGGCAGCCGGCCGCACACCGACAACTCGCTCATCCACCTGATGCGCGCGCTGTTGCGGCTCGAAGACTGGGAGCGCGGCCTCACGTACACACCCGAAACGACCGCGTACCTGTCGCGGCTGGCGGCCGCGGGGCTGATGCCGCCCCTGGAGGATACGGCCACGATCGAGGCCGCAATCCGGCGGGCGCCGGAGATGCACGCTGCGTTCATCAACACGCTCAACGTCACGATGGTGCAGAGCGGGATCAAGGCGAACGTGGTGCCGGCGAAGAGCTGGGCGGCGATCGATTGCCGGCTGCTGCCGGGGCAGTCCAAGGAGGACTGGATGCGCCAGGTGCGCGAGCGCATCGACGACCCGCGGATCACGGTCGAGCTCTACCAGCCGCACGAAGGCGAGCCCGTGGCGGTCGATTGGGACACGGAACTCTACCGCACGATCCAGGCGGTGGTCACCGAGGCGATGGAGGACGCGCTGGTGGTGCCGAGCATGACCATCGGCGGGACCGACAACCGCTTCCTGCGGGCGAAGGGCATCCCCGCGTACGGGTTCATCCCATGCCTGCTGAGCAGCGCGGAACGTGCGGGCTTCCACGGCAACAACGAGTTCCTGATGGTCAACAACCTCAACATGGGCTGCGAGCTGATGTACGAAATCGTGCGGCGGATGTGCGTGTAGCGCCGGGCGGGTCGGCTCGCGAGCGGCTGGACATTGCCCAGGGCGAGCCCGGCGCGACGTGACAGTATGGAAAAACCATCGTGTAACTTCCAGGTAAACTCAGTCCGCGTGACCCGAAAGGTGGCTTGACACCTTGAGCCATCTCGGCGAGGGTGGCGGAAGCGCTCAGTCTCAGCTTCGAGGCGGCGCGCTATCGAACTGTATCTGCTGGGATTGAATTATCGCAATGAGCCCAGCTGCCGCGACATTCAGATGACAGCCACTCGTTTCAGATCAACTATTCACTCAGCCAGAGAGGTTTCCGTCATGAAGTCACGTATCATCGCAGTCATGCTATCGATCGCTCTCATTCTGGCCTTCACAGTCACCGGCGTATTCGCTGCCAATCCTGACACGTATTACGTATCAACCAACAGTAGCTGCACTTACATAGAGGTGACAAGCTCGTTCACAGGTTCTCCAGCCTATTCCAATACTGGTTATTGGTATGGTTCTAACTGCCCAACCAGCTATCACGTTCATGCTTACTTCTGGGATTCCGACTATGAGTACCATTACTACGAAAATACCTACAGCGGTGGGTATGGCACGGCACAAGTCACTTTCCAATGGTGGACGAACGATATCTACGGATATCACAAGGCACCAAGCACCAGTTCGACAACCTGGGAAACGCACGCCTACTAGCGGGAGGAGAAACAACTCGTGAAGCTCAATCCAAATCTTATGCGTCGACCAATGGGACTGGGTGCGTGTCTTGTTGCAGCCATCATCGCGATCTCAATCGTTGGCTATGGGCTCGCCTCCCAGCGTGACTCCGATCCCGCGGCCACGCCGGCACCCCTGTCGGAGGTTGTTGCAGCCGCGCAGGCCAGTGCACAGGGCGCCCAGGCCGCAGCGTTATCGGACGGGGTAATCTCATGGGACGAGCATGAAGCCGCGCTTTCAGCGGTGGCGAGCTGCCTCGCGAGTGCAGGCGTTGCGGTCGAAGTGCGGCCGGCCGAGGGACGAAAGCCAACGGAGATCGGTTTCAGCGCCGTGTCCATCGAAGAGGGAGAGGCCGCCCGTGCCAAACTTGAGGACTGCAAGACTCGGCACCTGGCGGCTATCGAGGATGTCTGGCAGGCGCAGAATTGGCTCACACCGGCTCAGGAAGACACGATTCTGGCCTGGCTGGGCCAGTGCGTGAAGGATGCGGGCGTTAGCCTGGACACCTCGTCACTCTCCAATGCGACGCTGATGTCTCTCCAACGTGACGGGAGTCCCGCGGAATCCTCGGCCGTGACCCTCTGCATCGAGAAGCGCAAGGTGGTATTCGGTCAATAGGACGATGCACGGCGAGCCGTGACGGGCGCGACAGGAGTTGTCGCGGTTCAGGCCGTACCATGCGGCGATGGATGTCGCTCTCGGGTTGGTTGTCATCGTGGCGCTGTTTGGGGCGGCGGTGCTGATCGTCGTGTTACGGCGCGCCACGCCGGGGCCGGACATCGCCGGGCCGCTGGTCCAACTGACGAACGCCGTGACGGCGATGCAGACGCAGTCGGCGGTGCTGGCCGAGCGCGTTGGCGGGTTGAACGAGCGGGTGGCGAACATGGAGCAGCACCAGGGGAGCCTGCGGGACGGCCTGCAGCGCATCGACGCCAACCTGAGCCAGACGGGCGCCGTGGCGACCGGGCTGCGCGAAGCGACAGAGGGCATTCGCACGGAGGTGGCGCAGGCGCGGGCGGGCCTCACGGAGCTGCAATCGAACGCGCGCGCCCGGCAGGCGCTGGAGCAACAGACCGCGGACTCCATCCGGCGGCTGGAGCAAGTGATCGCGGGCACGGCATCGAAGGGAGCGGCCGGGGAGAACCTCATCGACCTCGTGTTCTCGCGGCTGCCGCAAGAGTGGCAGGTGCGCAACTTCCACGTGGGCGCGCGGGTCGTGGAGTTCGGGCTGCGGCTGCCCAATGGGCTGGTGATGCCGATCGACAGCAAGTGGCCGGCGACGGCGCTCATCGAAGAATTCCTCGCCGCCGACGCCGGGATGCGTACGCGCCTGAAGGCGCAGATCGAGACCGAAGTGGTGAACAAGGCCCGCGAGGTGACGAAGTATCTCGACCCCAGCCTGACGCTCTCGTTCGGGGTGGCGGTGGTGCCCGACGCGGTGTACGAACTCTGCGCCGGGGTGCAGGGCGATTGCGCGCGGCTGAATGTGGTGCTCGTTGGGCACAGCATGTTTGTGCCGTACCTGCTGCTGGTCTTCCAGACGGTGCTCCGCACCTCGCGCGACGTGGACCTGGAGAAAGTCGCGGCGGCGTTGCAGGTGGCGGAGAAGGCACTGGAGGCGTTGCAGGACGAGATCGAAGGGCGGCTATCGCGGGCCATTACGATGCTCGGGAACTCACGTGACGAGCTGCGCCTGCAGGGTTCGCGGGCCGGCGCGCAGCTGACCGCCATCCAGGCGCGCACCGCGCCCGCCGGCGATGGCACGGTGGCCGGGATGGCAGCGCCGCTCGCGCTGGAATAGACGCGGCGGCCGTCCCGAGGGCCGGCGGCCGAAGGATCGGCTGCGCGGGGACGCGCCGGCAACAACCGGATGTCCCGGCGTTGACTACTGCTCGCGACTCCGCCCGAGCGCGGCGAGCACGGCCTTCTTGTCGAGGGCAAGCATCGCGGGGACATTGAGGCGGAGGCCCGGGAAGATTTCGCTTTCGATCATGCCATCGCTGTCGGGCTGCCGGAGCTCGTAGCTTCCAGCGCGGAGCTGGTGCCAATCGATGGCTTCGTCCCGTACGCGCCAGACAATGTACTCGGCGACGCCGTTGCGTTCGTAGGCGCGCTTCTTCTGGTGGAGGTCCTTCGCGACGGAGCTGTTCGCGATCTCGACGATGAGCTCGGGGGCGCCGATGAAGTAGTCGTCGTCGATACGTGCGGAGTCAACCCGGTAGAGCATCGCGTCCGGGATTGGCTCGTTTTGACCATCGAGGAGCACCGATGCTTCCTGCGTCGCCTCAACTTCGCCGGCGTGCAGATCCTCGTAAGCGCTGAGCCAGACAATGACGAGCGTTTGTCGCCGCGAGTGCGATCGGAGTTTGACGGGCGAGGGCATGTAGACCACTCCTTCGATGAGCTCGACGCGCTCGAGGTCTTCGCACTCGCTGAAGCGGCGATGGAACTCTTCGCGGGACATGACGTCCCCGTTCTGAAGGAGGTCTGCGGCGGCGGCTATAGGGCTTACCATCGGCATCTCCGGGATACCAGTGTAGCGCAACGCGAAAGGCGGCCACGTGCGTGGCCGCCTTCGGGATTGGCTGTCGGTGAGGACTAGACTTCCCGGAACTCGCCTTCGACGGTGCCCTCTTCGCGAGCGCCCTGGCCCGGCTCGCCGGGGGCTTCGCCCGAGGCCCCGTCCGCGCTAGCGCCGGCGGCGCCATAGACGGCTTCGCCGATGCGCTGCATGGCCCGGCTGAGCTCATCGAGCGCGGTCTGGATGCGGGGCGAGTCATCGGCGGCGATGGCGGCGCGGACATCGGCGACGCGCGCCTCGACATCGCTCTTGAGGTTCGCGTCGATCTTGTCGGCGTTGTCCCGCAGCGTCTTCTCCGCCTGGTAGGCCGTGGTGTCGGCCGTGTTCTTCAGCTCGACGGATTCGCGCTTGCGGCGGTCCTCGTCGGCGTGGAGCTCGGCCTCGCGCTGCATGCGGTCGATCTCGTCCTTGCTCAGGCCGCTGGAGGCCTGGATGGTGATCTTCTGCTCGCGGCCCGTGCCCTTGTCCTTGGCGGACACGTTCACGATGCCGTTCGCATCGATATCGAACGTGACCTCGATCTGCGGGACGCCGCGCGGCGCCGGCAGGATGCCATCGAGGATGAAGCGGCCCATCGACTTGTTGTCCGCCGCCATCGGGCGTTCGCCCTGAATGATGACGATTTCGACGCTGGGCTGGTTATCCGCGGCGGTGCTGAAGGTCTGGCTCTTGGAGGTCGGAATGGTGGTGTTGCGGGTGATGATCGGCGTGGAGACGCCACCCAGCGTCTCGATGCCGAGCGTCAGCGGCGTGACATCGAGGAGGAGGACGTCCTTGACTTCGCCCTTAAGCACGCCCGCCTGGATGGCGGCGCCGATGGCGACGACCTCGTCCGGGTTCACGCCCTTGTGGGCTTCCTTGCCGAAGAAGTCGTTGACGATCTTCTGGACGGCCGGCATGCGCGTCTGGCCGCCAACGAGCACGATCTCGTCGATGTCGCCGGGCTTCTTGCCGGCGTCGTCGAGGGCCTTCTTCACCGGGTCGAGGGTGCCGGAAAGGAGATCGCCGACGAGCTGCTCGAGCTTGGCGCGGGTAAGCGTGACGTTGAGGTGCTTCGGGCCGCTCGCATCGGCGGTGATGAAGGGCAAGTTGACATCGGTCTGTTGCGCGCTCGAAAGCTCGATCTTCGCCTTCTCGGCTTCGGCCTTGAGGCGCTGGAGGGCCTGGCGGTCCTGGCGGAGGTCGATGCCTTCGGCCTTCTTGAACTCGTCGATGAGCCAATCGATGACCCGCTGGTCGAAGTCGTCGCCGCCGAGGTGGGTGTCGCCATTGGTGCTGAGGACCTGGAAGGTGCCCTCGCCGAGTTCGAGGATGGAGATATCGAAGGTGCCGCCGCCAAGGTCGTAGACGGCGATGAGCTCGTCTTCCTTCTTATCGAGGCCGTAGGCGAGCGAGGCCGCCGTGGGCTCGTTGATGATGCGCAGGACTTCGAGGCCCGCAATCTTGCCGGCGTCCTTGGTGGCCTGGCGCTGGGCGTCGTTGAAGTAGGCGGGGACGGTGATGACCGCTTCGTTCACGGGCTCGCCGAGGTACGCCTCCGCATCGGCCTTGAGCTTCTGCAGGATCATGGCCGAGATCTCGGGCGGGCTGTACTGCTTCTCGCCCATCTTCACTTTGGCATCGCCGTTGCTAGCGGCGGAGACGCTGTAGGGGACGAGCTTGAGGTCGCGCTGGACCTCGGGGTCGTTCAGCTTGCGGCCCATGAAGCGCTTGATGCTGAAGACGGTGTTATCGGGGTTGGTGACGGCCTGGCGCTTGGCAACCTGGCCGACGAGCCGCTCACCGGTCTTGGTGATGGCGACAATACTGGGCGTGGTGCGGGCGCCCTCCGCGTTGGGGATCACGACGGGCTCGCCGCCTTCCATGACGGCCATGCAGCTGTTCGTGGTCCCGAGATCGATTCCGATTACCTTTGCCATGTTTCCTCCGGGCTGCTAGCTGCTAGCTCCTGGCTGCTAGCGATTCGTGGTGTTTGGGTTGCGTTGCGGCCGATCGCCTATGTCCAATGGCTACTGGCTTCCCTCGCCGCCGGCGCTGCCTTCGCCGACGATGACCATCGCCGGGCGGATGACTTTGTCGCCGAAGCGATAGCCTTTCTGGACGACGTGGAGGATCTTGCCCTCGTCGCCGGGCTGTTTCGCCACGGCTTCGTGCAGGGCGGGGTCGAACTGCTCGCCAGAGGCGCTGATTTCGCGCACATCCATGGCCTGGAGCAGGTTCGCGAACTTGCGCTGGATGGCGACGACGCCCTGCACCCAGTTGAGGCCGGCGAGGTGCGCATCGACGGTCGCGACGGCGCGCTCGAGGTCGTCGTACACGGGGAGCAGGTTGATGACGAGGGCGGCGCTGGCGAAGCGGGCGGTTTCGCCCCGCTCCTGCTCGACCCGGCGCTTGTAGTTGATGAAATCGGCGGCGCTGCGCTGCCAGTTCTTGTAATAGGTGTCGGCTTTCGCCAGTGCGTCTTCCAGGGCTGAGTCCTCAGTGGTGAGCGCCGGGTCGGCGGCGGGGGTTTCGCCACCGTGTTCGGCTGCGCGGAGTTCGTCGTCTTGCTCTTCTTCGTGCATGCGCGAAGCGGCGCGCTTATCGACGATGCGTTCGTCTTCGTTTGTCGTACTCATTCAACCTCCCGTGAGATTCAAGATTCACGATTTTGGATTCAGGATTGGCGAGGGGGTCACTCTTCGCCGTAGAACTTGCGCATGAGCTCGGTGAGGACGTCGCTGACGTAGCGGACGTGGGCGACGGCTTCGCCATAGGCCATGCGCGTGGGCCCGAGGACGCCGAGCACGCCGCCGGCGCCGCCCGTGGGGCCGTAGCGAGCGAGCACGAAGCTCATGTCCTGGTAGGGACCTTCGGTGTTCTCATCGCCGATGACGATCGCCACGCCGGCACCCTCGACGGCGCCGGAGGGGATAGCGCCCCGGAGCTTGCGTTCCTCGACCGCTTCCAGCGTATCCAGGATGCGGTCGCTGCCATCGAACTCGGGCTGGCGCAGTAAGTCACGGACGCCTTCGACGACCGGCGCTTCCAGCTGCTGGCGCTGTTCGCGCAGGAGCATTTCGACGACGGCGGCGACGATGATGGATTCGACCGCGCCGAGCGGCTCCGCGGTATCGCGGATGGGGATCTCGGCGACGTGGCGGCCGCCGAACTCAGCGTTGAGGCGCGTGGCGAGCCGCGTAAGCGCCTCCTGGTTCACGGAGACGGGGAATTCGAGCTGGTTCTGGTGGACGCTCGCATCGTTCGTGACGACGACGAGGAGGGCGCGGTTCTCGGCGAGCTCGACGAGCTGGAGCTGCTTGAAGCGTACATCGGCGACGCGCGGCTGGGTGACGAGGGCGACGTTGTGGAGCGAGTTCGCGAGCACGCTGGCGGCGAGCCCGACCCATTCCTCGAGGTCGCGCGCGGACTGGTGGAACTGGTGCAGGATGGAGATCTGCTCCTGCCGAGAGAGATCGCGCTCGTGCATAAGGGAAGAGACGTAGTAGCGGTAGCCGGGGTGCGAGGGGATGCGGCCGGCGGAGGTGTGGGGGTGGGTGATGAAGCCCTGGTCCTCGAGGGCGGCCATCTCGTTGCGCACGGTGGCGCTGGAGAGGCCGAGGGCGTGGCGCTCGACAAGGGTATGGGAGCCGATGGGCGTAGCGGAGGCGACGAAGTCATCGACGATGAAGGCGAGGATCTGGGAGCGGCGCTCTGACAAAGCCATTATCAACCCTTAGTGGCCATTTTAGCACTCTCGGCTCAAGAGTGCTAAGACCATGGGTATAGGGTAGCGGATTGGGGGCCGGCGGGGCAAGGGGCGGGGGTTGTGGGGCGAGGGCGCGGACTTTGGTGCGCTGATCCACGTTGCTACGGTACGATGCCGCGCACCGGGAGGTGAGCCGTGGGAATTGCGACGACATCGTTCGTTTCGGTCCTTGAGGATGCGAAACGTGGCGAGCTTCAATTGCCCGAGTTCCAACGCGACTGGATTTGGAATCGCAACCAGGTTGTTGAGTTGCTGGACTCCCTCCGGCAGCGATACCCAATTGGCTCTCTGCTCTTCATGGAGCGAAATCCTGACATTGGCATCGTTGCGCGACCCTTTGCGGGGACGGCTGATATCCTCGAGGTGAAGGAGCCCGCCACGTTCGTGTTGGATGGCCAGCAGCGAATCACATCCGGACTCGCGTTGTATTACGGGCTTGGCGGCACGCACTATTACCTCGATCTTGCACAAATCTGGAAGCTCGCCACAGAGCAAGACGTGGACCTCACAAATTCCCGTGCCATCGCCGCGTTCCTTACTGATCTCGATCCAGACGACGGCTACTGCATCGGCCGAAACAGGCGTGATGACCCGCTGGCTCTCCTCGTCCCTCGGCACCTTCTCCACACAGCCGTACTCCACGATGACGACGAGCTTCGCAAGGCGCTAAAGAGATATGCGAAGGCCTACCCGGATCGAGAAGATTTCGTGGAGGTCTTGATCAGAGATAGGTTCAAGCTTTCGGCCGACGTCCAAGTGCCGGTAACTACCATCGAAAAGAACCGTCCAGTCGAGGCCGTGAGTCGAATTTTCGCCACGCTAAACACGACCGGTAAGCCCTTAAATTCGTTTGAACTAGTGGTGGCGATCCTCTATCCTTCCGGCATCCGCTTGCGATCCGATATCGAAGAGAATCGCGAGCTTTACCCAGTCTACAGCCATATGGACCGCACAGGCGAGATCTATTTGCAGTCTGTCGCTATGCTCGCGAATGCATCCCCCAAGAAAGCTCAGCTCCCGAAGACGATCAAGCCTGACATATACAAGCGTAACCGAAACGACGCCGTCGATCTGCTAGATAAGCTCGGACGTTATTTAACTAGCAGACTCGGTGTGGGTTTAGATCATTCCTCGTTGCTAATTCCATACGATTCGATCTTCGCTCCGATGTCGATAGTGCTACGCGAACTTAACCGTTTGGGTCTTAAAGGTGCCGAACGAGCTCAAGCCGACATAAAATTGGAGACTTGGTTCGTCGCCTCGGCTCTCAGCAATCGGTATCAAGAAGGAGTGCACAACAAACAGGTCCGTGACCGCGATGACATGATCGCGTGGATCGAAGCTCGTGATGCAGGAGAACCACCACAATGGATCAAGGACTTTCGAGTGCCCATCTTGCATTCCGACACGCCGGACGGTGCCGTCGGACGCCTCCTAAGGTGTCTAATAAATGCTCGTTCTCCTAAAGACCCCGTGACAGGATTGGATGTTGGTGAGCGACCCAAGGCAGTATCGACCTCTAAACATCACATCTTTCCAACGCGATGGGTCGATAAGTACTTGAAAGGCTGGAAAGGAACCTGTGACCTGGCGCTGAACGTAACTCTCATTTCGCAAGAGACTAATGGCCGGTGGGTCAATGTCGATCCGGCCAATCAGGTTCAGGAGATGGAAGCCGCTGCCAACTCTCCCGCATCTCTCAAGAGCACCCTGAGAGCCCACTTTCTGGATTCGGTATGTGTCGAAATCATGAAGCGCCAAGATAAGACCGCCGCTGACTTCGAAGAATTCCTCCTCGCCCGACAAAATCTGTTCATTCAAGAGTTCGAATCGAAGTGGAATCTTCTCCCCGCGAGCCCACTCTCGCTTGCGATAGACGACGACGATAGCCTTCCCGGCGGGTAATGATGGCCGCGTTGAGAATGGCGATACCCGATCGTCACCTTCTTCGACGACCGCATTCGCCAACCTGCCGATTACTTCTCCTTACCACGCTTCAAGCCCAATGCGGCCGGAGCTGCCTCTTTGGAGATAGGGGCCATGGCTCTCCGGGTCGAGGTTCTCTGTCACGCTGCCCATGACGATGGTGCTGAATATGTGATGACGGTCGTCGTATGTCCGGGCGAGGTACCAGCCCACGCCAATCACCTCCACCAAACCGCGTGAATCGACAACGCGATCATTCGTGCTCATGGAATCGGAGCGACATTCGAGCTGAGATCGGCGCGCGATCACAGCCAGGTCCACCGCACCCGCCTGAGCGCGTCCGCTACGGACTCTGCGGCGGCAGCGATTGGATTTCCAGCGTCATCCGCGCGGTGCTTATCCCATGGGGCATGGATGCACCAGCCACGGAGGAGCCGGAGTTCGCCGGCGAGGTCGTTGGCGTATTCGGCGATGAAGCCCTCGTTGAGGCACCAGTTGCCTCGCTGGCAGTCTTCGATGAAACGGCGTACGCCACCTTGCGCTTCGGCCCGGTCTTCGAACACGTCGGCGTGGCCGCCGAGGTTACTATCGGCCCCGGCCCACCAGCCATCGGCGAGGTCGAGGTATGCGGACCGCGCCAGCACTTCTTGCTCACCGCCCGCCATCGAAGCGAGGTAGGCGATGTTGTGCTGGCAAGAGGAATACGGATGCTCGGCGCCCCGGTGCCGCCAGTGCATGCCGGACCACGCGCATGCCTCGACCAGCATCGCATCTCTGCTGTCCCACTCTTCGTCGTCAACTTCAGGGGTTCCGCATTCTTGCCACGCGCAGCAAAACATTGGCAGTCGCTCTCATCCGGGGATGCCCAGGTATAGTCGCCGAATGGCATCAGGACAAGCGTTGGTTGACCTTTGCAAGCGGCATCTCGTGGAAACGATGGCAGCGTTGCCCGAATGTGCGCCCGAGGGACCCGGGCTGGGGCAGAAGGCGATAGAGGAAGCAGCTGGGTTTGTGTTGGCGCTTCCGGAGCATGATGGGTGGCTTACGTGGTCGCTGCTCGTTTCGCTGAGCATTGACGGCACCGTTGAGGTACTCCAGCCGGGGAAGCGGAACAAGAAGTACCGGCTCGCTGGCTGAGCTTTCCGAGCGGTCCGGCAAGGTTGTGTGACCCCGGCCGCACATCCTCGCTTGCGTTGTGAATGCACGGTCACGCAAGGAGGGCGGGCGTTCCGAGGGCGGCGGGAACCGAGGAAGGGGGAGTGGCGTGACGGCGAACGTTCGTACGGGCCCTCGCGCGGTTACAGGCGGGTGAGGATCTCGGTCTTCTTTTGCTGGTACTCGTCCTCGGTGATGAGGTCCTGGTCGCGCATCTTCTTGAGCTGCTGGAGGGCGTCGAGGGGGTCGCGGGTTTCCGTGTGACGGCTGCTGGCGAATCCGCGGGCGTGCGCGGCGCCCTCTTCGAACATCGAGCGCAGCTGCCTCATGCTCTCGCGGAGCTGGCGTTCGAGCTCATCCATCCAGCGCCCGGGTTCGTCTGCCATGGTGGCCTCCCTCGGCTCAATCTGGATCGATCGTAGCAGAGGGAAGCCGCCGGCGGGCGAATGTCAAGCCTCGGCGATGGTGACGGAGTTGATTTTCACGGGGTCCGTGGGCCGGTCGTTCGCGCCCTTTGGGGCGTTCGCGATGGCATCGACGACTTCTTCGCCGGCTGTCAGCTTGCCGAAGATGGTGTAGTTCGGGGGCAGGCCGTAATCGGCGTGCATGACGAAGAACTGGCTGCCATTCGTGTTCGGGCCGGCGTTCGCCATGGCGAGCGTGCCGCGGGTGTACTTCCGCTTCACGGGCTCATCGGCGAACTTGTAGCCGGGGCCGCCGCTGCCGGTGCCGGTGGGGTCGCCGCCCTGGATCATGAAGCCGCTGATGACGCGGTGGAAGATGACGTCCTCGTAGTAGCCGTCGCGGGCGAGGAAGACGAAGTTGTTGACGGTGTTCGGGGCGTCACCGGGAAAGAGTTCGGCGGTCATGGCGCCGGCGCTCGTATCGATGGTCGCGGTATAGGACTTCTTGGGGTCGATGACGAGCGCGGGCGGGGCGGCGTACTTTTTCATCCAGTGTCTCCAGAGGTTGGTGGTGCATCCCAGCGTAGCGGATGGGCGCGTTCTAGACGCGCTGTTCCTTGACGCCCTCGGGGACGAGCGCATCGGTGACGGTGGCGAGCCATTCGCTGAGCCAGCTCTGCTCGGCGAGGTGCGGGAGCGCGCGGAGGATGTCGCGCGTGTGCGTGGGGTCGTGGATGGCGATGGCCCAGAGCAGGCCGCCGAAGCGCACGGTGGACTTCGGGAGGTTCAGGGTCTTGCGGTCGCCGCCATAGGGGATGAGGCGGTCGAGGTCTTCGTCGGTCATGGCGGCGATGGCGGTGGCCATGCGGTCGCGGTGGTCGGCGGCTTCGGCCAGGAGCTCTTCGATGGTGCGGCGCTCGCGGGCGCGGACGGCGGCTTCGTTCCAGTCGTCGATATCGAAGGGGTCGGGAAAGGGGGTGTCGGGGAAGGGGGCGGACTGCCCGACCATCGGTGCGAAGCTTGCGGCGATGAGGCCGTCGATGGTGGCGAGGTGGGCGATGTAGTCCTTCACCGTCCAGTGGGAGCCGGGGATGGTGGCGGCGAGATCGCCGGGACCGAGGGAGCGGCAGAGGTGCTCGAAGGGAGCGCGGTGGCGGGCGAGCTCAGCGGTGATGAGTTGGGTGCGGATGCTCATTGGAGGCTCGGCGAGAAGGATGGCGGAGTGTACCACGGGCGGGGCGAACGGCCCGCCGGTCAGCGGTCGAGCCACGCGCGAAGCTCGTGGGGCACGTTCGTGATGATGCCATCGACGCCGGCAGCGGCCAGGCGGGCCCAATCGCCCGGGCGGTCGGCGGTCCAGGTCCAGACGGTCAGCTGGCGCTGCTTCGCGCGGCGCACGAGATCCGCGTCGACGCAGGTGTGCTCGATGGAGACGGCCTGGGCGTTGCGCTTGAGGGCGGCCGTGAGCAGGCGCTCGAGGGCGTCGCCATCGACGGCGGGGCTGATGATGGCCGCGGAGATGCTTGGCTGCGCAGCCCGTGCCCGCGCCACGATGCCGAGGCTGAAGGAGTGGACGCCGGTCCAGGCGCAGGCGCCGGCGGCGTCAATGGTCGCGAGGACCTGGTCGACGAGCCACTCGTCCTGGGCGGGGTCGCCCGGAGTGGCCTTGAGCTCGCAGAGGACGGTGAGGCGCCCGGCGACGAGATCGAGCACCTGCGCGAGCGTGGGGACGGGCTCGCCGCCGCCGGCGTCGGCGGCCTGCAAGCGGGCGGCGGTGACGTTGCGCACAGGGCCGGTGAGGTTGGTCGTGCGGTCGAGTGTGTCGTCGTGGAGGAGGACGGGGACGGCGTCGGCGCTCAGCTGGACGTCGATCTCCATGGCTTCGGCGCCGGCATCGAGGGAGGCGCGCACGCCGGCGAGGGTGTTCGCGGGTGCCTCTCCGGCGGCGGCGGCGTGGCCGATGACGAACGGCGGCATTCCGGGAAGCTTAGCCCGGGATGGCGGCCGGGCGATAGCTGAGCCAACGCCGCGGGTGCCCGGAGAACGCGAAAGGCCCGCTTGCGCGGGCCTTCCTGGTCAGAGAGGACATCGGTCAGCGGCGGCGGACGGCGACAAGTGTGCCGGCGCCCATGGCGGCGACGCCGAGCCCCGCGAGCGCGATGAGGGCGTAGTTCATACCGTCGTTGGAGCCGTCGGTGCCGGTGCCGGTGGCGGGTGGCTTGATCACGTCCGGGTTCACACGCGGGGCGACGACGCTGACGGCGGAAGCGCAGCTGAGCGTGCCGGCGGTCACGAGGACATTGACGGTGCCGGCGGAGGTGCCGGTGTTAATCGTGATGGTGGCGGTGCCCTGGCTGTTGGTGGTGTACGTGGGCGTTACCGGCCCGGCGCCGGTGCCGGGCTGGCTGGAAACGGCGACAGTCCCGGGGACGGCCGGCGCGGGCGAGCCATCGCCGAGCGTCGTCTTCACGGTGAAGGAAGCGGTGCCGTTGGTCTGCACGTTGGCACTCGCCGGGGTCACGGTGCAAACCCCCAGCGGCTGCGGGTACTGCGCGGCGGCGACGCCGTAGCCGAGGGCAGCAACGGCGGTGGCGGCAGTAAGAGTCAATCCGAGTAAGCGGTTTAGGCGCATGTGACCGCCCTCCACGGGAGCATTTGCGACATACTAGTCCCGGCGGGGATAAACAGACAAGAGTTACGATCGTGTCACTGAGCGGCAACTCACACTTCGGCCCGCAAGAGCGCCAGAACGCAACCTTCGCTCAACGGAACGGGCGGATGGCGACGAAACGCTAGCGTTCCGAGTTCTTCGCCTTGTAGCCGTAGCCGTACCTGTATGCGTATTTGTAACTTTTCTTGCGGTCGGAGCCGTTGAGGACCACGCCGAGGAGGGGCTTGTGCCCGGAGCGCACGGCGGCAATGGTCTCCTCCAGCGGTCCGCGGCGGGTCTTACCGCGGCGGGCGACAAGCAGCACGCCATCGACGAGGGGCATCCAGAGCGAGGCGTCGGCGAGGCCGAGCATCGGCGGGCAATCGATGACGACGACATCGTACGGCTCGGCGAGCGCGGAGATCGTGGCGCGCATCTTGCGCGAACTCAGGAGCTCGGTCGGGTTGGGGGCGACGGGCCCGCCCGTCAGCACGGAGAGCGAATCGCCCACACGGCCGATGAAGGCCGGGAGCGCCTGCGGATCGACGAGGAAGGTCGAGGTCAGGCCCGAGCTGTTGGGCAAGGAGAAATAGCGGTGGGCGTCGGGCTTGCGCAGGTCGCCATCGATGAGGAGCACCTTCTTTGAGGACTCGGCCAGGGCTTCGGCGAGGTTGGCGGCGGTGGTGCTTTTGCCTTCGCCCTGTCCCGGGCTGGTCACGAGCAGCACCTTCACATCGCCGGCGGTGAGGGCGAAGGCGAGGCTGGCCTGGACCTGGCGGTAGGATTCGATGAGGGTATCGCCGGGGGCGGCCTCGATGATGCTCGGGACCCAGGTGGCCTTGTCCGCACCGCGGGGCACGGCGGCTTCGAACACGCTCCCGAGGAAGGGCACGCCGAGCGCCTCGATGTCGTCGCGGTCGTTGATCCCGTCGTCGAAATACTCAACGAGCGCGACGGCAGCAACCATGACGACGAGGCCCAGGATGAGGCCGAGGGCGACGTTGACCTTTTTGTTCGGGCGGATCGGGCTGTCGGGCGCGGTCGCCGGCTCGGCGACGAAGACGGTGTTTTTCTGGGCGCGGTCGACGCTGCCGGGGAGCTGGGCCTCATCGATGTAGGCAGGGAAGATGTTGGCAAGCGTGTTCGCGATCTCGGCGGCGCGGCCCGGGTCCTTGTTCTCGGCGAGGACTTCGATCAGCTGGGTCTCGGGCACGGCCGCGGCGGAGACGGTCTTGTCGAGGGTATCGACGCCGGGCGTGCCGCCAAGCACATCGCTGGCTCGCTGGAGGTTGATGGTGGAGGTCACGAGCAGGGCATACGTCTTCGTCAGCGACTGGCTGGCGTTGATGTTGTCGACGGTCTGGGCGCTGGCGGCGTTATCGCGCTGGTTCACGAGGATGAGCGCGCGGGCCTGGTAGACGGGGGACATGCGGGTAGTGAGGAAATAGGCCGCGGCGGCGGCGAGGAGCGAGCCAAGAACAACGAGCAGCGCCCAGCGGCGCACAAGCTGGAAGTAGTCCCGAAGCGTCATCGCCGCCCTCTCCTCTGCCCTTCGATGGTCATGCTAGCATCCAGCCCAAAATGTTACGAACGAGCGACGCCCCGAGATTTTGATCCGTCACTCGTAGGTATCGGCCACGGGCAGGGAAGCATGCAGCGAATAAGACAGACAGCGGTGTGGTCAAGGTGGAATGGCAATGTGACGGTAATCTCTTGACCAATTTTCACACGCGCCCCAAGGTGTGCGCATGAGCGCAGCGATGGAAAAGAGAGCGACGTTGACGATGTCGCCCGTCGCGGGTTCTCCACGCGCTGTCAACCCGGAATCCACCCTGCCTCAAGAGTTCGGCGCCATTGTGACCACGGACGCCATGCTGACACACGCCGAGTCGTTGCCGATTGCCCCGCGCGCGCCCATGACGGCGCGTGCGGTGAAGCGCGCGATCGATGTGAGCATCGCCATCCCGATGCTGGTGCTGACGGCGCCGATGATGCTGATGGCGGCGCTCGCGGTGCTGCTGTTCGACCACCACAACCCGTTCTACGCCGACGAGCGCATCGGCGAAGGCGCCGTGCGCTTCCGCTGCCTGAAGCTGCGCACGATGTCGCGGGACAGGCGGCTGTTGGAGGCGTACCTCAACGCGAACCCGGACGAGCGGGACAGCTACGAATGCACACGGAAGCTGCGGCATGACCCGCGGGTGACGCGCCTTGGGCGGCTCCTGCGGCGGACGAGCATCGATGAGCTGCCGCAGCTCTGGAACATCGCCCGCGGCGACATGTCGATTGTCGGCCCGCGGCCACTTGCTCCGGCGGAATTCATGCAGCGCGGCGATGCGCGGCTGCCGCTGACGCTGGTGCGGCCGGGTCTCACGGGGCTCTGGCAGGTGCGCGGCCGCAGCAACCTTTCGCTCTCGCGGCGGGTGCGGCTGGACAACTTCTATGCGCGCCATTGGAGCATTTCGCTCGATCTGAAGATTATTCTCGTGACGCCGCTGATCGTGCTCTGGGGCCGCGGCGCGCGGTGACGCGGCTGCACATCCTCATCACCTCGACGTACTACTGGCCCGAAATCGCTGGCAACGCGCCATATGTAACGGGAGTCGCCGAAGGGCTCGCCGAACGCGGGCACGCGGTGACGGTTGCGACGGGCTTCCCGCATTACCCGATGTGGCGGCGCCAGGGCGAGCGAGTGCCGGCGCGTAACGGCGAGCGGCACGGCGTGCGCATCCGGCGGCGCTGGCACTACATCCCGCAAACACACTCGGCGGCGCACCGCGCGCTGTATGAGGGCAGCCTGTTCGCGGGGGGGCTGACGGCGCTGGGGCTGCGGCGGCCCGACGTCACGGTGGGCGTGACGCCGACGCTGGCGGGCGCGGCGCTGGCGGCGATGGCGGGAGCGCTTCACCGGCGGCCGTTTGTGCTCGTGTTCCAGGACCTGATGGGGCGGGCGGCCGCGCAATCGGGGTTCGCCGGCGGCGCCGGCGTGGCGGGCGCGGTGGGGCGCGCCGAGCTCGCGATCGCGCGCCGGGCGGCGGCGATTGGCATTATCACACCAGGATTCCGGGAGTATCTCGAAGCAGGCGGTGTCCGCCCAGGGCGCATTCATCGCGTGCGGAACTGGTTTAGCGGGCACGCGCCGGCGGCCGGGCGCGAAGAAACGCGGGGGCGGCTCGGGTGGGGCGAGGACGAGGCGATCTGCCTGCATGCCGGGAACATGGGCCACAAGCAGGGGCTTTCGAACCTCGTGGTGGCCGGGGCGCTCCTGGCGGGGACGAAGGTCCGCATCGTCCTCGCCGGGGACGGCAACGACCGCGCCCGGCTGGAGCAGGAGGCGGCGTTCACGGGGAGCTCGGTGACTTTTCTCGGGCCGCAGGAGCCGGGCGCGTACGAGGCGATGCTCGCGGCGGCCGATGTGCTGCTGGTGAACCAGCTCCCGGCAGTCAGCGACATGGCGCTCCCGAGCAAGCTCACGTCGTATTTCGCAGCCGGGCGGCCGGTGGTCGCCGCGGCGGCGGCGGGGAGCGAGGCGGCGAAGGAGGTGCGGCTGGCGAGCGCGGGCGTAGTGGTGGAGCCGGGGCAGCCGGCCGCGCTGGCGGCGGCACTGCAGCAGCTACTCTCTGAGCGCGCGAGGGCCGACACTCTGGGGGAGGCCGGGAAGGCGTATGCGGCACGTACCCTCACCCGGGAAGCAGCCCTCGACGAGTACGAAGCGATGATCGTTGCAGCTGCGCGGTCCGGGAAGCGATGAGCGAGCCGCGGCGCGCCCTGATTACCGGGATTACGGGCCAGGACGGCTCCTACCTGGCGGAATTGCTGCTGGCGAAGGGCTACGACGTCCACGGCATCATCCGGCGGTCCAGCACGTTCTCCACCGGCCGCATCGAGCACCTCTACCACGACCCGCACCAATCGGGGCCACGGCTGACGCTGCACTACGGCGACGTGCTGGACACGAGCTCGCTCGTGCGCGTGCTGGAACAGGTAGCCCCGGATGAGGTGTACCACCTGGCGGCCCAGAGCCACGTCGCGGTGAGCTTCGAAATGCCTGAATTCACCACCGACGCGACGGCTGTGGGGACGCTGCGGATCCTCGAGGCGATCCACCAGATCGGGCTGCCGTGCCGTTTCTACCAGGCGGGCAGCAGCGAGATGTATGGCAAGGCCGAGGCCATCCCGCAGGATGAGCGCACGCCGTTCCACCCGCGGAGCCCGTACGCCGTCTCGAAGGTGTTCGCGCACCACATGACGGTGCACTACCGCGAAGCCTACGGGATGTTCTGCGCGAACGGCATCCTGTTCAACCACGAGTCGCCCCGGCGCGGCGAGACCTTCGTGACGCGCAAAGTGACCCGCGCAGTCGCGGGGATTGTGGCGGGCACGCAGGAGAAGCTGTTCCTGGGGACGCTCGGCGCGCGGCGGGACTGGGGATTCGCGCCGGAATACGTGGAGGCAATGTGGCGGATCCTGCAGCATTCGGAGCCCGATGACTTCGTGATCGCGACAGGAGAGAGCCATTCCGTGGAGGAGTTCGTGCGTGCAGCCTTCGCGGCCGTAGGGGCCGATTGGCGAGAGTTCGTGGAGCACGACGCGCGCTACGATCGGCCTGCCGAAGTAGACTTCCTGCTGGGCGATGCCGCCAAAGCGCGTAAGGTACTCGGATGGGAACCGGCCACGCGCTTTGCGGAGCTGGTGCGCCTGATGGTCGCGGCCGACCTGCGCCAGGCAGGGCTTAACCCTGAAGGGATCCTCGTTGATGGCTGAGAGCTGGCAGGCGAAACGGGTGCTGGTGACAGGTGGAGCCGGGTTCCTGGGGCGGTTCGTGGTGGCCCGGTTGGACGGCGCGGGCGCGAAGGTGTTCGTGCCGCGCAGCCGGGAATACGACCTGCGCGACCGCGAGGCGGTCCGCCGCGCGCTTGCCGACAGCGGAGCCGAGGTCGTGATCCATCTCGCGGCCGTCGTGGGCGGGATCGGGGCAAACCGCGACCACCCGGGGAGGTTCTTCTACGACAACGCGGTGATGGGCATCGAGCTGATGGAGCAGGCGCGGCTGGCGGGGGTGGCGAAGTTCGTGACGGTCGGGACGGTCTGTTCGTACCCGAAGTTCGCGCCACTGCCGTTCCGGGAGGCCGACCTCTGGGCCGGGTACCCGGAGGAGACAAACGCGCCCTACGGGCTGGCAAAGAAGATGCTGCTCGTGCAGGGGCAGGCGTACCGGGCGGAATACGGCTTCGATGTCATCCACCTCGTCCCGGTGAACCTCTATGGGCCGGGCGACAGCTTCGACGCCGCGAACTCACACGTGATCCCGGCGCTCATCCGCAAGTGCGTGGAAGCGCACGCGTCCGGGGCGCGGGAGGTAGTGCTGTGGGGCACGGGGACGGCGTCGCGCGAGTTCCTGTACGTCGATGACGCGGCGGAGGGCATCGTGCTGGCGGCGCAGGCCTACGAAAGTGCCGAGCCCGTGAACCTGGGCGTTGGGCGCGAGATGACTATCGGCGAGCTCGCGCGGGAGATTGCGGCGGCGACCGGCTTCACGGGTTCGTTCGCGTGGGACCGATCGAAGCCCGACGGGCAGCCGCGGCGGGCGCTCGATACCAGCCGGGCGCGCGAGGCGTTCGGGTTCGAGGCGCGGACGCCGTTCGCCGAAGGTTTGCGGCGGACGGTGGAATGGTACCGGGCGCAGCCGGCGGCAACATCCGCGGCGACGGCGTCGTAGGAAGGGTGCAGTGGACACGCAGCCGGCGAGACCACGCGGTGTGACGGACCAGCGCGAAGCAGGAGCCGCCGGTGGAGCGCCCCGGTGAGCACACTCGGCTCTGCGGTTGCCGTGGCGCGCCGTTATGCGGACGTGGTCTCCTCGATCCTCACAGGGTTCTGGGGGCAGGCGACGCTGGTGCTGAGCGGGCCGCTCGCCGCGCGCATCCTCGGCCCGGAGGACCGCGGGCACTTTGCGCTGCTGCTGATCTTGCCATTGATCCTGTGCCAGGTGGGCACGCTCGGGCTGCCGCTCGCGTCGACCTATTTCATCGCCGTCGAGCCGGCCAACACGCGGGCGATAGCGCGCAAGCTGCTGCCGATCGCGCTGGCGCAGACCACCGCGATCGTGGCCGTGAACGCGGTTGTGGTGGTGCTGCTCTTCGGCCGGCAGGAGCGCTATCTTGCGTACGCGGGGATCCTTTCGCTCACGTTCATCCCGGTGTGGATCGGGCTGCAATATGGGCTGGCCTTCCTGCAAGGGCGGCACCTGTTCGGGTGGTTCAACATCGCACGCGTGCTGCCGGCGACGCTCTACGGTGTCGTCCTGATCCCGCTTTTCTTCGCCGATGGCGAACGGCTCGTGGCCGTCACGGCTGCGTGGGTGGGGGCGCACTTCGTGGCGGCGGTGCTCGCGCTGTTCTTCGGCCTGCGCGAAAGCGTGGCCGAGGCCAAGAACGAGCCGTCGCAGCGGGAAATGCTGCACTTCGGGACGCGCTCCATGCTCGGATCGATCTCGCCGGTGGAGACGTTCCGGGTCGACCAGGCGGTGGTGGGCCTGTTTCTTTCGCCGGCGGCGCTGGGCATCTATGTGGTGGCGCTGGCGTTCACGAACCTGCCGCGGTTCGTGTCGCAGGGCGTGGGGCTTGTCGCGTATCCGCGGATCGCGGCGGCGCGAGGCGCCGGCGAGGGCGTACGGCGGCTGGCGAGGGGGTTCATTCTCGGCACGGTAGCGCTGACGCTGCCGATCGTGATCGTGCTGACGCTGGGCGCGGGGATCATCATCCGCGTGTTCTACGGGGACGCATTCGCGGAGGCGGCGACGCCGGCGCGCATCCTGCTCGCGGGCTCGTTCTTCTTCGCGGCGCGCCGGATCCTCGCGGACTGCGCGCGCGGCGCCGGGTACGGGACGCTGGACACCGTCGCCGAGATTTCCTCCTGGGTTTGGCTGCTGGTAGCGCTGGCCATCCTGGGGCCGAGGTTCGAACTCAACGGCGTCGCGACATCATTGACGACGGCAGCGGCATTCAGCCTGCTGGTGCTGGTGGTGCTGCTCTGGGCGCCGTTCGGATACCGGCTCCGGGCGGGCGTGCCGCGGGCGGCACGGGAGCGGATGGCACTGGCAGAGGTTCCAGACGAGACGCTGTCGAAGCCGACTATCCCCTGAAGCTCGGCGAGGGCCGATAATCGCGGGGTGAGGACGATGCCGGCGCGGCCCGATTTCGCGGCACGGCTCCCCGCCATCGTGCTGGCGCTGGCAGCGACGGCGGCAGCGGGAGCATTCGTGCCGCTCCTTCATCCGGATGTGCGGACGAGCCTCGTCGTAGCGACGGGCGCCGTCGTCGCGCTGCCGGTGGTGGTGGTGGCGGCCCGCCGGCGCTTCGACCCGTTCGAGCCGATCTTCATCTTCGCGCTGGCATACGCGGCGATGTTCGTCGTACGGCCGGCAGCGATGATCCTCGGGGACAATTTCAAGTACGTGCGGCCAACGCGGTCGATCGACATCTCGGGGACGTTCGAACAGGTGCAGGCGCTGGCGCTCGTGGGCGCCGCGGGGCTGATGGCAGGGTACTATGTACCGCTCGGACGGAAGCTGGCGGCGCGGCTGCGGAGGCCACCGGCGGCGCTCCACGCGGATACGGCAGTGGTAGGCGGCATTGCCGTGGGCGCGGCCGGAGTGCTGCTGTTCGGACTGTTCCTGCTTTCGGTAGGCGGGTTCGCGGCGGTGCGGTCGTTCCTCGCCGGGCGCGACGTGAGCCAGGTGGCACTCTACCGGAACTCGACCGGCTATCTCTACACGGGGCCGTTCCTGCTGATCCCCGCGGCGTTGCTGCTGTACGCGACGGCGCGCACGCGGCGCAACGCCGGGCTGACGTTCGTTGCGGCAGTATTCGCGACGCTGCTGTTACTGCAATCGGCGCCGATTGGCGGGCGCATCGCGATCCTGCCGCTCGTGGGGTCGCTCGCGGTCTACCATTATGTCTCGCGAGGGACGCGGCCCGGCACGCTGATGGTGGTCGTAGCGGCACTGGCAGCGCTCACCGTGTCGAATGTGCTGCTGCTCTCGCGGAACGTGAACGACCCGGGATATGCGAACGCGTTCGGGAACACGCTGCGCCACCCGGCGAACATCTTCAAGCCGATAACGGAGCAGCCCGATGCGGAGATGGACCCGGCGCTCGCGGCGGTGATCGCCGCCGGGTCGGCGGACGGCGGCAGCCAGTATGGCTGGGCGAGCGCGGGCGAAGTGTTCGTGCGGCCCATCCCGCGCCTGCTCTGGCCGGGCAAGCCCCTGCCCCCGCGCCAGCAAATCATCGCCGAGACGTGGCCGGCGGAGTACCGGGCGGGCATTGCCAACCCGGAGTTTTCGATCCTGTTGTACTTCTTCCTGGACTTCTCGTTCGCGGGCGCGTTGGCGGGGATGTTCATCCTCGGCGTGCTGGGACGGGCGCTCTACGAGTACCTGAACCTGCGGCCCGGCAACCTTGTCGCGCAGCTCGTGTTCTCGGCGCTGGTCCCGTTCATCCCCATCCTGCTGCGCGACAGCCCCACCGACACGATCATCAAGCTTGCGTTCGCGGTGGCGCCGCTGCTGGTCGTCTGCCGCCTGGCGGCCGTCCGCGAACCGGTGCCGGCGTTGGAGACGCCAAACGAGCCACAGGCGTGGCCCGAGCCTACCGGCCACCGCACGGCGAACGCGTGAGCCGCCTGCGGGTCGTTTACTGGACGAACATCCCGGCGCCATACATGGTCGACCGCTTCAACGCGATCGCGCGGCGGGGCAACATCGAATTCGAAGCCTGGTTCAATGAGCGCCACGAAGACGAGCGGAGCTGGGCCGTCAACGAGGCAACGTGGGGGTTTCGCGCGCGGTACATCTCGAAGGGGCGCACAGGCCTGCACCTGCCGCTGAGGGAGCTACGGGCGACGCGGCCGGACCTGCTGGTTAGCCTGTTCGGGGAGCCGTCGTTCCTTGCCGGGGTGGCGCTGGCGAAAGCGGCGCGCCAGCGCGTGGTGCTGCACGCGATGCGCACGTGGGAGATCTGGATACCGCGGCGGAAGCCGCGGGAGCTGGTCAAGCACGCGCTGTTTCGGATGGTCGATGGGTTCTACGTGCCGGGGCCGGACGCCGCCGCCTACGTGCACCGGTACGGGGTGCCCCCGCGGAAGATTCACGAGTTCGCGGAATCGGTGGACGTGGAGGCGTTCCGGGCGGGCGCCGAGGCGGCGCGGAAGAAGCGGGGCGCGCGCAAAAGACTCGGCCTGCGCGGCTGCGTTTTCCTGCATTCAGGCCGGCTGCGCCGGGAGAAAGGCCTCGATTACCTGTTCGAGGCCTTCCGGCAGGTCCGGGAGGGAGGCATCGAAGCGACGCTCGTGTTTGCCGGGGACGGGCAGCACGAGGCGCGCTACCGGGCGCTGGCGGCCGGCCGCGGCGATGTGGTATTCGCCGGGTTCGTGCAGCCGGCGGACCTGCCGCACTGGTACGGGCTCGCCGATGTGCTCGTGTTTCCCACGCTCGGGGACACCTACGGGTACGTCGTCGAAGAGGGCATGGCGGCCTCGTTGCCGGTGATCGCCTCGGACCACGCCGGGGAGGTCCGGGAGCGCCTGGAGGACGGCCGGACCGGCTTCATCGTGCCGGCAGGGGATACGGATGCGCTGTGCGCGAAGATGAAGCTGCTGGCGGCATCGCCGTCGCTGCGCGCGGCGATGGGGGCGGCGGCGTTCGAAGCCGTGCGGCACCGCGATAACGACTGGTGGGCGGGCCAGTTCGAGGCGATGGCGGAGCGCGTGGCGGCGGGACAGCGGGGCCAGGGGTAGTGCGCACCTTCCTTCATGTCATCCACTACCCGGTCTTTGGCGGACCACAGAACCAGGCGCTGCGGCTGGCAAGTCCGCTCCGGGAGCGGGGCTGGGAAACGGTTGTGGTGTTGCCGGACGAGCCGGGAAACGCGGCGGAGCGGCTGCGAGCGGCGGGCATCGAAGTCGTGACGATGCCGTTGCACCGGCTGCGGGCGGCGCCGGACGTTGCGATCCAGGCCCGGTTTCTCGCGGGGTTCGTGCCGGAGGTGCGGGCGCTGCAGCGGTTGATTCGGGAGAGAGCGGCACAGCTGGTGGTAGTCACGGGGCTGACGAACTCGCACGCGGGCATCGCCGCCCGGCGGGAGCGCGTGCCGGTGACGTGGCAGCTGGTCGATACGCGGCCGCCGATGGCGTTGCGGCGGGTGTTGATGCCGCTTGTCGTGCGGCTGGCGGACTCGCTGATGACGACCGGCCGCGAAGTGGCGCGCGTGCACCCCGGTGCGCTGGCCATGGGCGAACGCCTCGTGACGTTCTTTCCGCCGGTGGACACGGGGGAGTTCCGGCCGGATGCGGAGCGCCGGCGCACTGCGCGCGCCGAGCTCGGCGTCCCGGCGGAGGCGTTCGTCGTGGGGGCGGTGGGGAACCTGAACCCGCAGAAGGGGCACCAGTACCTGTTGCGGGCGATGGCGCGAGTGCAACGGCGGGTGCCAGGGGCGGAGCTGCGGATCCTCGGGGCATCGACGCCGACGCAGATACGGTACGAGCGCGAGCTTCGGCGTGAAGCGAAGCAGCTCGGTATCGGTGAGCCGGGTGTGGTGTTCCGCGACCCGCGGACACGCGTGGCGGAGCTGTTGCCGGCGTTCGATGTGCTCGCACTCACGGCGGTCCCGCGGTCGGAGGGGATCCCGACGGTGGTGCTGGAGGCGATGGCCTGCGGCGTGCCCGTGGTGGCGACGGACGCGGGGGCCGTGCGGGAGGCTATCGAACAGGGGGTCACGGGTTTTGTCGTGCGGCCGCTGGACGTGGGAGCGATCGCGCACGCGCTCGTGCGGCTCGCGGAGCAGCCGGGACTGCGGGCATCGATGGGGGTGGCCGGGCGGGCGAGAGCCGAGGCGGACTTCGGGCTGGAGTCGTGCGCCGATGCCCACGTACGGGCGTTCGAGATCGCGGTCGCGCGGCGAGCCCACACGGGACGATAGCGGGGGGCTGGGCTGCCCACATTTGCGACGGTGTACATTCGTCTCCTATAGTATCCGACGGGCTTGCGTGTGCAGCGCGGCGAGTGGCGGCGTCCACGTTGCGATCCTCGTGGGCTACCATTCGGCCTGGAGGGCGCCATGGGAATCGAAATCCGGGTGCGAGCGGCGACCGAGGCGGATGTGCCGCGGCTGGCCGAGATTTACAACCACTACATCGTCACCACGCCGGCGACGTTCGATATCGAGCCGTATACGGTCGCGGAGCGGCTGGAGTGGTTCGCGCATTACGCGCCGGCGGGGCCGCATCGCGTGCTGGTGGCGGAATCCGAAGGAGTGGTGCTTGGCTCGGCGTGGAGCAGCTCGTTCCGTCCGAAGCGCGCCTACGAGACGACGGTGGAGACTAGCATCTACTGCGCGCCGGAGGCGACGGGACGGGGGATTGGCACGCTGCTGTACGCTGCGCTGTTCGAGGCGCTTGCGGGCGAGGGCCTGCACCGAGCGGTGGCGGGGATTACGCTGCCAAACGAGGCATCGGTGGCGATCCACGAGCGGTTCGGGTTCCGGCGGGTGGCGCTGCTGAGCGAGGTCGGGCGGAAGTTCGGGCGGTACTGGGATGTGGCGTGGTTCGAGCGGGAGTTGTGAGGCCCGAGACCCGAGTGGAGTTACACGAGCGATTTGCGCATGTGGACGGCGTCGTAGCCGTGGATGTTGGGAGTAGGCGCGGGAAGGCTTCGGCCGCGGCGCTGCGCGGCACCCTCTTCCCTCACCACGGCTGGCTCTCTACGCTTGAGGCATGCCCATTTACGAATTCCGCTGCGCCGATTGCGGGCGGGTGACGAACCATTTCACGCGCAAGATGGATACGGACCTGAAGGTGCCGTGCGAGCACTGCAAGAGCGCGAACACCTCGCGCATGATGTCGAAGTTTGGGCGCAGCTATAGCCGGGCCGAGATCATCGAAAAGTACGGGGACCCCTCGGACGGCCGCGGCGGCCCGGACGACTATCGCGATCCGCGGCAGATCGGCAGCTGGGTCGAAAAGAAGTTCGGCGAGTACGGGATGGACCTGCCCGAGGGCGCGCGCGAGATGATCGACGCGGCGCGCGAGGGGGAGTTCCCGGACCCGGTGAAGGACCTGTGACGCGGGCCGCGGGGCGGACGTGATGGAGGCGCCGGACACGTCGCCGCTGGAGACGATTGTCCCGCGCATCCTGGAGCACCTGGCGGAGAAGAACGACGCCCGCGAGAAGGCGCTCGCGGCCTGCCGCACACTCATCCGGATGAGCGCAAACAGCATCCGGGCGGTCCATCGGGGCGAGTTCGAGCGCGCGCGGGCGATGCTGGCGGAGGCGCGCGAAGTGCGGGACACCGCCGTGGCCGCGCTCGAAGGCCACGCCGACATCTATCACGCGGGGTTCCTGCACGACGCGCAGAAGGAGTTCGCGGAAGCGAACGCGACGCTGGAACTGCTATCGGGCGGCGCGCTACCAACGCCGGAGGCGCTCGGAGTCGAGTACCCGGCCTACCTCAACGGCATCGCGGAGGCGGTGGGGGAGCTGCGGCGGATGCTGCTCGACCGCCTGCGGCGGGGCGAGTACGACGGCTGCGAGGGCATCCTCCAGGCGATGGACGACATCTACTCGGTGCTCGTCACCATCGACTTCCCGGACGCGATGACGGGCGGTCTGCGCCGCACCACGGACCAGACCCGCGGCATCCTCGAAAAGACGCGCGGCGATCTTACGATGGCGATACTGCAGCGGGACACAGTGCGCGCGATGACGGGGAAGGCATGACGAAGCGTATGGTTGTTCTCATGGGTGCGGGGGCTTCCCATGACGTGGCGAACTATACGTTCCAACCGCGGCCAGAGTTTCGACCTCCGCTCGCGACTGGTCTGTTTCAGACAGAGGCGTTTTGGAACATCGCAAAAACTTACGTAGGCATGAACACGATGTGGTCCTTGCTGGCCGCCGAAACGACCGAAAACTCAGCGTTCGCGCTGGAGGAACGTCTGTCGCAACTGCTCAATCATCATAATGTCTATATGCGCCGGGCGTTCAAAGCGATTCCATTATATCTTCGAGATCTTCTAAGCGCTTGCAGTCTGCAGTATGTGCCGCATCCCGAGACGTATGCGCGGCTCGTCGTCGGACTTATTGCGGATCATCCGCATCAAGTAGACTTCTTGACATTGAATTACGATACTCTTCTGGAACAAGCCCTGTCCGCCTTCACACAGCATGCATTCAATGCATTCGAACATTACATCTCGAGTCCCGAATTCAGCATAGTGAAGCTCCACGGGTCTATCAACTGGTGGGGCGCCATGGCTATCCGAGGCAGCCAGCCACCGAACCCCACCGGGTGGTGGGCTGCGAGCCTCGACGCGCTGGACCTCCGGAACTGGGTACCAGAACCTGATGACTCGGCAGTCATGGAGGTTCCGGGGCCGGCACAATATTTCGTCGCAACTCTCAGGGACGAGCGCGTTGCAGCTATGTATCCGCTCATTACGGCCCCGCTCATCGAGAAGACTGCGTTATCTTTTCGGTGTCCGCCGCCCCATGTGGACCGGGCGCGGCAAGCATTAGAGCAGTGTGACAAAGTGTTGATCATAGGCTGTAGCGGCTGGGACAGCCACGTGCTCGAATTGATGAACACAACCCTAACCGGTCGACCGTTGGTGAGTTTCGTGGGTGCCGGAACGTTGACCGGAGATGCCTGGAATCGGTTCATTGACAGCGTCCCGGCACTGGCGCTCAACGCTTCAATTTTTGACCAGGGATTTAAGGCATACGTGAGCAGCTCGCATTTTCGTGCATTTCTGGAAGCGTAGGCACTCCATCACCGGCCGGGCCGTCCCCCGGTTAGTGGCGTTCCCAGCTGGCTCATACGTGCCGGACCGCGCGGGCGATGACGGCGTTGGTGAAGCCCATGGTGTCGAGCTCGCCGCCGAGATCGCGGGTCTTTTCGCCGCTACCGATGCAATCGCGCACGCCATCGATGATGGCGCGGCCGAGCGGGCGGAAGCCGCAGAATTCGAGCAGGTAGCCGTACGCTTCGATCGCGCCCGAGGGGTTGGCGATGCCTTTGCCGGCGATATCGGGGGCGGTGCCGCCGGCGGGGTCGAAGATGCCGACGCTGGGCTGGTGGCTCGGGGTGAAGGCGTAGGAGGCGCTGGCGCCGAGCCCGATGGAGCCGATGAGCCCGTAGACGGCGTCGCTGAGGAAGTCGCCGTACTCGTTCGGGGTGACGATGACGTTGTAGCGCTCGGGATTGATGATGAGCTTCGCGAGCAGCGAATCGAAGAGCTCGCGGTGGTGCGAGGTGTTCCGGTACTCCTTCGCGACCTCGGCGACGATGTCTTCGAAGAGGCCATCGGCGGCGCGCTGGATGGTGTACTTGCTGGTTGAGACGACTGTGTGACGGTTGCGCTCGGCAAGGCGGAAAGCGAAGTGCGCGGCGTGCTCGACGGGGGTGCGCTCCATGATGCGGACGCTGACGGCGGAGTGGTAGCCGATGCGGTGGCCGGCGTCCTCGTAGGTGCCGCCGGTGGCGACGCGCACGACGTGGAGGTCGATTTCACCGGTGTAGTTCTTGCTGACGCCCGGGTAGGTGCGGCAGGGACGGTGAATGACGGCGAGGCCGAGTTTGTCGCGCAGGACCTGGTTGGGGCTGATGGTCTCGGTGACGGTCGGGTACTTCATCGCGGCGCCGATGGCGCGGCAGGCCTCGATGCCCTCATCGAGCGCGGCGGGGTCGCGCTCGCGGCGTTCGACGCTCCAATCGACGGGGCGGAAGCTGACGGGGCTGCCGAGGGCGTCGTTGAGCGCGTGGATTGCGTCCCGCAGCTCGATCGCGATGCCATCGCCGTTGAGTTCCGCTACCTCGCGCATGCCGGTCCCCCGTGTGCCGCCTCGGCTTCGAGGGTAGCGCAGGGGATGGACGGGGGCGAGCAGGCGGACGGGGCGGCGAACGGGCGGGACGGCGGTTGGGTAGCGATCCGGAGGGGTATGAGGGCATTCCTGCCTTGCCATAGGAGGGGCGGCCTTCCATACTTGGTACTTGATCCGCCTCGGCGGATCGTTTTTGTGTTGGACTCCGAAAACGGTGGGTGACCCGGGCCCGGGTGGCGCAACTGGCAGCGCATCCGATTTGTAATCGGACGGTTAGGGGTTCGAGTCCCCTCTCGGGCTCCAGCCGGCCATCGCGTAAGCGGGGGCGACCAATGTGGAGAGATGGCCGAGTGGTTAATGGCAGCAGACTGTAAATCTGCCGCGCTACGCGCTTCGTAGGTTCGAATCCTGCTCTCTCCACCAGAAGCTGCTAGCTACTAGCTTCTAGCTATTAGCCGGCAGGACAGCAATCCCGAGGCGTCGGCGGTCAACAGCTAGCGGCTATGAGCTGATAGCTACCCGCCCTCATAGCTCAGTTGGCAGAGCGCGTTCTTGGTAAGAACGAGGTCTCCAGTTCAAATCTGGATGAGGGCTCCAGTTACTTCTTCCCGGTAGCCGCCGAAGCGGCGCCGGCCACCCAGGGCAAGCCCGGAGGCAAACGATGGCGAAGGCGAAATTCGAGCGGACGAAGCCGCATGTGAACGTGGGGACGATTGGGCACGTCGACCACGGCAAGACGACGCTGACGGCGGCGATCACGAAGGTGCTGGCGCTCAAGGGCGGCTCCCAGTTCCGCGCGTTCGATTCCATCGATAACGCGCCGGAAGAGCGCGCCCGCGGCATCACGATCGCGATTGCGCACGTCGAGTACGAGACGGAGAAGCGCCACTACGCCCACGTCGACTGCCCCGGCCACGCCGACTACATCAAGAACATGATCACGGGGGCGGCGCAGATGGACGGCGCCATCCTCGTGGTGGCCGCGCCCGATGGCCCGATGCCGCAGACGCGCGAGCACATCCTGCTGGCGCGCCAGGTGGAAGTGCCGGCGCTCGTGGTCTTCCTGAACAAGGTCGACATGATGGAGGACGAGGAGCTGTTGGAGCTCGTCGAGCTCGAGCTGCGTGAGCTGCTGACGAGCCAGGAGTTCCCCGGCGACGACATCCCGATCATCCGCGGCAGCGGCCTGAAGGCACTGGAATCGACGTCGACCGACCCGAACGCGCCCGAGTACAAGTGCATCCTCGAGCTGATGGACGCGGTGGACAACTACATCCCCACGCCGGAGCGGCCGCTGGACAAGCCCTTCCTGATGCCCGTGGAAGACGTCTTCGGGATCAAGGGCCGCGGCACGGTAGTGACGGGCCGGATCGAGCGCGGGGTGGTGAAGACGGGCGAAGAGATCGAGATCATCGGCATCACGCAGACGCGCAAGACGACGGTCACGGGCGTCGAGATGTTCAAGAAGCTCTTGGACGAAGGGCAGGCGGGCGACAACGTCGGCTGCCTGTTGCGGGGCATTGAGCGCGACGACGTGCAACGCGGGCAGGTGCTGGCGAAGCCGGGCTCGATCAAGCCGCACACGAAGTTCGAATCGCAGGTGTACGTGCTGAGCAAGGAAGAGGGCGGGCGGCACACGCCGTTCTTCAACGGCTACCGGCCGCAGTTCTACCTGCGCACCACCGATGTGACGGGGTCGATCGGGCTGCCGGAAGGCGTCGAGATGGTGATGCCGGGGGACAACATCCAGATGGCCGTGGAGCTGATCCAGCCCGTCGCCATTGAAGAGGGCCTGCGTTTCGCCATCCGCGAAGGCGGGCGCACCGTCGGCGCCGGCGTCGTCACCAAAGTCACGAACTAGGGCTACTATAGGAAGTAGCCCACACGCGTCCCGTCTGCCGTGCGGCGGGCGGGGGCGACGACCCCATTGGAGGGCAGGACCATGGCGAAGGCCAAGGGCGACCGCATCATCATCCATCTCCAGAGCACCGAGGGCCCGGTCTTCCGCTACACCACGCAGAAGAACCGCCGCAACGATTCGGCGCGCATCGAGCTGAAGAAGTATCACCCAGGGCTGCGCAAGCACGTCCTGTTCAGGGAAACGCGGTAACCAGCGATGGCACGAACACCGAGACGCCGCATCGAAGCCACCACGACCACATCCGGCGCGGCCGCCGGGGAGGCCGCGGCGCGGCGCCTCCGCGACAATCTGCCGCGGGCCGCGGCGCCGCCAGCCGCCCCGCGAGCGCCCGGTGGCGCGCCGGCTCCGGCCAGGCGCCGGAACCGGCTGGGCTTCATTTCGAAGCTTCAGCCGCGCTTCATCTCCGACATTGTTTCCGAGCTGAAGAAGGTCACGTGGCCTTCGTTCGCCGAGACGCGCTACCTCACGATCGTGGTGGCGATCGTCGCCGCGGCGGTCGGCCTCTTCCTCGGTGGAGTCGACCTGGTGTTCGGCTGGGCGATCGAGAAACTGTTCTTTTAACGTCCCGTACCGACTGGCGCCCTCCCGCTGGAGGGTGAGGATTGAAACAACAGCCTATGAGCAACGAACCTATCACGGCCCTTTCGGGGATCGGGCCAGAACCGAAGAAGCGGCCCGTCACGCGGCGCCGCAAGGACGACGACATCGTCGATCAGGAGCAGTTGCCGGACGACGAGATCAGCGCGCCCGGCCGCAACTGGTATTTCCTGCACACCTACAGCGGGCACGAGAACAAAGTCCGCCACGCGATCAAGAGCACCGTCGAGCAGATGGACGCCCGGGACAAGGTCTTTCACGTGGTGGTGCCGACCGAAGACGAGATCGAGATTCGCGAGGGCCAGCGCCGGACGGTGAAGCGAAAGCTCTATCCGGGGTACGTGCTTGTGCAGACGATCACCTTGAAGGAAGGCGACCCGGATTCGGACGAAGCCTGGCACATGATCCGCAACACGACCGGCGTGACGGGCTTCGTGAGCTCGGGCACGCGGCCGGTGCCGCTGTCACAGGACGAGGTGAACCACATCCTGCGGGCAATGCGCATGGAGCAGCCGCGGGTGCGCGTCGGGTTTGCGCCGGGGCAGAACGTGCGCATCGTGGACGGGCCCTTCGAGGACTTCGTTGGCACGGTGGACGACATCAACACGGAAAAGGGCAAGGTCCGCGTGCTGGTCAACATGTTCGGCCGGGAGACGCCGGTGGAACTGGACTTCCTGCAGGTGGAGAAGCTGTAACGGCAGAGGCGCCGAGGTTCGAGCGCAGACGTTGCGAAGGAGATGGGCCGGTCATGTGACCGGCCCGTTTTCGTGTCCGATGTGGGGTAGCCGCCGCTATTCGACGACGGTGCCTTCAACCCCGGCAACCGGCTTCGGGTAGTGGAGGTCGAGCGATTCGAGGAGGGCGATGATCGCCTTCGCGATGACCACATCGCGGTACCATTTGTGGTCCGCGGGGACGACGTGCCAGGGCGCGGCGGCGGTGTTGCACCTGCCGACCATATCTTCGAATGCCTCCTGGTAGGCATCCCAATGGGCGCGCTCCTGGAGGTCGCCCTCACGGAACTTCCAGCGCTTTTTCGGGTTATCGACGCGCTCCTGCAGGCGCTCCCGCTGCTCGCCCTTGGAAATATGCAGGAAGAACTTGGCGATGACCGTCTGTTGTGCCACGAGGTAGCGTTCGAACTCGTTGATTGTGTCGTAGCGGGCTTTCCACACGTCTTTCGACACCAGGCTGTCAACGCGCTCGACGAGGACGCTTTCATAATAGGAACGGTTGAAGATGACGACCTTGCCCTTTTCGGGAGCACGGGCATGGTAGCGCCAGAGAAAATCATGGGCGGCTTCTTCGGCGGAGGGCACGCCGAAGTTCGCGACCGAAGAGCCGAGGGGACCAACCTCCTGAAAGACGCTCTTGATGGTCCCGTCCTTTCCGGCGGTATCGATCCCCTGGAGGACAATGAGCAATGCGTAACGGCGGTCGGCGTAGAGCAGGTCCTGGAGTTCGTTGATGCCCAGGCGGAGCGATGGGATGAGCGCGAGCGCTGCTTCCTTCGAAGTGCCGCTCGTGTTTTCGGGGTCGAACTCGGCGAGGCGGAACGGCTTCCCAGGCGGGGGGACGATCGGTTGGTCGCGATTCGCCATCAGGCGCTCCCGTCACGGCGGGCGGCACGGCGGGCCTGCTGGGCGGCGGGCAGGGCGTCTTCGAAGTGGTCCTTCCAGTCCGGGTCCGGCGTCTCGCAGGCGGCACGCGGGACGAAGGTGGAGCGCTCGACGAGCCGCATCTTATGGATGTAACGCGGGCAGTTGGGGAAGATCTGCTCGGCGTGGACCCGCACGACGAACTGCGCTTCGGGGTAACGGGCAAGCAGGGCGTCAGCGAAATCGATGGTGGCGCTGCCGTTCACGCGCATGCGCCACTGGTTTTCGAAATCGATGAAGAGCATGCCGACCTGCGGGTGTTCGAGCATGTTGCCGGCGCTCATGAACATGCCGTTGCCGTCGTAGACGGGGAACGCGAGCGTCTGGTCGTCCACGACGTGGAGGAAGCCGGGGTCGCCGCCCTTGTAGGAGCAATCGAGGTTGCCCCGTGCATCGCTGGTAGCGAGGAAGAACATGTCCATGCGAGCGAGGAAGGCACGGTCGCCATCGGTGAAGCGGTCGTGCATGGTCACGGCGGAGACCTTGTCGGCGAGGCGGGTGCTATCGAAACGCGCCTGCAGCGCGCGCTCGCCCTCGTGGAAGTTGGTCATCGCGGGGGCTCCTTTGGGGCGGATGCCGGACGGGCCGGGAGGTTGTAGTGTTGGCGAATCTTACACCCGTGGAGCCCGCCCGATGCCGAGCCGCCGAGACCAGATAGCGCTGACCGCGGAGGAACAGGAGCGGTTTCTTGCCGAGAGCTGGACACTCCAGGTGGCCTCGATTGGGCCCAAGGGCTACCCCCACCTCGTAGCGATGTGGTACGTGGTGCTGGACGGGATGATCGTCTTCACGACGTTCGGGAAGAGCCAGAAAATCCTCAACCTGCGGCGGGACCCGAAGATCACGGTGATGGTGGAATCGGGAAAGAAGTACGCGGAGCTCAAGGGCCTGGTTATCGAAGGCGAGGCGGAGATCATCACGGACACGCCGTACACGGCGAAGGTGATGGCCGCGGTCGGCGAAAAATACAACGGCATCCCGGCGCCCACCGACACGCCCGAAGCGGCGCTGAGGGTCGCATCCAAGCGCGTGGTGGTGCGGGTGAAGCCGGTGGACATCTACACGTGGGATCACGGGAAGCTGGGCGGGGTGTATTAGCTCATAGCTGTTAGCTATTAGCTTCGACCGCGGGGACTCTGTTGCGCTGGGCGGCGGGCGTAGCGCCCATTGAGGGGCGCGGCTACCGGGTCGGGGTTTGGTTGCCGATAGTGGTGGTATGACAGGTTTCTGGAAGTGGGGTGTGCGCGGGCCGATGATGCTGGGCCTGGCGCTTTCGATCGCGGCGGGCTTTGCGGGCGTGCTCGACTGGTCGCCGGCGCTGGCAGCGGCGTTGCCGTTCGCGTTCATCGCCGAGGGTGCCGGCTGGGCGGCGGCACGGGCTGCCAGGCGGAGTGCGGAGCGCGAGGCGGCCCGGGCGGCGAAGATCACGCGGTTCCCAGGGCGGCTCGCCCAGCCCGCGGGACGTACCGACCGGGCGGCGTAGCCGGATTCACGGTTGCACGGGCTGATGGCCGGTTGCGCGGGCGCGCAGGCGGCGGCGGGGCGTTGTACGATGCCGCGGCCATGGCTGCCGAACTTCGCCCACGCTACAACGCGGATGCGCTCCGCGCCTTCACTGCCGCGGTGTTCCGGCACTTTGGCGTGCCCGCCGAGGATGCGGCGATGGGCGCGGAGGTGCTGGTCGATGCCGACCTGGCGGGCATTGAGTCGCACGGGATTGCGCATCTGCCCTGGCACCCGGGATACGCGCCGGGGCTGAAGCGCGGCATCGTCAACGCGAACCCGAATGTGACCGTGGTGCGCGAAAGCGCGGTGACCGCGACGTGGGAGGCCGATGGCGGCCTCGGCGTGGTGGTCGCGCGCAAGGCGATGGAGACCTGCATCGCGAAAGCCGAGGCGGCCGGGCTGGCGATGGTGACCGTGCGCAACGGCCGCCATTTCGGAGCGGCCGGCTACTACGCCCGGATGGCCGCGGACCGCGACCTCATCGGCATGGCGATGTGCAACGTGCCGCCGATCGCAGCCGCGGCAGGCGGGCTGGACCGCGTCTACGGGACCAACCCGATCGCGATGGCGGCGCCGATCGAGGGTGGGCCCCCGTTCCTGCTCGACATGGCGACGACCGCGGTGGCGGGCGGCAAGCTGGAGATCGCGATGCGGCAGGGCAAGCCCATCCCGCCGGGCTGGGCCATCGATGCCGAAGGGAACGACACGGCGGACCCCGCGATCCTGCGCAAGGGCGGCGCCCTGCTGCCACTGGGGTCACGCATGGAGACGAGTTCGTACAAGGGCTATGGGCTCGGGCTGATGGTCGACATCCTCACCGGCGTGCTTTCGGGCGCGAGCTCGGGGTTGTTCATCGACCGGGTGGCGCTGGCGCAGGGGTTCTGGTTCGCGGCCTGGCGCATCGACGCCTTCCGCGACCCCGTGGAGTTCAAGGCCGAGATGCGCCGCGTGGCGGACCACATTCGCGCGACCCGCCCGGCGCCGGGGCGGGACGCCGTGCTGCTGCCCGGCGACCCCGAGCACGCGGCGCGCGCAGACCGCCTGGCCAACGGCATCCCGCTCGACGCCGAGACGATCGACCAGCTCACCGCGCTCGGCGCGGAAATCGGCGTCGCGTTTCCGGCGGGGGTATAACCACCGGGTGCAGCGATCGCGAACAACCAGAGGGAGCGGATCGAGGAGACAGGACCGTGGCGACGACTTTGCGGACGGAGACGGAGGATGGGGTCCGGGTTATCACGCTGAGCCGGGCGGGCGCGTACAACACCATCACGCCGGCGCTGCGGGACGAGCTCGGGGAGGCGATCGAGGCCGCCGACCGCGACCGCGGCGTCCACGTCATCCTCCTGCGGGCGGAGGGGCCGGCGTTCTGCGCGGGGTACGAGCTTTCCTCGGCGACGGCGCGGCCACGGGGCGGGGCCGCAGCGGAACTCGGGCCGGTCTGGGATTCCGTGGCGGACATGGCGATGATCGGCCGGTACGTCGAGACGTACATGAAGCTGTGGTACGCAAAGAAGCCGACGATCGCGGCGGTGCAGGGCTGGTGCATCGGCGGTGGGACCGACATGGTGTTGTGCGCAGACATCATCGTCGCGGGCGAGGGCGCGACCTTCGGCTACCCGCCATCACGGGTCTGGGGTACGCCGACGACCGCGATGTGGGTCTACCGCATGGGGCTTGAACGGGCGAAGCGCTACATGCTCACAGGCGACGAGATCCCGGCGCCGAGAGCGGCGGAAATCGGCATGATCCTCGAGGCGGTGCCCGATGAAGCGCTGCAAGGGCACGCGTTGGCGCTCGCGAAGCGGATGGCGCGTGTGCCCATCAACCAGCTGATCATGCTGAAGCTGCTGTGCAACCAGACGGCCGAGAACATGGGGCTGGCTTCGAGCCGCCAGTTGGGGACGCTGTTCGATGGCATCGCGCGGCATACGCAGGAGGGGCTGGATTTCGTCGCGCGGGCGAACGAAGCCGGCTTTCGCCAGGCCGTGCGGGAACGCGATGACCCGTTCGGGGATTACGGCAGCCGGGCGAAGGCGCAGCGGTAGGAGGAGGATATCCGCCCAAGCCTCCCTGATTCCCTGCTTCCTCGGTTGTCCCTCTTACGCTACTTCTTGACCGGGACGCGGACGGGCTTGGGGGTGCTGGAGGCCGGGGCCTTGGTGCCGCCGGAATAGCCGGGACGGCCGGAGGGCTGGCCGGGCTTTGGTTTGGGTTGCTTCGCCATCTGATGCTGCCTCGACCGTGGGGCCCGCAGAGGGATCGCGCCGCGGTGGGATGGTTCCATGGTAGCGCATGAGGCGGATTTGGGGCGGGCGGCCGGTACTGTCCCTGCGAACCGGGCAGCATCGTGGGGGGCGCCAGCGGGCGGTGTGGGAATCAGGCGGCCACCGCGACTCCGACGAGCAGCAGGAATGCTGCGAGCATGCCGGCGCGGAACGCGGAACCGATCAACGTGATAAACGACATGGCCAAAAGGATAGGCACGGCGCCGGGCGGGCCGGCGTAACCAGGCGCGCCCTGAGCATTGAGGAAGTGTGGGAGGTTCAAGGGAAAGGTAAAGGCGGCGGCGAAGGACATCGTGGAGGCGTCAGCGGCTGTCGCGCGGAGCGGATTCGATTGAGTGGAGTGGGCGGCGGTGCTACCCTCTGGGCTTGCGCCGGAGTCCGCCCCGTCCGCGGGGAATCCCATCGCCGGCTGCTGGAGACCCATGCGGGAGTATGAACTGACGGTCGTGTACGACCTGGCCGTCGCCGAAGCGGGAGGGGCCGACGCCTCCGTCCAACATCTGACGACAGCGATCGAAGCGCGGGGCGGGAACGTAGCGCGGGTGGACCACTGGGGCCGGCGGCGGATGGCGTATCCCATCAACCGCCAGATCGATGGCGACTACATCGTTTCGCGGGTGAACCTCGACCCGGCGAACGTAAGGGCGCTGGAAGCCGCGTTGAAGATCGATGAGCGGGTGTTTCGGCACCTGATCGTGCGGGCCGACGAGCTTCCGCCGCCACCGCAACCGCGGGAGCCCCGGCGGATGCCTGGCACCGAAGCACCTGCCCCGGCCGCCGAAGCTGCCCCGGAGGCGGAGACGGCGGATGAGCCGGAAGTGCCCACCGCCGATGCCACGCCGGACGTGACGGAAGTCCCGGCGACGGTCGCGGAGGCGGAGGAACCGGGCGAAGCGGAAGCATCGCCGCCGGTTGCCGAAGCGGGAGACGCACCGCCCGAAGGCTCCGCGGAACCGAGCGGCACGATCGCGGAACCATCCGCCTAACGCGAGGAGGCGCCCCATGGCCAGCCTGAACAAAGTGATGCTCATCGGCAATGCGGGCCGGGATGCGGAGTTGCGATACACAGCCAACGGGACGGCCCAGGCGCAGTTCACGCTGGCCGTGAACAACCGCCGGAAGGGCTCTTCCGGCGAGTGGGAAGACCAGACCGAATGGTTCAACATCGTGTTCTGGGCGGAGCAGGCGGAGCGGCTGAGCCAGTACATCACGAAGGGGAAGCAGCTCTACATCGAAGGCCGCCTGCAGACCCGTTCGTGGGATGACGACCAGGGCCAGAAGCATTACCGGACCGAGGTCATCGGCAATCACCTGGAGTTTCTCGGCAGCCGCAACGATGCGGACGGGGCCGGCGGGGACTCGGGCTGGGGTGACGGCGGGCGCAGCTTCTCGGGGGGCAACCGCGGCGGCGCAAGCCGTGGCGGGGGTTACCAGGGCAAGCCCACGGGCGCCGGCGCTGCCGGTGGCGCCAATTTCCCCAGCGACCCGGACGACCTGCCCTTCGAATGACGTTCTCAGGGCCGGCAGCCGGAAAGCGCCGGCCCCCACCCGGCGCGCACCGCCGCGCACACCCAGCGGGAAGGATTGTTGAATCATGAGCTCAGAAGAACGCGGTCCACGCGACGATAGGCCCCAGCGCGATGGCGATGGGGAGCGGCCGGCACGGCCGCCACGGCGGTTCGGGGGGCGGCGGAAGGTCTGCCGCTTCTGCGCCGACCACATCCCCGGCGTGGACTACAAGGACATCGGGCGGCTGCGCATGTACGTCAGCGAGCGCGGGAAGATCGAGCCGCGCCGCAAGACGGGCGCCTGTCTGAAGCACCAGCGGCTGATCGCGACGGCAGTGAAGCGCGCCCGGCACCTGGCGCTGCTGCCCTACACGCTCCACCACGTGCGCGCGACGGGCGTCTTCCCGACGCGCGGCTAAAGGCACAGGAGCAGGAATGGCCCGCCGAGACCGCACGACAGGATTGCCTCGCCCCCGCCAGCGAGTGAAGCACGCGGCGCCGCGCTTCGCCGGTATTTCGTGGACGGAGCGGGTGACGCGGCTGACGGTGGTAGGCGCGGCGATCGCCGTCCTGCTCGTGGTGGTGGGCGTCTACGGGTACCAACTGTACGACCAGCAGATTGCCAGGCCGCGCAGCACGGTGCTCGCAGTCGGCGGCCAGACGTTCAGCCTGCGCTACTACACGCAGCGGCTAGGGCCGTTCCTGCAGGCTCAGAACTCGAACACAACGACGCCGGCCCTTTCGGAGGCGGCGTTACTGGGCAAGCTCGAAGAAGAGGCGCTCACGGTGCTGGTGGCGAAGGACAACGGCATTTCGCTGTCGCGAGACGACGTGACGAAGGCGATCGCGGACGAGCTGGGAGTGCCCGTGGGCGGCGCCCGGAGTCCCTTCGATAGCCTCTACCGGGACAAGCTCAAGACCACGAAGATGAGCGACGCCAGCTATCGGAAGCTGACCGAGGCTTCGACCGCCAACACCCGGCTACTGCAGAAGCTCAAGACCGACCTCGGCGATTCGGGCGAGCAGGTGACGTTGCGCACGGTGCTGACGCAATCAAAGGAATCGGCGGACGCGGTGCTGGCGCGCATCCAGGCTGGCGAGGACATGGGCACGATCGCGCAGACGGAATCGGCCGACCTCGATTCGCGCCAGCAGGACGGGCTGCTGCCCGTTGAGTCCCCGGACCTCGAACCCGACGCGATCAAGGCGGCGCTCGTGGGCAAGAACCCGGGCGACGTGTTCGGGCCGGTGCAGGTCCAAAACAACTGGTGGGTAGTGCGGCTGGAGAAGCGCGAGACGGCGACGTATTCGGACACCCAGAAGACGCAACTCGCGCAGCAGAAGCTCGACAACCTGGTGAAGGAGAAGCGCGGTCAGGTGAAGGTCCAGCGGAGCCTGGACGCCGGTGACATCAAGTGGGCCGAAGGCCATTTGAACTAGCGCGTGAAGCAGGAAATTGGCGTTGGCCTCGTTGGATTGGGCGTGGTGGGAGGCGGCGTGGCCGGCGCGCTCATCGAACGGCGGGACTATTTCGCGCGCCAGGTGGGCGCGCCGCTCGTGGTGCGGCGCGCGGCAGTGCGGGACCTGTCCAAGCCGCGGAGCGTGGAGCTCGCGCCGGGAATCCTGACCAACGACGTGCAATCGGTGATCGACGACCCGGACATCGACATCATTGTCGAGGTCATCGGCGGGGAGGAACCTGCCGGCAGCTACATCCGCGCGGCGCTCAAAGCGGGCAAGCACGTCGTCACCGCGAACAAGGAACTGATCGCGAAAGCGGGGCCGGAGCTGCTCGGCGAGGCGCACGGGCGCGGGCTGGACATCATGTTCGAAGCGAGCGTGGGCGGCGGCATCCCGCTGATCGCGCCGCTGCGCCGGGACTTGCTGGCGAACCGCATCGCGTCGATCCGCGCGATTATCAACGGCACGACCAACTACATCCTGACGGACATGGCCCGCGAGGGCGCTGTGGCGGAGGCGCTCCGCAAGCAAGGCATCGAGCCCGCGGGCGGCGGCGGGTATGCGCAAGCGCTCGCGGCCGCGCAGGAGCTCGGCTATGCCGAGGCCGACCCCACGAACGACGTCGAGGGCTACGACGCGGCCTATAAGCTGGCGATCATGGCGAGCCTCGGGTTCCGTACGCGGGTGCGGCCGGGGGACATCCACACCGAGGGCATCACGCGCCTCACGGCACGCGACTTCCAGTACGCGCAGGAGCTGGGGTACGTGATTAAGCTGCTGGCCATCGCCGAGCGCACCGACGGCGGCATCGTCGCCCGCGTGGCGCCGGTGTTCCTGCCGCAATCGGAGCCGCTGGCGAAGGTTGACGGCGTGTACAACGCGGTCCAGATCGTCGGGGACCTGACGGGGACAGTGCTGTTCCAGGGGCGCGGCGCCGGGGCGGACCCCACCAGTTCGGCGGTGGTCGCGGACCTCCTGGACCTCGCGCATTCAATTGTGCTCGGCACGCGCGAGCGGAAATACTGGGGTCCCGAAGGCGACATCCCCAAGCTCGGGCTCGAATCGCTGGAGACGCGGTACTACATCCGCGTGAGCGTGACGGACCAGCCCGGCGTGCTGGCGCAGCTCGCGAGATCGCTCGGCTCCCACGGTGTGAGCATCGCCGCCGTCAGCCAGAAGGAAGCGGACGCGGACGAACGCACGGCCGAGCTCGTGATCACGACGCACCGGGCGCGAGAGGGCGCGATGCAGGCGGCGCTCGCCGAGATCGCCTCGTTGCCCGTGGTGGCGCAAGTCAGCAGCTTCTTGCGCATCGAGGGCTGAGGATGGCGGGCGAACAGCAAACCCAGGGCATCGGCGAAATCCTCACGTGGCTCGAACAGCAGCTGCGCGCGACCCGGGAGGAGCAAGCCCGCAACGTCGCTTACCTCGATCAGCTTCAGCGGCAGATCCACGAGCTGTCGGACCAGATGACGAAGGCCGAGCGCGGCATCCGCGAAATCGACCCCAAGATCCTGCCCTACAAGGGGCTGCCGGAGAAGATCCGCGGGCTCGATGAGAGTATGGAGCACCTCCGCCACGCGATCACCGCGAACAAGGCGGAGGTCGACAACGGCCTGCGCCTGCTGCGCGCCGAAGCGGAGTACGACCGGCATGAGCGGGGCGAGGCGCTGAAGCGCGTGGAAGTGGCCGCGAGCCAGATCGCCCTGGTGGTGGCGGACATCGCCCAGGTGCAGGCACAGACGGCGCAGGTCGCGCAGACGGCGCAATCGATGCTGGAGCGGCAGCGGGAGGTCGAGGCGCGGGTCGAGCAGTTCGGGCTACGGCTCGACCGTTCGATCGAGGTCCACCGCGACCTCGAGGAGCGCATCCGCCAGGCGGTGTTCTCGGATCAGGATGAGCGCTTCGACGTGGTGTTCGAACGCCTCCAGGTGGTCGGCGAGATGGTGAAGCGCAACGAAGAGCTGATCCGCTCGGCGACGGCGGAGCAGACACTGCGCGAGGAAGTGCTGGAACAGATCGCCGTCTGGCGCGACGAACACTCGCGCATCGATGGCCGGCTGAACGCGCTCGAAGAGGTCGCGGACCGCGTGACCGGGCGGGTGGACAAGGTGCACGGCGAGATCGTGTTGCTCGAAGGCCGCCACCAGGGGCTGGGCGAACGGGTGGCGGGGATGCGCGGCGAAATCGCGGAGGTGGTGGACCACGTGCGCGAAGAGTTCGCGAAGTACAACGCGCTGTCGGAGAAGCAGCGGCGCAAGCAGATCCAGGTGCTGGAACAGGAACTCCGCGAGATGAAGTTCCACGCGTTCCGGCCGCCGGAGGAGCCATGACGGCAGCCTCGGCGCCGGCGCAGCGCGGCGTCCTGCATCGCTGGGGCGCCGTGCTCCCGCTCACGCCGGCGACCCCGCTCATCAGCCTCGGGGAAGGCGACACGCCGCTCGTGCGTTCGGCCCGGATCGAGGCGCTCACGGGGCTGGACGAGCTCTGGTTCAAGCTGGAGATGTGCAACCCGACCGGGAGCTTCAAGGATCGCGGGATGGTCGTGGCGGTCGCGAAGGCGGTCGAAGCCGGGGCCAGGGCGATCATGTGCGCGAGCACCGGCAACACGAGCGCCAGCGCGGCTGCCTATGCCGCGCGTTCGGGGCTCGAAAGCTTTGTGCTGGTGCCGGGAGGCAACGTCGCCGCGGGGAAGCTGGCGCAGGCGATCGCGTTCGGCACGCGGCTGATCGAAGTCGATGGGAACTTCGATGAGGCGCTCCAGGCGGCGCGAGAACTGACCTCGCGGCACCCGGTGGCGCTGGTGAACAGCGTCAACCCGCACCGCATCGAAGGGCAGAAGACGGCGGCCTACGAAGTCTGCGAGGCATTGGGCGATGCGCCTGACGTCCTCGCCATCCCGGTGGGCAACGCGGGCAACATCACGGCCTACTGGAAGGGCTTCGGCGAATGCGCGGAGGTTGGGCGGAGCAGCACGCACCCGCGGATGTTCGGGTTCCAGGCGGCCGGGGCGGCGCCGATCGTGCTCGGCGTGCCGGTCGAGCACCCGCAGACGGTCGCGAGCGCGATCCGTATCGGCAAACCCGCGAGCTGGGCCGGCGCCACAGCGGCGCGCGACGAAAGCGGCGGACTGATTGAAGCCGTGACCGATGACGAGATCCTCGAAGCCTACCGGTTGCTCGCCGGCAAGGAGGGCATCTTCTGCGAGCCCGCGAGTGCGGCGAGCGTCGCGGGGCTGCTGAAGCTGTCGCGGGAAGGGCGGCTGCGCGGGGGGCGGGCGGTGGCGGTGATCACGGGCAACGGCCTCAAGGACCCGGACACGGCGGTCAGCCAGTACAAGCCAGACGTGACGCGTGCGCCGGCGACGGTGGCCGGCGTTGAGAGGGCGCTCGGGTGGTGATAGCGATTAGCTCTTAGCTGCTGGCTATTAGACCGGCGCGTCGCAGCGGCCTCGTTGGATCGCGGATTCAGCCGGGCGGGGAGCAGCATGGTTCGGATCCGGATTTTGGTGACGGTGGTGGCGGCGGGGGCCGCGCTGGTGGCGTGCGGAGGCGGCGGGGGCGCGACGCCCGCGGCGACTGCGGGAAGCCAGGGCACGGTGGCGGAAGCGGCCAGCGTGGCGGGCTCGCCAACGGCGACGGACCAGCCGCCGGGGCCGGCGCCGCAGTTCCCCAGCCCGCAGGCGCAACTCGATAAGGGCGCCATCATCACGCGGCTGCCGCTCCCACGCGACTCCATGATCCTGCCGCAGACCAACGGTGCGGACCTCGTGTTTTCGACGCGGTCCGCGGCGGCCGATGTGACCGGGGCGTTCGACGCCTTCTTCGCGAAAGAGGGCTGGGAGAAGGTGGCGCCGGTGACCGGAACGGCGAATGCGAATGCGCGCTGGCGGCGCGAGGGGTTCCAGGCAGTGCTCGAAGCGGGCGCGCGGGACGCGGCCGGGAGCGGGACGTTCCTCATGTTTCTCGGGCCATTCACGCCCTGAACGGCGCCTCGCACTATCCCGGATCCTTACCTGATTTCTTCCGTAGAGCCGGGGGCACTCGTACACTCGCGTGACAAACCCAAACCCGGAGATTCTATGGTCCGCGGGCTTCTGCTTGCGCTATCTGGCCTTGCGCTGACGGTGCTTTCGGCTTCGTGCGGCGGTGGCGACGACAACACTGCAGCGGCGGCTTCGCCATCGCAGCAGGCCACCGCGGCGTCCGGTTCGGGTACGCCGGCGGCCGGCGCCCCGGGCATCATCCCCGGCCCGGCGAGCCGCTATTCGCTGCTCCACGACGACCTTGGCAAGGGCTTCCTGACCGACATCAAGGGCACATACGTACTCACGATCGACAACTATAGCGGCATCACCAAGCTGTTCCCGAGCAAGCAGGAGGGCGCTGCGCTCCTGACGAAGTGGGGCTACCTGGGCGGCTATGAGACCGCGGTCACGCCCGAGGGCGGCGACGTGGGCGTGCTCCAGGGCGCCTTCGTGATCAAGATGGAAGTCCACCTGTTCAAGGACCCGGCGGGCGCAAAGGACTTCTATGCGTACGAGCTCCAAAAGGTGAACCCGCAGGCCCAGCCAGTGAAGACCGACACCGTCGGCGATGAATCGAGCACCAACAAACTGACGGCCGGGAAGGTTGGCAATTCGACGGTCGACCAGGCCATCCACCAGCTCGTGTTCCGGCGGAGCAACCTCGTGGCCATCGTCCTGACTATCGGCGCGGAGCCGTTCATGAAATCGGACAGCGTGGTGGCGCTCGGGAAAATGATCGATGAGAAGGCGCTGGGCAAGCGGCTGGCGCCGACGCCAACGCCGACGAGCAACTTCACGCCGCCTTCAGCGCTCACCGCGGCCGCGAAGACGCCGACCGCCGCGGGGCAAACGCAAGCGGCAACGCAGACCCCGACGCCGGCAGGGCGGTAGCCCATGCCGGCCAGAGGCAGCGGCCCGGAGTTTCGGCCTCGCGGTTACCGCCAGCAGAAGGAGGCCCGCGCCCGCAAAATGCGGCTCCTGGGGGGCGCGGCTGTGCTCGTGGTGGTGGTGGCGGTGGTGGCGGCGGTCGCCATCGTCCTGTTGGGAGGCGGCAACGGCGTCCCGGCCACCGTCGCCAACAGCACCGGGAACACTCCGACGCCCTACAGCGTTGGAGGGACTGATGGTGGTCCTTCGCCCCAGTTGGAACTGCCGGCGAGCCGCTACCTTCCCGAGGTGAAGGACATGCCGAAGGGCAACGACGTCTACCCGAACGACACATTCGCGCTCAGCTCGCTGGCCTTCGCGACGACCGCCGGGATCTTCACGACGACGAACGAAGGGGAAAACTCCGCGGCCGAATGGGGCTACCAGGACGGCTACCAGGCGACCTTTCAGCCGAGGGGGCTGACAGCGGACGTGGCAAAGGGCCAGTACTACACCACCGTCAACACGTACCTCTTCGCTACGGACACGGGCGCGCACGCAGCGTACATTGCGTTTGAATCGAAATACGGCACGCTCAAAGGTTCGGAGCGGTTGCAGGGCGTGAAAGGGCTGGGGAACGAATCCAGTGCGTGGAAGTATGAATCGGGGACTGTTGGCCCGACGGACATCACGGCGGTCTACCATCGCTTCATCTTCCGCCGGGGGTCGATGGTTGCCGTGGTCCAGACGTATGGTGGTCTCCCGTACATGAGCATCGATAAGGCGCGCGAACTGGCGATCGTCGTGGACGACAAGGCGCTGGGGAACAGGCCCGCGCCGACGCCGACGCCCGCCCCATCGAATGGCGCCATCGTTGTGCCGACGCCCACACCCGCACCTTCGAGCGGCACCACGGTGGCGCCCGCCCGGTGAACGCGCGCGCCAGCAGAGCGGGCGCCGGCGGCAGGCGCGTACTGGCCGCGCTGACCGCGGTCATCGCCCTGGGGTTCGCGGCGAGCCCTGCGACCGGGGCGCCGGCGCCCCCACCTGCGCCGGATCGCGTCGTTGTCCAGTATGACACGGGCGTCCGCGCGCAGGCGCTTGCGAGCGACGCGCCGCCGCCATCGCTGAAGGACCTGGGCTACCGCAGCGTCGAGGTGCCCGCGGGCAAGAGCCGCGAGCAGTTCCTTGCGGAGCTGCGCAACACGCCGGGCGTGATCTCGGCGGTGGAGGACGCGAAGGCGTATGCGGCGGCGGTCCCGAACGACCCGTACTATGCACTCAATCAGCAGTACCTCGCGACGGTCGGCGCGCCCCAGGCGTGGGACCTGGTGACCGGCGCCAACAGCTCCATCGTGGTCGCGGTGCTCGATTCGGGCATCGACCTCGGGCAGGAGGACTTCGCGGGGCGGCTCTGGGAAAACCCGCGTGACGCCGACACAAACGGCGTCGATGACGACGGCAACGGCTGCGTCGACGACCGCTACGGCTGCCGGATCGTTGACCTGACACCCGAAAACGCGATCGGCTGCGGCTACACGTCCTCGGCGAAAACAGGCGCCGTCGCGGATGACAACGGCACGCCGGGGTCGGCGAACCATTCGCACGGGACACTCGTGGCGGGGATCATCGGGGCGGCCGGGAACAACAACAAGGGCGTCACGGGGGTGGCGTGGGACGTCAAACTTATGACGGTAAAAGTGTTGGATTGCGGCCGTTCGAACGCGAGCGGGTTCCCGGAAGGCTCATTCTTCAACGTCGCGCAGGGCATCGACTACGCGCGGCAGATGGGCGCGAACATCATCAGCCTGAGCGTGGCGAGCCGGCCCGGAGACCAGACCGCGGACTCGCCGTTCCTGCGCGCTGCCATCGACGCCGCCCAGAAGGCGGGCATCATCATCGTCGCGGCGGCCGGCAACCACGGGCCGACGGACCCGGTGGGGCCGGGCTATCCCGCGGCCTACACGGAGTTCCCGAACGTCATCGCCGTGGGATCCTCCGACGCGAATGGGAACTGGGCGACGTTCAGCGACTACGGTCCGGCGATCGACTTCGCGGCGCCCGGCGTGAACATCGCCAGCACGGCGCGGTCCGACCTCGGGCTCACGTCACCGTATCGCGCGGGCGACGGCACGAGCTTTTCGACGCCGCTGGTGACGGGGATGTTCGCGCTGATGATGGCGCGCAACTCGCGCCTGCAGGCTGCGGATTACATCCAGATCGCGAGGGATGCGGCCACCCCGGCCCCCGCTGCGCCGCACGGTCAGAACTGGGCCGGCGCCGGGATCATCAACATCGGCGCGGCGGTCGCGCGGGTGCCGATGAGCGTCACCGGGAGTGCGCTGAGGGACTGGCGCGACGTGCCGCCGGGGACGGTGGTCTCGGCGACGATTGGCGGCATCGAGTGCGGCGCCGCGACGACGATCCCGTTCGGGCTGATCCAGCGGTTTTCGCTGCTGGTGAAGGCGGAGGCGGAAAGGCCTGGCTGCGGCGCCCCAGGCAAGACCGTCCAGTTCGCGGTGGGCGGCTTCGCCGCCACGCAGACGTTCCCGTGGGCGCAGCGAGACCAGGACCTGGGGCTGGTGAACAAGGACCTGGTGAGTGTTTCGCCGCCGCCGGGGCAGATCGTGGTGCAGACGCTGAACGGCGCGTGGAGCAACCTCGCCCACCTCGACCCGACGGGGCCGATGCCGGGGGCGCTCGCGGGCCTTTCGAGCCCGTGGACCGAGCTGCTGAGGTGGGACCCGGCGAAGCCATTCCTGGAGACGTCCGGGGCGTGGCGGCGCTTCATCAAGAGCGTGCCTGGCTACGTGAACGATGTCACCACGCTGGAGCAGTACGACGCGTACTGGGTGAACGGGGCGGCGGCAAACGTCGCGACGCTGAACCCGAACCCGGCTTCGGGGCGGCGGATCGGGCTGGCGAAAGGCTGGAACAACTTCGTGTTCACGGGCGGCAGCCGCTCTGTGGCGGACGCGCTCTCGGAAATCGAGGGGAAGTACACGCAGGTGCTGCAGTACGACAACGCGACTGGACAGTGGCTCACATACCTGCCGGGCCAGCAGCGCTACCTGAACGACTTCGGGGGGCTGTTCAAGCTGCAGGTGTACTGGGTGTACATGACGCAGGTGGGCTCGATCGCGATGCCGTAGGGCGGGGGCCGCCATCAACGCCTCCGTGGCCGTGCGTAGAGTGTCGCATGACGTTCCCATCGAACGCCTCTTGCGGCAACGAATCCCGGTCCGACGCGTTTGTGGCGATATTTCGTGTTAGGCTAACTACGTCGTGGAATACTCGGGAGAAGTGGATGCGGGCGAGGCGCCGTTGGGCTGGCGCGCTGCCGTTGCGTCGCTCCAGCACCGGCAGTTTCGCTGGCTCTACGCGAGCAACGTAGCGTTCTTCTTCGCCATGAACGGCCAGTTCCTCGTGCGCTCCATCCTTGCCTACAAGCTGACCGACAGCGCCGTGGCTCTCGGGCTGGTGAACCTGTTCGTGGCCGTGCCGATGCTCGTGATCTCGCCGATCGGCGGGGTAATTGCGGACCGTGTCGAAAAGCGGCGGCTCATCATCGCCGGGCAGGCCGTGCTGGTGGTAAACGAGGCGGCGGTGTTCACGCTGATGGTGACCGGTTACCTGGCGTTCTGGCACCTGCTCGCGGTCGCGTTCGTGATGGGCTGCGCGTTCCCGTTCATCATGCCGGCCCGGCAATCCATCGTCGCGAGCATCGTGGGGCGCGAAGGGCTGGGCAACGCGCTGGCGCTGCAGATGGGCGGCATGAACGCGGCGCGAGTGGCGGCGCCGGCGCTGGCGGGCTTCGTGGTGGCACGCGCGGGGATCGAGCCGATGTACGTCATCGCCATCGCGCTGTACCTGGTGGCGCTGCTGTCGATGTCGCGGGTGGACAAGGCTCCGGGGGCGATGCGGAAGGCCGGTTCGTCGATGTTCGGCGAGCTGGTCGAAGGCGTGCGGTACGTGCGCAACGACCCGCCGGTGCGCGTGCTGATGTTCCTCTCACTGGTGCCGATCCTGTTCGCGATGCCATTTCAGGCGCTGCTCGTGGTGTTCGCGGACGACGTCTGGAAAACGGGCGCAAGCGGGCTCGGGCTGCTGCAGGCGGTGGCGGGCTTTGGGGGCATCCTGGGCTCCGTGTACGTCGCGTGGCAGGGCGCGACGAATCGCCCGCTACGGCTGATGATGGCGAGCTTGCTCGGCTTCGCGGGCGCACTGTTCCTGTTCGCGCTCTCGCCATGGTTCCTGCTGGCGCTGCCGCTCGTGCTGCTGACGGATGTGTTCGCGAGCGTATTCAACACGGTGAACTCGACGGCCGTGAACCTGCTTATCCCGGACCATGTGCGGGGGCGGGTCATGAGCCTGATGATGATGACGTTCGGGCTGACGCCGTTGGGGACACTGCCGGTGAGCGCAGCGGCGGACGCGTGGGGAGCGCCGGCGGCGGTCGCGGGCACGGGCGTGCTGATGGCGGTCGTGTCGGTGGCGATCTACTTCCTCAGCCCGTCGCTCCGGGCGATCAATGAATCGAGCAAGCGGGCCTACCATGCGGAGCGCGGGCTGGCGGAGGGTATTCCGAAGCGTGGGGCCGCTTCGGCTGCCAGCTGAATCACGGTTTTGCGCGCAGACGGGTCGGGCGAGCCGTGGGAACGAAAGCTTACCTGAAGCGGGGTGGGCGCGCCGCGAGCGTGGCCGCTTGCTTACGCGCGCGGTCCTGGTAGCGGGCGATACTGGTGGCCAGCCTATCTCCCCAGACTTCGCGAGATCGCAGAGGCGAGGCCTTCGAGGACGCGCAGCAGCCGCCCGAGGAACGTAGCCTCCTTGCTGCCTGCACGGTCTGACTCTGGTTGCACCTGTTTCCTCCATCGTGACGCGCCAGCGACCGGCGAATTCTACTAGATGGCAGCTGTGGGATTCGTCGCCCCGTCTCGCGATAGCCGACTAGAATGAAAGCGGCCGCGGCCGGCGGCCGGAGCAGTGGCATGGAGTTTGCGTTTTCGGACGAAGCGATCGCGTTCGAGCACGAGGTGCAGGGCTTCCTCGGCCGGGAATGGGGCCCCGAGATGCGCATGGCCGGTCTCGAGGGGGACAACTACGATGGCGAACGCGCCTTCCGGAAGAAGCTCGCCGACCGCGGCTGGCTAACGATGGCGTGGCCCGAGGAGTTCGGCGGCCAGCGGCGCAGCTTTGAAGAGATGTACCTGTTCCAGGAGGCGTGCAATTACGTCGGCGCGCCCAAGGCGACGGTCGCGGTGCAGCAGGTAGGCCCGACGCTGATGCAGTTCGGGACCGAGGAGCAGAAGGCACGCTTCTTGCCGCCCATAGCGCGCGGTGAGGTGGAGTTCGCGCTGGGGTACACGGAGCCGGATTCGGGCACGGACCTGGCTTCGCTGCAACTGCGGGCGGTGCGCGACGGCGATGACTACGTGATGAACGGGATCAAACGCTTCACCAGTAGCGCGCACCGTTCGGAGTACGTCTGGCTCGCGGCGCGCACGAACCCGGAGGTGCCGAAGCATCGCGGCATTTCGATGTTCCTGGTGGACCTGAAGACGCCCGGCATCACGGTGATGCCCATCTGGACGCTCGGCGGCTACCGCACGAACGAAGTGTACTGGGACAACGTGCGCGTACCGAAGGATGCGCTGGTGGGCGAAGAGAACCGCGGCTGGTACTACGCCGCGCACGCGCTCGACCACGAGCGGATCAGCATCTTCACGGTTTCGGGCGTGCGGGCGGTGCTCGACGCGCTGCTCGATTGGGCGAAGGCGAAGGACCGGGAGGGGCGGCGGCCTATCGACCAACCGCGTGTACGGACGGCGCTCGCCGGGTTCAAGGTCGAGCTCGAGGTGCTGCAGTGTCTTTCGTATCGCAACCTCGGGATGCTCAAGCGCGGCGAGCACCCGAACCACGAGGCGAGCATCGTCAAGATCTTCAGCACGGAGATGATGCAACGGCTGGCGAACGAGGGCACGCGGTTGCTGGGGCCGTATGGCCAGCTGACGCCGGAAGAGCCACGCGCGCCCATCGGCGGGCGCATCGAGCAGGCGTACCGCTCGGCGGTGATGCCCACGTTTGGGGCGGGCTCGAACGAGGTAATGCGCAACATCATCGCCACCCGCGGCTTCGGGCTGCCGCGCGCCTGAGGCGGTTGCCGGGGCCACAGCCGTCCGTATACTCGCGCCCACGGTTTGTGGAGGGCGAAACGTGGAGTACGACGACATCATTGTCGGCGCGGGATCATCCGGGGCGGTGGTCGCCTCGCGCCTGAGCGAGGACCCGGCACGCAGCATTCTGCTGCTGGAAGCCGGCCCGGACTACCAAACAGTGGAGCAGACCCCCGAGGACCTGCGCAGCGGGCGCATCCAATCGGTGGTCGCGCACGACTGGGGCTTCAAGGCGGCGGCCCTCGAGGGCCGCGAGATCGACTACCCGCGCGGCAAGGTGACGGGCGGCTCATCGGCCGTGAACAGCGCGATCGCGCTCCGCGGCGTGCCGGAGGACTACGACGAATGGGCGGCGAAGGGCAACCCGGAATGGTCGTGGGCGAAGGTACTGCCGTTCTTCCGCAAGCTCGAAGACGACCAGGACGAGAGCGGCGACTTCCACGGCAAGGGCGGCCCGTTGCCCATCCGGCGCCCGAAAGACGAGGAGCTGCTGCGCGAGCACGCCGCCTTCATCGAAGCGTGCGCGTGCGCGGGGCTGCCACTCTCGGCGGACTTCAACGACCCTGAATCAACGGGCGTGGGCGTGTGGCCGCGGAACATCATCGACGGGGTGCGCATCTCGACGGCGATAGCGTATCTGGGGCGCGCGCGGCACCGCCTGAACCTGACCATCCGGCCGGGGTGCCTCGTGCACCGGGTGCTCATCGAAGGCGGGCGCGCGGTAGGCGTCGAGGTGGAGTGCGGCGGCGTGCTGCAGCGCGTCTACGGCAAGCGCGTCACGCTTTCGGCGGGAGCAATCGTGTCGCCGGCAATCCTGATGCGGTCGGGGATCGGGCCGAGGGTGCACCTGGAGGAGCTCGGCATCGCGCCGGTCGCCGACCTGCCGGTGGGGCAGGAGCTCATCGACCACTGCATGATGGGCGTGATTGCGGTGCCGAAACCGGGCGTCGCGGACCTGACGAAGCCGACGGTGCAGGCGGGCGCGCGCTACACGGCCACGGGTTCGAGCGAGTTCAACGACATGCAGCTGATTATGTCGGGGAACGTGGACCTCTCGGACTACCCGGATTACCTCGCGATCGTGGGGGCGCCGATCGCCGTGAGCGTGCTCGCCGGGCTGCAGCGGCCGCGGGCGCGGGGCAAGCTCACGCTGACGAGCGCCGACGCGCACGTGCAGCCGCGCATCGACCTCGACTACACCTCGGACCCCGAGGACTTGCGGCGGCTGATCGACGGTGTCCGGCTGGCGTGGAAGGTCGCGCATGAACCGGCGATGGCCGCGGTGTTCGAGCGCGTGGCGATCCTCACAGAAGAGATGATGGCTTCGGACGAGGCGCTGGCGGAGTACGTGCGCGGGACAGTGAACACCATCTACCACCCGGTCGCGACGGCGCGCATGGGCCCGGAGGGCGACGCGGGGGCGGTCGTCGACGAGCGCGGCCGGGTGCGGGGGATCGAGGGCTTGTGGGTAGCGGATGCGTCGATCATGCCGGCCATCCCGCGCGCGAACACGAACCTGACGTGCATCATGATCGGCGAGCGGGTGGCAGAGTGGATGAGGTAGCTGGTAGCCGGGAGCGGCGCGGAAGCGTGCCGGTCCGATAAGGATCGCAGGGTACCGTGGTTCGCGGACCGATGGCCCTGTTGGGGAGTGCGGCGCGGCTGCACGGTTGGTACGTGCGGAAGGATTTCGGAGGCACCATAGGCCATGTCGAGGCGGCGTTCGGCGGGAGCGGCGAAAGGGAGACGGCACGCGGCACCTGTCCGCACGACGCGAGTGGCCGTCCCCCGGGTCGTCGAGACGGCGACCGGACGTATCACCCGCGGCTTGCCACGCTTGCGAGAATGAGGCGCGCACGGCCGTGGCGGCTGCCCGCGCGAGAGGAGTTGGTCATGCTTCGGAAGTTGAGGAAGTACTTCACGCGTAGCGCCGAAGTGATCGAGCCGCGCCGGGCCGACATCCGCGCAATCGAACCGGAGGAAGACACGCCTCGCCGGGACGTGGTAGAGGATAGGGGCGGCAGGCGGAAGCCACCGGAGGCGCTGCACATCCATCCCGATGCAAAGGAACTGGGGAAAGAACATCGTGGGTAATGAATCGCCGGTTGGCATCCGGGCGCGGCGCCCGGAACAGGAATCGATGCTGCGCTCCAGCGAGCGGCTGGCGGCGGTGGTCGCTGCGCCCCAGGCCACCGACGAGTGGTATGCGCTGGCGCACCGCGCGCTCCGGGACTGCATTTCGGCGGTGGAGAGCCGGATCCAGAACCTCAGCGGCCCCGATGGCATCGGCGGCGACATTTCGCGGCGCGAACCGCGGCTGATCCGCGCCATCGAACAGCTCGAGGCGGACCTCGCCCGTCTGCTGCTGGATTTCTGGGAAGCGAAACGGATGCAGCCGTCCGAACGGCCGGCGTTCGTACCCCGCCTGGCGGCGCTCGCAGTCGAAATCCGGCACGCGGCCGACGATGAGTGGGACCTCGTGGCGGAATCGCAAACGGCCACCGGCACGCAGGACTGAGCGGGGCGGCGGGCGTATCAGTCCATCGTGAGAACGGCGGCGCCCGAGACTTGGCCTGCCGCAAGGCGCGCGAGCGCGACGTTGGCATGCGCAAGCGGGTGGGCTTCGATGCGCGTCTGGATGGGGATCTCCGCGGCCAGCGCGAGGAACTCGCGGGCGTCGTCGCGGGTGAAGTTCGCGACGCTGCGGATGGTGCGCTCCCACCAGAGGTCGCCGTAGTCGAACTCGGGCACGTGGTCCAGGTGGATCGCGTTAATCGCGACGGTACCGCCGCGGTCGAGCGCTCGGAGCGCGGCAAGGACCACGGAGCCGGCGGGCGCGAAGGTGATGGCGGCATCGAGTAGGACGGGCGGGCGGGTGTCGTAGTCTCCAGCCCAGGCGGCGCCCATTTCGCGCGCCACGGCCTGCTCGCGCCCGGAGCGTGTGCAGACGAAGACCTCGCAGCCCCAATGGAGGGCGACCTGCAGCGCGAGGAGCGCGGAGGCGCCGAAACCGTAGAGCCCGAGCCGGCCGCCGGGCTGGATGCCCGAGACCTTCAGGGCACGGTAACCGATGACGCCGCCACAAAGCAGGGGCGCGGCCGCCATGTCGTCCATGCCGGCGGGGAGTCGGAAGGCGAAGCGCGCGCCGGCGGTCATTCGGGTGGCGTAGCCGCCATCGCGGTCCCAGCCGGTGAAGCGCGCCTGCTCGCAGAGGTTTTCGCGGCCGGAAGCGCAGAAGCGGCAGGCGCCGCAGGTCTCCGCGAGCCACGCGACGCCGGCGCGGTCGCCCGGCTTCCAGCCGTCGACGCCAGCGCCGACCGCGAGGACGCGTCCCACGGCCTGGTGGCCGGGGATGCGGGGCAGCCCGTGGGCGGTGATGTCGCCTTCGGCGAGCTGGAGGTCGGTGCGGCAAACGCCGCACGCGCGCACATCAAGCAGCAGGTCGCCCGCCCCGCAGTGCGGGTCGGGCAGGTCCGTGAGCCGGAGCGGCGATTTCGCGGCGGGACGCGGCAGTTCGAGCAGGGCGGCGCGCATGGACCGCAGTGTAGTGCAGGCGGCGTGGGCAGGCGCAGACGGTATGGTAGCGAAACGAATTTACGCTCTGTTTATAGCAATGGCGGCGCGGAGTGTGGTACAACTCACGTGCCGAATCCACCGGCGACGGTGGAGCGGGGGAACCAACAACCTGGGGTGTATTTCCGCGGGAGCGGAATAGGTGACTCCCTCACCGAACCCGTCAGCTAACCCCGTAGGCGTAGGGAGAGGCGTGGCAGCCGCTAAGCCTGCCGATTGCCTCTCTGGAACTTTGGATGATGTCGCGCCCGTGCCGGGCAACCGGTGCGCGTCGTCCCCATCGCGGCCGGAGGCTGACGTTGTACCGAACCTCGAAAACGCCCTGGTGGCGCCGCCTCATCGAAGGGGCGGAGGTGCCTGCATATGTGACGGTGCGCGCGGCGGAATTGCGGCGCTGCCCGGAGTGCCGGTCGGCGTATGAAGCGCGGGACCGGTACTGTCCCGGGTGCCACACGGCAGTGCCGGAGTGGCGATTCGGATAGAGATGCTCCGTTCCCTCCTCCCCTGTGCACTGCTCCCCTGGCGGTGCACACCAGAAGGCCACCCGTTCCCCCGGGTGGCCTTTCTGGTGCAGCTCCGAGTTCCGAGCCGGTGATGGCGCGGCGCCACAACCAGGGATGAAAATGACGCGCCCGTGGCGGTCGAAGGCTGCTCTCACCGCGATTCGGCGCGTGGCGACCGCCCTCTGATCCGGGGGCCCGGGCCTATTCCGGCGCGGAGTCGTTGGTGTTGCCGCCGGCGTTGGGGTTGCGGTTGCGGCCGCCGCGCCGGCGGCGGCGCGGGACGCCGGGGGATTCGCTGGAGGACGGGGGTTCGGTGCCCGGTCCGGGGGCATTGGGGCGGGGGCGCGCCGGGGGCGGCGGTGCGTCTTCGGAGCGGCGGAAGACCCGGCCGGGCGCGGGCGGGGGCGTGCCACGCTCGGGGCGGGGTGGTCCCGCCGGGCGCTCGGGGCGGGGTGGTCCCGCCGGGCGCTGGTCGCGAGGTTGGCGGCGGTCGGGTTGGGGCAGCGATGTCTCGGGGCGGCGCGCGCCGGGGGCGGGTGGCCGTTGCGATCCCGTGCGGCCCTGTTGGGCGGGGGGGCGGGTGTCGGCGGTCGGCGGCTTCGTGCGGATCTCCTTGCGGGGGCCGCCACCGGGCAGGCGCCCGCGGCCCGTGACCTGCGACGCAGCGGTGCCGAGCCAGTCGGGATCTTCGATCCGGGCGGCTTCGAGGAGGTCCTCTTCGGTGGCTTCGATCATGCCCTGGGCGATGGCCTCGGCGCGCGAGATGCTCGGCGGCGGGTCGCCGATCTTGCTGGTGGTGTCCCAGCGCACGACGAGCCCGAGGTCGCGGTCGGGCACATCGACGCGCTGGCCGTCGACGGCGAGCGTGACCTGGCGGCGGAGGATATTGATGCCGATGACCTTGCCCTCGCCGGTCGGGGTGCTGCAGCGCTGGCCGAGCTTCGGCAGGGAGCGGCGCATCTCCTTGTACCCCTCTTCTTCGTACGAAAGGCAGCAGAGGAGCCGGCCGCACAGCCCGCTGATCTTCTGGGGGTTGAGTGGGAGGTCCTGCTCCTTCGCCATACGGATGGAGATGGAGGGAAAGGTGGAGAGCCAGTTCGAACAACAGAGTTCGCGGCCGCAGATACCGTAACCGCCGGCGAGCTTGGCACGATCGCGGGCGCCAAGCTGGCGCATATCGACCTTGACGCCGAAACGGTCGCCGGCGCGGCGGAGGAAGTCGCGGTAATCGAGCCGCTCTTCGCTGGTGAACGAAAAGGTCAGCCGGCGGCCATCGAGGGTGAACTCCGCGGCATCGATATGGGCGGGGAAGCCGGTATCGGAGGCGATGCTGCGGGCTTCGGGCAGGAGCTCTTCGGCGCGGGTACGAAGGGCGTCGGTGCGGAGCAGGTCCTCTTCGGTCGCGAGGCGGAGGATCGGCTTCAGCTCCTCGCGGCCGAGTTCGTTGACGACGACCTGGTCCGGCGCGATGACGACGCGGCCGAGCTCTGGGCCGCGCGCCGTCTCGACGACTACGTATTCACCGGTATCGAGGCGCATCCCCGCCGCGTGGAAATAGAAAATCTTTCCGGCGTTGCGGAAGCGGATGCCCGCGACGCTGAAATGGGAATCAGGCATGAGTGACGGTCTTTCCCTCCGGGACTCCCGCCAGTGTACGGCGGGGGAAGCTCAACAGCATAAGTTCGAACGCGGCGCGGACCATGACCTGGGCCTGCAAATCGTCCCGGACGCGACGGACGGCTTCGAGCGCTGAAAGCGCCTGGCGCAGGTCGTCGCCGTGGAGGACCCCGGCGGGGGAGCCGGGGGCATCGCCCGCGCGGACCGATGCGCCGGCGCGCAGCTCGCCCTCCCAGAACGCCTCCCACACATCGAGCTCGGCGCCGACCTGGGCACGGTCGCGGCGCCAGCGCTCGGTGAGGTCCTCGGCGTGGCGGAAGCGCTCCTGCAAGGGCGCGTTGGCGAGGCGGCGGCAGCGGTCGAGGAGCCGCTCGCGGTCACCCATGAGGTCGGGGCTGGCGGCGAACTGGAGGGCACGCCCTGGACGGCCGCGGCAGGCCTCCGCGGCGATGCGGGCGGCCGCGGGTGCGATGCCGCGTCCGATGAGCGCGTGTTCGATGGTCTCGCGCGGCACGGGGCGCACATCGATGCGGCGGCAGCGGCTGAGGATGGTCTCGAGGATCGCCTCGGGGGCGGCGGTGACGAGCGCGAAGACGGAGTGTCCCGGCGGTTCTTCGAGCGTCTTGAGGATGGTGTGGGCGGCATCGCGGCCGAAGCGGTCGGCGGGGTCGATGATGAGGAGACGGTAGGCGGCCTCGAACGGGTAACGCGAGACCAGGTCGATGGCGCCGCGCACCTGGCAGATGCGGATATCGCGCGATTGGGGGTGCTTTTCGTGGGAGGCGTCGCTGGAGCGAGGGCGGCAGAGGGTGTCGCCGGGAGCGAGCGTGACGACATCGGGGTGGCTGCCACCGGCGATGAGCCGGCAGCTACGGCAGGCGCCGCAGGGCAGTTCTGCCGGGCCGGCGGGTGTCTCGAGGAGTGCCATCGAGCCCTGCGCGGCCCAGGGGGCGCGCTCGCAGTTCAGCAGCTTCGCGTATTCGAGCGCGAGCAGGGCGCGGCCGGTGCCTTCGGGCCCCGCGAACAGCAGGGCATGCGGCGGCTCCGTGCTGGCGGAGAGTGCAGAGAGCTCGCGGCGGATGGCCTCGTGGCCAATGATCGCATCCACAGATTCAGCTTAGCGGGCGGCCGGCCAATGGCCACGGCGGTGTGGGGGCATTAGGCGTTGGCCATTGGGCGTTGGCAGGGAAGCCGCCGCTGTAAGGGAACCTGCGATGGGTCGTTCGTGTTGGGCAGGCCGGCTCATCGACGATTCCGGGTCTCCCGGGGCGGACCTGCTGAGGCGAATGGCGGAGTGGTGAAATGGCCCGCGGCCGGCCGCCAAATGGCTCTCGTGTGCAATCGCCGACACAGGGGTGCTTGGGTAGACTGGTGGCCGGAGGAATCCAGTGACGCAGACAATGACTTCCCCACCGGATGAGGTGATCCGCGATTTACCGCTGCTTGCGCGCCTGCCTCGCGAGGACCGCCAGGCACTGGCATCGCGCGCACGCCTGCGCAGCTACACCGCGGGGACGACGATCTTTCGCGAAGGCGAATCGGGCGATTCCATGCACGTCGTGGTCGAAGGGCGGGTGCGGATCAGCATCAGCAGCGGCTCCGGCGACGAGGCGACGGTGGCCTCCGTGGGACCAGGCGATTGCGTCGGCGAACTGTCCCTGCTCGATGGGCGTCCGCGTTCGGCTTCGGCCATCGCCTCGACGGCAACGAAGACGTTCGTGGTGACGCGAGACGTGTTCGTGGAGTGGGTCGCAGAACGCCCGGGGGCGGCGCTGGCGTTGCTGGAGACGCTGAGCCTGCGGCTGCGGCGGATGGACGAGGCGATGGCGGACCTGTGCTTCCTCGACCTTCCACACCGGCTGGCGAAGCAGATCCTGTCGCTGGCGACGATGCACGGGGAGGGCGGCGTGGCCGCGCGGCGCATCACAGTCACGCAAGGCGAGCTCGCCTCGATGCTCGGCGTGAGCCGCGAAAGCGTGAACAAGCAGTTGAACGCGTTCATGCGGTCCGGCTGGATTGGCCTGGCGCGCGGCGCGGTCGTCGTGAATGACCCACAGGCGCTGCGGATGTTCGCGTAGCCGTCGGGTATTGGGCGTTGGGCGGTGGCGGGCAGCGCCGTCCGCCCGTCCCGCCGCAGAGACTAACGAAGGCCCTCGCCGGAATGGCGAGGGCCTTACCGTGAGCGGTTGGTGCGTCTGTCAGGGGGTGGGGGTTGCTGTGGGGGTTGGGGTTTCGGTTGGCGTTGCCGTTGGGGTGGGGGTCTCGGTGGGCGTCGGCGTTGCCGTCGGGGTGGGGGTCTCGGTGGGCGTCGGCGTTGCCGTTGGGGTGGGGGTCTCGGTGGGCGTCGGCGTTGCCGTTGGGGTGGGTGTCTGGGTTGGCGTCGGCGTGGCGGTTGGCGGGGGGGTCTCAGTGGGGGTGGGCGTGGGGGGGGGTGGCGGGGTTGGGGTCGGCGTGGCCGTTGGCGGGGGGGTCTCAGTGGGCGTGGGCGTCGCCGTTGGTGTAGAGGTGCTGCTGGGGGTAGGCGTGGGCGTCGCCGTAGGTGTGGGCGTGCTGGTGGCCGTTGGTGTAGGCGTACTGGTAGGCGCCGGGGCCGGCGTGCCGGTAGCCGTCGGCGAGGGGCTGAACGTGGCCGTCGGGCCTCCCTTCGGCGGCGGTGGGGTCGTCGCCGGGCTCGGCGTGGGCGTCGGCGTGGCGGTGCCCGTTGCCGTCCCCGTGGAGGTTGGGATCGGGGTGGGCGTTGCGTTCGAAACGGTCCCCGGCGTGGAGACACCTTCCGCCGTCGAGGTCGGGGGCGGGGCGCCCGGAGGTGTCGGCGTGCCCGGAGGCGTGGGCGTGCCAGCCGGCGACGGAGACGGCGACGGAGACGGCGAAGGTGACGCGGACGGCGACGGCGACGGCGTGGGGCTCTTGCCTTCGGCACCAGCGGCGCCGGGTTGGGCTGGCGAGGCGCTGGCGGCCGGGCTGGGAGTGACCCAGTAGCCGGCGCTGCTTTCACCGATGGCAACGCCATCGGCGGTCCACTGACTGCGGCCGCGCGGGGAGGCGTCGGCGCCCTTCGCCAGCAACACCGATAGGGCCGCAGCCCAGACGACGGCGGGGAGGAGCAGCGAAGCCTTCGCCAGGCTTGGGCGCCGGCGGCCGCCCGGGAGGTGGCCGGCCAGGCGGATAAGCGCCAGGACGCCGCGGCGCAGCTGGCGGGCAACCGTGGGGAAGAGCCCGATGGTGGCCCTCACGAAGCCGGCAAACGAGGCGGCGAGCGCTCGAACCGGGCGGGGGACAAGGGACCGGTGGCGCACGCGGATGTTGGATTGCGGCGATTCGGACGGAGGCACACCCCCGGCGCGCCGGGCGCGGGCGGCGGCGCGGCGAGCGCGGCGGGCGCGCTCGGCCTGCTGGCGCCGGTTGTAGTATTCCCAGCCGATCCAGGTGGCGCCGACGAGGCCGGCGAAGGCGATGAGCGCCCACTGCACGGGGATATCGCCGCTCAGGAGGCCGGCGGCCGGGATGTAGAACCAGACTTCGCCGTTGAGGTTCTCGTTCCGGACCGGCTGCCCGTCCTTCTGGAAAGCCGCGTCGCCCTGGGTAATGAGGTCGTACTTCGTGGACTGGCCCACGACCTCCTCGGTGTTCCCCTTCTTCACGATCGTCGTGGTGCTCTGGATGGCGATGATGCGGTGGACGAAGGGGAGGCCGGTGGTGGCCTCGTTGAAGTAGATAACATCGCCTTCTTTGAGCCTGGCGATGTTCTTCGGCCGGGTGACGACCACGTCGCCGCGCTTGAGGGCCGGCTTCATCGAATCGGACTGGACGGTGAGGACGGAATAGTTGAAGAACTGGACGGCGATCACCGCGACGATCGCGGCCCCGAGCGAGATACCGAAAACGAGCCCGAAGAGGGTCGATATCGCGAGCTTTATCCACCGGAACGAGGCTCGAATCGCCACCACTCACCGCCATGTCGAAAGGTCTGGAGGCCACCGCCATGCCGCTGCGGCAGCAATGTCCGCCTCAGCTCACGTGGGCCAATTGTCGCCCGGTGCGGAGGATCCCCGGTTGAGAATCCGTTTCACGTTCGGCAGGCGCCAGGCGACCGGGGCGAACGAGAAAGCCGTGGGCGGCGACGAACCACCGCCCACGGCCGGAAAGGTGGCGAACTAGCCGCCGATGGTCGTGAGGACGACGGTGGCAGCCCAGCTGACCGTCGCGCCCTGGCAGGAGGCCGGGGCGCCCGCAATCGTTTCGATGTTCACGGAGACGGCGTCATCGACGGTCTCATTGAGATCGAGCGGGTCGAGGTACAGCGGGTTCGCGAGCTTCAGCTGCGTGCCGGCGCCTTCGAAGTTCTGGTTGCCGCAGGCTTGCTGGGCCGGGGGAACCGACACGCCGAGGATCTGGACGAAGCCGTAGGGCGACGACGCCTGGAGGCGGTAGTCGCCGGTGTTGCTGACGTCGATGGTCGCTACCTGGACGGCGTAGCCGTCAGGGCCGAGGAGCGTGCCGTTGTGGTTAGCCGTCGCATCGATGCCGGGCTTACCAACGGCGTTGTCACCGCTGACGGTCTCGGACGTCTGCCACGCGAGGACGCCGCCGAGGAGGACGGCGCCGACGAGCGAGAACGCCATCGCGCCGCCAAAGATCTTGCGCATCATCTGAGTAATCTCTCCCTTGCCTGGTGCGACCCGGAAACCGGGGCGCATTTTTCGCCGCCCTGTGAGGCCCGCTGCGAAGGGTTTTGGTGGTGGAACCCGGACTTCGCTGTCTCCGGGCCGCCCGGGAGAGAAAGTAAGGGAAGTTCCCGATGGGATTGCTTCCCAACCGCTGCGAGGATCGGAGGCGGCAGTGACTCCGGGCCTTCGCTTGGCGGCGTTGCCACACCGCTCTCCCTGCGACCCCTCACCATCGGATTGCGCCCTCCGGTGAGGTTTTCCGTGCGCCTTTCTCCAGGTCGACTGCGGCCTTGCAGCCGCGACACAGGAAAGATGCAACTTGCTCGCTACCCACGTCAACCACAATTTTACCGGCACGCAACGAAACGACGGGGCGGCGACGGATTACGTTGAGTAATCGCCATCCGCTCGCGCGCGAGCTTGAATCTGGACTTGACCATAATGCGCCTGCGGCAGACGTGAAGGTGGTTGAGCGAGCGTTGTGTTGCCTTTCACGACGATTTGTTCTCTGTGAAGAGGAGCACGCCGGACCGCGGGCCTCAACGGGTCCCGGACCATGGGCGGGAGGCCGACTTGTGCCACTGCCGAGCACGCCCCGTGGACTGTGTTATGAATCTGCAACGCGTCAGGCCCGGCTCTCGTTCGCGACCGGCCGGCGGCAGCGCCACTGAGTGAGCCAGCTTCCACCGGTCCTGAACGGCGATCCGCCGCCGGCCGCGGTACCGGCGCAGGACGGCGGCGACTCGGTGGGCGGTCCTGTATGGCCCGCGCACCATCAGCGGCGCGTTGTCCGGCGGCGGCGGGGTCGCTTCTTCATGGGTTCGCCTACGTCGAGAGCCGGCGGAGGTCGACACGCACACCGTACTGCTCCGCGAGCGGCCGGGCGTCGTCGGCCAACCAATCGCCGCCCACAAGCGGGATACTGCGATAGCCGGCTCGGCGGAGGATGTCTGCGCGCGTGGCGGCACGCTCGACATCATCAGGGTTGATCGTGTACGAGACTTCCAGCGCGATCGCGGTCTCAGCACCAGCCGCCTCGCGATCACTGCCCAGGAAGATCAGGTCGAGATCGCGAAGCGAGTCAACTTCGGCCTGTGTCACGGTGCCGTCTCGAAGGGCAGCCATCAGCTGACCCCATTTCATCGACCGCGACGACCGCGATAGGCCAGAGCCATTTGCCGAACCAGTTGCGGTAATGCTTCTCGTACCGGAGCTCGAGGAGTTGCCGTTCGATGTTGCCCGCACGGCCTTCCGCCCGGTTGGCCCGTGAAACGAGGGCTTCGGCGACGGTGGTGAGGGCCTGAACCGACACGGCCAACTCAGCGAGGCGGGAATCTGTACGTGCCTGCGCGGCGACCAATTGCTGGATGCTAGCGTCGGTGCGGGCCTGGGCGGCGACGAGATCCCGGATAGCTTGCGCCAGGTCGTCGATCCGGGCGTCGGTGCGGGCCTGGGCGGCGGGCATGCCGAGGATCTCGTCGCCGAGGATCAGGGGGCGCAGCTCCGCGCGCCACTCCGGGTGCACGAGCAGCAGCTCAACAAGGTCGCGATAATCCGAGACCGAGAACGCTATTTCAAAAGTGTACGGCGCCGGCGGGGTGCGGCGGGCCGGTGGGCCTACAGCACGCCGCGCGGGAGCTCGACTGCGCCATCGCGGATGCTGATGGCAGCGGGCTTGACGCTCACTTCCAGCAGCTCGGCAATATCGAAGGCACGGATGCTGCGCCGTTCTTCGTCCGGCTGCACGGCGGGGATGCCGTCTTCGAACATCTGGATGCAGAAGGGACAGGCCGTGGCGACGATGCTGGCGCCGGTGTTCGCGGCCTCGGCGGCGCGCAAGTGGTTGACGCGCGTGCCCTTCTCTTCCATCCACATGTTGCCGCCGCCGGCGCCGCAGCACATGCCGCCGCTCTTGTTGCGCGGCATTTCGATCAGGTTCAAGCCGGGGATGGCTTCGAGCACTTCGCGTGGCGAGTCGTAGATGCCGTTGCCGCGGCCGAGGTAGCAGGAATCGTGGTAGGTGACGGTGGCGCCGGCCTCCATGGCTCTGGGCTTGAGCTTGCCGCGCTGCACGAGCAGCTGGAGGAATTCGGAATGGTGCGTAACGGCGTACTTGCCGCCGAAGTCCGGGTATTCGTTCGCGAAGGTGTTGAAGCAATGGGGGCACGCAGTGATGACATTGCGCACTTCCAGCTCGTTGAACGCTTCGGTGTTGGCCTGCGCGAGCGTGGCATAGAGGAACTCGTTGCCGAGACGGCGGGCCGGGTCGCCGCTGCAGGTCTCCGCCTGGCCGAGGACGCCGAAGCTGGTGCCGGACTCGACCAGCAGCTTCACGACCGCCTGGGTGATGGGCACGTTGCGTTCGACGAGGGCGCCGGAGCAACCGACCCAGTAGAGGTACTCCTGGGTGCCATCGAAGATGGGGACGTTGATGCCGGCGGCCTCGAGCTGCTCGATCCAGGTGGTGCGGGTGAACTGCGTACCACGCCAGGGGTGACCGCGCTGTTCGATGTTCTGGAGGGCAGCCTGGGCGGTGGGCGGGACTTCGGCCTTCTCCATCACGAGGTAGCGGCGCATGTCCACGATCGAGGGGACGTGTTCGATCATCACGGGGCAGGCCTGGACGCAGGCCATGCAGGTGCGGCAGGCCCAGAGCGACTCGGGCTTCACGTAGTCGCCGATCAGCTCGGGAGGGGCGTCGCCATCGCGGCTCTTGAGCGCGACAGCCGGGTCCTTCCCGGCGATCAAGAGCGGGCCGGCGTGGTTCATGTAGGACTTCATGTCCTGGATGATGGCCATGGGCGAGAGGGGCTGGCCGGCGGCCCAGGCGGGACAGGCATCGGTGCAGCGGCCGCAGCGCACACAGGTATCGGCATCGAAGAGCTGCTTCCAGGTGAAGTCCTGGAGCTTGCCGGCGCCGAGACTCTTCCCTTCTTCCATGAGCTTTTCGAAATCACCCATCGGGGCGAGGTAGGCGGGGCCGGCTCCGGGGCGCTTGAAGAATGCGTTCAGGGGGGCGAAAAGGATGTGGCGGAACTTCGTCATCGCCATGAGGCTGAGGAGCACGAAGGCGCCGACCACGTGGAACCACCAGAGGCCGCGATGGATATCGAGCGCCGTTTGGGCGCCCATGCCGTTGAGGATCTTCGCTACCGCCCAGCCGGCGGGCGACCAGCGCGACCAGTTCTCGTGGCCGGCGGGGATCTCGTCGCCGCGGAGGCGCAGGCCTTCGACGATGATCCCGGTGAGGAGGGTGAGGCCGAGCAAGCCGACGATGATGCCGTCCTCGGCCTGCCGGCGGTCCCACGCCAGCTTCGCCGGGGGCTTGAGCCAACGGCGGAAGACGGCCATGGCGATGCCGATAAGGCCGATCACACCGAAGAGGTCGCCGATGAAGCTGTAGACCAGGTAGATTCCGCCCTTGAGGAAGGCGTGGCTGGCGTTGCTCCCAAAGATGAGGGGCAGGTAGTCGTCGAGCGCGAGGGTGAGCGTAACGAGCGTGAGGACGATGAAGCTGGAGTAGATGCACCAGTGCATGACGCCGGCGTAGCGGTCGTTCTTCACGCGGCTGGTGGCGGCGCCCATTGTGATGGCGTTTGTGATGCGCGCGCCGACGTTATCGAAGACGCCCTGGGGCTTGCCCAGCCGCCAGACGCGCAGGCGCTGCACGAAGGCGCCGGCAATCACGGCGACCGCGGCGGCGAAAATGAAGTACATGACGACGGGCGCGCTGATGTTGAAGAAGACTTCGCGCTGGGCACTGCCGGTGCGGACGGTTTCGAACGCGGAGATGCCGGCGAGGGCGGCGACGGGGATGATAAGTCCACCGATGCTCGCCCGGAAGCGCGTGGGGCGAGAGCGGCGCGGCTTCTCAGCGGCGGGGCGGTCGCTGTGGGGGAGGCTGGTCATGCGTGGTTCCGTCCCTTGCGGCAGGTGGGAAGGGCGCCGCGCGCGGGGCGCACGGACCCGATTGGCCGCATCCTACTGGAGCAAGGGATTGGGTGCGAACGAGCGACGTCCCGGGCGCCGAGGAGCTGCTTGCTCGCCTCGCGGTACTCTTCCTGGCGCATGGCGCCGTACTTCGCGAGGGCCTGGCCGAGGAGGCGGTTACGCCTCGTCGCGCCGATGCTGCGCGTCTCCCGGTCGATGAATTGCGACCGTGCGCAGGAGGCCCTCGAAGTGACGGGCGTTGAACGTGACGAGCACATCGACCGCGGCTGATTCCGCGCACCGTGCTATCAACGCGTCATACGTGCGGCCACCTGCGACACCCTGGGCGCCGAGGTCCGCCAGCAGAGTGGGATACGCCTCCGCATTGAGCGAGACGAGAGCGCCCCGATCGAGGTAGTTCCCGCGGAGGGCTCGAAGGGCGACCGCAGGAGGAATGCGATAGGGCGCAGGTATGCGTGTGAGCACCGAGAACGCCTCGAGGACCGCGTGGCCGGCGAGCACCATAGCTTCTCCGGCCCGCAGGCGGCCCTCAATCTCGGCGCGCGCGAGCTCGTGGTCGGCCTGCCAATCGGCGAGAGCCTTGATCATGACATTCGAATCGGGCATGAACGCACGCATCAGTCGTCGAAGCCATCGATCCCCCGCCTCTCGCGGAGGCTGGTGATCGCCGCTTCGAGCTCCTCGTTGGTGACTTTCGGCGTGCCCTCGGGCGCCACGATGACGAGCCAGCCGTCACGATCTTCGATCCGGTACGGGACCTCCGTCGCCTCAACCTCGATCAGCCCATGGCAATAGCGCACGTCGAGCTCCATCCCGGCCTGAAAGCCGGCTTCGTCGCGAAGCTTTTTGGGGATTACGATGCGCCCGGCGGAATCGATGGTGGTTTTCATGGTAGGAATCTTACCATGTGGCGTGGCGTTTGCCGCGCCAGGGTGTCCATCTCGGTGCGGCAGTTCCACGCGGCGCGGGCGTCCGGTTGCTGAGAGGAGCAGAGGGTTTTGCACCAGCGGAGTAGGCGTCGATAACGGGCGCGCATGTCCGATCCGGCAGGTTGGTCACACGATCGTCCGGGAGTAGTCCAAGACGGGCGAAACTCAAAGCCGCGGGCCGTGCGGATTGGCGTGCCCGGGCGCTGGCTACGTGGCGAGCACGGGTTCACGGCCAAGGGATAGGGGCGCGGGTTCGGCGAAGGGTTCCGTGTCCCAGCGCTTTAGCTCGGGGAGGACGGCTTCGGCCCAGAGGCGCATGTTGCGCTCGGCCTCCGTGTACGGCATGCCGGCGTAGGCGAAGTGGCACATCATGCCTTTCATGTCGATGACGCCGCGGATGGTGTGGAGCTTTTCGAGCACCTGGTCCGGGGTGCCCCAGGGCATGAGGTCCGCAAACGCCTCGGCGGCGCCGTCCTTGCCGTGGCGGTCGATGTACTTGTGCAGCTTGGAGTAGTACTCGTAGCCCTTCGTCTCGGCGAAGTGGCCGGCGGTCATCTCGTAGTGCTTCATGACGGTGTGGTAGTAGCGGCCGATGTACCGCAGGGCCATGTCTTTCGCGCGCGCGGGGTCGCGGTCGACGAAGCAGAAGCCGCCCATGAGGGGCTTCGCCGGCGGCGTTGCCCACGTCTCGGACCAGACCTGCCTGTAGAGCTCGAAGTCCTTCGCGACATCCGGCCAGGGCTTCTGGGGGATGACGAGGAGGCCGGCGCCGATGCGGGCCGCGACAGGGATCGAATCGGGGGAGACGGCGGCGGCGAACGTGCGGCCCTTGAAGGAACGGAACGGCGCGGGGCGGATATCGCGGCGCGGCTGCCGGATGAACTCGCCCTCGAACTCGAGGTAGCCTCGTTCGAGGCCCGTGAGGATCAGGGCGGCGTACTCGTCGAAGCGCGCGCGGGATTCGTTCATATCGACGCGGAAGCCGCCGAACTCGACGCGCCCGAGGCCACGGCCGACACCGAGGATCATGCGGCCGCCGGACATGTTATCGAGCATCGCCACCTGTTCGGCGACGCGCACAGGGTCGTGCCAGGGGAGGACGACGACCATCGAGCCGAGCTTCAGGCGCGTGGTGCGGCCGGCCATGTACGAAAGGAACTGGATGACATCCGGGCACATGGTGTAATCGGTGAAGTGGTGTTCGACCGACCAGACGGAATCGAAGCCGAGGGGTTCGGCGAGGTCGGCGAGCCGCAGCTCCTGCTGGTAGACCTCGAGGTCCGAGAGCTCGTTCTCGGGGTTCTGGAACAGCGGCCCAAATCCGACGTGCATGTGACCCTCCGCCGGCGAGGCGCCGGGCAAGCCCAGCATGGCCGAGTCGCGTGACGCTGGCAACGGGGTCGCGGGTGGTCCTTGCGCGTCCCCGAATGGACGGGGGCTGGCTCAACGTCTCGGTACCGGTCGCGGCTCCGACGGACGGCTCCGACTCGTTTTGGTTCGCGCTACGGGACGTCGTTGGTGGCGGTGCCGTAGGCCTTGCGGAGGTCGTTCTTGAGGACCTTGCCGAGGGCGTTGCGCGGGAGCTCGTGGACGATCGCGACGTACTGGGGAGCCTTGAACGAGGCGAGGCGCGCCTTGCAGTACTCGATGATCTCCTGCGGCGTGGCGCTCTGGCCGGGCTTGAGCACGAGCACCGCTTTCACGACCTCGCCCCAATCGGGGTCGGGGACGCCGATCACGGCGGCCTCCTCTACGGCCGGGTGGCCTTCGAGCGTGTTCTCGATCTCGCCGGGCGAGATGTTTTCGCCGCCGCGGATGATGAGGTCCTTCTTGCGGCCGGTGATGAAGAGGTAGCCGCCTTCATCGACCTTGCCGACATCGCCGGTGTGTAGCCAGCCATCGATGATCGCGGAACTGGTGGCGTCTTCCTGCTTGTAGTAGCCCTTCATGACGCGGTCCGAGCGGACGCAGATTTCACCCTCCTCGCCGGCCGGGAGCAGGCGGTTGCGTTCGTCCATGATGCCGATCTCGACATCGGGCATGGACTTGCCGACGGAACGGAGGCGGCGCTCCTTGTTCTCGAGGTCGGTGCTGAGGTCATGGTCTTCGGGGCCAAGGAAGGTGAGGGTCGAGGTGGACTCGGTCTGGCCGTAGGCGTTGATCAGGCCGCAGCCCTTCGGCGGGAAGATATCGCAGGCGCGGCGGACGACTTCGTAGGGCATCGGTGCGGCCCCGTAGGTGATCGAGCGCATGGAGGTGATGTCGTAGTTGTCGAAGTTCGGCACTTCCATGATGCGCTTGAGCATCGTGGGCACGACGAAGGCGTGGGTGGCCTTTTCCTGGTGGACCGCTTCGAGCCAAAGTTCGGGGGTGAAGGTGGGGAGGATGACGAGGGTGCGGCCGCTCCAGATGGCGAGCATCATCGCGGTGGCGCCGGCGATATGGAAGAACGGGGCGGAAACGAGCAGCTTGTCGTGGATCTCGGGGTCGGCGGGCTGCTGGTTGGTGACGTAGACGGTCATGTCCTGGTAGGTGAGCTGCACGCCCTTGGGGAGGGCGGTGGTGCCGCTTGTGAACATCAGGATGGTGGCGTCGTGGTCATCGATTTCGACCCACGGCTCGTCGTCGCCGGCGCTGGCGATGAGATCGTCGTAGCCGAGGTAACCGGACTGGCGGCCGTTGTAGGCGATGAAGCTCTGGGTGTGCGTGAGTGACGGCCGGATGCGGTCCAGCAGCTCCATGTAGCGGTCGGAGACGAAGATGGCCTGGCACTGGCTCACGTTGAGCATGTGCGCGAGCTCCTCGTCTTTCGCGCGATAGTTCAGGGGCACGAAGGTGACGCCGAGCATGGCGCAGGCGTAGTAGGTGAGGACGTAGTCGGCGCTGTTGACGGACATCACGGCGACCTTCTGGCCGCGTTCGATGCCAAGCCCGGTGAGCGCGTTGGCGAGCTTCACGACGAGCGGGTACATGTCCATGTAGGTGATCCGCTTGCCGTTTCCGCCGACCTCGACGAGGGCTTCGCGGTCGGGGACCACCGCCGACGAGATCTGCAGGAACTCAATGGTGTTCAATGACGACTCCGTAAAGGGAAGGACGGGAGGGGCGGCCGCCTTCGAATGTGCTCGCGGATTCTACCCCCGCGTTTGGCTTGCCGGTAGTCAGAGGGGGCATTGGGCGTTGGCTGTTGGCCGTTGGCAGGAAAGCAGCGCTCCCCCGGCGGCCGCCGATTGCCGTCCGCGCCGCCAGCCACCGTTCAGTCCACCGCGGCGCCCCTGAGCGTCCCACAGCGAGCGTTCCGGCCAATGGCCAACGCCCAATAGCCCGTAGGGGTTTGCGGAACTTCAGGTGGGGCCGGGGAGCGCCGACTTAGATGGTAGGCGGCGATGCCGCGACACGGGCGGTGGCAGGCGAGGCAGGGCAGGGTACAGATGGAACGAGACGAACGCGGCGCCAACGATGGGGACGAGCAGGTTGAGGCGCCGCCTAGCCGCTACCGCGAGGTGCGGGCCACCCCTTACCGCATGCCGTACCTGCTGGATGACGGGCCCGGCGAGCGCGATGGCGCGGGGCGGGCGCGATGGCCGTGGCTGCTCATTGGCGGCGGCACCGTGCTGGCTATCCTCGCGGTGGTGGGCGTGGTTGCGAGCTCGGGCGGCGGTTCAGGTGGTGGAACGCCTGCGGCAGCAGCCAATGATAGCAACCCCACGCCGACGGCATCTTCGGGCGGCCAACCGGCCGCGAACCGGACCGCTGCTCCACGCGCCACCGCCACGGCCACGCCCAGCACGCCTGAATCGCTCGCGCTCGCAGGGGATACGCCGGAAGGCGCGATCGAAGGGCCGATCCCGGAGTTGAACGCCGCGTCCCGCATCTCCATCCTGCCGCCAGCGACGGTGGCGCTGCGTATCGCCGACGTGTTCGGCACGCCGCGCGGGGATGGCTTCGTGCACGCCGGCATCGACCTGCGTGCGGTCAGCGGCGCCAGATTCGCCGTGGTGTCCCCATGCGAAGGGCCGGTCGCCGCCATCGCCAGGTCAGCGGCCCTCGGCGATTACCTCGTGATCGATTGCGGTATCGGCTGGCGTGCGGTGCTCGCACACATGTCTGCCATCAGCGTGCGGGCTGGCGACCGGACGGAGGCAGGCCAGACGGCGCTCGGCGAGGTCACGGATTTTCTCCACCTGGAGCTGCGCTTCAACGGCGTCCCGGTAGACCCGGCGCCGGCGCTGCTCCAGCCCACCCCGAACGAGCCGACGCCCGGACCGGCAAGCCCGACGCCGGCGCCATCGAAGACGCCGACACCGAAACCGGACAGCACGGCCACGCCGGAGCCCGCGGGGAGCACGCCCGTCCCGGGCGCCACTTCCACGCCGATTCCCGCGGCAACGGCGACACCGGCCCCCCCAACCCCGGTCCCGACGGCGACGGCCACGCCCACGCGCACGCCGCGCATCCCGACACCCACGCCGCGGCCGACGGTGAAACCGTAGTCCGCGCCGGGGCTAGCGGAGGTCCTCCAGGTAGCTGGTGATGAGCGCGTTGACCTCCGCGGGCTTCTCCTGCTGCGTCCAGTGCGCGCAGTTCTTGATGTGCTCGATGCGCAAGTCCGGGATGAGCGCGCGCATGGGCTCGGCTGCTTCCGGCCGGAGGATCATGTCGTTCTCCGCGGTAATCATCATCGCGGGGCGCCGGATGGTGTAATCCGGGAGCGCGCGGAACTCCTCCCACGAGCGGTCGATGGCGCGATACCAGTTCAGGCCGCCGCGGAAGCCGGTGCGTTCGAAGGCTTTCGCGTAGACGTCCAGTTCGGCGCCAGTGAGGAGCGTGCCGCCGGGCTCGATGCGGGTGGCGACGCCGCTGCCATCTCCGCCGACGGTCGCGAAGGTCCAGAGGTTCTGGGCGCGCGGCGCGCCGTGCATCATCTTCGCGATAAAGCCACGGGGATCGGCTTCGAGCTCGGCCTCGGCCTGGCCTGGCTGCTGGAAGTAGAGGACGTAGTAGCCGCGGTCGCCTTCGCCGAACGCCTGGTGCATCTGGGCAAGGGGAGAGATCTCGCCGGGGGCCGAGTAGGGCGTGTTGAGGCCGATCAGGCGCTCGGTGCGCTCGGGGTAACGCAGGCCGAACTGCCAGATATGCCAGCCGCCCCAATCATGGCCAACGATGGCTGCTTTTTCGATATCGAGCGCGTCCAGCAGGCCCGCGATATCGGCGCAAATCATGCTGGTGCGGTACGCCTCGGGGTCTGCGGGGGCGTCGGTCTCGCCATAGCCGCGCATATCGGGGGCGATGGCGCGGAATCCTGCATCGCTGAGGGCGGCGAGCTGGTGGCGCCAGGAGTACCAGAGTTCGGGGAAGCCGTGGCACATGACGATGGGGAAGCCTCCGCCGGCTTCTGCGACGTGCATGCGGATGCCGTTGGTCTGGATGAAGTGGTGGCGAATCTCGCTCATGGGTGCTCCCGGGGGTTGGTGGCCGCATCGTACAGCAGGGCGGGGCCCGGGGCGCCGGGGACGCTGCGCCGAGCCGCGTTGCGCTCTACGCTGGGAGGCATGCCATACAACCCGGAAGACCTGGGCGAGGTGGAGGTCGCGTTGCTGGGCGTGCTCTGCGCCGGGCTGCCGCCATCGCGCTCGGCGGGCGACGACACGTTCCGGGTGGACCACGTGACAGCGGTGGTGGCGGGCCTGCACGGGGCGGGCCGGCGCGAGGTGCACCTCGCGGCCGATGGCGTGGCTGTAACGCCGGAGTTCCGGCGGGAACTACGGGCGGCAATCGAGGGGCTGGCGGCCAGGGGCATCCTTGCGGACCAGGCGGCAGGCATGCCGGCGGCGGCCGGCGGCTTCGCGGAGGGCCTGCAGATCGACATGGTGAACCCGGATGAGCACCCGGCCGTGCTCGACCGCTACCTGGCGCAACTGTGCATGGAACAGCTCTTCAACGTCCCGGCCGTGTACCCGTACTTGATGGAGCGGTATTCGAGCAGCGGCGAGGTCTGGCGGCGGTTGCGGGCGGCGGGGTACGGGCAGTAGGCCCGAGTTCCGAGGTCGGAGTTCCGAGTGCGGACTTCCGAGGCCCGAGGCCCGAGGCCCGAGGCCCGAGGGATGTCTAACGGAACGGTACGCGGCCGCCCGGCGGCCTGCCACGATCACGGCTGGAGCACGGCGGGCGGTGGTAATCCCCGACAGGCCGCCGCGGGGGCCATGACATTTCCGCGAGCGTAAAGCGCGGGGGACTGGCGAGGGGCGGTGGCGGTGTCGATCTCCATGAGGAATGGGAACGACCTGGAAGTTGCTGGCCCGCGGATGCCGTGCGCTCGCGCGATCGGTGCGGCTGCCGTCGCCCGGCTGGGTGTCCGTGCCGCACGTGGGGCAACTGGTAGCGTTCGCGGGGATCGTGCTGGGCGGGCTGACAGTCGTGGCGGTGGCGCGGGAACCGGCAACGGCAACTTCGAGCGCGGGCGAGGTGGGTGCCGGCGAGGGCGTGGCGGCGAGTGCGTCACCGCGATTCGTACAGGTCATACCGGGCCTTTCGCAGGATTCCGACACGGGGGCCTCGCCCGAGGCGAGCACTGCGGACGCGGCGCTCGAAGGTGGGATTACTGAGCCTGCGGCGGAGCAGGCGCAGTCGGAAGCGGCCGCGCAGGGCGCAAAGAACGGGCGCTTTTCGATGCCGCTGAAGGCATGGACGGCGGTCACCGACCGTTACGGCGCGCCGCGCGGGCCGGCGCTCATCCACGCGGGCATCGACCTCGCGCTGGACACGTATTACCACGCGCCGGTGTATTCGGCCTGCACTGGGACCGCCCTGGCAAGCAGTTACTCAAGCACCTATGGCATCTACGTGGTGGTCGATTGTGGCGATGGCTGGAGCACGCTCTACGGGCACCTGAGCGAGAAGCGCGTGGCCGCCGGCGACGCGGTAACGCCCGGTACCGTCGTTGGGCTCGCAGGGTCTACGGGCTTCTCGACGGGGGAGCACCTGCATTTCGAGATCCGCTGGAATGGCGGTGCGGTGAACCCGGAGAAGTACCTCGATTTCGGCATCGCTCCCGGGACGCCCCTTTCGACGAGCCCGCTCTGGACACCGCCGAAACCCAAGGCCCCAACCGCGACGCCGGCACCGGACGGCCCGGCGGGCCCAACCGCAACGGCGACCCCAATCCCGCCAACGAATACACCAACGCCGACACCGACGCCGACCCGCACCCCAACCCCGACTCCCACGCCGACACGAAAGCCGCCGCCAGTCGCCCCCACTGCGACAAAGCCCCCGCCTGCCAGGTTCTAGGGGCCATTAGCTGCTGGCTATCATCAGCTCCTGGCCGGACGGCCGAACGGGATGAGGCGGGAGTAAGGGGCCCGGCATCCAGTTGTGGGCCGCGCAGCCTCATGCCGCCAGCGCCAACCCCCCGGAAAGCTACCGCGGATAGTGCCCGGCACGCTCGCATTTCATCCAAGGTCACCTGGACGGCGCGAGTACGGCCGTTGCGGAGCCAGCGGGAACTGGAACCTGCACGAGCTGAAGTAGCCGCGCGGCACGCACGCCGTTCGCTATCACTACCACCTCAGCGACCTCATGGGCGGCGACGACCGCGGCCAGTCCGAGGACGCCAAACGCTGCGAGCGGCACAAGGACGATAAGGATGGAGGCGGAGAGGAAGAGATTTTGGTGCATGATGCGGACTGACCGCCGGGCGTGCTCGATGGCCTGAGGCAAGTGTCGAAGGTCTTCGCCCATAAGCGCGACGTCCGCCGTCTCAATAGCTACGTCCGTCCCCATGGCACCCATGGCGATACCAACGTCTGCCGTCGCCAGTGCCGGGGCGTCGTTGATGCCGTCGCCGACCATGGCCACCGCGCCCCGCTGTTGGAGCTGCCTCACGACCTCGGCTTTTTCCTCGGGACGGAGTTCCGCATACACCTGGTCAATGCCCGCCTCTCTGGCGAGCGCGGTTGCCGTCGCGCGGTTGTCGCCGCTCAGCATCGCAAGCTCGAGACCCATGCCGCGGAGGCTGGCTGCGGCGGCGACCGCTTCCGGGCGGAGCTCGTCGCGAACAGCGATGAGGCCGAGTAGTTCGTGATCGACTTCGACCAGGACTACGGTCGCCCCTCCGGCCTGTGCGTCCGCAACCTGGGCCGCCAGGGGCCCCACCTCGATGAATCCCGGTCGCCCGAGTCGTACGCGCTTGCCATCGAGCACCCCGAGCACTCCGTTGCCGACCACAGCGGTCACATCAGTGGCATCGGCGATGTTCCCGGCGGCCGCCTCGACGATGGCCCTCGCGAGGGGATGCTCGCTGCGAGACTCCACCGAGGCAGCGGTCCAGAGCAGCTCGGATTCGGAGCGGCCGGGAGCAGGCGAGAGGAGGATCACTCGCGGCCGTCCGCGTGTCAGGGTGCCTGTCTTGTCAAGCGCGACTACCTTCACTTTGCCGAGCGTTTCCAGTGCGAGGCCACCTTTTACCAGGACACCCCCGCGAGAGGCGGCGCCGATGGCGGCAAACACCGCGACGGGCACGGAGATGGCGAGCGCGCAGGGAGCGGCCGCTACCAGCACGACGAGCGAACGTTCTATCCAGACGCCTGGATCACCGGCGAGGCTCCCGATCAGTGCGATGGCGGTGGCCAGCACGATGACACCCGGTACGAGTGGCCTGGCGAACCGGTCGGCGATGCGCTGGCCCTGGCCCTTGCGCTCCTGGGCCTCCTCGACGATGTGGACGACGCGGGCGAGTGAGTTCTCCGTGCTCCTGGCCACTACTTCCACGTCGATCGTGCCATTGCCGTTTATCGATCCGGCGAAGACCGCGTCGCCGGGGCCTGCCTCAAGCGGCACAGATTCGCCCGTGACCGGCGAGGTGTCGATGGCGGTTCGTCCGTGACGGATGACGCCGTCGGTTGGGACGCGCTCGCCAGGCCGGATGAACATCACATCGCCCGGGACCAGCTCGTCCACGTCAACCTGCCGCTCCGCCCCATCCCTCACGACGGTTGCTGTGTCCGGAACGATCGAAAGAAGGGCGCGCAGGCTGTGTCGAGCGCGGGCGAGCGCGAACGCCTCCAGGGCCTCGGAGATCGAGAAGAGGAACGCGAGCGACGCGGCTTCCCCAACCTCGCCCAGGATCACCGCCCCGGCGGCAGCAACTGCCATCAGCGTACCGATGTTGATCCGGCGGCGAAGCAGGTTTCGGAGTGCCTCCGGGACGAAGGTCCAGCCACCCACGGCGAGCGCCAGCACGTAGCCTCCAACCTGGACCGGCTCGGCACCCAAGCGGCCAGCCGCGAACCCGGCGACGAGCAGGATGCCCGCGATCGCGGCTGCCCGAAGGGCCGGCAGGTCGATCAGCCGGACCGCCTCCTCCTCCACTTCGGCCGCAGTCGGGCTGCAGGAGTCGTCAGTCATCTCACGTCCGTTCGGATGGTCCACCCGGCGTCAGCATCCTCCAGGAGCGACTCCATTGCGGGGTGAGCACAGGCGGCGATGCGCTCGGCGATGACACGCGTGCTGCTCATGGGATGAGCTTACGGCCGCGGGCGCTATAGCCGAAACGCAGCGTAATGTGCTCCGAATTTACAATGGTTTTACTCTCAAATGGCTGGTTGGTGCATTTGGACCGGCGCAATCTGATGCGTGTACAGGATGGGATTGTTACCGTAACGGGACTGTGCGAGCCGGAGCGCGGCCGCCGGGAGGAATGCATGAGCTGGATGAAGCACAAGTCGTTCGCGATAGTCGCGGGCACGCTGGCTGCAGCGGCGCTGCTCGGTGCGTCCCTGGGCGTCGTCGCGGCGGGAAGCAAGCCGCCGCTGGCGAGCGGGTTCAACCTCGTGGGCGGACCGCTGGGTGGCGATGTGCCGCCGGCCGACTTCGTCGGCTGCCTGCCGGCCGGGTCGTGGACCTCGATCTACATCTGGGACGGCCCCACGCAGCAGTGGCAGCACTTCTTCGCGGGAGTGCCGGCCTACGTGAACGCGCCCGCCAACAATGGGGTCGCGACCATCAAGCGCTTCGCGGGCGTGGTCCTGATCATGAACCAGGCGGTCGGCAGTCCGCGGCTCAAGGACCAGGCCTCGGAGACATGCAGCTAAACCGCCGCACACCCCACACCGCAAACCGGCGCCCCTCGCCCGAGGGGCGTTTTGGTGTGCGCGGCAGGTAGGACGGCTGCCATCGAGCCTTTACACTGGGGACGAGAAATCGCGCGTCCGATGCGCGCGCGGAGGCCCTGTTGCCCGTCGCCGTCAAGCTCTCGCGAGCACACCTCGATGCGATGATTGCCCACGCGCTGGAGGATGCGCCGGTGGAATGCTGCGGCGTCATCGCGGCGAAGGACGGCCGCGTGGTCGCGCTTTACCGCGCCAAGAACATCGAAGGGAGCCCGTACCGCTTCAAGCTCGACCCGCTGGAGACGCGCCGGATCGAGAGCGCGATCGACGACGCCGGCACGACGCTCGCGGGGTTCTACCACTCGCACACCGGCAGCGAACCGCGCCCGAGCCCGACCGACATCCGATCGATGGGCCCATTCTTCGGGCCGCCCTACGTGCACTTCGTCATCGGAGTGGCGGAGCGCGACAAGCCCGAGGCGCGGGTGTTCCACATCGAGGACGGCGCGGCGTTCGAGCAAGAATACGAGGTCATCGACTGACTGGCGTGGCGCCGCGAGCTGCCAGGGGACGTGAGGTGCGACCGCTCCGGCGAACATATCGCGCCGGCGCGCTCGAGCTAGGCGGGCGGCGATTCGCCTGGGGCGCCCGGACCTACATCGCCGCAATCATCAATGCGACACCCGATTCCTTCAGCGGAGACGGCATCGACGGCGACACCGGCGCGGCGGGGGTGCTCGCCGCCCGCTTCGAAGCTGAGGGCGCGGACCTGATCGACATCGGCGCCGAATCGAGCCGGCCCGGCGCAGAGGAACTGGGGCCGGAGGAGGAGCTCCGGCGGCTGATGCCTGTGTTGGAGGCTGTCCGCGCCCGCACGTCGTTGCCCCTCTCGGTCGATACGTACCACGCAGAAGTCGCGGACGCCGGGCTAGGGGCAGGGGCCGACGCGGTGAATGACATATCGGGGCTGCGGCGGGACGCGGATATGGCACGGGTGGTGGCGCGCCACGGGGCGGCGCTGATCGCGATGCACAACCAGCGCGGGCGACGTTTCCATGATGTCGCGGGGGACATCCGCGCAGGTTTCGGGGCCACGCTCGAACTCGCGGCGGCAGCCGGGATCGACCCGGCGCGCATCGTGCTGGACCCGGGGTTCGGATTCGGGTGGAAGCACCACCGTAACTTCGAGATGGTGCGGCGGCTGCCGGAACTGTGGGACTTCGAGCTGCCGCTGCTCATCGGCCCATCGCGAAAGTCGTCGATTGGGATGCTGCTGGGCTTGCCCGTGGAGGCGCGGCAGGAGGGCACGGCGGCGCTGGTCGCGCTGGCCGTTGCGGGGGGCGCCGATATCGTGCGGGTGCACGACGTGGCGGCCATGGCGCGCGTCGCACGGGTGGCCGATGCCACGGTCCGCGGCGCCTGGCCGGGCGAGCTGGAGCCGGACCGGTGACGTCCGCGGTACTGGCGCTCGGCTCCAACCTCGGAGACCGCGCGGCGAACCTGCAGGCCGCCGTGGCGCTGCTTCGCGAACGCGGCTTCGAGACCACCGCCGCGTCGAGCCCCTGGGAGACGCCACCGATGCCCGCCGATCAGCCGGCGTTCCTGAACGCGGCCATCGCCGGGGAGACGGACCTGCCGGCGTTGGAGCTGCTGGCCGCGGCGAAGGCGGTCGAGCGGCTGCTCGGGCGGCGGCCGGGGCGGCGGTGGGGTCCCCGACCGATCGACGTCGACATCCTCTTCTTTGGGGACGAACGCATCGACCTCCCCGAGTTGCGCGTCCCGCACGCGTTGCTGGGCGAGCGGGCGTTCGTGCTGGCGCCGCTCGCGGAGGTGGTACCGGGAGTGCTGCCGGTGCTGGGGCGGCGTGCCATCGAGCTGCTCGCGGAGGTGGACGCGACCGGGGTGGTGCGCACCGGTGGGCGGCTGCTGTAGGCCAGGGATTACGCGGGCGGATTGTCCGGCGGGGAAGCTGCGGTGATCTCCCGGAAGGCCGCGAGGGCCCTGGGGTGCTCTTCCCAGAGCCAATCGGTGCGGAGCCAGAAGCCTGCGAGCACCGTTGAGTGGAAGACGCCATCGACGAGATCCGCTTTCCGGTACTTACCCTGATCGTCCAGCACGACGAACTGCGCCAGGCGCTCTCCCGGGCGCGAATCGATAAGCCAGTACTCGCGGGCGCCCAGCGCCTGGTACTCGAGCAGCTTCGTCAGAGTGTCGCGCCGCTCGCTATCTTCGGAGACGACTTCGACGATGATGTCCGGCGGACCAGTCATGAATCGCGACTGCTCGTATTCACGGTGCGCCGTGGCGATGAACATCACATCTGGTTCGCGACCGATGTGGTCTGGCACGGAGCGGAGCGCGTAGGGGGCGCCTATGACGGCACCCGCGTCTCGTTCCTCGGCAAATGTCCCGAGGAGGGTGCTGAGGAATCGGACTATGGTCTCGTGCTCCCACGTCGTTGAGCCGTAGTCATAAGCAACGCCATCCACCCATTCCACAAGGCCGTTGTGCCGCCAGTCCAGCCATTCGTCCCACGTCATGCGCGCGGTGGCGACGTATTCGGGGCTGTCCGAGGGTGTCAGCACGGGTCCGGGGCGAGGCGAACGCGCGACCTGTGTCATGACGCCGTGATCTCCCGGAAGGCCGCGAGCACCGATGTGTCAGCTGCCCAGAGCCATTCCGTCCGAAGCCAGAAGCCGGGCAGCACGACGGAATAGTAGATGCCTTCCTCGGGCTCGACGGCGCGGTATCGCTGACCTTCGAGCAGATAAAACTCGGCGGTCTCCTGCCCGGGCCGGGAATCGATGAGCCAATATTCGGGCACACCGAGTTCCTGGTATTCGAGGAGCTTAATCGTGCGATCGCGCCGCACGCTGTCCTCGGAGATGACTTCAATAAGGATGTCCGGTGCGGCCGACATGAAGCGCGATTGCTTGTACGGCAGTTTGCCGGCGCCGATGAACATCAGGTCCGGCTCGCGGCCAGCGTGGCCCTGCGCGGACTGAAGTGCGTATCCGCCGGTGCGCACCACACCCGTCGATGTGGATTGCCCGTAAAGGAGCAGCAGCGCGCTGAGGAAGCCTACGATCCGCTGGTGTTCGTCGGTGTTGGACATGTAGATATGCACCTCGCCATCGAGCCACTCGGTGAGGCCGCCCTCGTAGTCCCAGTCCAGCCATTCGTCGAGCCACTCGGTGAGGCCGCCCTCGTAGTCCCAGTCCAGCCATTCGTCCCACGTCATGCGCGCGGTGGCGACGTATTCGGGGCTGTCCGAGGGTGTCAGCACGGGCTCGGGGCGAGGCGAACGCGCGACCTGTGTCATGACGCCGTGATCTCCCGGAATGCGGCCAGCGCTTTGGGTTCGTCCTCCCAGAGCCAATCCGTGCGCAGCCAGAACCCTGCGAGCACAGTGGAATGGAAGACGCCATCGACCGGTTCGACTGGCAGGTAGCGGCCGTCCGTGAGGACATAGAATTCGGCAGATTGTTCCCCGGGCCGCGAATCGATGAGCCAGTATTCGGGCACGCCAAGCGCCTGGTATTCGAGCAGCTTAATCGTGCGGTCGCGGCGGACGCTGTCCTCGGAGATCACCTCGACGATGATATCCGGTGCTCCCTCCATGAAGCGCGACTGCTTTCGGTCGAGGTGCTCCGTCGCGATGAACATGATGTCAGGCTCGCGCCCGGCACGGTCTTTGTCGAGCCACTCGGTGAGGCCGCCCTCGTAGTCCCAGTCCAGCCATTCGTCCCACGTCATGCGCGCGGTGGCGACGTATTCGGGGCTGTCCGAGGGTGTCAGCACGGGCTCGGGGCGAGGCGAACGCGCGACCTGTGTCATGGGAGAAGTATACCGCCTCCCCAACGGGCCTTCGGCGGGCTGAACAACTTCCGCGCGGCGAAGGCTACGGCTACGCCTTCGGCGCCGCCGCTTCCACAGGAGAGATGCCCTGGGCCTTCAGCTTGCTCGAGGGCGTCTGGTTGGTGGGCATGGTGAAGCGGCCGGTGTCAATCTCGGGCAGTTCGATTTCGTGGTTGAGGACGGCGCGCTTCCACTCCTGATGCTGCGGCTCGCGGTCGTGGAATTCGGGCATGACTTCCTTCGCGAAGAGCTCAAGGCTGGCACAGATATCCTCGTGGGTGTTCTTCCCGGCCTGGTTCAGGAGGATAACCTGGTCCACGTTCGAATCTTCGAACTTCTTCAGCCGTTCGCGAATGGTCGCCGGCGAGCCGATGAGGCCGCCGCCTTTGGCCAGCGCTTCCTGGCCCTTTGGCGTGGCGCGCCACTGCTGGTATTCCTCCCAGATGTTGACGGTGCCGGGGACGACCGGACCATGGGTGTTGTAGAACATCAGCGAGAACTGGAAGAAGGTCCAGCCTTCGGCTTTCTTTTTCGCTTCCTCATCGGTATCGGCGCACATGAAGCCGCTGACGATGGCGATGCCGGGGTTCGGCTGGTAGTCGGTCAGGGGGTCGAAGCGCCTGGTGTAACTGTTGTAGTAGGCGTTGACCCAGGCGGTGGCGGCTTCGGCACTGACGAACTGGAAGCCAAGCGCGCCGATGCCGCGGCGGCCGGCCATCTCGATGGTCTCGAGCTGCGAGCAGGCGACCCAGAGCGGCGGGTGCGGCTTCTGCAGCGGCTTGGGGAGGACGTTGCGGAGCGGGAAATCGAAGTACTCGCCGTGGTACTCCCAGCCTTCGTCCTTGAACATCGGCATGATCGCGCGGACGGCGTCTTCCCAGACTTCGCGCTTGTCGCGGAAGCGGCGCTCGAAGGGGTGGAGCTCCGTGACGCTGGAGCCTTCGCCGATGCCGAACTCGACGCGCCCGTTGCTGACAAGGTCCAGCATCGAGATGCGCTCGGCGACGCGGGCGGGGTGGTTCGTGGGGAGCTGGACGATGCCGTGGCCGATGCGGATGTTCCTGGTGCGCTGGCTGGCGGCAGCGAGGAAGACTTCGGGCGCGGAGGAGTGGGAGTACTCCTCGAGGAAGTGGTGCTCGACTTCCCATGCGTAGTCGTAGCCGAGCTTGTCGGCGAGCTCGACCTGGGTGAGCGCATCCTGGACGAGGCGGTGCTCGGCGCCGCCGTCCCATGGGCGCGGAAGCTGCAGTTCATAGAAGATGCCGAATTTCATGCGGTTCCTGCGGGGTGGGGATGGGGCCATTGTACTGGAAGTGGTGAGGGGTGCGGCCCGTGGGGGTTGTACACTGGTTGCATGGACGAGAATGAAGCGCCCAGGAGGAAACTGACGGCCGAGGAGTCGAACCGGTTGTTGCTGGAGCGGATCGAGATGACGAAGCAGGTGAAGAGCCCGCTGGCGCGGGGCGCCCAATGGGCTGATACGTCCGAGAAGGAGCGGGGCGAGGCGGGCGCGGCGCTGATGCGGTTTGCATACGACGCGATTCGGTTTCGAACGCCTCCCTGTCAAAAACCGCCGCTGAGGTTCCCGAGAGTTCCCCAGGGGCACCCGTAGCCTTGACCGCCGGGGACTACGGCGAGTACCCGGACGAAAAGACGCATCTCCTGGCGGAGGCGCTTGAGGATGCCGGAATCCCGCACGCGTTCGGCGGCGCCATCGCACTGTTTTTCGTCGGTGAACCGCGTGGCACGACGGACATCGATGTCAACATATTCCTTCCCGAACAGGACGCCCGGCGGGCGTTCGATGTGCTCGAGAAGGTCGGGGCACACTTCGATCGCGATGCCGCTCAGGGCGAAACGGACCGCCGCGGCCAGGTGCGTGTGCTGTGGGAGCGGACGTATGTCGACCTGTTTTTCGCGTACGCGGACTTCCACGCATCGGTGGCGGCGCGAGCGAGGCGGGCGAATTTCCGCGGCAGAGACATCAACGTTATTTCGGGCGAAGACCTGCTGGTCTTCAAGATGCTGTTCAGCCGAGGGCGGGACTGGGCCGACATCGAACAGACGCTCTATGTTTCCTGGACGCGGCTGGACTTTGGGTATATCAAACGGTGGCTGGTTGCGCTTATCGGCGAGGATGACGGCCGGGTCACGCGTTTCGATAGCATCGTTACGGCGGTCGAACGATCGAGGCTAACCGGTGTGTATGAGGAGCCGCCGCCGGGCTGCGACTAGCATGCCTGGCGGCGGCCGTGAGAATCGGACCATTTTCGCGCGCACACAGGGGCGGGGTTGCTGGCGGCTGCAGCTCCCGGGGGACGCCGCTTCGCGGCGAACGCTCGCCGTTCCGGACCGCCACCAAAGCTCCACCAAAAGGTGCCGATACTATAGGGGTGGGGCATATGGTGCACGTCGTCCTTCCTGTGGCCGGGCTTTCGGCGCTGCTGGCGCTCGCTGTGGCGGCCGGCGCGTTTGCGGATACGCCGCCCCCCGGCATCACCCGCACGAATGACCCGGGCTACATGCTGGAGCCGGGCAACCGTTCTGCCGCGGAGTTGCGCCCCTATCGCCTGACGCTCGGGCAGATGTCGCGCGATGGGCTCTCGGCGATGCGCCAATCGGAGTTCGCGACGTCGGCCTCGGCGGCCGTGGCGGGCGGGGTCGCCTCCATCGAGGCGCGCATCACAAGCGAGAGGGCGGGCGCCGTCATGGTGCAGATTGAGGTCTACGACGCCGCGAATACGCGCGTCTATTTCGCCACGAACGACGGCCTGAGTTTCGCTGCCGGGCAATCGCGCACCGTCCGCGTCCAGTGGGACACCGCGGGCGCCAGGGGCGGCGTCTACACGGTCCGCATCGGCGTGTTCCAGGCGGGCGAAGGCTGGGGTTCGTTGTACCACTGGAACGATGACGCCGCACGCTTCACTCTTCGGTAAGTCCTGAGTGCTGAGTCCTGAGTGCTGAGTCCTGAATCCTCAGTCCTGGGTGCTGAGCGGTGAGTGAGGCGTGCGATGACGATGTACTTGATCCGGCACGGGTTGGCGCTTGCGGCGCCGGGTGATATCGATCCCGGGCTGGCGGAGATGGGCCATGCCCAGGCGGCGGCGACGGCGAATTGGGCGAAGGGGACGAACGCCTCGCGGCTGATCGTTTCGCCGTTGCGGCGGACGCGGGAGACGGCGGCGCCCATCGCCGACGCGCTGGCGCTCGTGCCCGAGGTCCGCGTCGAGGTAGCGGAGGTCTTCGACCCTTCCATGCCGATGGACGAACGCCACGCCATGATCGGGCCGTTCATGGCTGGCCGCTGGGCCGGCCAACCGGAGCGGTTGCGGGCCTGGCGCGGGCGCGTGATCGGCGCGCTGTTCGAGGCAGGGCTCGCGGCCGCGGCGGCGAACCGCGACCTCATCGTGGTGTCACACTACATCGCCATTAGCGTCGCCATTGGCGAAGCCACGGGCGACGACCGGGTGGTGCCGGCGCCGATGGCGAACTGCTCGATCTCGTCGTTCAGCGTCGGCCACGGCGGTTTCGAACTGCTGGAAGCCGCGTCGACAGCTCATCTCGACCCCTCGCTCGTCGGCGGCGCACAGAGCGCGATCGCCGGCCGCGGATAGCCCCAGGAGCGCGCGCATGCCCGAGCCCGAAGACGTCCTCGCGTTCGCCGACGCCGATGCGTTCGGCGCGGCGCTGGCGTTGCGCCATCGTCCCGGCAACACCTGGGTGGCGGCGGCGGACCACGAACAGCCTTCGGTGCCGGCGCGGTTCTGGGGCTACCTCGTATCGGACACGGGCATGGACGCCCGCGCGGTCGCGGACCAGCTTCCGGAGGGCGTTATCACGGACCTGCGCATCGACATCTGGGTCGACCTCGAAGAGGACGAGGCGGCGGGCTACCGCGACGCCAACGGCGACCCGGCGACGCCCGGTGAGTCGCTGCTCTGCAGCGTCGCCTGGCGCCACGACGAGCCTGCGCTCGGGCGGGAGCTGGCGGCGGCCTTCCGCGCCGGGATTGCCGTTGTGGCGGAGGATGAGGAAGCGGCGGCGCTGCTCGCGGCGGTGCTTGCGGACTTGCGGGCGCGGGCGCCTGAGGGGGAGCAGGGGGTCGTGGCTCTGCAGCGGGACGAGTAGCGGCGGCTCAGCCATCGAGGGCCGCGATGGCGGCCTTCCACACGGCGGGGTCGCCGAAGCGGATGGCGCGGTCGACGCCGATGTTTTCGAGCAACGCGCCGAGCATTTTGAGGCGCTCTTCCTCGTCGTAGTAGAGCTTGCCATCCGTGGCTTCCATCTTCTCGGGCATGGCCCAATACGACTTCTCGAACTCGTCTCCGTGCCAGCCGCGGCCTTCGCGGCGGATGTCGAAGGTCATCTGTTCGAACGGGACGTACGAGCCTCGGTAGCGTTCGGGATAATCCGCCATGGCGCCACTCTCCTGCTCGGGTTGGTTCCATCTTCGCACGAGGCGAAGGGGCGCTGGGCGTTGGGCGTTGGGCTTTAGCCGGCATCCTGGTGCGGACCGTCGTGGCGCGCCCGCTGTGGGCTCTGCGGCGACGGGGATGCCGGCGCGAGCGCTCTGGTGATGCGTGGCGCGGCGGCGTACGCTTCGTTTCACGAGCGGTCACGAGATACACGCTCGGATGGGCGGAGGCCTGATGTCGCGTTCATTTTGGCTCAGGCTGGGGGTCGTACTGCCCGGCGCGCTCGCGCTCCACGCTGTCCTGCACCAGTCAACTGACCTGCTTTCGGACGTAGGCGGCGTGGGAGCTTTTGTGACTGCCGTTGGCACCCTCTACAGCGTCCTGGCTGCCTTCACGGTGGTGTCTGTCTGGTCCGAGTTCACCGACACCGACCGCGCGATTAAGCGCGAGGCCCGTGAGCTACGTGAGCTCTACCGCTACGTCGGTTATGTCAGCGACCAGGCCGGCGCCAAACGCGCTCGGGCTGCCATCGTGCGCTATCGAGACGAGGTGGTCACGACCGAATGGGCGGCGATGATCCGCGGCGAGACTGCAAGCGCCGCTGACGACGAGTTCCTCGCGATGGCCGACGCCGTCAACGCGCTTGATGTGTCCACGGCCCGCGACGTCCCGGCGTGGGCGGAAGCCGTGCGAACGCTGGGCGCGGTCAGTGACGCACGCGGAGAGCGCGTGCTGCTGGTGACGCTGCGCATGCCGCGAATGTTGAAGGTGCTCCTCTACCTGGCCACGCTCAGTCTTGTGGGTGGCATGCTCATGCTGGGATTCGAACACCTTGTTGTGGGCATGGTGGTCGTGGGCTTCACGGCGGCGGTCAGCCTGCTCGTGCTCGAGGTGATCGACGACATCGACGACCCAATCGGTGGCGCGTGGGGCATTTCCGTCGAGCCGTTCGTCCGCATCCAGTTCCGGGAACCGTCCGTGGCCACGGCGGTTCCAAGCGAGCCGCGCCAGTCTTGAGCCGCACGGCTACCGCATGAGCTGTGGGCGCGGCTATGGGGATGCCGGCGTTGACCGCGTGCTCCGGCGCCGCCATAATGCGAACATCCGTGCGGATTCGGGCTGAGGTGCGAGGGATGATGGCTGTGAGCCGTGGTTAAGCCGCCCCCGGCCTACCCCGTGCCGACCGTGCGGCCGATCCCGCCGGCGCTCGTCGCCGAGGCGCTGGTCGCGCACCTGCAGGCGAAGCCGACGGATGTCACTGTGCGGCGGATGGCGGCGCTGGAGGCGCGGTACGCAGCGTGGCCGGAGGGGCTGGAGCCGCGGCTGGTAGCGGCGCTGGCGCGGCGCGGCATCGGGATGCCGTACGTGCACCAGGCGCGCGCCATTGAGCACGCGTTCACCGGCCGCAACGCGGTCATCGTGACGCCGACGGCGAGCGGCAAGACGCTCTGCTACAACGTCCCTGTGCTCGACCGCATCCTCAAGGACCCGAGCGCGCGGGCGCTCTACCTCTTCCCGACGAAGGCGCTGGCACAGGACCAGCTGACCGAGCTCCACGGGCTCATCACCAGCCTCGGGGCCGATATTGGGACGTTCACGTACGACGGCGATACACCTGCGGACGCGCGGCGCGCGGTGCGCCAGGCTGGCCACATCGTGCTCACCAACCCGGACATGCTGCACACGGCGGTGCTGCCCCACCACACGAAGTGGACACGCCTGTTCGAGAGCCTCGAATACGTCGTGATCGATGAGCTGCACACGTACCGGGGGGTGTTCGGGAGCCACCTCGCGAACGTGCTCCGGCGCTTGCGGCGCATCTGCCAGTTCTACGGCTCCGACCCGGCGTTCATCCTCTGCTCGGCGACCATCGCCAACCCCGCGGAGCTGGCGCGGGCGCTCGTCGGCGACAACGTGGAACTAATCGATGACAACGGCGCACCGCAGGGTGAGCGCGTGGTCGTGCTCTACAACCCGCCGGTCGTGAACCGCGAGCTGGGCATCCGCCAGTCATCGTTGAAGGCGACACGCGATATCGCGGCGCGGCTCATCCGCTCGGGGGTGCAGACGATCGCCTTCGCGCCCAGCCGGATGCGGGTCGAATTGCTGCTGACTTACCTGCGGGACGCCCTCCGCAGCAAGCCCGGCGACGGCGAGCGCATCGCCGGCTATCGCGGCGGCTACCTGCCGAACGAGCGTCGCGCTATCGAACGCGGGCTGCGCGATGGCTCCGTGCGTGGCGTGGTCGCAACCAACGCGCTCGAGCTGGGGATCGACATCGGCGGGATGGGCGCGAGCGTCGTTATGGGCTACCCGGGGTCGCTGGCGAGCCTCTGGCAGCAGTTCGGACGAGCGGGGCGACGGAACGAGGCGTGCCTCTCGGTGCTGGTCACGTCGTCGAACCCGCTCGACCAGTACGTCGCGGCGCACCCGGACTTCATCTTCGACCGCAGCGTCGAACGTGGGCTCATCGACCCCGACAACCTCTACATCCTCGGCAGCCACCTGAAGTGCGCGGCCTTCGAGCTGCCGTTCACCATCGGCGAGGTCTTCGGCGCGCACACCGATGAGCTGCTCGATATCCTCGCGGAGGAGAACATCCTCCAGCGCTCAGGGGACCGCTACCACTGGATGACCGAAGCATACCCGGCGGAGCAGGTGAGCCTGCGGACGGCGAGCACCGACAATTTCGTGATCATCGAGCAGGGGCCGCAGCCGCGCGTCATCGGCGAATGCGACCGGCCGAGCGCGCCGCTGCTCATCCACGAGGACGCCATCTACATCCATCGCGGGCAGCAGTACCAGGTGGAGTGGCTCGATTGGGACGACAAGAAGGCGTACGTGACGCCGGTCGCGGTCGACTACTACACCGACGCGCAGCTCGCGGTCGAGCTGAAGGTGCTCGATGGCTCCCGCGCCGAGCCGGCGGCCGCGGGCACGCACGAAGTGGGCGAGGTCGCGATCACGTTCCTCGCGACCATCTTCAAGAAGGTGAAGCTGAACACGCACGAGAACGTGGGCTGGGGGAAAATCGCTATCCCCGAGGCCAACATGCACACGAGCGCCTACTGGCTCAGCTTCGATGAGCGCGCGACGAAGGGGCTCGACCGCGAACAGATCGCGGCCGGGCTCGGTGGGGTGCTGCACCTCATGCGCGAACTGGCGCCCATCTATTGTCTCTGCGACCCACGCGACATCGGTGGCGAAGCGCAGGTGCGGGCGCCGCATTCGGAGCTGCCGTGCGTGTACCTGTACGACTCCGTCCCGGGCGGCGTGGGGCTCGCGGACAAGATTTTCGATGTGCGCGAAGACCTCGTGGAGGCGTCGCTGGCACTGGTGCGGTCGTGCGAATGCGAGTGGGGCTGCCCGGGGTGTGTGGGGCCGCAGGTGGAGACGCGCAGCGCGGCGAAGAAGGCGGCGCGGTTGCTGTTGGAGCGAGTGCGGGGGTAGGGGGTGTATCCTCGGGGAATGGATGCGATCGAGCTCACGCACAACGGCGTGGCGTACCGGATAGAACCGGTCGAAGGCGGCGGGTATTTTGCCGCGGTGCCGGAGCTTCCCGGCTGCTTCTCTGAAGGCGAAACGCTCGACGAGGCGTTCCGCAATATCCGCGAGGCGTTAGCCCTGTACGTTGAAGGTTCGCTCGAAGCAGGCCTGGCCATCCCGGACAAGTTCGTGCGGCTATTTGCCCAGGCCTCGTAGTGCCAGATCTCCCTTCAGTCCGGCCCGGGCAAGTCGTTCAGGCCCTGGAACGTGCAGGCTTCGTGCAAACACGGCAACGCGGTAGTCACGTATTCCTGATTCACCCGAACGGCTTGCGGACTACCGTGGCGCTGCATGGACGCGATATGAGCAGGCCGATGCTTCTCGCTGTCCTGAAACAAGCCGAACTGTCCATCGAGCAGTTCATCGAGCTGCTTTGAAGCGAGCGGGGCAGCGGGCGCGAGCAGGCATGGGCCTGGAGCCTGGTGTGAAATCGAACCCGGCCGCTAGCTGACGCGGGCGGTACTGGTGGTACGGGGTGTTGGCCCGTCGCCCGCGGATGGCCGCTAGCCGCGGGCGCGCCTAGCATGCGGACACTGTGGACAGCGGCACCGGCTTCTCCGAGGGCGTGCGGCGCGACGTGCGGATCGTGCGGGGGCGTGCCTGGCTGTTCGTGCCGGCGTTCGCGCTTGGCGTGTTGCTGGTGTTCGCCTCGCGCCAGGCCGCGGGCGCCAGCAGTGCGACCGCGAGCCTGACGCTCGATACGACCGTGCACACGCTCGTGGACGGCGGGGACCGCGGGCTGCGCATCTACGAAGCCCAGGGAATGACTCGGGACGACCGCTTCAAACTGAAGGTCGCCGAGGCCACCGGCGTGCCAGGCTTCGACTACTCGCGCTTCGCGATTTCGCTGGCGCCGGAGAGCGTCGAAGAGGGCGTCAGCCGCGGCGCGCTCACGGTTACGATCGCTGATGCGAGCAAGCTGACCGCGGAGAAGTACGTGCGTGACTTTGTGCGCGTGTTCACAGAGGAGTACACCGCGCCCGAGGGGCTCTTCCGCCAGCGCTACATCGATTCCAAGCGTGCGGTGGCTGCCGCCACGGAGAAGGAGTTCGAGGCGGCATCGGGGGCCGCGCGCCGGGTCGTCGAAGGCCGCGGCATGCCGTTCGATGAGCTCGCCCGCGAAAACCCGGACTTCCTGGCCAACCTGAACCGGAAGGAAGCGGAGCTGACCGGTGAGCTCGCGCAGGTCGCCGCGACACTCACCGCCGGCACGCCGACCGGGCTTGCAGCGACGGGCCTGCTCGGCCGGCCCGTGGGCGACGCCGAAGCCCCGGACGCGCTCCAGGCCCGGCGACAGAGCCTCGAAGCGGCGATCACGGACGTGCGTGCGCAGCGGGCAGCGCTCTCCGAGACGGCCATGGACGCCGTCCTGCTCGGCCAGCTCGACAACCTGCGGGCGCTCGGGCGGACTCGCAACGAGAGCGCCGTGCGGCTCAGCAACGCCATCGTTACGGCCGCGGATGCGGAGACCGACCTCGCGGTGACGTACTCGGCGTCCAAGGCGGTGGGCGACACGCTGCAGGGCCGGATCGCACTCATCATCGTGGTGACGCTCATCGCCGGCCTCGGCGGCATTTTCCTGCTCGAGTGGCTCGCGCAGCCGCCGCCGGATGTGTCGCGTCCGCGGGGAAGGCGGTCGCCCGAGGCTACTGGTAGATGATGACATCGGGCTGGGGCGAGATCGCCGAAGCCTCCGCGGGTGTGAAGAGGTTGGTATCGAGCGCGGGGTCGTAGAAGAGCTTCATGCCGCCGTGGGGCGCGCCGTCCGCGGCGACGAACTGCTGGTAGTGCGCGAGCTTGATGCCCTGGCCGCCGAAGCCATCCATATCGATCACCAGGTCGACGTTCGGGAAGCGCTGGAGCTCTTCTTTGTTCCGGATCATGTCCGGGGTGAACTGGTGCACGATGAGCATCTTGTTCGAGAGCCGGTTCGCCGTGATGTACTCCTGCATCAGGGCCTGGGCACGATTAATGTCGGCCGCGTCCAGGCCCCCGATCTCGTCCCCCGGCCGCGTACCGATGGGCAACGACCACTCGGGATCCACTGCCAGGTGGACGCGCGGGTCCAGCAGGTTGGGCAAGAGGGAGGCGACCTCGGCCTCGGCGGTGCTGTGCCCGACCTGGTCATCGAGGATCACGAGCAGATCGTTGGCCTTCGCCAGCGCCAGTTGTCCCTCGAGCACCTCGGTGGGCATGCGCCAGATAGCGGCGCCCTGCGCGTCCGGCTGGGCCACGGCAACGATGAGCTGCAGCGCGGGCACGACTGACCGCGAACCGTTGACGGCATCGAATTCCGCCGCCTGCGCCTTGAGCCGCGCGATCATCTCTTCGCTGGTGCCCTTGCCGAGCACGCCGAGTCCAGGGATGCCGGGGTAACCGTAGTACGCGACGACCTGGCAGTTCGAAAGCACGGACGTCTCGGCCGCCGGCAGCAGGTCGAAGCCACCGGCGTCCGCGGGCCGCGAACCGTAGCATTGCCGGAACGCCGGCGGGATCGGCGTGGGTGTCGGCGATGGCCGTGGCGGCGGTGTCGGCCACACGCCGTCGCGCGCGACTTGCATCGCGGGGGTGCGGTACTTCAAGTCCAGGCCCGCGGAATGGAACCCGGCGGCGATGAAGGCGAGCGATGCCAGCGCGAGCCCGGCGCCCACGAGGACGGTCGCAACCCGGTACCTCGCACGTATCTTCACTCTCCCGAGTCTACCGCCATGCGCGCTACAGCCATGCGCCCATGGTTAACGCGAGCGGCTCAAGGAGCGCGCGGCAGGCGGACGGCGCAAATCGCGACGTGTCAGTGGTTCTAAGTCGGTGGTGGCGTGGCACCACAACCAGGGACGAAAACGGGAGTCGCGCTCGTGACGGTGGGTGGCTGCGGTCGCCGCGGTCTCGCGCTTGGCGCTCGCCCGCTGATCCACGTGTGCCCACATTCGAACGTCGGTCGCTGGTCCCGGGACGTGGGAGCCATGGCCCGTGGCGCCAGAGCGCCACGACTACCGGGAACGCCGTTGCCCGCGATCGCACTGGCCCTGAAGGCGATTTTCAGAGCAGTTTCAGTTCGAAACCAGGCGGAGCCAGCGGCGCTTGCCGACCTGGAGGACGGCGCCGGGGCGGGCGACGCCGGTGAGGGTGGCGGGTTCGCCATCGATGGTGACCGCGCCCTGTTCGAGGCGGCGGCGAGCTTCGCGCTTCGACGGCTCGAGGCCGGCGGCTGTGAGGACGTCTACAAGCGATTCGCCACCGTGGACGGCGAACGTGGGCATCTCCTCGGGGGCTTCCCGGCGCTGAACCGTGCGCTCAAACCGGGCTTCGGCGGCAAGGGCGGCGGGCTCGCCGTAGAACTCGCCGACGATGGTGCGGGCGAGGCGCTTCTTCGCGACCATCGGCGCGCGTTCGATTTCGGCTTCGATCGCCGGCAGTTCCGCGCGCGGGACGGACGTGGCGAGGACGAAGAACGACATGACGGCCTCATCGGGGATGGACATGGCCTTGCCGTACTGTTCCTCGGGCGGGTCGTCGACGCCGATGTGATTGCCCTTCGATTTCGACATGCGCTCCTTGCCATCAAGGCCGACGAGGATGGGCAGCGTCACGGGGACGTGCGGCTTCTGGCCGGCGTCCTCCTGGATCTTGCGGCCTGCCATCAGGTTGAAGAGCTGCTCCGTGCCGCCGACCTGCACGTCGCACTCAAGGGCATAGGCGTCGTAGCCCTGCATGACGGCGTAGAGGAATTCGTGCAGGAAGACGGGGTCGCCGTCATCGAAGCGCTTGCGGAAATTGTCGCGGCGAAGCATCTCGGCGGCAGTGAACTTCGACATGAGCGAGATGATCTGCGGGAAATCGAGCTTGCCGAGCCACTCCGAGTTGTGCCGCAGCTCGGTCTTCGTGGGGTCGAGGAGCCTTGCCGCCTGGTCGAAGTAGGTGCGTTCGTTCCGCTGGATGTCCTCTTGTGTGAGCATCGGGCGGAGCTTGTTTTTGTCACTGGGGTCGCCGATGAGCGCGGTGTAGTCGCCGATGAGGAAGATGGCGTGGTGGCCGAACTCCTGGAACTGGCGCAGCTTTCGCAACGGGACGGTGTGCCCGAGCGTCAGCGACGTGGCTGTGGGGTCGATGCCCAGGTAGACGCGCAGCGGCCGGTCGAGTTCGAGCAAGGCGCGCAGCTCGCGCTCCATCTGGCGGCGGAGGATGCCGTCGCCGTACTCGACGCCGCTCATCAGCGTCGGCAACTGCTCATCGGGGGTTGGCATGGCACGCGTCACCGGCGGCCGGTCCCGGAATCGTGCGGCGAAAACCGCGAATCGTGAATCACCGGAGCAGCTCACGGGCCGCTTCGACATCGCGGCCGATCTGGGCGATGAGCTCATCGACGCTGGCGAAGGCGGTCTCGGCACGGATGCGGTGGACGATGTCGATCTCCATGCGCTCGCCGTAGATGTCGCCTTTGAAGTCCATAAGGTGCGTTTCGACCGAGACGTGGCCGGCATCGAAGGTGGGGCGGGTGCCGATGTTGGTCGCGCCCGGGAGGTCCCGGCCAAGGACGTGGGCACGGCTGGCGTAGACGCCGAGGGCGGGCAGGGCGCGGTCGGCGGCGACGGAGATGTTGGCGGTGGGGAAGCCTATGGTGCGGCCCCGTTCGAAGCCGCGGACGACGGGGCCACCGAGCCGGTAGGAGCGTCCGAGCAGAGACGTGACGCGCTCCATGTCGCCGGCCGCGAGTGCCTTCCGCACGGCGGTGGAGCTGTAGCGCTCGTGGTCGTGCATGAGCGGCTCGACCTGGATGACTTCGAAGCCGAGCTGAGCGCCAAGCGCCTGCATGCGGGCGGCGGTGTCTTTTGGCGCGCCACGGCCGAAGGATGCGTCGGGGCCGAGCACCATGAGGCGCATGCGCAGGTGCTCGTAGAAGGTGGTCGCGAGGTCCTCGGCGGTTATTTCTGACACTTCGGAGGTGAAGGTCAGGGGGATGACCCAATCGGCGCCGGCCTGGCGCATGAGCTCGATGCGATCCTCGAGGGTGGTGAGGTAACTGGGCCGTGTCTCGGGGCGGAGGACGGTGAGAGGGTGGGGGTGGAGCGTGACGACGCCCGGCGAGAGGGCGCGCTTACGCGCCTCATCGCGGAGCCGGCCGAGGAGGGCCTGGTGGCCCAGGTGCACGCCATCCAGCACGCCGACGGTGAGGGCGCTTTCGATACCGGGCGCGCCGGCGGTGAGCTGGGTGAGGGTGAACGAAGGGAGCAAGGCGAGTTCCGAGTTCCGGGGCCTGAGTTCCGAGCGGCCGCGGGGATAGTATCGCGCAGGCGGGCGTGACGTTCGAGGGGGAGGTCAGCGAAGTGCTGAGTTCTGAGTGCTGAGTCCTGAGTGAGGCCGCGCGATATGGTTGGGGGATGCGGAAGGTGGTTGGCGCGGCAGACACGGCCCCGGTGTGGGTGCGGGCGGCGGCGGTGGTGGCGTGGGCGGCGGTGATCTTCGTGTTTTCGAGCTTTTCGAACCCGCCGGGACAGACGGGGCGCGAGTGGACGTCGAATGCGGCGCACATGACGGAGTACGCCGTGCTCGCGGCGCTGGCGGCCTGGGCCGCGCTGGCGGTATGGCCTCGAGCGCGGCTGGGCGTGGTGTTGCTGGCCTGTTGGGCAGGGGCCGCGGCCTACGGGGCGAGCGACGAATACCACCAGTCGTTCGTGCCGGGACGGGATTCGAACGTGACGGATTTCGGGTTCGATGCGTTGGGGGCGGGGCTGAGCCTCGCGTTCGTGGGGGCGGCGGCACGCGCGCGGGCGGCGCATCGGCGGCGGCGCGAAGCGTAGATGAGACTGATGCGAGGGCCGACTTGCCATTCTGTGATACCATGGCGCCCGGAGAACGGATATGAAGCGACCGATCCTCTTGAGCTTGCTCCTGCCGCTGCCGTTTGCGGCATTGCCCTTGCTGGCGGTCGCGTTCACGCCGGGCGCGCCGAGCGGCGACAGTGTAGCCATCGAGGCCAGGAGCGTGCCCGCCGAGCCACAGGTGTTCGAGCAGGCGGCACCGCCGCAGCCGCTCGATTCGGCAGCGGCCTGGCAGCAGCAGTGCCCGGCCGGGGACGGCCGGACCCAGAGCTAACCACGCGCGCTAGCGGCGCCACGCCGGCCGCCAATGCGTTGTTTCGGAATGCGAAATTGGATCCTCTCAATTGTCGCGTTGCCTGTTAACCTACCGGCAGTTACTCTCGTTACTAGAACGAGCGCGGGATTCCCGCAAGGAGACGCCAGATGGATAAGAAGATCGTAACGGCCAGCCTCCGCGGGTACGACGGATTCTAGCCACCACTCCGGTGAGCCGGCTTCGACGCCGTACCGGACGTGGTACGGCGTTTTTGTTTCCCTCGCGGGATCAGTCGCGGTAGCCAACTCTGCCCTTTTACGCGCAAGCGTGCGGCGCTGCTGCATAGCGCAAATGCATGCGTGCGTGTTTAGGAATGCACAGGCAGCTGCTCAACAGGCAGCGTGCCAGGGGGATCCTGTTACCACAGGGAACTCGTGCCATTCGACCATTCCAGATCCAAGTATTCGCCAGATAGAAAGAGAACAGACACCAATGACACACATGGACGCAGTGTTTTCGGGCCAGCACCCGATCGTGTTCAGCAGAGCAGATGACCGGCGCAACGCCGATACCAGGCGCGCTCTGCGCCAGATGACCGCAGCCGCACAGAACAGCAACGCCTCCACAGGCGAGGGTCCACAGATTCAAAAGACGGCGCTGCCCCCGTTAGAGGCAGAGAGGTCGAGATGTTTCCCTACTCACTGAACACACTGGAAGAATTCGCCCGCCACCGTTCGCCGCACACCCTGATGCCGGGGGATGCGGAGCCGGAATGGCTGCGCCGCAGGGCCGAGCACGAGCGCGTGTTCGCGGAGCTGAAGGCGGACGCGCGGGCGGCGCGGCGCGAAGCGGCCGCGGAACGGCGCAACCGCAGCATCCTGGACCGCATCCGGCTCGCGCTCCCGCGCGGGTAGCCGGACCGGCCAACAACGAGACGCGGAGGACGCGGAGACCGAAAGGTCTCAGTTTCCTCCGCGTTTTCGTGTGTTGTTAGCTGTTAGCTCTCAGCCGGAACCATCTCAACGGTGCCCCGCGGGCGCCTTTTCAGCCTCTCGCAGCCGCCACAGGAGGCGCGGGCGCCGGGGCCTGTGGCTAGACACGGAAGGGGTGGGGGCCGAAGTCGCCTTCGTAGAAGGGCGAGACGACGCCGCCACGCGGGACGACGGCATCGACCGCCTTGCGGTCCTCGTCCGTAATTTCGATGGCGAGGGCGCCGAAGTTGTCCTCGAACTGCTCCATCGTGCGCGGACCGATGATCGGGCTGGTGACGAACGGCTGCTGCACGCACCAGGCGAGCGCGAACTGCGCGACCGTGCAGCCTTTCGCCTGCGCGAGCGGCTCCAACGCATCCACCACATCGAAGAAAGACTCGGTCCAGCGCCGGGCGCGCATGCGGTTGGTGCCGATATCGGCGAAGCGGGTGTCTTCGGGCGGCGGCTCACCGCGGTGGTACTTGCCCGTGAGCAGGCCGCCGCCGAGCGGGCTCCAGGGGATGACGCCGATGCCGTACGTATGGGCCATCGGCAGGAGCTCGCGTTCGATGCGCCGATCCAGGATGTTATAGGGCGGCTGTTCGCAGACGAAGCGGTTGAGGCCGTACTCCTTCGATGCCCAGAGGGACTCCACGACCTGCCAGGCGGCGAAGGTGCTGGTGCCGATGTAGCGCACTTTGCCCGAGCGCACGAGGTCATCGAGCGCGCGGAGCGTTTCGTCGATGGGGACGTCCGGCTGCGGGCGGTGGACCTGGTAGAGGTCGATGTAGTCGGTCTGGAGGCGGCGAAGGCTTTGCTCGCACTGGTCGATGATATGGCGGCGGGTGTTGCCGAGGTCGTTGGGGCCTTCGCCCATCTTGCCGTGAACCTTCGTCGCGAGGACGACATCGTGGCGGCGTCCGCTCTCCTTGAGGGCGGCCCCGGTGGCTTCTTCGCTGCGGCCAAGGTTGTAGACGTTCGCCGAATCGAGGAAGTTGATGCCGGCATCGAGGGCCCGATGGATGATGTTGGCGGCGTCCGTGGGCGTGGTGCGGCCCCCGAACATCATGCAGCCAAGGCAGAGGTTGCTGACTTTGATCCCGGTGCGGCCGAGCGGCCGGTATTCGAGCATGCTGGACTCCGTGACGGTTTCCCGGAAGCCTGACACGGTAACGGAACGCTGTCGAACGCCACGGCGCGACCCCGCAGCCGCCGGGCGCGGTATAGTGCCGCGGACAGAGTTTACCGGGAGGACGACGATGGGAATTGCGCGACGGGTCGTGACCGGGAATGCGCCGGATGGGAAGGCAGTCATCGCGAGCGACGGCGAGGTGCCGCGCGTCGTGCGGCTCCCGGGGATGCCGGACTTCGCGATTGCGGCGGTGTGGGCGACGGACTGGAATATGACGGCGGTGCCCGGCAGCGAAGACCCGACCGCACAGATGACCACGTTCGTGCCGGGGCCGGCGGGCACGCGCTTCCTGATTTCGGTGCTGCCCCCGGATTCGGCCGGCGTCGAGCCAGGCACCGACATCGAGGAGCTGATGCAGGCGCAGGCGCGCGAGCTGCCCGGCCTGGCCGAGGCGATGGAGCGCGACCACCCGGGCATGCACACCACGGACACCGTCGACTACGACATCATCATGTCCGGGGAGCTGTACCTGGAGCTGGACGACGGCGCCGAGGTGCACCTGAAGCCGGGCGACATCGTCATCCAGACGGGGACACGGCACGCGTGGCGGAACCGTGGTCCGGGGCCGTGCGTGATGTACTCGGTGCTCGTTGGGGCGCCGCGGCAGGTGTAGAGGATTCGCGATTCACGATTGCCTGTACGCGAAGTGGCACACGTGCGCGGCCGCTTGCTGACGCGCGCCGTCGTTCCTCGCCTCGCCCGCGGGTTTGTCACGCGGGGAGGGTGGTGGCGGCACGGGGCCCATGTCGTAGCAGGTGGGGCAGAGCGAGCCAAGCGGGAACGCGGTGCCGCAGCGCGGGCAGACCTTCTGTGGCGGCGCAGAGTCCGGGCCGCCAGCCGGCGGCGATGGCGCGGGCCGGTCCCCAGGCGGCGTCGCCACGTCAGTCGAACCAGCGCATTTCGCCCGGCGCGAGCTCGACTTCGAACACGCGCCCGCGGGCTTCGATGGCGATCGTCCGGGCACGATCGCTGTCGTTGCGGACCTGGATGCGGCCGCTGACCTGGCGCTGGAAGAGGTTCGCATAGGTGAGGCTGCCGCTGTCCCCGACAACGCGCGGCGTCTTGCCGGCGCCCGTGACCTGCCAGAGCACGCCCTCGTGCGGGCGCAGGAGCTGGTCGCCCATGCCGAGGAGGCGGCCACTCCAGACGTCGAACGCGATCTCGCCGGGTGCGAAGAGCTCGCCCGTCACGAGCCAGCGGGCGGTGTCGTCCCAGTTGAGCGCGCCCACGAGGGCGCGCTTCTCGCCGAGGCCGGCGCGCCAGACGGAGGGCACGGGGCCATCCGCGGGGTCCACGGGGCGGGCGGCGCTGCCCGTGGGCGGGAAGAGGGCGAGCGCCATGTCGCGGCGCGCCGGGGGCAGGGCAGGGAGGTCGGCGCCGGCGACGACCATGCCGCCGCTGAGAGCGATGCCCGTCGCGAGGAACCTGACTTCGGGCTCCGATAGCTCCGTTTCGGTGTCGCGGACGATGAGGCAATCCGGGTCGTTCGCCCACCAGCGGCCGTGCATCCAGTTGCGGGCCAGCGCCATGCGCAAGGCATGCTTGACCGAGGGGTGCGAGCCATCGGACCAGGCGGCCTTCACATCGGGGCCGACGCGCATCGCATCGACGAGGCCGATGGCCGGGCCAAAGTGACAGGTGCAGCCGAGGATGAAGGTGCTGGCACCGGCGGCGGCGCGGATGATTTCGAGGCCGCGGCGGAGGTTCGCCGGGGCTGTCGTGCCAGCGGCGTAATAGCGGACCTCTGCCGGCGAAACAGCGGCGAAGGCGAGCGCGTCCAGCTTCAGGTAGCCGTAACCCCAGTCGTGAACGACGGTAGCGACGACATTGCGGAGCCATTGCTCGGCCAGCGGGTGGGTGCAATCGAGCACGGCGGCGCGGCCAAGCCACGTCTGCACGAACAACGGCGAGCCATCGTGGCGCCGGAGGACCATCTCCGGGTGATCACGAAGCGCGGCGGAATCCTCGTGCAGGAGGAGCGGCGCGAGCCAGAGCCCGGGCCGGTAGCCCGCGTCGCGGATGCGCGCGGCGAGCGCGGCCATGCCGGACGGGAACTTGCCATTGGGCGCCAGCCAGTCGCCGGTGCAGGACTGGTAGCCGTCGTCGACCTGGACGAAGGTGGCGGGATGGCTGGAATCGCGCATGGCCTCGAGGTTGCGGATGACGTCGGCTTCCGTGACGCGGTTATAGAACTGGTACCAGCTGCACCAGCCGGTGGGGACTTCGGCCGGCACGCGGGCGTGCATGCGCGCGGCGACGGCGTCCGCGTACTGCTCGACGAGCGCCTGCGTGTCGCGCCCTTCGAGCACGAGCACCGGGGGCAGCGCCAGCGATTCGCCCGGCGCGAGCTCGACGCCGGTGAGATCGAAAGCGATGTCGATGCGGCGGATAATGGTCTCGTCCGCTTCGAGTTCGATTGTGATGTCGAAGAAGAAGCGGTCCATCGCGAGTGAGCCGATGGCGACTGCCGGGGTGGCGCGCACGGGCAGCGAGATCGCCACCATTTCGCGGCTTGTGTACCGGACAGCGTCCGCCGCGACATCAACGGCATCGCCGTCGTAGCCCGTCACGGGCGCAGCGCCAAAGTTGCGGATGAAAGCATCGGTCTGCATGTAGCGGCCCTGGACCCAGGCGTAGCCCGAGGCGGCGGCAAAACCGGGAGCCGCGCTGAGCCGCACGGCCGTGGGGTGCGCGGCTTCGGCGCTCGTGTTGGTGAGGGTGAGACGGAGCTCGGAGGCGGCGGAGTCGAAGGCGCCGGCGAGCGCGAGCCCCGGCCCGGCCGGCTGCGGTTCGAAATCGAGGCCCCAGGGGAGGGCGATGGTCACGGCGTGCGCCCCTTGCTGTAGGCCATGCGCGCGGCGGCGAGGTCTTCTGGCGTGCCGATATCGAACCATGGGCCTTCGACGGGGATAGCGACGATGTTCGCGCCGCCGGCGATCAGCGCGGCGATGGCGCGGGGGAGCTCGTACTCGCCCGCGGCGGATGGTTCGAGGCGCTCGATCTCGGGCCAGATCTCGGGGCCGAGGACGCCGAAGCCGGCGTTGTTCCAGCGCGTGCGGGAGGTGCCCTTCGGCGGTTTTTCGACAATGCGCCCGATGCGCCCGTTGGCGCCCACATACACCGCGGCGCCGGCCCACGGGTCATCGACATCGTTGACGCCGAGCACGCCATCGGCGAGTGCCGCGGCGCGCAGGACGCGGCGGTAGCTCAGGGACTCGACGAGGATATCGCCCCAGCTCCAGAAGAACGGCTCATCGGCGAGCAGCTCGCGCGCCAGCAGGAGCGCGTGCGCGGTGCCGTCCTGCTGCTCCTGGCGGACGTAGTCGATGGCGATCGCGGAGCCGGCGCCGTTGCCGAGCTCGGCCTCCAGCCGGGCGGCACGGTAACCGGTGATGATGACGAGCTCGGTGATCCCCGCGCGGATGAGGCCGTCGATGATGTGCACGACGATCGGCTTGCCGCCGACGTCCAGAAGCGGCTTTGGCGTCTCGGCGGTGAGCGCGCCGAGGCGCGTGCCGCGGCCGGCGGCGAAGATGACGGCGCGCGTGACTACAGCCATGCGAGCCCGTCCGAGGCGTGCACTTCGAACGCGGGACCGCCCGTGGCGGCGACGGCGGCGGCCATGACCGCGTCCACCCGGTCGCGGGTGGTGGCGGCGAGCGCGTAGCCGCCGAAGCCTGCGCCCGTAAGGCGCGCGCCGAGCGCACCGGCCTTGCGCATCGCGGCGCAGAGCCGGTCGAGCTCGGATGTGCTGCAACGGAAGTCCTGGCGGAGGCTATCGTGGGAGGCATCGAGCAGCTTGCCGAAGGCGGGGAGGTCGCCGGCGAGGAGCGCCTGCTCGGCGGCGTCCACGCGCCCGGCTTCGCTGAGGATGTGGCGAGCGACGCGCTTCACCGGCACCTTCGCCATGTGGTCGAAGCGCGCGGCGGTGAGGCGCACGAGATGCTCGACATCGACGGCCACGCCGTGCGCGACCTCGACCGCGGAGACCTTCTCGGGGAGGTCCTCGGCGAGGATTTCGACGACTTCCACCGCTGAGACGTCGGAGAGGCGCGGCGGCGTGCCGGTATCGAGCCCCACCTGGTCGGCGAGCATGGCCGCGGCGAGACGGGCGCCAACGACGCGCTCGTTGTAGGCATCGCAGGCGGCGCCGCCCTTGGGCGCCTCGACACCGGAGCTGGCGACAATCAGGACCAGTTCCGCCGGCAGGGGTACCTGGCGGCGGAGCGGCGGGTCGAAATCGATGCGGAGAGCGTGGCCCGCACGGGCGAACGTGACGGCGGCCTGGTCCATGCCTCCGGTCTCGACGCCGACGTGGCGCTCGGCGGCGATGGCGCGAACGGCGAGATCCTCGCGCTCGAGGGGGTGCCCCCAGGCGGCGGAGAGCGCCGCCAGCACTCCGACCGTGAACGCGGAGGAGGAGCTCAGGCCGCTGTTGGCGGGGAGGTCCCCACCGATGTAGAGGTCAGCGCCGCGGCCGGGAGCGGTGGCGGCGAGTTCGATGAGCGCGCCGCGGAGGTAGCGGTGCCAGGGGGCGGCCACTTCTTCGCTGGCCGCATCCCGGACGAGGTGGGCATCGACTTCGAAACGCGCGGAGACTGCGGCGATGGTTGCGTCGTCGCGGGCGCGCGCGGCGATGAGCAGGTGCTGCTCGATGGCGATGGGGAGCACCGGGAGGCCGGAGTAGTCGGTATGCTCGCCGATGAGGTTGACGCGGCCGGGCGCGCGCACGATCACGTCCGGGGCAGCGCCGAAGCGGTCGCGGAACGCGGCGAGGATAGCGGGCGGGGCAGCGGCGGGCATAGGAGTGACTGTACCAAGGGGAAGGGCTGAGTGCTGGGGTAGTTCCGAGCCGGTGATGGCGTGGCGCCACAACCAGGGACGAAAACGGGACTCACACTCGTGGCGGTTGTGGGCTGCAGTCGCCGCAGTCTCGCGCGCTGCGCTCGCCCGCTGATCCACGTGTGCCCGCATTCGAGCGCCGGTCGCTGGTCCCGGGACCTGGGATCCATGACCCGTGGCCCCAGAGGGCCACGACTACCGGGAGGTGGTGGGCTGCGAGTGGCGCGCTCGGGGGCGATTTTCAGAGCAGTCGCGCGGAGCCACAACCGGGGGATGAAAATGGCGGGGCCGCGGGGTGGCTGCGGCTCCGGCACGGCGGCGATTTTCAGAGCAGTCCCGGGTGCGGTGCGCGGCAGTATGGTTGCGAGTTCGCAAAGGAGGCCGTTGTGGGCGTGATCCGGGCTGTGCTGTGGGATGTCGGTGGGCCGATCAATACGGAGGTGCTGCACGAGGCGGCGCTCGACCGGCAGATGCGGGAGGCGTTGGCGGCGGAAGGTGTCGTGGTGAGCGGCGAGGCGTGGGCGGCTGCGGCTGAATGGGCCGTTGAACGGTTCGCGCCAAACGCGTACGCGGCGATCCTTTGGCGGTTGACGGAGGGCCGGCCGGCGGCGCGCCGGCGAATCGCGGAGCGCCGGATCACAGACGGTCAGTTCGAGTTGCGGCCGGGGATCGCGGACCTGCTGCGACAGTTGCACAGGCGCGGGTTGCTGCTGGGGCTCGCCGCCAACCAGCCGGCGGCGATATTGCCGGTGCTCGATGCGGCGGGGATCGGGGAGCTGTTCGCGCACCGCGAGGTGTCGGGGTCTCACGGCTACCGGAAGCCGGACGTGCGGCTCTTCCTGCGCGCCTGCGAGGACCTCGGGGTGGCGCCGGGCGAGTGCGTCATGGTCGGCGACCGCATCGACAACGACGTGGTGCCGGCGAACGTGCTGGGGATGCGCACCGTGCTGTTCCGGACCGGGCGGCATATCGCTCAACAGCCGCGGGCCTGGGACGAAGTGCCGGATGCGGAGGTGTGGTCGGTGGCGGAGCTCGCGGCCGCGCTGGATACGCTGCTCGCGGACGGCTAACCCGTTCCCGTCCGGCGGGGCCCAGGGGGCAGGTCTCCAGTAGACTGCGGCCCACGAAGGAGACGAAACCATGGCGAACTATGTGCGCTTCGCGCGCAAGGATGGAAGCGTGGGCGCGGGGCTGCTGGAGGGCGAGCGCATCGCGGCGATCACGGAGCCGTTCTGGGAGGCGGCGGAGCGGACAGGCGAGACGATCGAGGCGAGCGCGGTGCGGCTGCTGCCGCCCTGCGAGCCGCGGAACATCGTCTGCGTGGGATTGAACTACAGCAGCCACCTGCAAGGGCGGGCGGCGCCGAACCCGCCGACGCTATTCTTCAAGCCGCTTTCAAGCATCGCGGGGCCGGGCGACGCGATCGTGTTGCCGGCGGGTGCGGGGCGCGTGGACCCGGAGGGCGAGATCGTGATCGTCATCGGCAAGCGCGTGAGCAAGGCGGCGCGTGAGGAAGCGCAGGCGGCGGTCTTCGGGTACACTTGCGGCAACGACGTCTCGGCGCGTGAGTGGCAACGGGCGGACGGGCAGTGGTGGCGGGCGAAGGGCAGCGACACCTTCGGCGTCTTCGGGCCGAGCATCGTGACCGGGCTCGCGCACGACACGATCGAGCTGACGACGCGCGTGAACGGCGAGTTGGCCCAGCACGCGATGTCCGGCGAGCTGATCCTCGATATCCCCGAGATCGTGCGCTTCGTGAGCGCCGTGATGACGCTCGAGCCGGGCGACATCATCTACAGCGGCACGCCGGGCGAGCCGAAAGCGCTCAAGCCGGGGGATGTGGTGGAAATCGAAGTCGCGGGCGCCGGGGTGCTGCGCAATACGGTGGCGGAGTAGATTCACGATTGACGATTCGCGATTCGCGATTGGAGTGCGTTTCTGGTCAGCGGCCGTCCGTTAGCACGGCGGCGACGACCTGGTTCCATTCGCTGAAGTAGTTGGGGCGGCCGGGCGGGTTGGGGAGGCGGTAGACGGTGCCGGCATCGACATCGACGACGGCGGGGCGGGTGGCAGCGCCGCCCGGGCGCACGCCTGTGACGTACGCCGACGGGAAGTCGACGTTCGCGACGAGGCGCGAGCTATCGATCCACGCGGCCGGCCAGATGACGCCGACGAACGAGTACATGTGGGGCACGGCGCCATCGACGCCGAGCATGGTGATGACGGAATTCGGGGCGGGGAGCGGCGCGTTTTCGTACCAGTTGTAGGCAAAGCGCTGCTGTTGGTTGTTGCACGCAGGCGGGAGGACGGCAGCGAGCGGACGCGCCTTGAGCAGCGGCCAGGAAATCAGATAGCTCAGGTTGCCCGTCTTCAAGGCGAAACCATCGCGGGGAAGCCACGCCAGGACGCCACAGGCGATCACCGGCCGGGCATCCGGGTGGAGGGACGGCGGCTGGACTTCGACACCGGCCGGCAGGAGGAGGAACGTCCGCGCGCCGCTTGCAGGCGAGTCCCGTTCCACGAGCAGCCTGGCGCTTGCGGAGTTGGCGCCGTTGAGCTCGCCGGCATCGTACCCGTTGGTGAGGCCGATGATGGTCACATCCCCTTCGACGGTGGCGATATCGGTCCACGTCGTGCCCAGGTCGGTTGATCGCCTGATGGTATTCCGCGCGCCGGGTGTGCGGTTGCAATCAGCGACGGGGCAGAAGGCGGCGAAGACCTCGGTGGCATCGGGGGCGACCCAGATGGAGGAGATGTAGCCGGCGGGGCCGGGTTGGACCTGGAAGAGCGTTTCGAGGCGGATGGTCCCGCCGGTGTCGGCGGTCATGCGGTCGAGGCCGGTGATCGGGTGGTCGCAGAGGCGGCAGCGGCTGACGATGTAGAGCGCGGCGTCGCCAGGGAAGCCATCGGGTTCGCGGAAGAGGTCGCGTTCGGCCTGGCCCAGCAGGGCGGACGGTTTCGGGAGCGGCGGGAGCGTGGCCGTGGCCGTAGGATCAACGAACGCGGGCAGCTCGGCGCTCGCGGCCGGCGCCCGTTGGCGGCCGCCCGAGGTCGCGGCCACGAACACGATCAGAGCGAGGAGCACGCTCACGGGGACGAGCGCGACGAGGAGGCCTGGGCGGGGCGATCCGGGCCCCGCCGCCTCCAACGCCACGGCTGCAGGCACCGGCAGGGGAGGAGCAGCCGCTTCGAGCCGTAAGGGGCGCTGCCCCATCGCCGCCTGGAAACCAGGCGGACCGCTGAGGGGGGGTTCGGCCGGGAACGGCACGGCGTCCTCACGGAGCCCGGCCAGGCCAGCGCGAGAGGCAACACCGAACCGGCGGCTGAGCCGTTCGATGCGGAGCCGCACATCGCCCACGGAGATGCCCAGCTCGACCGCGGTCTCGGCATCGAGGCGGCCGGCGCGCAGACCATCGAGCACAATCCGGTCGGACGGCGTGAGGGGGTCGGGCAGAGGCGAATCATCCGGCACGCGAAGGCCCCGGCAGGCGATGGGGACGCCGAGACAAGCGTATCAGGTTGGGAAGGCCGCGATGCGAGCTTTTAACGCCGCAACAGGACCACGGGCAGCCCGCAGCGGCCGGTAAACGTGTCGAACGACGGGTCGGGGCCGGCGTACTTGCCGAGCAGCCGGTGGCCGGTCAGTTCGAGGGCATCGAGGTAGAGGGCGAAAGCGTCGGCGCTCTCGGCGTCGAGGCCTTCGCCGCGGGCGATGCGGCCGGCGCAGTCGCGGGCAAAGTTATCGAACAGCTGGCGGAACACGGGGCGATTGTAGCGGGGAAGAGAAAGCCCGGCACTGCCGGCCGGGCTCTCGCGTTGCCGGCGCCGTTGGCGCTAGTCCCAGCGGGCCGGCAGCTTGAGCCGTTCGACGGCGTCATCACCGACCACCGAGACGATGCGGTCCCAGTCATCGAGCTCCCACTCGCTGACGAACGTGACGGCGGAGCCTTTCTTGCCGGCCCGGGCGGTCCGCCCGATGCGGTGGATGTACTCCTCGGAGTTCTGGGGCACGTCGTAGTTGATAACGTGCTCGATATCGGGGATGTCGAGGCCGCGGGCGGCGACGTTCGTCGCGACGAGGAACTCGAGGCGCCCGGCGCGGAAGTCGGCCATCACGCGGTCGCGTTCGCCCTGGCGGAGGTCGCCATGGATGGCGCGGGCGGGGACGCCGCAGGACTGGAGCTGGCCGGTCAGGCGGTCGACGCCGATCTTCGTGCGCCGGAAGACGAGCGAGCGGCCGAGCTCCATCGTCTCGTAGAGGTGGCGAAGGGCGACGAACTTGTCGCGTTCGGAGACCTCGGCGCAGTACTGGGCCACGCCTTCGACGGTCTTCTGCTCGGGGGCGATGGCGACGCGCTGCGCCTTGCGCATGTAGCGGTAGACCAGGCGGCCGATGCTCTCCGGCATGGTGGCGCTGAAGAGGCCGGTCTGGCGGTCCTTCGGGCACATGCGGAGGATGTAGTCGATGTCGCGGGCGAAGCCGATGTCGAGCATCTGGTCGGCTTCATCGAGGACGGCGAAACGGACGGCGCCGAGGGGCAGCGTGCCGCGCTTGATGTGATCGATGACACGCCCGGGCGTGCCGACCACGACGTGGGCGCCGCGTTCGAGGGCGGTGAAGTCGGACTGGAGACGCTTGCCTCCCATGAGGCCAATCGTGGTGAAGCCGTAGAACTTGCCGAGGTGCTCGATCACTTCGCGCACCTGGTTGGCGAGCTCACGCGTGGGGACGAGGACGATCGCCTGCACCCGTGGGTCATCGGTATCGATGGCGCGGGCCAGGGGGAGGCCGAAGGCGATAGTCTTGCCCGTGCCGGTCTGCGCGAGCCCGACGACGTCTTCGCCCTGGAGCATCAGCGGGAGTGCCTGCACCTGGATGGGCGTGGGGAGCTCGTAGCCGAGCGCGGCGATGGCGGCGAGTCCGGTGTCATCGACGCCGAGTTCCTGGAAGGCTTCGGAGATGGGCGCGAGCGGCCGGGGAAGGTGGCGCTGCGCGGGGGAGGCTGCGGGCGCCGGGGTGATGGTGGCGCCGTCTTCGGTGAGGGCTTCGCCGCTGGAGCGGCGGCGGCCTCCGCGGCGCCGATGGGGCCGGCGGGCGGGAGCATCTTCGCTGCCGTGGTCGGCTGGGATGGAATGTGTAGTCCCGGCGGCGGCCCTGGCGGGCGTTACGGGAGCGGATGGCGTGATGGTGGCGGGAGAGGCGTGGGCCTCAGCGGTTGTTTCTGCCTTCTTGCGGCGGAACAGCGTGCGTAACAGTGGGTGGTTTCCTTTCGGGAGCGGTTGTCAGTTGTCCCACCTCACCTGGCGCGGGCCACGATCGGGCACCCGCAGCACCGAGGCGGAGGGACGAACGGGAGAGGCAGAGAGGCCGGGAAGAGAGGCAAGCCGCAGGACACCGGGCTTCGTTACGTTCGTCGCAAACAACTTGTGATCAGAATAGCACAGATTTATGGCGCCTACCTATCGGGGAAGGCCTCAGCCCGGAGGCGCCGGCTGCCGGCCGCGCCCGGCGGCAAGCTCGTTGGCGGCGAAGGCGGCGAGCGCGGCGGTGTCGCCGAGGTCGCGTTCGATGGCGGGCGAAAGGAACGCGTAGGTGACGCGAGTGGGGCGGTGCGCCGTCGCGCGCTCGATGCCGAGGACATAGAGGCCGGCCTGGAGACGGTAGTGGTCCAGCCGGGCATCGACTTCGCCGGCGGTGATGCCATCGGTCTTCCAATCGACGATTTCGAGGCCGCCCGGGCCATCGATGAGCATGTCGAGGAAGCCTTCGACGATCGTGCCGTCGATCTCGACGGCGAACGGCACCTCGCGGAGGGCGCGGCCCCCGTTGCTGGCGGCGGCGCGGGCGCGGGCCATGGCCTGCGACTCCAGCGCGCGGCGCACCAGCCGGACGATGTCGGCTTCGCGGTCCGGGATGGCTTCGGCGACGGCCTGGGCGCGGGCGAATGCCGCGACGACGCCGGGGCTCGCGGACAGTGGGACGGACTGGATGACGGCGTGGACGGCGCGGCCCAGGCGCGTGCTGCCGCGGCCGTGGGACCATGGCTCGCTGTCATCGGCGCGGGCCTCCTTGCGGCCCGCGAGTGCGGTCGCGCTCGTGACGCGGAGGCGGTAGCTGGCGGCCACGAGTTCGCGGCGGGCGGCGGCGGCGGTGGCCACATCCCGGAAGGGGGATGGCTCGACCACGATCCCGCTGAGGCGCCCAGGCGTCTGGTGGGCGGCGTTGTCCGGGGCAGCGAGCACCGGAAGCCCGTCCGCCGCCTGCACCGCGAGCAGCCGGTCGACGCCGGAGGCGTTCCCGCGCTGGCCTTTATAGAAGGAGACGATGAGGTGGTCGCGGGCGCGCGTGGCGGCGACGTAGAGCAGGCGCACCTGTTCGGCCTCGGCGTGGCGGAGTTCCTGCGCGAGAACGCCGGCCACAGGCCCGTAGCTGAACTGGCCCCGGGATTTCGGGCCGATGCATACGGCGAGCTCACCGCTGGCGCGCTCGATGGCCCAGGTCGGCGGTAGCACCGCCTGCGGTTGCGTGCCGAAGCCGGCCATGATGACGACGGGGAACTCGAGGCCCTTCGCGCCGTGGACCGTCATGATGCGGACGGCGTCTTCGTCTTCGTCGAGGCCGGCGCCCTCATGGTCAACGATCGGGCGGGAGCTGCGTTCTTCGAGCCAATCGACGAGTGCGCGGAGCGGCTGCGGGCCATCGGCTTCGAACGCGCGCGCCTGTTCGACGGTGAAGCGCGCACGGCGGAAGGCGTCGCGGTCGGCGGTGTCGAGGATGGCGGAGGCGACGATGCCGGTCTCGCCGAGGATAGCCTGGACGAGACCGGCGAGAGAGGTCGTGGGGCGCAGGTCGTGGAAGGCGCGAAGGCGCAGGAGCGCAGCGGTGACCGGGCCGGGCGGGTTTTCTGGAGCGAGGTAGTTGAAGCTGCCGTGCGCCAGCTTGTGACGGGCGAGATCGGCGTCGGAACAGGCGAACGCCGGGCTGCGCAGGGCAGCCACGACGGCGATGGAGTCGGCGGGGTCGTCGGTCGCGGCGAGGATGTTGATGAGGTCGCGGAGCTCCTGAGTCTGGAAAACGAGACTGCCGCCGTCCACGCGGACGGGGATGCCCGCCTGTTCGAAGGCGTGATCGAGGTCCGGCAGGCCGGTACGGGTGGGGATGAGGATGGCGATATCGCGGAAGCGCGCGGGGCGGTGCGGCGCACCCCCGCGGTCGCCCACCAGCCAGCCTTCGGTCACCACCGCCTGGCAAACACCAGCGACGTGTGCCGCCTCGGTGCGCCGGACTTCGGCCGCTCTCAGGGGCCGCGCGTCGCCGATGCGCGAGACCGGGTGGCCGGCCGGGGAGTCGCTGCGGACGGCGGTCATTTCGCTGTAGGCGGGCGCAATCGCGAGGTCGTCACCCGGGAAGAGGCGGCCAAAAACGGCATTCACCCAGGAGAGGATGGCCGGCGCCGTGCGGTGGGACGCGACGAGAGAGACGGAGGTGTTGGCGGCGGTCTGCTCGCGGGCGTCGTTGTACATGGCCATATCGGCGCCGCGGAAGCGGTAGATGGACTGCTTCGGGTCGCCGACGAGGAAGAGGCGGCCGGGCTCGGGGGCGCCGCCCGGACTGGTGGCGAAGGCGCGGGCGATGTCGAACTGCTACGGGTCGGTGTCCTGGAACTCATCAATGAGGAAGGTGTGGTAGCGGCTGCGGAGACGCTCGCGTACGTCCGAGTTATCGGTGACGAGGTCGCGGGCGAGACTGATGAGGTCATCAAAGGTGAGGGCGCCATCGCGGCAGCGCCCGGTGCGCTCGCGCAAGACGAAGCTGGCGGTGGCGGGCAGGATCGCGTGGAGGGCCTCGGCTCGGAGGCCGTCGAGCACCGCGCCCAAATCCTCCTGGATCTGCTTCGCAAGGGCGATGACCGGTTTCGTCTCGCTGTTGCCGGCCCCGAAACGAAGGTCGGCGAGGCCGCTGCCGGCGAGCAGGGCTTCGCGTTCTTCGGGCCCGGCATTGGTGAGCAAGTCGAGGAGGTTCTGGACCGAGGCCAGGCGCAGGGCGGCGGTCGCCGCGGGCCGGGCGCCGGCGAGCTCGGCGCGGAAATCGCCACTCCAGGCACGGAGATCGGGCCATGTGGGCGGAAGCGGGGGCGCGGCCGCGAGCGCGCGGCGGGCGAAGTCCGGTCGCTGCCAGAGCTCGCGGGCGAAGGTCTCGATGGAATCGGGCGTTAGCCCGAGGCGCAGGACGCGGGCGAACGCCTCGCACGCGGCGGGGTCGCCGCCGAGGTGCTCGAGCTCCTCGCGCCAGCGCTGTTCGAAGCGGCGGCCGGCGGCGACCTCATCGATGACAGAGAAATCGGGGTCGACTCCCGCCTCGGCGGCGAAGCCGCGGACGAGTCCGGCGGCGAAGGCGTGGATGGTGGAGATCGGGGCCGCGTCGAGCGATTCGAGCGCCGCCGCCAGCCGAGCCGGCGCGCCGCCCGAACTGCGCGCCTTCTCAAGTTCGGCGCGCACGCGTTCGCGCAGCTCGGCGGCGGCCTTTTCGGTGAACGTGATGGCGACGATCTCCGTGACGGCAATGCCGGCCTCCACGAGCGCCACGAGGCGATCGACGAGCGCCTTCGTCTTGCCGGTGCCGGCGCCGGCCTCGACAAAGAGGCTCTCCCTCAGCGATTCGCGGATGCGTGTGAAGGGGTCGCTCATTGGCGGGCGCCCTTCGCGATCTCGGCGACGTTGGCCCAGGGAGCGACCGTGTCATCGCCGGCTCGGCGGGTCGCGTCGGCCAGCCGGCGGCGGCTGCAGACGCGGTCGAAATCGCAGTATTTGCAGTTCGCGAACGAATTCCGGTCCTCGTCGCCGGGGATGGCGGGGAAGACGCCGCGCTCGATGCCGCCGCCGATAGCACCGACGATCTCCCCGAGGCGGACGGCGTTGGCGGCTGAGTGGTCGTATTCGAGCGCGCGGAACTCGCCGCGCCGCGTGATGAACCAGTAGAGGCCGGTCACATCCAGCGTGCGGCCGGCGGCGCGGGCCTCGCGGGCGAGCGCCTCGGCGTAGACGCCGAGCTGCAATTGCGTGCCGCCCCTGAACGGGTCTTCCGCGCTGATCTCGTGGTATTTGCTGCTGCCCGTCTTGTAGTCGATCACCCACTCGCGGCTACCATCGGCGGAGCGGTCGATGCGGTCGGGGGAGCCGCGGAACAGGTGGCCGCCGATCTCGACCGCGTCGAATGGCTGTTCGAACCGGCTGGGGATGGCGCCGAAGGCCAGGCGCTGCGTGGAGTCCTCGCCAAGGAAACGCTCGAGGTCGGCGCGGAGCGTGAGCAATTCGTGGCGGTGGAAGATCGGGAGGCCAACCTGGCCGCGGGCTTCCGCGACGGCCATCTCGTCCTCCAGGATCTGCAGCAGGCGTTCGCGGTCGGCGGCGGTCCAGGCCTCGCCCAGGGCCGGGCGGCCGTGGACGAGCTGTTCTTTGAAGAATTGTTCGAGGACGGCGTGGACGATGGTGCCGCGGGTGGCGGAATCCATGGTCTGGCGTTCCTCGGGGTCTTCGGGCGCATCGAGGCGGAGGATGCTGCGAAGGAAGAAGCGGAAGCCGCAGGTGGCGTACTGCTCGATGGAGGTCGGGGAGAGCTGGCGGCCGGCGGCGAGCAGCGGTTCGCCCAGGTCCACGAGTCCGTCCCACTCCGTGAGCCGCGGCTCGCGGCGGGCGCGGCGCAGGGCAACCGGCAGCGCCAGGCGGTGGCCGGCCGGCTCCGTCCATATTCCTGCCTGGCGCGAAGAGATGGCCTGCCGCAACTCCTGTTCGAACGCGTCCAGCGCCGGACCGGTGACGGCCGACGCGAGCGGCGAACCGGGTGTGCCCCGGCGGCGCAGTTCGGAGGCGGTCACCGGTCCGCCGGCGAAGCTGCTGACGACGCCGGCGACCACGGGTGACGGGTAGTGCTCGCGCGTGCCAGAGCTGCTGGCGAGCGGGATGGTGATGGACAGCGACTGCGTTGCCGAAGCAAGGCAGCGGAGGGCGGCATCGCGGTCGCGCCGCAGGCGGGTTGCCGTGTCCTCGATAAACGGGTGGGCGGCGTGGGCGAGGGCCCACCAGGCGTCGTCCACGACCGGCTCGACCGTGGCACGCAGCGGGAATGAGCCCTCGTATGCGCCGCAAACGATGACGTGCGGGAACGCGAGGCCGGCCGCGGCGCGGTAATCGGCGATGAGCACGCCCTCGCCGAGGCCGCGGTCGCGGGTCGTCGCGGCGCGGAGGTTGGCCTCGAAGGCGGTGGTGAAGGCTGCGAGGTCGAAGCTGCCGCCGATCGCGGCGACCGTCCCAAGCTGGTCGATCTCGTCGACCACTTCGGCGAAGCCATCGGAATCGGGGCGGATGAGGGTAGTCACGGCTCGCTTCAGGCGTTCGATGAAGGCCGCCGCCGGCTGGCTGGCGCGCAGCGGTTCCAGCATCGCGGCGAGATCGTGGACGAGCATGGCGAGCGATTCGACCGTGGCGGCATCAACTTCGTGGCGTGCGCGCCAGCCGGCATCGTCCTCGGTGGCGGCGCGGCGGCGCGCGTCCGCGGCGAAAGCGGCAAGCGCGGCCTGCCAGCGCTCGGTGCCATGGGTGACGCCGGCGTCGCGGGAGAGACGGTCCCACGTGGTCGGCTGGAGGCGCACCGTGCCGCCGCCAGCGGTGAGGGTCGCCGGAGCCTGGGCGAGCGCGAAGAAGTCGAACACGGCGACGCGCGAGTAGTCGTGGGCGGGGAGCTGCAGCAGCGCGAGCGCGGCGCGGCCCGCGGGCGATTCGGTGAGGGGACGGCCCGGCGCGCGCGCCGCGGGAATGCCCGCGCGGTCGAAGACGCCTGCGAGGAGCGGCGCGTAGGCACGGTCGCCGCCGTGGAACACGGCCACCTCGTGCAAGCTCGCGCCGGTTTCGAGCAGCCGGAGGACGGCGCGGGCGGCGGCTTCGGCCTCCGACGCCGGGTCCGGGTGGAGGGTATACGTGGGCTCGTGGGCGACAGGGTCGCCGGTGAGCTCGTGGAGGGGGGCGCCGGAGGCCGCGAGCGCGCGGACGAACGCGTCGCCGCCCGCCGTGCGCGGTCCGGGCGGGACGAGGTAGATGTCGCCGAGGTCGGCGGCGATGCCGGCGTGGCCGGCGCGGACAGCGGCGGCCGCCGCGTCGAACAGGTCCTCGTCGTCATAGAAGGGCGCGAGCAGGTCGCGGAAGGCGTCGTAGGCGCGCAGGAACTCATGCGTCGCCGGGCCATCGGGCGCGGCCCGCAGGTCCCTGCTGCGACGAATGCCGCCGCGGCGGAGGCGCTGGAAGTGGCGGCGGAGGACGCGCGCATAGCCAGGCAGGCGGGCCACCCCCGCGAATACGCCGCCGGCGTCCTTCGCGACCACGCCCGCGGCGTAATCGCCGATAGGCCGGGCGAGGGGGCGGAGGCCGCTGGCAGCGAGTTCGCCGGAACCCGCGAGCTCGGCCAGGCGGGGGAGTGTTTCGAAGCGGACGGCGGTGTGCGGTGTGCGCCGGGCAAGGTCGCGGCGCATGGCCAGCGCAGCGATCCGGCTGGGAGCGGCGAAGGTGATGGGCCGGAGGGGATCGGCGGCGCGTGCGTCCGCCACTCGCTGGAGCGCCTCGGAGAGGTTCACCTCCGCAGCGTACGCCGCCGCGGCGACACGAGATGTCCGGCCGGCGCATGAAACGTGACATGAGGGGCATGGCCTTGCCATCGGGATCCCCGAAAGAAAGCCGTCTCCTGCCCGGGCCGGTCCAGGCTCGCGGGTGTTGGTGGCCACGGGGCTGAGCGCCGGCGAAGGCGGCGCCCGTCGCAGGCAGCGCAGCCGGGGCGCGGCGTAGAATGCGGCATCTTCACTACATCACGAGGAGGCCAGGGTGCCCGACTACAAGACGCTCATCTACGAGGTCGACCGCGGCCGCGCGCGGATCACGTTCAACCGGCCGGAGAAGCTGAACGCGCTCTCGTTCGAGCTGCAGACCGAACTGAACGCGGCGCTCTGGGACGCCGACAACGATACGGCCGTGCACGCGGTCATCATCCGTGGCAACGGGCGGGCGTTCAGCGCGGGCTACGACCTGACGCCGATGGCCAGCGGGCGGGCGCCCCAGCGCGGCAACGACGAGGACGAATACACGGCCGTCTACCGCGGGGCGCGCACCTTCGATGACGACTCCTGGCAAATGGAGCGAGCGCAGCGCCTGCGGATGGTCATCTTCGATATGCACAAGCCGGTGGTCGCGCAGATCCACGGGCATTGCCTGGCCGGCGGGACGGACATCGCGCTGCTGTGCGACATCATCATCGCCGCCGACGACTGCCGCATCGGCTTCCCGCCGGCGCGCGCGATGGGCGCGCTCCCGAACAACATGTGGCTCTACAACTGCGGGCCGCAGTGGGCCAAGCGGCTGTTCCTGACGGGCGACACCATCAGCGGGGCGGAGGCGGCGAAGATCGGCCTCGTGCTGAAGTCGGTGCCGATCGAGCACCTGGAGGCCGAGGTCGAGGGGCTGGTCGACCGCATGGCGATGATCGACACCGAGCTGCTGACGGCGAACAAGCGCATCGTGAACTTGGGGCTGGAGCTGATGGGCGCGCGCACGATGCAGCGGCTGGCGACCGAGAACGACGCGCGGGCACACCTCGCGCCGAGCATGAAGGAGTTCGGGCGCATCGCCAGCACCGAGGGACTGAAGTCCGCGCTCACCTGGCGGGATGCGAAGTTCGGCGACGGGCGGGCGCGTGTCGAGGGGCCGGAGCTGCGGGACGAGAATGGCTATCTGAAATGAGCATTAAGGCGTCCTCCGTGCTGGCGGTCATCGCCATCTGGGCGGCGATGATCCCGGCGGTCATCGCGCAGCCGGACGCGTGGTGGACGCTGGTCTTTGCGATGCTCGCGACCTTCGCCGTGGGCGTGAGCTTCTGGCGGAGGCTCGGGCTGCCGCGCGTGATCGCGGTGGCCGGGACGTGGACCGGGGCGGCGATGGTTACGGGCTACGACGCGGGCGCCGGCTGGATCACGATCTTCGCGTTCCTGACGACGGCCGCGCTTGTCTATAGCTCGATGCGGCGCGACGGCTGGGCGCACGGCCTCGCGATCGCAGCCGCCTGGCTGGCCGTGGGCACCGTGATCGTGGTGAACGACGACCCCGGAGCGGCGTGGATCGGCATCTTCGCGTTTCTCACGGCTGGCTCGGTGGCGAACAGCCGCCGCAACGCGCGGGCATTCGCGGCCATCCTCTGGTGGGGCATTGCCGCCGGCGTGATGCTCGCGGGGGACGGCTGGTACTGGCTGGCGCCGGTCGCGTTCATCCTCTCGGCGATGACCGTCGGCATGACCGACTTCCACTGGGCGCGGCGGTTCGAATGGGACCTGTTCGACAGCGGTGACTCGGCCGATGAGCCAGGGCCGCGAGCCGGGAGCGGTGGGCCAGGGCGTGGTCCGCATGGCGCGGCGCGCGTCATCATCATCGAGCAGAAGGACGACGATTGAGGCGTTTGTTACCATCGACGGCGTGCAACACACGGGCGACGACGAGGACGAGGACACGATCACGCTCGGCGGGAGCGAGGCCGGGGAGTACGACGATTTCGGGCCAGACCTGGGGCCCGACGCGCGCGACATGGACCTGATGGATGGCTCCTGGGAGGAGCGGTACTACCAGGGGCGGGCCGGCTCGCGGGACTGGCAGAGCATCTCCATCGCGCTCTCGTTGCTCGTGCTACTCGGGCTGCTGGTGCCGCTGGTCCTGGTGCTGACAAGGTGAGCGCGCCACTGGCGGGGAAGGTCGTCGCGATCATTGGCGGAGGAAGCGAGCGCGACCGCGCGCTCGCGGTGGCGTTCGCGGAAGCGGGCGCGGACCTCGCGCTCGCGACGCAGGAGAAGTCGCAGGCGAACGAGTTCGCCATGGCCTCGATCGCGAACGAAGTATGGGTGCTCGGGCGGGAGCAGTTTCTCCGCCTGATGGATGCGACGGACCCGGTCGAGGTAACCGCGTTCGCCGACGAAGTCTGCGACCGCATGGGGCGCGTGGACGTGCTCGTGGCTGCCCACGATGCGGCGGGCGCGGCGCCGCTGGAAGAGCTCTCGCGCGAGGAGTGGCGAGTCGCGCTCGACCGGAACCTGACGGCGCCGTTTCTCGCCGCGCAGGCCTTCGGGCGATTGATGGAACGCGCGCACGGCGGCACGATCGTGCTCATCGGGGCGGCGCCGGGCGGCGATGTCGCCTACATCGCGGCGAAGGCAGGACTCGCGGGCATGGCCGCGCGGCTCGCGGCGGAGTGGGAGAGCGCCGGCGTGGCCGTCCACGTCGTCGATGGGGCGCTGCCGGCGGCGGAGCAGGCGCGGCTCGCGCTGGGGGCGGCCCGCGGCTGAGGGTGCTCACGACTAACGGCGCGTTTCCAGCGGAGATGCCCTACTCGTGTCCCGTCCAAAAGTTCACCCAAGGTGTATTTGTACGAATGCACTAAGGTGCGGGAGAACGGTTGTTCGCTCCGGACGCGACTCACTGCCTCGTCCAAGTGCCACATCCGGTTGATCGGAAGATCGACCAAGTACTGTCGACTTGGACGAGGAACTGTCCGCTGCCGTAGTCTAACAGAGTTCCGTTCTTGTAAATGGAGCAAAATCCCCCGCCGCTGTTTCGGTACCCTCCTGGAGGAACCTCAGTGGGCACCGCATAGGCGCCATCCGGAAAGCTGCTTCTCTGGCCTCCGGGCGTCGCAGGCGCCCACGTGCCGCAGCCCGTGGAGCGGAAAATGGACCAACCAGAGTCGACCGTAACGATGAACTGTCCGCTGCCGTAATCCAACAGCGTTCTATTCCTGTAGATGGAGCAAAATCCCCCGCCGCTGTTTCGGTACGCTCCTAGAGCAACCTCAGTGGGCACCGCATAGGCGCCATCTGGAAAGCTGCCTCTGGCGCCTCCTGACGTGGCAGGCGCCCACGTGCCGCAGCCAGTGGAGCGGAAAATGGACCAACTGGAGTCGACCGTAACGATAAACGATCCGCTGCCGTAGTCTAACAGAGCTCCATTCCTATAGATGGAGCAAAATACCCCGCCGCCGTTTCGGTACGTTCCTGGAGGGACCTCAGCGGGCACTGCATAGGCACCATCAGGAAAACTGCTTCTCGGCGCCACGTCCAACGCTGGCGTTGACGTCGCTTGCGTCGTGGCGGTTGCGGCCGGCGAGCGACCGCCGAATGATGTAGGCGCTGGCGTCGACGGCGTCGCACTCGGCGAGCGCGAAGGCGGTGTGACAGTCGCGTTCGCTGCTGGCACCGCCGTCGGGGCAGGCGGAGCACCTGCGGAACTGACGGTCGGCGACTGCAGAGCTGGCAGCGTGGGAGTTCGGGCCGAATCGACTCGGACGCCGACGCTCGTGCCGCCGTTTTTCGCTCCGTAATCCTCGTATGTTCCGGAGAGCCGTCCGTCCGAAGTAATCATCCAATCGAAGTACCCGCGACCTCCGGATCGAGCGAACTCGACGCGCACACGATCACCTTCGCGGGTACCTGAGATTGCAAAATCCGTGCCCAGTGCTTCACCGCTGACTCTAACCCCCGATTCTTGAAGGCTAATATCGAACGAGAAGGTTTCCCCGGCGTCTGGTCCGAAGGTTGGACTGTCCACCAGCCGCCATGTCCCGGCGATTGATCTCGAACTTGGAGCGCTCGACGTGCCGGCGAACGGAACGGCTGTGGGCTCCACAGACGCGGGCCTTGGGATCCACGTTGGCAGCGGGGTAGCAAATTCAGTTAATGCAGATGGGTCAACAGCCGGTCGGGACGGGCCCGCGCTAGAACCCGCGGCTATGGCGACGGAGCCGAGAGCAACGAGCAGAACGCCAGAACCGATGGCCAGAGCGAGGTACATTCTCTTCCGTTGCGGGGATGTCGTCAGCGGGGGCGGAGGTGCCGCAGGTCCCGGGGCGGGCGCAGGCGCTCCAGAGGAGGGATCAAGCGTTCGACTCCCCGTTCGAACCCGAAGGGTGAACTTGGCCACGGGCTACTTGCCCTTTGGGAGGCTGAGGTAGGCTTCCACACTCCCGCCACCGAGCAAGTGGACCTTCTCGACGGCGATGGCAACGGAACGGCTCAGCTTATCGAACAGGGCGAGTATCGCCTTGAGGTTGGTAGTTGCCGATACCTGAAACCACTCCCCTCCGTTGTCCTTCGCGAGTTGCCGGTAGTAGTTCAGAGAAGGTGACACAACGAACAAGATCATCTCCGCGGAGCGCACGGACTTTGAAACATCTCGGCTCGTGACCGTGTGCTGAAGGGCAGGTTCGTCGGTTATCAGGACCGCGACTTTGATGGAGTCGCGGCGGAACCCGCGGAGGACTATCGCCTTTTGGAGCGCCTCAAATGAGGACTCGCCTTCATTGCCGCCGCCATGGTTATGGGGAAGGTTCCCCAACGAACGCTTGAGCATCGGAACAGAAGCTGTGAATGGGGTAGCTGCGATTGTGTCCCCAGGGACGGTGAGGTCACCAAAGGCAACGACCGCCGCCGTCCAGTCTGCGCTCTTTTCGCCCAGGCAGTCAGCAAGGATCTGCAGAGTCCCGACTAACCCAGCGATCTTGTCGTTCATGCTTCCCGTGGTGTCAATCACGAATACGATGTCGACCTTCGGTTTCGACGCCTTCTGTTCGGCAGCGATTTCTGAAAGGTTCAACCGGGCTACCGATTTGGCTCCTTGGCCCAAGGATGTCAAGGTTGTGGTCTTCGTAACTTCGTCGGGCTCCAACTAGCTAGCCCTCGCGACCGCGTTGACCACGAAGTCGCCAACATACTCAGTATCGGAATTGAACCCGCTCGCGGATAGATCCATCTCGAACGTCAAGGTCAATGGCGGACTCACACTCCCGCCGGCGTCGTATCGCAACTGAGATTTGTCCCAGGGCATACCCCAACCAATCTCGAGGTCGTGAATGGCGGCGTCAAAAGGAGGTCCGCCGACTTGAACAATGTCGACCGCGAATCTCGCGAGGCCGTTGGGAGCGATCCCGATAAGCTCGACTTCAAGAGGAGAGACGGCGAGGACTGGCAGTGCCGTAGCGTTGCGCGTGGATGGGGTTGCGCGGTCATATGCGGCCCTGCGTGCGGGATCGCTCAGTACGTCCCAAGCCTCGTTGATCTCTCGAATTCGTTCGTCAGCCCAGCTCCCGTCCATATCCTTCGCGCGGGAGTCAGGGTGGTAGAGAAAAGACAGTCGACGCTTCGCATCGTTAATCGAATCGGGGCCAGCAGACCGGGGCAACCCAAGGATTCCGTAGTAGTCTTTCATCTGCCCCGCTCTTCGCTCACGAAGTGGTGGTCGGAATGCGGTTCACTCTACACTCGCCGACTCCAGAATGGCTAGGCCGCGTGCGAGCTAAACCCACGCGGCCGTCCGCGTGGTCGAGGGGGCGCTGCCGGCGGTGGAGCAGGCGCGGCTCGCGCTGGAGGCGGCCCGCGGCTGAGGGTGACGCCGCTTCAGGGACAGCGGCCGCCGAGGTAGCCGAGCTGGCCGGCGGCTTCTTCGAGCGAGGCGCGCCATTTCGGGTGGGCGATTTCGATCAGCATGCCCGCGCGTTCGCGGATGGTGCGCCCGTGGAGGTTGCGGGCGCCGTATTCGGTGACGACCCAATGGACATCGCCGCGGGTGGTGACGACGCCCGAGCCGGCGGCGATCTCGGCGCAGATGCGGCTGATGCTGCCGCCGCGGGCCGTCGACGGCAGCGCGATGATGGGCACGCCGCCTTCGGAGCGGGCCGCGCCCCGGATGAAATCGACCTGCCCGCCGATGCCGCTATACAGCCGGGGCCCGATGGAATCGGAGACGACCTGGCCCGTGAGGTCGATGCTGAGCGCCGCGTTGACCGCCACCATGTTGTTGTTTGCGGCGATCACGTCGACGTTGTTCGTGTAATCGACCGGCCGCAGCTCGACGCCCGGGTTGTCGTTGACGAAATCGAAGATGGCCTGGCTGCCCACAGTAAAGGCCGAGATGATGACGCCCGGGTGGAGCCGCTTGCGCGCGCCGGTGACAACACCCGATTTCACCAGTGGCAGCAGGCCGTCGGTGAACATCTCGGTGTGGACGCCGAGATCGCGGTGGCCGCCGAGTGCGGCGAGGACGGCGTTGGGCACGGCGCCGATGCCCATCTGGAGCGTTGCGCCATCTTCGATAAGCGCCGCGACGTGGCCGCCAATGGCATCGGCTTCGGGCGTGGTCTCGGAGGCAGGGCTTTCGGGCAGCGGCGAATCGATTTCGACGGAGATGTCGATCCAGTCGGCGGGTACGGCGTGCCCGTGCGTCCTCGGCATCAGGCGGTTGACCTGGGCGATCACGAGGCGCGCATCCTTGGCGGCCGCGAGCGCGCAATCGACGGAGACGCCGAGCGAGCAGTTGCCATCGGCGTCCGGCGGGGTGACATGGATCAACGCGATATCCAGGGGCAGGGCCGCGCCCGGGGCGAAGAGCGCGGGGATATCCGACAGGAACACCGGGGTGTAGTCGGCACGGCCCTCCTGGACGGCCTGGCGGGCGTTCGGGCCGATGAAGAGGGCGTTGTGGCGGAAGTGGCCTTCCATCGCGGGGGCAAGGTGCGGCGCCGGACCATCCGTGTGCATGTGGACGACTTCGACGTCGTGGAGTGCGGGGGCGCGGGCGACGAGCGCATCCAGCAGCGGGTGCGGGGTAGCGGCGCCACCGTGCAGGTAGACGCGGTCGCCGGAACGAACATGGGCGAGCGCGTCTTCGCGGGAAAGCACTTGCATGGGCAGCGGTCTCCGGGGATGGGACTATCATCCGAGAATTGCGGAGTTGGGCCGGGATGACAATGGCCAAAGGGCCCGGCGGTGACGGCCGGACGGCGGCTTCACCGCCCGCCGGCGCCGCGGGCGGCTCGAACTACCAGGCACGGAAGGCTCAGGGTCCGGGCAATCGGTGGATCCCTCAGTCCCGGCCGACGAACGGCGCGAACCGCTTGAACTTCTCCAGGATGCCGCCGAGGAGGCCAGCGTTCACTGTCCAGTTGCCGCCCGTCGAGGTGAGGGCGAAGGGCTGGCCACTGATGCCCTGCACCGTGTAGACGGAGCCGGTGCTGGTCCCGCCGCCGCCATAGGCGAACCGGGAGAGGTCCCAGCCGCTCGCGGATTGGGCGAGCGCGGCAACGGTGACGGCGAGGCCGGCGACGGCGCCGCCACTGAGCAGGAGCGCGCGCCGCGGCATCATTGCTTGATCACCAGGACGTTGAACTTGTCGGTCACGGCGAGGGTATCGGCCGCGAGGATCACCCAGTTACTCCCGGCGCCGCTGCAGATGGAAGCGTCGGGCGCGTATTTCAGCACGAAGGGCGCCGAGGGGAGGGCGGGGGTGGCGGCGGTGCTCTGCGGCGTCACGAGGAGGATGGCGTTGGCGTCACCATCGGTGAGGGCGTTCCTGATGATGAGGCCCGTGCCGGCCGCGGTGCCTGTCGCGCAGACGTTCTGGGTGAGCCCGGAGAGCACCGGCGTGACGACCAGGGCCGCGGGGTTCGTGCCAGAGACCTTGACGGCACCGCTCACTTCGAGCGCTGCGAGGCCCGTGCCGGCGGTGAACTTCGCGGCCGTGCCTGCGCCGGTGTTGGAGATATCGAGGATGGCGCCGGCGTCCGCTGCGGTGGCGGCGAACGGCAGCGTCACCGCCTTCGCGGCCTTGGCGAAGAGTGCGTACGGCGCCGGGGAGACTGGCTGCCGCGGCGAGAGCACAGTGAAGCCGGCGGTGCCGGTGCCGCTGCCGGCGCGGACGGCGATTTCGAGCCAGCGAGCGTCGCCGTTAAAGGCAGTGGCGCTGAAGGTGAGGACGACGTTGAAGATGCCGTTGGTGACGGTGACATCGTCCTTCTGCTCGACTTCGGTGCCGACCTGGGCGCCCCCCGTTTCTGCGTCGTAGAGGATGAAGCGGAGGTCGTAGGTGCCATTGGCGGGGGCGCCGGATTCAGTGAGGCGGCCCTGGTAGGTGAAGCCGTTCCCGAGCACGGCGGAGGCGGTCTCATCGGCCGGCGAACTTCCGAGGGTATCGCCCAGGACTGATGCGACAGGGACGGCAACGAGGATTGCCGCCGCGATTGCCGCGATGGGCAGGAGACGTTTCATGCGCATGGGATATGTTCCTCCTGTGTTGGGCCGGCTTGCGCGAGTATAGAGCATGAGTTGGCTGCAGAGGCGCTCATGCGGATTAGCAGTTGCAAGGGCAGATTGACCCTTCACAAGGGCGGCATTACGTTCAGCCCAGAACTTGCTATGCAGGTACATAAACGCCGGCAACGTAGCGATGGCGGGCGCCGCTCGGGCGGCCGCCCGAGGGTGGTCTCTTGGCCGAGGACGTCGTCACCCGCGACCTGCTGGATGACGCTCGCGCCCTGATCGAAGGTGGCGAGTGGGCGAAAGCTGTCGCCCTCGTCACGAGCCTTCACCCCGCGGACCTGGCCGACCTGGTGCTCTCGCTCGACGAGGATGGCCGGCGCGAAATCCTCGATTACCTGCCCACGGACATCGTCGGCCTGCTCTTCGAAGAGGTCGAAGACGACGAGCTGCGTGACCTGATCCGGGGCGTCGGGCTCGCGGACCTGCCGGCCGTGCTGGACGAAGTGGAAGACGACGTCGCCGCCGACGTCATCGGGCAGCTGGAGCCGGAGGAGCAGGCGGAGACGCTCGCGGCGCTGGACCGCGGCGACGAAGTAGCGGAACTGCTGCGCTACAGCGAAGAATCGGCCGGCGGCATCATGAGCCGCGGCTTCGTGGCGCTGCACGAGCGGATCACGGCGGCTCAGGCGCTCGATTACCTGCGCGTGCTGCGGCCGCCGAGCGACAAGGCCTACTACCTGTACATCATCGATGACGAACGGCGGCTGCAGGGTACGGTGAGCCTGCGCGACCTGATCGTCTCGGACCCGCGCACGAAGCTCGAAGAGATCACGATGCACGACGTGCGCGCGGTCAGCACCGAGACCGACCAGGAGGAAGTCGCGCGGACGATGCAGCGCTACAACCTGCTGGCGGTGCCGGTCGTGGATGCCGAAGGGCGGCTGGAGGGCGTGACGGCGGCCGATGACCTGATCGACGTGCTGCAGGAAGAGGCGACCGAGGACATGTACCGCATGGTCGGCCTCGATGAGCAGGAGGGGGCGCTGACGCCATGGGTACGGTCGGTGCGGTTCCGGCTGCCGTGGCTGGTGGTGAACCTTGGCACGGCGTTCGTGGCGACGCTCATCCTGGTGTTGTTCAGCGATACCGTGAAGCGCGCGGTCATCCTGTTCGCGTTCGCACCCGCGATCGCGAACCAGGCGGGCGTGACCGGGACGCAGACCGCGACGATCATGGTGCGCTCGCTGGCGCTCCACGAGCCGCGGCGGACGCTTGGCGGGATCGTCGCGCGCGAAATGCTCATCGGGCTGGTGAACGGGCTGGTCGTGGGCGCGCTGCTGGGCGCCGTTGCCTATCTCTTCGAACAGAACCTGACGTTGAGCCTGATCCTGCTCAGCTCCATGGCCAGCACGAGCGCGCTCGCGGCGCCCATCGGGCAGCTGGTGCCGCTGGTGCTAAAGCTGTTCCGCGTGGACCCGGCGCTCTCATCCAGCATCTTCGTGACGATGTTCACGGACGCGTTCAGCTACCTGTTCTCCGTGGCGCTGGCGGCGGCGCTGATCACGCGCCTCGACGGGTGAGGCAGCCGCGACGACATCGAGCGCTTCGTTGGACGGCGGTTACCGGGTCCGTTGCGCGGGCCCCGGGGCCGGACGGGCGTGCCGAAGGAAGTCCTGGGGCGAGTGAAGGGGTTCGAACCCTCGATCTTCTGGGCCACAACCAGACGCGTTAACCACTACGCTACACCCGCCGCGCAGTGAACCATGCTAGCAAACCGGGCGCTTATAGGCACGGCCTGGCCGCCGGGCGAGCATGCCGCTGGGAGCGACAACCGAGGATCTCGCGCCCGCAAAGCATCCCATCAGTCGCATTCGGGAGAGCTGGTTCGTCTGGCATACTCCGGGAACTCTCCCCGGTGCACCGCCAAACGACGACCACGTAGCGCTGCCACTAGCCCATGGTGCAACACTCGGTCCCATCTGGAAGTTGACATTTGTTAATTAAGATAGCCGCGAACACCTGCGTCGAATTGTCCCCGACCAAGAATCGTTCGCCTCCCGTAATCGTGACAGCGGCCGGCACGACGCTCATTCCAAGGCGAAGTATGTCGTCCGCAGGACCGTTCATTTCGATTGCGGAATCGAGAGGCCGTACGCCCTCCGCTGTAAAGCACCGTCCGCGTTGCGCCACATCGAAGGTCACCGGCTGCGCCAAGGGCCGCTCGACACCTCGTATCGCCAACGTTTCCCGGGTGAACGCGTGCGCGGGGCAGGCTTCAGGAACCATGACTTCAGTCGGAACGACCGGATCGGTGACGCCGGATCGCACCAGCCGACTACTGAGGGATATGACGGCGATCGGGGAGCTAGCTGCACTTGCAAGCGCCGAGGGAACCCCCGATGGGCTAACGGGTGCGACTTGGAATGTCCCGTCCAAGGCCGGCACGGCTGAAGGTCCGAGTGTTGCTCGGATGGATCTCGACCGCGAATCAACTGTCTCGGTCACATCTACCGTCGCGGAACCAGCAATTGGCCGAGCTCGGTAGCGCACTGTATCCTTGGATTCGGCGCGGTTCCACATTTCTGCTCCAGTCTCTGCAAACGTCAAGCCGGGGATTGGGGGAAGGGAAACGGTGCCCGCGCCCACGAAACACGACGGTGCGACCTGCAGCAGCGACATTCCGCCACGAACGATTATCGACTGGCGAAGCTCGTCGCTCGAAATGTCCTGATCCCAAACCCAAGTATCCGGGCCTACGAGCCAGATGGTGTAGGCCGGCGGCCCGAGACTCCGGTCACGAGGAGTGAACGTTACCATCAGCGGACGCTCGCGAAGAATCCTCGCTCGATCTATGAGCGGGTCGTCATTTTGCGATGCAAACGGCTGAACCAACAAGAGCCAGGCGACGACGGCGCCAAAGAGAGCACATACTGCCAGAAAATGGACGCGCAGAGCGCTACCCTCCCGGCTGAGACGACAGGTGATCCGCAATGTCGATGAGCGTCTGGAGGAGGATGTCGCCGCTCTCAACTCTGCAAGTCTGGCCTTCGCTCGAAGCCCAACTTACCCATGCAGGCCGCAAATTCTTCCAAGTAGGAGGCAACCCGGCTCCCCATGTTGCGATTCGACCGTCAGGCAGGATGTGGCGGCCAATGCGGCCCGGTGGGCCTTCGCTCGCTACGAGCGCGCACCTACTCCCGTGGCCCTTGCCCACGATCACTAGATCGCGGGCGATGGGATTGAGCGAACTGGTGTCGATGTCGGGGGCGTACGTTAGAAAAGCCGCATCAACGTTCTCCCCTAGATGCCGAATAGTCGCCCGGAGCTTGAAGCCGAGCCGCGGGAGGAGACCTTCGGACGCAATAGGGGCAAATGGCACCGCCTGCCAAAGCTCAGCGGCAGATTTGAACTGCTCATACCTCATCGTGAACCCCTCCAATACTTCCCGGATGCCATTCGCCAAAAGAGCGTGATCGAACTTCGGGCTTGCCCGCCCATGGCAATAGATCCGGCTGCTTCGTTTCTGGGCTGCGTTGCGGACGTGGCAAGACCAACGATGCCAGTTACAAGCACGCTTGCTGCGATGCCCGTCCCGAGCGCCGCGATTCTCGCATCTGCGGCGGCTACACAGGCGGCCAGAAGAAAAGGATATTGGGCGCGCCCGGCAACGATGAACCCCCCGATGCCGAACGCTAGTCCGGTTAGTGCAGCTCCGGGCGCGGGACCCGCGGTCCACCACCACCGAGGCAGTTGTTCGCTGCGCAAGGTGATGATGCAGGCGCCCAGCGAACAGCCAATGAGAACCGCGGCTGGAACGAATTCCACTGTGCCGGTCGTGGCTCGAAGGGCGGACCCAAGCATCCCTAAGGCAAACCCGAAGGTGACTGCGACGGAAATGGTCGTGGCTGCGAAGATCGCCATGTAAACGTACCTTCGTGACGGTGTCGAGCCGAGAACCTCGGCTGTTGAGAGGCTTCACCCTCCAGGAATCGCGGAAAGCGCGTACCAACCGGCTATCACCGCAATCAACCCCGCCTTGAAGCCTTCTAGGCTTAGCACGGTGAACAGCCGCCGAACGGCCCGCTAAGGCAGATACAGGGGCACGTCCCTGCGCCGCAAATGCTAGCGCAGTCCCTACAGAAGAACGTTGCGCAAAGTCCTGGATAGCAGCAAAACCACCCACCCAGATCGGCCCCGCATTGGCAAGCTCCACCGGCACAGCACTCGCCAGTGCAGAATCCACACGAGGCGCAGCAGGGGCATGGCTTCGTTGTGCAAGCCGGGCAAGTACACGCCGCTAGGGCGGGCGAAACGCCGCGAAGGAATACCGCGGCCGTCGCCGCCGCAGTCGCCGCACCGAGTTTGAGAACTCGACGTCGACTCGTTGACACGGTCGCTACGCGCCGACTTACTGAAATCAGGCAAGTTTCCGCTTTCGTAGTAATCATGCTGCGGGCGCCTCTTCTTTCACTTTCACGGCTGGGTCTTAGCAAGACTCTCGCCATTCACAGTGTCGGGCCCGCCCCAAAGCGTTCGCTGGACTGCGCTGGCTGTCATTAAAGAGTCCCAATCATCCCGGTCGACGATCGGCTGAGCCGCAGTTATGGTGCCAATCTCGTCGAGGCGAATAGCGAACGGAGTCGACGGAACGCTGAGCGTCTGATCGATATCTTCGGCTGCACAGTAGGCTAAATGCTGCCGCTCGCCCCAAATCCGCGCGGCTCTTGAACTTTGCTCAAGGGGCGCGGAGATAAGGACGATGGTGCGGTCTTGAAGCGATGCCTGAGCCCAAGCCACGGCGTTGTCGCATGCGGAGCACCCTGGCGTAACGACGATGAGAAGGGTGGGGTTTCCTAGTAAGGTTGCGCGAATGATAGGTTCGCGTGTACTTAAATTTACCGCCGAAAATGCCGGAATCAGCGCGCCCACCTGCGGTCGGGCACTGAGCCGCTCGGCGCGGACTTCTCCCGAATGGGCCAGTTGAATACTGCCAACGATTCTCAGCAGCACCAGCAGGAGTAGTACGCCAAACATCACTACGAGCCAAAGCAACGCCGAACTGGCGATCAAGAGGAGATCAGTACGCGACATCAGCAACACGAGTTGTCCTCCGATCGAAATACAGATACAGCGCGAATGAAAAGGCTGCGATAGGACCGAGACTCAGAAGCCGAAGTGGAAGAGGGCTCCATCGCTCTTGACCTAACACAACAGCCATGTTGGCGGTGATTAATGTCAGATTTCGGGCGACAGGTCTGGCGTTTAGCCACTTGGGACCCGGGATGCATTTGCAGGGGCCGGAAGCAGCAACCGGCAGATAAGTAATAAGTAGAACTGCGGCAGCGACGTTACCAAATGGGCCTAAGATCAGAAGTCCCAACGCCACCGCCGATTCTAAGCCGGCGGCGGTCGCTGCTACCAGGCCTGTTGCCCGGATTGGCACCCCCGTGATGGCTATTGCCACCTTTGCGGCCCTGGGGTTTGAAAGCTTGTGAAACGCCGCGACGGCAAGGGCGCTTGCCGTGATAATTGAGACCGCCCATTCGAGGTACCGCGCCAAAAACACGTCGGCATGTTAGAATTTCGCAATTCAGCTGTCAATAGCTGCTAGTGACAATATTAATGAAAAAGGGCGCTCTCAGGGCAAGCCGCCTCCGGGCTGCGTCATGCATCTCTCGCGTTCGCCCACTTACGAGGTTCGGATCCGCTCCCAACCTGAATGGCTCGGCGTGTGCCTACAACGCTCGAGGAGGGCACTGAGGAATTGCTTCGCCCGCCGTCCTGGTGGCCTCGCTCAGTACTTCGAGACGTTGATCTCTTCCATGTTGCCGGTGACGAGGTAGATGACGCGCTCGCAGATGTTCGTGCAGCGGTCGGCGATCCGTTCGAGGTTGTGCGAGGTCCAGAGCATGTAGGTGTTGCGCTGGATGGTACGCGGGTCGGCGATCATCGCGGCGGTGGAATCCTCGTAGACGCGGTCGTGGAGGCGGTCGACTTCGTCGTCGGCTTCGCAGATCTGGCGGGCGAGGGCGGTGTCCTGTTCGATGTAGGCCTTCAGGCTATCGCGCAGCATGGCGACGGAGCGGTCGGCCATCGAGGGGATGTAGCCGAGGCGGCGGGGGAGGGGCTCATCGCCGAGCATGACATTGATGCGCGCGATGCCCTCGGCGTGGTCGGCGATGCGTTCGAGGTCCGTGATGATGAAGAGCATGCTGACGAGCGCGCGCAAGTCCGTGGCCATGGGCTGCTGGGAGGCGATCACGAAGATGCAGCGCTCTTCGATCTCGAAGCGCTTGGCGTTGATGCGCTGATCGTCTTCGACGAGCTTCTGGGACCACCGGATATCGCCGTCGCGAAGGGCTTCCATGGAATCGAGGATGGCCTTTTCGGCCATCGAGCCGAGAATCAGCACCTCGTCCTGGAGCTCACTGATCTCGCGCGAGAAGAGGTCACGCGTCATGAGCCGGCCTTTCTAGCCGAAACGCCCGGTGATGTAGTCCTCCGTACGTTTGTCCTGCGGCCGGGTGAACAACTCCTCGGTCGAACGGTATTCAACGAGTCTCCCAACATGGTCCTCGCCAGCGAGCATAAATGCCGTGCGGTCGCTGACGCGAGCGGCCTGTTGCATATTATGCGTCACGACCACGATCGTGTATTGGACGGCGAGCTCGCGCATGAGGTCTTCGATCTTGAGCGTGGCGATCGGGTCGAGGGCGGAGCACGGCTCGTCCATGAGCACGACTTCGGGCTCGACGGCGATAGCGCGGGCGATGCAGAGGCGCTGCTGCTGGCCGCCGGAGAGGGCCATGCCGGGCTTCTTCAAGTCGTTCTTGACTTCTTCCCAGAGGGCCGACACCTTGAGCGCGCGCTCGACGCGGTCGTTGATTTCGGACTTCGAACGGACGCCGAGGAAGCGCAGGCCGGCAGCGACGTTCTCAGCGATGGACATGGTGGGGAACGGGTTGGGCTTCTGGAAGACCATGCCCACGCGCTGGCGCACGCGGGCGGGGTCGATGCCACGCTCGTAAATGTTCTCGCCATCGAGGAAGACGGCGCCGCCGACGCGAGCGGCCGGGGCGAACTCATGCATGCGATTGAAGGTCCGGATCAGGGTGGACTTACCGCAACCGGATGGGCCGATAAGCGCGGTGACCGAATTGGCGCGAATTTCCATGTTCACGCCTGCGACAGCGAGCTTTGGCCCGTACCAGGCCTCCACATTCTCCGCCCGGATGGCGACGCGCTGTGCGGGGGCGGCCGAAGCAGCGGCTTCTTCCTCTGTCCTGACGATGTGAACTCCGATGGCGGAGGCGGCCGCCGTACCACTTTCCACGTGTGTATCTGGCATTCTAAACCTCCCGGGCCGCTACTGGCGCACCGTCACGCGGGAGCCGAAGATGGCACGCACGGCGAGGCTGATGAACAGGATGATGGTCACGAGCAGGAGGCTCATCGCCCAGGCCTGTTCGTGCCAGTAGTCGTAGGGGCCGACAGCGTACACGAAGATGCGAAGCGGCAGCGCATCCATCGCATGAAAGACATTGGTGGAATTGAACTGGTTTCCCAGTGCGGTGAAGAGGAGCGGAGCGGCTTCGCCGGCAATCCGCGAGACAGCAAGCAGCACACCAGTAATGATACCGGGCAGGGCCGTCGGCAATACGATGCGGAGCGTCGTCTTCCAGCGCGGCGCGCCGAGCGCGTACGCAGCCTCCCGGACTGAACGGGGCACCAGCAGCACCATCTCCTCGGTAATCCGGGCGACGACGGGCAGGAGGATGATGGCGAGCGCGACCGCGCCGGCGAACGCGGTGAATTGCTTCTGCGGCAAGACGATGAGTCCGTAGATGAACAGGCCGACGGTGATCGATGGGATGCCGGCCATAACATCGACAAGGAAGCGGATCACCAGCCCGGCACGGTTCTGGCCGAACTCGGCGAGGAAGACTCCGCAGCCTATGGCTATCGGCACGCCGATAGCCGTCGCGAGGCCGACCATGATGCCGCTCCCGACGATCGAGTTGCGGACGCCGCCCCCGGGGCGGCCCGGCCTGTTCGGATCCTGGGTCAGCAAGTCGAGGCTCAGGCCGCGAAGCCCCTTTTGAAGGAGGTAAAACAGGATCAAAAAGAGCGGGATCACGGCAATCGCCGCGGCAATGCCCATGACCGCCGTCATGACTCGATTCGCCAGGCGTCTCCGGCGGTAGAGGCCCTCGCTGGCAAGGAACAACTGGGAAGCGCCGGATCGCGGGTTCATTCTTGCACCAGCACGCGTTGGCCCCTGGTGACGCGCCACACGAGCAACCGCGCAACGACGTTGATGACGAAGGTGATCACAAGCAGCACAAGCGCGATCTCGATGAGAGCGGAGCGGTGCATATCGTTTTCGACTTCGGTGAACTGGTTCGCGATCACGCTTGCCATTGTGTAGGCGGGATCGAAAATCGTGCTGGGGATCGCCACCTTGTTCCCGATGACCAGGGTCACGGCGAGTGTTTCGCCGACCGCGCGTGCGAGACCGAGGATGGCGCCGCCCATCACGCCCGAGCGAGCATAGGGAAGGATGGCGATCCGGATGGCCTCCCAGCGAGTGGCTCCGAGCGCCATGATGCCCTCGCGCTGGCTATTGGGGACCGCGGCAATGACATCGCGAGAGACGGCCATAATCGTTGGCAGGATCATGATCGTGAGGATCAGACAAGCGGAGAAAATGCCCGTGATCAGCGGTGTGCCATCGAAGAACGGTATCCAGCCAAGCGTGTCCACGACGACGGGGCCGAAATAGTCGCGGATGAACACGCCCATGACGAAGACGCCCCAGAGGCCGTACACCACGCTGGGGATCGCCGCGAGGAGCTCGACCAGGTAGGAGAGCGGCCGGCTGAGCCAGGGCGGCGCTATCTCCACCAGGAAGAGCGCCACGAGGACCGCAAGCACGGTGGCGAGCACGAGCGCCACGACAGATGTGATGAGGGTCCCGACGATGAACGTGCCCGCACCGAACGTCTCCCGGACAGGATTCCACTGCGTCTCCCAGAGGAACGGCAGGCCAAATTTGCGGATGGAGGGCAGCGCGCGGCTGATGAGTTCGTAGAAGAGCCCGAGGACGATGAGGACCACAAGGGCGGCCGTTGCCGAAACCAGGGTGGTGAAGATCCAATCGCCCGCCTTCAGCCGGTTCCTCAGACCGCGGCGCGCTAGCGGGGCGGGGACACTCTCTATCGCCATACCGATTCGATCTCCGGAATCCTTCTCCGCCACAGGCGGGAGAACATGTTATTGCCGCGGACGCGGTAGCCGCCGGGCGGTGGTTGTCCCCATCGGCCGGCGGCTATCGTGTTCGCCCGGGTCCTATTGTGGAAGGGCCGACTGTCCCTCACATTTCAGCGCTTTGAGCGCGGGGTCTAGCTTCGCGACTGTCTCGGGAGGCAGCGGCACGTAGTTCAGGCCAGATGCCGTCGCCGACGCATCCTTTGAATGGAGGATCCACCAGAAAGCGTTGACCACCGGCCTGTACTTGCTGCAGCCGTCGGATGACGTGCGGATAAGGGCATATACGTAGGACGCGATCGGATATGCCTTGGCGCCTTCGGCATCGGTGATCGAGACACGGAAGTCGGCCGGGAGCTGCACACCGGCAGCCGCGGCGGCTGTGGTTTCGATGGACGGGGTGACGAATGCGCCGCTCTTGTTCTTCACGTCGGCGAAGGGCAGCTTGTTGATCAGCGCGTACGTGAGTTCGACGTAGCCGATCGAGTTAGGGGTCTGCTTGACGATGGTCGTGACGCCTTCGTTGCCCTTTCCACCCTGGCCGGCGGGCCAGCTCGGGTTTTTCGACGTGCCAACTTTCGACTTCCAATCGGGGCTGACCTTGGAGAGCCAGTCCGTGAAAACGAAGCTCGTCCCGGAGCCATCGGAGCGGTAGGCCGGGACGATTTCCTTGTCCGGGAGGCGGACCCCGGGGTTCAGCGCGGTGAGGGCGGGGTCGTTCCACTTCTTGATGTCGCCAAGGTAAATCTTCGCCACCGTGGCGCCATCGAACTTGAGGGGCTTGGTGACACCATCGAGGTTATAGGTCACGACGACGCTGCCGAGCACGAACGGAAGGTTGAGTGTATCCGGGGCTTTCGCAAGCTCGGCATCGCTCAGGGGCGCATCCGATGCGCCGAAGTCCACCGTCTTCTCTGTGTACTGCTGGACGCCGCCGCCGGACCCAATGCTCTGGTAATTGACCTTGACGCCCTTGGCGACGAGCTTGTTGTAGTCATCGAACCAGGCCTGGAGGATGGGAGCGGCGAAGGTGGAGCCGGCGCCTGTGATATCGGCCTTGTCGTTCTTGCCGACGTCGGCGGCGATAGTGCCGGCCGTGGACGAGGCGGCGGGGGAGCCGCCGGTGGCGGTGGTCGCAGCCGCGGTTGGGGTGTTGCTGTCGTCGTCTCCGCCGCACGCTGCGGCGAGGAGCGCCACGAGCGCCGCGGCTGCCAGTAACCAGAGCAGCGGGCCTTTGCGCCCCCTGAAAAGCGTCGTCATGTGTATTGGTACCTCTCCCTATTTCATCGCGCGGGCATCCCGCCGTCGTGGCCGAGGTTAGGAAAGCTGGTTTAACGAAGGATTAAGGGGCCGAGTGGTGGGGCCTGGAGATCCGAGGGGGCCGAGGAGATTGGAGAGGGGCGGGACCGGAGCCCCCGGTCCCCGGCTGCGGAACTTTCCCTCCCAAATGGGTATTTTTTACAAACGAATTGCCTGGCGCACACGGGGGGCTTACGACGATGGGCCATGCTAAATGGGACGGCGGAGCGATTACGGCCCGCTTCGCCCGGTTCACCCTTCGGGGTGTCGAGGGCTCCAGGCGCGCCAACCCCGACCCGGGCCACCCGGGTGGCGTGCCGGGAGCCCTCGGCGCATACTGATTTCGAATCCTGCCGGCCGCAGAGACAAGGCGCCCCGCTCCATGGCCCAGAAGATCCTCGTCGTGGACGACGAACAGAATATCCGTGACCTCGCCGCGCTTTACCTCGAAAAAGAGGGCTTCAGCGTCGAGTGCGCCGCGAACGGGAACGAAGCGATCGCCTATTTCGGCATGACAGAGCCGGCGATGGTGATCCTCGATGTGATGATGCCCGGGATGGACGGCTTCCAGGTGTGCCGCGAACTGCGCCGCCAGCACGATGTCCCCATCCTGATGCTCACCGCCCGCAGCGACGATGTAGACAAGATCGTCGGGTTGGAGCTGGGCGCCGACGACTACATGACCAAGCCGTTCAACCCGCGCGAGCTCGTGGCGCGCGTAAAGGCGATCCTGCGGCGGTTCGAAGGCGGCCGGAAGCCGCAAAACGCGATCACGGTCGCGAACCTTTCGGTGGACAAAGCTCGCCGCGAAGCGCGCATCGATGAGGAGATGCTGACACTTCGCACGAAAGAGTTCGACCTGCTGATCGCGTTCGTGGAGAACCCGGGGATCGCGCTGACGCGCGAACAGTTGCTGGAAACCGTGTGGGGATACGAGTTCGCGGGCGAAACGCGCACCGTCGATGTCCACGTGCAACACCTGCGGTCGAAGCTCGCCGGCGCACACGTCTCCATTGAGACGTTGCGCGGGGTGGGTTACAAGCTCATCGAAGCCTCCTGAGGTCGTTGGGGAGGGCGGGACAGCATGGGAAGCCTCCAGGTACGTCTGTTTGTCACGTACCTCATCATCATTGGGGTAACGCTCGGGTTCGCGGCCCTGAGCCTGTTCCTGCTGCTCGGCGGCTACCGGGACGAGATTTCGTATGGCAACCTGGAGGACATCGGCGGGCTGATCAACCAGCAGGCGCACGCGGAGCTGCAGATTGCCAGGGCGAGCGGCGAATCGCCCCCGCCCGGGGACTACCTTCTGCTGCTGCTCGCCAACTTCTTCAACGGGCGCCAGGACAACGGCATCGCCGGCCAGACGCGCGTGGCGGTGGTGGACAAAAGCGGCAAGGTGATCGCAGAGGCGGGCCCAGCGCCGCCGCTCACGGGCGCGGTGGTAAAGGAAGCAGCGCCCGCGAAAGGCAACAATTCGGCCTCGCCGCAGGCGCAACGCTGCCGCATCGACCCACCGGGCGGGGCGCCGCTGCTCTGCGTGAGCATGCCGTTGAGCCAGAGCGTGCTCGATTCGTTCCCGGGCACGGAAGCCTCGGCGATCATCGTCGCGGAACCGGCGGCGGAGCTGGGCGAGGTGCTCGGTGACCTGATGCCGCGGCTGGCGTTCTCGGGGCTCATCGGCCTGGCGGCGGCGTTGCTGCTCGGCTTCCTGTTGTCGCAGAGCGTGGCAGCGCCGCTAAGGAACATCGCGCGGGCGGCCCGGAGCGTGGCGCGCGGCAACTACCGCCAGCGCGTCCCGGCGACCGGCCCGGCCGAAGTGCGCGACCTGGCGGCCAACTTCAACCGCATGACGGAGGAGGTGCAGCGCAGCCAGCAGACGCTCCGCGACTTCCTCGCCAACATTTCGCACGAGCTGAAGACGCCGCTAACCTCCATCCGCGGCTTCAGCCAGGCGATGGTCGACGGCACGATCGACGACACGGCGGGGATCGACCGCTCGGCGCGCATCATCTCGAACGAATCGAACCGCGTGCTCCGCCTGGTCGAGGAGCTGCTGGACCTCTCGCGCATCGAAAGCGGGCAGGTATCCATGCGGCAGGAGGACGTGGACCTGGTGGAGCTGTTCGAGCACGTCGGCGAGGTGTTTGCGCTGCGGAGCGAAGAGTCGCATGTGCGGCTCGAGGTGAACGCCGGCGGGGTGACGCACATTCGCGGCGACTTCGACCGGCTGGAGCAGGTGCTGAACAACCTGCTCGACAACGCCTTCCGGCACACGCCGGCCGGGGGATCGGTGCTGCTGGCATCGCGCAACGTGCAGCCGGGGCTGCTGCAGGTGACGGTGAGCGACACTGGCCAGGGCATCCCTCCGGACGACGTGCCGCACCTGTTCGAGCGCTTTTACCGCGCGAAGGCGAACGCCAGCGAGAACGGCGCCGTCAACGGCAACGGCACGGGTGCGCGCAAGGGCCACGGCCTCGGGCTCGCGATCACGCGCGAGATCGTCCGGGCGCACGGCGGCGAAATCTGGGCGACGAGCGAGACGGGGCGGGGCACGACGTTCGTGTTCACCCTGCCCAACGCGGGCCGGCCAGCACCGAAAGGCGCCGCGCGATAGCGTCCTGGCCGTAGAAGCCGCCGAAGCCGCCCCAGCCGCTCATCACAATCGCCATGCGGTAGAGCCCGAGCGCCTCGTAGTAGGCGAGGTTGTGCTGGGGCGTGCCCGTCATGCCTTCGTACGCCTCCGAGAGGACAGAGCGCCCGCCGTCGCCCGGCATGCCGCCGAAGACGGTCAGCAACGCGGCATAGAAACCCAGGTCGGAGCGGGGGTCGCCGATGGCAGCGAGCTCCCAATCGAGGACGGCCACCACGGAATCGCCGCGGAAGAGGTAGTTCCCGGGGTTGGGGTCGCCATGGAGGAGCGCGTGGCGGGCGTCGGCGGGCTCGTTGGCAGCGAGGTAGCTGCCGAGCGCGATGAGCAGGGGGCTGTGCGCGACGCGGAGGTGTTCGGCGCGGCCGCGCCACTGGGCCAGCTCGGTGTGCAGTGGCGAGGGCAACGGGGAGACGGCGGGGTCCGGGAGGAGGAAGCCGAGCCCGGCGGCGCGCCAATCGACGGCGTGGATGCGGGCCAGCGTCTCGGCGGCGGCGGCGAGGCGGGCGTGGGACCCGCCGTACCAGAACAACGGCAACGTTTCGCCGTGGACGCGACCCATGAAGAAGAAGGGGACGCCGAGGACTGCCGGGTCGCGTTCGTACCAGAGCACCGGCGGCACGGGGACATCCGTGGCGGCGAGCGCGCGCATGACCGCGAACTGGCGGCCGATATCGTAGGGCGCGAGGATGCCGTGGTGGCGCTGCGGGCGGAGGACCAGCGGGAGCTCGAATTCGTGGCCGTCGCAGGAAAGGCGCAGGTCCACGCCGACCGTTTCGTTGCTCGCGCCGGCGGGCATGCCCGAAAGCCGGGCGATGGTCACGTCATCGGCGGCGGGCAGCCGGCGGCGAAGGTAGGCGAGGAGCCGTTCGCGCCAGTCCATCAGAGTTCGGTGAGCGCGAGCTCGAGCAGCCGGGTGAGGTCGTCGAAGCCGTACCAGGGCTCGGAGTCGTTGAACGCCTTCCAGCCGTGGTAGATGACGCCGAGCTCCCAGAGCCAGCGGGCACGGAAGAACTCCATCGCGCCGAGCGAAACGCCGGCCGAAGCTTCGTACATGCGCACGAAAGGCATCTCGGCGGCGGGCCCGAAGGGCGCGCCCTTGAGGTGCGAAAGTGCGACAAGCTGCCCGACATCGGAGCGCGGGTCGCTAATGCGTGCCTGCTCCCAATCGACGACGGCGACGACGTTGCCGCCGCGGAAGAGGTAGTTGAAGACGTTGATGTCGCCCTGGCAGAGCGCGAGGCGGCCGTCCCCGGGGATTGAGGCGCGGAGGGCGGATTCGGCATGGGCGAGCAGTGCCGATTGCGGGGCGAAGGCGCGGCGGCGGGCGGCAACGGCGGCGAGTTCGGCGGCGAGGGCCAGCGCGGGCGAGGCGGGCGGGGAGAGGAAACCGAGGCCAAGGCCGCGCCAATCCAGCGCGTGGATGGCCGCGACGGCGGCGGTGAAGGCCGGGAAGCTCGCCTCGGGTCCGGCCTCGCCCATGTGTGGGGCATCCACCCATTCGAGCACAATGAACGGCGCGCCGAGGAAGCCGGGCTCGGCCTCGGCGGCGAGCAAGCGCGGCACCGGGATGGGCGAGCCGGCGAGAGCGCTGAGCACGCGGCCTTCACGGAGCACGTCGTACGGTTCGAAAATGCCGCGCTCGCGCTGGACGCGGAGCGCAACGGCGGCCGCAGGCGCGCCTTCGAGCGTCACGTGGCAGGTGATGTTCGAGGCGCCGCCGGTGACGGGCACGATCGCGCGCACGCGGGCGGATTCGAAGCCAGGCAGGGAGCGCAGCCACGGCTCGAAGGACTGGACGGCAGGCAGGGTTGTGGGCACGAGCACCGGGTGATTGTATCCGAGGTGATCAGCCGGGGTGCGGGCGGCGTAGAACAGAGGCAGTGAGCGATTATCGCCTCGCCGAGGACTTCGGCCTCGTAGATGGGATCGCGGGGGGCAAGGAAGCGGCGCTCGGAATGGACCTGGCGAAACGGGTTGCGGCGTGGCCTTTGGCCGTTGGCGATTGACAAGAAAGCCGGCGAGAGCACGCCCACACGCCCACACGCCCACACGCCCACACGCCCACACGCCCACACGCCCACACGCCCACACGCCCACACGCCCACACGCCCACACGCCCCCAGGTGTCGCCCGGCTGTCACGCGATGGCAACGGCCAACAGTCTGTCGCGGGACGATAATCGGGTCGAATGAAGAAGCTGCTCACCTCCACCAGGCGCCGCGCGGGGCGTGCGAACGACCAGTCCGGCGACACGGCGCCTGGGCGCGCGCCACGGCGCGCGGTAGGCGAGCGTCTGAACAAGCGATTGGCGCTGGGCGTGTTCGTGGTGCTCGGCCTGGGCGAAATGGCCGTGGCGCTGCGCTACTCGGTGGTGCTCGGGGCGCTGCTGTTCGTGTCCACGGGCGCGCTGCTGCTGTTCGCACGCTGGGGGGTGGCGCTCGCGCTCGCCGGCCAGGATGACGCCCCGGAGGCGCGTCATCCGCTGGAGGAGCCGGGGCACGACCGCGAGAGCGGCCTGCCTGGACGCCAGCAGATCATCGACCAGCTGGTCCGCGATATCGCCCGCACCGAGCGCTACCAGCACGCTTTGACGCTTTCGGTGATCGAAATCTCGCAGCTTTCGGAGCTGGAATCACTCTGGGGACGGGGGACCACGACGCGAGCAATCGCTCAGGTCTCGGAAACGCTGCAGCGGATCACGCGCACCTCGGACTTCCTCGCCTGCCTCGACCGTGGCCGCTTCGCGGTCGTGTTGCTGCAGTGCGACGTGGAGCAGGCGAAGCTGTTCGCGGACCGCGCGACGCTGGCCGTCGGGAACCGGCCGCTGCCGGCGCGCGAGGGCACACGCCTCCCGCTCTACGTCGGCATCCAGGTGTCGGCGTTGCAGTTCGAACGCAGCCGGTTTCGCGGGCCGCTCGATTTCCTCAGCGCGGCGGGTGGCGACATGGTGCCCGACGGTGTCGTGGCGCCGAACGCACGGCGGCCAGCCGCCGATAGCCAATCGCTGCGGCGCCAACTGGTGCGGGACTACTATCCCGCGGGCGAGGCGGCGGATTTCGCGACCGCGTACCGGGCGGCACGGGAGCAGGGCCGGAAGACGGGCTGAAGCGATTCACGATTCACGGACGGCGTGAAACGGAACCGCGCGCGTAAGCAAGCGGCCAAACGTTGGGTCGAACTGATCACGGCCGGCGCCGAACCCGAGGCTTTGAGGGCCAGGGGTTCGGCCGGGCGCTCCTTACCGGGCGCGGGTCTGATTCGCGAACCGGTTTAGCCCTTGCTGGCGAGGTAGTCCTTCAGCGACTGGCCGGTGCGCCACTGGGGCTCGGCGCCCTCGAGGCTGGTGATCGCCGCCCAGTTGGCCTGGACCCACTCGGCATCCTTGATGTCGTCCATGCCGGGGCGGATGCCCGGGCCCTTGACGATGGCAGCGCGGTTGAAGTTGCCCGCGCCGGCTTCGATCACGAGGCCGCTATCGGTGCATTCCTTCGAGACCAGGTAGACAACGGCGGGCGCGACCATTTCCGGCTTCAGCTTGTCCACCATCTCCTGCGGCATGACGGTCTGGGTGAGGCGGGTGCCGGCCACGGGGGCGATGGTGTTGACCGTCACGTTGTATTTCGCGCCTTCCTGCTTGAGCACGTTCATGAGCCCGAGCATGGCGGTCTTGGCGGCGCCGTAGTTGGCCTGGCCAAACTGGCCGTAGATGCCCGAGGACGAGGTCGTGAGCACGACGCGGCCGTAGGATTGCTGGCGGAAGACGGGCCAGGCGGCGCGCAGCACGGTGAACGAGCCCTTGATGTGGACGGCGAAGACCTTGTCCCAGTCGTCTTCGCTCATGTTGTGGAAGGCGACATCGCGCAGGATGCCGGCGTTGCAGATGACGACGTCGAGGCGGCCGTAGGTGTCGATGGCCGTCTTGACCATGTTGAACCCGCCCTCGTAATCGGCGACGGAGTTGTAGTTCGGGGTCGCGTCGCCGCCGGCGGCCTTGATCTCGTCGACCACCTTCTGGGCGGCGGAACGGTTTTCGCCCAGGCCGTGGGGGTCGCCACCGAGGTCGTTGACGACGACCCTGGCGCCGCGACGGGCGAGATCCATGGCGTAGGCGCGGCCGAGGCCGGCGCCGGCGCCGGTGACCAGGGCGACCTGGCCCTCAAAGGAAATGGGCATGTGCTGGGCAATCCTCTCGGTAAAACTGGCTATCTCGGTGGCGCGGCGGATCCCGGAGGACCGCGCGCGCCGGCCGGGTCATGCGAAGAGAAAGCTTACCAGCTAAGTGCGCTAAGTTCCGCACGGCCGCGGGACGTGCCGGGCCCGGACTCGTCGATGAGCGTCCGGTACCAGGCCTCGGTGCTCGCAACGCGCCAGGCAAGCGTCTCGCCGCCGTCCGTGCGGAGCCGCTCCCGAAGGTTGAGCACGGCGCGCGGGTTGAAGACGTCGGTGCGGGATTCGGCGGAGACCAGCTGCGCTTCAACCCATGGCCGGAGGGCGCCGTGGATCCACTGCTTCTGGGGCGGGGCGTAGGCGAGCTTGTCCTTGCGGTCCAATATCTCGTCGGGGACGATGCCGCGCATCGCTTCGCGGAGCACCACCTTCGTGACGGCGCGGCTGAGGACGAGGTCCGGCGGGAGGCCGAAGCAGTATTCGACGAGCCGGTGATCGAGGAACGGGAGGCGGACTTCGCGGCTGAAGGCCATGCTGTTGCGGTCGGCGTAGCGGAGGAACTCGGGGAGCTGGGTGGTGGCCTGCCAGCGGACGAGCTCGTTGCGCAGGCGGTCGGGAAAAGGCTCGTAGGTATCGACGTGGGCGGGCGAGAATTCGCTGTGCAGTGACGGCGAAACGACCTGCGCGGAGCGGTAGTAGAGCTCGGCGAGGCCGTCGCGGAGGCGGCCGGGAAGCAGGTAGTAGGCGCTGAAGAGCGCCGGGTCGCCGAGGCCACCGTGGTAGCGGCGGGCAAAGGCCAGCGTTTCGCGGCCAACCTTATCGAGGCGTCCGCGCCGGAGCCAGTGCGCCCAGAACATGCCATGCGCCTGGTCGTAGCCGGCGAGGGACTCATCGGCGCCCTGCCCATCGAGGAGGACGGTGACTCCCCGCTCCTGCGCGAGCCGCATCACCATCCATTGCGCGTAGGGGCTGGCGCTGGCGATGGGCTCTTCCTGGTGCCACTGGACGAGTTCGAATTCGGTGGCGAAACGGTCGGGTTCGACCCAGACGACGTGGGGCTCGGCGTCGACCTCGTAGGTCATGAGGTCGATGAAGTGGCCCTCATCGTGCGCGCGCGACTTGAAGCGCGCGCTGAAAGTGCTCTGGTGGATCTCCTGGTTGCCTTTTTCGGCGTTGATGGTGGCGACGATGCTGGACGAATCGAGGCCGCCGCTGAGGCTGCTGCCGACGGGCACGTCGCTGCGGAGGCGGATGCGCACGGCATCGAAGAGCAGCTCACGGTAGCGTTCAACGGCGGTGCGGTGCGAGAGCGAGACGGACGTGGACGTGGCGCGCCAGTAGCGCTTCGCGCGGCCGGCGCCATCGGCATCAAGGAGCAGGTAGTGGGCGGCAGGCAGCGCCTCGATGCCTGCGAAGAAGCTTTCCTGGTCCAGGTCCAGGTCGCCGCGCGAAAGGTAACGGAAGACGGATTTGCGGTTGGCCACGCGCAACTCAGGGCGCACGGCGAGGATCGCCTTCATTTCGCTGCCGAAGACGACGCCGCGGGGCGAGCGCGCGAGGTAGAGGGGCTTCTCACCGAAGCGGTCGCGGGCGAGCAGGAGCTGGCGGCGGCGGCTATCCCAGAGCGCGAACGCGAACATGCCGTTGAGCCGCGGCAGCGCTTCGACGCCCCACTGCTCGTAAGCGCGCAGCAGGACTTCGCCATCGCCCTGCGAGCGGAACTGGTGGCCGAGGGCGCGCAGCTCCGAACGCAGTTCGACGTAGTTGTAGATCTCGCCGTTGAAGGTGAGGGAGAGGCCCGCGACGTCATCGATGATGGGCTGATCGCTCGCGGCAGAGAGGTCGATGATGGCAAGGCGGGTGTGGCCGAAGGCAATCCCGGGCGCGAAAAAGCGGCCGTCGCCATCGGGGCCGCGATGGCGCAGCGTGGCGATCATCGCCTCGATCTGGCCGGGCGGGATTGGCTCGCCGCCGGCACGGAGGATGCCAGCAATTCCACACATCTCGGGTCGGATGCTAGCAGCCGGGAGCGTAAGTCGCGATGCCGGGGTGCCGAGGTCAGAGTGCCGAGGCCGGAGTGCCCAGTGCCGAGTGCCGAGTGGGTGATGGCGTAATGCTACGTCGCGGGGGCGGCGGGCTCGTATAGTCGGAGGCGATGCCGGGAAACATGTGGGACGAGCCGGAAGAGCCGGCGGAGGACCTGAACCTGCGGCTCAACCGCGTGGCGGCCGCGCCTGGTGACGAGCCGGGGAGCTTCCGCGTGCTGCTCGACACGACGCGGGGAGACATCGAGGGCATCCTCCACGCGGTCGAGGGCGGGACGGCAGCCGTGGTGTGCGTGGGCGGCGCGATGGGCGGGCTGCAGGGCCCGGCGGACGGCCTCTACGCGCGGCTCGCGGGCGCGCTCGCGGCCGAGGGGATCACGACGCTCCGCGTCGAGTACCGCAAGCCGAATGAGTTCGAGGAGTGCGTGCTCGATGCGCTGGCGGGGTGCTCGTTCCTGCGCGGGCTGGGAGCGACGGACATCGCGCTCGTGGGGCACAGCTTTGGCGGAGCAGTGGTGATAAAGGCCGGGCAGCTGTCCCCGATCGTGCGGGCCGTGGCGTCGCTTTCGCCACAGCTGTATGGCACGCGCCAGGTGGAGCAGCTCGGGCGGCCGCTGCTGCTCGTGCACGGCGCTGCGGACGGCGTCCTCGACCACGAAGCGAGCGAGGACATCTACCGGCGGGCGCTGGACCCGAAGAAGATCGTGCTGTTCGCGGACACGGGCCACTCACTCATCCAGGCGAAAGTCCAGGTGGACCGCCTTTTGCTCGAGTGGCTCGCCGCCCGCCTCGCCGGCGAGCCGATGGAATCGGCCCGCGGCGAGTATATGCCGGACTAGTGCCCGCTTCGGCGGAGGCCGAGGACGAGGCCGCTGGCGCCAAGGCCCAGCGTGCCGAGGACGACTGCCAGGAGCGGCGAGAAGCCACCTGAGCCGCCGGTGCCGCTTCCCGTCCTTGGCGCGATGGGCGTCACGCTCGGGGTGGCGCTAGCCAGCGCGGTCGCGCTGGCGGCGGCGGTCGCCGTAGCGTTGGGAGTGGCCGTAGACGGCACGGCCGTGGGGAACGGCGTGGACGTCCGCGTGGGCGTCGAGGTCGCGGCGCTCGTGGAAGTGGGCGTCGCCGTCACGGACGCAGTGGCCGTTGCGGTCGCGGTCGGCGTATTCGTCGCTGTGCCGGTGGCCGTGGGCGTCACCGTGTTGGCTGGAGTGTTGGTGGGCGTGTTCGTCGGCGTGTTGGTCGGCGTGTTGGTCGCCTGGGCCGGCGCGGCTTCAACCGGACGCACCGTCCCCTGGCCGATGAGCGCCCACCCGGCGGTCGCGACGATCACAGCCGCGGCCCCAACGGCCACGCGTTGATGAAGTAGCAATGCTCGGCTCCTGCTGAAGGCTGGCCCGGATAGTAACAAGCATGTTTTTCTTCTGTCGACCGGTCCTGTGCAAAAAGAGATGACGGTTTCGTCACAATTCTTGCAAGCCGGCTGTCTCGAACGCCGTGAGTTCCATCCTGCTTGCCGGGGGTGAACCGCCCGTGCATAGGGCAGTTGGTCCGTTTCGGTGTTGCAGTTATATAACAATCGCTCGCGGGACAAAGCAGACGATACAAGCGCAGGCTTACTACATTGCAGGTACTGTCGGGTTTATGTCGACCATTGTGCAGCCGCCGCGAGGGTCGTGGGCGGCGAGGCGCAGGCCGTTGCACGTAGAATGCGGGCATGAGCGCACGGGTGAGCGTCCGCATCGCCACCGAGGCCGACGCGGCCCTGCTCGCGGAGGTCGAGCGGCGGTCGCCACTGGTCTTCGGCGAACGCCAGCTGGTTATCGACCGTGGGACCGACTACTTCGCGGCAGCACGGCTGATGGAGGATGTAACTGTGTTGCTCGCCGAGGTGGATGGCGAGCCGGCCGCCGTGTACTGCGCCGCGCGGCACGGAGCAGCCATTGGCGGGCGGCCGATCACGGCGACGTACATCCACCATGCGCGGGTGCGGCCGGAATTCCAGCGGATGGGCGTGGGCCGGGCCTGCGGGGACGCGATGACTGAGACCTTGAAAGCGCGGCCGAGCGATACGACGTACTTCTACATTGGGCCGGAAAACGCGACGTCCCAGGCGTTCGCAAAGGCGGCGACAAATCGCTGGAGCTTCGGGCCGGTGCGGCTGCGGTTCGATTGCGCCGCGCTCGCGGGGGCGCCAGCCGGGAGGCCGTCCACACCCGCGGACGCGCACACCGTCGCCGCGATTTTGAACGCCACGCACGCCGGCGAGGAGATGTTCCTTCCCTATACGGCCGAATCGCTGCGGGCGCGGCTGGAGCGGGCACCTGCGCAGTATGGCTGGGATCGCCTCTGGATCGACGATGGGGCGGTGCTCGGCCTGTGGCCGGAGGGGGAATCGCTATCGACGCGGGCGCGTGTGGGCGCCGGTCCGTGGCACGAACTGCGCGATGGCGCCGTGCTGGACTACGGGTACATCGCGGGCGCCGAGCCGCGGTTTCTTGCGCTGCTGCGCGCGTGGTGCGGCTGGTCGGCCAAACGCGGCATGACGGAGCTGGGGTTGTTCGCATCTGAATCGCGGCCGGCGCACGCGCTCCTCGCGCCGCTGGCGGCGGGCGCCAGTGCGATGGATTTCTGGACGCCGGGCATCGCGGAACCAGCGGGCGCGAAGGGCCGCGGGTTGTACACGGACGCGGTGTACTTCTAGGCCCGAGACCCGAGGCCCGGGGCCTGAGTACCGGAACCGCGCGCGTCAGCAAGCGGCCAAGCGAGGACAACTGAATGCCGGTGGCGCGGCAGCTCGGCGGCGCGTTCGAAAGGGGGTGGTGGGCGGCGGTTGGCGCGGTCCCCGGGGCGATTTTCAGAGCAGTCCGAGTTCGGCGGGCGGGATGGCTCTTGCCTCCATAATGCTTCGCCCGGAGCGGGAAAGAGAGACGCCGACCCGTTGGAAGCTGGCGGCATCGAGCAGCCGATCCCATTCATCCAGTGTCCGCTCACGCCCGCCGGGCATGACGAGCATGTTGAGATCGCTTAACTTCGCGTCTGCGTCCTCGTTCGGAGGGCCCACGACCCACTCAACTATGAGCACCGTCGCCTGTTCGCGCGCCCTTCGTACAGCGCCCAAAATGCGAACGCACTCATCATCCTCCCAATCGTGCAGGACGTTCTTGAACACGTAGGCGTCAGCCCCGCCCGGGACGCTTTGGAAGAAATCGCCACCAATGACGGTGCATCGGCCGGCGACTCCCGCCGCCTCCAGGATGGTGCTCGCCCCGGTCACCACGTGCGGTTGGTCGAAGAGCACGCCCTGGACCCGGGGAAAGGCGGTCAGAAGCGTGGCGAGGAAGGTGCCGTTCCCTCCGCCGATGTCGGCGACGCCGCCGAACCGGCCAAAGTCGAAGGCGGCGACATCGGCCTAGGCCTGGACGCGCGAGTTCGCCCGCATCGCGTTGCCGAATATGGCGCTCTCATCCGGGTGCTGGGCGCGCCAGTCCCAGACCCGCATCCCGTCGTGCGTGGGCACGAACGCGTTCTCGCCGGTCTTAACCGAGTGCAGGAGACTCCCCCACGTCTCCCAGAAGTACGGCCGGGCGGCCAGCCTGGCCCACCCGCCAACCGGCTCCGCGGCGCCGGAACGCAGGCAAGCGCCCATCTCCGTCAGTGCAAAGTGCCTGCCGGGACGCTCGTCCAGGACTCCCACAGCTGCAAGCGCGCGGAGGAGCCGATACAGTGCGCCAACATCAGTGCCGGTCGAGCGGGCCAGTTCGTCAACGTGATGTGTTTCGTCGCCGATAACGTCGGCGAGATCGAGCGTCGCAAACACCGCGATCGCCTGCGAAATTCGGTATCCGTCTATCATCCGGCGCAACCGTATGGCAGCTGAGTCGTCGACTGGCATGTGAGAACCTCCCGGAGCAAAGGCGCCCTCCAGGGCGTCTTTGGTTCGGACTGGTATTCCGGCTAGCGCCGGATGAAGGCCCTTCTCCTTGCTGATCCGTCGGACCGCATCGGCAAAGGCGATGTTCCGGTCGCCGAGGGCGATGCGCGCTACGCCTTCCAATGCATTGGCGGCGTTGGCGAGCGCTGATTCGAACTTCGGCATCGGCCGCTCGCGGAGCCCGAGGATGGCGTCCTGGAACTGCCGGTCAGGGCCGTTCATCTCGGCACTTGTGAGTATGCCGCGCGCTTGTTCGATTGCAGTTTCCGAGACGGTCGAACCAGGTTCGAGTATCTTGCCATCTTTGTCCTGCCAGTATGCCGAGTGGTGTCGAACGAACGCCTCATTCAAAACGTTGTGATAGTTGGAATCTACCCTCGCGAGCTCCCCGTCTTGCATGGCGTAAAACAAGGCGCCTGTTAGATCCAAGAAATCCGCGTAGTCAGAGTCGCGTATTTGGTTAAGAAGGCGTGACGCGTTGCGTTCGGCATCGTTGTTTCCGTAGCGATCTTCGGCGATGAGCTCAGGGTCCCAGTGGAGCTGCCGGACGACACTCAGCCACAACTGCGCGAGTTGGTCCTCTACGAAATCCACGCGGAGCGCCATGATGACGGCGAACCGAACGCGCTCGGGGATCTCGTTTCGTACGAGCCCGGCCGCAGGGCGACGAAGAGAGTGTTGCTGCTCGGAAAAGTACACGCGCTCGGTCATTGACGAGTCTGTTCCCGCGGCGAAAGGGCCGGGCCAGTCGGCATCATAGCCCGGCACGCCGATCTCCGCTCTGTCAAACACCTCGCCGCTGCTCCCGGGGCCTGACGGCCGATGCTGGGGCGGTGCGCAAGAGGTTTGGGGAGCTACGGAAGCGGGTGGACAGCGGGCGTCGACGGAAACATTGGAGGTCGCATCAGTGGTGGCAGAGCGCCACGACTACCGAGAGGTCGGCGCGCGCGTTACTTCTTACGCTCTTTCCCGAGGAGACGGGCGAGGATGAGGTAGTCGCGGTCGTGGTTTGAGGGGGCGGTGGGGACCATCTCGGCGGCGAGGGCGTTGCACTCGGACTTGGTCAACGCGACCGACATGGGGTCCTTCGCGAGGAGGCGGGCGGCCATCTCGCGGGCGTTCGTGAGCGATTCACCGTCCGGGACGACGCGGTTGACGAAGCCCCAGCGGCAGGCGTCCTCGGCGCTGAAGCGGTCGCACATGAGCACGAGCTCCTTCGTGCGGGCAGGACCGAGTTCGCGCATCAGGCGCGGCAGGGCGTTCCAGGTCAGCGGGATGTCGAGGTCGACTTCGGGGATGGAGAACCACGCCGATTGTTCGGCGATGCGGATATCGAGGCAGGCGAGAAAGACGACGGCGCCGCCAATCGCCAGGCCGTTGACGGCGGCGATGGTCACCTGGTCGAGCCCCTCCAGGGCGGCGCTGGTGCGGCTGCCGGCGCTGGCGCGCAGGCGTTCGGCGAGCGGCGTCTCATCGCGCGCGGGCGTGGCGAGCGGCGTGGCACCGGCGGCGCCGTTGCGCGAGCCAAGGTCTGCGCCGGCGGAGAAGGCGCGGCCGGCGCCGGTGAAGATGACGACGCGCGCCTCGGGGTCGTCCTGGAGCTGGCGGCAGACTTCCTGCAGTTCGCTATGCATGCGGAAGCTGATGGCGTTCAGCTTTTCGGGGCGGTCGAGCGTGACCGTCACAAGGCCGGGTAGGGCGGTGTCGCGGGTGACGGTCAGGGTCTCCAAAGTGCTGAGTCCTGAGTGCTGAGTGCTGAGGCCGGGCGTCACGGAATCGTGAATCGTGAATTCGTCAGTGGTGGGCGGCGTAGTGTTCGGCGAGGAGGTCGCGGCCGAAGTCGCCTTCGGGATCGCGCCAGACGGCGTGGATATGATTCGCGCCGTTCTGGACGTTGTCGTATTCGACGAGGAAGCGCGGGCCCTGGAGGCGGTAGTAGTGAGGCTGGCGGCGCTGGATGCCGCCGGCCCAGGCGAAATGCACCTGCTCGATGCCGGCCGCGCGGAGGCGGGCGTGTTCGAACGCGGCCACCTCATCGGGCATGCGGCCGATGTACTGCTGGATGAGGGCGATCAGCGCGGCCCGTTGCCCGGCGTTCATCTTCGTGGCGGCGAGACCTTTCGGCGTGGCGCCATAGCGGACGGCTTCGAGGGCGGCCGGCCCGAAGCCGCTTTCGGCCTCGTAACGGGCGGTGGTGCGCCGAAGGGCCTCGGCGAGGTTTTCCGGCATTGGCGACATGAGTTGCCAGAGGGGAAGGGGCGCCGCGCCGTCCTCGATGCGCGGGCGGTTGCTCTGGACGATATCGAGCGGCGCGGCGGGCGAGAGGATGGCGACGGCCTGCTGCTCGCCGTCGAGCAGGTGCAAGAGCTCGCGCCCAAGGTCCTCCTCGGCCCCGAGCGGGCGCAGCACCTGCGCCCCGACGGCCTCGGAATCGGCGGGGTCCGCGCCGAAGAACGTGGGCGTAGGGGCGAGCAGGCTGCCTTCGGCGATGGTGTAGTTCACCGAAACGTGGTGGCCGCCGAAGTGCCAGCCCCACGGCGCGGCGCCGCCGGGTTCTCCGAACACAGCCGCGACGTACATCAGCGGGTCGCGGCCGATGCTGTCGCCGTCGTAGTGCCGGTAGGGGTGGGCGGGGAAGCGTTCGTTGCGGAGGAGGACGTTTTCGAGTCCGATGATGGTCGCGGCAGTGACGTAGCCGCCGTCGCTGAGGCCCGTGGAGAGGAGGCGGTGCGCCAGCCGCCGCTGCTGCGGACCGAGCTCGATGAGCGGCACACCGGCGCGGGCGACCGGGGTGTAGTGCCAGTGCGTGCGCTCGCCTTCCAGTTCGAAGGGGAGCGCTGCTTTCGCGCGCTGGGCGGGTGTGAGCGCCGCGAGGAACTCGGTCGCGGCAGCGGCCATCCGCTCGACGGTCTCTTTGGCCTGGGTGGGGGTGATGGTGGTCACGAAAACCTCCGCGGGAGCTACTGCTTCCCGGCCGCGAACGATACCACGCCGCCATCAGTCCCTTCCTTCTTTTGCTGGCGGGGGTGGGTGGCGTTGTGCGCGCGGATAGCGGCGAGCACGGCCTGGCCTGCGCCTTCCATCAGCTCGCTCTTGTGCTCCATGAACTGGTTGGCGCTCGCCTGCACCGGCTCGATGAGCCCCTGGAGCTGCGGGATGACGTAGCGGGCGAAGAGCTCGTAGCTCTTGAGCTGCTTGTCGCGCGGGGCCCAGTCGTGGGCGAAACCGAGGAGCGTGCCGAAGCCGCCGCTGATCTCCTGGAGGTGCCTGACCTGGCGGACGGCGTCGTCCGGGGTGCCGAAGATCGCCGCGCCGGACTTGACCATCGCGCGGGCCATGGCTTCGCCGCTTTCGGTGTGGTTGGCGCCGGGGCGGCCGAGGATGTCGACGTTGTATTCGTTGTGCCAGCGCTTCAGGCCCTCGGCAACATCGGCGATTGCCTCTTCCTGCGAATCGGCGATGTGCCACTGGGAGAGGACGCGCCAGTTCTTGCGGTCGATGACCTGGTTGTGTTCGCGGGCGTAGGTCTCGCCGAAACCCCACTGCGTGGGCAGGGCGGCGAGGCCCTCATCGCTGTTGCTCGCGACGGAGATGACGCCGACGCCGTACTTGCCCGCGATCTTCATGCCCGCCGGGCTGAGGCTCGAGGCGGAGCAGATGGGCATGTCCTCCTGCAGCGGCTTTATCTGCAGCATGGCGTCGTTGAGTTCGAACCAATCGCTCTTGTAGCTGAAAGGCTTGTCTTCGCGCAGGAGGCGGATGATGACGCCGAGGGCTTCGTCCATGCGGTCGCGCTGGGTGATGGGGGCGATGCCGAGGGTGCGCGCATCGGAGGGCAGGGCGCCCGGGCCGACGCCGAGCATCGCGCGGCCACGGCTCAGGTGGTCGAGCTGGACCATGCGCTGGGCAACGTTGAAGGGATGGTGGTAGGGGAGGGAGACGACGCCGGTGCCGAGCATGATACGGTTCGTGCGTTCGCCGACGGCGGCGAGGAAGAGCTCGGGCGAGCCGATGGTCTCCCAGCCGCCGGAGTGGTGCTCGCCGGCCCAGAACTCATCGAAACCGAGATTGTCGAGGTGGACTCCGAGCTCGACATCGCGCCGGATCTGAAGGGTGGGGTGCTCGCCGATCGGGTGGTGCGGGGCGAGGAAGACGCCGAATTTCATTCGTGCCACTGGGTACTCCTTGGTGTCCTCCCGTTATACAGGCAGGCGGGCCGGGGCGGAAATCGTTAGGCCGGGGCGAAGGATGTCGGCGTAGCCGACGGGCGTTGGGCGTTGGGCATTGGCCGGAACCCGGGCATATCGACCGGCGTTGGACACTGCAAAGGCCGGACGGCTTAGAGTGAGGCGAAATGCGATTGCGAGTAAGAGCGCTTGCCGTTGCCTTACTGGCCGGGATGGCGGTCGCCTCCTGCGGCGGGGATGCGAAGCCCAGGGCGACGGCCACGCCCGGCACTGCCGCGACCACAGGGGCGGGGGCCTCCGCGACGCCCGCGCCTGAACCGACGGGGGGCGCGTCGCCGGCGGCAAGCGCGACACCGATTGACTGGTCGCACCGGCTGGCCGTGTACGGCAGCGTCGCCAGGGTTACGGAGACTGGCGGCCGGCGCATCCCCGTGCGCAATGCGATCGTGTGGGACCTGGCGGCGGGCAAGCCTGTACGGAGCTTCGAATGGGGCGCGGACAACGACGCGCCGGTCACGGCGCAACTCGCGGGGAGAAAGCTCGTGTTGGCGACGGAGACGGCGGTGACTCAGATCGACATCGGAAGTGGCGCGAGGAGCGTCGTCTTTCGCGCCTCCGAAGGGACGGCCGTGCAGGACATCCGCGTCTCGCCCGACGGTTCGGTCCTCGCGGTTACCGTCGCAGGCGCCACCCTGGCGGAGCTGCGCTTCATCGACCTGCCCACGCTCAGTGGACGGCTGCGGGTGGAGCAATCGGACGCGCGGTTCGCCGGGATGCGCGGCCAATTCTGGCAGCTCCAGTGGCGGGACGACGGCAGCGGGGTGCTCGTCTCTACGGCCACGAACAGTGAGATGTGGGGCTCGCTGGCCACCGTGTTCCTCGATGGGCGCGTACGGCAGGAGCAAGCCGACGGCTACGGGAACGTGTCGCCGACGGGCCGCGAGCGCGCTGGGCTCGTGGGGAACGTCGATTGCATGCTGGTTGGCTCGCACGAGCTCGTGATCCGGGACCTCGATTCCGGCAACTTGCGGCTCACGACTCGCGATGAGACGAAGATCTTCACGCCCTGGGAGTATTCGCCGGATGGCAGCGAATTCGTATTCTTGCGGCGCGATGGCGTCAGCTGCGACGACCTGTCGGGCGCGGCGCCCGAGATCTGGAAGGAAGGGATCGCTTCGGCGCCGGCGACTCCCGGCACGGACGTACTTCCCCTCGAACGGGTCACCGACCTGAAGGCGCTCCATCAGAAGTGGTACGGGGCGAGCCTTTGGTCGGCCGATTGCGACCAATCGTACGAGCCGGTAGTGGACCGCTGGGGCGACGCGCGGGTCGTTTGTGCCGGCGCCGGTCCGGACCGGGGCGAGGTGACCGTGCGGCTGAGCGGCATCGATGTCGGCAAGGCGGTCGCGCCGGTGCCTATCGGGATCATCGAACCGTAAGCGTTGGGCGTTGGCCGGGAACGCGCCGCCGTTACGTGGGGGAAACGGCTCGCGTCCTATACTCGTGGCATGCCGAATACGGTTTCGCATGGCGTGAGGATCCACTACCGGGTGCGTGGGGCCGGGCCCGAAGTGGTGCTGGTCCACGGCTGGACGGCGAGCGGCGAGATCAACTGGGAGATGCCGGGGTGGGTTGATTTCCTCGCGAAGGACCACCGTGTACTGACGATGGACCTGCGCGGCCACGGGAAGAGTGGGAAGCCGCATGACGCGGCGCAGTATTCCATCGCGCTGATGGCGGACGACGTGCTGGCGGCGATGGCGGCGGCGCGGTTCCAGCGCGCGACGGTGCTCGGGTATTCCATGGGCGCGATGGTCGCGATGGAGTTGCTTATCAATCATCCCGAGCCGTTTCGCGCGGGCATCATCGGCGGGATGGGCGCGGCCTTTCCTACTTCGATGCGGAACGCGGAGGACCTGCGCCGCGAAGAAACGGCCCCCATCGCGCCCCTCAGCCGCTCACTCCGGCGGACGGCGCGCGGGGCGGTTGAATTCCTGCGGCACTACGACGCGCTCGCGCAGCGCGCCATCCGCAACGCCATCTTCAAGGGCGGCCGGCCCGTCGACACCGCACGGCTGCACGAGATCCGGGTGCCGGTGCTCGTAGTCGTCGGGACGCGGGACGGGCTGGGCCCGGGGACCAACACGCTGCTCGAGCGCATCCCCGATAGCCGCCGCGTGCTGCTGCCCGGCCGGGGTCACATCCAGGCGGTCGCCGACCCGCTGTTCAAGGAGGCGGTGGCGGCGTTCCTCGCCGAAGTCGAAGGCGGCGATGCGACGAAAAGCGGCTTCACTGGCGCGCGGACCGTAAGGTGACGCTGGCGATGCGCCGGGTACACTTGAAACATGACGCTTGAAGCTTCTCCCGGGATGACCACGGCCGCCACGCCCACGCGCGAGCCGCGCGTCGCCGTCCTCTATACGAGCGCGCCGACGGTGATCGAGGACATCGGCAAGGCGATGGACCTGGCGCACGTTCGCCAGCACCTGCCGCCGGACCACGAGACGCTGCTGAAGGTGAACATCAGCTGGCAGCACTACTACCCCGGCTGCAGCACCAGCCCCTGGCAGCTCGACGCCGTCACGCAGAAGCTGCGCATCTCCGGGTACGACCGGATCCAGCCGGTGCAGAACGGCACCGTGGTGGTCGATTCGCATGATGGCGAAAAGGGGAACAAACACGACCGCGTGTTCGCGAAGCACGGGATGACGAGCGTACACCTGCAGGACAAGGGCGCGCGCTGGGTGCCGTATGCGCCGCGGGGCCCGATGCTCGTGCTCGACAAGATCTTCCCGGACGGCATCGAGATCCCGGAGATGTTCCTCGGGACGAACATCGTCCACCTGCCGACGCTGAAGACGCATGTGTTCACGACGATGACCGGCGCGATGAAGAATGCGTTCGGGGGGCTGCTGAACAACCGCCGTCACTGGACGCATTCGGTGATCCACGAAACGCTGGTGGACCTGCTGCGCATCCAGCAGGAGATCCACAGCGGCATTTTCGCGGTGATGGACGGCACGATCGCGGGGGACGGGCCGGGGCCGCGCGCTATGCGGCCGCACGTAAAGAACGTCGTGCTCGCCAGTTCGGACCAGGTGGCGATCGACGCGATCGCGGCGAAGATGATGGGCTTCGACCCGATGAGCATCCCGTTCATCCGGCTCGCACATGAGGCCGGCCTCGGCTGCGGGGACCTCGCGGAGATCACGGTCGATGGGCTCGACATTTCGGGGATCAACTTCGGGTTCAGCCGCGATGAGGACACGTTCGTGAGCTGGGGCCAGAAGCAGATCTATTGGGGCAGGCTGCACCGTTTCGAAAAGGCGCTGTTACGGACGCCGATCGTGCCGTGGTCGTTCTTCGCGAGCAACCTGTACCACAACTATTACTGGTACCCACTGATGGGGAAGCGCCGCATCGGGCGGATGATGGACACGGAGTGGGGGCAGCTGTTCCGGAGCTATTAGCGGATAACTGTGAGCTATTAGCTAGTAGCTGTTAGCTGTTAGCTGTTAGTGGCCATGGGCGCGCAGCGCCACCGCGACGGATGAAAATAGGGGCCGGTCGCCTACAGACGTCGTCAACTGCTTGGTGCATGCGAACCCGGCTGTTAGTGGGACGCGGGGACCCTCGGCACCGCGAACTGTGCTGCGAGCACGTACCTGAGACTCGTTGGCTTTGGGTTCCCACAGGCGACTGTATCCGAATCGGCGAGGAGAGGCCAAGTGGAACAGTTCGTTGAACGCTGCGCGGGGCTGGACGTGCACAAGAAAAGTGTGACCGCGTGCGTCCGCACCACCGGCGAGGATGGCACGCGCGAGTCGCACATCATGACCTTTGGGACGACGACGGCGGAGTTGCTGCGGCTGCGTGCCTGGCTTGCCGGCCACGCCGTCTCCGTCGCGGGCATGGAGGCGACGGGTGTCTACTGGAAGCCCGTCTTCTTCATGCTCGAATCGCACCTGACCTGCTGGCTGCTGAACGCCCAGCACATCAAGAACGTCCCGGGCCGCAAGACCGACGTGGCCGATGCCGCCTGGATTGCCCAACTGGTCGAATACGGCCTGGTGCGCCCGAGCTTTGTCCCGCCGCCGCAGGTGCGGGCGCTGCGCGAGTTGACGCGTTACCGGAAGTCACTGGTCGAGGAGCGCACCCGCGAGGGGCAGCGGCTGGACAAGGTGCTCGAGGATGCCGGCATTAAGCTGACCACCGTGGTTTCGACCATCATGGGCGCCTCCGCGCGCGCCATCATCGCGGCCATGGCCGCCGGGATGCGTGACCCCAAAGCGCTCGCCGACCTGGCCAAAGGCCGTCTGCGCGCGAAGCTCCCGCAGTTGCAGGACGCCTTGGATGGCCACTTTGGCGACGACCACGCGTTCCCACCCTCTCGGAGCTCGCATCACCCTCAGCCGGGCGTATTTTCACCTGAGCCGATCCGCCTGTTCGAGACGGTGGCTGCGGTAATTGAAGGAGGCAGTGCCAAAATGTCGAGCATGTCGATGACGCGCGCGGAGCGGGAGGCGTTCCTCGCGGGCGTGCATGTTGCCGTGGTGTCGGTGGCGAACGGGAATAAGGGGCCGTTGACGGTGCCGGTGTGGTACCGGTACGAGGCCGGCGGCGACGTGTGTTTCACAACCGGGGGCGATTCGATCAAGGGGCGGCTGATCCGCCGGGCGGGGCGGATGAGCCTGTGCGTGCAGAGCGAGCAGGCGCCGTACCGGTACGTGAGCATCGAAGGGCCGGTATCGATCGAGGCGCCGGAGTACGAGCGCGACGTACGCGCGATCGCGGTGCGGTACCTTGGCGAGGCGGGCGCGAAGGCGTACCTGGCCGGATCGAGCGAGGCCTCGACGGCGGCGAACATCGCCGTGCGGCTGACGCCGGAGACGTGGCGCACGGTAGATTACGGGAAGATGTCCCGGCCGTAGGACAGCCTGCGCGCGAGCAGGTTACCATCGCCGGTCCTGACCGGCCCACGGCACGCGTGCCCTTGTTCGACCTCGCGATCGCCACGCCCAGGATTGATTTGCGCTCCGCGACCGACGATTTGCTGCTCGCGCAACGTTTCGGTGAGTCTCCGAGCCCGAGCCTGGCGAGCCGGTGCTGCCGGAGACCATGGCCGCGACCGAGGGCGTTTTCCAACGTCAAGGTCGATGGAATCTGGTACGTTTCACGGTGTCCGGTGACATGGCTCCGCTCATACAGGCGCTTGCGCCACACCAACCGGCTCGTCCGCAAGGAGCCCAGCCTGCGCGGCGTGTTCCTGCACATTTACGGACCCGAAAGGGACAAAGGCCCAAGCTGGTCGACACCAGCAAGGAGGAATGACGATGCAGTGCCCGAAGGACCAGACAAGCATGAGAGAACGAGAGCGCGAGACGGGCGCCGGAGACACCATCGTCATGGACGTGTGTCCGACGTGCGGTGGCATCTGGCTGGACAAGGGCGAGCTGGAGCGGCTTACTGTTTCCGAAGGCCGATACTACCAGGAACGCTACGGCCACCGCGGCGACGACGGTGATGACGACGGCGGCCGGTACGGTGGCCATGGCGGCCGTCAAGGCCGGCGGGGCGGCTTCCTTGGAGGCCTGTTTGGCGGCGACGATTAGCGGGCCTGTGAGGGCCATCGCACGCCCGCGCGTCTCGTTCTGAAGTCAGAAGGCGATCCCGCGGATAGCGTTGGCCGCCGGCCCCGAGGAGTAGGATGGGGCCGCTTCCTGATTCACGAAGTGGTCGCTCACCTGGCCGAGGAAGAATTGGCGGAGGCAGCCGCGCAGACCACGACGAGGAGTTCCGCGGGCGTCCGACGGCGCCGTCAGCCGGCGCTGGCTCCGGCGGCGTGTGCGCAGTGGCCTGCGCCGCTGCCCGGCGGCGGCCACCAACGTGAGCGTCTGCACTGGCGTCCTCGCGCGAACGCTCGCCCGAGGCACGGGCGCGCCGCTCGCTGGTGAGGCTGTGCCACTCACCCGCGGGTGGGTTTCCGCGGGTGGATTAAAGGGTGGAATTTGGCAGCACCGTGCTAGATCTTCGCCAGCCGCCAGCGGAGCCGCTCCATGTAGGCGGGCGCGCGCGTCTTGAAGGTGAGGAAGCGGGGATCGGTGGCACGGCCTTCGGCGTAGAGGCGGTCGCCAAGGAGCAGGATGGTGCTCAGCTTCGCCATCGCCGCAATTTCGTGGTGGCGCCACGCGACGGCCTTGCGGCCGGTGCAGGCCTCCCAGTGCGCGGCAATGCGGGGGCGGTCCCAGAACCTGGGCAGAGAGATGCCCCAGGACTCGGGCTCGTCGTGGTCGCGGATGTAGGCCATGAGCATGCCGATATCGGCCAGGGGTTCGCCAACACCCGCGAGCTCCCAATCAAGCAGCGCAACGCAGCGGCCGTCGCGCCACAGCAGGTTTGTGGGATTGGGGTCGCCGTGGACGGCCGTTAGCGGTCCCGAACGTGGCGGCGGATCCGCCACGAGCCCGCCGAGCAAGTCGACAAGCTCGCCCGGCGCGTCGACTCCGCGCGCGAGTGCGAGCCAGTGGGCGGCCTCTTCCGACGGAGTACGCGTAGGCCCGCCGATCACGTGTGGGGGCAGGCGGTGGACGGCGGCGATGGTTTCGACCCAATCGGCGGAGTAACGGTCCTGCGCGGCGAGGTCGGCGGTGAGCCAGGGCGGGAGGTGGTGGCGGTCGAAGGTCTCGCCCTCGATGTGCTCCATGATGAGGAAGGAATCCCCGGCGACGGTGGCGTCCTCGCAGAGTTCGAATACGCGGGGCACGGGCGGGGCCCCCGGTGCGCGGCCCACGGCGCGGAGGATCGCGTGCTGGCGGGCCATGTCGTACGGCGGGAGGAGGCCCTCTTCGGCCGGGGGCATGCGGAGGACGCGGCCGATGCCTTCGAGCAGGTAGGTGCCGTTGGAGTGGCCCTCGGAGAGCGCGGCGATGCCGGTGATGCGCTCGCCGCCGGGCAGGTAGCCACGCATCGCGGCGAGCAGGGCATCGAGGTCGCGTTTCAAGCGCGGCATCCCTCCGGAACGGCCGCACTGTCGCGAACGGCGGCGATATGGTCAATCGCGGTCGTGGCGGCGGGGTGCCTGTGAGCGGCGGGCCGGTACACTGGACGGGCATGGCGACGAGGAGACACGCCCACATCCCGCCGGAACTCGCGCGCGACCCGGTGGGGCGCTTCCTGATGGGCCTGGCCGCGATCTTCCAGAAGCGCCAGTCCGACGACGAGACCGCTGCCGACATCGAAGCGCTGCTCCGAAAGGACCCGCCACCGGCGCGCGACCTGACGTTGCTGCCCGGCGAGCAGGTGCGGCAGCTCATCGACCAGGCGTGGGAATTCGCGGACGCGCGGGCGGTGCCGCTGGCGATCGACGCACTGCGGCTGAGCCCGTGGACGCCGGAGGCGTGGACCGTGCTCGCCTCGACGTTCGAGGACGAGCCGCAGCTGACGATGATCTTCGCAACGCTCGGGGTGCTGGCCGCAAAGAAGGCGATGAAGCCGGGCGCGCTCGAGCAGATGGCAGGGCATGCATGGGAGTCGGCGGAAGGGCGCGAATACCTGGAGGCGCTGCAGAATCTCGCCGAGGCGTTCGCGGAAGGGGAGCGGCTGCCGGAGGCGTACCACCGCCTCGATGAGATGCTCCGGATGGACCCGGAGGACCACCTCCGGGCCCGGTACGAACTGCTGCCCATCACGCTGCAGCTGCACGACCTCGATTACGCGGAACACCTGGTGGAGACGTTCGCGGAGGAGACGCTGCCGTCGTGGCTGTTCCTTGCCGCGCTGACGGAGTTCGCGCGCTGGGGCGATACGGCGGGCGGGCGCGAGCGGCTCGCGAAGGCTGAGGCGGCGGCGCCGGGGACGGCGCGGTTCCTCGTCAGCCCGGGCCTGCGTGCGAAGGCCGAGGCGAGCGGCGAGTACGACGCGATGCTCTATGCGGATGCGGTTCGGGATGCATTTCGGGCGCATGCCGGGTCTATCGGGTGGGTTGAGGCGGTGCTCGGCGTACGGCCGGTGACGGCGCTCTTTCGCAAGCCCGGCCAGAAAAAGGTGGGGCGCAAGGGCCGCTAATGGGCCGGTGGCGCGCGTGCGATAGAATGGGAGCGCAACGTCTCGTATCTCAGGCGCCGCAACATCGGAGTTGCCCTTGACCAGGCCACCAGAAGCCGACGACCCGCAAATTGACCCGAATGACCCCGTGTTCCTTTTCATCAGCGGTGTGACGGAGGTGCTCGCGAACGCCGATGGGCTCGACCCGATGGAGTTGAAGGTCCAGATCGACGCGGTGGTGGCGCAGCTCCCGGAGCCGGTGCGCGCCTTTGGGCGGACACCGCAGGAGCAAGCGCTCGATGTGATGGAGCAGGCGTGGGACGATGAGGGCGGCACGCGGAGCGCGCTGGCCGCGCTGCGGCTGGACAACAACTGCACCGACGCGTGGGTCTACCTCGGCTACGACGCGGGGGAGGAGCTGGAGCTCGCGTTCGTGTTCTTCACGCTCGCGCTGATGGCGGGCTTCACGACCCTTGGCGAGCAGATGTTCGAGCAGGGGGTGGGCGACTTCTGGGGCATCGAAGAGACACGGCCGTTCATGCGCGCGCTCGAAGGCGTGGCGCGGACGAACTGGGACCTCGGCGAGAAGGAAGCGGCGGCGACCTATTTCCTCGAAATGCTGCGGCTGAACCCGGGGGACAACCAGGGCGCGCGTTACCCGCTGCTCTGGGTATCTCTGGAGCGCGGCGACCACGACACGGTGCACAACTTGCTGCGCGAGTACGACGACGACACGGCGCCGTTCCTCTACGGCGCCGCGCTGCTGGCGTTCCAGGAAGGCGGCGACACGCCCGCGGCACGGAAAGCGCTCGCGAAGGCAACGGCGGCGAACCCCGAGGTGGTCAAATACCTCGAAGGCGCTCCCCTGCCGGAGCTCGAGCCCGAAACGTACGAGATTGGCGGCGAAGAGGAAGCGATCGTGTTTTCGGCGATGATGGCAGAGGCGTGGGCGCAGACGCCGGGCGCCATCGACTGGCTGAAGCAGCCGAGGACCGGGGCGGCCGCGCCACCGCCGCCGCCGGTGAAGCAGAAGCGCTCGGGGCCGCGCGCGGTCGATTGACCCCTCGTAGCGGCGCTGCGTGTTCTTTTCCCCCGGGGAGGGTCAGTCTCCCGGCGAGCAGAAGGACCGGCGGGGATGCGGCGCTCAGTCTGCGACCTGACCGAAGCGAGCGGGCTCGGGGGTGAGCTCGATGTTGTCGAGCAGGCGCGTGGCGCCGAAGCGCACGACGATGGAGAGCACGGCCTCCCGTTGGACGAGGCCGTCGAGCTCTTCGAGCGTGTCGTCATCGGCGAGGCTGATGTACTCGGTCTCACCGAGGTGCTGCCCGGCGATGATGGTCTCGACGGCCCGCTTGAGCGTCGAGGCGTCGCGTTCGCCGGCGGAGAACTGGTCCATCGCGGCGCGCAGGGCGCGGTGGATGACGGGCGCCGCCTCGCGCTCGGGGGGCGTGAGGTAGACGTTGCGGCTGCTCATCGCGAGGCCGTCGGGCTCGCGGACGATGTCGCAGGGGACGATCTCGCAGGCGAGGTCGAGGTCGCGGGCCATGCGCCGTATCACTCGCAACTGCTGGGCGTCCTTGCGGCCGAAGTACGCGCGTTGGGGCTCGATGGTGTTCAGCAGCTTCAAGACGACGGTGGCGACGCCGCGGAAGTGGCCCGGCCGGGCGGCGCCTTCGAGCATCCGGGTCACCTGCTCGACCGTGACGTACGTCTGGTAGCCGGGCGGGTAGATGACCGCGGGCGTGGGCAGATAGACGGCATCGACACCGCATTCGCGGAGCAGGCGGAGGTCGCGCTCCTCGTCGCGGGGGTAGCGTTCGAAGTCCTCGCCGGGGCCGAACTGCGCGGGATTGACGAAGATGCTGACGGCAGTGGCGGCGTTTTCGGATAGTGCCCGGCGCACGAGCGCGAGGTGCCCCTGGTGGAGGTAGCCCATGGTTGGGACGAAGCCGACATCGCCACGGACGGCGTGGCGCCAGGCGCGGGCTTCGGTGGGGGTAGCGAGAATTTCCATGGCGCCGACTAACGGCGTTCGAGGACGACGACCGGGATCTCGCGGCTGGTACGGCCCTGGTATTCGTCATAGGCGGGCCAGATGCCGGTCATCAGCTTCCAGAGCCGCGGCCGCTCCTCCGGCGTGGCGGTGCGGGCGCGGGCCGGGAACTGCTCGGCTTTGACCTGCACATCGACATCGGGAGTCGCGAGGAGGTTCTTGTACCAGGCGGGGTTGGCGGCGGCGCCGCCGCGCGACGCGACGACGATGTAGTTCGTGCCATCCTGGCCATAGATGAGTGGCAGTTGCAGAGGCTGGTGCGAACGCCGGCCGGTAGTGGTCAACAGGAGCGTGGGGACGCCGTTCCAGATGTGGCCGTCTTCGCCGCCGGTGGAGATGTAACGCCGCAGGTGGTCGGCGATCCAGTCGGGGAGCTGGCGCGCGGCGTTGGGAGTGTCAGCCATCGATGCGACCTCCAGTTTTTGGAATGACGTTACCGCAAGCGAGCGCGTTCGTCGCGAGCGGTGGATGCGACAAGCGCGGGGTGCTTCATGCAGACGGGATGTGGCCACCGGTGATGGCGGCGGCGGACGCCATGCTTACGCGGGGCGTTCGGTTGTGCGTGCTTCGATGGCGTAGAGCGCGTCCATGCCGATGGTTTCGCCCACTTCGTGGATGACGGCAAGGACTTCTTCGCGTGACATCCCGAAGCCGGCGCCTGAGCGGATGCCTTCGTACCCGGTCTTGAGGGCGCGAAAGCCGAGCGCGGTCGCGCTCATCGGGTCGACGGAGAGCGCGTAGCCGGCGGCGCACATCTCCGCCGCCGGCCGCGCGGGACCGATGGTCATGGCGGCGAGGGGCACGGAGGTGCCGCGCGTGGTGGCCGCGGCCTCGTCCGCGTTGCGCGGCATGAGCATGATCATCTCGGCGCCCGCGTCCTCGTAAATGGCAACACGCTCGAGCGTGGCGTCGATGCCTTCGTGGCTGAAGGCGTTGCAGCGAACGATGACCAGCGGGTCGGCACCGTGGCGGGCATCGAGCGCGGCCCTGATGCGGCCCGCCATCTCCTCCGCCGGCACCAGGTGCTCGACGCCCTTGTGGTGGTGCGCGCGCTTGGGGGAGACCTGGTCCTCGATCTCGATGGCGGCGGCGCCGGCCTGTTCGAACAGACGCACGCTGCGGGCCATGTGCACGGCATCGCCGAAGCCAACGCCTGCGTCGACGACGACGGCGATTTCGACGCGTTCGGTGATGGCGCGGGTCGCTTCCGCGACTTCGGTAGCGGTAAGGAGCGCTTCCGAGACCCCGCGCGCGTACCCGAGCCCGCCGCCGCCGAGGTAGACAGCATCGAAGCCGGCGCGGCGAGCGAGGGCTGCGGAGAGCGCATCGAGGGCGAGGGGCGCCACCACGAGCTCGGCGGCGGGGCGGGTCATCCGCTTGCGGAAGGCTTCGTTTGGGGACATGGCGGGGACTCCGGGGCGTTGGCTGCGGAGAGTCTAAGCCTCGCGGGGGGATCCGGCGCCGGTGGCCGGCGGGGCGAGGAGCGGGATTGACCGCCAAAGTGCTGTCCAATCTTGGGCGGGAACATTAATCGCTAACGATGCGTCTAGACAATCACAACAGCTGGTCGGATCGTGCTCGCGCGGAGAGCGGGGCGCTGGTGGTGCCGGCGCATGGCGGGCTCGATCAGTCCCTTGCCGAAAAGCCGGCCCGCGACGCCAGCCACTTCGAGTAGCCTCGCCAACGCAGCGGCAGGAATTCGTGGCATCGAGGGATGGGCTCGCCGCGGTGGACCTTTACCTGAACGTGCTGACCGCGGGAAGCACGGTGAACATCAACGCCCGCATGCGGAGGACTGGTGCTGCACCAAGCCCAGCCGTAGACTGACCTCCCCAATGTAGGAGCGGGCCGCCAATGCTCATCTACGCAAATCGGTTCTCAGTCGAGTCGACGCCCTCGATCGATCCGCTGGTAGGCATGATAGCCCGATGGCTTTCCAAACGAGCCGGGATCTCCATCTCCGCTCAGTCCCTCATATCGAATCCCAGTCTGCGAGGAACGAACGGGGCACGTGTAGAGTCTTGTTGGGCGAATGACCACTACCCGATCTTGGGATCCATCAAGCTGACGCACCCCGACTCCGCGGTTTCTGGGCGCCAATGGGACACCGAGATCGGTATCGTGCGACAAGACGAGACCTCAGATATAGTTTGTACGTTGCTTCTCCAAATTCACGATATCAGTACTAGAGTCACGTCTCTGCCGAAGGTAACTAGACCATTAATAGTGAATGATATCATGAAATCATTCGTGCCTACGTCAACGACTCCAGGTGTATACATTGACTCTCTTGATGAAGATTCCGTGCAACGTATATCTGCCACGATATTCTCGAACACGCGAAGATTTCCGATCGTGATTGTAAGTCCGACTGTCGGTGGAACGTACGGGATAGACATAGAACGCTTGCAGTGGTTGGTAATTGGATTGGCAGAGATCGTCGTCATTCCTCCTAACGCTAACACGTTCAAGATTCAAGACGTACTCGGCTCCAACTATAGTGCCTGGCGCGGCGCGGTGAACATCGTAATGCCGTACTTCCGGCAGAACGACGCTCCGGCGAACCGGAGAATTCTTGCCGATGAGCTCTCGATACTCTCCGATCCGGAAGAAGAACTCCTCTCGCTTATCACCCATCGAATGAACCTACCGCTTTCTTGGGCGCACATTTCACAGCAGACAGTCGAGCGTGAGCGGGCACGCCGCCTCACGGAGGCGGGACGCCAGTCTGCCGCCGTTTCAGGCGACCTGGCATCTTACACAACACTCCTTCAGGAGGAACTTTCCCAATCCGAGGAGCGGATTAAGCGCCAGCAGGAGGAGCTGGAAAGCAAGGACGCCGACATCGCCTTTTGGGAATCGAATGCTCAGGAGACCGACGCTAAGCTGCGGGGGGAGCGATTCGAGGTCAGCCGACTGAAAGCACTGTTGCAGTCGGCCCCTATCGGCGCGTCGAATGGCTTATTACCGGGCACCCGGGAAGCCGTCTTTCGGGCGCTCAATCAGCAGCCGACCTTAGAAGATGCCCTGACCATAGTGGCTGAGCTCTTCGCGGATAGAGTCACGGTGCTGGAGAGCGCGTGGAACTCTGCCTCGGAGTCGCAGAGTTTCCGCTACAGCAGTAGGGCTCTGGAGCTTCTCTGGAAGCTTGCAACGGATTACTGGGAAGCATTGGACGCTGGCAAAGGGGACGTCGTCGCGCGGGGCGCCTTCGGGCAGGCATATGCCGCGTTGGAATCGGAGACTGTGAATGGCAACCCGGGTGCGATCAAGCGTCGGACTTTTGCGTATCGAGGCGAGCACCTGGTCATGACCAAGCACCTCAAGATTGGAATCAAGGATAGCGTCGCTGAAACTTGGCGATGTCATTTCGAATGGCTTGCTAGCGAATCACGCATCGTGATAGGCCATTGCGGGCGCCACCTGGACTTCTCGTAGTACGTTTCTCATCCCGAATCTGATTTGGCTTGCGGGCAAGACGGCCCATTGAACCGGTTTGTTCGGGTTGCGTGCGCGTACGGCGGGCGGGACACTCCGCGGGGGCGCGTGGGCGGCAGCGCAAGCATCGATCGTGGAGGCGCTCATGAAGTTCGGGCTTGTGTCCCTGGGCGACCATCTGCCCGACCCGGCCACGGGGCGCTGCATCGGCGAGGCCGGGCGCTTCCGGCAGCTGGTGGAGCTGGGCGTGCTGGCGGAGAAGCTGGGGTACTGGTCGTATCACCTGGGGGAGCACCATTTCAGCGACTACATCGTGTCGTCGCCGATGGTGGTGCAGGCGGCGATTGCGGAACGCACATCGCGCATCCGGTTATCGACAGCCGTCTCGCTGCTGGGGCACCGCGACGCAGTGACGGTGGCCGAAGACTACGCGACGGTGGACGTGCTCTCGGGTGGCCGGGCGGAGCTTATCGCGGGCCGGGGCGTCTACCGCGGGCACTACGCGCAGTTCGGGCAGAGCGAGGCGGAGTCGAGTGAAATGCTGACGGAGGCGGTCCAGCTCCTGCGGCTGCTCTGGACAGAGGAGCGCGCCGCCTGGTCCGGCAAGTTCCGGGCGCCGCTTACCGGCGTGACGGTGCATCCGCGGCCGGTGCAATCGCCGCACCCGCCGATCTGGCTGTCGGCGAGCTCACCCGAATCAGTGGACCGCGCGGTGGCGCTCGGGTGCCCGATTTCGATCCCCACGATCTCGGTGGGGGTGAAGGGGCCGCCGCTGCTGGCGAAGCGCTACCGCGAGGGCTGGGCGGCGGCGGGGCGGGACCCGGCGGAGGCGCAGATTTCGCTGCACGTGCACTGCTTCGTGGGCGAAGGCAGCACGGAGGAGGCGGTGCGGGAGTGGGCGCCGCACCAGGCGAGCTACCTCCGGTGGGTCTACGGCGAAATCGTCGGGGCGACGGCGGCGTTGCCGCCGGATCTGCTGGAGTTCGCGACGCCGCGAGCGCAGGCGGTCTGCGGGAGCGCGGAGTACGTCATCGGCGACCTGGAGCGGCGTATCGAGGGCATGGGGGGCTGCGACCTGCTGCTGATCCAGTGCGACCAGGGTGGGCTCGCGCCGGAGCGCGTGGCGGCGGCGGTGGAGCGGTTCGCGACGCAGGTCGCGCCGCCATTGAGTGCTGAGTCCTGAGTCCTGAGTGCTGAGTGCGGTCGGGGCCTGCGGTGGCTGGCTGTGCTCGCGCCTTGCGCCCGCCGGCTGCTCCGTCCTTCGGCGGACGGACCGGCCCGCGGGGACGTCTCGCTTGCCGCGAGACATTCGTGCACGACCCGTGGCCCCCGGCGATCCACGACTACCGGGAGCCGGCGTGATCGCGTTCGGAACGACGCGCCCGTCCGCGCCGACTCAGCACTCAGCACTCAGCACTTCCTCAGACACGGCTGAGCTCGGGCGGGGCGCATTCGGGCATTTCGAAGCTGTGCTCCTGGGTTGGGAAGGATGCGTCCTGGACTTCCGCGATGTAGGTGCGCACGGCATCGCGGATGGTCTCGCCGAGGCGGGCGTACTCCTTCGCATGCTTCTTCTTCCGGCAATCATCGAAGAGGCCGAGCATGTCGTGGAAGACCTGGACCTGGCCGTCGCAGTGCGGGCCGGCGCCGATGCCGATGGTCGGGATGGCCAGGCGATCGGTGACGAGCTGGGCGGCGGCGGCAGGGATGGTCTCGAGGACCACCGCGAAGGCGCCGGCGTCTTCGAGGGCTTTCGCATCGGAGACCAGTTTGGCGACGGCGGCGGGTGTCTTGCCCTGGACTTTGTGACCGCCGAACTGGTTCACGGATTGGGGTGTGAGCCCGAGGTGGCCCATCACGGGGATGCCGGATTCGACCAGGCGCTGGACGAGGGGCGCTACGTGCGCGCCGCCTTCGAGCTTCACGGCGGTGGCGCCGCCCTCCTGGAGCATGCGGCCGGCGTTGCGGACGGCGTCATCGACGTTCGCCTGGTAGCTCATGAAGGGCATGTCGGCGACGACGATGGCGCGCTCGGTGGCGCGGACGACGGGCTTGAGGTGGTGGAGGATGTCTTCCATCGTGACCGGGACGGTGGATTCGTAGCCGAGGATGACGCTGCCCAGCGAATCGCCGACGAGGATGACGGGCACGCCCGCTTGCTCGACGAGGCGCGCCGAGGGGTAGTCGTACGCGGTGATCATGGCGAAGCGCTCGCCGCGCGCCTTCCATTCTTTGAGCTTGTGGATCGAGAGCCTGGACATGGCCTGCCTCCCTACGACAGCACAGCGGCGCTCGCCTGGTGGGCATAGCCGTCGCCGTTCGAGGCGCGCACGATGCGGTTGCGAGCATCGACGAAGACCTGGCGTGGCGAACAACCGTGCGCGGCGTCTTCGCTCATCTGCTGGTACGTGACGATGATGACGAGGTCGCCTTCGTGGACGAGGTGGGCGGCCGCGCCGTTGATACAGACTTCGCCCGTGCCGCGGCGGCCGACGATGGCGTAGGTCTCGAGGCGGGCGCCGGTGGTGACATCGAGGACGTGGACCTGCTCGTAGGGCAGGATGCCGGCTGCCTCGATGAGATCGGGGTCGAGGGTGATGGAGCCCTCGTAGTTCAGGTTGGCCTCGGTCACCGTGGCGCGGTGGATTTTGCCGGACATCATCGTGCGCAAGTGGTTGCTTCCCCTCCAACCCTTCGGGCAACGAAAACCCCGCCGTTGGGGCGGGGCAGGAGCGGAAGAACAGGGGCCGCACGCGGGCCGATTGCTCATCCGTACCGGCCACGCTGGGTCCAGGCGGATTGTGCGCGAAGGGTGGACTGCCAGGCTCGCCTTCCTTGCAGATAGGCGGCACGGTGATCGTTCCGAAATGGCGGGCGGTTGTCAACTGGGCGTGGTCGGCCCGGTCATGCGTCGAGCGGGCATTACGCGACCCTTCCTCACATTCGAGGTATGAGCGTTTATAGTTAATGCAGTCGGCCGCTGCCGACACCGAGGAAGTTCGCGTGAAGTTTCACTGGTTCCACCTGATGCCCTGGCCGGACCTGCCCGACGATTTCCAGCAGAAGCACCGCTCGGTGTGGGTGGACCCGGACTACAGCCTGTACGACCCCGAGCGCGGGAACACGATGTACAACGAGTACCTCGACGAGCTGGAGTTCGCGGAGACGTGCGGGTTCGATGGGCTGGGTGTGAACGAGCACCACTCGAACGCCTATGGGATGATGCCGAGCCCGAACCTCATGGCGGCGGCGCTGGCACGGCGGACGAACAAGGCGGCGCTGCTCGTGATGGGGAACTCCATCGCGCTCTACAACCCGCCCGTGCGCGTGGCCGAAGAGATGGCGATGCTCGACGTGATGAGCGGCGGGCGACTTATCGCGGGCTTCCCCGTCGGCACGTCGATGGACACCAACTTCACCTACGGCATGACGCCGGCGACGCTGCGGGAGCGCTACTACGAAGCGCACGACATGATCCTGCAGGCGTGGAACAACAAGGGCGTCAGCAGCTTCAACGGGAAGTTCAACCAGATCCGCTACATGAACCCGTGGCCGCGGCCGCTGCAGGAACCGCACCCGCCGATCTGGATCCCCGGCGGCGGCTCCATCGAGACGTGGGGCTGGTGCGCGGATATGGGCTACCTGTATTCGTACCTTTCGTACAGCGGCTACCTGCGAGCGCGCGCGCTGATGGACCTGTGGTGGCAGGAGATCGACAAGCGCGGGCTCGAACGGAATCCCTTCCAGGCGGGCTTCGGCCAGACCGTATGCGTCGCCGAGACGGACGCGGAGGCGAAGAAGCTCTACGCCAAGCACATCGACTACTTCTACAACCGCTGCCTGCACGTCTATCCGGGGTTCGCGGATGCGCCGGGCTACCGCACGAACCACACGGTGAAGGCGGGCATCAAGAGCCAGATGCAGGCGACGGCGGCGATGATGAAAGAGCGCCAGAGCTGGGAATCGCTGGTCGAAAACGGCTACATCATCGCGGGCAGCCCGGACACGGTGAGCGAGAAGATCGAGGAGCTGGCGACGACGCTCCACCTCGGCCAGCTGATGGTGCTGCTGCACGTGGGCGACATGCCGCGCGACCTCGCGCTCTACAACACGCAGATGTTCGCCCAGAAGGTGATGCCGCGGTTCAAGGAGAAGTTCGAACGCGAGTACGTGGATCACTGGATGCCGAAGCCGCTGCCGGAATCGCGGCGGGCGGCGCCCATCCCGGCGACGCTTGCGGACCTGCGCGAGGCGGTCGCGGTCGGTGGTGGCGGGGCGAGTTAACGAAGTGCTGAGTGCTGAGTGCTGAGTGCTGAGTGCTGAGTGCTGAGTGCTGAGTGCTGAGTGCTGGAACGGTGGCGCCGGCAGCAGTGGAGGTCAAGATGGGCGAGCGAGGCGCGGAAGGCCCGGAGCGGACGGGGCCGATACCGTATGTCGAACGGAGCCGGGCTTATTACCTGGCGCAGGGGTACGGGAACCCCTACAACTGGGCGTTCCATGAGGACGTGCCGTTCGCGCCGTTGGCGAAGCCGCTGGCCGAATCGCGGGTGGCGTTGCTGACGACGGCGGCGGAGTACGACCCGGCGCTGGGGGACCAGGGGCCGTGGGCGGCGTACAACGCCTCGGCGAAGTTCTATCGCGTCTATTCGCGGCCGACGGACGTGATCCCGGACCTGCGCATCTCGCACATCGGCTACGACCGCGTGCACACCTCTGCCGAGGACATGAACACGTGGTTCCCGCTGGCGGCGTTGCGCGAGGCCGAGGATTCGGGTCGAATCGGCGAGATTGGCCCGCGCTTCCATGGGCTTCCGACCAATCGGAGCCAGCGCACCACCATCGAGCAGGACGCGCCGGAGGCGCTCGCACGCTGCCGCGAGGACGGGGCGGAGGCGGCGATCCTCGTCCCCAACTGACCGGTGTGCCATCAGACCGTGAGTCTGATCGCCCGGCACCTGGAAGCGAACGGCATCCCGACGGTCATCATGGGCTGCGCGCGGGACATCGTGGAGCGCTGCGGCGTGGCACGCTTCATCTGGAGCGACCTGCCGCTGGGGAACTCGTGCGGGCGGCCGTTCGACGTGGGGTCGCAGCGGACGATCCTCGGCATGGCGCTGGACCTGCTGGAATCGGCGCGAGCGCCCCGGACGACGGTGCAGACGCCATACCGCTGGGGCCTGGACGACGCCTGGAAGGACGATTTCTGGCGAGTCGATGAGGACCCTGAGCGGATGGCGCGCCAGCGGGCGGAGTTCGACCGGCAGAAGGCGATCGCCGCGGAGCGGCGGAAGGAAGCGGAGTGCTGAGTGTTTCGAAGGGTCGGGCGCCGGCGATGGCGGTGTGGTCGCTGGAGCACCCGGGCGAGGAGGAGATTGAGCCGAATGTGGAGTGGGGGTAGGCGCGCCGAGCCTTAAGCTGGCGAACCTTCTACCACTGTGAAGCCGTACAAGCGGGCTATGAGCACTATGCCGGCGGCACATTGGTGGACTCCGAATTCGGCAATGCGTTGGTCCGCATCGGGATCCCCGACTAAGCCATGCCTTCCACCCGCGTCGGATGTGTAGGCGGACACCTTGATAAGACTGTCAACTACGCTTCATCGCCAGGGCTTGCTGGACATCGAGGTGGATGCCGGGGCCCATGGTGGTCGTGAGGGTAAGGGCGCGGATGTACTGGCCCTTTGCTTCGCGCGGCTTGGCGGCGTTCACGGCTTCGATGAAGGTGGCCATGTTGTCGCGGAGCTTGTCGTCTTCGAAGCTGACTTTGCCCAGCGGCACGTGGATGTTCGCGAGGCGGTCCAGGCGGAACTCGACGCGGCCCTGCTTGGCTTCGGCGACGGTGCGCGCGATGTCCTCACCGGCCACGACGGTGCCTGAGCGCGGGTTGGGCATGAGCCCCCTGGGGCCGAGCACGCGCCCGAGGCGGCCGACTTTGCCCATCATCTCGCGTGTGGCGATTGCGACGTCGAAATCGGTCCAGCCGCCTTCGACCTGCTTGATCAGGTCATCGCTGCCGACGAAATCGGCGCCGGCCTGACGAGCGATCGAGGCGGGCTCGCCCTCGGTGAAGACGAGGACGCGGAGGACGCGGCCAAGCCCGTGGGGGAGGACCGTACTGCCGCGGATCTGCTGCTCGGCATGGCGTGGGTCGAGGCCCGTCTTGATGTGGAGCTCGACGGTCTCATCGAACTTCGCGGGGTGGACTTCCTTCGCGAGCGCAATCGCCTCAACGGGCGAGTAGAGCTTCGCGGCATCGACTTTGGCGGCGGCTTCTTGCCAGCGCTTGCCCTTTTTGGAATCGGCGGTACCGGACATCGTTACGCTACCTCGATGCCCATGCTGCGGGCAGTGCCTTCGATGATCTTCATGGCTTCTTCGATGGAGTTGGCGTTCAGGTCCGGCATCTTGGTCTCGGCGATCTTGCGGAGGTCCGAGACTTTGACTTTGCCGACCTTCTGGACGCGCGGGTTGCCGCTGCCCTTATCGATGCCGGCGGCCTTGCGCAGCATATCGGCGGCGGGCGGCGTCTTGAGGATGAAGGTGAAGGAGCGGTCTTCGAAGATGGTGAGCTGCGCGGGGATAATCTGCCCGGCCATGGCGGCCGTGCGGGCGTTGTAGTCCTTGCAGAATTCCATGATGTTCACGCCGTGCTGGCCGAGTGCCGGGCCAACGGGCGGGGCCGGGTTCGCTTTCCCGGCGGGGAGTTGCAGCGTCACCACTGCGCGGACTTTCTTTGCCACCTTGTTCTCCTTGTGTGCGAACGGCGCGCTCGGGGCGCGCCTCCACGGGGTGGGCGATGCAATTGGCCATCGGCCGAGGCGCGATCGTGCGACCGCGGGAAGCACCAGTATCGCGTGGCAGCGCGGCTTAGAGCAACGGGAGGGCGTTGGACGTTCGGCATTGGGCGTTGGCCGGAACGCGGGCCCAGACGGGCGGTGAGCGTCTTGGCCAGCCATGACGAAGGGCACGGCTTTGGGGTCACACAGGTGGATTCGCGGCGCTACTTGAAGTGGTACTCGATGTCCTTCAGGTCCGGCCACGGCGGGTCCAGCCGCAGGTCCAGAGGCGTGGATGAGCGCGGGACGACGAACACGGCGCGCACCTTGAGGTTGGCCCCCGGCTTGATGGCGGCGGGGGCGCCCTGGCCGGCGACGGACACGAACTCCGCGTCGAACGTCCGGCGCTTCCCGCCATCGAGCACGGTGAGCGAGGCTGCGTCCGGCGTCACGGTACGGTCCGTGCTGGTGCCGTTTGCGAGCGTCCATTCGAAGACGACGATGCGCTGGTTGGCGGCCGGTTCAAGGAGGCGCGCGTAGTCATCGCCGGGGTCGTACGCTCGCCGTAGCTTCACGGAGAATGTGAGGCGGCTGGATGAGCCGGTATAGAGCGTGTCCGGGTTGGCGCGCCCCGCGACGAGCTGTTGGTAGTTCACGTCCTGGTCGCGGGAACCGTTGGCGAGGATGACGGCGCCCGCGATCAGCCCGGCAATGAGCCCGGCGCCGAGGAACCCGATGACGCCCGAGACCACGGCGCTCGAGTTGCCGGCGGGACCGGCCTCGGCGGAGAGCGCCATAGGCGGGAAGCGGTCGTTGAAGGACGCGAAGTAGGCGATGACACGGAAGTACCAGCGGGTGACGCCAGTGACGAAGGCGAAGAGCCCGCGCGGGTAGCGGCCGGTCACGAGGATGGCGAACCAGGCGAGGAAGACGACCACGAACACGGCGAGGGCGAGGAAGCTCAGGACGATGAAGTGCGGGATGAGCAGGACGTACTTCCAGAAGAAGACGCGCCAGCGGCTGAGGCTGCCATCGGGCGGCCGGGCGATCTCGAGGCGGACCGGACTGTCCTCGCTTTCGAATGAGGGGAAGTGATCGGTCTGAAGGGTCCAGTAGGCCCAGGCGCGCGACGCGAACCCAAGGGAGCCGGACGAGCCAGCGAAGAGCCAGGACGGATAGCGCTTGCGGAGGAAGACCGCGGTCCAGCCGATGGACATGCCGAGGAACAGGAACCACTGGACTGGATAGAGGAAGAGGAAGACGGGGATGATGAGGAGCCCACGTAGCGCCGTCTTCCAGCGACTCAAGCGCTCCGGATATTCGACGCCGTAGGTGACCGGGTAGGGCGTGGCGCGGGGCGGCCGCGGGAGGTCGTAGGGGCCGGGAGCGGGCGCCGGGCGGCCATCCCAGGTCAGTGGCGGCGAAGGCGGCTGCTCCGGTGGGAATAGCGGGAGGCCTTCGTGGTCGATGTCGAAATCGAGGGCGGCCGCGGCAGCCGGCTCGGCGGCAGCGGGCTGCGGCGCCTCCGCGGCGGCGGCGGCGTTCGGCGCAGGTTCGCCGAAACGCACGAATGGCGGGATGTGCGAAGCGGTGATCGCAGCAGGCGGCGGCGATTCCAGTTCCGGGGCAGCGAGCGAGGCGCTGACGGGCGTGACGGAGCGCGGCGCCCCCAATTCTGGCGCGGGCGCGGGTGGCAGCGCCTGGCGCTCCTCCCCGGGCGCCGGTTCGAGAGCCGGCACTGGCTCCGGCGGCGGTATCGCGGGCAACTCGGGCGCGGGCTCAAGCTGGGCGGCGGGTCCCGCGGGCGCGGCTACGGCGGGCGCCGGCGCCGGGAGTTCGCCGGGAGTCTGCGGCGCCATCTCGCGGAGCCGGCGGGCGATGGGACCGGGATCGTCCACCGGGGCCGGGCGGGCGGACTCCTCCGGGTGCTCCGCCGCGGAGGGTACGGGCGCCGGGGCGCCGGGGGACTCGGACGCGGCGAGGGGATCCGCCGGCGGTGGTGGGGGCGGTTCGGCCCCCGGTTCACCGAGCACCTCGCGGCGGGCCTGGTCGAACTCGGCATCGCTGAGGGCGCCGCGGTCGAAGAGGGACTGCAGCCGTGCAAGGCGCGCTTCGATCTCGGGGTTCATACGGCCTCCGCCCGGGGCGCGCGGTTCGCCCGCTCGCAGGCGCATTGACTCCGGGGGGCGGATGGAGCCGGATGCGTCACGGCGGGAGAGTAACGCAGCAGCGCGCAAGCGGGAAGCGCGCGTGGGGTTGCGGCAGCGGGAATGGGACTACGCTCTCAACCTGAACGGAGGATAGGCGTCCGTAGTGAGGTAGTAGTAGGCCATGATGCGCAGGTACCAGCGCAGCGTACCCTCGAGAAAGTCGAACATTCCGCGTGGGATCCGACCAGTGATCAAAATTGCCCACCACGCCACGAACTGCACAATGGTCGCGGCAAAGAGCACGAACATGAACACAAATATCGCCGGAATAATCGTCAACCACTTTACGAGAACCAAAATTTGGTTCATCCGTTCAGGATAGTCGATGTTGAAGGTCACGGGCGGGTAGCGATCTGCTGCTCCCGAGAATGGCGGATAGGGATCGACCAGCAGCCAGCTGTAAGCATAAAGATTCGCGAGCCAGCGAAAGTAGGACTCGGCGAAGTCGAAAAGGCTCCTGGGGTACCGTCCAGTGAACAACACAGCCCACCAGGCGAAAAATGAAATCACGCCGAACGCGAACCCCACGAAGGTCAACACAATAATATTCGGAATGATGAAGAGCCATTTCAGGAAGATCTTCCAGCGAGAGAGCGACTCTGGATATACTATTTCCAGCTGCACGGGATGCCGGTTAGGCATTGCCACCGGGACAGATGTTGCCATCGACGCCATCGGGCAGGTCCTTCGGGCCGGGCATCTTCTGTGCCCCGCGCCAACCATCGCGGACTATACTCGCAACTACCGAGAGTTATACATCGGCTACGAGAGACGCGGCAATGAGGGAAATCCAGAACGAAATCGGGGTGGCGGGCGAACGGGCTCCGTCCTGCGGGATGCCGGGCGCGGCCTGCGGAAGGCGGGGGTGGCCCGCCGCGGGGGCTACTTTTCGAACACGAACGGCGGGTATTCGTCCGCCACGAGGCTGACGTAGGCGAAGACGCGCGCCCGCCAGCGTATTGAGGCGACAATCAGGCCGCGCAGGCCATCGGGCATCGAGCCCGTGAACAGGATGGCGAACCAGCCCAGGATCGCGACCACCGATGCCACCGTCCCGAGGGCGTTCGCGATGATCAGGTGCGGCACCGCGAGGATGATGCGGAAGAGCGTAGTCACGCGGTGACGGTCACCCGGGACCACTGCTGCGACGAAGCGCACCGGGTAGGCGGGATCGTCGTCGAGAGAGAAGGGCGGGTACTGGTCGGTGAGCAGGTGGACGTAGGCGATTACGCGGTTGCTCCAGCGATGGACGCCGATGCTGAAGCCGAGCATGCCCTCGGGGTACGTCCCGGCGATCAGGATGACGAACCAGGCAATCAAGGTCACCACGACGGCCGCGATCCCGAGAAAAAACAGCAAGAAGAAATGAGGGATCGCGTAGATGAGGCGGAAGAAGACGGTGACTTTCCGCTGGCTCTGCTGCGACTCGACGAGCAGGTTGACGGGGTATGGGCGCGATGCTTCGGCCGGGATGGTCGTCACGATGGCTGGTGCTCCGCTGAGAGGCGCCCTTTAAGGGCGGCGCCGGCACGGGCACTATAACGGCTAGACCACGGCGGCGAGGGATTCGGCGAGGACGGAGTTCCAGATCGCGTTGCCGTCGGCGCCGCCGGTGAGGGCTTCGGCGGCGCGCTCGGGGTGCGGCATCATGCCGAGGACGTTGCCGCGTTCGTTGATGATGCCGGCGATGTTGCGGGCGCTGCCGTTGGGGTTCGCGGTGGCGGTAACGGCGCCGGCGGCATCGCAGTAGCGGAAGATGACGCGGCCGGAGTCCTCGAGCTGGTCCAGGGTGCGATCGTCGGCGTAGTAATTGCCTTCGCCGTGGCTGATCGGGATGTGGAGGACGGCGCCCTCGCGGATGGCGTTCGCCCACGGCGTGGCGGCGCCTTCGCGGCGGAGGTACGTCCATTCGCAGCGAAATTGGAGGCTATCGTTGCGCATGAGGGCGCCCGGGAGCAGGGCGCTTTCGCAGAGCACCTGGAAGCCGTTGCAGATGCCGATGACGGGCCGGCCGGTGGCGGCGAAGCGGACGACGGCCTCCATCGCCGGGGAAAAGCGGGCGATGGCGCCGCAGCGAAGGTAGTCGCCGTAGGAGAAACCGCCGGGCAGGACGACGGCGTCGTAGCCGGACAGGTCCGTTTCGCGGTGCCAGAGGATATCCGCGCGCTGGCCCAGCACGTCGACGAGCGCGTGATGGCAGTCGCGGTCGCTCCAGGTGCCGGGGAAGCGGATGATGGCGAACTTCATGGCGGCTCCCGCGGTCTCGCGATTCCCAACCGGGTACATGTACCCGGTTGCCGAAAGTATATCAGATGGAATTGCGAGGGAGGGTGAGCGGTAGCACGGAGATTCACGATCCCGACGCCCTGGGGAGTCAGGAGTGCGCTGGTCAGTACGTTGTTACCAACGACCACGCACACGCGGTTGTCGAACGTGCAGCCTGCTGGCGCACGGCGGCGACCGCTTGACGGACTTCGGCTTCGATCACCTCTGACGGGACGTCCTTGTTCCGCTCATGGACGCGGTCAATCATCGCGAAGAGCTCGTCCCGGCGGCGTTCCATGGCCTCGTAGCGCTCCGCGGGGACGACGACAGCCATTGGTTACCCGGCGCGTTCGATGATCACTTCGTCGCCGCGGTGATAAACGCTCTCCAACAACTCGCCAAGGCGGCGGCGGGCGTCGAGCGCCGAAACGGTGCGTTCACGCCGGGACTTCCATTGACGATGTGTCAATTGCATCGGTTAAACCCACAGCTGGAGGCAGCCGACGGGGTCGCACTACGCCAGCGAGGACGCGACCGATCGCGAATCGCGAATCCTCAGCGCTGCGCGATGCGGGCGAGCTCTTCGGGGACGGGCGTCGGGTAGGCGATGCGGGGGTGGTACACGGCGCGGAGCGTGACTTTGAAGCTCCCCGCGACCTCCTGAAGCTCGCGCATGGTCAGGTCACACTCATCGAGCTGGCCCTCGGCGAGGCGTTCGGCGAACACGCCGTCGACGAGGTCCTCGAGCGAGGGACGGGACTGGCCCTGGTGGGCGCGGACCACGGCCTCGCAGGAATCGGCGAGCATGACGATCGCGGTCTCCTTCGATTGCGGGCGCGGGCCGGAATAACGGAAGGCGTCTGCGTCGAGGTCCGGGGTGGTCTGCATCGCGCGGCGGTAGAAGAACGTCACGAGCCGCGTGCCGTGGTGTTCGGGGATGAAGTCGCGGACGGGGCCAGGGAGGCGGTGGCGGCGGGCGAGTTCGAGACCGGCGGTCACGTGCTCGCGGATGGCGGCGGCGCTTTCGGTGGGGGCCATGGCATCGTGCGGGCTGGCGGCGTTCTCAAGCTGGTTTTCGATGTAGAAAGGCGGCTTCGCGAGCTTGCCGATATCGTGGTAATAGGCCCCAACACGCACGAGCAGTGAATCGGCGCCGATGTTATCGGCGGCGCGCTCGGCGAGGGCGCCGACCATCATGCTGTGGTGGTAGGTGCCGGGGGCCTCATCCTGGAGGCGCCGCAGGAGCGGGTGGCCAGACTGGGCCAGCTCCATGAGCTGCAAACGGGTGGTGACGCCGAACACCACGGAAAGCACCACGAACGCCCCGAGCGCCAGGAGCGCCGCTGCGAGCCCGTTCACGCCGGCGGCGCTCAGCGCCCACGCGAGGCGATTATTGTTGCGGGGCTCGCCGATCAGCCAGAAGACGGTGACGACGATGCCCGTCGCCGCGGCGACGGCAACGGCGGCGAGCGCGTAGCGGCTCAGGCGCTCGGCGCGGTGCACGACAAGGGCGCCGGCGAGGCCGCCGGCCGTGTAGGCGATCGCCAGTTCGAGCGCTTCAAGCGAGCCGACAAACCCGGAGCCCGCCAGGTCCGGCCAGACGGCGGCGATAAAGGCCGCGCCGATGCCGATGGCGACCGCGACGATGGCGGCGAACGAGAGGTCGGCCACGGAGGCGACGACCATCGCGGCGGCGGCGACGGGAATGGCGAAGGCCAGATAGAGCTGCTCGCGGTCCGGGGCGACGTTCGGGAGGATGATGCGCACGGCCGTGAGCGCGGCAACCATCGCGATCGCAGTGGCGGCGAGCCGCCGCCCTCCCGACACGGGGAACGGCTGCAACTGGTACAGGAACATGGACAGCGCCAGCCCGAATCCGAGGGCAAAGAGCGCGCCGCCGGCAATCCGGTAGAAATCGAAGCCGTCCCTGATGACGCCGGTTTGCTTGAGCGCTTCGATGGCGGCGGCATCGAGCTGCTGGCCCTGCGACGCCACAACCTGGCGGCGCGTGAACGTCGCGATCACCGGCGTCACGTTGGCGCGGGCGGCGTCTTTCTTCTTCTGGGTGGCGGCTACGTCAACCGCGACGTTGGGGATGGCGAACGCGCGGACTGTCTCGCGCAAGGCCGGGAGCATGGCCTGGAGCGCCTGCTGGTCGGCGAGCGGGAGGCTGGAGTTGTCGATTTTCGCGATCTGGATATCGACGGCGGCGGCGGTTTCACCCTTCGCGACACCGGCCGTCATGACGTCGGTGAGGAGACGGGCGGCGCGGTCGCGGAAGGCGTCGAACTGCGCCCTGTCGAGGGCGATGAGGTCCGCGCGGGCGGCCGCGGTGAGCGGGGCGGCGCCGGGAAACGAGTTGAGCTCCACGAGCTGCTGCTGCGCGGTGAGGCCGGAGAAGCGGATGGTGCGCAGCTCGGTGAAGAGCTTGTCGAGGGCGTCGGCCTGCTGCTGGCGGATCGCGGGGTCCGGGGGCAGGTTCACATCGGCGACCTGGCGGGCGGCATTGTCGCGGGCCTGCTGGGTGAGGGCATTGGATTCGAACTGGGCATCGCGGGCGGCGATGAGGGTGGCAGGGGCGATCTCGCCTTCGTGCAAGCTATCCTGCGCGGGGACCACGGGCGAAACGAGGAGGGCGACGGCGAGGGCAAGCAGCAGCCCAAAGATGGCCGCGCGCGTGCGGGAGATGACCGGGGCGGGGCGGCGTCGCAGCATGGGGACCTGAGGACAGGATAGCAGGGCGGGGGCGGGGCGGAGGGGCTAGGCGGCTGGCGCTCTGGGTGGGCGCGGCGTTGGCTTTCGGACACGCGGTGCTCGAAGGCCTCGAATGCACCGGGACGGTCGAAGGCCGATTCCGGGACGATGATGCGCCGGGGCCGTGCGGTGTTACGGGCCGAGGAGGGCGCGGACGATCTCGCTGATGACGCGCCCATCGGCGCGGCCGAGGAATTGCTTCGAGAGTGCGGGCATGACCTTGCCGATGTCGCGCGGGCCGGCGGCACCCGTCTCGGCGATGACCTTGCGGGCGGCGGCTTCGATCTCTTCGCGGGAGGCCTGCTCGGGGAGGTAGACCTGGAGCACTTCGATCTCGGCCTGCTCCTTATCGACGAGGTCCTGCCGATCTCCCTTGCTGAATTCCAGGATGCTTTCGCGGCGTTGCTTCACCTGCTTCTGGATGACCGTGACGACGCCACTGTCGTCCAGCGGCGCGCGCGCCTCGATCTCGGCGTTCTTGATGGCGGCGATGAGCATGCGGAGCGTGGACTTGCGAGTCTCGTCGCGGGCGCGCATCGCATCGCCAAGCTCGGACTGGAGGCGCTCTTTGAGCGTAGTCATAGGCCCTCCCCTGGGAGCGGCGCGGAGGTGGTCAGCCAGGCGGGCGCGCCTGCTTCGCGCAGGCGGCGGTCGAGGCGGGCGACGTGGTATTCGACCCAGATGCCGGGGCGTTCGAGGCGCTTGCCCGGCGCGGTGAGGTTAAAGCGGTCCTGCCGGCGGCGCAGCTCGCGCGCCTGCGTTTCGAACTGCGCGCGCGTGCCGCGGATGACGCCGGCGTGGGGCTCCCAGGCGGCATCTTCGATGGCCCAGCGGACGCGGTCGTGATGGCGGCGGTCGAGTTCGGCGAGGTCGCCCTGGAGGGCCTCGATATCGCGGGCGAGCATGAGCCATTCGGGCAGCAGGCCGCCGTTCTTGAGGATCTTGTAGCCGAGGGCGTTCTCGCCCGCGAGGCGCTCGCCGGCGTCGTCGGGGAGGGGGCGGCCGGCGCCGGGGAGGTTATCGAAGGCGCCCGCAACCATGGCGTCGCGGATGCGCGACTCAATAAGCTGTTCGAGGCTCACGGGGATAGCGTAGCGCAGGGCCGGGCAACACGGACGGGGCCTTGCGGCCCCGGGTGGTGTGTCGTGCTTCGGACCGGGATTAGTCGGCGGAGGGAAGGACCTTGGGCTGCATGAGCTCCATGGGCCGGCCGCTGACCTGGAGGTCGCAATTGCCGGGCTTGATGACGAGCAGTTCGATGCCCGTCGTCTCATCTTTGTAGCGCTTGCCGAGTTGCACTGCCATGTGGAATCCCCCCGTTGGTCCAGGTGCGGTTATTTCTTGAGTTCGAGCGGCGTGCCATCGCAGGTGAGCTCGCCATCGCCACCCTTGGTGACGATGAACTCCGAGCCACACTTGGGGCACGTGTACCGCTTGCCGGTTTGTGCGGGCATCTTTTCCCCCTCGACGGACTGCGCGGCGCACCGCCAGTCCGGGCTTGTTGTGTCCGGGATCGTAGCCAGCACCGTGTGGTGCGTCAAACTCAAGGCCCGGCGCGGAGCGCGAAAACGGACGAATGGCCGGGGCTACTGGACGAAGACCGTCGCGAGCATCGCCGGGTGGTACTGGCAGGTGATCTTGAACGTGCCCGCCTCATTGAAGGTGATTTCGCGGGTCTCACCCTGCTTGAAGTCTTCGCCCTGCTTCTGGCCATTGATGTCGATGGTGTGCAGGCCGCTCGCCCCCGTGAACTTGACCACCGTGCCCTTCGCAATGAGCACCACGCCCTGGTTCGCCGTCTGCTTGGCGCCATCGGCGGTCACGGTCCAGTCGCTGGGACCGGCGGAGATGGACACCTCCCTGGACTGCGTGGGGGGCATGGTCGCGGTGGGGGGCGGGCTACCGACGCCCGGGATGGCGCCGCTTTCGAACACGGATTGCGGGATGGCGTGCTGAACGCAGGCGGTGCCGGGGTTGAGGGTGTCGGGGGGTACGCTGCCCCACGAGTCCGCGGGAATGGTCAGCGGCTGGCCGACCTGGAGGACGTCGTTCGCCTTCACCTTGTTCGTAGCCGCGAGGCTATCCGCAGTGACGTTCGAAAGCGTCTTGGCGACGTCCGCGAGGCTTTGGCCCTTGATGCTGAACTTGTCCACCTTCGGCAGCTTGAGGATGACCTGCTGGCGGATGGGATCGCTCGGGGAGAGGCCGTTCGCCCGCGCCAGTGCATCGGCGGTGGTGCCGTGGGCGGCAGCCACGCTGGCCAGCGTGTCGCCCTGCTGCACGGCGTAGAGTGCGTCCGCCGGCAGCTTCAGAGCCTGGCCGACACCGACGACGGTCGTGGCCTGGAGGCCGTTGAGGGCCTGGATGTCTTCGGCCTTGACGCCGTGGGCGGCGGCGATCGAGGCCACCGTCTGGCCCTCCTGGACGACAGCGACCGGGCTCGCCGGCAGCTTCAACTTCGTGTCCGAGCTCAGGGCCTGCGCGGGGTCGGTGACGCCGCCAAGGACCTTGGTGTTCGGGCCCGCGATATCGGCCGGCTGGAGGCCGTGCTGCGCGGCGATAGTCTGGAGCGTATCGCCGGACTTGACCACGTACTGCGCGGTGTCGGGGAGCTTCAGGGTGCGCCCCGGGAAGAGCCCGAAGTTGCCGTAGAGCGAGGTGTCGCCGCCTGCGGGCACGAGCGTCAGGGCCGCGGTCTTGGCTTCGAGCTTGTAATTGATGTTGTTGAGCTCGGCGATGATGACGGCGCCGACGGCCTGGCCGTCCGCGATCTTCGTAAGCGTCTCGCGGTCCTTGCGGACGATGTAGTTGCGGCCGCCGGGGTCCTGCTTCGTGGGCGGGAGTTTGATCGTGCGCTCTTTGGGGATGACGTCGTCCGGGCCGTAGCCCGGGTTGATCGCCTGCAACTCGGCGACGCCGACGAGGTGGTCCTTGGCGATCGTGCCGAGCGTATCACCGCCGATGGCGAGCGCGGTTTCGCGGTTGAGATTCTGGCCGAATTTACTTGCGAACGCCCAGCCCTCGCTGGTGGGGTTGCCCTGGTCGTCTTTGTACTTGGCATCGACGGGCGCCGTGATCAAATCGACGAGGTGGTCGATCTGGCGCTGGTTGAGGGAGCCGCCGTTGGTGTTCAGCCAGACGGGCATGCGCGTGCCGGCGCGGCCGCAGGCGAGCGTGCGCTGGAGGAGGGCCTTGTTGTTCGCGAGGATGAGCGGGTCCTGGTTCTGGAAGGCGTCCTTGTTCAGCGGCAGGCCAACGCCGCCCTGGCCCGTGAGTCCGTGACAGGCGCGGCAGTTGTTCGCGAACAGCAGGGCGCCGCGCTCAACGGATTGCGATTTTTGCCAGGCAGCCTGGTCCTTGGCCCGGATGGGGAGGTCGATCACCGTATATGCCGCGCAGCCGCCCGTGAAAATGAAGAACAGCGCGACAATCAGGAAGATCTGCTTCTGAGTATTCAACCAATCCTCCGGGGACCGGGCGTTCTACGCGTTGTACGCAACCGCCCGCAGTGGGTTATCGGCGGCGCCGGGAGTGATCCTGCCGGTGTTGACGTTGAGGGAGCCATCGCCGTTCACGGTGAGCAGCATGGTATCCAGAGGGCGGGGAGACGGCCCGAAGACGCGGATGCCGGCACGCGAATAGGTGGAGCCGTGGCAGGGGCACCGGAACCAGCCGGTGATCCCGGGGAAGTTCACCTGCGAGCCCTGGAACGAGGGGTTCCACGGCACGGTGCAGCCCAGATGCGGGCACTTCCAGTAGAGGGCCATGAGCCCGCCCGTGCCGCCGACGCCGAGGACATCGCCCTGCGCGCCGACGAGGTTCGAAAGCCAGAACTTGCCTTCGGAGATGCGGACCGGCTCGTCGCCGGGCGCGGGCATACGTGCCTTCGCCACGGTGACGACGCCACCGAAGCCGGTGGGTTTGCGGAGATTGAAGAAACCGAGGAAGCCCGCGAGCATGCTGCCAACCCCGAGCGTGAGGCCAGCAAAGGCGCTTACACGCAGGAACGAGCGGCGGGCAATCTTGCGCGCCTCGATCTGGCGCGCGTGCTCGACTCTTCGAATGGCCGGTCTCGGCGTGCTTGATTCAATCGATGCCATGCTCTGCCTCCACTTACTCCTCGCCCGGGATGCCTTCGCTAACGTTGAGCTGCCAGGGGAAGACAAGCTCCTGACCAGGGCCGCGGAAGGCAGTGCCGACAAGCGTAAGGATGCCATAGGCGCCCACGAAGCCGCTGAAGAGCGCGAGCAGGGCGTCGCGGCGAGTGAGCACCCATCCCATCTTCCAGAGTGAGTATATCAGCAGCGCTGGCAACCCCACCAGAGCGGCAATCGGGATCCCCTGTTCGACGAGCCAACCGGGAAAGTCCAGGTGCTGGAATTGCGTTGGCCCGCCCGGCGCATCGCTGGACAGTATTTTCAGGTTGAACGGCAGGTAGGTGATTTTTCGCGACCATTCCGGCCACGGAAGCTGCGACTGGATGGCGCGCATGTTCTCGAGGAAGCGCAGCTTATCCCCGCCGGAGAAGCCGAACCACTTATTCAGCAGATATGCGCCCTTGCCCGAGTCCCAAAGGATCAGCACCCACGTGCCGACGATGCCGACAATCGCAGAGACGCTGGTGATCCGAACGGAGCGTTCGGTGCCGAACCACTTGCCCTGGCCTTCGGTCTCGCGGTCGAAATACGGGAAGGCGGCGAGGATTCCGAGCCAGATGGTGGGGATGATAACGCCGGCCATGGCGGCGTTCATGTGCAGCAGCAGCTCCTGCAGGTTCAGGAGATACCACGGCGCCTTCGAAGGGTTCGGTGTGACATCAGCGTTTGCCTGGTCCAGCAGGGGCGCGTTCACGAGAAACGCGAGCAGAAAGAGCGTGATGGTGAAGACCATCGCGGCGATGAATTCGACGAACACGAGGTCCGGCCAGACGAGGACTTCCTCATCGCGGGCGCGGGCCTGCGGGCGGGCGACGGGGCGGGCGACGACTGCGGTTGCCATGCGTTCTTCCCTTGGGCCTTAGAGCGGGCGGGCGAGCCCGCCATCGCGGCGGATGCGCCAGAAGTGGATGGCCATGAAGATGGCGGCCAGCAAGGGCAGGCCGATGACATGGAGGGTGTAGAAGCGGATGAGCGCATCGGGGCCGACCTGGAGGCCGCCGAGCAGCCAGAAGCGGGACTTCGGGCCGAGGACGGGGGCGGAGCCGGCAATGTTGGTGCCAACGGTGATGGCCCAGAACGCGAGCTGGTCCCAGGGCAGGAGGTAGCCGGTGAAGCTGAGGAGGAACGTCAGCACCAGGAGGATGACGCCAACGACCCAGTTGAATTCGCGCGGCGGTTTGTACGCGCCGGTATAGAACACGCGCATCATATGGAGGAAGACGAGGATGACCATGGCGTGGGCCATCCAGCGGTGCATGTTGCGCATCAATTGGCCGAACTGGACGTTCGTCTGGATGTTCTGGATATCGAGATACGCTCTATCCACACTGGGGACGTAATAGAACATCAGCAGGATGCCAGTGACGGTCAACCCGAGGAACATGAAGAAGGAGAGGCCGCCGAGACAGTAGGTGTGGGTGATTTTGACGTGCGTGCGGTGGATGCGGGTAGGGTGGAGATGCAGGAAGACGTTCGTCGCGACGACGAGCATCTGGTTGCGGGGAGTGTTTGGATAGCCCGTCCGGAAGATGGATTTCCACACATAGTTGTGGAACATCTTGTCGTAGAGCTTATCCGCGAACGTGGGTTTCGTTGGCGACTCGACAGCCATGGACTCCCCCCTTAACCCCTGGCGTTTAGCGCTGCCACCAGCGCCCAAAGACCACCAGAATTGCGAGCGACACAACGATCGTAATCCCGACAAAGACGAGCTCGAGCGTCTCGGCGAAGTCTCGCGGCAGATTTGCGAATTCCACGTCCAGACCTTCGATCCGCCGTCCGTGTGAGGGCCGGCGGGAAGTCGCTCGCCGCGCACGCCGCTGCTCGGGGGCAGCGATTGTGAAAGACGTAGCGAATGGAGTTATACATCGGGGGGTACGGGGGGTCAAACCACGCCGTGCGCATTTTACCGTCGCGTGGTGGGGGCCGGCGGCCGGGCCGTTCAGACTCGCGGCGGGCGGCTGAAGCGCATCCGCGCGAGCCCGCAGATGTCCTCCATCGCGGTCTTGAGGATGTGCACCTTAGTATCGGTATCCTCGTCCCAGCGGACGGGGAGCTCGCAGATCTTGTAGCCGGCGCGGTGCGCGAGCACGAGCAATTCGGTATCGAAGAACCACATACGGTTCTGGACCTGCGGCACAAGGTGCTCCACGGTGCGGCGGCTGAGCGCCTTGAAGCCGCACTGGGCATCGGTGATGCGCATCCGCGGGAAGGTGGCACGGATGAGGAGGACGTAGCCGCGCGAGGTGGTCTCGCGTTTGAGCGAGCGTTTCGTCTTCGATCCGCGGGCAAGGCGCGTACCGATGGCGACATCGCATCCCTCGATCGCTACCATATCGATGAGGCGCGGCAGGTGGGCGATATCGGTGCTGAGGTCCACATCCATATACATGACAACATCGGCATCGCTGCGCATCCACGCCTCGCGGAGCGCGAGGCCGCGGCCTTTGATCGTGAGAAGCAGGGCCTGGACTTCGGGGTACTGGGCTTCGAGCTCGCGGGCGAGGGGGCCGGTGCCATCGATGGAGCCGTTATCGGCGATGACGATGCGCCAGTCGTAACGGTCGTGCTGACGGAGCAGCGCAAGCGTCTTCTCGACGCTCTGGCGAAGGACGCCCACCTCGTTGTAGCAGGGGATGACAACATCGACGCGCTTCCGGGGAGCCGGTTCGGAGGTCATGCGGGCCATTGTCGAAGGAAAGCGCGGGAAGGGGAAATCGCACGTTCGCGAGCGGCCGGGGGGGGGGCGCGAAAACGCCCGCGCCGGGGACGCGGGCAGTGCGGACGGCACGGAGGCCGTTGTTAAGGGGCGGAGCGAGTGACGAGGGCCGCGAGGCGGCGCTTGGTGCGGTCGGCCTTGCCGGTATGGATACTGCCCTTCTTGGCGGCGGTGTCGAGCGCCGAGTAGGCCTCGCTCAGGGCAGTCTTCGTGGCCTCGGGGTCGCCGGCGGCGGCGGTTTCGCGCAGGCGCCGGATGGCGGAGCGCGCGGCCGTGCGGGTGCTGCGGTTGCGGTCGCGGCGCTTGAGGGACTGGTGCCACCGCTTTATCGCGGACTTGTTATTCGCCATTGGGGGAACCTGCTTGTGTGTGCGATCGCCTTCGCCGTGAGGACGTGAGGCGCGGAACAGTAACCATAGCGCGATGTGCGGGAAGGAGCAAAACACACGCGCACCGGGCGGGATGGGGACATCCAGGGCGATCGCAGGGGCGCGTGTGGCGCAAAGTTGCACGAAGAAGCGCGTGATTGCTATGCTGGTGGTGGCTGCTGGAAAAGGCAGCGCTCCCCGGCTTCCCGAAGCCCACAGAGACCGAGTTCTCCGCTTTCATCCCTTTTCTAAGTAATGGCATTGGCAGAAGAGTACGTTTCCTCCTCCCCTCGCGCCGCCGCACGGCGGTCCTCTCGCCGCAGGCAGGCGCCCAGCGCGCCGCCGCCCCAGGGCGACTACAACGACCTCCAGGAATTGGAGCCTTCGAACGGGCTGATGGCGCCGCTGAACATCGCAGCGCTTGAAGCGATGCCGCGCGAAGCGCTCATCGAACTGGCTATCTCACTCGGGCTCGAAGACGCGGTCGCGTACCGCAAGCCCGACCTCATCTTCAAGCTGCTGCAATCGCAAGCCGAAGCCCGCGGGAACATCTTCTCGGGCGGCTTCCTCGAAGTCAGCGACGACGGGAACTACGGGTTCCTGCGCGGCGAAAGCATGCTTCCCGGCCCGCACGACATCTACGTCTCGCAATCGCAGCTGCGGCGTTTCGCGTTGCGCGCCGGCGACTACGTCACCGGCCAGGTGCGTCATCCGAAGGACAACGAGAAGTACTACGGGCTCCTCAAGGTCGAAGCCGTCAACGGCATGGACCCGGAGACGGCGAAGCGCCGGCCCTACTTCGAGAACCTGACGGCCATCTTCCCCAACGAGCAAATGAAGCTCGAAACGACGGCCGACAACCTCACCCACCGCATTATCGACCTGGTGGCGCCGATTGGCCGCGGCCAGCGCGGGCTCATCGTTTCGCCGCCAAAGGCCGGCAAGACGATCCTGCTGAAGAACATCGCCAACGGCATCGCCGCGAACTACCCGGACGTGCACCTTATCGTCCTGCTCATCGGCGAGCGGCCGGAGGAAGTGACCGACATGCGGCGCAACGTGCGCGGTGAAGTGGTGAGCAGCACGTTCGACGAGCCCGTCGAGGACCACACGCGAGTCGCGGAGATGGCGCTCGAGCGGGCGAAGCGGCTCGTCGAGGGCGGCCAGGATGTCGTCATCCTCATGGACTCGATCACGCGGCTGACGCGCGCCTACAACCTCGCGCTGCCACCCAGCGGGCGCACGCTCTCCGGCGGCGTGGACCCGATCGCGCTCTACCCGCCGAAGCGGCTGTTCGGCGCGGCGCGCAAGTGCGAGGAGGGGGGCTCGCTGACGGTGCTGGCCACGTGCCTTGTGGACACGGGCAGCCGCATGGACGAAGTGGTGTTCGAAGAGTTCAAAGGCACCGGCAACCTCGAGCTGCGGCTCGACCGGCGGCTGGCGGAGCGGCGTTTCTACCCTGCGATCGATATCCAGGCAAGCTCAACTCGTCGTGAAGAACTGCTCCTGGACGAAAAAACCCTCAAGGGCGTCTGGCTGGTGCGCCGGATGACCGCTATGATTTCGCAAAACTCTCCGAACCAGCTTGAGGCGACTGAAAGGTTGCTCGAAAGGCTGGCAAGGACTACTACGAATGAAGAGTTCTTGGCGAGTTTGAAGACGGACCTCTAAGGGGAGCCCCCTAAGGGTGAAGTCGCCCGGCAATCAGCACCTGCCGGGATAGCGAACGAGGAGGGTCCGGAGCACGGTAAGGGCTGGGCTCGGGCTGCGGCGGCGGAACTGCTTCCCGCGCACAAGAACCCCTCACGCTCCGCCTATGCGAACAGAACGAACCCGGGCGCGGTCGCACGCGCACGGCAATCGACACGGACGGATAACCGTCCATTTGCTCGTCACCACGTTGGCGGTCCTCGCCGCCACGTTCGCGGCAAAGTTCCCGACCCCATCGGATGCGGCGGCTTCCATCGGCACGCCATCCTTCGCGCTTTCGGGCGTGACGGGCTCGGCGCAGGGCCGGATGGCCACGTATTTCCGCCCCGGCACCAGCCTCCAGACACGCGAATCGATCTCCGCGCTCGTCGCGAGCGCGGACGTGGCGAGCGTGCGCTCGGCAGGGGCGATCTCGCCGGTGTCGTCGTTTTCATCGGGCATCGCCGTGGCGGCGTCGGCTTCGGGTGAAGCCGGGGCGGGCGTGAAACCGCTGGCGGACCTGATCGACCCGCAGCAACCTTACGCGCTCTACGAAACGCGCCCCGGGGACACCATCAGCAGCATCGCCGCGCGATACGGCGTGTCGGTAACCACGGTGCTGGCGAACAACCCGACAGTGCCCGCAAGCTTCACGGTGCAAGTGGGCCAGCAACTCATCGTGCCGCGTAAGGACGGGATCCTGTTCAAGGTCAGCGGCGGGGACACGGTCGATTCGATCGTCGCGCAATACGACAACATCACATCCGGCACGGTCATCGATTACCGGCCGAACGCTATCAGCGACCCGAAGACGCTGAAGGCAGGGGAATACCTGCTCCTCCCGGGGGCGACAATCAAGCCGCCGCCACCTCCGCCACCGCCGCCCGCCCCGAAGAACGCCCCTGCGGGCGGCGGCAGCAGCGGCGGCAGCAGCGGCGGCAGCGGCGGAGCGCCCAGGCCGGGCGGCGCGGGCCGCTTTAGCTTCCCGCTTGCCACGTGGAAGGGCGTGACCGACGCCTACGGCGTGGACCGCGGCGGCGGGACCTACCACACCGGCATCGACCTCGACCTCTGGGGCCTCTACCGCTCCACGATCTTCTCCGCCTGCGACGGCGTCGTCTCCAAGGTCGAGTACCTGACGTATTCGTACGGGTACTATGCGACGGTCGATTGCGGCGAAGGGTGGTCGACCCTGTACGCGCATATGAGCTCGATCGATGTCACGCCGGGCCAGCGGGTTTCGGCGGGCACGCCGGTCGGTGTTTCGGGGGTGACTGGCTTCACGACGGGCGAGCACCTGCACTTCGAGATCCGGTACAACAACCAGCCGGTGAACCCGGCGACCTACCTGCCGTTCTAAGGGGCCATTGGCTGTTGGCCATTGGCCATTGGCCGGCAGTGGCCCGCGGCGGCCGCGTGCGCGTCGCGCGCCGACGTGATGCTGGCGCTGGCCGAGCGGCCCTCAGCGATGCGGTGGCGGGCGGAGGGCGCGGAGGGCGGGCTCCCAGGCGTCGAGGGCGGGCATGCGGACGGTCATGGTGCGTGTGATGCCATCGAGGGCGCGGGGATCCGTGCCGGTCCGCCACGTCGCGAGCAGCAGCGAGACCCACCAGAGCAGCGAGCCGCGGGCGAGGGCAGGCAGCAGCTCCCACTCGGTATCGGAGAGCGGGCGCACGGCCTCGTAGCCATCGAGCAACGGGCCGGCGAGCCGCGGATCGAGTGGCTGGGACGGGACGAGCAGGATCGCGAGGTCGCAGACGAGCGCGTCGCGGCGGGCGAAGTCGAAGTCGAGCAGTCCCGTGAGGCGTCCCTCGCGCCAGAGGAGGTTGCCGCGGTGGAAGTCGCCGTGGATGGGGAGGTCCGGGAGGTCGGGATACTGCAGCCGCGACAGCTCGCGCAGGTTGCGATACCGCTGCCGGCGGATGAGGGCGGCGAGATCGCGGTGCTCGGCGGCGAATCGAGCGAGCAGTTCATGGAAGGTCCCGGCGCCGGAGGGTTCGAGGCAGGCATCGATCTCCCACGTCTTGCCGAGACCAGGGCGCTGGCCGGGGACATCGAAAGCGGCCAGGTCGTGGTGGAGGCGGGCGAGCAGCCGGCCGCGGATGTGGGACCCTGCCGTGCCGGGTTGGAGGTCGGGCTCCCCCTCGAGGAAGGGCGCGGCTGCCCAGAGCCCGCTGGGAGCGGCCACGAACGTGTCGCCGTCGGCGGTCGCCCGCGGCGCGGCGACCGGCCAGCCTTTCGCGTTCGCCCATTCGACGAGCCGTTGCTCCCACGCCACCGCGGCGGCCGAGCGCGACGGGTGGTAGCGGCGAAGCACGGTGCGCTCGCCGTTGTGGGTGACGAGCCAGTGCCGGTTAATGAGCCCCTGTTCGATGCGCGCGACGGCGCCGCCGGCAAGGCCGAACGCGGCGAGGACGGAATCGGGCGGGGCATCTGGAGGGATTGGTGAGTTGGTCATGGGGCCGGGGGTTCGCCATCGAGCGGCGGGCGAATCAGGCGAGTGATTCGCGGAAGTTGGGGTGGGCGATGGCGCGCAGGGCTGCTGCGCGCTGGGCGAGCGTGCGCCCGCGCAGGGCGGCGACGCCGAACTCCGTCACCACGCGGTCGGCGAGGTAGCGGGGCGTAGTGATGGCGGCGCCGGCATCGAGCTGTGGGACGATGCGCGAGAACTTGCCGCCGGCGGCGGTGGCGGGGAGGGCGTGGATGGCGATGCCCCCGGCGGCCGCGGCGGCGCCTTCGACGTAATCGGGCTGGCCGCCGGGACCCCCGACCTGCTTCGAACCGATGGTCTCGGCGTTGATGCTGCCATCGAGCGCCACTTGCAGCGCCGACTGGATCGAGACGAAGCGGTGGCAGCGGGCGATCACGGGGACACCGTGGGTGTAGGCGGCAGGCGCCATCTGGATGAGCGGGTTGTTGTGCACCCAATCGAAGAGGCGGCGCGTGCCGATGACTTCGCCGCAGACGATGAGGCCGGCATCGAAGAACTTGCGCGCGTTGGTGACGGCACCCGCGGCCACGAGGTCGGCGACGCCATCGCCGATCATGCCGGAGTGCACGCCGAGCTCGCGGCGTTCGCCCAGCAAACCCATGAGCGCTTCGGGGACGGCGCCGATGCCGAACTGAAGCGTGGCTTCGTCCGGGATCTGGGTGAGCGCGTGGGCGGCAATGGCGCGCGCCTCATCGCCGGGCGCCGCGCGGTGCAGCTCGACGATGGGGCCGTCCAGCTCGACCAGCACGTCGATTTCATCGCGGCGCAGTTCGCTCGCGCCGAACGTGTAGGGCATCTCGCGGTTCACCTGGGCGATGACGAGCGGCGCGCTGCGCACGGCATCAACGACGGAACCGACGGAGACGCCGAGACTGAAGCGGCCGCCCGGGCCGGGCGCGCTCACGGTGACGAGCACGGCATCGACGGGGAGGGGGCCGCCGGGGAGGTAGAGGCGGCTGGCATCGGAGTAGCGCGCGGGGATGACCTCGGCGGGCCCGCCGTTGCTGCGCGCGGGCATGAACTCGCTGGGCTGGACGACTGAGAAGTGGAAGGGTTCGCCGGCGAAAGCCGTGACGGCGAGCGGTGCGTGCAGGTTGCCGGTGACGATTTCGATGCTCGCCCACCGGCCGCGCTGGCGGGCGAGCTCCTCGACGAGGAGCAGCGGCGTGCCGCAGGCGGGAGTCACGAGTACCCGGGCGCCATCGGGAAGCGCGTCGAACGCGCGCGGCGCCTCAACGCGGGCGCCGGGCCGGGCGCCGCGGGAGGGCGCGAGGTAGGGAGTGAAATTGGGGCGCGCGGGCGTGGCCACGCTGCCAACTATAAAGGGGCAGGCGGTTAGCGGTTGGGGTGCGAACACCACGCGCCGGCCGATCCGCATCTTCCACCGGGAATGGTTGCACCGCCCGGTGGTTGGCCGCCTAGTCGAACACGGTGGAGCAGGTGGCGGCGGAGGAGAGCCAGTAGGCGCGCCCGGCGTCAGCGGTAGCGAGCGTGTTCAGCGATGATGGCGCACCCCGCACCCAGGCGTCCCAGCCGGCATCGGAGAGCGAGAACACCGCCTGCACGCAGGGGAGCGACTTCATCGTCGCGTCGATGGGGCCGGCCGGGAGCACGATGAGGTTCCAGCCCGCCCGCACCTCGACGCGCACGCTCTGCGGGGCGGGCTCGAGTGGCGTGAGCGGGCCCTGCCGCGGCGTCTCGGGGTAGAGCGACGAGATGCCCGCGACGTCATCGGCCTGGAGAGCGCGCTTCGTGCCGAGGTAGCGGTAGTACATCACGGCGTTGGCTTCGAGCTCGGTGCAGGGGCCGACGATCGCCTGGCAGCTGTGTTCGAGCCCGGCCATGTGGCCCGCCTCGTGCAGCAGGATGCTCTGCGTATCAACGGTGCCGTTGCGGCCGTCGCCGAGGTTCGCCTGGGGGTTGCTGTTGAGCACGATATCGACTTCGTGGGCGGCGGGGATCTTGCTGGTTACGCCGAGCACGCAGCCCTTGTCGCAGCCGAGGTTGACCCAGCCGATGACGCTCTGACCATCGGTCACGCCGTCCTGGAGGGAGGGGGCCGCCGCCGTGGTGGTCGCAGGGGCGTAGGCGAAACGGGACGTGGGGACGTTGGTCCAGGCGGCGAGCGCAGGCGTGAGTGGGTCGCCGCCGACGGCGGCGGGGACGCCCGCGGGGTTGTAGGCGACCTTCACGGGGATCTCCGCGTCGTCCCATGTCCACGGCCAGATGGCGAACTGGGCGGTCGCGACGCCATCGCGTTGCTCGCGGAGCGGCGCAATGGCGGCGCCGGGCGCCAGCTGGCGGACGGCGGCCATCGCGGCGGACTGGGCGTCGGCAACAGAGTCGGCACGGATCTCGAAATGCAGCTCAAGGGTGGCGCCGCCGGGGCGTTCGACGGAAAGTTCCAGCGACTCCACGCGTCCCGCGGCCTGCGACGAAGTGGCCGGGCGGACGCCGAGGGCGCCGCCAATGAGGAGCAGGGCGAGGGCGGGCACGAGGAGGAGTTTCATCGGTGCGGGAATTACAATACTGTAAATCCCCTGAATCGAAACCGTTTCGACCCTCGGAGTTCACCTTTCCCTACGTGCCGGTGGCGCGCAGAAGGCCGCCGCGGAATCCGCGGCGACCTCGCTGGTGGTTGACCGGTGGTGGCTGGCTAGTTGCCGATGGAGATGGCCCCGCCGTTCGCGGCGACGAACCAATAGGCCTGGCCCTGCTGCAGCAGCGGCAGGCTGTTCACGTAGGCCGGCGCGCCCGGGAAGTAGTGCTTCCAGGACTTCGTTGCGGGGTCGTAGCCGTAGACGGCGGCGATGGCGTTGCCCTGGTTGGCAAGCGCGGCTGCAGGCGCGCCATCCGCGTTCGGCCAGGTGAGGAGGTTCACGCCGGGCAGGAGGGGCAGACTGGGGCGCGGCGTGGCCGTCGGTGAACCGGCGCCGCTGGGCGGCGAAGCGGTGGCCCGGGGAGACGGCGTCGCGCTGGGGGTTTTCGTGGGCGCGCCGGCGGTCGCGGTAGCGGACGGCTGGGCGGGCGGCGTGTTCGCCGGAGTGGGCGTGGCCGCGGGCGGATTCGGCGAGCCGGCGCCGTACAGGCTCGTGATCCCGGCGATGTCGTCGGGGGCGAGGGCGCGCTTGTTGCAGCCCTGGCAGTAGGACGCGAACATCACCGCGCTCGAATCGGCGGAGTGGCCGAGGCCAAGGGCATGGCCCAGCTCGTGGAGGATGACGCTCTGGAGGTCGATGTTGATCGAGCTGCCGGTGGTCCAGTCCCAGCCGGGGTCGATCTGCATGTCGAACTCGATGGCGTTGCCGGGGTTGCTGCTCTGGCCGTACCAGGTGCAGGTGACAGCGAGGACGGCGCCGCTCTGCGGCGCCCAGCCAAGGGTGTTGGCGCCATCAAGCCCGGAGCCACTGCAGGCGCCGGTGTTGCCACTGCCCGTGCCGCCGCCGGTGTACGTAAACGAGGCGCCGGCCGCGGTCCAGCTGTTGGCCGCGGCATTGAGGGCGGCGAGCTCCCCCGTGAGTCCCGAGGGCTTTCCGACGGCGTTGTAGCTCCAGGCGGCGGTGTGCTGCGTCCACAGGTAGCCGTTCGATACGAACTGGGCAACCATCTCGCCGGGCTTCTGCTCGATGGCGCCGGGGAAGCGCGCCACCATCTCGGCGCGGGCGGCAGCGGCCTGCGCGGCGAAATCGCCGGTGCCGCCGTCCTCCATCAAGAACTGGAACTGGACCGTGTACCACTGGTCGCCGCTGGGGACCAGGAGCGTGGTGCTGAAGTCGCGGTAGGAGCCGCCATCTTCGGCGCTGGCGCCGCCCGAACGGCTGAGGTAGAACCAGCCGCTGGCGGCCCAGGAAAGCACCGCCAGCGCACCCAGCGCGGCGATTGGCCGCAGGTTCCGCCGCAGCCAACGAATGGACCGGATACCGTTGCCCTCTGCCACCGCCGCACCTCACGCTGGACGAAGCGCCTCCGCGCACGTGCGCGTGGCAGCCCCTGCTGCTGTGAGAGTCGGCACGGGTTCGGGCCGGAGTACCCCGAGAGGGGCGCCCGGCACCCTTAATTTCGGGGGAGCTGCCAGGCGCCGCGGCCCGCCATCAATGGAGATGGCGGCGCAGGCCCCGGCCCGGGCGGCGGGCACGTCCGCGGCCGGCGCGCGTACGATGGGCGTGGCGATTAGCCACGGGAGGCAGCGATGCGTGTCGGCACGGTCCGGGAGCGGAAGGACGGCGAATACCGCGTCGGGCTGACGCCCGAGGGCGCATACGCGCTCCGCGGCGAGGGTCACGAGGTCGTGGTCGAGCAGGGCGCGGGCGAAGGCTCGGGGCACAGCGATGCCGCGTACGCCGCGACGGGCGCGGTCATGGCGCCCACCCCCGGCGATGTCTGGGGCACGTGCGACCTCGTCGTCAAAGTGAAGGAGCCCGTGGCCAGCGAGTTCGGCTACCTGCGGCGAGAGTGCGCGCTGTTCACCTACCTCCACCTCGCTGCCGACCGTGCGCTGACGGAGCGGCTGCTGGAATCGCGGTGCACGTCGCTGGCCTATGAGTTGGTCCGCAAGCCCGATGGCTCGCTGCCGCTGCTCGCGCCGATGTCGCAGGTGGCGGGGCGGATGGCCGCCGAAATTGGCGCACATCTGTTGAAGCACCCGGGGCCCGGCCGCGGCAAGCTGCTCGGAGGCGTGGCCGGGGTGCCGCCGGGGAAAGTAGTCATCATCGGCTCGGGGACGGTCGCGACGGCGGCGGCGCGGGTGCTGATGGGGCTGGATGCGCGCGTCACGGTGATGTCGCGCGACCTCGCGCGGTTGCTGTACTTGCAGGAGAACTTCGGCGGCCGGATCGCGACGCGGATCTCGTCGCCACTGAGCGTGGCCGAAGAGGTCCACGGCGCGGACCTGGCGATCCTCTCGGTGCTTGTGCCGGGCGCGGCCGCACCGAAGGTGCTTACCCGCGAGATGGTGCGTTCGATGGGGCCGGGCGCGGTGATCGTAGATGTCTCCATCGACCAGGGCGGCGCGTCCGAAACAAGCCATCCGACCACGCACAGCAACCCGACGTACATCGAAGAAGGCGTGATCCACTATTGCGTGAGCAACATGCCGGGCGCGGTCCCGCAGACGAGCACGCAGGCGCTGACGAGCGCCACGCTGCCGTACATCGAGGCGCTGGCGCGGCGCGGCGTGGCGAACGCGCTGGCGGCGGACCCGGCGCTGGCGCAATCGCTGAGCACGTACGAGGGGAAGCTGGTGCGCGGCCCGGTGGCGGAGACGTTCGGGCTGGCGGCAGCGCCGAATCCGTTCCGAGTGGTGAGTGCTGAGTCCTGAGTGCTGAGTCCTGACTGCCGAGTCCTGAGTGCTGAGTGCTGAGTGCTGAGTCCTGAGTGCTGCGCAGTTCGGAGCAGATCGGAGTCGGTGATGGCGTGGCGCTGTGCGCGTGCCCGTTGATCCACGTGTGCCCGTTCCCCGAACCCACGTTCCGAATCCCGTGACATCGGAAGCAAGGCCGTGGCCCCAGGGGCCAACGGCTACCGCCACGGACGCCGAAACTGATCTGTAATGCCGGAGCGAACGCGGGCGGGCGACCGTTACGGGGCGATGGCGGATGCTGGCGGGGATGGGTGCGGCGCGCGGTGGGACCGTCGAGAGCAACGCTGTGGCGGCCTCCGACAGCCGCCGGATGGTCGAGTTCGACCTCATGCGCGGGGTTGCCATCGTGTTCGTGGTGTACCTGCACGCGTGGTTCAGCCCGTGGGCGGTGACTCCGTACCGGTACAAGCTGGCGGTGCAGATCGTGCACCTGTTCGCCCACAGCGCCGTGCCGGCGTTCCTGTTCATCTCGGGCTACCTCATTTCGCGCGACCGCTCGGCGAGCTTCGCGCAGTTTTTGCGGCGCAAGGTGTGGCGCATCGGGCTGCCGATGGTGGTGTGGATGGCGGCGGCGTTCGCGTACCGGGCGTGGTATCTCGGCCAGGGCCTCGGCTGGCCGATCTGGAAGTCGCTGCTGCTGTTCGATATCTCCGGGCAGTTCTACTACCTGTTCGTGCTCGTGGTGTTTTATGTCGCGTTGTTCCCGGTCCGGCACTGGCCGGCGGCGTGGCTTGCGAAGCTCGCGGCGGCGGCGTTTGTGGTGAACCTCGTGGCGATCGCCTACTACGACGCCAATAACCCGGTCGGCGACTGGGCCACGCTGGCATACCGCAACCCGGCGATCTGGGTGTTCTACCCGTTGCTCGGGCTGTGGCTGGGCCGCCGGTCGGAGGATTTGCGCGTGAGCGGCGGCTGGCTCGCCGCCGGGCTGGCGGCGATGGCGGCGCTATTTGCGGTGTACCTCGTGCGGGGGGAGAAGTTCGGCGATTACCCCGTGAGCTACTTCGGCGTGACGGTGTTCTTGTTCAGCGCCTGCGCCGTGCCCGTATACGCCGGGCTCGCGCGGCGGGTGGCCGAGAGCCGCTGGCTCTGGCCCACTGCGGCGCCGATTGGCGATCTCGGGCGGTATGCGTTCGCGATCTACCTGGTGCACATGCCGTTCTTCGTCGGCTACGTCACGACGGAGCTCGTGTCGGACAGCGCCGTAAAGGACGACTACTGGCGGCTCATGAACGGCATCTTCGTCGTCGGGTTCGTAAGCGCGCTGGCGTTTGTGCTCGTCGTCGGGCGGATCGCGCCACGGGCAGGCGCACTGCTGCTCGGGATCGAGCCGGCGCCAGGAAAGAAGGACGCGAGGCGAACACGGGAGGCGCCACCAGGCCCGCCACCGGAGGCGTATCCCGGCGTGCGGCGAGCGCCGTGAGCCGAGCGGCCCACTTGCGGCGCGCACCGGCGGCGAATTGGCGGTTACGTGGCAGTGTAGGGCTGGCGCATACTGATCCCTCATATCGTGACGGAGGGCTTCGTGGCTGACTGGTACGCCCACATCGACGACGACCGGCGCTCGTTCATCGAACGGCAGCACATCTTCTTCGTGGCCACCGCGCCGAGCGACCCGCGCGGGACGGTGAACCTCTCGCCGAAGGGCCGGACGCTGGTGAAGGTGCTGGGGCCGAACCTGATCGGCTGGCTCGATTACCCGGGGAGCGGCAACGAGACGAAGAAGCACACGGACGACAACGGCCGCATCACGGTGATGTTCTGCAGCTTCGAGAAGGCCACCGGGATTACGCGGCTCTACGGCCACGGCCGGGCGGTGGACCTGGATGCGCCGGAACTGCGGGCACACCGGAGCGCGTTCATGGACGATGCGCACCCATATGTGCGCCAGGCGTTCTTCGTCGATGTGGAGAAAGTGCAGACGTCGTGCGGCTACGCCGTGCCGTTGATGGACTTCGTGGCCGACCGCGAGACGCTGGACAAGTACTGCGAGCGGAAGCTGGAGCCGCTGGAGATGGAAGAGGGCTTCCCGCGGGCGGGTGAGATTCGGCCGAAAGGCGCGGCGCCGGCGTACGGGTAGGTACCGGGCGAGTACCTCGTAGTTCACGGGCCAGGTGAGATTCCAGCCGGGCTGTGCAACATTCGCGCGGGCGCGGGGCCGCGCCGTGGAGCGATTCCAGCACGATGAAGCGATCATTCGTGGCTGTAGGCGGGATCATCGCCGTGGCGTTGGCGTTGGGCCTGGGCACCTGCGGCGGAGGCGACGACGGGCCGGGTCTGAGCGCCCAGGTCGACGACCGGTCTTCTGAGGTAGACCAGTTCTCGTCACGGGTCAACGACCTTTCGACCCGGGTAGCAGGTCTCCAAGCAGCCGCCGCCGCCCCGCCAGTCGATCGCGGCACGCCCGTGCCACTGCCACCGTTCCTCGATGTCGAAGGGCCAAACGTGCGTGCGTATTTCGAGGCCGTGCAAAAGATCGTCCAAATCTCAGGTTCGACGCTCGTCTACAACAACGCCTCGGCGAACGCGCCGCTTCAGGACGCGATTGACAACGCGTTTCGGAAGGCCGAGGAAGTCCTCCATTCATCGACGGACTACATCACGACCAGCGACCGGATTTGCGTCCAAGCCCTGAACGACTGGGCACGGTTCGCCACGGACTACTGGAACAGCCTCTCGCGCGGCGCGGCAGAACGGACGCCGGGCCGCTGGACCTATGCGAAAGGCTTCGAGCGCGAAGTGGCGAATACGCAGCAGCGGTGGATTGAAAAATGCCCGCAGCTCGCCGCAGTCGTGACGACAACCCCATCCCCAACGATCAGTTAGGTCAGCGCCCGGCGGCCGTGGTCCCGTGCGTTCAGCCGCGGCTGAATGCCTCCACCCGCGCGGAAGGGTCAGTTTTGGGGAACGATGGTGCGGCCCGGCGCGTTAGAATGCACAGGCACCGGAGGATCGCCGATGAAGTTCGCGTTCTTGGCTGGCGCCGGCCTCGCGTTGCTCACCGGGCCGATCGCGGTCGTAGCCGCGCAGACTGCCACATCCACGCCGGTCCCGCCGCCAACCGCGGTGGCTTCGGTCTCGCCGCCTGCGGCTCCATCCGTGGCCGTCACGGGGACGGCATCCGCCACCGCTCGCCCCTCGACGACGCCGGCTCCGACGGCCACCGCGACGCCACAGCCGCCTCCGGGGCCCACACCGGGGCCGATCGGCGATGGCTCTGAGGAGCCGCCATTCCTGTTCGGCACGGTGCAGCAGAGTCTTGTGGCGGAGTTGCGCGCGGTCGGTGGCTTCGGCGGCGGCCGCACCCATTACGTGACGCTCGATGAGGACCAGGCGGGCACGGTCCGGGTGCGCTACAGCCTCTTCTCCTTCCCGGAAGGCTTCTACGTCGTGTACATCTACGGCCGGGGTTCCTGTGCCGACCGCGGGCCGGTAATCGCGCAACTCCGGGGAGTCAGCCTGGGGCCTGAAGCCCCCGGTTCGCTGGCCCTTGTCTTCAACAACGTCAACGCGCTCTCGCTCACCGGGCGCGGCGGCCCAAGCATCTTCGACGCCGACGGCACGTCGCTGGTGCTCGCAAAGGACTACTCGGAGGAGCAGCCGTACGGCGTGCCGGTGGCGTGTGCGGTGCTGTCCGCCGCACCGGGCGCACCGGACACCGGCACAGGCCTGCAACCGGGACGGCGCGGCGCACTGCCGTGGGCGCTTCCTGTCGTGGTCGCGTCCGCCGGCGTCGGGCTGAGCTTGGTGTTGGCGGCCTCGAAACGGAAGCCGAAGCAGCGGGACTGATGCGGACGGCGCTGCCGTCGTCCCGGCAGTCGCAGCGGCGAGAGTCGGGGCGTGCGCAAACTGCGGGATACGGCTGTGTAAAACCTCGTGCGCGGTGTCGTGGCGCCCTGTCGGGCCGTCACCTTGCGGCCGTTTGTGTCCATATCACGAGAAGAATTCACCTCGAGAGACCCCGATGCACCATCCAGCCGCCGCCGCCTTCCCGCCCACGGGCTACGTGTTCGACCTCGACCACGTCCCCTCGGGGTTGCCGGTACGCCTGGAGAAGTCCGGGCACGCGGTGTTGGCCGCGCGGACGGTCGATGGCGTGTACGCCGAGCCTGCGGGGTCGCTCGCCGCAGTCATTTTCGCGATCGAGGAGTCGGGCGCCGAGGTGCGCTCGCTGCGGCGCGGCGGCGACTCGCAGTCGTGGCAGCGGACGGCGCGCCCGGTGAAGCTGGCGCGCAAGCGGCTACGCAACGTGATGAGCGCGTGCTGGCTGCCGACGCTAAGCGTGAAGTAGCCATTGGCCATTAGCTGTTGGCCGGAAAGCATGCGACTGCCGCGAAGCCAGCGCCGCCGACGGTGGCGACGAGCTGGATGTTTGCGCGATGCGCGGGATGTGCAACTACTTCGGGCGCCAAACCCGGGGTGGTTTGCCGCTGGCCATGTCGCCGAGGGCGGAGAGCTCGAGGCGCCAGGGCGTGAGCTTGAGGGCGCCGAAATTGGGGTCGTCCGGGGACTTCCAGAACATCGCCGGGTTGTAGCCATAGGGTTCGGGCGTGGTGGCGAAGAGCTTCCAGATGCGCGCCTTCTCCGCCGGCGCGTCGGCCCATTCGGCCCGGCATTCGGCGTAGACCTGCTGGTGCTGCGGGTCCCAGTAGGTGAGCGAAACGTACGGGTTGCGAGAGAGGTGCCGGTCTTTGTACGAATGGCGCCCGGTCATGATCCAGCCGGTAGCGCCTTCCCAGACGGGGTGAAGGATGCGGGAGCGGGGGCGGCCGCCGCCGTCCACGGTCGTGAATGTGCACCAGACGATGCGCTGCACACGCTGGTTGAACTCATCCTTTATCTCTTCGAACGACGCGACATCCACGGTGGCCTCCCCGGTGCGCCGGGTGGCCCGGCGCGGACGACTATAGCAGCGCCGGGGCGATGGTTCGATCAGGCGTCCGGCTGTACGCACGCGTGGGCGGCTTCCGCGGCGAAGCCAGCCTCGGCGGAGGCGCAGGCGCTCGGCGTGCCGGCCCACCGCGAGGCCCAGTGGTCGATGGCGATGAGCACCTCGCGGAGCTCGCGGCCCTTTTCCGTGAGCGCGTACTCGATGCGGACCGGTGTCAGCGGGTAGACCGTGCGCAGCACGAGGCCGGCGGACTCGAGCTCGCGGAGGCGCTCGGAGAGCAGGCGGTCGGAGAGGCCGGGGATCTGGCTCATGATGTCGCTGAAGCGGGCGGAGCCATAAAGCATCGAGCGGATGATGGCGCCGGTCCAACGGCGCCCGACCAGTTCGAGGGCCGCCTGAAACGTCGGGCAGTGCGGCGTCATGATTTCGTCAGCCGATTCCCCGGCTGTCGTGGCTTCCATGCGTCCATCTTACATCAAGGTTGCTGGAATGCAGTGGTGATCTTCCCCATAGTTCGTAGCTTACGAATAGTTGCCATGCGCCCGCGAAGCTGCTATCGTACTTACGAACAGTAGCAGGGCTACTGAATACTGGCACTGGAGCACCAAACCAAATGTCCTGGAATCTCGACCCCACCCACAGCACCGCCGCCTTCGGCGTCAAGCACATGATGATTTCGAACGTCAAGGGCCGCTTCGACAAGTTCGCGGTCGATGCCGAGATCGATGAAGCAAACCTGGCGGCCTCACGCGCGACCGTGACCATCGATGTCGCGAGCGTTGAGACGGGCGAGGCGCCGCGCGATGAGCACTTGCGCAGCGCCGACTTCTTCGACGCGGCGAGCTACCCGCAGATTGTGTTCGCGACGAAGCGGCTCGAACCGCGCGGCGATGGCGAGTTCCGCTTCATCGGCGACCTCACGATCCGCGGCGTCACGAAGGAAGTGGCGCTGGAGGGCGAAGTGAGCGGACCGCAAACGGACCCCTTGGGCGCGACGCGTTACGGCATTTCCGCGGAAGGGAAGCTGGACCGCCGGGAGTGGGGCCTGGACTTCAACCTGCCACTGGGCGGCGGCGGGGTGGTGGTCGGGAACAGCGTGAAGCTGAGCTTCGATGCGGAGCTGGTGAAGGCTGCATAAAACGATCGGAAATCGTTGACTCGTCGTTAACCCATGGGCGCGCATGCTCGGCAACGCCCGGCGCGCTCACCTCAAGGGGCAATTCGCCCGCTGCGATGGCGGGCTTTCGGGGGCGCCAGCGCCGGGCTGGCGCCCCCGCTCGGTTTGGACCGGCGAGGGCCGCGGCGCGTTTCTACTGGCAGGTGAAGCTGAAGCCGCCACCACCCACGTTCCCGCCGTTTGCGGTCACCCCCACGCTGTAGCTGCCGCTGCTCGAGATGGCGTTCGGGAACTGCGCCGTGCCGCTGCCGGAGACGGTGGCGGGGGAGTTACCCACGCCCGTCGCTGGCGAGAACGTGACGTTGAGGGATGTACCAGAGGGCGCGTTGCTGTGACTGATGAAAACGTGGACGTTGACATCACCGTTGCATGGACCGCTCAGCGAACTGCTCAGCGGCGGTATCGAGCCACCCTGGAACCCCGACGTCGAGAAACCCAAGATGGTGTAGCTCGCGCCCGCCGGGACAGGCGTGTTGGTTGGCGGTGGTGGCTGCGGGGGCGTGGTCGCGGCGGGTGGAGCCGTGGGTGTGGCGGCAGGCGCGGACGTTGGGGCAGGGGCGGTGGTTGGTGGGGTGGTGGGCGCGGCGGTGGCGGTATCTGTGGGAGCAGCGGTGGCTGCTGTGGTGGCCGAAGGTTCCGCGGTCGCGGAAGGGGAGGCTGAGGACGAGGCCGCGGGCGAGGCGCCCGTGCCGGCCGTCGCGCTCGCCTGGGTGGTGGGCGTGGAGGGAGTGTTGGCCTTGCTATCGCCGCCGCCACCGGCGAGGAGCGCGAAGGCGCCGCCGGCGCCGATCAGCGCAACCACGACTGCCGCCATGACAATGAACAGGCCCTTGCGGCCGCCGCCGGCGGCCGCGGGCGCCGGGGCCGGGGCGGGGCCGGGCACATCCCTCGGCGCAACCGGGATCGGGTACGGCGCGGCGGTGGCTGCGGCGGGCGGCAGCGACGGCGCCGCCGGCGGCGCGAGCGTGCCCGGCGCAGCGAACACGACAGTGCTCCCACCAGCATGATCGTCGTCCGGCTCGGGTTCGTTGGGACGGCGGACAGGCACACCGATGGGCTGCGCGCCGCGCGGCGCCAGCACGAGGGTGCCGCCGCTGGCGGGGTCGTGTTGTTCTGGCTCCGGGATCAGGTTCGGCGACGAGGGGGTGCCGAGCTTGGCGGGCGGCGGCGGGAAGGCCGCGAGCCGCGCCTGCAGGCGGTCGATGGCGCCGGCGAGCTCCGACGCGGTCTGGTAGCGGTCCTCGGGCTCCTTCTGCATGCAGCGCCGCACCACGTCCACGACCGGCTCGGGGTGCCAGGAGAGCAGTTGGGCGGGAAATGGGGCGTGCAGGTGCTGGCGAAGGACCTCCTCGTCGCTGCGGCCCGTGTAGGGCGGCCGGCCGGCAAGCATGTGGAAGAGCGTCGCGCCGAGGGCGTAGATGTCGCTGCGGGCGTCGGTGCGGCCGGTCTGCTGTTCGGGCGCGGCGTACTGGGCCGTGCCGACAAAGGAGACGTTGGCATCGCGCGAGTGCGCCTGCTGCGAGATGCCGAAGTCCACGAGCTTCGCCGCCCCATCCGGGCTGACGATGATGTTCGAAGGCTTCATGTCGCGGTGGACGATGTTCTGGGTGCTCAGCGCCTCGAGCGCCCGGGCGGCATCGGCGGCAATTTCGAGCGAGTCCTCCAGGGGCATGGGGCCGCGCTGCAGGATTTGCGCGACGGAATCGCCTTCGACGAACTCCATGACGAAGTAGAAGTAGGCGCCGGCGCGGCCGAAATCGAGCACGCGCACCGTGTAGGGCGATTTGAGGAGCGTCGCGAGGTGGGCTTCGCGCTCGAAGCGCTGACGGAAGCTGGAATCGGCGCTGAGCTCGGCGTTGAGTAGTTTGATGGCGACCTTGCTGGTGTCGCGGCGGTCGTGCCCGAGGTAGACCGTGCCCATGGCGCCCGCGCCGAGCGCCTCATCGATCACAAAGTGCCCGAGCACCATGCCCGGTCCGGGTGTATCCAGGGGGTTGCTTTCCATGTCCGTTCGCACCCGGTGCGCGGGAGTGGCCAAGATCCACCCGATGCGTCCCGCAGCGTGGCAAAAGCTATCAGGAAACCTGAAAACAGGAAACAGCGCGTTGCAGTTTGGGCTTTACTCGTGTGCAAACCGTAACAGTGCGTCCTTGTCACCTGTCTGCGCCATTACTATGCTGGCCCCCAAGGATGCTCCCGTGCAGACGACCGCGCAGAAACTGACCGTCCGCTCGCCCGGAGAACCTCCGGTGGACTACGTGATGGGCGAAACGCCCGTCGTGATCGGCCGCGACGCCTCGTGCGACGTCCGCGTCCCCAGCCAGTACGTCTCGCGCCGCCACATCCAGATTGAGTGGCATGGCGACGGCCTGTTGCTGACGGACCTGGGCGGGCGCAACCCGGTGCTGCTCAACGGCGAGGCGATCAGCGGCTCGGCCAACCTGCTGCCGGGGGACAGCATCGCCATCGCCGACGTGATCATCGACCTCGAAGGCGATGGCATGGGCGGCGGCACGGTCGTGTTCTCGGCGCCGAAGCCCGCCACCGCAGCGCCGGCAACCCCCATCCCGGGCACGGATTCGGGGCTGCGCAGCGTCTGGCGCGGGCAGAACCTCGGCCCCGGCGGGACGCTCACGATCATGTTCACGGACCTGGAGCGCTCGACGAACATGGTGACCGAGCTCGGCGAGCGCGAGGCCTACCAGGTGCTGAAGATGCACAACGGCATCCTGCGGGAGCAGTTCGCGCACTTCCGGGGGCACGAAGCGAAACGCCAGGGCGATGGCTTCCTCGTGCTGTTCGCCAGCGCCCGCGATGCCCTCAATTGCGCCGTCGCGATCCAGCGCCAGATCGTGCAGGCGGCGGCGGTGGCCTCGGGGCCGATCCGCGTGCGGATGGGGCTGCACATCGGCGAGGTGCTGTGGGACGAGAATGACATCTTCGGCTCGGCCGTGAACTTCGCGGCGCGCGTCTCGGCGGCTGCGGAAGGCGGGGAGATCCTCGTGTCCGCGCTGCTGCGGGAGGTGATCGCGCCCTCCGGGGAGTTCGCGTTCGAACCCGGCAAAGTGGTGCCGCTGAAGGGCTTCAAGGGCGAGCACGAGCTGACGCCGCTGCGCTGGCGGGACTGACCGGCCGCGATCCGAGCCAATCGTTGCGCGCGCCGTACGTTGCGCCGACCGTGATGCCGGCGCAACGAAATGTAGTCAAGGGTGTACGATTACGTAAACCGATGCCCACGAAACGGGACAAAGAGAGCCGGCGATTACTGGAGGCGCAGGTCGCGATAGCGGAGACCTTCGCCCAATCACTGGACCTTGAGGCGGCGGCAAAAGGCGCGCTGCGGGCCGTGTGCGAAGCGCTCGACTGCGGGGCAGGGGCGTTCTGGGTGGAGGACGCCGAGGGCACGCTGCGCTGCGGCGCCACCTTCCACGGCAGCGGGGGCGCCGCCGAGGCACTTGCGCGCGAATGGCAGGCGCTTTCGCTCGCGCCGGGGCAGGGATTGCCCGGCCGGGTGCGGGCCAGGGGCCGGCCGGAGTGGGTCGCGGACGCGGAGGACGACGTGCCTTCGCCCTGGAGCGAGGCAGCGAAGCGGGTTGGTGTGCGTACGGCCCTCGCTGTGCCGCTCGGCGATGCGCGCGCGCCGCTGGGCGTACTGGAGTTTCTGCACGCCGAAGTACAGGAGGCGGACGAGGAGCTGCTTGCCAGCGTCGCGGCGATCGCGGCCCAACTCGGCGCCATCGCCGGCGCCGGGCCCGCCGGGTCATCGCTGCACGCCGCTATCATCGGGGCGGCCCTGGACGCCGTTATCACGATCGATGGCGACGGGACCATCGTCGAGCTGAACCACGCGGCCGAGACGATGTTCGGCTACGAAGCAGCGCTGGCAGTCGGCAAGCGCGTGGACGAGCTCCTGATCCCGGCTTCGCTGCGGGACGCCCACCGCGCAGGCATGGAGCATTTCCGCCTGACCGGCGAAGGCCCCATCCTGCGGACGCGCTTCGAGAGCATGGCCCTGCGCACGAGCGGCAAGGAGTTCCCCGTCGAAATCACCGTGACGCCGGTGCGGGTGGGCGGCCGGACATTGTTCACCGCGTTCCTCCGCGAGATATCGGAGCGGAAACGGCAGGACGAAGCCGTGCGCCGCGCGAACGCCTTCAAGGATGAGCTGCTGGGGCTCATCTCACACGAATTGCGAAGCCCGCTCACGGCCATCCTCGGCAATGTCAGCCTCCTCAACCGGCTGCCGGCGGGCACGCTCCCACCGGAGGCGGCGACCTCCCTGCGGGACATCGGCGAGTATTCGGAGCGGCTGCGGCGGGTGGTGGCGAACATGCTCGCGCTCGCGCGTGCCGATTCCGCGGCCGAGCTGGACATGGAGCCGGTGTTGCTCCAGCACCTCGTGCCCACGCTCGCAACCAGGTTCGAAGCTGGACCGGCCGGCCGCGAGGTCACCATCGATATCGGACCGCGCTTCCCGCCGGTGCTGGCGGAGCCGACGTTCGTCGAGCAGGTGCTCGAGAACCTGCTTTCGAACGCCGCGAAGTACAGCGCGCCCGGCAAGCCCGTGCACATCGCCGCGCGCGTGCGCGATGCCTTCGCGGAGGTGACGGTACGCGACCAGGGCGACGGGCTGCGCCCTGGCGAGCTCGAGCGGTTGTTCGACCCGTTCTTCCGAGCGGCGCGCACGGCCCAGCGAAGCCCGGGCATCGGGCTTGGGCTCACCGTCTGCAAGCGGCTGGTGGAGACGCTGGGCGGCCGCATCTGGGCGGAATCGCCGGCCGAAGGCGGGACGCTCTTCGGGTTCTCGCTCCGACTCGCGGGCGACGACTAGCCGGCCTTTGCGATGGATCTTGCAGGCGCGCGGCAGGTTGCGTAGTCAACGGCCTGCGATCGGATGCTATGATGGCCGGCACGGACGCGTGACGGGCGCGAAATTGGCCTCCGCGGGACGTGAAAATGGGAATCATCGCCTGGCTGATCTTCGGCCTGATCGCGGGCGCGCTCGCGCAGGTGATCCTGCCCGGGAATGACCCCGGTGGGCGCGGCGCCGTGGGCATCCTGATCACGATCGTCCTCGGGATCGTGGGCGCGTTCGTCGGCGGGCTAATCGGGGCGGCGCTCGGGTTCGGCGGCGTCACGGAGTTCGACATCCGCAGCCTCCTCGTCGCGATCGTGGGCGCGATCGTGGTCCTGCTCATCTGGCGGCTGCTACGGGGCGGCACTCGAGGGTTCGCGTAGCGAAGTGCTGAGCCCCTGAGTGTCGCACGGCGGGAGTGCGGCAAAGTGCGCTAGGCTAGTGGGGATGACCGTGCGCGAGCCGAAACCGCCATGGCTGAAGGTGCGATTCCCCGCCGGGCCGAACTACGAGCGCCTGCGCGGGTTGATGCGGGACCAGGCGCTGCACACGGTCTGCGAGGAAGCGCGCTGCCCGAACATCGGTGATTGCTGGAACCGCGGCACGGCGACGTTCATGATCCTCGGGGATACGTGCACGCGTTCGTGCGGGTTCTGCGCGGTGGCGACGGGCCGGCCGGGCGCCATCGACCACGGCGAGCCGGCGCGCGTGGCGCTCGCCATCCAGCGGATGGGCTTGCGCCATGCCGTGATCACGAGCGTGAACCGCGACGACACGCCCGATGGCGGCGCGGGCATCTTCGCCGAGACGATCCGTTGGACACGGCGCTTGAACCCCGAGACCACGGTCGAGGTGCTGATCCCGGACTTCAAGGGCAACTGGGACGCACTCGCGGCCGTTTGCCGGGCGGAGCCCGAGATCCTGAACCACAACACCGAGACGGTGCCGCGGCTCTACCGCCAGGTCCGCCCGCAGGCGCGGTACGAACAGTCGCTGGAGCTATTGCGGCGAGCGAAAGCGCTCGACCCGGGGACGCTGACGAAGAGCGGCGTCATGGCCGGCCTCGGCGAGACGCGCGACGAACTCCTGGCGGTGGTCGCGGACCTCGCGGCGCAGGGCGTGGACGTGCTCACAATCGGGCAGTACCTCCGCCCCTCGCCCCGGCACCTGGAGGTCGCGCGCTACTGGCGCCCGGATGAGTTCGCCGAGCTGAAGGAAGCGGCGCTGGCGATGGGCTTCAGCCACGTCGAGGCCGGCCCGCTGGTGCGCAGCTCCTACCACGCGGAGGAGCAGGCGGGCCACGCGGCGGACGGCCGCGGGGCGCCACGGCTACGCCATACCGTCGCCCCGGAGGATGTCATCCCGCTTTCGCCGCCGAATCGCTAATCAGGTAAATTCCTGATGGTATTTTCGTAACGTGCGGCGTACCGTCGCGCGATGGGAAGCATCGCCGTGGACAAACCCGAGACTGAAGAGGAAGTCTACCGGCGCGAAGCGATGGGCGCTTTCGCGCATGAGGTGCGGACGCCACTGACGTCCATCCGCATGGTGATCGAGCTCGCGCGCCGGGAGACGCCAAACGAGGGGCTCGTGCTGGACAGCGAACTGGCAGCGATGCTGATCACCTCGATCGATGACCTGCAGCAGCTCGCGGACGACATCCAGGAGGCGTCCCGGCTGGAGCGGCACAAGCTGCTCATCGGCCGCGGGCCATGCGACCTCCACGCGGCCGTCGAGACGGCGGAAGAGCTGCTCCAGGGCGATATCGCCATCGCCGGGAGCGTGCCGAAAGGGATCGATGGGGCGTGGGACCTGCCGCGGGTGGTGCGCGCCATCGCCGGTTTTACGCGCGCGACGAACCGCATCGGCGATGGTTCCGGCTCGGTGCGGCTCGATTGTGCCGTCACCGGCGACGGGGTGCGGCTGCGGTTCACGAGCGGCACACGCGCCGGCGAGCCGAAGCCGGTAGCGGCGGACGCCGGGTTCGGTTTCTTCCAGTCACGCCTGTTCGTGCTGGCTATTGGCGGCACGGTGGAATGGGAGCGGTCGAACCGGTACTTTTCGGTCACGGCGTGCCTGCCATTGGAGTAGCGGCGCGCGCGCCGAAGGAGCGCCGTCACCTACACTGACGCGATGGCAAAGGACGGCCGGAGAGCCGGCCGCAACGGCGTGCGCCCGGACGTTGCGTGGGACCCGCGAGCGCGGGAGCTGTGGGCACGCATCCGCGCGGAACGGCCTGCCGCGGACATGTACCTGCGCGGCTCTTTCGCGCTGGCGAACGAAGTGCGTGATTGGGCATACGAGCACGCCGTGGCCGCCTCGCGACCATTTCTGCTCGATGCCGGGGGCGATTACGCCGTCTACCAGCAGCCCGCCTCCCGCATCCTCGAACGCATGGAAGCGAACGAGGGCGGCTTCATGTGCGGCGGCGTCGCGGCGTTCCTGCGTCAGACCTACCGGGCGCTCGGCTTCCGCGCCTTCGCCGTGGATCTCGGGGAGGAGGGCACGGTGGGGACGCACGTCGTAACCCTCGTCGAAGTCAGCGAAGCGGGCGTGCCCTGCATCACCATCCAGGATGCGTACCTCAACTACGCACTCACCGATGACGCGGGCGACCCCTTGAGCTGGCGTGCGGCCATCGCGCGCGCCCGTGCCGGCAAGTTCGAAAGCATCGAGCTCTTCTGCGGCCGCACCCACCGCCGCCGTGTGCTGCTCGGCCGGCCGGAGCCCGGCGAGCTGAACGCCCCCGGGTTCGCAGAGTGGGTTGTGGAGGCGGCGGGACGCGGCGAGATCCTGCCGGGCGGGCGCGCCCTCTATGAAACCGGGCTCTTCACGCCGGAGGCGTTCGCCACCGGCCCGTGGTTCGAAAGCTGGCGGCGCGCCCGCCGCGCGCGATTCGCAACCGACTCCCTGCTGTCGCTGCTCCTGCTTCCGCGCTCCACTTCTGGCGAGGCGGAGGCCGAGGCGCTGGTCTTCGGCCCGCCGCCCGGCCGCCGGCCATGAGCCGCGGGGCCCGGGCGGCCGCATGGTGCGCCGCGGCAGTCGTCCTGGCGGTGTTGCTGTCGGCATGCTCGGGCGGCGGCGCTGCCACGGAGGCTACGGCGCGGCCATCGGCCAGTTCGAGACCTGCCTCGCCCGTGGCGCCGCCGGCCCCGTCCCCGGCGGCGGCACTTCCGACGGCGACATCGTTGCCCGCCGCCTGCACCACTGGCGCCTCGCGGCCCGGCGACTTTGTCGCCGAAGTCGACACTGCGGACGGCGCGCGCAGCTACCGGCTGCATGTCCCGCCCGGATACCGCCCGGATACGCCCACGCCGGTGGTGTTGAACTTCCACGGCTACAACCGGGATGCCGCGCAGCAGGAAACGTACAGCGGCCTCGTGCCGGTGTCCGATACCGGGGGCTTCCTGCTCATCACGCCCGAGGGCGGCGGCTCGCCGCGGGGCTGGGACATCCCCGGCATCTACAACGAAAACGGCATCGATGACGTCGCGGCGGTGCTCGACATCCTCGCTGCCGTCGAGCGCGACTTCTGCGTCGACGCCCGCCGCGTGTACGCCACCGGCCACTCGAACGGCGGCGAGATGGCGGTGTATCTCGCGTGCACCCACCCGGAGCTTATCGCCGCGGCGGCGCCGGTTTCGGGTATGGACTACGCCGTGCCATGCGAAAGCGGCCGGCCGGTCCCGCTGGTCAACTTCCAGGGGACCGATGATCGCCTGGTGCCGTACGAAGCGACGATCGTCCCGATGGCCGCCTGGGCGGCGATGAACGGCTGCGATCCGGTACCGGAGGTGACTCAGACGAGTGCCCACGTCAGCCGCCAGGTGTGGCAGGGCTGCGACGCTGCCACCGAGGCCTACATAATCGAGGGCGGCGGGCACACATGGCCGGGCGCAGTCACCCCCGGCGGCGATGGCGCTGTGACGGACGAGCTCGAGGCCAGCACCGTCCTGTGGGCGTTCTTCGCTGCCAATCCCATGCCCTGACCTCCCGGCCGTCGGCCGGCACCCGGTCCGTCGCGATACCGGCTTCGTCGCGCAGCGGTGGCGAACCCGTCACAAACGGCGCGGGCAAGCCAAGTCAGGCGTTTTCCATGGCCAGCGCGAGGTTGATGAGCGTGCGCACGCTGTACCCGCTCGCGCCCTTCGTCACCCAGCCCTTGTCTTTGTCCATCATGTCCACGTTCGCGATATCCAGGTGTACCCACGGTGTGGCGCCGACGAAGCGTTCGAGGAACTTCGCGCCCATTATCGTGCCGGCGCCCTTCGAGGCTGTGTTCTTGATGTCCGCAACGTCGCTCGTCACGTACTCGTCGTACTCCTTGAACATGGGCAGCCGCCACGTTTTCTCGCCCGCAGCTGCCGCGGCCGCCTCCACCTGGGTGGCGAGCGCGTCGTTGTTCGTCATGATCCCATAGCACACGTCCCCAAATGAGGTGGTCGCGGCGCCCGTGAGCGTGGCCACGTCAACCACCCGCCGCGCGCCGCGCTCGATGGCGAAGCAGAGGGCGTCCGCGAGCACCAGCCGCCCTTCGGCATCGGTGTTCAGGATTTCGATGGTGGTGCCGTTCATCGCCGTGACCACGTCGCCGGGCTTGCTCGCGTTGCCGCCGGGCATGTTCTCGGTGCAGGGCGCGATGGCGGCGATATCCGCCTTTGGCTTGAGGGCGGCGATGGCCTGCATCGCCGCGACCACCGAGGCGGCGCCCGTCATGTCGGCCTTCATCGCCTCCATGTTGGCGGCCGGCTTGATGCTGATGCCGCCCGTATCGAAGGTGATGCCTTTGCCCACGATCGCGAGGTCGTAGCCTTCGCCGCCACGGCCTTTGTACGAAAGGCAGAGCAGCTTCGGCGGCTGCGCGCTGCCCTTCGCCACCGAAAGCAGCGAGCCCATACCCTTGCGCTCCATCTCCTCGCGCTCCATCACCTCGATGGCGACGCCGGCGGATGCGGCCATATCGCAGGCTCGCTCTGCCAGCAGCGCCGGGGTCAGGTGGTTCGATGGCTCGTTCGCCAGGTCCCGGGCGAAGTTCGTGGCGCCGGCGAGCGCAGCCCCCCGCCCCACCGCATCGGCGACCAGCGGCACGCGCGCGGTGTCGCGCTCGACGACCGTGAGCAGGGCGACGTCGTGGCGGTCGTCGTTGGCGCCGTTGTTCTTGCTCTTGTGACGGACGAAGCGGTAACTTCCGAGCACCGCGCCTTCGGCGACGGCCTGCGCGCATGCGGCAGCGTCCAGGCCGGCGATGCCGGCGCCGTGCACAATCGTAGCCGCGCGCGAAATCCCCGGCTTGCGCAGGAACCGCACCATGTTGGCCGCGAGGTTTCGCACGGCATCGATATCGAAGTCGGCGGGCTTGCCCAGGCCGGCCACGAGCACACGCGGGCTCGGGATCCGCCCGAAGGTGTGGAGCATGGTGAACTCGCCCGCTTTGCCGCGGATATCGCCGAGCGCGATGAGTTGGCTGATCGCACCGCCGAGCGCGGCATCGACGGCGCCGGTCGCTCCGCCCGGGGATGTAATGCCTTCAAACAGGTTTACGACGATAATATCGGCATCGGCCTTCGAAATATCGCCCGCTTCAACGCGTACTTCCAATGTGTTGTGACCTCCACCGCGACTTGTTAGGGTTGTCAGGAAGTGTAGGGCGGAAGATCTGCCGGGCAAGGCGCCGTGCAGGCGCCGGCCCGCCGAGGCGGCGTCCATGACGGTCGAGGCGGCACGCATCCGGTATCACGCCACCCGCGCCTGGCGTTTCAGCCACCGTGTTGGCATCCACGAAGCGGTCCTGGTCGTGATCGCCTTCCTCGTGTACTTCCTCATTCGCGGCATGGTCGTGAATCACGCCAGCACCGCGTATGCAAACGCCGATGACGTGATCGCGCTCGAGCGCCGCCTGGGCATCTACCGGGAACTCGCCATGCAGGGGTGGATACTGCCGCACTACTCGCTCATCAAGGTGATGAACTGGATCTACTTCTGGGGCCACATGCCGGTCGTGATCGTGTTCGCGATCTGGCTCTTCGTGTTCCACCGGCGGACTTACTCGCGCATGCGCAACGCGTTCCTCGCCTCGGGCGCGATCGCCGTCGTCATCTACGCGCTCTACCCGGTGGCGCCCCCACGGCTGCTGGCAGGCACGGGCATCGTCGACACCATGGCCCTCTACGACCGTGTCGGCTACAACGCCCAGGAAGTCCGCGCGTTCGTGAACCCCTATGCCGCGGTCCCGAGCCTGCATTTCGGGTGGTCGTTGCTGCTCGGCCTGGCGATTGCCGTGGTCGCGAGGCAGTGGATCCTGCGCGTCTTTGGCGTCCTCTGGCCCGTCGCGATGTTCTTCGCCATCGTGCTCACCGGCAACCACTTCGTCCTCGATGCCGTGGCCGGCGCGATTGTGTCGTTCGCGGGGTTCGGCATCGGGTTCTTCATCGATCGCGCCTGGCGCGCGCGCTTCGGCGATGAGTCCGAAGCGGTGGAGGCGCCACCGGAGGCCGCCTGAGGGCGCGCGGCACATGCGCGCAAGACCCACCCCCGGAATTTCAACGAGCGAGCGTCACTATGCTTTTGCGAGTCGCGCTTGATGCTTCTGTCATTCCATCAACGAGGGCGTACCCCTACGGTTGCAGCGGTGGCAGGAGGGGCCGGGAAGGGCGATGGCCGTAACTCTGTTGATCGTGCACCGGCGAGCAGCCGTGCGCCGGGTAGTGAAGATGGGGTTGGAACTGAGCGGCTACCAGGTCCTCGCCGCCGAGGACAGCGAGGCTGCGCTCGCCATCCTCGCCCACGAACACATCGATATCCTGATGGTCGAAACCGGGATGCATAGCACGTCCGAGGTCGACCTCCTCGAGCTGGGCGCGCTGATCCACCCCGACGTGCGGACCGTCCTGGTGGGGGCGGAGGACCGCCCGCCCCGCGGGCGCGAGGACGCGTTCATCCTCGAGCCTTTCGGCATCGAGCAGCTGCTCGACGCGCTCTGGCCGCTGCTCCCGGAGGACGCGCCCACGCATCACGCAGGCAACCCCTCGCCGGAGAACCCGCCGCCCTGCGCCCCCGCCTGGGCCTAACAGCGGGGGCAGCCCGGACGGATCAGCTCAGCGACGCGTAGTAGCGTGGCATCGCCAGGGTCCCGAACATTTCGATGAGAAGCTCGTCGAGGTGTGGCGCCCATTGCTCCCAGGTCCCGCGAGCGTAGGCCGCCTGCGGGCTCGAAAGGCCGGCTTGCAGAGCCGTGCCGTCTTCGAAGAAGTACAGGCCGAGCCGCGTGCCCGCCCGCGTCTCGCCCGTCCGCAGCGCGACGAGGCCCGGGATCTTCTTCACATCGGCGAGGTGCACTTCGATGAACCAGCGGGTGAAGCGCGCCCGCGCGTCCTCGTGCGGCTTCGCCCGCACCAGCAGGAACGGCCCCTCACCGAGCATCCGTGCCTCCCGCCGGCGCGCGGGAAAGCTCCACGATCAACGCCAGCGAGGGTTCGAGCGGGAAGCGCGTATCGATGGCCACGACGGGCACGGTAAACGGCCGCGCGCGGCCGCGCATCTCTTCGAACACCGCCGGGCCCGCCTGCGAATAGCCGTCGCGCGGCGCCCGCAAGCGTGCGCGGACTACGCCATCGGGCGCTAGTACGCGCACCGCAACCAGCGGCACGCCCGCCGAGTACGCCGCGCGGATGAAGCGCGCGCGGTCGCCGGCGGCGAGGTTCGTCGCATCGATGATGGCGGCCTGGCCGCGCGCCAGCGCCGTCCGGGTCATCTTCCCGGCGACCGCGAACACGCGGCTACTCTCACGCCGGGTGTAATCCGGGGATGGCGAGAGGCTGCGGCGGATCGCGTCGCTTTCGATGTGTGCCGCCACCGGCAGCAGCTCCAGCAGGCGGCGCGCGACGGTGGTTTTGCCGGCGCCGGGCACACCGGAAAGCAGGATGACGGCGGTGCCGGTGAGCATAAGATTGGCGCCATCCCTGTCCCTGTGATAGTCTCGAACCGTTCACACGATAGGCAAAGGAAGACTCGAGAAGAAGGTTGCTGACCAAAGATCGTAAAGACGAACTGATCCAGAGTTTCGCGGTCCATACGGGCGATACCGGTTCCCCCGAAGTTCAGGTGGCGGTCCTCACGGAGCGCATCAAGTACCTGACGACGCACCTGAAGGCAAACAAGCACGATTTCCACACCCGCCGGGGTCTGCTCAAGCTTGTCGGCGCACGCCGCCGCCACCTTCGGTACCTCAATCACCGCGACGTGAATCGCTATCGCGAGTTGATCGCACGCCTCGGCCTCCGCAAATAGCGGGGGTCTTTGTTCGTCTGCTTCCCCCAGGAACAGGGGTGGAGCCGGGCCGGTGGCCCTGAGCGATGGTGCAGACACACCAATCCTGTCCCTTTGCCGGCGTCCCCCAGTCAGCGGGACGTTCCAACTCTGCCATCCGGTGGCGAATGACCGCCCGGAGTGAAGGCAGCAAGCACGCAAGAGCAAGAGACGCAGAAAGAGAACATGGAACCCAGAACCTACGAACTTGAAGTTGGGGGCTCGACCCTCACCATCCAGCACGGCATCCTCGCCCAGCTCGCGAACGGAGCCGTCACGGTGCGCCAGGGCGATACCGTCGTCCTCGTCACCGTCTGCATGGCCGATGCCCGTGAAGGCATCGACTTCTTCCCCCTCACCATCGATTACGAAGAGCGGCTCTATGCCGTCGGCAAGATCCCGGGGGGCTTCCCCCGCCGCGAAGGCCGCGCCAGCAACGATGGCATCCTCGCGATGCGCCTCACCGATCGGCCCCTTCGCCCGCTCTTCCCCAAGGGCTTCCGCCAGGACATCCAGGTCGTTGCGACGACGCTTTCGGCGGACCGCGAGCACCAGCCCGATACGCTCATCACGATCGGCGCCAGCGCCGCCCTGATGATTAGCGACATCCCCTTCAATGGCCCCGTCAGCTCGGTGCGTGTGACGCGCCTCAACGGCGAGTTCATCGTCAACCCCACCTTCGAGCAGTCGGAGCAGGGCGAGCTCGATATCATCGTCGCCGGCACCAAAGATGCCGTGGTGATGGTCGAAGCGGGGGCGAAGGAGGCCTCGGAGGAGCTCATCCTCGAAGCCATCGAGGTCGCCATGGAGGCGAACCGGGCGATTATCGGCCTCCAGGAGCAAATCGCCGCCGAGGCGGCTCCCGTGAAGAAGGACTACGTCCCGCACTTCGAGGACGAGACCGCCTACAACGTCGTCGCGGACTACCTCAAGGACCGCATCGACGAAGTCGTCGCCACCGCCTCCCACGAGCGCAGCGACGCGAACAAGGCGATCCGCCAGGAACTGGTGGACCGCTTCGGCGAGCAGTTCAAGCCGAACGAGCTCGGCGATGCGCTCTTCAACGTCATCAAGAAGGCCATGCGCAAGCGCATCCTCGAAGAGGGCCGCCGCGCCGATGGCCGTGCCGTCACGCAGATCCGCGACCTCGACATCCACGTCGGCGTGCTGCCCCGGACGCATGGCAGCGGGCTCTTCCAGCGCGGCCAGACGCAGGTGCTGACGATCGCCACGCTCGGCGGCCTGAGCATGGCCCAGAAGCTGGACACGCTCTCGCCCGACGACTCGAAGCGCTACATGCACCACTACAACTTCCCGCCGTACTCGGTGGGTGAGGTGCGGCCGATGCGAGGCGCGGGCCGCCGCGAAATCGGCCACGGCGCACTCGCCGAGCGCGCGCTCGAACCCGTCATCCCATCGCAGGACGACTTCCCCTACGCGCTCCGGCTCGTGAGCGAAGTGATGTCTTCGAATGGCTCGACTTCGATGGCGAGCGTGTGCGGCAGCACCCTCGCGCTCATGGACGCCGGCGTGCCCATCTCCGCCCCCGTGGCCGGCATCGCCATGGGCCTGATCATGGGCGATGACGGCAACTATCGCGTCCTCACCGACATCGCCGGGCAAGAAGACTTCATGGGCGACATGGACTTCAAGGTCGCCGGCACGCAGGCCGGCATCACCGCGCTGCAGATGGACATCAAGCTCGCCAGTGGCGTCTCGCGTGAGCTGTTGGAGACCGCCCTGCGCGATGCCCGCACCGCCCGCGAGACTATCCTCGCCCGCATGCTCGAAGTCCTCCCCGCCCCGCGCGAGGAAGTCTCCGAGTTCGCGCCGAAGATGTACCGCATCCAGATCAACCAGGACCAGATCGGCACGATCATCGGCCCCGGCGGCAAGATGGTCCGCAAGATCCAGGAAGAGTCCGGCGGCGCCACAATCGATATCGAAGAAGATGGCACTGTCTTCGTCGGTGGGATCAACGAAGCCGTCGCGCGCAAGGCCATCGGGATGATCGAAGGCCTCACCAAGGAAGTAAAGATCGGCGAAATCTACACGGGGAAGGTGACGCGCCTCCTGAACTTCGGCGCCTTCGTCGAAATCCTTCCCGGCAAGGAAGGCCTCGTCCACATCTCGCAGCTCGGCGAAGACCACGTCGAAACGGTCGAGGACGAAGTCTCCGTCGGGGATGAAGTGACCGTGATGGTCACGGAAATCGATAACCTCGGGCGCGTGAACCTCTCGCGACGCGCCGTGCTCCTGGGCGAAGAAGCGCCGACGCCTCCCCCGGGCGGCGGCGGGGCTCCTCGCGGCCGCGGCGGTGACCGTGGCGGCCGTCCGGGTGGCGGCGGCTTCGGCGGCCGTGGCGGCGGCGGCGACCGTGGCGGCGACCGTGGCGGCCAGCGCGGCGGCGGTGGCGGCTTCGGCGGCGACCGTGGCGGTCAGCGCGGCGGTGGCGGCGGCTTCGGCCAGCGCGGCGGTGGTGGCGGCGGCGGATTCGGCGGGCCTCGCGGTGGCGGCGGCGGTGGCGGCGGTCAGCGCGAGGGTGGCGGCTTCGGCGGCCAGCGTGGCGGTGGCGGCTCGGTGGTCGGCGGCGTGAGCCGCGGCTGGACGCGGCGCACCGACGATGCGGGCGGCCCGCCGCAGCCCCCTCCTCCCCCTCGCCCGGGTCTCGGCGGCGCCGGCCGCTACGACGAAGACGAGTAAGCTCCTGGCTATTAGCTTCTAGCTGTTAGCCAATCGCGGAGGGGTGCCATTCGGCGCCCCTTCCGTTTGCCGGCGGTGAGCGGTTTCTCGGTAGTGGCGGCCCCGGGCGGCCGCTGACTGGTAACCCGAACACGCACCCCGGGATTGGCTAATAGCTAAGAGCTAGTAGCTAACAGCTACTAGCTAGCAGATGCTGAGCGTCACGCGCTCCACGTTGCCCTCGATGACCGCGGTCATCGGGTAGCCACTCGCCCGCAGCATGTCCAGCATCTCGCGGTTCTCGATGAGGACGTAGGCGCGAAAGGTAGTGATGCCGACGGTGCGGGCGTGGACCGCGAGGTGGTGGAGCAGCTCCGTGCCGAGCCCCATGCCCTGCAGGTCGTCTTCCACCAGGAAGGCCACCTCCGCCGACGTGGCGGAATCGCGATGGTACCGGCCCACCGCCCGGATCTCGTCCTCGCCGGGAAAGGCCGCCACGTAGGCCGCCTGTTCCACGAAGTCGACATTCGCCAGTTGCCGCACGAAGGCCGTCACCGGAGAGGTCGCGAGCTTTGCGCGCGGGACCGAGGTGAAGAACCGGAGCCGGATGGTGCGCGGCGAAAGCCGTTCGGCGAACGCGATGAGCGCCGCTTCGTCGCCAACGCGCACGCGCCGGATGAGCATGGCGCGCCCATCGTGGAGCACGAACGTCTCTGGCCGGACGGTATCGTGCGAGCCTTCCATCCCGCCATTCTGCGCCGATGGGAGTGCTGAGTCCTGAGTGCTGAGTGCTGAGCCCACCGTGCCGCCGGGCTCCCGTAGCATGTCCGGGGACCGGCACCACAGGCGCCGCAAGCTCGCGCCAGCGCCGCACTCAGGACGCAGCACTCCCTCGCCACCGCACCGCGGCGTCTCTACAATCCCCCTCGCTATGACCGACTACTTCGACATCGTTACGTTCAAGAAAGACCGCCACGCCATCATCCAGCTCAACCGCCCGGAGAAGATGAACGCGCTCAGCCACAACCTTCGCGCCGAGCTCTTCGATGCCCTCAAGGACTTCGAGATGGACCCCGATGTCCGCGTCATCATCCTCCGCGGCTCCGGCCGCGCGTGGAGCGCCGGCTACGACCTCTCGGGGATTTCGAAGACGCAGGACGACCGCGATTACGTGGAGAAGCGCAGCGGCCTGCCCGCCGTCGGGCCCATCCACCCGGGTCAGGGGCAGTGGCCCCAGCACCTCCTCAGCGGCTACTGGCAGATCTGGGAGTGTACGAAGCCTGTCATCGCCATGGTGCACGGCTACTGCCTCGCCGGCGGCACCGAGCTGGCGACCATGTGCGACCTCATGTTCGTGGCCGAGGACGCAATCATCGGCTACCCGCCGGTCCGCGCGATGACGCCGGTGGACATCATCTACCACCCCTGGCACATGCCCATGCGCAAGGCCCGCGAGCTGCTCTACACCGGCGACAGCGTCACCGGGAAGCAGGCCGCCGAGATCGGCTGGGCGAACCGCGCAGTGCCCATCGAGCAGCTCGCGGAAGTCACCGAGGCCTTCGCCGAGCGCATCGCCCTCGTCGACCAGCCCATGCTGCAGATGACGAAGCGCCAGGTGAACCGCGTGTACGAGATCATGGGCATCCGCACGTCCATGGCCGTCGGCGGCGATATCCAGGAGCTCGGCCGCGTGCGCCCCGGCGGCGCCGAATTCGGACGCATCGCGCGCGAAAAGGGGCTGAAAGCCGCCCTCGACTGGCGCGACGGCCCCTTCGCCGACTACGCCAGCGCCCCGGCGGGCAGCACGAAGCCATCGGGCGCCGCGTGGTAGGCGCCTCCCCGCGCGATAGCGAGCGCTGGGCCGAGACCTTTGCGGAGTTCCCTCTCCACAAGGCGCTCGGCCTCTCGCTCGAAGAGCGGCGCGAAGGGTTCGCCCGCATTTGCATGCGCCCAAGCACGTTCACGCTCGGCGGTGTCGGCGGCAGCGTCCACGGCGGGCTCCTTGCGGCGCTCGTCGATATCGCGATGCTCGAAGCGCTCTCCACGACGTTCGACGCCACCACCCAGGCGATGGGCACCGCCGACCTCAACATCACCTACCTGCGCCCGGCCCTCGGCGCCCGCATCTACGCCGAGGCCACGGTCCTCCGCAAGGGCCGCTCGCTCGCCGTCACCGAGGTCTCGATCGTCGATGACGAAGGCCGCCTCTGTGCGAAAGGCCGCACCATCTACTCCCTCCGCACCGTTGGCGACCGATAGCCAGTCGAATTGCCGTGTCCCCGTTCCACGTCCCGGCCTCCCTGGTAACCAACGCCCGTGCGAGCGCATAGAATCCGGGCCTGCAGGAGGCCGGCGATGGACCTGTTCAACGCCTCGGAGTATCTCGTCGATCGGCAGGTTGCCGCGGGCAACGGTGACCGCGTCGCGATTCGCTGCCGCGGCGAATCGATCACTTACGCCGGGCTGCTCCAGCGGGTCGAAATGGCGGCGAGCGGTCTGCGCCGCCTTGGCGTCCGACCCGAGGAGCGCGTCGTGCTCGTGTTGCTTGATGGCCCGGAGTTCGTCGCGGCGTTCCTCGGGGCGATGCGCATCGGCGCCGTGCCGCTGCCGTTGAACCCGCTCCTCCCGGGCGCCGACCTCGCCCTCAGCGCCGCCGATGCCCGCGCCCGCATCGCCATCGTCTCGGCCGAGCGGGCCGCAACGGCGCTCCCCGGTCTCGCGGGCGGCGCGCCCGAGCTCACCGACGTCGTGGCCACCGGCGCGGGCGCCGAGAGCCCCGGGCGAGTGCGTATCCACCGCTGGGACGACGCGCTGGCCGCCGGTGCCGCCGATTCCGCGCCCTACGCCACCTGGGCCGATTCTCCCGGCTTCTGGCTCTGCACCTCCGGCACCACCGGGCGCCCGAAGCTCGCCATGCACCGCCACGCCGACATCCGGCTCACGGCCGAGGGCTACGCTCGCGAGGTGCTGACCATCGTGCCCGAGGACCGCTGCTACTCGGTGGCCCCGATGTTCCACGCGTACGGGCTCGGAAACTCGATGGTCTTCCCGTTCTCCGTGGGCGCGACTGCCATCCTCGAACCCACGCGGCCGCCTACGCCCGCGCTCGTCGCCAGCGTGGTCACGGCCGAAGAGCCGACCCTGTTCTTTTCGGTGCCGACGGCCTACGGCGCGCTGCTCGCGGCCGAGCTCCCCGCCGGCACCTTCCGCTCGGTGCGCCAGGCGGTGTCGGCGGGGGAATCGCTCCCCGGCGAGTTTTTCACGCGGTTCCACGAACGCTTCGGCGTCGAGATCCTCGACGGCATCGGTTCTACCGAGCTGACACACATCTTCATCTCGAACCGTAACGGCGCCGCCCGGCCCGGCACCTCCGGCACGCCGGTTGGCGGCTACCGCGTCCAGCTCCAGGACGACGGCGGCCATGTCCTCCCGCCCGGCTCCACCGGGCACCTTTTCGTCAGCGGCGACACCGCCGCCACGGGTTACTGGTGCCGCGCGGACGCCAGCCGCCAGACCTTCCGCGGAGAGTGGCTGCGCACCGGCGACATGTACGCCAGCAGCGACGACGGCTTCTACAGCTACCTCGGCCGCTCCGACGACATGCTCAAGGTCGGAGGCGAATGGGTTTCGCCGGCGGAGGTGGAAGGCGTGCTGCTGGAGGACCCGGCCGTGGTGGAGGTCGCGGTCATCGGCGAAGCGACGGCCGAGGGGCTGATGCAGCCGGTGGCGTACGTGGTCGCGGCGGAGGGCCAGGCCATCGACGAGGCATCGCTGGTGGCGCACTGCAAGGCGCGGCTCGCGGGATACAAGCGCCCGCGCCGCATTGTCGTGCTCCCGGAGCTGCCGAAGACGGCCACCGGGAAGATCCAGCGCGCGCAACTGCGGGAACGCCCGCGGGGGTAGCGTGGCCCCAGCATCCGTGCGCGATTGGCCCATGAACCGGAGCCAATCGCGCGGTAGAATTGGATCATGTCAGACACCCACGCTCGCCGTCCGAACCTCTACAAAGCCTGGCCTGCCGGCTACAACGCCATCTCCGCGATGGAGGCGGCGGTCGCCGAATCCGGGCTCGACCAACTGCTCATCGAACTCGTAAAGACGCGCTGTTCGCAGATCAACGGCTGCGCCTATTGCATTGACATGCACACGAAGGACGCACGCGCCCGCGGCGAAACCGAACAGCGGCTCTACGGGCTCTCCGCCTGGCGCGAGACGCCATATTTCTCGGAGAAGGAGCGCGCTGCGCTCGCGTTGGCGGAAGCGGTCACGCTCGTCTCGGAGACGCACATCCCCGATGACGTGTTCAACGAGGCGCTGCACCATTTCGGCGAGGAAGACCTAGCCAAGGTCATGATGCTGATTGTGACCATCAACGGCTGGAACCGCCTCGCGCTGGCCTCGCGCACGCCCGTGGGTGGCTACATCTCGCGCTTCGGCCAACACGCGACCGTGGCCGCCGGCGGCTGATCGAGTCAGGCCGCGGCGCGCCCCGCTTCCGGCAGGTCGCCATCGAGGAAGCGGCGCAGGTCCGGGAGGCCGAGCACCGAGAGCAGCGCCTCGACGCAGTCGGGGTCGAGGTGGGTCCCCGCGCCGGCTGCCAGTAGCTGCGCCGCTTCCTGCCACTTCATCGCCGCCCGGTAGGGACGGTGTGAGGTCAGCGCATCCCAGACGTCCGCGACCGCGACGATGCGCGCCTCGTAGGGGATCTCGTCCCCTTTGAGCCCATCGGGATAGCCCCGGCCGTCCAGCCGCTCGTGGTGCGCGCGAATAATGGGCGCCACTTCGGCGAGCATCTTCGAATTCTCGGCGAGGCGCCCGCCGCGCACCGTGTGCTGCTTGATGATTTCGAATTCCGAGTGGGTGAGCGCGCCGGGCTTACGCAGGATGTTGTTGGGCACGCCGATCTTGCCGACATCGTGGAGCCGGCCGGCACGCCGCAGGACTTCCATGCGCGCCGGCGGCAGCGCGAGTCGCGTCCCCACGGCCACCGTCAGGTCACCCACGCGGTCGATGTGGCCGGCGGTCTCGGTGTCCTTGGCGGCCACGGCGGCGCCCAGTGCGACGAGCGCGCGCGGGTCGCCATCGCGCAGGCCGGTGATCTGCCTACGCAGGAAGAGGCCTTCGACCACCGCCCCAAGGTCGCCGGTGACACGGTACTGGCGCAGCAGGCCCAGCACGCAGATGGAAAAGCCCAGCAGCATCACGAAGTGGTACTCCCACCACGACAGCAGCGGGTAGGTGCCCTTGAGGAGCGACAGTTGCGCTTCGATAAGGAACGCCATGCCGAGCGCCATCGCGCCTTGCAGCGGCAACATCGCGAGGCGGTGCGCCTGCAAGAATCGCCACCCGGCGAAGGCGAAGCCGGCGATGGCGGTCGCGGCGACGGTGTACTTGAGCCAGCCGGCATCGAGCGGGACGTCGGCGAGCACCTGCGGGTACCGGAGCGCGACCACCACGTGCCCCGCGAGTGCAACCGTCAGCGCCGCGAGCAATGCAAGCCGGCGCTTGAGCACGAAGGCGGCGGCCCGGGCCGGCAAGTCGATCGCCGCGAGCGCGAAGAATATCGCGCTCACGAGGAAGCTCAGTTGCGCCGAATACCCCACCACGCGGCCGCGCGCCCTGGCCGTGAGCTGCTGAGCCGAAGGCTGCCCGGGGGCAGCCACGCCGGCCTCGGTCCCGCCATCGGAGCCCGGTGCAGCGGCCGGCACGGGCGGCGCGTACTCGCCGTATTCGCCATATTCCGCCGCCTGGGCCGCGACGGCGGCCGCGGCCTGGCCCGGGCGCCCGCTCGAGAATAACGGCGACGTGCCCAGGCCGTGCGCGAGGAAGATCGTGGCCATCGAGACGAAGCCCATGGCGAGGAAGAACGTGCGCGCATCCGGGAGCCGCCGCGCCGCCCAGATGACGGCTGCCGCCATCACCAGCGCCAGCGCGGCCACCACCGAGACGATGTAGAAGTGGGAGGCCGGCGACCCGAGCTTAATGTCGGTCGCGGGGAAGCGCCGGAACGTGGCGAAGGCGAGCAGCGGCAGCGCCAGCGCCGCCGCCGGCAGCGCGACACGGGACCACGCAAAGCGCTCCGTCGTTGCTCGGCGCACTGCCATGTCTTGGATACCTCCGGCCCGGCCCACTCCACTGTGGCGAAGCCGTTGCATCAATACCGTCGGCAGCGCGCGCCGGCTACTGAACGGTAGCCGCGGGAATGGTGACGACTTTCTGGTCTTCCGGACGGGCGGTGGCGCATCCCGTCGGGACGGCCGGCGCGGCGCGGGGGGAATACCCCGGGGAGGCGGTGAACTCGACGTGCCGCGGGTCGGTGACACGCCGCTACGCACCGAGGATCTCGAACCCCGCGACCTCGCCATGCGCATCGAAGTCGAGGATCATCCCTGGCTTATCTTCATCGTTCACGCCACCGGGGAATCCTTGAGGACGACGGTCAGCGTGTCGGAGTCGGGGTCGTAGTTGATCGTCCCGACTGGCTCCAGTACTTCGCAGTCGGCTACCTGCGGAAGCCATCGCGTTCGGCGAACATGTCGAAAGACGCCCAACAGGCAGCCGCGAGATGGCTGCCAACCGGCGGAAAGCCAGCCTGGATGACCTTTCGGCCCCGGAGATCCAGGAATTCAACCGCCGGGACGAGGTCGCTATCTGACGACACCAGTACCGCAACATCGTACGCGGATTCCCAGGCGAGCCGGATCATGTCGGTGACGATAGCGGTATCGACACCTTTTTCCTGGGTACCCCTCAACGAGCCCCCGCATGTGGGACACGATGGGACTTCCGCGCGGCAGCTGGGGCACTGTGGAGCATCTTTGGGCCTACGCTCCTTCAACACCACCTGAACCCCAGGCTGACGATTGAGCCAGGTCAACAGCCACCCCTTAAGCCTCTCGTCGTTTGCTCGGGGATGATACGAGGCGTACACGTGCATGCCCTCGTACGCCAGAGATAGATTGCCGCACTTCTCGGCCGCCTTCCTGACCAGCCACATTGGCAACTTCGACCAATCGAACAGGAAATTCGGCGAGCCAGTTATGGCGCGCTCGCGCTGGTTCATCGTGATCTGAAGGTTCCAGAAATCAACGAAAATTCGAACGCGTTCAGGTCCCGAATGGGTGGTACGGGCAGATTCGGGGTTCACCAGTCTGCCTCCGCCCGCTCAGGCCCCGGGTAGAATACAGGGGCCACCTTCCGGCGGCCCCTGGGACGTTGATTGCGGACGGGCTTCGCCCGATGTGTCGGGCGCTTACCGCCGGCGGGCTGTAATAACGATATGTTCGGCTGCGAGTCCGAAAGAGTCAATCCAGTGGGCGGATCATGGCGCTTAGACCCGTTCGGTTAGCGCGAGATGCGCCGCGCCGCCGCCAGCGCCAGGCAGAGCGCCGCGACGCCCCAGAGATACCCGCCGAGGGTGTCGCTCGGCCAGTGCGCCCCCACGGTCACACGCGCAGGTCCCGCAAGCGCGATGATCGCGAGGCAGAGGGCGCGGACCGCGGGCACAAGGCGCGGGTGCAAGTAGGCTGGCGCCGTCACTGCCAGCAGCCCGTACATCACCACATCTCCGTAGACGTGCCCGCTCGGGAACCCGTAGCTGTCGCGGAGCCGGTCGATAGAGACGCCGAAATCAACTGACGGCCGCGGCGATTGCACGATCAGCTTGAGGATGGCGCTCCACCACGACAGGACAAACGCTAGGACGAACGCCCAGAGCGTCTCCGCGCGCCGCCCGCGCGCACGTCCGGTCGCGAACAGGCGCTGCCCCGTGGCCACGAGGATGAACGCCACCGCGAAGGGTACCCAGCGCCAGTCGCCCGCCCCGTTGATGAGCCCGGCGTTGTCCCGGAGCCGCCCCACATCCTGGAGGCGCCGCGTGGCGGAGACGTCCCCCGGCAGCGGCGCTTCCCGAAGCGCAACGGCAACCGTGAGAATAAGCGCCGCCGCGCCAAATGCCGCGGCGAGGTCGAAGAGCTGCCGGGTGCTCAGCGGGCGCACAGGCGGCTCACTTGAGCGGGCGGCGGGCCCACTCCTCCCAGGTGTCCCAGGCCAGCTTGTTCGAACCGTCCGACTTCCGCAGCCCGATGTCCTTGAACGCAGCGGCGGTGCTGCCGGTCGCGAACGATGGATCGAGGGCGGTAAGCCAGATGACGGCGCTGAAGCCGTTCGCCTCGGCGTCGCCGAGCAACCGCACAAGGTACGCGCGCTGGTCCTCTTCGCTGCCGACGTTGGCCTGCCCCTCCACCGGCGCCGAGGCGTAGCCCGCCTCGGAAATCATGACCTCGCCGGCGAAGCGCTCTTTCAGCTGGCTGTAGTAGTCCGGGCGGATGTCCGCGACACTGGCCACGCCGCCCAGGAATGGGTAGGTGCTGATCGCCAGCACGTCCATCTGGCCGCGGAACGAGTCGAGCACATTCCAACGCGGCAAATGCGTGACGCCGAACGTCCCCTCGAGGTCCTCGAGCTGGAACGTGGGGAACACCTTGCCCTTTGGGTTCGCGGCCTTCGCGACCGCGTACGCCTCGCGGTAGAGGCTGACGAACGCATCGAACTGCTTCGGCGAGCGTTCGAAGAGCATGTTGATTTCGACGCCGATGGCGAGGTAGTCGGGCTTGTAGTTCGTCGCGACGTACGCGGTATAGGCCGTGAACGCCTCGCGGAGGGCGGGGTCTGCGAACCCGGCCTGGGGATCGATGCTCGAAGGCAGGTTGGCGATGCGGCTGCGCTGGACCACGCCATCAGTGGGGTCGATGGCGTAGAAGCGTTTCAGCCCCTTGTACTGGTCCAGCAGCGCTGTCTCGTACCGTGTGTTGTCGGTTGTCTCCTTCGAAACGCGGCCGCCCGGCAGGAATTCCTCCCACGGCGGCGCGCGCTGGATGAGCACGATATCGCCGTACTGTGCGGCGGTGGCGAAGGCGGCGGTGTAGGCCGCACTCGTTCGTTCGGGCGGGAGCGTGCTAAACCCGATGCGCACGGAACGCTGGTCGCCTTCGGGAGTAGCTCGCGCCACCGTCGGGCCAGGCCCCTCTTCTTTGTCACCGCTGTTGTTGCAACCGGAAAGGAATCCCAGCGCTGCCAGCGCGGCTGCTACTATGGCGAACGCGGGGTGCAGCCGGCTTCGACCGGGAGCTGCAATGCGTGCTGTTTTCCTCGTGGCGATCCTCGCGGGCCTGATCATCGGCGGTGTTGTCGCGGGCGTACGTGTCGTGTCCGGCGGTGGGGATGACAAAGGCGGTTCGCCGGCGACGGCGACGGCGGCCAAAGCCGAGGAGCGCACGCCCGCCTCGCTGGCGGCGGAATTCGCGAAGGCCTGGACGGCGGAGAGCTACGATGCCCTCTACCTGCTGCTCGATGCCGATTCACAGCGAGCGTTCCCGCAGGCGACGTTCGTCGCCGAGTATCGCAGCTTCGCCAACGAACTGACGCAGGCCGCGGTCACTGCCACAGTGGCGGCGGTCGATGGGTCGAACGCCAGGCTCTCCGTGCACGTGGCTACAGCCTATTTCGGCGACCTTGAATACACCACTAGCCTTAACCTCAGCCGCAGCTCGGGCCGCTGGCTCGTCGCCTGGGACCGCCACACCATCCACCCCGACATGACCGGCGGCCGCAGCTTCAAGAGCACCATCCAGCGGCCCAAGCGCGGCGCCATCCTGGACCGCAACGGCAGCCCGCTCGCGATCACGCAGGATGTCCGGTTGCTCGGCCTGAACCGCTCGGCGGTCACGAACCGGGCTGCACTCACCGCGCAGCTCGTGCAGCTCGGGTTCACGCAGGCGCAGGTGGACGCCGCCTTCGCCGCCCCCGGCGGGGCCACCCAGCGCGTCACCGTGGGCGCCGTCCCCGATGAAAAGGCCGAGGCGGCAGCGCTGGCCCTGCGGACCGTGCCGGGCGTGCTCCTCTATTTCGAATCGCAGCGCGTCCATCCGCTCGGCGCGGCGGCGGCACACGTCGTGGGTTACACCCGCGAGCTGACCGCCGAAGAGCTCGCGAAGCGGCAGGGCCAGGGCTACCGCATCGGCGACCGCGTCGGCGCGGTCGGCCTCGAAGCCTCGCAGGAGAAGGTGCTCGCCGGCCAGGCTGGCTCCGAGCTGTCGCTCGTCGAGGCGGACGGCGCGACCACGGTGAAGCAGCTCGCGTCCCGCGAGTACGTGGCGGGCCAGGACGTGACGACCACGCTCGATGCGGGCGTGCTCCGCGCCGCGGCCGCGAGGCTGGGCACGCGCGCGGGCGCGGCCGTCGTCATCGACCCGCGCACCAACAACATCCTCGCCCTCAACAGCTCGCCGTCGTTCGACCCCGATGCCTTCGAACGCAACGACAGCGCTGCCCTGAACGCGATCGCGGCGGCGCCGGGCGCGCCCCAGACCAACCGCGCGACCAGCGGCCTCTACTCCGGGGGATCGACGTTCAAGCTCGTGACCGGGGCGGCGGGGCTTAGCTCGGGCAAGTACAAGACCACCGATCAGATCTTTTGCGGCGCCACCTGGAACGGCGTGGACCCGCCGCGCAAGAACTGGGAAGGCACCCAGGGACTCCTGACCATCGCGCAGGGGCTCATGCGGTCCTGCAACTCGGTCTTCTACGAGATCGCGCTCACGCTCTATGACGCCGGCGACGGCGCGCTTTCGAAGATGGCGCGCCTGTTCGGATACGGCGCTAGCACGGGCACTGTCGGGCTCAACGACGAAGGCGGCCTCGTGCCAGACGCGGCGTGGAAAACGGCGAAGAAGGGCGAGCAGTGGTACCCCGGTGACGAAGTGAACCTTGGCATCGGCCAGGGCGACCTGCTGATCACGCCGCTGCAGCTCGCGAACGCGTACAGCACCTTCCTCGCCGGCGAGCTGCGCGTGCCGGTGCTGCTGGCCGGCCAGCCCGCGACGAGCCGCGGCAAGCTGCCACTCACGCCGGAGCAATCGGCGCACCTCAAGCTCGGGCTGAAGCTCGTGACGAGCGCCACCGGCACGGCGAGCGCCGCCTTCGCGCTCTCGGGTTATACGGATTTCGGGGGTAAATCCGGCACCGCCGAGGACGCCGGCAGCCAGCAGCACGTCCTCTTCGTGGCCTTCTCTCCCGCCGACACGCCCCGCGCGGTCGCCGCGGTCGTGCTCGATGACGGGCAATCCGGCTCGATCGAAGCTGGCCCCATCGCCCGCGACATCGTGCTTGTGGCCATCAAGTAAAGCGGGATCGGAGCCGCCAGCTGTAGCGAGCGAATCCTACCCATCAATAGTGCGGCCACCGGGCGTCGCGCGGGCGGCCCGTCACGGGGATCGGTCTGGGCGCGGTTTTGGCCGCTTGCTTACGCGCGCGGTTCCGTTCGCGCGCGGTCCTGTTCGCGTACCACTCGGGGCTATGCGCCCTGGAGGACGCGCTTCAGGCGCTCCAGCGATTCGAGGTTGTTCGCCGCGAGGAAGTGGTCGACGTACGGGAGTGCGGCCGACATGCCGGCCGCGAGCGGCTCGTAGCCGTCGTGGCCCTTGAGCGGGTTGAGCCAGATAACGCGATGGGCGCGGCGGTGGATGCCGGCCATCTCGCGCGCGAGCCGGCCCACGTCGCCGCGCTCCCAGCCGTCGCTCATGACGATCACGGCGGTGCGCGGCGTGAGGAGCTGCTTCGCGTAGCGCTCGTTGAACTCGCCCAGGCAGTGGCCGATGGCGGTGCCGCCACTCCAGGCCTGCACCGCCGCCGCTAGCCCGGCGAGCGCGTCATCGAAGCGCTTGCGGCGGAGCACGTGCGAGACATCGTGCAGACGCGTGCTGAACACGAAGCTGCGCACGCCGGCGGTCGCGCGCTGGAGCGCGTAGAGGAATTGCAGCAGGTAGTTCGAATAAAGGTCCATGGAACCGCTCACGTCGCAGAGCGCGACGATACGCAGCCGGTGGAGGCGCCGTTCCTGGCGCGCAAGCTCGACCACTTCGCCGCCATACCGCCGCGCTTCGTGGACGGTGCGGCGGATATCGACGCGGCCGCTGCTGCCGGCGGGGCGCAGGCGCCGGCTCGGCATGGTCGCGAGGTCCGGGACAAGCTGGCGGATGAGCCGCCGGGCGCGGGCGATATCGGCGGCGGTGTAGCCGGCGAAGTCCTTATGGGTGAGCACGTCGGCATCGCTGGCGGTGCGATGGCCGCCGGCGATGCGGGCATCGCCTTCGGACGAGATGCCCTGCAGCTCGATCTCGGCGAGCCCATACAGCGGGAGCTCGTGGGGCCGGAGCGAGTCCATCGTCTTCATTTCGGGCTTCGGCGCGAGGAGGCCGGGCAACTCGGTCGAGTCCCAGAAGGCGTCGAACGCGTCGGCGAACGCCTCGTACTCATCGACCGAGATGGTGAGGTTGGTGCGGAGCGCCGCCCGGAACGTCGCCCGGTCGGCGACCTGGATGAGCGCGAGGCTGCGGGCCGCATCCAGCGCCCGCCCCGGCGTCACGCCCACGCCCACCTCGCGCAGCACGCGGCAGAAGGCGATCAGCCGTTGCGGGAGCGTGGGAGTGGGAGCGGAGGGCATGGGGAGATTATTGCGTATGGGAGTGTGGGAGTGTGGAAGCCTACAGGCCGCGGCGCCAGCGGGACCAATCGAAGGGGGCGATGCCGTCTTCGGTGAGCTGCCAGATCGTGGCTTCGGCCGTGCCGTTGCTGATTTCGAGGAAGCCGATCGTGCCGAGCTGCGTATCGAGGTTGTGCGGGTACGTCGGCGAGCCGGGGTTCACGCAGAGCACGCCGTTCACAGTGTCGATCGCTTCCACGTGCGAATCGCCGTAGATGACGACGTCGAGGTCCGTGCGCTTGAAGTGGCGCTGCATCGCGCGTTCGACCGTCAGGTGGGGAGGGTATTCGGGGATTGGCAGGTCATGGACCATGCCGATGGAGATGCCGCCGAGGGTGAGCACCCAGGTCTCGCGCAGGCGCGCGTGGTCCGGCTGGATGGGGCGGCCGCCGGAGCCGTCCTCGCCGTTGCCGCGCGCGGCCCAGGTGGGCGCGATGTCGTGGAGCTGGTCGATGACGCTGAGGTCATGGATATCGCCGGCGTGGAGGATGGCATCGACGCCCTTGAAGGCATCGAACACCTGCGGCCAGAGCTCGAAGCGCGCCTCGGGGATGTGGGTATCGGAAATGAGGCCGATGCGCAGCGTCTCGCGCGCCGCGAGTTCATCGAATTGGGACACCGGGACCGCCTGGGCGCGATGCGCGCTTCGCTATCGTAGGCGGCGGCGCGGCCACGGGGAACGCTTCACTTCTTCTCGCCGCTCGCAACCTGGCCGAGGCGGAGCTGGAATACGCCGCTCCCGGCCGCGGGCGGCGCGCCCGGGGTGGCGAGGGGCGTGGCGCCGGTGCCGGTGCCGTAGAGCGAAAAGATCGCCGCGAGGTCGTCGTTCGAAAAGTTGCGGCCCTGCTCGCCATCGTGGATTGCGGGCTTCATCACCGCCGTTGGGTCGTCGCTGTGGCCGAGCCCAAGGGCGTGGCCAAATTCGTGGAGGGCAGTCGAATAGAGGTCGAGCTGGCCGGCGGGCGTCGCCCCGGCGGCCGTGGACCACGGGATGGCGGCGGAAAACACCATGTCGAATTCGACGATCTCCACAACGCCGGCGCGCCGGGTGCTCAGCACGCACGTCGAGCCGAGCACGTCCGCCGGCAGCGTGGCCACGAACGAGACGGTGTTGATGCCGTCGCTCCTGGCGACATCCTCGCAGGCCACGTCCGGCGGTTGCGCCGCGGCGCCGGCGTAGGCGAACGAGAACGTCTGCCCGGCGAGCGAACTCCAGCGGCTCATCGCCCAGAGCATGGCCGGGAAGGCCGAGAGCCCCGGGCGGTCGCTGGCGAACACGTACTTCACCGGGACGGGCACGCCGCCGGCGCCCCAGACGCCGATGGTGGCGAAGGCCGCGGCATCGCCGCCGCTGGTGGCCTGGAGCGTGGTACCCGTCTCGCCCGCGTCATCGGCCCGGACGAGCGTGAACGCGGTCAGCGTGCGGCCGTCGGGGAGCGTGGTCGCGTGCTGGAGTTCGACGACGGCGGGCACGCCAACCCGGGCGGGCGGGGAGATCGCCGCGCCCCGCGCGCCCGGTCCCGCCAGCAGCGCGAACCCGAACAGGACGCTCCCGGCGAGTATGGCGGGACACAGATTTCGACGCATGGCCATGAAACGCTCCGCGCCGAGGGTCGCACGGACGCGCGCAAGGAAGAAGTGCACAGCCCGAGGATGGCGAACCCGCCGTACGCCGTCACGCCCCTACGCCGCCACGGCCAACCTGCCGTTGCTCATGACAGATGCCGCGCGCTGAGCCGCGTGGCACGGGGGTGAGACATGGCCGTCGATGTTGTGGTCCCGGCGCTTGGGCTCGGCAAGAGCTCCGGCGTGCTGGCCGAGTGGTACCGGGCGGATGGCGAATCGGTGAGCGCGGGCGAACCGATCTACCGCTTCGAATCGGCGTTCGTCGCGATCGAAGTCGAAGCTGAGGGCGAAGGCGTGCTGCGCCACTGCGTCGGCGCGGGCGAGACGCCCCACTGGGGCGAAGTCGCCGGCGTGATCCTCGGGCCCGGCGAGCGATTCGAAGCGCGGGTACGCGAACACGCCTTCACGCACATCGATGAGCCGCACACGCCTGCTCCTGGCCCGGAGCCGGAAGCGTTCGACGAGCACCGGGAATCCGAGCCGGAGGCCGGCGATGAGCCCCCGGCGTTCGACGCACCGCGGGACGAAGAGCCCATCCCCGGCGTAGCCCACGTGCCGCAGCCGGTGGAGCCCGCCTCGCTGCCGTTGCTGTTCCGCCGCCGTGGCGGCCCGCCCCCGCCGCCGGAGCCGGAGCTGTCGAGCTTTTGGTCGCATGAGTCGGACGACATCGAGGCCTTCCAGGACGCATTGCTGCACCGTGAGCCTCCCACCGCCGAGACGCCGAAGGCGACCCTCTCGTTCGGCTTCGGCAACGACGACATCCCGGAGGAGCCGCAGTGGCCCCACCGCACGCACGACTTCGCGGGCGAACCGGAGGCCCCGGACGCCGATGCTGATAACGACGACGACCTCCAGGCCGTCTTCGAGCCCGCGCCCGAGCCACCGGCCGCCACCTCGTGGCAGGACTTCGAGGCAGCACCTGAAGCCTCCGACAGCACCGACACCTTCGACTTCCAGTTCGACCCCGAGGACGAGCCTGCTGCATTCGAAGGCGCGTTCGTTTTCGAAGCGCCCGCGGAAGCGCCGCCGGCCGTCCACTCGGAACTCGGAACTCGGGACCCGGAGCTCGGAACTCCTCTCAGCACTCAGCACTCAGGACTCAGCACTCTTGACCTCGGAACTCCCCTCAGCACTCCTGACCTCGGCACTCGGGACTCGGAACTCGGAACTACTTTGCCCGCCTTCGGGGCGCGCGGGGACGTGGTGGAGCCCTGGGACGACCAGCTCGCCTACCCGGGCCCGGAGGAGACCATCGTCCACGACGCGCCTGTGGTGTCCACGGCGCCAACGTCCTTCGCGAGCGTGCCGCTCGTGCTTCGCACCACGGTGGCCCTCGGCGAGGTGCGAAAGCTCCGCGCCCAGCTCGGCCGCGAGTGGCGCCAATCCGGCGCCGAGCCGACCGACGAGGACGTCGTCATCCGCGCCGTGGCGCGGGCGTTGCTCGGGGTCGGGCCGCTGTGGCTCCGCGGCGACGACATCGGCCTGTTGCTGGCCGAGCGCGACACCGAACGGCTGTGCGTGGTGCGCGGCGCCGCCCACCGGCCCTTCCGCGACGCCGTTACGGAGCTCGCGGCCGTCCGCAAGACCGCCGACGACAACGCCGACTGCGCCTGCACGGTGGTGAACTTTGGCGAGCACGGCATCGACGAGGGTGTGCCGCCGCTGCCCGAGGGTCACGCGTTCGCGCTCGCTCTAGGCGCGGTGCGCGACGTGCCCGTGTTCGAAGGCGAGCAAGTGCGCCGCGGTCAGGTGGCCGTGGTGACCATCGCGTATTCGCCCGAATACCTGCCGGTGGGCGAAGCGGCGTGGCTGCTCGGGCGCGTGCGCGAGCTGCTGGAAGCGCCGTACGCCTTGCTCGCCGATTGAGGCGGCTACACTGGCCGGAGTGACGCAACGCGCCGCGCCGGCCGCTTTCGATACCATGGGGAGGCCAGAGATGCCGGATCAGCGTTCGGTCAACGTCTACGAGCTGGGGACCACGTCCTACGAGGACGTGCACCTGCTGCAAAAGCGGCTGCAAACGCAGCGGCGCCAGGGCGGCGGCGTGGATTCGCTGCTGCTCACCGAGCATCGCCCGGTGGTCACGCTCGGCCGTTCGCACCCCGAGCCGGACCTGCGGGTACCCCCGGATGTGTTGCGCAACTACGGCATCGCGATCATCCCGACGGAGCGCGGTGGGAATATCACGTATCACGGCCCGGGCCAGCTCGTCGCGTACGGGATCATCGACCTGAAGGGCTGGCAAACGAGCGTGCTGGACTATGTGAACGGGCTCGAAGAGACCGTCATTGGCGTGCTCGGCGACTGGGGCGTGCGTGGCGCGCGCACCGACCAGCGCGGCGTCTGGGCGAGCGGGAAGAAGATCGCATCGCTGGGCCTGAACGTGCGCCGCTGGGTGACGATGCACGGCATCGCGCTCAACGTGGACCCGGACATGAGCCACTTCGACCTGATCAACCCGTGCGGCCTGCCAGACGTGGAGATGACGAGCCTGAGCCACGAAATCGGCAAGCAGGTGCCCATGGAGCAGGTGGTGGAGTCGTTCACGTTCCACTTCGCGCGAGTGTTCGAATGCGCGACAGTAGCGGTGGACATGAGTCGGCCGAAGGCGGCGACGCGGTAGGACATTGGGCCGCGACTCCTATCGCCGTGCATGATGCATCGCATTAGAATGCGCGGGCGATGAGCGTGACGCGGTGAAGTACCCCAAGAGCATCCGCCTGCCGGCTTCGACGTACGCGGACCGGGCGGTGACAACCCACGTCACGATTCGCGCGCATCCCGAGATTTCACGGTTTCCGGACGGTCTGATGGACGCCATCTGGGCGACACTCCTGGAGCAGCGATCCGCTGGTCGAGTGGAGCTGCTGGCAGCATGCCTCATGCCCGATCACGTCCACCTCGTTTTGCGGCCGCTCGAAATGGATCTGCTAAAGTTCTTGAACGTTTGGAAGTCCTGGACTACGCGCCTTGCGTGGACGAACGGGTTTCGGGGCGGGCTATGGCAGCCGGGAATGTGGGACCGCAGCATCCGAGATGGTGATGATGCCGAAGCGACGATGGCGTACGTCCTTCGGAATCCGGTGGCTGCCGGGCTTTGTCCCGATGAGCGAGACTGGAAGCGGTCGTGGGCATGGTCCTGGGAGTCTGAACCCCTCACATCCTGATGTGCGCCCTTAGGAGTCGCGGCCCTCTGTGGCCGCTCCGGCGAACCACCAAAGTCCCGGAACCAGTGACCGGCGTTCGAATGCGGGCACACGTGGATCAGCGGGGCGAGCGCAGAGCGCGAGACCGCGGCGATCACTGCGCCACCCACCGCCACGGGCGGCGTCATTTTCATCCCTGGTGTGGCGCAGCGCCATCACCGGCTCGGAACTCTACAGGTGCCGGTGCTCCACCATCGTGCAGCGGTCCTGCGTGGCGACAAGGCCCGCAGCGCGCGCCCGCCTGATACCGTCGTCGTTGGCGATGCCCACCTGCAGCCAGATCGCATCCGCGCGAATGGCGATCGCGTCATCGATTACGGGGCCGGTATTCTCGGAGCGCACGAACACATCGACCAGGTCCACGTGCTCCTGCACGTCGCGCAGATGCCCGTACGCGGGCTCGCCGAGCACGACATCGCCCGGCTGGCCCAGGTTCACGGGGATGATCTTGTAGCCCGCTCGCTGGAGGTATTCGGCGATGCGGTAGGCGGTGCGGCTGGTGCGGGCGTCCAGCCCGACCACGGCAACGGTCTTTGCGTCGCGCAGGGCGGCAAGTGCGTCGTCCATGGTTCCAGCTTACCGAACCGCCGGGCCGTGTGCGCACGGGTCGTGGGAGTCGCGGCCCTCCGTGGCCGCCTGCCCCGCCCCCAAAGCTTCGCGCCAGCCGGCGACGCTCCAGCTGGGGCGACACGGACCCAGCGGGGCGATCACGCGAGACCGCGGCGCCGCCCGCCCAATGCGTTCGGCAGTTACCGGCGCGGGGGCCCGGCGGCCGTTGGCGCGTGTCACACTCGTGCAGCCACGCGGCCGCGCCGCCGGCTGCGCCCGGCGCTCGTGCGTCTTCTGCTCGTGACCTTCGTTGCCACCGCGAAACAGGGCAACCAACTCCAGCGGCCACAGAGGGCCGCGACTCCGACACGGCGGCGATTTTCAGAGCAGTTCCGAGGCCCGAGCGTAACGGAACCGCGCGCGTAAGCAAGCGGCCAAGCGTGGACAACTAAACGCCCGTGGCGCGGCAGCTCGGCGGCGCGTTCGAAAGGGGATGGTGGGCCGCGATCGGCGCGGCCCCGGGGGCGATTTCAGAGCAGTTCCGAGCTTCCGGGTTGCCGCCCTCACTCGCCGGTGCCGAAACCGAAGGCCTGCAGGATCGCACCGTACGCCTCGGCGGCGAAGCTGCGCGCGAGGAGCTCGTCGAGGTAGCGCAGGTTGAAGGCGCTCGCCGCCGGCATGCCCGCCGCTTTCGCCAGGATCGCGACGTACGCCTGCGCCAGCGGCTCATCGGGCGAGTCGTTGAAGGTGATCCCGGGGTAGGCGTTCGCGACGAGCTCCGCGAAGGAGCCGGACGGCGAGTTCGTGTTCGGCAACACCTGCCTCACGCCCGGGCTGGGGAGGATGCCGATGAACTCCGGGAACACGCGGCCGCTGTTCACCATCGCCACGGCATCGACGTTCAGGTCTCGTGCGAGCTTCGTGTTGATGTCCACAAGTTCCGGGAAGGCGGCGACCAGGTTCAGGTAGAGGAACGTATCGAACGCAGTGGCGGCAATCTCTTCGTAGCGGCCGTCCACCTGGTCGCAGTGGATGGGTTCGTGGGCGAGCAGCGGCATGATGTCTTCGAGCCGGTCGCCCTCGATCTGCGGGTTCAGCGAGACGATGCGCGCGCCGGTCGCGGTGTAGGTGACGCGCGCGAACAGGTCGGGGTTATCGGGTGGCACTTCGAACGACAGCTTCGCGAGCGGCTTGCCGGTGCAGTTGTTTGCGGTCAGCAGCGAATCGATCGATGGCTCCGCGAACGTGCCGGTAAGTGCCGCCAGCGCCGCCCGCGCCTTCGGCCCCGAGACGCTATCGGGCATGGTGTCGTAGCGGTCCAGGGCGCGGCTGACTACCTCGTCGGGCGAGCCACGGGCGCGAAGGTGCTGCTCCAACACCGCCCGCATGGCTGCGGGGTCGCGGTCTTCGGGCTTCACGGCGGCGACGGTGGGCGCAGCGAGGAAGCTCGCGTTCGAGGGCGTGAGCGCCACGGAGGCAAGCACGATGAGCGAATTGTTGAGGTCGCTCGAAACCTTCGTCGTGATGTCGCCGGTTTCGTTGGCGCGGAAGGCCTTCCGCAAGACCTTCAGCTCGGCGCCGTCGGGCACCAGCACATCCACCCCGAGGGTCACGATGCGCGAGTTGTCGGTGGACTGCTGGGCGCTGCGCACGAGCACGCGGCGCGTGCCGCTGCCCATGGGCAGGGAGAGTTCGAACAGCGAGGCGAGCGGCACCTTGCGGGGCGCGAAGCTGAAGGTGCGGTCGAAACGGACGGTGATCGTGGAGGTGAGCTTTGCTGCCCCATCGGCGGTGTCGCGTTGGGCCTTCGCCTCGGCGATCCCCGGGAGCGGCCCCTGTTTCGCCCCGCCGCCGCAGCCCGGCAGCGCCAGGAGCGCGATGAGCGCCACGCCAACCAAGGTCGCAAGCGCCGCGAAGCGTCCCCGGTCTCGGGAGTCCGGCTCGCGGACAGCCTTCCCCAACACTGCGGCACTCCCTCGCCGGTGGCGCCGGCCTTCCGGTGTTAGCGGCCGTGATACTCGGGCTTGCGCTTTTCAGCGAAGGCCCGCGGCCCCTCTTTCGCGTCTTCGGTGCCCATGAGCCGCGCGAGCAGCACGCCCTCGTAGGCGAGCCCGTGGTCGAGCGGCATGTCCTGGCCGCGGCTGATGGCTTCCTTCGCCGTGCGCACGGCGAGCGGCCCGCGCTCGCAGATGATGCCCGCGATCTGCATCGCACGGTCCATCAGCTCTTCGCGCGGCACGACGTGCGACACGAGCCCGAGGCGCAGCGCCGTCTCGGCGTCCATCTGTTCGCCGGTGAGGATGAGGTAATTCGCCCATGCCTGCGGGATCGCGCGCGGCAGGCGCTGCGTGCCGCCGGCGCCCGGCATGATCGCCCAGCGCACCTCGGGCAGGCCGAAGCGCGCCTCCGGCACGCAGATGCGGATGTCGCAGGTCAACGCCAGTTCCAGCCCGCCCGCGAGGCAGAAGCCGTTGATCGCGGCGATGATCGGCTTGTAGATGGGCATGCCCTTGGTGAAGCCGCCGAACTCCGATCGCCGGCCTTCGAACTGGTTCTCGCCGCCGGCCGTGGCCACGAGGTCCATGCCCGTGGAGAAGGCCTTTTCACCGATACCCGTGAGGATGGCGACGCGGAGCGCGGGGTCGTCCCGGAAATCGACCCACGCCTGTTCCATTTCGCGCGATGCCTGGGCGTTGATGGAGTTCAGCGCCTTTTCGCGGTTGAGCGTGAGGACCGCGACCGGCCCCTTCTTTTCGTACAGAATGGTCTCGAATTGCATCGCCGGCGCGGGCTCCATCGGAAGGATTGGTCTGTGGCCCAAGAGCATACAACACCCCACGAAAATTCCGAGGCATCGTCAGAGCGGTCAACAGAGCCGCGACCGGTAGGGAGAGAATCCCTACCCGTGCCGTCCAAGAAGCCCACAACGTCCAACGCGGCCGATCTCCCCCATCCCATCCTCGAACGCAAGGAGAAGCCCGACGGCAGCTGGCGCGAATACCCCTGCACGTTGGTGCGCCGGGAGCCGGGGCTCGCGGTGGTGCGTTTCGTGATGGAGCGAGGCGGCGCGGTGTTCGGGACGCCCATCGCCATCCCGCCAGGCTCCATTTCGTTCGGCTACTTTTGGGCGCGGCGGCCCTACAACCTCTATCGCATGAAGACCGTGGCGGGCGAGGTCATCGCGCACCGCTTCGATGCCGTCACCGATGTCAGGCTCGGCGAGGAGGCTATCGAGTACCGCGACCTCATCCTCGACTGGTGGGCGCAGCCGGATGGCACGCTGGTCGAAGAGGACCGCGAAGAGTTCGAAGCCGCGCTCGAATCGGGCGGGCTCGGGGCGAAGGACCTGGCTCGCGCCCACGCCGCCGCCCGCCAGGTGTTCAGCCGCTACCGCCACATCATCGATGAGGCGGCGGCGATCGAACGCAAGCTCCCGGCCGCCTGAGCCGCAGCCGCCGCTTGCGCGCGCCTGTACACTCGCAGGCACACCGCCCGGAGCCGCGCACATGGCCACCACGCCCCCGCCCACCGATGAATCCGAACGCCAGTTGCTGCGCATGGCGAATGGCATGCGCATGGCGCTCCAATCGACGCCCGCGCCGGTGGCGCAATCGCGGCGAGTGGCCGTGGGCTATCGCGGCAAGGCGCGGCTGTACTACTACCCGCCGGAGGACGGCCCGCGGTTGAAGACGCCGCTCGTGCTCTTCCCGTACCTCGGCATCAGCCGGCCCTACATCTTTGACCTCCGCCCCGGCGAGTCTTTTGCCGAATTCCTCGCCGGCAAGGGCGTCCCGTTCTACCTCTGCGATTGGGGCGTGTTCGGGCCCGAAGACCGCGACACCGGCCTCGACGAGGTCATCGGCGACCTCATCCCCTCGCTCTTTCGCCAGGCGGTCGCACACGCCCGCGCCGATGCCGGCACGGCGTTCGGGTACTGCATGGGCGTGCCGATGACCGTTTCCGCCCTTGCGCGCGATACGTCGCTGCCGGTACGGAACCTGCTCGCGATGGTCGGCCCGATCGATTTCAGCATCGGGGACTTCCCGCGCATGACGGACGAGGAGGTGTTCGATGTCGACGCCGTGGTCGAGACCTTCGATATGATGCCGGCCGAGTTCGTGCGCTCGGGGTTCAAGATGATCAACCCCACCGGCGACGCGAAGATGCAGGCGACGCTCGCCGAGAACCTGTGGAACGCCGAGTGGCTGCGCGGCTACCGCGCCATGAACCGCTGGTCGAACGAATGGCAGCCGCTGCCAAAGCAGTTCTTCCGCCAGTGGGTGCGGCACTTTTACCAGCACAACGAGCTTGTCCGCGGCGAGCTCCGCGTGCTCGGCGAAAAGGTGGACCTCGGCCGCATCACGGTGCCCACGCTCGCGATCGGCGCCACCAACGACGACATCGTGCCGGCGGCCAGCGCCCGCGCGCTCGTGGATGTCATCGGCAGCGCGGACAAGACGTTCCTGGAGCTCCCCGGCGGCCACATCTCTGTCATCGCCGGCCGGCGCGCGAAGAACGAAGTGTGGCCCGGCGTCCTGAAGTGGCTCGAGGAGCACGAACCGGGGTAGTGATGGGGACGCCGGGCAGGCTGCAAGCGGCATTGCTCGGCGAGCCCGGGGTTGCTGGGCGGGCGTCACTACGGTCGTGTACACTGGCCACACGATGAAGAACATCACTCTAAGTGCGGATGACGCCCTCATCGAGGCTGCACGCGCCCGCGCGCGCGCAGAGCACTCGACCCTGAATGAGCAGTTCCGCCGCTGGCTGACGGATTACACCCGGCGCCGGCACGTGGCTGACGAGGGGATGGCGGTGATCCGGAGAATCCAGCAGTACGCCGACACCGGGGGCCGGAAATTTACGCGCGATGAGATGAATGAGCGGTGAGTTCGTCGATTCGAACGTGTTCGTCTACCTGTTTTCCCGGGCCGAGCCCGAGAAGCGAGAGCCGCGGCGGCCGTCGTCGAGTCCGCCGGCTCGCAAGAACCCGGTAGTCGTGGCCCTCTGTGGCCACGGGTCATGCATTGAATGCCCCGGGACAACCACACTGTCACGTCCGGGTTACACGACCGAGCGGGCGGCGAAGCGAGCCCGCGGCCGGGTCCGGCGATAACCGTGGCATGCCCTTCCACTTCGATCGGCGTGAATGACATCCCATTCCCTCGGCGCATCCGGCTGCCGCGTGAGGCCTACGCGAACCGTGAAAGCGAATTTCACCTGGTGATGCGGGCGTTCGCCAGGTCCGTGCCGTTTTGCGGGCGGGTGGGCGAGGCCGTCTGGGGCGTGGTCATGGAGCAGCCGGTGCGCGACGACATCGTGCTCGTCGCGGCATGCCTGATGCCAGACCACCTCCACGCGATCGTCCGTCCGGACAGGCGGTCCGTCATCGCGTGGGCGAACGCGTTCAAGTCGTACACCGCGACCGTTGCGCGCAAAGCCGGCGGTCCCGCATATCTGTGGCAGCCGCGATTCTATGACCGGCGGTTACGCGACGATGCGGAACGCGATGCGGCATTGTGCTACGTCGTCTCGAATCCGTGGGAGGCAGGACTGGCAGGAGCCGAAGATGAGTGGCCGTGGGTGTTCGCGGCGGAGCGGTAAGGGTGGCTCGGATCCGGGCGCATTCGGTATGCCACGGCTATCGCCGGACCCGGCCGCGGGCTTGCTTCGCCGCCCGCTGATCTGTGCGCCCCATGCGATCGATGTCGCTGGGCCCGGAGCGTTGGATGTATGACCCGTGGCCCCGGAGGGCCACGACTACCGGGGATCTGCGCCGGACGTTTCGTCCGGGACCGGCCACGGGCTTGCTTCGCCACCCGCTCGGCCGTGTGGCCCGGGCGTGGCGGTGTGGTTGTCCCGGAGCATTGGGTGCTTCAGTCGTGACCGCACAGGGGCACGACTTCCAACGGCCAGCTACCCGTGCGTGGCGCTGCCTTCGAGGGAATCGCGGAGCCGGCAGTTGCCGAGTTTGGCGTCCGTCGCTTCGCGTGCCTGCACCCAGCCATCGACGGGCGTCGTAACGTGATACCAGCCCTCGCCGCGAGCGCCGCCGGCGCCGTACTTGCCGGGTGTCGTGAGGACAAACTCCTGCGCCCGCAACTGAGTGAGGTCCTTCACGGTGCTGACGGCGGCGCTGCTGACCGATGGCTGCACGCGCACGGCTACGCCATTGCCTTCGCCGCACGCCAGCAACGTCCCCGGCAACACGAGCTGGACGTAGAACTGCTGCTGCGAACCGAACCAGAAGCCCCACTCACCGGCCGCGGAACGCCCCATGAGGAAGCGAAAACCGCCGCCCTCGGGGTCGCCGGCGCCGAACTCCGCGAGGCCGCGTTGGACACTGGCGTCTGGCCCCTCGAGCGCGATGCACACCTTGCGCGCAGGGTTGTCCTGGAGGCAGGCGTCGCGGTTGAGGGGGCTAACGACGCGCGCATCGAGCGCCTTGACGGCAGCGGCGATGGCGGCGGCTTTCGCTTCGGCGACGGGGGGCAACGGCATGGCCGATGGCGTGGCCGTGGCCGTCACGGTGACGGTGGGCGAAGCCTGCGCCGAGGCGGGGCGGGTGGCGGAGCCCACGGCGCTGGCAGCGGGCGCCGTTGCCGCCGGCGTGGTTGCGGCCGCCGGCCCGGATCCGCCGCCGCACGCGGCCGTGGCGAGCACGGCGACCGTGGCCGGGAGCAGCAGGAGGGGACGCCAGCGCTCGAACATGCGGTTCAGCATAGCCGCGCCGGGGCAGGGCAAGGAAACGGCGTGCCAACTGGCACGCCGATTCCCCGATGACTCAACTCGGCCCTCAGGACGACACGAGGTACCGGCTCGCGACCCAGCCTTCGGCGCCGCTTTCAAGGCGGACGCGCGTCCATGTGTAGCCGTCGGCGCTGACGCCGCCGCCGTCCAGCACCGTCACCGCGGTGCCCGCGCTGAGGCATGCGAGGACCGCGCCGCCGAGCCCGGCCGAATCGCGCACGCGCAGGCAGCCGGGGCTGTTATCGGTTCGCGCGGTCTTCTCCGGGACGTCCGCGACCGGTGCGGGCGCGCTATCGGTGGGGACAGGCGCGTTTTCCGGTGCGGGCGAGGCCTCGGGCGCCGATGGGAGATCTGCAGCCGCAGCATGCGCGGTTGGCGCCTTCGTCAGGTAGCGGGTAGCCACCCAGCCGGTGCCCTGCGCCGTCTCGATCTTCACCCAGGAGTAGCCGTCCGCTGAGACGGGACCATCGACGATCGTCCCGGTTGTGCCGTTCGCAAGGCACTTCACGACGCTGGCGCCGAGCTTGGCGCCGGTGCGCATATTCAGGCAGCCGAAATCGGTGGCGACAACCGCCTGTTCGCCTATGGACCACGTAGCGCTGGCGCCCGCATCAACGGAGGGTGAGCCCGCGCCTGCATCAACAGCACCAGAGCCGTTCCCGGGGATGCGGTAGATGTGGACCTGGAGGCCGTAGCGGGCGGCGTTGGCATACGGGTCGTAATTGGGCCGCAGATTGACCATCTCGTCCCAGTTCTGGTTCGAATCTACGATGTCGAAGCGCCCGCCGCCGAGATTCTTGAGGACAATACCCGTGTGGAGGCCCGAATACGAAGCCCAGGGCGACGTATCGGCGTCGCTGGCGGTCTGGATGATGTCGCCGTTGCGGGCCTCTTCGGCGGACACTTCGATGGCGCCGGCATCGAAAAAGCCCTGGCGATAATCGTTGCCTACGCGGCGTCCCGTCGCTTCCTGGACGACTTCCTGCATGAAGGTCCAGCACTGGCCGCCATAGGTGCCGACGCGGCTCAGGGCGGCGGCTGCGATGGGGCTGTTCGCGTCTTCGCCCGCCGAGGCGGCGGAAGGGAGGACTAGCAGCGCCGCCAAAATGGCCAGCGCGAAGACCGGCAGGAATCGCTTCAAAACGGGAAATCCAATCACAGTCACCTCACAACGCTCTCAAACAACGAGCTGAACGTAGGGGCGTCACAGGGTCGAAACATCAGGTAACGGCAACGGGAATGTAAACTGTGTGTAAACCGTGGGCGGGTTAGGGTTATCCGAAGGGCCTCGCAGGGTGCGTTGCGGTGGGCTTACAGGGGTTTGGCGCGGAGTTCACGTTCACGATTTTCGAATCCCGATCGGGCTCATCGTGGTGGGCGCGCCGCACGCGTCAGCACCGCCCGCGCGTGCTCGCCAATGGCTAATGGCCAACAGCCAATGGCCTACTGGAACAACGCCCCGACGCTCTGGCCGCTGTGGATGCGCGCGATGGCGTCGCCGAATTGGCCGGCGACGGGGATGACGGTCATGTTTGGGAGGCGCTTGTCCGCCGGGACGGGCACGGAATCGGTGACGACGATCTCGCGCACGTCTGCGCGCTTCAGCCGCTCGATCGCGGGGCCGCTCAAGATCGGGTGGTAGCCGCTGATCACCACTTCCTTGCAGCCGCGGGAGCGGAGCACGCGCACGGCCTCGGTCATCGTGCCCGCGGTGTCGATCTCGTCATCGAGCAGGAGCACATTGCGGCCCTCGACTTCGCCGATGACGTTGAGCGCCTCGGTCCTGTCGCTGTTTCCGATGCGGCGCTTTTCGATGATGGCAAGCGGGCATTCGAGGCGCACGGCCATGTCGCGGGCGCGCTTCTCGGTGCCGACATCGGTGGCGACGACGGTGTAGTTCTCGAGCTGCTGGCCACGGAAGTGCGCCGAGACGGGGTAGAGCGCGTTCAGCTCGTCCACGGGGACGTTGAAGAAGCCCTGGATCTGGCCGGCGTGCAGGTTCATCGTGAGGATGCGGTCGGCGCCGGCGGTTTCGAGGAGGTTGGCGATCAGGCGTGCGCTGATGGGGACGCGGGGCTGGTCCTTCTTATCGCTGCGGCCGTAGGCGAAGTAGGGGATCACGGCGGTGATGCGGCCCGCGGAGGCACGCTTGGCAGCGTCGATCATGATCAGCAGTTCCATGATCGAGGTGTTGACGGGGGTGCAGAACGGCTGGACCAGGTAGACATCGCGCATGCGGATGTTTTCGCGGTACTGCACGAAGATGTTTTCATTGGCGAATTCGAAGACATCGATTTCGCCCGGCGGGCGGCCGACGCGCGCGCAAATCGCGTGCGCGAACTCCGGGTGGGCGCGGCCGGAGAAGACAGCGAGGTCGCTATACACGTCGGCAGGCACTCCCGAATCCTGGTTGAGACTGGTCCGTGGGCACGTCCGGCTAGAGCGCGAACATAGCACGGCGCGCGGCTATGCGGCGACCGGGCGGCGGGCCGCGTCTCCTGCCGCCGGTAAATTGCGAGGGTTGGTGATCCTTGTAAAGGCTGCTTGCATTCGACCGGAACCGATTAAAGTTCTGGCCGCTATGCTTTAATTGATAGGGTACGGACTAAAGCGGGCTTTAGTTGTGAGGTGGACGATTAAAATATAGTGCCATAGTCTTTAATCGTGAGACGTGAGCAGTTCCAGGACGGGGCCACCGGCGAGCTCGCGCGCATCGGCGAAGGCTGGGCCTTCGTCCCCGCGCCGCTGCCGCCGGAGCTCGCGTTCTCGCGCGAACTGCTGCTGGCCGTCGAGGCGGCGCGCGGCGCCATCGGCGAGCTGGTGGGCCAGGCACGGCTGATCGCGAATGCCGACCTCATCGTCCACGCCCTTGGGCGGCGGGAAGCGGTCCTCAGCAGCCGCATCGAAGGCACGCAGACCGAGATCGCCGAGGTGCTCCTGCACGAGGCCACAGTGGGCCGGCCCGAAGACGAGGACAGCGATCTCCACGAGGTGCTGAACTACGTCGCGACCCTGAACGTCGCCCTCGAATGGCACGGGGACGGCCGTGACCTGGACCTCTCGCTCATCAAGGAGCTGCACCAGCGGCTGATGCTGGGCGTGCGCGGCCGCGACCGCAGCCCCGGGCTGACGCGGCAGCGCCTGGTCTACATCGGCAGCGCCGGGCAGGGGATCGCGGAGGCGCGCTTCGTGCCCCCGCCGCCGGAGCAGGTGGGCCCGCTGCTCGAAGACCTGGTGCGTTTTCTCCAGGGTCCGGCGATGTACGGACCGCTCATCGACTCGGCCCTGGCGCATTACCAGTTCGAGGCCATCCACCCGTTCCAGGACGGGAACGGCCGCCTCGGCCGGCTGCTGATCCCGTTGCACCTGCAGCGCGCGGGCGTCCTCGACCGGCCGCTGCTCTACCTCGCCGCCTATCTGGAGAAGCGCCGCGACGAGTACGTGGAACGGCTGCTGCGGGTGAGCACGGACGGGGACTGGACCGGGTGGGTGCTGTTCTTCCTGCGCGGCCTCGAAGCGAGCGCGCGTGACGCGATCGAGCGCGTCCGGCGCGTCATGGAAATCGAGGCACGGTACCGGTCGCTGGTGGCCGCGGCGGCGAAGTCGCCGATGCCGTTGCGCATGCTCGGACTCGTGATGCAGCGGCTGTTCGTCTCGGTGGGCGACGTGATGGAGCGCACCGGGACGACGGCCCCGACCGCGCGCGCCGCCATCGACGTATACGTGGCGCAGGGCATCCTCAAACCCTACCGGCGCATCCGTGGGCGGCAGTACTGGCTCGCCACGGAGCTGCTGGAGCGGGTGTACGAGGACTGATGTGCCCGCCGCCTACGGCTGGTCCAGGCGCGCCGCGGCGGCCGCCAGGCCGGCGCGCACGTCGGCGGCGAAGCCCTGCTCGCGCAGGATCTTGCCGATGGACGAAAGGAAGAGGAGCACATTGCCGGGGCTCGATGATTCGCCCATGAGCCCGACGCGCCAGACCTTCGCCTTGAGGTCGCCGAGCCCGCCGCCGATTTCGATGCTATGGCGCTTGAGGAGCGCGCCGCGCACCTCCATGTCGTTCACGCCTTCCGGGATGCGGACGGTGGTGAGGACAGGCAGGCGGTAGCCCGCATCGGCGTGGAGCACCAGGCCCATCGCTTCGAAGCCCTGCTGGAGGGCGCGGCCGTTGCGCTCGTGGCGCGCCCAGCGCTGCTCGAGCCCCTCTTCGAGCACGAGCGCGAGCGCTTCGTGGAGCGCGTACACCATCGAGATGGGGGCCGTGTGGTGGTAGTTGCGGCGGTCGTCCCAGTAGGCCTCGAGCAACTGCATATCGAGGTACCAGGTGTTGCTTGGCACTTCGCGCGTCTTGACCGCCGCCCACGCCGCCGGCGACATCGTGATGGGCGCGACGCCGGGCGGCGCCGAGAGGCATTTCTGCGTGCCCGAGTAGACCGCGTCCGCGCCCCAGGCGTCGGCCTCCACGGGCACGCCCCCGAGCGAGGTAACGCAGTCCACCAGCAGCAGCGCCCCCGCCGCGTGCGCCACCTTCGAGATCGGCTCGACGGGCGTCTGCACGCCCGTCGAGGTCTCGGCGTGGACCATCGCCACGAGCTTCACGCTGCCGGCCGCCTTCACCGCCGTCTCGACGGCCGCGGGGTCCACAGGTGAGCCCCAGGCCGCGTTCACACGCGTGACGGCGCCGCCGGCGCGTTCGGCCATTTGCGCGATGCGTTCGCCGAAGTAGCCGCAGACGCCCACGACGACCCTGTCCCCGGGCTCGACCAGGTTCATGACTGCCGCTTCCATGCCGCTCGTGCCGGTGCCGGGCGTCGCGAGGGTGACGCCGTTCTGCGTGCGCAACACCTGGCGCAGCATCGCGCGGCACTCATCCATGATGCGCAGGAACTCGGGGTCCAGGTGGCCGAGCAGCGGGGCCGTCATCGCGCGCAGCACGCGGGGGTTGGCGCCGCTGGGGCCGGGGCCCATGAGGACGCGAGTGGGGGGGTTGAAGGCGGCGGTGGAAGTCATGCGCGCAATGGTAGCGGGCGGGGCGGCGGCGGGGTATCGGAGTGTGGGCGTGCCGGCGTGTGGGCGTGACGGCGTCTCGTGGTCGCGGACGGGCGTGTCGCATCGCGAATCATCGGATGCTTGACCACGCGCGTATGCTGCTCGGGGACGCGCAACAGACAGCGGCAACGGCCGCCCGCCGCTCGGGCACTAAGAGCTACCAGCTACCGGAGGGGAACCGCGATGACACAGACGCAGCAATCGGCCGGGGCCGAACAGGCGCCGGCGCCGGCGCAGCGTGAGCGGCTGGCAGTGACGGTGCGCAAGTTGACGCGGGCGGACGTGCCGCACGCGACGGCGGTGATGGCGCGCGCCTTCGATGACGACCCGGTGGTCAACTGGTTCTGCGCGCAGGACAAACGCCGCGCGGCGCGCATCTACAACTTCATGGAGATCGCGCTCACGAAGCTCACGCTTCCTTACGGCTTCGCGTATACGTCCGAGAACATCGAAGGCGGGGCGTACTGGACGCCGCCGGGCAAGTGGAAGATGGGCATGCTGCAGCAGTTGATGCTCATCCCGGCGATGGCGAAATCGGCGAGCTATCGCCGCATCCCCGCGATCATGGGCGGCATGAACGCGATCGAAAAGAAGCACCCGCAGGCGCCGCACTACTACTTGCTGGCGGTCGGCGTGGAGCCGGAGTCCCAGGGCCGCAACATCGGCACCCAGCTGATGGCGCCCGTGCTCGAAATCTGCGACCGCGACCGTGTCCCGGCCTACCTGGAGAGTTCGAAGGAGCGCAATGTTTCGCTGTACGAGCGCAACGGCTTCCGCGTCACCGAGGAGATGGTCATCCCTAACGGCGGGCCGAAAGTCTGGCTCATGTGGCGCGACCCGAAGTAGCGCCGCGAGGGGCAGCGGGCGTGGCTACTTCTGCTTCGGGGCCGCCCGCTTCGGCTTCTCGTGGGCGCGGGCCTCTTCGGCCCGGAGCGCCGCAATATCGCGGATGAGCTGCACGGGCACGGGCTCAGCGAGCAGGAAGCGGATGGTCGCCTTGTGCACTTCGTAGCGCGAAAGCTCTTGCGCGAACGCCTCTTTCACCCGCTCGGACGGCACGAAGAGCGAGAAGTGCCTCTTAAAGCCCGCTGACCAGAGGGCCTGCCCGTTCAGTTTGTGCGCGGGCTGCTGGTAGCTGATGACTTCGGCGGTATCCGGGGCGGCCTCGCGGATGATGGCGCGAATGGTCCGGGGCACCTCCTGCTCGGCGCCGGAGAAACTGGCGATGTAGCTGTCGACGCTCTCGAAGTGGGTTAGCGTTGGCACCCTCGCTGCGCTAATCCGCGCGCAGGTTTGCCGGGCGGTGGTACATCGGCTTCGCCCGGCCGCCGCGGCGGAACATGATCACCTCGGCCATGATGCTGATAGCGATCTCCTCTGGCGTCTCTGCACCGATATCGAGCCCGATCGGTGTGCGCACGAGGGCGAGCTCGGCCGCGTCGTAGCCCTCGTCGCGCAGGTGCTGCAGCACCGTCGCCGTGCGCCGCTTCGAACCGATCATGCCGAGATAGCCCGCCCCGCGCCCGAGTGCGCGGCGCAGGGCGACCTCGTCCTGCTTGTGGCCGCGCGTGACCATGACGATGTAGGTGTTCGAAGTAATTGGATAGCGGTCGATGGCCGCCTCATAGTCGTCGCAGATGACTTCGTCGGCTTCCGGGATGCGAGCGGGGTCTGCAAACTCCTCGCGGTCGTCCAGCACGGCGACGTGAAAATCGAGGAAATCGGCGAGCTTCGCCAGCGAACGGCCGATGTGCCCGCCGCCGATCACGAAGAACACGGGCTTCGCTTCGACGACTTCTATATAGATGCTCGCTGCGCCGACGATCGTGCGGGGCGAGATACCGTTTTCGCCCACGTAGACGGTCTCGGCGGCGTGCCGGGGGAAGGCGTCGCGGGCATAGGCAGCCATCAGGTCATCGAGCATGACCGATCCGAGGCTGCCCACGCGCTCGCCGGACTGCTCGATCAGCATGCGCGTGCCCGGTTCGAGCGGGAGGGGGCCTGCCTCCAGGACCGCGGCGAGGACCACGGGCGCGCCGCCCTCGGCGGCGCGCAGGAGGCGCATGGTCAGTTCCAGCATATCGGTGCAGTGTACCAGCAGAGGGCGCCGTGGCGGGCGGCGCGAAGGCGCCAGAACTCGCGGTCACGTTCGTGGTCCGTTTCTTCACGTGCGCCGCTCCCGCGCTCGTGTAGCAGTAATGACAGGCAACGTCCGGATGAAGTAGTGTGTAGATGGCTCTCGCGTTCCATCGGCCTCACGGAGAGGCTTCAGTTGTCACCGGTGCTCGATGACCGTAGGGATCCAGGAAACTCAAGGAGGTCGTCGGGGTGTACACCGACAAAACACTGACCTGCTCCGATTGCGGAGCGGCTTTCACGTTCACAGCGGGAGAGCAGGAATTCCATGCATCGAAGGGGTTCACGAATGAACCTCGCCGGTGTCCAAATTGCCGGCGAGCCCGGCGGAGCGATGGTGGCGGCGGAGCCGGAGGCGGGGGTGGCGCCCGCCCCGATCGAGAGCTGTTCAGCGTAACCTGCGCGTCCTGCGGTAAGGATGCCAAAGTCCCCTTCCAGCCACGCGGCGATCGCCCGGTCTACTGCAGCGACTGCTTCCAGCCTCAGCCCCGGACGGGCGGTGGCGGCTATAGCGGCGGCGGTGGCCGCAGCGGCGGCGGCGGTGGCTACGGTGGTGGCGGCGGCGGCTACGGTGGTGGTGGCGGCAGCTACGGCGGTGGCGGCGGCAGCTTCGGCGGCGGCGGCTACGGTGGTGGCGGCGGCGACCGCGGCGGCCGTGGCGGCGGCGGTGGGCGTGGCGACCGCGGTAGGCGCTGGTAACGGCTCAACTCGGGCCGTATTCTCTTTCCCGGGGGCTCGTAGCTCAGCGGTGAGAGCGGCCGGCTCATAACCGGTTGGTCCTGGGTTCGAATCCCGGCGGGCCCACCACAGTCTTTCGCGCCCGTGTCCCGCGCACTACGCGAGATTTGAAAAGAACTGCGCCGGCGAATGCCGGCGCAGTTCTTTGCGTTTCGCGTGCACGCGTGACCCGAGGAAAAGGGTGCGGCGCGAGCACGATGCGCGTTTGCTCCCAACACGATATGGGATGGTCAGTTGACCTTGATTTCGATCTTCTTTGCCCCTGGCTTCGACGCTGCCGGCCGCGGCACGCGCACTTCGAGCACGCCGTCCTTCATCTTCGCCTCGATCTTCGAAGCATCGACGCCCTCGGGGATGGCGATGGCACGCTCGAATGAGCCGAAGAAGCGCTCACTATAGGTTCGGCCTTCCTTCTCTTCCTTCTTCTCGGACTGCTTCTCGCCGCGCAGGAGCAACTCGGAGCCCTCGACGGTGATAGTGACGTCCTTCGCTTCGACGCCGGGGATCTCGGCGTGGACGACGATGGCATTGTCGTTCTCGGTGACATCGCAGCGCGGGCTCCACTCGACGGCGAGCTCGCCGCCGGGGCGGAGCCGCCCGAAGAAATCCCCGCTGAAGAGGTCGCGGGGCCAGATGCGCTCGATTTCGGTGAATGGATTCCAACGGGTGACGGTAGTGGGCATGACTTCCGAACCTCCTGGTCAGATAGCTCCGACCATGCGCCCGGGCCTGCCCCTGGCGTAGGGCCGCGCGGCCCTTTCTCCAGGGGCCGAGCGTCCCCATCTTCAGCTTCGGCGATGCCGAAGGGGCAACCCTGCCGGTGCGGGTCGATGGACGGCCGCGAGCAGCGGCCGTTTCGAGAGATCGCGCAATCGTTTCTCTAAAGATGGGCTGCCAGGCAGGGCTGTCGGGCGCGGCCGGGGAGAGCGTGCCGGATGGGCCTACATGGGGTCTGCGCCGTAGACCGCGCGGTACCAGAGCAGCGCCAGCTGATCAGCGACGTCCTGATGGCGTTCCCGTCGTTCGTCCTCATCCTCCTGATCGCCGCCGTCCTGGGCCCCGGCGAGCGGAACACGATCATCGCCATTGCCATCTTCTTGGTGGCCGGGCCGTCACGGGTGATCCGGGGGCAGGTGCTGACCGTCAAAGCGAACATGTACATTGAAGCGGCGCGCTCTATCGGCTGCTCTTACCCGCGGGTCCTGCTCAGGCATGTATTGCCCAACGTGTTCGACGTTATCGTTGTCATTGTCAGCATCAACATCGCCTTCGCGATCATCACCGAAGCCGCCCTCAGCTTCATCGGACTTGGCATCCCGCCACCCAACCCCGACTGGGGAGGCATGGTCAGCGGCACCGAGACGGCCTATCTGGTCAAGGCGCCCTGGATCATTGCTTCAGCGGGCGGCCTGCTCGCCGTGACGGTTTTCGCGTTCAACATGCTCGGCGACGCCCTTCGCGACATCCTCGACCCGCGCCTCCGCCAGCTCTGACGGACGCGGCCGCGGACTTCAGCGGAGGCTGGAAGGAACGGCTTCGGAGAATCGGAGACGGCCGAGCGCGTCAAGGGCGACGACTGAGGTGACCGCAGCTGGTACAAATGCGCCTTCGTCTGCCGCCGTTTGCCCTCAGACGGAAGCTGCCAGTGCGCACTACATGAAGCCGCCGGCCGCGCGAATGCCGATTCCGAACCGCTTTGCTGCAGGTTCGATGCCGGCCGGCGGTATACCAGCGCACGCCATGTCGCGGCGATACTGCATGAGCAGCGGCATGTCGCCCTCGGCTCCATCGCCACCGTCCGCGCTCGGAACTCGCGCCGCTCGAACGCGCTCCTTCCGCCGGTTAGCGCTGTCCGGTGAGGCGAGCGGGCGCGAGGCCGGCGGCGTCGTCGGCCTGTGAGCCGGCAGGCCCGGAAGCAGCGTGTCCGGGCCGGGTCCACCAGGCGGCCATGGTCGCGGCGCCGGCCGTGGTGACGAGCGCGGCAGCCCAGAAGGCGGCCGCGTAGCCGGCGGCCTCGGTGACGACGCCGAGGAGGAAGGAGCCGCTGCTGATCCCGAAATCGGCTCCGAGCGTAAATGTGCCCATCGCGCGCCCACGTGTCGCCGGGTCGATGCGGTCGATGACGTAGGCCATCAGGGCGGGCTGATAGAGGCCGGCGCCAAGGCCGAAGATAGCGGAGGCGAGCACGAGTGCGGGCGGGGCGGCGACGCTCCCCACGAGGCCCATTGCGAGCGCCACGAAGGCCAGGCCGATTGCCACCACGAGCTCGCGCGGCGCGCCTTCCAGCCGCCGGCCGAGCAGAAGCCGGCAGGCAATAAGGGCGATCGCATAGGCGACGAAGAGCAGGCCCGGGTTGCTCACGCCCTGGTCGCGCGCAAACAACGGGATGAAGGCGACCAGGGCGGCGAAGCTGAACGACCCGCTCGCGTTGATGCCCGCGCCGAAGAGCGCAGCCCGTCCGGCAGCGAAGGCGGTGCCGCCGGCGCGGGCGCCGGGGTGGACGCTGCGGCCAGGTGGTAGAGCGATGGCGATGACCGTGGCGACAAGCGTGATCGCGGCGGCAACGGCGAACAGCGTGGCGAAGTGGAGATCACCTGTGCGCGCACCACTGGACCAGGGCGCCCAGCTCACCAGCGTGCCGTCGGTGCCGTTGAGCCAGTCGGCGCGGATAATGAAACCGCCGATGGCCGGGCCGACGGCGAACGCCAGACTGTTCGCCATGCCGTAATAGCCGATGACTTCGCTGCGGCGCAGCGGGGGGGCTGCATCGGCCACGTAGGCCGTGGCGGCTGTCACGACCGTGGCGAGCGACGCGCCGGTGAGAACGCGGAGGGGCATGAGCGCCACCGGGACAAGGGCGAGGTTGTAAAGGAGCGCTGTGACGCCAAACGCGGCGAGGCCGGCGATCAGGAGAGGCCGGTGGCCTACCCTGTCCACCAGGTAGCCGACAAGGGGGCGCACGAGCATCGCCGTGAGGCTCGAGACGGCGATCAGCAGGCCAATCTCGCTCTCACTTCCGCCGAGCTTTTCGATGAAGAACGGCAGGGTGGGAAAGAAGAGAAGGTAGCCGCTGAAGAAGACGAAGTTCAGCGCGGTGATGCCGACGATCGCGCGCGAGAAAACCTGGCGGGAGGGGCGAACCTCCGGCAGAGACGGCCCAACTCGAGCCGGTATCCGTGCGACGGTCGTCATCTGTCGACTCCTCACCGTCCGAGGGCGGCCAACCGGCGCATGGGGACTAGCCTGCGTATGACCAGCCGGTGAACTCCGAGGTGAGGATGTCGGACACCGTGACGAGGCGGCCGTGGAGGATTCGCGCGGTGACGACGACATGGTCGCCTGTGGGCACGAAGTCGACGGCCTCGCATTCGAGCCAGGCACAGGCGCCGGTAAGCACCGGGGCGCCGTTGGCGGCCAGCTCGTGTGGGACCGTCTCGAGTTTGTGGTGGATGCGCTCGTGTCCGGAGTTGCCGCGGCCGCCGACCTTGGCGCCGTTGTGCGGTTGCGCGAAGCGCGCCGCCAGGCGGAGGCCGTCGTCGTCGCGGGGGAGCAGGTTGAGCGTAAACGCGCCGTTGGCCCTGATGTTGGCCAGGGTGTGAGCGTCGTTCTCAAAGGCGACCGCGAGCATCCGGGGGACGAACGAGACCTGCATCACCCAGTCGGCCATCATGCCGTTTGGCTCACCGTCGGCGTCCTGGCTGCCAACGATGTAACAGCCGTAGGCCAGTTGCTCCATCACCCTCGAGAGATCCCGATCGACCGCAGTCGCGACAACCATCACCGTGCCTCCTGTGGCGGGACTGTCTCGGCCGTTAGCGCCGCCGGCACCTGCTTCCGAAGTCCAGCCGCTGTATGCAGCATCGCTCGCGGCAATCGCGGCAACAGGAGCCGTTCGGACCTCAAAAGCGGGACGCACGATCCTTCTTCGGCCGATTTGTGAGCCGCGCGGGCGTAATGACACCTTCTGCGTGGCGGGCTAGACTCAGCGAACCCGTCCGAGAGAGCTGCACATGCCGGTCGATAGCTTCAAGTTCCTGCCCCGCAGCTTCCGCGCCGGTTTCGAGAGCGTGGGGTTCCAGGCTGAGGCGCCCGTGTGGTCACCACTGGCGACACCGATCGGCCAGGCGACGGTGGCGCTTCTCACGTCGGCCGGGCTTTACCTGAAAGCTAGCCAGCCGCCCTTTGACGTCGAACGCGAAAAGCGCGAGCCGCTGTGGGGTGACTCCACGTATCGCATCATCCCGCGCGACGTGCAGCAGGACGACATCGCCGCAGAGCATCTCCACCTGAACACGCGCGACTTTCTGATCGATTTCAATGTCGCTTTGCCCATTGCCGCGTTCTCCCGGCTCGAGGCGGAGGGCGCTATTGGCCGACTCGCCGATGAGCACTATGCCTTCATGGGCTTCCAGGCCCGGGGCGCCAAAGAGTGGCGGACGCGCTATGGCCCCGAGGTCGTCCAACGGCTGAAGGACGCCGAGGTGGAGGCAGTGGTGCTTGCCCCTGCCTGACCAGACTGCTGCAGGAACGTGCCCGTGCTGGCACGTACGATCGAAGAGGCTGGAATCCCGACGGTCATCGTGACGATGATGCCCGCGCTTGCGGAGAAGTTCCGGCTTGCCCGCATCGTCGGGGTGGAATTCCCGTTCGGCCACGCATTTGGGCTGCCGAACGACCGGGCGATGCAGCTTGAAGTGGCGCGGCTGGCCGTACGCGCGCTGAGCGAGGCGAAGGAGCCCGGCTACCGCCTCGACGCAGACATCGAGTGGCCGATCGACACTGTGACGGCGTACAAGGACTGGCAGCCGGCAGAGGCCAGCCCGATCGTCAAGTACAACCTCGAACGCCGCGCACGCCTGGAGGCAGCGGAAGGCCGTTAGCGGCAGGCGGTACCGGCGAGCCAGGGCGCTGCCATCCGCAGTGCGCGCAGCTCGTGGGGGAACGCACGCGCGTTGCCGCCGGATGAGCGCTCCCGGGCGGCCTGCCGCTGCGGGTTCACCGGCAGTCGTACAGGTTCGTCTCGCCGCCGAGCGGGCGCGCGCCGGTCGCCGTCACGTCCGTGCAGTGCGCCCCGAACCAGACGCCCAACGGCGTTATCGGGTCCGCCCACGGTCCGGCCGCCGGCAGTTCGAGGAATCGCAGCTTGCCGGCCTCGTGGAGTTGCGCGAGCGTCCGGGCGGCAAGCAACTGGTCCGCCTGGAAGGCGTCGAAGGTCAGCACGGGGCGCCCCGTCTCGATGACGTAGCGGGCGGCGTTGCCGAAGAGTGACCGCTCAGCCAGCACGAGATAGCCGCCCGGCGTGGCTGCCGCCATGAGTGCGAGCGCCGGGTCGGACGCCGGCCCGGGTGGTGATGTTGGGGGAAAGTCGCCGCCAGTCGCCGGGCGGGAGTTGCGGTACTCCGCGGGTCCGGCCACCGGATACCGGGCAGCGACCCCGGCCGCCGGCTCGGCTGCCGTCACGGCGGACCACGCCACCGGCCCTGCGAACAGCGCCAGGAACGCCGCCGCCACGGCCGTCCGTGCGACCCGGGTAGTGGGGACGTGGCCGGGGCCATGAGGGATGAGCGAGCCTGCGGCCACCATGACCACCAACGCCGCTACAACGATTGGCAGCGCCGCCCGCGATTCCCCCCGGGAGGACACGAGCAGCACCACCGAAAGCAGCGCGTTTGCGGCCACGAACGCGGCCCCGGCCGCCCGCCGCCTGACCAGCAGATCCGCCACAAGCTTGAGCCCGAGCGCCGCCAACACCGCCACCGGCGCCGCGATCGACTCCAGGTACTGCGGCACGGCCTGGGCCGAAACCGAGAAGTACAAGGCTCCGCTGACGAACCATGAAACCCACAGGATGTCTCCCGGCAGCGGCGTCCGCCGCCGCCTTGCCACCACCAGCACTCCTGCCGCCGCGAGCGGCAGGAACCAGGCGATCTGCGTCCCGAGCTTGCCCACCAGCAACCGGAACGGCCCGCGTGGCGGCGATTGCGCGGCCTTCAGGAACAGCGCCGTATCACCATCTGCCGGCAGCGGCGCCGTCCCGCGGATGCGCTGCTGCGCATGCGTCCCGATGACCCGGTCGATGCCGTTGTACCTGAATGTCAGTGCCCAGATGCTGTTGCCGTCGCCGTTGTAGACGGTCGGCCGGTCGGCCGCGGGCGTCAGGCCGACGGCCGCCACCCACGAGAGGGAGACGGCCGCCAGCACGGCGGCGAACGCCGCCCCGTGGGCCAGGCGCCGCTTTCGCGGCAGGGAGCTCTGTGCAGCGAAGAAGAGCGCGAACGCCGGCAAGGGCAGGAAGGCCTCCGACATCTTGGTGTTGAACCCCAGCCCGAGCATCGCCGCGGAGAGCAGGAGCCAGCCCAGGCTCCCGCGGCGGACCGCCTCGAGCAGCGCCCACGCGGCCGCCAGCGCGAAGAACATCGTCAGCGTGTCGAACGTGTTGTTCCGCGCCGAGGCGACACTCACCGGCAGCACCGCGAGGCAGCCGGCCGCCAGCAATGCGACCGGCCCGCCATAGGTCCGCCGGATGACGAAGAACAACAATGCCACCGCCGCGACCCCGCTCACTGCCTGCGGCAACGCCAGCGCCCAGTAGTGGAACCCGGCCACGCGCGCCACGCCCGTCTCCAGCCAGAGCCCGAGCGGCGGCTTGTCGATCATCACCGACCCGGAGGGCTCGAAACTGACGTAAAAGAAGTTGTGCCACGAGGTCAGCATGCTCCGCACGCCGGCCGCGTAGTAAAGGTTCTGAGCCGTGTCATCGAGCCGGAAGAACCGCAAGAAAATCGCCACCGCGAGCACCGCCAGGAAGGCAAGCGGTTCCGCGCGCAAGCGCATCCACACGGCCGCTGCCGCGGGAGGGGACCACGCACGCCGGCGGTAGGGGGACGGTGCGGCCGCCATCTGCGAGACGCCCGGCGCCCGCACCGCCGGGTCATCGCGGTTCCGCACCGGCCGGAGGACGCCGAAAACTCCCATGCGCGACACTCTACCCAGACGCGCCGCGGCAGACGACACCGGGCACGAACGCACGCCCCAATCGAGGCCGGCAGCGAATCTGGCCCGGGCCACAACTGCCGCGCCCGCCCCTGGCGCCCGCCGGCGAGCCCGGCTGGCCGCGGCTACCGCGCGCGGTGGTCGCGAGCCTGGTGGGGCAGGCGCGGGTGGGCGTAGGGGTGGACGAACGGCGGGACGGCCTCGGTGGGTGGCGAAAGCGCGGCCACGGCCGCGCCGTAGGCCGCGACCAGCGCGTCTTCCGCGGCGTAATCGAAGGTGTCACTGAGCCAGGGGTAGTCGTCGCGCGTAACCGGGTTCGCGAGGTACCACGCGATGGTCTCGCGGAGCCCTTCGTGCACGGGCAGCACGTCGCGGTAACCGAGCTCGATCCGCACGCGGCTCGTGTCCACCAGCACGTGGCCGGGGGCGCGGGCGATCGCGGCGGCGGCAGTCGCCAGCTCGCGCGGGAGCGACCAGCATTCGAGCCGCGCGCCCATGATCCCGGCGATCGTCTCCATCCACTGGCGCAGGGTCAGTTGCTCGCCGTCCGCGCAATTGTAGATGCGGCCGGCGGCCACGGCCGGCCGGTCCACGGCGAGAAGCACGGCGTGGGCGGCGTTGCGCGTGCCCATGCGCGAGTAGGCCACGAGCCCGCCATCGGGCAGGATCATCCCGGCGCGGCCATCGAGCACGCGCCGGATGACCGACCACTCGCTCGGCGCGACCTGGCGCGGCCCGTAAATCCCGGGACGGGTGCTTCCTCCGCGGCCGGGCCCGGCGCGGGCCATTGCGCGAGAAGCCCCTGGAGGATAGCGGCCTTCGAACCCGCCGGCGCAGGGATGAGCGGCAATGCCGCGAAACCTGCCAGCGGCGACACCTGGCGCTTTACGCTCGGTGCAGGCCTCGCAGTTCGCCGCATGCCGGTCGATGTCGCGGCGGAGCTCGCGGCTCATCTGGCGGTGGACATGCCCGTGAGCACGGCCTCGAGCCCTTCAGCGGCGGACTTCGCGGGTTGTTACCGTGCTCGACCGCCTGGAAGATGGCACCTTCAGCTGGTGCTGACTACCTGGCGAATCTGTCGCGCCGCCAGGGCGGGCACGGCGCTCGCCGGTAACGGGGCGAAGGCCACGGGCGCGATGCACCGGCCGGGGCAGCTAGCGAATCATGCGGCGGCGCTTTGCGGCGCTCGATTTCGAGCGTGGCTGGCTGGCGCCCTCGCGGTTCGTCTGCAGCTTCTTCACGTCCGGCGCCGAGGACTTCCCGAGCACGGGCGCGGCTCGCGGCACGGGCCCATCGCCGGACACTGCCAGCGCCGGCGCGACGTCCGCGGCAGTAACCTGCGCCGAGGAACCGTTCGAGGCGGGCGTGGCCGGGGGCGGCGTTGCCTGCACCGGCTGCTGCGTAACCTGCACCTTGAAGACCGTGCGGGCGACCTGCCGGCGAATGTTGTCCTGCAGCTGCGAGAACATGTCATGGCCTTCCTTCTTGAAGGCGACGAGCGGGTCGATCTGGGCGTACGCCTGGAGGCCGATGCTCTGGCGCAGGTCGTCGATCGCGGTCAGGTGCTCGCGCCAGTGGAAGTCGATAGATTCCAGCAGCAGCCAGTGCTCCACCTTGCGCATGTTCTCTTCGCCCACGGCCTTTTCGAAGGCCTCGTAGCGGTCTTCGGCGCGGTCGAGGATCTCGTCGGCGAGCTCGTCGCCGACGTCCTGCATCTCTTCGAGCGAAAGGAGATCCTCGGCCGGGAGGATCTCGCGCAGCTCGTTCTGGAGGACTTCGAGCGCCTCGACGCTGCCGCTCATGCTCTTGACGAGCGCGTCAAGCTCGTCGAGCAGCATACCGAGGACGTTCGCGCGAGTATCGACGCCTTCCAGGATGCGTGCGCGCTCGGCGTAGATGACGGTGCGGTGCTGGTTGATCACGTCGTCGAAATCGACGAGCCGCTTGCGGATATCGAAGTTGTGGCCTTCGACCTTCGTCTGGGCCTGTTCGATGGCCCGTGCGACCATGCGCGATTCGAGGGGCATCTCCTCGGTCATGCCGAGCTTCTGCATCATGCCGGGCACCCATTCCGGGGCGAAGCGCTTCATGATGTCGTCGCCGAAGGACACGAAGAAGCGGCTGGAGCCGGGGTCGCCCTGGCGGCCGGCGCGGCCGCGGAGCTGGTTATCGATGCGCCGGGATTCGTGGCGCTCGGTGCCCACCACGTGCAGGCCGCCCTTGCCGGCGACGCCCGGACCGAGCTTGATGTCGGTGCCGCGGCCGGCCATGTTCGTAGCGATGACGACGGCGCCTTCGGCGCCGGCGTCCTGGACGATGTGCGCTTCACGCTCGTGCTGCTTCGCGTTCAGGACGTCGTGCGGGATGCCCTTCTTCAGCAGCAGCTGCGACAGGTATTCGGACTTTTCGATCGAGGTGGTGCCGACGAGGACCGGGCGGCCCTTGCCATGCATCTCCTCGATTTCCGTGACGACCGCGTTGAACTTCGCGCGCTCGTTGATGTAGATGATGTCCTGGAAGTCCTCGCGGACCATCGGGCGGTGCGTGGGGATGACCACCACGTCGAGCTTGTAGATCTTGGCGAACTCCTCGGCCTCGGTCTCGGCCGTGCCGGTCATGCCGGCGAGCTTCTCGTAGATGCGGAAGAGGTTCTGGAAGGTGATCGTCGCGTAGGTCACGGACTCGCGCTGGACCTTTATCCCTTCCTTCGCTTCGACGGCCTGGTGGATGCCGTGGCTCCAGCGGCGGCCGGGCATCAGGCGGCCTGTGAACTCATCGACGATGATGATCTCGCCGTCCTTGACGACGTAGTCACGGTCCACGCGCTTCAGGGCCTCGGCATCGAGCGCGGCATCCAGGTGGCGGGCGAGGCGGGAGTCGGCGGCGAAGAGGTTATCGACGCCCAGCGCCCGCTCCACACGCGTCATGCCATCTTCGGTCAGGGCGACGTGCTTGGATTTGTGGTCGACGACGTAATCTTCGTCCTCGCGGAGCGCCTTGCAGACGCGTGCGAACTGCGTGTAGGTGCCGCTCGCCTCTTCGGCGTTGCCACTGATGATCAGCGGCGTGCGCGCCTCATCGATGAGGATGTTGTCGACTTCGTCCACGATCGCGAAGTAGAGGTCGCGCTGCACCTTCGATTCGAGCTCGCGCACCATATTGTCGCGCAGGTAGTCGAAGCCGAACTCGTTGTTCGTGCCGTACGTGATGTCGCAGGCGTAGGACTCACGCCGCTCGCAGGGGCGGAGGTCGTGGAGGCCGCCACCGCCGGCGCCATCGTGGCCGGGCTCGTACCCCGGTTCGTAGACATAGCTGACCATGTTGTTCTGGACGACGCCGACGGTCATTCCGAGCGCGGCGTAGACGGGGCCGTACCAGACGGCGTCGCGGCGGGCGAGGTAGTCGTTGACGGTGACGACATGGACGCCGCGGCCGGCGAGCGCGTTCAGGTAGACGGGCGCAACGGCCGTGAGGGTCTTGCCCTCGCCCGTGCGCATCTCGGCGATCTTGCCCTGGTGGAGCACGATGCCGCCGATAAGCTGGACGTCGTACGGCCGCTCGCCGACCTTCCGCGATGACATCTCGCGGACCACGGCGAATGCTTCCGAGAGGATATCGTCGAGGTCTTCGCCGGCGGCCAGGCGACCCTTGAACTCGGCGCTCTTGGCCGAAAGCGCGTCATCGGAGAGCGCCGCGATGTCCTCGCCGAAGCTGTTGATGTCGTCTACGAACGGCTGGAGCCGCTTGAGTTCTTTTTCGTTCGAGTCGCCAAGGAGGCGGCTAATAAATCCGAGTTTGGGCATAACCCATCCAGTGTAGATCACCGGGCGGTTGGCGCGGGGAAGGGGTCTTACGTAGTGCTGAGTCCTGAGTCCTGAGTGCTGAGTGCTGAGTCCTGAGTGGGGCGCGCGGCCCGAGGGCTCCATGCCGCGGCCGGGGACTACGCCACTGCCTCAGACCACGGGCCGGGCGGATGCGGCGCTGGCGTGGGAGCGTCTCGCGCCCGCGGTTCGATGGCGATGCGGTTCGTCAGGAAGAGCGCGTAGGCGAGGCCCAGGTACAGGGCCGCGGTGAGCGGACCGCGGGAGAGCATGATGAGCAGGATAAAGGCGAGCGCGGCCGTCGTGACCGCGAACAGCGCCCGCCGGACAAGGCGCCGCCAGCCGCGGTGGCCCAGCACGAGCGCGAGCGTGAACCCGGGAAGAAAGAGGAGCGTGAACGGCCCCAGCAACAGGTAAGGCACGAGCGCCACAGCGCGCTGCACGAACAGCCGGCGCGTGGAGCCGAGCCTGCGCCAGGCGAAGGCGACCCCCGCGCAGGCGCCCATGCCGCTGAAGACGAGCAGGATGAGCGTGGTCCCCGGGACCGTGAAGACGTGCTCGTCCGAGATCGTGCGCATCCAGATGCGCGCGAACACGGCCACAACAAGTCCACACAACGCGCCCGCGAGGACGTATCGGCGGCGGCTCGCCGGGCGCGCCGGCGGCCGGTCGAGGAAGTCGGCGGGAAGGGTGAGCATGGCGCGGTCCATGGGGTTCGTCTCCTTTCGGCGTCCGCAGAAGGAGATTATAGGAAGATAACTTCCGTTTCAATTCATTACGCCGGGCGCGTGCGCGTTGCCACGAATTCGCAAGGCGCAGCGGTTCCCGCGTGGGAACTCTCAAATGCCGACCGCGGGATGCTTGGCGCCGACGGATGTCCGCGCCAGGCGGGTCCCAACCCGCAACGGTCCAACGGACATCCGCTTCTTTTGCCCCCGGGCGCCGCAACTCGCACGGTCTCCCAACGGTTCGCCAATCCCGGCTGGCGCATTCGCTAATCCCGGGCCTTGCAGGAAACATTTGCTGATCCGGCGCGTTGACGCCCAATCGCCACACGTCCGCGGAGCGGTGCGTTGTACACTGGGCTCATGGCAACGCTCGAAGGTCTCGTCGATGTGGGTGCGCTGATCGAGCAGCGCGCTGGCGTCCGTGGCGGCCGCCCATTCGTCGCCGGCACGGGGGTGTCCGTGGGACGCGTCGGCGTCCTCTATACGGGCGGCCTTTCCGCGGAAGCGATCGCCGAAGAAATGCGGCTGTCTCTCGCTCAAGCGCACGCAGCGGTCGCCGTCTACTTGCTGAACAGGGACCTTATCGATGCGGACCTCGCGGCCCAGGACCAGGAGTACGAACGCGTGGCCGCCGAGTGGCCCTCCCTGGCTGCCCGCGTCTAGGTGGCGCTTCGGTTCTATTTCGACGACGACAGCGCCCAAACCGCGCTCCTAAGGGCGTTGAGCGCAGCGGGTCTTGACGCGATCGGACCCCAAAGCGTCGAGATGCGGGGACGACCCGATGACGAGCATCTCGCCTTCGCAACCGGTGAGGGGCGGGTGTTGTGTTCAAGTAACATGGGCGACTTCCTGCGTCTCCATCGTGACCTCGTGAGCGCTCGCCGCGAACATGGCGGCATTGTGCTCATCGCACAGCAGCGCTATTCGGTCGGCGACCTTTTGCGGCGATTGCGGAGGCTGGACGCCGATCTCACTCCCGAGCTCATGCGGTCACACGTCGAGTTCTTGAGCCGCTGGGGCTAACGCCGCGGCCGCCGCCCTCGAGTGGCCGCGGGCGGAGCGCGGCATTGGTTCTGCCGCGTTGGCGCGGCCGCATCTATCGTTGGTTGATGGCACCCCGTTACGCCGTCGCTCTCTGCGTGCTCGCCGGCGTGTGGGGCGCTTCGTTCCTGTTGCTGCGCGTGCTGGTGACGGCCGGGATGGAACCCCTGGGCGTGAGCGCGGCGCGCACGGGTATCGGTGCGGCTACGCTATTGCCCTTCGCCTGGCGGTCACGCGCGCGTTTCCCGCGCGACCGGCGCACCATCGTCGCGCTGGCGGCGCTCGGGTTCGCGAACTTTGCCGTCCCGTGGACGCTGTTCGGCATCGGCCAGAAGCAGGTCCCCAGCGGCGTGGGCAGCATCGCGAACTCGGCCCAGCCGCTGTGGGCCGCGCTCTTCTCGACGCTCTTGATCAAGGGCGACGCGCTGGGGCCGCGGCGCGTCGTGGGGCTGCTCCTGGGCTTCGCCGGCGTCGTCGTGCTGATGGAGGGCCGCGCACGCGATTTCGACCGCGAGGCCCTGCAGGGCATCCCCGTGATGGTGCTGGCGACGGTCTGCTACGGCGGCTCGGCGGTGTCCATCCGCCGGTGGCTGGGGCACGTGCCGGCGCTGCCGCTGACGTTCAGCCAGCTCGGATTCGCGTTCGCCTACCTTGCGCCGCTGGCGCTGCTGACCGGCGCCTATGGCAACGCCAGCATGGGGTGGCACGAATGGCTGAGCCTCTTCCTGCTCAGTGCGGGTGGGTCCGGCGGCGCGATCGTGATCTACATGTGGCTCATCCAGGGCATCGGGCCGGTGCGCGCCGCGGTCGTGACCTACATGATGCCGCCGATCGGGATCGCGCTCGGCTGGCTGTTCCTTGATGAGCCCGTGGGGTGGGCGATGCTCGCGGGGCTCGCGCTCATCATCGGCGGCGTGCTGATCGTGCAGAGCATGTACCCGTGGCGGGGCGTCCCGGCGTTCGGCCGCGAAGGGCGCCGCCTGCGGCGGCTGGCGGAGAGCGACTCGGAGATGCGGGCTTAGGCCGCATCAACAACGCCTCCCCGGGGCGAAAGACGGCCTTACCGCCGTGAAGCTCAGATGAAACTTTCGAAACACCATCGCACCGCCGCGGCCCTACATTGGGAGAGGGCCAGCTGGAGTGGCCGGAGGAGAGGGACAGATGCGACTTCACATGACGTTGCGCCGGGCTGGACTTGCCGGCATCGCGCCGCTGGCGCTTGTCGGCGTAATCGGTGGCGGCGTGCTGGTAGCCCGCGCAAGCGGCGACCGCCCGGCCACGGGCGCGGCCACCGTTTCGGACGAGGTGTCGGGCGCGAACAGCGACCCAACGCTCGCGCTGGCGGCCAACGCCAACCTCACCGACGACTACATCGCGAAGCTCGCCGCGAACCTGGGCATCGACGAGCAGAAGCTCCGCGACGCGCTCAAGACCACGGCCCTGCAGGAGCTCGATGCGGCGGTTGCCAGTGGCAAGATCCCCCAGGCCATGGCCGACAAGATCCGCGCGGCGATCAGTTCCGGCGACCTCGGCGCCCTGGGTCTCGGCGGCCTGCGCATCGGCCGCTGGGAGATCAAGCCGGACGGCGCGGCGCCGAACGGCGCGCCGCAAAAGCCCGGCCGGTTCGGATTTGGGTTGTTCCCGGGTGGCAAGAACCTCGATGCCGTCGCCGGGTTCCTCGGCATCACCACGGACGTGCTCAAGAGCGAGCTGGGCGGCAAGACGCTCGCGCAGGAGGCGCAAGCGCACGGCAAGACGCGTGACGAACTCAAGGCGTTCCTGATCGCCGAAAACGCGAAGGAAATCGATGCCGCCGTGGCCGCCGGCAAGCTCACCGCCGACCAGGCGGCGACGGAAAAGCAGCGTTTCGCCGACGGCATTGAGAAAATGCTGGACGCGACGGTCCCCAACCGGGTCAAGGGCGCCGTGCATACCCCATAGGAAGCCCGGTCCGCAGCCCGGTTCGGAGGCCCCCTCCCCGACGACCGAAGGCTGGCGGGCCGAAGCCCCTCCGTCCGGGCGAGGCGCTTTCCCACGGCGCCTCGCCCGGCCGTACGCCATACTGGTTGCCAACGGTGCACCGATGGACGAACGTCCCACGATCCTGGTTGCCGATGACGACGAGCACATCCTCGAGCTCGTGTCGCTCTATCTGCGCAAAAGCGGCTATACCGTAGCGACCGCCCGCGATGGCGATGAAGCGCTGGCGCGCGAACGCGAACTGCGGCCCAACCTCCTCGTCCTCGATGTGATGATGCCCGGGCCCGACGGCCTCCAGATCTGCCGGACCTTGCGCCAGCGCGGCGACGTGCCGATCGTGCTGCTGACGGCGCGTACCTCCGACATCGACAAGGTCGCGGGGTTGCGGCTGGGCGCCGATGACTACATCACGAAGCCGTTCAACCCGGACGAGCTGGTGGCCCGGATCGAGGCGGTACTGCGGCGCGCGCACCACACCGGCGGCCCGAAACCCCGCCAGCGCCTGAACGTCGGCGACCTCGAGATCGACCCCGCCGGGCGGATCGCCAACGTCGGCGGCAAGGCGCTGACGCTCACCCCGCGCGAGTTCGACCTGTTGGCGACGCTCGCCGGGTTCCCGGGCGTAGTGCTCGGCCGCGAACAGCTGCTGGACCTCGTCTGGGGCACGTCGTTCTACGCCGTCCGCACCGTGGACGTGCACGTCGCGCGGCTGCGGGACAAGCTCCAGGGCAGCCGCCTGCGGATCGATACGGTGTGGGGCACGGGCTACCGGCTCGTGCCGGAACCGCCGGTATGAAACGCCCGCTGGCCGGCCTGCAGGCGAAACTGATCGCGGCCTTCGTCGGGGTCACGGTCGTTTCGCTGGCGGTGGCGGGGGTGCTGTTCGTGCGGCTGCGCGAAGGCGACCAGCGGGCGCAGGCGCTGGACCACGTCGCCGCGCAATCGGGCGGGATCTACACCACCTTCCTCGTGCGGCGCTTCGAGGGCGACGACCTCCCTGACCTGGTCGCGTTCGCGCGCCAGGTCGCCAGGGACCACGACGTCCGCATCCTGATCACGGACCGGGCGCGGAAGGTACTCGCCGATACCGACGGTGTGCTCGTCAACCGCCAGCTGGTCCCGGTGCCGAACGACGTCGTGCCGTCTGTCGGTGCGAACTTCACGGAGCTGCAGGTCGAAGGCTCGCGCGACGCCGCGCTTGTGCTCCTCGCGCCGGGACGAGAGACGTTCGGGCCAATGCGCTCTGCATCCGCCGAACTCCGAGGCGGTGCGGGGGCAGCGGCCACGCCGGTGCCCGAGACGGCTGAGACTACTGGCGGGATCGCGCCGGAAGCGGGCGCAACTCCGGCCGCCGCTACCACCAACGGCGTACCGGGCCCGTTCCGGAGGCCCGGCCGCGAGCTTTCGGACTACCAACTGGTGTTCGCCGTCTCCGAAAGCGACCTCGCGCACGCGTGGCTGGAGCTTTTGCCGGGGCTCGGGATCGCCGCGGGGATCGCGTTGCCGGTGGCCATCCTGCTGGCGGTGCTGCTCGCGCGTTACATCACGCGCCCGCTGCGCAAGCTCACCACCGCGACGAACCTCGTCGCGGATGGGCGGTTCGATGTCGATGTTGCCGTCGGCCGCCGCGACGAAGTAGGCCAGCTCGCGACCGCATTCTCGACCATGACGGCGCGCGTGGGCGAATCGCGCGCGCAAATGACGGCGCTCATCGCTGATGTTTCGCACAACCTGAAGACGCCGCTGACCTCGATCCTCGGCTTCTCGCGCGCGCTTTCGAGCGGGCAGCCGGCGACTCCGGACGAGGCGGGCCGCATGGGCCAGGTGATCCACGAGGAAGCCCAGCGGCTCGCGGCGCGGCTGGACGACCTGCTCTACCTCTCGGAGCTGGAATCCGGGCAGGCGCTGCTGGATACGAGCGTGATCGATGTGAGCCGGCTGGTATCGCAGGCGGCGCAGCGGGTGCTAGGCCCGAGCGACCTGCGCTACGAAATCTTGCCCGAAGGCTCAGTCGAAGCGACGGCGGACGGCGAAAAGCTGGAACGCGCGGTCGAGAACCTGCTGGACAACGCACGCAAGTTCACGCCCGCGGGCGGGCGCGTGAGCGTGGCCGTGCGGCGAAACGGAGACGTGTGCGAAATATCGGTGGCCAACCCGAACACGGAGCTCACCGCCGGCGACCTCCCGCAGCTGTTCGAACGGTTCTACCGGCGGCGGGACGGCAACGCGCGCGGGAGTGGCCTCGGCCTGCCGATCGCGCGGGACATCGCGGCGTTGCACGGGGGCACGCTGGAGGCGGCGATCGATGGGCCCGATGTCCGGTTCGTGTTGAGCATCCCGGCGTTGCCGGATGGCGGCAGCCCGGCCGGGTACGGCTCCGGGTAAAGCAAAACCCCGCCGCGGGCGCAACCGCGACGGGGCCGCAGGGAGAGCGGTGTGGCAACCCCTTGCTCCTTTATGTTAGGCACAACGCGCCGTGCCGTCTGTCAGGGATAACGATAGCTGGACGCGCGCTTTACCGGCTCTACGCCATCAGAGGCGTCCCGCCAGCGGCAGCGAGCGCCTGCGCGTTGCAGCCATGCCGGGGCCGCGGGATCCGCCCGCATCGCCGCTATTCTGCTCTCGAATGAACTATCTAATGCCTACTAGTTAAACTGTGAATAGTCCACAAAAGAGTCACAGCCATTCAGTTTCGTTGACATCCCCAAGATGCCGCTCCTATACTCCTGCGGCTCGCCGCCGGTTGGTTTCGCTCACGTGAATTGGTCGAGCGCTCGACCGGCGGGGGCAGGAGGGGAAGGCAGCATGTCCAACGGCAATCCGTCCACCAACGGCAACTATTGGCTCCGGCTCCAGGGGCGCCACTTCAGCCGGAGACGGGTGCTCGCCGGCGCCGGTGTGGCGGCGGCCGGCGCCGCCGGCCTCGCGCTCGCCGGTTGCGGCGACGACGACGACAACAAGGGCAACGGCGCCTCTAGCAGCGGGGCCACCGGCGGCAACGTCCCCACCAAGCTCAGCGACCTCAAGAAGATGACGCTGAACGACATGCGCACCACCTTCACGGGCGCGCGCTTCAAGAACCTCGACGGCTACAAAGCCGGCCCCCAGGCGGGCGGCACGCTTCGCTACTGGTTCGTGAGCCTCCCCGACTGGGACCCCACGGGCGCGAACGGCGGCCTGATGGCCTCGTACATGTTCGCGCACAACCAGCTGCTCCAGATCAAGGTGAACGATTCGCTCAAGAACCCGAACTTCATGGAGTTCGAGCCCGGCCTCGCCACCGCGATGCCCGAGCAGCCCGACAACCTCACCTATATCTTCAAGTTGCAGCAGGGCGTGAAGTTCCAGAACCTCCCGCCGGTAAACGGCCGCGAACTCACCGCCCAGGATATCGTCTACGCCAGCGAGGCGTACCGGAAGGCGCCCGCCCAGGGCCCCACCTACGAACAGGTCGATAAGATCGAGGCGACCGACAAGTACACGGTGAAGTTCACCACCAGCCGCCCGGCCGCCTACTTCCTCAGCGCGCTCGGCACCCCATTCCACTGGATCTTCTCGAGGGAGCAGAAAGAGTCCGCGGACGGGCTGGCGAAGAAGCCGATCGGCACGGGCGCGTTCATGCTCGATTCGGTGCAGGACAACGGCGGCTACAAGGTCGTCAAGAACCCCACCTACTTCCGCAAGGACCCGGTCACGGGCAAGCAGCTCCCGTACCTCGACGCCATCGAGACCACCTACATCACCGACCCGGCGCAGACGCTCGCCGCCTACCGCGCGAAGCAGCTCGACCATTACTACCCGGACAGCCGGGAGCGGTGGGAGCAGGTGATGGAGACGGACCCGGATTCGGTCACCCAGGTGACGACGCCGCCGCCGAGCTTCCAGCCCTACATCGTCATGCGCCTCGATACGCCGCCCCTGAACGATGTGCGCGTGCGCCAGGCGCTCTCGCTCATGATCGACCGCGATTCGATCATCAAGAATATCCACCAGGGCATGGCCGGCTACGGCTACGGCCAGGATTGGACCTTCTTCGGCCGCGAATGGCCGTGGGAATCGAACGAGCTCGGCAAGTGGAACAAGTTCGACCCCAAAGCCGCGAAGGACCTCCTCAGCGCCGCCGGCGTCAAGGACCTGAACCTCGACTTCTTCATGCAGGCCTTCGCGGGCGCGAACTTCGATGTCTGGAGCGCGGCCGCCGGCATGTTGAACGCCCAGGGGGTGAAGACGAACATCGACGCCCCGCAGGATGTCGCGACGATCGTCAGTACGTTCTACGGCGGCAAGTTCAAGGGCCTCGCCGGCACGGGCCTCCTCGGCCCCGGCATGGACCCGGACACGTTCACCTACAAGGCCCTGCATTCGAAGTCGCTGACCAACTACACCTTCGCGAAGGACCCGAAGCTCGACGAGCTCGGGGTGAAGCAGCGCGAGACCTTCGACATCAACGAACGCAAGAAGATCGTCCAGGAGTTCATGGACTACGACCTCGACCAGGCCACCCGGATCTGGCTCGTGACGCCGTACAAGATCAACGTCCGCCGGCCGAACTTCTTCAACCTGATCGATACCGAGGCCGCCTGGAACCCGCTCGGCTGGGGCTCCGTCGGGCTCGACATGGCGTACCGCCGCACAACCTAGCTCGCCACCCAACGGGAAGGTGCGGCGGCTCGGCCACCTTCCCGTGCCTCGCCCCCAGAGAGACGCATGCGCGATTTCGTCATCCGCCGGACCCTTGCTGCCTTCGTCGTGCTGGTCCTCGTCAGCATGTTCGTCTTCGGGATGATGCACCTGCTGCCGGGCGACGCCCTGGTGGTGAAGCTCGGCGAGACCGGCCGCATCCCGCCCTCCCAGATGGCCGAATTGCGCGCGAAGATGGGCATCGATGACCCGCTGGTTGTGCAGTACATCAACTGGGTGCGGGACATCCTCGATGGCAGCATGGGCGATTCGCTCATCTTCACGGGCCGCTCGGTCAGCAGCCGCATCGGGAACGCGCTGCCCGTGACTATCGAACTCGGCATCCTCGGCATGGCGTCGGCGCTCATCATCGGCCTGCCGCTGGGCGTGATTTCCGCGGTGAAACAGGACAGCCCGCTGGATTACCTGATCCGCGTGGTCTCGTTGTTCGGGCTTTCGATCCCGCAGTTCTGGCTGGGCATCATCATCATCGTCTACGGCACGCGCTACCTCGGCTACGCCCCGCCGAGCAAGTGGATCCCGTTCGAGGACGACCCCATCGGCAACCTCAAGATGATGTGGATCCCGGCGCTGGTGCTGGGGTTCGGGTTCGCGGCCTCGATTATGCGCATCACGCGGTCCACCGTGCTCGAAGCGCTGCACGAAGACTACGCCCGCACCGCCCGCGCCAAGGGCCTCGCCGAGCGCGCGGTGGTGTACCGCCACGTGGTGCGCAACGCCCTTATTCCCGTGGTCACCTTCGTCGGCAACCAGGCGGCGTTCGTCTTCAGTGGCGCGCTGCTGGTGGAGCTGCTCTTCCTGCTGCCGGGGATGGGCCGGCTGACGCTGCAGGCAATCCAGAATCGCGATTACCCGCAGGTCCAGGGCTCCGCCCTCGTCGCGGCCGCGATCGTTGTCTTCCTGAACCTGCTCGTGGACATCTCATACGGCTGGATCGACCCTCGCGTCCGGTATAGCTAGGAGCACTGAATGGCGGCAACGAGCCAGACCACCCAGGACGTCTACTTCGCACCGCCCGAAACGCGCGTGCCACGTTGGGTGCGCTGGTTCGCCAGTTTTACCCGCAGGCAACCGATTGCCGCCGCCTCGCTCGCCGTGCTGGTGCTCATCTGCGCGATGGCGGTCGCGGCGCCGCTCCTGGCGAAGCAACCGCCTGACGCCCAGAACCTCGCCGAACGCCTTGCCGGACCGAGCTGGGACCACCCGCTCGGCGGCGACGAGCTCGGGCGCGACGTCTGGAGCCGGCTGCTCTATGGCGCGCGCATTTCCCTGGGGGCGGGCCTCGGTGCAACGGCGATCGGCGTCGCGGCCGGCGTTGTGCTGGGCCTGGTCAGCGGCTATGCCGGCGGCTTCGTCGATATGACCATCCAGCGCATCATGGACGCGATCATGGCGCTGCCGCCCTTGATCCTGCTGATGGTGCTGGCCAGCACCCTGGACCAGAACTTCCGGAATGTGATCATCGCGATCTCCATATTCATCGCGCCGGGCACGGCGCGGGTGGTGCGCGGGTCCGTGCTGACCCTGAAGGAGATGACGTTTGTGGAGGCGGCGCGGGCGATCGGCGCCTCGCCCGGGCGCATCATCTTCGCGCACATCCTGCCGAACACATTCGCGCCGGTCATCGTGCTCACGTCAATTACTGTCGGCTCGGTCATCATCATCGAGGCGGCGCTCGGCTACCTGGGGCTTTCCGTGCGCATCCCCGCGGCCACGTGGGGCAACATGCTCAACACGGGCGCGGCGAAATGGGAGCAGGACCCGCTGCTCGCGCTCGCGCCGGGGATCGCCATCATCATCACGGTGTTCGCCATCAACCTCCTCGGCGACGGCCTCCGCGATGTCCTCGACCCCCGCCTCCGCGGCAAAACCTAAGCTCGGGATGCGTCCAGGACGCCGTAGCCCGACGGGAACCGCGGGAAGCGGCCGCGCTCGGCCGCCCGGGGTCTGGCGCGTGACCCGTGCGACCTGCCTCCGAACTACTGCCACACGGGGGCTGACGCGAATGCGTGACCGGCCGGTGGCGGCAGCCCGCAGCCGCTATTCACGCCGTGACGATGTCCTTGTTGAGAGGGCCGAGAATGCCGAGCAGTTCGCTCTTCTCGGCGGCCGGGACCTCGAACTTATCGAGCGACTTCACGAGGTCTTCGACGAGCGCGTTGAAATCGGCCATCGTGATCTTGAGGCCCGCATGCGTCGTCTTCATGTCGCGCCCGGTGTACTTCTCGGGGCCGCCCGTGGCGTTCGTAACCTGCTGCACAAGGAGCAGGTTGAGGCGCTTTGGTCATCGCTCCTCCTTCAACGGGTTCCGGGGAGTAGTACGGTCCCCGCCCGGCCTCTGATCACGGCCCGGCCGGGCAGAACGTGACAGTTTCCTATCACCGGGCGGCCCACCCCTTTTCTATGCCCTACGCCCTGTGGCGGTACCATGCTGGGGTCATGACCGTTAGCAGCGCTTCCGTGCGCGGGACTGCGCGTCCCCGGCCGGCCTTCCGGATCAGCTATGCATCGTTCGAATCGCGCGTGGTCGCGGGGACGCTGGATATGCTCGTGCTGTTCATCATCGCCTCCCTGCTGGTCGTGGCGGGCTCGCTGGTCGTGCTCATCTCCTCCGATTTCGAGCGCACCGAGGCCTCGGACACGGCGATCAACATCTTCTGGGGTTCCGTCGGCGCTATCGCCCCGGCGTTCCTGCTGTACTTCTTCATCTCGCTGGCGTGGAAAGGACAGACGGTTGGCGCGGCGGTGATGGCGCTGATGGTGATCCGCTCCGATGGGCGCCCGCTGGGCGTGCTCGGTTCCGTCGCGCGGGTGATTGGCCAGCTCATCTACGTGCTCATCATCGGCGGCGGCGTGATTGTGGCGTTCGCCGTCCGGCAGTCGACCGTCGAGGCCGGCATCGCCGTCGGCGCGGCCTTCCTGCTGGTGGCGGCGGGCTTCATCATGGCCGCCTTCGATCCTCACCGCCGGACGCTCCACGACCGCATCGCCGGCACGGTCGTCGTCCGGATCGAGTGATGCGGCGCACCCGATGACCCGCTTTTCGAACGTCCCGCCGGACCATGGCCCGGAATCCGCGATGGCGAGGATCAGGCGCCAGGACCCGGCCTACGATGGCCGCTCGGGCTTCTATTCGGTGGTGCTGGGGCTCCTCATCTTCTTCCTCCTGCTCGCCGTCAGCCTATCCCAGGCTACCGCGCCCGGTACCGCCCGTACCGTGCTCGAAGATGGGATATCGTCGCTGACCGAGGCGGACCTGCTGGTCGCGCAGTATGGCGACGCGCTGCGCGACCAGGCGCGCGCTTCGAACGACGCATCGTTCGCCGTCCCCGGCTACCCGATCGAAATCTTCCTCACGAAGCAGGAGCTGCTCACGCTTTCGAACGGCCAGCTGCGCGACCTGCTGCTGGAGCGCTCCTCGGCGGTCGTGTATACGTCCGGGCTCGGCGCTTTCGACCGCACCGGCAACCAGTCGCTCAGCACGTTCTCCTCGGAAGGCGTGCTGGAGCAGCTCGTGGGTCTGCTGTCCGACGACACGCACGCGAAAGCGCGAGTTGCCACGATCGTGCTCGCGTTGCTGGCGGCGGGTGCGGCCGTGCTCGTGGTATTACGCAACGACGGCTTCGGGCGGATGCGTTCGCTGGGGGTCGCCGCATTCGCGGGCGCGCTACCCGGCTGGGCGCTGTTCTACCTGATCGGGCGGCTGGCGGGACGCGCCGGCGGCGGCGACCGATTCTCGCGGGACATCCGCACCATCGTGCAGTCGGTCATCGATATCCCCACTCGCAACTACCTGATCGTGGCGATCACGGGCGCGGCGATTGCGGCTATCGCGGTCGTGCTCTCGCTCGCCACGCGCCAGTCCGCCGGCGAAACGCAGGATGCGGCCGCGGACGGCGTCGACGACTACGAAGGCTACGACGGCGACTGGTACGAACCGGAGACATACATCGGCCGCGGGCGGTAGCCCCGCGGGATCGCCGGCGATGGTCCTCTTCCGGCCGCTTGCGTACGCGCCCGGCTCCGTGTCCGCGCGATCCCGTCGCACGCCCGCGGCGGCTTGCTACGCCCGGGCGGAGCGGACGCCCTTCGGGAGGCCCTCGCGCACGATGCCGCAGCGCACCAGGTGCTCGCGCAGGAGCCGGTTGAACGCCTCCGGTTGCTCGAGGTTCGTCAGGTGGCCGGCGCGCGCGATGATCTCGAAGCGGCTCCCGGGGATGCCGCGCGCCATCGCCTCGGTCTCGGCGGCGGGGATGAGGGTATCGCCATCGCCCGAGATGGCGAGGGCCGGCACGGTGATGCGCGAGAGCCCGGGGGTCGAATCCGGGCGCAGGGCCATCGCCGTGGACGCGTCGGCGAGCGACTGCGGGGGCTGGCTGCCGATCATGTTCTTGACCCGCGCCAGCAGCTCGCCGCCGGCGTGCGACGACAGCAGCGCCGGCGGGCTATCCGCGAGGAACGCGGCGCCTTCCGCCAGCAGCCGGGCGGCAAGGGCGTTACGGCGCTCCGCCGCGGCGGCATCGTCGGCGGTCGCGCGCGTGTTCGCCAGCACGATGCCTGTCACGCGATCCCGGTGGCGGCGGTGCAGCACGAACGCGACGTACCCGCCCAGCGACAGCCCGCAGACGACCGCGTCATCGAGCCCGGCGCCATCAAGCGCGCGTACGGCGGCATCGGCGGCGGCGTCCATGGTCGCGGCGTGGTGCCCCGCGCCCGCCTCGAACAGGTCCGGCGCGACCACCGGCAGGACGTGTTCGAACTCCTCCCGCTGGGGCTCCCACATGGTGTGGTCGAGCGGGAATGCATGCAGAAGCAACAACCCGGTGGCCATTGGCTCCTCCTTGCGGCCGGCGCACAGCGCACAGCGAATGCATCCAGCTTAGGCCCATAGGTTGCCGCCGGTACGCCGCGCTCCTCGCAACTCCATTGCAGTCGCGCGGGTTCGCCGGGACGCCGATACGCCCTACGCCTGCGCGTCGGTGATCCCGGGGACCGCGAACGCGCGGGCGAACTCCGCGACTTCGAGCCGCACGGTCTCGCGCACGCCATCGCCGTCGGGGTCTCGCAGCACGCGGACAATCCAGGCCGCGACCCGTTGCATCTCGGCCGGGCCCATCCCGCGCGAGGTCAACGCCGGCGTGCCCAGCCGCAGCCCGCTGCCGATGAATGGCGAGCGCGTGTCGTAGGGGATGGTGTTCTTATTGGTAATGATGCCGGCGCCCTGGAGTGCGTTCTGCGCCTTCAGGCCACTGATGTTCATGGAGTTGCAGTCGGCGAGGATGAGGTGGTTGTCGGTGCCGCCGGAGACAAGGCGCAGCCCGCCCTGGACGAGCGCCTCCGCCAGCGCCGCGGCGTTCTCGACAATCCTGCACGCGTATTCCTTGAACTCCGGCTTGAGCGCCTCGCCGAAGGCGACGGCTTTCCCGGCGATGCTGTGCAGGTGCGGGCCGCCCTGGGTACCGGGAAACACGGCCTTATCGACCGCCTCGGCGAGCTCCGCGTTCGCCATGATCATGCCGCCGCGCGGTCCCCGCAACGTCTTGTGGGTGGTCGTCGTCACGAGGTCGGCGAGGCCGGTGGGGGACATGTGGTAGCCGCCGGCGACCAGCCCGGCGATGTGCGACATATCGACCATCAGCAGCGCGCCGGCATCCTTCGCGACCTCCGCGAACGCGGCGAAATCGATGGCGCGCGGGTAGGCGGTGTAGCCCGCGACGATGACCTTCGGCTTCGATTGGCGCGCGAGGTCGCGCACGGCGGCCATGTCGATGACCTCGGATTCGCGGTCGACGGTGTAGGGCACGAAATTGTAGAGCCGGCCGCTGAAGTTCACGGGCGAGCCGTGGGTGAGGTGGCCGCCCTGGTCGAGGTTCAGCCCCATCACCGTGTCGCCCGGCTGGATGGTGGCGAAATAGGCGGCCATGTTCGCTTCGGCGCCGGAGGTGGGTTGCACGTTCACGTGGTCCATGCCGAACAGCGCGCGAGCGCGCTCGATCGCGGCGGTTTCGACCTGGTCGCTGAACTGGTTGCCGGCGTAATAGCGCTTGCCCGGGTAGCCTTCGGCGTACTTGTTGGTGAACACCGAGCCGGTGGCTTCGAGCACCGCCGCGGAGGCGTAGTTCTCGCTCGCGATCATCTCCAGCGTCTCGACCTGGCGGGTGCGCTCGCGGGCGACGATGGCGGCGATTTCGGGGTCGCGCTGGGAGAGGGCGCTCATCGGGCCTCCGGGTTGAGGTATGGGCGTATGGGTGCTGGACGATGGTAGCAGAGGGGCGGGGTGTGGTCGTACCGGCGTAGGGGTGCGGCGCGGCGGGGCCTCGGGCCGCTAAGGATTCACTGATTAATTGGTGGCCGCTGGGCGATGAGGAGGGCGGCAGCGATAGCGTGCGGCAAGCCACCAGCCCGGCGCTGACGGTAAGCTCGGCGGCATGAAGGATGTGCAGCCGAGTTTCACCGATGTCGA
>JACPOQ010000004.1 GCA_016191435.1 Chloroflexota bacterium | reverse complement strand
GTGTTCGCCCTGGTGAGCGGCAGCGAGCCGGTCGAGGCGCCGAAATGGAAGCCGATCACCCTGGTCACCATCGGCATCGTCTGCTTCGCGCTGCTGTTCGAGCGCGCCGGCATGCTGCCGGCCCTGATCGCCCTGGTCGGGATCTCTTCGCTCGCCGGCGAGGAGTTCAAGCTGACCGAAGTGCTCGGCAACATGGTCGTGCTGACCATCCTCTGCATCCTCGTGTTCAAGGTCGGCCTGGGGATGAACATCTCGGTCATCCAGGGCGTGTGGTGATCAGATGTGAAGGGCCTCGCCCAGCGCCCTGAGACTGGCCTCATGGAAGGCCTCGCCCAGGGTCGGATGGGCGTGGATAGTGCCGCCGATATCCTCTAGCCGCGCGCCCATCTCGAGCGCCAGGCCGAACGCGCCGGCCAGCTCCGAGACGCCGGCGCCGACGGCGGCGATGCCCAGCACCAGGTGATTGTCGGCGCGCGCGGTCACGCGCACGAAGCCGTCCTCGGCCGCCATCGACAGCGCGCGGCCGTTGGCCTGGAAGGGGAACTGCGCGGTCAGCACCTCGCGGCCGGCCTTGCGCGCCTCCTCGGGCGACAGGCCGACGGTGACGATCTCGGGATCGGTGAAGCACACCGCCGGGATCACCCCGCCGTCGAACACGCGGCGGTGTCCGGCGATGATCTCGGCGACCACCACGCCCTGGGCCATGGCGCGATGGGCCAGCATCGGCTCGCCGGTGAGATCGCCCACCGCCCACACGTTGCGCATGGACGTCGCGCAGCGCTCGTCGATCTGCACGAAGGGGCCGTTCAGGGTGAGGTCGAGCCGCTCCAGGCCAAAACCTTCCAGCCGCGCGCGTCGCCCGGTAGCCACAAGGACCTTGTCGGCGGCAATGCTGCGGCCGCCTTCGAGTGCCAAGCCGTTGTCGGAAAGCCCGGCGGCCCGCGTGCTTAAAAGCACGTCGACGCCCAGCGCCTTCAGGCGGCGCGCCACCGGGCGCACCAGCTCGGCGTCGTAGACCGGCAGGATGCGGTCGAGGGCTTCTATCACCGTGACCTTGGAGCCGAGCTTGGCATAGGCCATGCCGAGCTCGAGCCCGATGTAGCCCGCGCCGACGACGGCCAGCCGCTCGGGCACCTTGGCAAGCGACAGCGCCTCGGTCGAGGAGATGACCTTGCCGGCGAACGGCAGGTTGGTTAGCGCCGCCGGCACCGAGCCGGTCGCCAGCACGACGTGCTCGGCGCGCACCACCTGCGGGCCGGTGTCGGTCTCGATGCGGCAGGACTTGCCGTCGACCATCTCGGCCCGGCCCTGCAGGATCTTTACCCGATGGCGCTTCAGGAGCGCGCCGACGCCGCTGGTCAGGCGGCCGACGACTCCGTCCTTCCATTCGACGGTGCGCAAAAGATCGATGGTCGGACGCTCGACCTTGATGCCGAGCGGCTGGGTGCGCGACTGCTCGACGGCGTGATGGAAGGCGTCGGCGGCGTGGATCAGCGCCTTGGAGGGAATGCAGCCGACATTGAGGCAGGTGCCGCCCAGCCCGCCTCCTTTGCCGTTCTGTTCGACCAGCACGGTGTCGAGGCCGAGCTGGCCGGCGCGGATCGCCGTGACGTAGCCGCCGGGGCCGCCGCCGATGACTAAAACCTTGGCATTGATGTCGGCCATCTCACGCCTCAATGAAAATCGTCGCCGGCGCCTCGAGCAGGCCTTTTATGCGCTGCACGAACTGGGCGGCGTTGTAGCCGTCGATCACGCGATGATCGAACGACGAGGAGAGGTTCATCATGGTGCGCGGCACGAACTCCGCGCCCTGCCACACCGGCCGCACGACCTGGCGATTGACGCCGATGATCGCCACCTCGGGCCGGTTGAGCACCGGCGTGGTGACGATGCCGCCGAGCGGCCCCAGGCTGGTGATGGTGATGGTCGAGCCTGAAAGTTCGGCGCGCGTTG
>JACPOQ010000003.1 GCA_016191435.1 Chloroflexota bacterium | reverse complement strand
TCGCCGAAGCCGCCGACCTCGACCGGCACGTACTTGACCTTGAGCTCGTTGGCGATGTCCTTGCCCATGTCGACCATGGCGCCGACCCATTCGCCGCTCGCCTTGTCGCGCATGAAGTACGGTGAATACTCGAACACGCCCATGCGCACCTGGCCGGTGCGCTTGATCAGGTCCCAGGTCGATTCGTTCTTTGGCTGCGCGCGAGCCGGCACCGAAACAGCGGCGACGGTGACGGCAGCGGCAATGGCAGTCGCGGAAGCGACATCACGACGGCGGATCCCCATTTCCCTTCTCCTCTTAGTCGTTATTCGTCTTGTTGGTCGTCGGTTCGTATCCCACGCTCGAGGAGGCGAAACGCGCCAGACTCTAGGTGTCGCGCTTCGCACCCGTCAAGAACGCACGCAAATTGCGAGCCAAGTTTCGTGTCGTCCTGAGCGAAGCGAAGGACCTCATCGTCGGTTGCAAGCGTCATGAGATCCTTCGCTTCGCTCAGGATGACATCAGGACAACGTCTCGACGGCATAGTGCTTGACGCGCTCCTCGTCGACCTCGATGCCGAGGCCCGGCGTGCGCGGCACGATCACGCGTCCGTTCTCGATGGGAAACGCCTCGGCCAAGAGATCGCGCTCGAGGAAGTACTTGGCCTGATAGAACTCGCAGCCCAGCGAGATGTTGGGCGTCGCCGCGATCACGTGCGTGCCGGCGAGATGGGCAATGCCGGTCTCGAACATGTCGCCGCCGTAGCAGGCGATGCCGGCCGCCTCGCAGATCGCCGCCACTTTGCGGCCGGCCAGCATGCCGCCGTGCTTCATGATCTTTATGCTGACGAGATCGGCCATGCGCTGCGACGCCACGAGCAGCGCGTCAGTCGCTGTGAACACGCTCTCTTCGGCCAGCACCGGCGTGTCGAGCGCGCGGGTGATCTCGGCCAGGGCGGCACGATGATGGCCCGGCACCGGCTGCTCGATGAAGGTCGGCTTGAAGGCCTCGACGTCGCGCAACTGGCGAATGGCATCGTGGGTGACCAAGCCCTGATTGTAGTCGATGCGCAGATCGGCATCGGCCGGAAGCTCCTTGCGGAAGCGCTCCATGCGCTTGAGGTCGGCGGCGTGGCCCGCAAACCCGGTCTTCATCTTGAACAGCCGCAGGCCCTCGCCATAGAGCCGCTTCACCATCTCCATGTCGCGGTCGAAGTCGGGATCGGCGACGGAGAAGGACAAGGGAATGTCGTCGCGGCAGCGGCCGCCCAAGAGCTCGGCGACCGGCAGGCCCGAGGCTTGGCCCACGATGTCGAACAGCGCCATCTCCATGGCGGCCTTGGCTTCGGGATGGCCGACCACGGCATGGTCGGCGTCGTGCATGAGCTGTTCGATGCGGAACGGATCGGCGCCGAGCAGCACGGGCCTGAGATAGACGTGCAGGGCGGCGGCGTTGGCCTCGATGGTGCCGGTGAACACGGCCCAGGGTGCGGCGTCGCCCCAGCCCGTGATGCCGGCGTCCGTTTCGAGCTTCAGAATGGCGTTCTTCACCGAGCCTGCGACGTCGCCCGAACCGTGGCGGCGCATCAGGCGCACCGGAATGTCGGTGATGTAGACGGTCGCCGCCGTGATCTTGATCTGCTTCACGAATTCCCCCGCTTCCCGGACTGCAGTCTATCGCGCACTATACGTGCCAACCACAACGGGAACCGAACCATCATGCGCCGCAATCCGCTCCGTGAACGCCTGGATGCCGGCAAGCCGACCGTCGGCACGCACATCCTGTCGGCTTGGCCGACCCTGGTGGAGCTGATCGGCCATTCCAAGCAATACGACTATGTCGAGTTCACCGCCGAGTATGCGCCCTTCACCATGCACGACCTCGACAATCTCGGCCGCTCGTTCGAGCTCATGAACATGGCCGGCATGATCAAGATCAAGCAGACGCAGTACACCCACCAGGCGATGCGGGCGATCGGCGCGGGCTTCCAGAGCGTGCTGTTCGCCGACATCCGCTCGGTCGAGGACGCCAAGCTCGCCGTCGACGCCGTCCGCGCCGAGGCGACGATGGTGCGCGGCGCGCGCGGCCGCGGGCGGCTCGGCGTCGGCATGCGCCGCGACGTCGGCACGGTGCGGCAAGGCGGCTCGCCGGCCTACGTCGATGCGCTCAACGACGTGGTGATCGCCATCATGGTCGAGAAGAAGTCGTGCGTGGACGACCTCGACGCCATCCTGTCGGTGCCGGGGATCGACATGGTGCAGTTCGGCGCCTCGGACTTCTCCATGAGCATCGGCAAGACCGCGCAGTACAGCCATCCCGACGTGCTGGCCGCCGAGACCAAGACCATCCAGACCGCGCTGAAGAAGGGCCTGCACCCGCGCGTCGAGCTGCGCGATCCCGGCCAGGCTGGGCGCTATCTCGAGATGGGCGTCAAGCATTTCTGCATCGGCTGGGACGTCCGCATCCTCGCAGACTGGTGGGACACCAAGGGCGCGGAGATGCGCAAGCTCTTGCGCACCAAGCCGAAAAAGGCGGTGGCCAAGCCTGCCACTGTCTCCGCACGCGCAAAGGGCAAGAGCAATGGCCGGGCGGCGCCGCGCGGGAACTACGCCTGAAGCACAACAGCAGTAGATAACGGCCGTTGTACCCGGCAATGCGGTCAACGTTGAACGCATGCCGGCTGCCCCCACGTTTTCCCGACCGGTCATGCCGCGCTGTCTTACGCTGCCCGCCGATTGAGGGATGCTGAAGCAATGGATACTCAGACCGCCACGAATGAACTGACCGCGCCTTCGCTGCCCGTCGCGCCGCGCCGCCGGTCGCGGCGCACTCTGCACGGCACAACTGTGGTCGACGACTATGCCTGGCTGAAGGACGCCAACTGGCAGGAGGTGCTGCGCAACCCCGCCCTGCTCGATCCCGACATCAGGGCGTATCTCGAGGCCGAGAACCGCTACACCGAGGCGTTTCTCCGGCCGCTGCAGGGGCTGCAGAAGACGCTGGTTGCCGAAATGCGCGGCCGCATCAAGGAAGACGATTCGAGCGTGCCGCAGCCCGACGGGCCGTTCGCCTATCTCTGGAAGTTCAATCCCGGCGGCCAGCACGAAGCGATCGGCCGCATGCCGCGCGACGGCGGCGAGGTCCAGGTCCTGCTCGACGGCGACGCCATGGCCAAGGGCCTGCCGTACTTCGACTTCGGCGGCACGCGCCATTCGCCCGATCACCGCCTCGAAGCCTGGAGTGCCGACGTGCGCGGCTCGGAGTTCTTCACCATCCGCGTGCGCGACTGGCAGACCGGCGCCGATCTGCCCGACGTCATCGAGCAGACCAGCGGCAGCGTCGTCTGGGGACTCGATTCGAGCTTCTTCTACTACGTCCGGCTCGACGACAATCACCGGCCGCTGCACATCTATCGCCATCGGCTGGGCACGCCGCAGAGCGCGGACACGCTGGTCTATGCCGAGCCGGACAACGGCTGGTTCGCGCGCGTCGAGGAAAGCGCGTCGGGCCGGTTCTGCATCGTCGCCACCGGCAACCAGGAGACCTCCGAGCGCTGGCTGATCGATCTCGCCGACGCCGACGCCGTGCCGTGCCTGGTGGCAGCGCGCGAGACCGGCGTGCGCTACAGCGTCCACGACCGTGGGGACGAGCTCTTCATCCTGACCAACCAGGGCGATGCCATCGACTTTCGCATCGCCGTGGCGCCGCTGGCCACACCCGACCGCGCCAATTGGCGCGAGCTGATCCCGCACCGGCCCGGCATCTACATCATCAGCGTGTCGCTCTACGCCGGCCATCTCGTGCGGCTGGAGCGGGAGAATGCGCTGGCCTCGATCGTGATCCGCGACCTCGCCGACGGCGGCGAGCACGTCATCGCCTTCGAGGAAGCGGCCTACTCGCTCGATGTCATCGAAGGCTACGAATACGACACCACGCGCCTGCGCTTCTCCTACTCGTCCATGACGACGCCGACCGAGATC
>JACPOQ010000024.1 GCA_016191435.1 Chloroflexota bacterium | reverse complement strand
CGTCGTTTCGGGCAGGTCGAGCGGCACCGGCTGGTCGGTCTCGCCGGGCAAGGCGAACGGCGTGCCGTCCTCGAACACACCGCTGCCGCTTGCCAGCGCGAACTGGCCGGTGGCGAGCAGGTTGCGGTTGATCACCCCCTCCGTCAGCCCCCAGGCATGAGAGCGCAGGGAGGCGGTCCGGTCGCGCACCAGCGCTTCGAGCCATCGATCCTGTTGCTGGAAGTGCTGCGCCCGCAGGAACATCCCCTCGAGCCAGACAACACGATTTGACCAGGTCATGTAGGCACCAGTGCGGCTCTGGTGCCGCTGATGGAGATTGCGAGCCGCGTCAGCCCGCTCTCGGCGATGGGAGCGACCATACGCCATTGTGCGCGATCGATGTCGCGGAACAGCACCGCGATGCCGATGAAGCGCACCCCGGGCTTCGGCATCAGCGTGACCTTCCGGGTCTCGCCGGGGCGGACCACCACCTCCTCGGCGCCGGTGCTTTCCGTGCCGAGCGTCTGGGCCTCGCGTTGCATCAGCGAGTAGACATCGGCCGCCTCGAACCTGCCCCTGGCATTGAGCGAATAGAGGCGAACCGCAACGGATACCGGCGTGCCCGCCGGATTGGGATTGATGTCGGGGTTCGCCCTGACGGTCAGATCGACCACCGGGGGCGCCGGCGGACCAGCGCAACCCTCGACCACAAGGGCGGCCGGCATCGCCCCGAGCAGCAGCCGCCGGCCGATCATGACGACGCCCGATCGGCGGTCAGCTTTTCGATCGCCTGCTCGTAGGCACGCGCGAAGGCCTTGCCGAACACGCTGTCGAAATCGTCCGAAAGGGCCTGGGTCACGCTCTTGTGCAGCTGACCGAAGGCTTCCCACGCCTTGGCCTTCTTCTGGGCGGGATGGATCTGCAACCCGCCGCCGCCCGCCTTCTGTTCGATGATCTCGGGGGCGAACTGGGCGAGCAGCACCCGCACGGCCTCCTGCATCGCCGAGATCGTCGCCAGCTCGTGCATCCTGAGGTCGTCGAAGGCTTCGGCAATCGCCTCGTCTGCCGGCATGCCGCCGCGCCGGCCGATGCCGAGCAGGGTCGCCAGGGCGTCGTCGTCATCGAGCGAAAACTTGAGCGGGTTGTTTCCGCTCGGCCGGATCATCGTCTGTTCGATGCGGAACTCGTCCTTGATGCTGGCGCGCGCCATCAAGGTCTGGCGAAGACCGGTGACGCTCGCCCGCACCGCCGCGCCGATCCGCTCCAGCGTCTTCTCCGGATCCGTGAGCTTTGCGTCGCTGAGCGCCACGCCACGCAGGAAGGCCGCGATCACGGCGGTGTCGTCCGGCGCCTCGGCCGGTGGCGCTGCCGCCGGCGCCGGTGGCCGGCGCTCGCTCTTTGCCGGCGCGGGAGCAGCGTCTTCCGGCGGACGCTCAGCCTGCTGCGGGCGCGCCGATGGAGGCCGCGGCGCGGCGGCAGGCAAGTCGACGTCCCAATCGTCGGGAATGATCGCGACCGGCCCGGGCGGCCGGAAGGCGCTTTGCAGGGCTGGCGCGTGGTCGGAGTCCGTCGGTCCCGAGAAAGGCTCCGGATTGGGCGCGAGCGGATCGAAGTCAGCCGGCAGGATCGGCGAGTTGGGCGAGTCCAGCATCGACGCCGAGTTGGGCAGCCGGGCGTCGTGGTAAGGACGAACCTCGGACCGCGACGGCAAGGGATCGTGGTGGGCCAGGAAGTTGTCGTGCTCGCGGCCTGCCTCTTCCTCGTCGATGATCACCTCGATCTCGTAGAGGCCGAACTTGACCCTGTCGCCATTGCGCAGCTTCTGGCTGGCGCCCTTGCCGATGGGGTCGCTGTTCTGGTTGAGGAACGTGCCGTTGGTGCTGAAATCCTGCACCTCCCACTCGCCGACGCCGTAGGTGAACTGGCAGTGCTTCTTCGACAGGTGGCGGTCAGGATCGGCGACGACCCAGTGATTGTCCTTCCCCCGGCCTCTGGAGACCTCGCCGCCGCGAACCGCGCGCCGCTCGGGCGCCACGTTGTCGGG
>JACPOQ010000023.1 GCA_016191435.1 Chloroflexota bacterium | reverse complement strand
TGAGCAGCGTCGTCTTGCCGGCGCCGAGATAGCCGCCGAGCACCGTGACGGGCAGCCGCTTCATCGGCATCACGCTGCCGCGCCGAAGACCCGGCCGCCGACGATGGTGCCCTGCACCTTGATGTCGCGCAGTCCCATGGGATCGATGGCCAGCGGGTCCTCGGCCAGCACGGCGAAGTCGGCGCGCTTGCCCACGCGGATGCTGCCGATCTCGTGGTCGCGATGCAGGAGGTAAGCGGCATTGAAGGTCATCATCCGGAGCGCATCGTAGGCGCTGACGCGCTCGCTCGGACCGAGCACCCGGCCTGCGGCGGTCACGCGATTGGCGGCGCACCACAGCGTGAGCAGCGGATCGACCGGCGACACCGGCGTGTCGCTGTGGGCCGCAGCAACCAGCCCAAGCCGCAGGGCCGTCGCGGCGGGATTCATGGCGGCGGCGCGGAAGGCGCCGAACGTGTGGGCGCGGTGAAACTCGCCCCAGTAGTAGAGATGGTTGGAGAACAGGGTGACGTGCATGCCAAGCGCCGCCATACGACGCATCAGCGACTCATCGAGAAGCTGGCCGTGCACGATGAAGTGGCGGTGATCGAAACGCGGGTTCTTCGCCTGCGCTACTGCTACCGCGTCGATGAAAAGCTCGGCCGCTTGGTCGGCGTTGCAGTGGGCGATGACCTGCAGGCCGGCATTGTGCAGCGCCGGAACCAGCGTCCTGAGCTCCTCCGGCCCCCGGTTCCACAGGCCGTTGGCGCCACTGGCGAGGTAGCCGGGCGGTCTTAGGCGCCCCGTGAAACCCTGGTTCGACCCGTCGAGAATGATCTTGATGCCCTGGAAGATGAGCTTGTCGTTGCCCTTGCCCTCCAACGAGGCGGCGAAGCGGATCATCTCCTCCGCGGTCGGCACGGTGATGCCGTTGTTGTGGGCGACGATGCGGGCGGGAAACTCCCGGTCGCCGGTAGCGGCCAGCGCGGCCTTCAGGAAGGCGGGATCGAAGTACGTGCTGCCGCCGCCGTCGACGATCGTGGTGGCGCCGCGCGCCTGGGCGACCTTGGCGAAGTTGTAGAACTGGGCCGCGTCGGTCGAGCCGCCGATCATATCCGCCGCCACCGCCTTGATGGCGGCCATCATCGCCGCCATCTCCAGCAGCTCGCCGGTCGGCTCGCCTGACGGATCGCGCGTCACGCCCGGCACCTTGATGGCGGCATAGTTGGCGAGCGCGAGCGTGGCCGAGTTCACGTAGGCGATATGGCAACTCGTATGCAGGAGGAAGATCGGGCGCGTCGACGAGACCTGGTCGAGATCATGGCGCGTGATCGGCGTGATCGGATCGTTGAGCGAGGGATCGACGCCCCAGCCGACCAGCGGCTGCGCCGGATCCTTCATGCTCGCCTCGAGCTCCTTGAGACGCTTCACCAGGCCCGCCACGTCGTTGATGCCCTTGCGCAGCTTGCCCGAGGGATCGTGGCGATCGACCGGTCCGACATAGGCGGCCTTTGCCCACAGCAGGCCGTCGAGAAGATGGCCATGGCTTTCGATCAGGCCGGGGATCAGGACGCTCTCGCCGAAGCGGTCATCGAGCGTATAGGGGCCCCAGGCGGCGCAGTCGTCGAGGTCGCCGACCTCGATGACGATGCCGTCGCGCACGGCGACGTGCGTCGCCTCCGCGACGGCAGGATCCAGGGTGATGATCTTGCGCGCACTGAAGACTGTGATCGGTCCCGGCATGGTCGACTCCTTTAACGGGGGAACAGCACCTGGACCTGAAAGCGGACCTGCCAGTCCGCATCGAAGTCCCGTTTCATGACGTTGTAGTAAGCATGTACTTCGGTGCTCACCGGCACCTTGCCGGCGTGGAAGATCTTGCCGATGCCGCCGCCCAGCGGCAGCAGCACCTGGCGATCGTGCGCCGCCAGCCAGTCGAACTTGATGAGGGGCGACGTCGTGACGTAGAGCCCATCGTCGAAGATGTAGGTGGCGAGTGGCTGCAGCGACCCGATGGAGTAGGCCCGCGCGCGCGGATCGGTGTTCACGGACCACGCCGTGTAGGCGAGCGCGCCGAACAGGAAGGGATCGTCCTTGGTCCAGCGCAGGGCAGCGACGGAGGGACCGAGGCCGAGATTGTTGTTGCCCAGGGTCGGGTTGGAATGGGTCGGCAACTGGATGACCGGGCCGATGCCCCAGACCCAGGGGCTGGGTTGCGACGGCGAGAAGAACGGTGTGATCTGGACGTCGCCCAGGCCACTGATGGCGCCGATGTCGCGCGACAGTGCCGGATTGAAGATCAGCGGCACCACCGTGCGGGTGATGATGTTCAGGCCGGGCGTCACGGGCACGGGGATTATCGGCTGGATGTTGAGGCCGTCCTGCAGTCCCTTCTCGGGCCCGTAGCCGATGTTGAAGTTGTTCTGGACCGGCACCGAGACGAGAGCGGGCAGCGGGTTCTGCGATTCCTTGACCAGCTCGCGCAGGCTCATCTCGGCGGCGGCGGGTACGGCCGCGCCGCCGAGAGCGACGAGGATCGCCAAGGATCGGCAGGCGCGCGTGATCATTCAGAATCTGAGGTTGAAGCCGATCAACGGGCCGTGCAGCACCGCGTCGACGCCGTTGGTGTTGATGCCGCCGCCCTGGACGTAGGTGACGCCGAGCGCGCGATAGCCGATCAGGCCGCCCAGGGAATAGCCGCTGAACTGCCACGAGTAGTTGTAGACGGCGGCGGCCTGCCAGGCGAACTGACTGGCCAAACCGAAGCCGCCGACGTCGCCACGCACCATCAGGTGCTGGCTGGGCGTGAACTGGTGGCGCAGCCTGAGGCCGAGCACCGGATCGATCCAGTCGAGCCCGCCGTTGCGGGCGATCGAGAAGGTGCGGCCACGCTCGATGCCGAGAGCCGCGACGTCGACCGAGCCGATGATGTTGAGGTTGAGATCAGCCGTGTTGTTCCAGTAGCGGAACCCCAGCAGGCCGTCGATGGCGGTGAAGGAGCCCGGCGCGTTCTGCCAGCGCGCCACCTCGTAGAGGCCGCCGGCCTCGATGATGGTCATGGTCGTGGTCAGCGCGACATTGGTCGTGGCGCTCAGCCGCACGCCCGGTACGGGATTGCGGTAGGACACCAGCGACTTGTCGAAGCCGAGCTTGGTCCAGACGATGTCGGTGTAGAAGCCGACCTTGCCCTTGTCGGCCTCGAAGTAGCCCATGAAGGCGGCCAGCGAATCGCTCTTGTCGACGACCTGGAAGAAGTTGGCGTTGACGTCGACGGTCTGGCCGCGCGCCGTCATGTTGCCCGAGACGCCGATCAGCCAGCCGTAGGCGGCCGACTGGAAACGCCAGGCATCGGGGTCGTCGCCCGCAGGGGCATCGCCTCCCTGTGCTGACGCCAGTTGCGGCATCGCGCATCCGACAACGGCTGCAACCAGACTTGCGCGCACTGCCGGCGAAACCCAATGCATCCCACTACCTGCCATGCTTTCCCGCCGAGCATGACTAATGGAACCGCAGCTGCGATCGCTATCCGGTTTGCGCAGAAGTCAGTGGGTGCCCGGTCAGTGGGTGCTTCGGCCCTTTGCGCGTGCGAGCGTGGCGCTCGGGCGCTCCGCGAAGATCGACGCATACGCCGCAGCGAAGCGGCTGAGGTGCCAGAAGCCCAGCTTGAAGGCGACGTCGGTCACCGTCGTGTCGTCGGCCGGCCGGCGCAGCATCGCCCGCGCCCGCCACAGGCGTCGCCAGCGCAGATACTCCCACGGCGACTTGCCGGTGCGCTGCCGCATCACCGCCTCCAGCGAGCGCCGCGATGTGCCCACCTGCCGGCAGAGATCGACCATGTCGAGCGGCTGGTCGCCCGCCTCCTCGATGGCGCGCTCGAGCCTCATGATGATCCTGTTGTGCCGGCCGACCGTGGCACGATCGGGCCGGAACGTGCCCGCCTCGCCCAGCGGCGCGATGGCCTCGAACAGGGCATTGCGCAGGGTGATGCGGTTGGCGGGCGACTCGAGCAGGCGCGGTTGCTCTTCGAGCTGCCGCCACATCATCTGCGTCACCGCCTCGAAGCGCAGTCGCGGCGCCTCGGAAGCCATGCGCCAGCGGCCGCTTCGCCGCGAGGAGGACGGCCCGAACGGCAGGTCCAGCTCCGGTGCCTCGGAGAACAGCGACGACTGCAGCCCGAAGGTCGTGACGTGCGCGGCGTCGGCACTGCGCATCGTGCCGCCGCCACCCGGCCGCACCTCGACAAGCTCGTTGCCGGCGACGCCAAGCCCGTTCGCCGCACACCGTGTGCTCATGACGTGCCAGACGCTGAAATCCGGCACGCGTTCGTCGGTAGTGACGACGCTCGGCTGGTCGACCTCCAGGCGGCTCAGCACCACCCAATCGAGATGGAGATGCCAGTAGCGTCCGCCGAACGAACGTCCGGCGTCGGCCATGCAGTGGAAATTGGCGCCGGGAATGGCGCGCCCGAGTTCATCGCCGTTGTCGGTCGCGGTTCGGCGATAGATATGCATCGCTGCGCGCCTCTAGTCCCCACCCAGCTCGTCCGCAGCCTGCCACATCCCGCGCCCGAGGTCCGAGAATTTTCCAGACCGCGCGGCGGGCGGGGCATGGAGAGACCGCTTTGGCTAGACGACCGCACCGGGTCGGCACTAGCTAGCCGTTTTGCGCAACTTTTCAGTTTTCGGGACGAGACTACGGCATTTGCGCAATCCGGCTAGCTCCTGACACGGTCGCCCGCGGACCGTCAGCCCGTCGAGTTGCGCCCGGTCGAAAGGCGAAGAAGCATGTCGTCGAATTCATCCGTACCGCAGCCACCCTTGAAACCGATCATTGGCAACCTTGCCGAGCTTCAAGGGGGCACGCCCATCCAAGCCATGATGAGGCTGTCGCGCACCTACGGCGCCTTCTTCAAGCTCACGATCCTCGACCGCGCATTCTACGTCGCCAGCTCCCAGGAGCTGGTCAACGAGATTTGCGATGAATCGCGTTTCGGCAAGCGCATTCAGGGAGCGCTGCAGGAGATCCGCGCCGTGGTCGGCGACGGCCTGTTCACGGCTCACAGCCATGAGCCGAACTGGGCCAAGGCTCACCGCATCCTGATGCCCGCCTTCGGACCGATCGCGATCCGCGGCATGTTCGACAACATGCTCGACGTCGCCGACCAGATGTTCGTGCGCTGGGAACGGTTCGGCCCCAACGCCGTCATCGACGTCGCCGACAACATGACGCGGCTCACGCTCGACACGATCGCGCTCTGCGCCTTCGACTACCGCTTCAACAGCTTCTACCAGGACGAGATGCATCCCTTCGTGTCGGCCATGGTCGGCGCGTTGCAGGAAGCGGGCGAACGCACGCGCCGGCCGAAGCTCGTCAGCAACCTCATGTTGTCGAAGGCCCGCCAGTTCCAGGCCGACAGGGAGCTGCTGGAATCGGTCGCGCGCGGGCTGATCGCCGAACGGCGCCGCGACCCCGCGGGCGGCGAGAAGCTCAGCGACGAGAACATCGGCTACCAGATGGTCACTTTCCTGATCGCCGGCCACGAGACGACGAGCGGCCTCTTGTCCTTCGCGACCTACCTGCTGCTCAAGAACCCGGCGGTCCTTCAGAAGGCGCGCGGCATCGTCGACCAGGTTCTCGGACAGGAGATGCCGCGGGTCGAGCACCTGGCGCAGCTCCGCTACATCGAGCAGATCCTGATGGAAAGCCTGCGCGTCTGGCCGACCGCGGCAGCCTTCTCGGTCAGGCCGCTCGAGGATACCGTGCTGGCCGGAAAGTATCGGCTCACCGACCAAGACACCGTTCTGATCCTCGAGCCGATGCTCCATCGCGATCCCGAGGTATGGGGCGACGACGTCGAGGCCTTCCGGCCGGAGCGCTTTGCGCCCGAGAACGCCAGCAGCCTGCCGCCGAATGCCTGGAAGCCCTTCGGCAACGGCGCACGCGCCTGCATCGGACGGCCCTTCGCCATGCAGGAGGCCGAGCTCGTCCTGTCGATGATGCTGCAGCGTTTCGACATCGTGCTCGACGACCCGTCCTACACGTTGAAGGTCAAGGAGACGCTGACGCTCAAGCCCGAGGGCCTGCGCATCCGCGCCAAGGCGCGTCGGTCGGTGGGGTCCCTGCTGCGCAGCGCCGTGCCGGCGGCCCCGCAGAGAGCGCTGACCCCGCAAGCCACGACGCGCGGCACGACGGACGCCGCCGCGGCGCCGCTGCTCGTGCTCTACGGCAGCAACTCCGGCTCGTCGGAGGCGTTCGCCAACCGCATCGCCGGCGAGGCGCCGGCGCGCGGCTACGCGCCGACCGTCGCGGCGATGGACGACTACGCCGGCAACCTGCCGAAGGACGGCACGATCATCGTGGTGACGGCATCCTACGAGGGCCAGCCGCCGGACAACGCCCGCCAGTTCGTCTCGCATGTCGAGGCTCTGCCGGAGGGCGCCCTGGCCGGCGCGCGCTTCGCGGTCTTCGGCTGCGGCAACCGGCAGTGGGCGCGGACCTGGCAGGCCATTCCCAAGCGCGTCGACGCGGCGCTGGCGAAGGCGCGAGCGACCAGGATCGCCGAGCGCGGCGAGACCGATTCCGGCGGCGACTTCTTCGGCGCCTTCGACGAATGGTACGCCGCCCTCCTGCCGCTGCTCGACAAGGCGCTGGGCAAGGACTCGGCCAGCCCGCCGGCACCGGCCGGCTTGCAGGTCGAGTTCGTCAAGGCCGGTCGCGAAAGCGCGCTGCGGCTGGGCGATCTGCAGCAGGGCACCGTCGTGGTGAACCGCGAGCTCGTCGATCTGAGCGCACCCGGCGCCCGCTCCAAGCGACACATCGAGTTTACCTTGCCCGACGGCATGACCTATCGCGCCGGCGATTATCTCGCCGTGCTGGCGCGCAATCCGGACGGGTTGGTTCATCGCGTGGTGCGGCGCTTCGGGCTCGCGTCCGACACGCTCGTCGTGCTTCGCCGCGAAGCCGGTCCGGCCAGCCTGCCGACGGGCCGGCCGATAAGCTGCGGCGAGCTCTTGTCGAACTATGTCGAGCTGGCGCAACCCGCGACGCGGGCGCAGGTCGCGGCACTCGCCGCCGCCACGGCTTGCCCTCCCGAGAAGGCCGAGCTGGAGACGATGGCGGGCGAGCAGTACGAGGCGCTCGTGCTCGAGCGGCGGTGCAGCGTCATCGATCTGCTCGAGCGCTTGCAGTCCTGCGCGCTGGGCTTCGGTCCGTATCTCGACATGCTGCCCCCTATGCGTGCGCGCCAATACTCGATCTCGTCGTCGCCGCTGTGGAAGCCGGACCACGTCACCCTGACGGTTGCCGTCGTCGATGCGCCGGCGCTCTCCGGCGCCGGCCGCTTCCAGGGCGTCGCCTCGTCGTATCTGGCCCACCTGCAGCCGGGCGATCGCGTCTCCCTCGCGGTCCGCCCCTCCAACGCCCGCTTCCATCCACCGGCGGATCCCAGGACGCCGATCGTCATGATCTGCGCCGGCTCGGGCGTCGCGCCGTTCCGCGGCTTCCTGCAGGACCGGGCGGCGCAAAAGCAGGGCGGCCAGGAGGTCGGCCCGCGCTGCTGTTCTTCGGCACCAACCATCCCGACGTCGACTACCTCTACCGCGAGGAGTTCGCGCAATGGGAGGCGGCCGGCATCGCGACGCCGCTGCCAGCGTTCTTCCAGAAGCCCGAGGGCGAGGTGTCGTTCGTGCAGCATCGGGTGTGGGCCGAGCGCGCGCGTGTCTCCGAGCTCTTCCGCCAGGGCGCCACGGTCTATGTTTGCGGCGACGGCCGCTACATGGCGCCGGCCGTCCGCGAGACCCTGGTGCGCATCTACAAGGAAGCGTCGGGCGCCAGCGACAGCGATGCCGAGCGCTGGGCCGACGAGGTAGAGCACGAGCACGGCCGGTACGTGTCAGACGTCTTCGCCTGATTTTTCCTGTCTCGCCCAAGGGGTGCACGCCGCTGTCTCTCGGGCCGCCGGTCGAATTCGGACAGTTACGCAAGTTTCGCAACGGAATCGCCACATCGAAGATGGGGAGCCCCGGCCCGGCCCGCCCGGATGCAAGCAACCGGACGGGCCGCACACGGTGCCTGCCGCGCCCTTCGGTCTCGGATCAACGATGCATAGAGCGGCAACGCGGAGAAGCCACGCAACGGGCCGACATTATAACTCTGGTTCAGTAATGTCAAGCACTGTGGTCAGGATCGCCAATTTCGTTTTCGCGACTTTTTGGGCTCCGTAGAGGGCCACGTTTGGCGGGTCGAACCGGCGATCACGCCATTCGTTGTGTCGCCGGGTCCGAATGCCAGCAATGCTTTCAACGCCGACACGCGATATGGCGCGTGGGAAGCCGCGCGCGCCTGCAGCAGGTCACGGTAGTTCGCGAGGCACATTGCGAAAGTGGTAGCGAACTTGCGTAATTGTGCGAATTCGACGGCCAGCGCAACCGATAGGGGGCTCGGCTTCCGCGGGCCACAAGGCCCTCTGCCGGAAACGCCGGAACCTCGAGCTCTGCTGACCGCAGTGCATGCGCGTGCCGAGCAATTAGCGGTAGGCGCTCCGGTCCGTCACATAGCCGCCGTCGATGTCGGCGGCGAGCGCCGCCGCATCACGCTGCCTCGGATCGCCGTGGCCGCCTCCACCGGGCGTGCCGAGCGAGATCGTGTCGCCCTTGTTGACGACGTATTGCTTCTTGGGATCGGTCTTGGTGCCGTTGATGCGCAGCTCGCCCGGCGCGCCGTCCTTGCCGCCTTCGATGCCGAACGCCGGAAACAACGTGCGTTCGGCGAGGAACGACACGGCGATCGGCGTGTCGCTGCGGCTTTCGATCAGGATCTCCTGCCCGAGCCCGCCGCGATGGCGGCCGGCGCCGCCGGAATCGGGACGCAGCTTCTTGTGATGGAAGCGCAATGGCGCGATATGCTCACTGATCTCGATCGAGGTCGAGCTGACGTTGGACGGCCAGCTGAGGCACGTCACGCCGTCGCGCCGCGTGTTGCCGCCCATGCCGCCATTGTAGAAGAACATGTTGGCGTAGGGCTTGCCGCCTTCCCGCACGCCCGACTGGTTCATGCCCCACATCGGCGAGCCGCAGGCCGCCATGACGCGCTCTGGCACGATCTGGCCCAGGCAACCGAACACCAGCATGGGCACATAGTGGCCGATCAGCATGCGCGAGCCGCCCGGTGCGGGGAATTGCGGGTTGACGATGCATCCTTCCGGCGCCTTGAGCGTGATCGGCCGCCAGGCGCCCTCGTTGTTGGGCAGGTTGGGGCTGGTGCAGACCTTGACCCCGTACATCGCCATGGCGTTGGTGTAGCAAAGCGCACAGTTGATCGCGCGATCGACCTGGCGGTCGGTGCCGGCGAAATCCATCACGATCTCGTCGCCCTTGATGGTGAGCTCCATCCTGAGCGTGATCGGCGTCTCCATCAGCCCGTCGGTCTTGAGCTCGCTCCTGTAGGTGCCGTCGGGCAGCTCGCGGATCGCCGCGCGCATCGCCATCTCGCAGCGTCCCTGGATCTCGCGCGCGAGGTCGGTGAGATCGGGCAGGCCGTAGCCTTCCATCAGGTTGCGCAAACGGTCTTCCATCAGGTCGAGCGCCACGACCTGGGCCCACAGGTCGCCCATGGTCTGGTCGGGCGTGCGCACGTTCTTGCGGATGATGGTGACCAGCGTCTCGTCGGTCTTGCCGGCGGCGATCATCTTCATCGGCGGGATCTGCAGCCCCTC
>JACPOQ010000022.1 GCA_016191435.1 Chloroflexota bacterium | reverse complement strand
CGCGCTCGATCGGAACACCTATCCGAAGGGACTGACGGTACCGGACGCGGAGATGGAAGCCCTCAATCTTCGCCGCGACTCCTTCCACGGCGAATGGAACTACTCCCTCTTTCCCCGTCGGCGGCTACCCGACACCGACTCGTTTATTCCCTGACGGTCCCTTAGGTGAGGTCGATCACGAACCGTCATGTGGCGATTCCTAGTAAACAGTCAGGCTCCTAGCGGGTCCAGCCCTTCAAATCACGCGGGGGAGTTGATGGTCCTGACGCGGCGACCACCATCATCGTTCCGTGAACCTATTGCTCGGCTCGGTGCTCACGGCATCGATGATTCTGGCGCTCGCAGATTGGATCGTCGCGAGGACGCCCTTCAACACGGCTTTGTCTTTGGCCCAGGAAGCGACGTAGGGGAACGAACGCTCTCCCGTATCGAGGCCAAAGTGAGCGCAGACAACGTAGGCGATACCTTCGGCGATGCACTCGTTCTCCGCGCGGTCGTCGACGCGAACGATGTAGTGGCCGAGCTCGTGCGCAAGAGTCTTGGTTCGTTGGCGTTGGCTGTACGCCCCGACCACGATTTCCTTCGTGGCGGGAACGTAATAGCCCATCGTATCGGGTGGCAGGGTTGCCGGCTCCACCACCTTGATGGATACGCCATCGGTCGCGGCGAAACGGCGCAGCGCCTCCCAGAGTTCCGCTCCGGCGTCCCCTTCGAGCGTCGGGACGTCGAGGGTGGGGAGGGGGTCACCGTCTGTCTGGTTGACGTCGAAGACGTGCCCGGTGCCGAAGCCCGTGACTCGCCGCTCCTCTTCGCCGTCATCATTGGTCACCTTCCGGGCGAGCGGCACCATGATCTTGATGCCCTTCTCCCCCTTGCGGACGTGTCGCCCGAGCTTGAGCCAGGCATTGAACCCAGCGACATACGTCGCGTCGGGGCGTTGCATCGCAATGAGCAGCTGGTTCCCCAGGGAGTATCGGTGGAAACACGAGGAGACATCGAGCCAACGTCGAAAGCTTTCGCTGTCGTGAATAGCGCTGACCGCTTCTTCGAATTGCTGCAGGATGTCCGGTTGGGTTCGCGGATCGTCACTTCTATCCGGTCTTCTCTCCATATATCGCGCAGACCGTCAGCCCACGACACCGAAGAACTACGCATATGTATTATTGCACAATATGTCCATCGAGAATGGGCGAGTGGTGGAATTGGGTTGTTTGTGCGACGGGTCGCACAAACGTAATTTTGCGACGCATTTCGTTAGCCTTAGATAGCCTAAGCAGGGGAGATCAGGTCGTTGTTGTCGTGTCCTATAGGCGTCACAAAAGCCTGGCTATAGGCTGGAATCGGCGGCCTATAGGTTTTTCTTGAAAACCAACAGCCGTGCGAACGGTGTGAAAAGCCAAAAGAACGGCGAGCATTTTCGTAGGTCAGTCGCGGTTCTGAACGCGCGCGGACTCGTGGACCTTGAGGTCTGCGATGCGATCGAAGTGGCGAAGGTTGCGAGTGACGAGAACGAGATCGTAATGAAGCGCCGTCGCGGCGATGAGCGTGTCGAAGTCGCCGATCAGCTGCCCTTCGCGGCGCAACTGACCGCGAATACGGGAGAACCGCCGCATGATGCCCTGGTTCAGGCCGACGGTGTCGGCGAGGCGGAGGAATGCCCGGAGCTTCCGAGCGTTCTGGTCGGGATCGCGGCCATATGCCACGCCCTCCCAGAGTTCCCCGTAAGTGACCAAGCTGATGCCGATACCGTCCCCAGCAAGGGAGCCGAGCAGCTCAACGGCATCCGGCCGACCCTTCAGGTAGTCGGCTGCACGGTCGGTATCGAGGAGATACTTCACAGGGTGACGGGCGGCCCCGGCAGACGATCGCGGCTCTCGTAGATGTCTTTGAGGAACCGGTCCGTATCGACCTCAGCCCAACCCCCAGCCGACGCGAGAAACGCTTCAAGGTCGGCGGTAGTGTGCTTTCTTCCAAGCGACCGCGTAGCGGGACAAGTCCGTGGCCGGTATGGCGACTTCGCGGCGCCCTCGAGGGCTTCGCGTGCATAAAGTAATGACGCACGGACATCGTCTTCGGTCAGCGATGGGTTCTCTCGGAGGAGCGCATCGACATTTAGACCTTCAGCGAGCCGTCTAATCACGAGCTCGACCGGGACATTCGATCCTTTCAGAACTGGCTCTCCTGAAAGGATCTCAGGATCGGTCACGATCCTGTTTCGATGATCAGTTAGCATCTCGCGCGCCATGGTCGCATTATACCACGCCGGGATGGCCAGGCGGTCCCGGTCTACTCCCACGCGTGGCGGTAGCCAGGCGGGAGGGCGTCCAGCGAGCGCCACTCGAACCAGCGGGAGAAGCCGAGCTCGGCGGCCCCAGCGGTCGGTGACGCGTCGTTCGCCGGAGAAGTCGTCCTCACCCTCCGGGCTGTTGGCGAGGGGCAGGGCGTCCTTGACGCTCAAGACCCGCGTACGCCGCCCATAGGCGGCCACGCTCGCTGCGTCATCGAGGTACCAGTACGTGCGCCCGTCCGGGCCGGCAGCGCTCTGGACGGCGTAGGGCGAGCTGCGGGTGGCGTATCGGAGGTCGAGCTTGTTGACGCCCTCGCCGGCGCCGAGCGGGATCACCCGGTTCCAGACGTCCGCGGACTCCTCCAGCACCTCCAGCTTCGCGATCGGCGCCAGGAGCCGGTTCTCGCGCAGTGCCGGGCTCACGGCCTCGACGTTCTGGAGGACGATGCCGCTCGTCGCACCGAAAGCGCCGAGGTCCACCTCCCTGTTCCAGGGGTCCTCGCGCAGGTGCAGCCCGAAGACCTCCGCCACCTTCGCCAGCGCTGCCCAGACCGGGAGGCCGTCGAAGCGCGCGAGGAGCGTCGTTGCCGGCGCATCGAGACTGCCAGCCGTCCAGCTCGTGCCGGCGAGGAGCGTCGTAACCGCGCTGCTGAGCGAGGCGCCGTCGAAGGTCCGGCCGAGGAGCGTGTTCTCCCAGGCGAGGCGGCGGGCGATGCTGCTGCCGGAGGCCCCGAGGACGAGGCTGTCGTCGGCGGCGATCACCCACTCCGCCCGGTCTCGTCGCCCGCCGGCATCTGGAAGGCGAAGCTGCCGATCCGGTCGAGCTCCAGGCGGTACGAGGCGCCGAGGACGGAGGTGATAGGGCCGGCGTTGAGCTTGTTCCCGGCCGGGTCGTAGACGTCGATCCGGAGCCGGGCGGGCGGGAAGTCACCGATCGCCTGAATTGCCTCCGCTTCCCCGATGCGAGCGCCCAGGGTATCGACGTCGGCTGGCGCCGCGCCCAGTGCCTCGACCTCGGTTGCCCCGACGTCGGCCGTGTCGGCGTCGTTCCCCGTGGACGTGCTCACCTCGCTCTCGCTGAGGTTGGCGCCGACGTTCTCCGAATCCGCCTTCGCCTGGTTGGCGAGGAGCGCGTCGGCCTCGGTGACGTTGGTCGCCTCGCTTTCCGCGTCGGCTTTCGTCTCGCTCACCAGGAGCGCTTCGCCTTCGGAGAGGTTGACGGCACCGGACTCCGCGTCCGAAAGCAGGAGCTTGAGGGCTTCGGTCTCGGTCGCGTTCGCCCTGGCGTTCTCGGCGTCAGAGACGAGCGAGAGCGTCGAACGGATGAAGAGGATGAACCCCGCCCCGTCGTCGGTCGCGACGGCCGTCGCCGACTTGTTGCCCGACGCGCCGGCGGCCGCCTGGAGGACGTCGCAGAGCATCATCGTCAGGCTGGTTGAGGGTTGGAAGTCGACCCGCTCGGTCATTCCGGGCGGTGGCGTGTAGGTCGTCGCCGAATCGTTCGCGTAGCAGCAGACGAGCATCTCGTTCGTGATCGCGGCGCTGATGCCCGTGAGCGTGTGCGTGGTGGAGGCCGCGAAGGTATTGCCGCCGCTCGAATCCAACCCAAGCGAGACCGTGTCGAAGTAGGCCCCCATGACGGCGCCGGTACCGGCACTCGAGCCGGAGAAGGTCACGGTGTAGCTCGCCGGTTCGGAGGAGGCGAGGCGGTACGCGCAGCGGGTCGTGACGATCCCTGCCGGCGTCTGGGGCGAGCCCGGGATCTCGGTCCACCCCGCAGGCAGAGTGATCGTCGCCGTGTCCGTGTCGGCGGATACGAAGAGGACGAGGAAGTCGCCGTTCTGCACCCCGGCAGGGACGTTCACCACCAGGCTCGTGTTGGCGCTGGAGGCGCCCGTCGCCGAGGAGCGGGAGGCGATCGCCATCGGCTACACCAGGACCACGGTGTCCGTGCAGGTCAGCTGCCAGCTTGCCGATGAGGTCTTCGTCCCCAGGGAGACGACCTTGCGGCTGAGCATCTGGCTGCCTGAGAGGGCGTTGAAGATGCCGCGCTCGTTCCAGGCGAAGTTCGCCTCGGCGGTGCCAAAAGTCGCCCGCCAGGTGATGACGTTGGCGCTGCGCTGCGGGTAGGTGGCGTCCATCGGCTTGCGCAGCTTGTTCGTCGCCGCCTGGAGGTCGGTCTGGCTGCTGGCGAAGGCCGTGGCCGAGTCGCCCACGCCGATGTGGGCGTTGGCACTGCTGAACTTCGTGTAACTCGAACCGCCAAGGATGGCATCCGCGATCATGTCGCGGGCGAGGTCAACGAGCGGCATTGACGTCCTCCTCTCGTGGTGCACGGCCGGCGAGCTGGCAGACCTGCTCGCCCTCGCGCACCTCGTAGGTCACCTCGTCGGTGACGCGCGTCCAGGCCTCGAGGCCCTTGGCGATTCCGAGGGCGACCTCCGGCTGGAAGCCGTCGCCGTCGTCCACGTCGATTTCGAAGACGGTCGTTCGCGTCCTGCGCACCGTGGCCATTCAGCGCTCTCCTTTCTGGCGGTGTTTCTCGAGGACCGCGATGTGCTCGGGGTCGTTGATGGGCCGGCCTTCGAGGTCGACCCACTGCTCCTCGACCACGACGTCGAAAGGCCACCAGCGTGGCCCGTGGCCGCCCGGGCAGTCGTGGTCGAACTTGGCGATCTCCGTGCGCTGGTGGACGCCGGAGGAGAAGCGGTCAGTGGTACGGGGCATAGAAACTCCACTCCAGGTCGAGATTGGGGGCGCCGCCGTCGGCGTACTGCATGGCGTTGGGGCCTGGCTCCAGCTGCATGAAGCCGACCTGCGTCGGGCCGAGCGAGACGAGCGCGTAGTCATCGGCGTAAACGGCGCCGTTTGTGTTGGTCCAGAGGACCTGCATCCGCTCGGTGTCGAGCTTCAGCTCCGAGTCGACGCTGACGGCGTCCCGGCCGGAGGCGAAGCTGTAGCCGTTGGTGAGGTTGGTGAGCGAGGGGTTGGTGAAGCCGGCCGCGCTGTTGGCGCGGAAGCGGAAGACGGCGAAATGGGCTGGAGCGCTGCCTGGGTTGGTGATCGTGAATGGGAAGGGGGTTGCCGTAATGGTGACGGAGCCGGCGGTGGGCGCGGCCGCGAACCAGTCGGAGTAGCGGGCAAAGCGGAGTGTCACTGGGACGTTGAAGTAGCCGTTGACGTCGACCAGGTAGGACGGCCGCGCGAGGAGCTTCGCCCAGCACCAGCGGCGAGTTGTGGCCGAATCGACCTGGTAGAGCTTGCCGAGGCCGACTCTTCGCAGAGTGGTGGCGCAGGTGTCGAACTGCGCGTCCGCGTCCGCCGCGCTCGCGCCCCAGATCGTGAAGCGCACCGCCTCCTCCCCGACGGCCTTCGGCCAGGGCGCCGCGCCCAGGAAGTCGATGGCGTAGTCGGCGCCGACAACGGGCGCCTCCGAACGCCGGAAGGCCTGGGAGGGCTCGTACTCGTAATCGTCCACAGGGAAGAGGTAGCTTGTCAGCCCATCGACCGACTCGAACTTCTCCAGGTAGCGCACGGCCGCGAGGGTCATGCCACACCTCGGGCGCGCAGTGCCGCCGCCAGGCCGTAGGCGAAGTCGTTGAGGGACTGGCGGCCCTGGTCGGGGTCGCGGGCGTAGATGACGACGTCGCCGGCGGTCACGGTCACTTCGTTCCGGCCCGGCACCCGCGACAGAACCTGTCGCGTCTGGTCGGCGGGCAGGACGTCGGCGCCGCGTGGGAGATGCACCAGCTCCGGACCTTCCTCACCGACGAGGGCGAGGCCGCCGCGAAAGTCGCGCACGCCCCGGGCGAGCTGGATCAGCGGGAAGCCCCAGGAGAAGCCGGGAATGCTCCCCGGGCCGGGCGGGTCGAAGCCCGGCACCTCGATGCGGACGTTGTCGTTGAGCCAGCGGAGGGCGCGGTTGACCGCCTCGCGGAAGGCGTCGATGAGGGCCTGGGCGATGTCCCCGACGTTCTCGGCGATCCCCTTGATGCCGGAGACGATGCCGTCCTTGAGCGCCGCCCCGAGACCCTTGGCCGCGTCGAGCATCAGCGGCGCCAGGCCGGCCAGGAGGGTGATGGCGTTGCGCGCGGTCCCTTCGAGGCCGGTCCAGACGGCGCCGAAGATGCCCTTCACACCCGCCCAGGCGCGGTCCCAGTCGCCGGTGAAGACGCCCATGAAGACGTCGACCACGCCCTTGATCACGCCGAGGACCGTCTCGATCTGGAGGCGCATCTGGTCCCAGGCGGTCTGGACGACCAGCTTCGCGGCCTCGACGACGGGGCGGATGACATCCTCGATCTCGTGCCAGTGGTCGCGTACGAAGCCGATGGCCGTCGTGACGGCCTCGGTGATCGCCGTGGCGATGGAAGTGACCGCGGGGACGTACGTACCGGTGATCCAGCCGGCGAATGCCTCGAAGGCCGCCTTCACTGCGTCGGTCGCCGTCTTCAGAGCCGGATACTTCTTCTCCAGGTCGTCCCAGTTCTTGACCAGCCAGATGATCCCGGCGGCGAGCAGCGCCAGGGCGAGGCCGATGGCGATCACCGGGGCAAGGGCAGCGACCGTCGCGACTGCGGCAGCCGTGGCCGAGACCGCCCAGGAGACGAAGGCCGCGACCAGGGCTCCGCCGATGACGACGGCCACGCCGGCGAGGATCTCCTTGTGCGCGCCCACGAACTCTAGGACCGCCATCAGCGGCGGTTTGAGCCGTTCGCCCACGGCGACAGCGAGGTCGGCGACGGCCGGCGCGATCGCGTCGAAGATCTCCTTCGCCGCCTGGAGCTTGGGCACGATATCGGTCGCGATGAACGCCTGCACGGCCGGCACGAGCGTGTCGCGCATCCAGCCCCCGACGACGCCGATCGCCGTCCCGAGCCCTTCGAGGACCGGGCGCGAGGCCTCGATCGCGGACGCGAGGGCGGGGCCGACGTGCTGGGAGAAGGCCGTCAGCGCCGGGATGGCGCCGGGATGGCGACGGTCGCGAGGCCGGTGGCGACGGCCACGAAGGCCGGCGCGAGGCCGCGGGCGAGCGCTTCTTTCGCCTCCTAGATGCGCGCCTTCATCTCCGCCTGCTTGCGCGCGGCCGAGCCGGCGCCCTCGGCAAACGCCTTCTGCGCGTCCGTGCTCTTCTCGAAGATCATCTCCTGGATGGCGAGCGCCTCGCTCTGCTGCCGTGCGGTCCCGGTGAGGTCCTGTTGCCCCTTCGCCAGGGAGCCGTGCCTCGACCTCAGCGGCGCTGATCGAGATGCCGAGCGCCTTGAGGCCGTCCGTCTCGCCCAGGTAGGCGGAGGTCAGGATCTCGGCGACCTCGGCCGCGGACTTCGAGCCTCCGGACCACTCGGCAAGCGCGCCGGCGAGACCGATCGTCTTCGTACTCAGGGCGGCCGCCTCGTCGCGGTTCATGCCCATCGGCACGAGCAGGTCCTGGAGGCCGGCCGCGAGGTTGACCGCCTGGCTCTTCGTCAGGCCCATCGCCGAGGCGTTCCCGGCGGCCCATTGCTGGACGACGGGCAGCTGGTCATTAAAGACGACCGAGGCCTTCTTCATCTGCAGCTCCAGGTCGCGGGCGGTGTCGCTCAGGCCCAAGAGGGCGCTCGGCCCCTTGGTGATCGCGTTCCCGAGGAGGAAGCCACCGGCGACGGTCGTGACTTTGGAGAAGGCGCCTTCGAGGCCGCCGATCTTCGCCTGGAGCCCCTCGCCGCTCTGGGCAAGCTGCTGCATGGCGTCCTGCGCCGGCTTCGCGTTGCCCAGGAAGACGATCTCCAGCTTCCGTTCAGCCATGGCCCTGCTTCAGCGCTTTCGCGTACTCCTCCAGGTAGCGCCGCATGACGAGGTACTCGTCGAGGTGCAGCGCCCAGAACTCGGCCGGCGTCAGGCCGAAGACGTGGCAGAACTCCGGGAGGGCTCCGAGCCACCGCCGGCGCCGGCCTCGCTGGGGACTAGCGCCGCCAGCTCGCTCACCTTCACCCGGCGCGCGTCCTCCAGCGTCAGCGCCGGCTCCTCGCGCCGCTTGATCAGCCAGACGAAGGCGCGCACGGCCTTGAGCGTCGGCTGCCAGCCGTCCTGCAGCTGGAGCGGGTCGATGCCCGTCGCCTCGGCGAAGTCCTCCAGCTCGCCCAGGTCCAGCTCGTTGATGTCGAAGACGAAAGCCAGGTGTCCCTCCGTTCCTATGGCGCCTGAGCCCAGCCCTAACAAACAGGCCGCCGCAGGACAACCGCGCCTCTAGCAAGACCGACGGGCCCGAGAGCAAACTGCGCTCATGGGGCTGCGGGCTGTCTTGTTGGACATGGATGGAACGCTCGTCGATTCCAATGCCACGGCCGCGGTCGCTGCGACATGCCGTGAACTTGCAGCGCTTCGGTCGGATCTGGATGTAGGGTCGCTGGTGGCGGCGAACCGCCAGGTCTTCGATGAGTACTTCAGAGAGATCGAAAGCGACTGGACGCTCGGGCGAATCGACGGGGCGAGCGTCAGCCGCGAGGCCTGGAGGCGGACCCTCGAACGATGCGGCTGCGACGAGACGGAGTTAGCAAGCTGGGCGCAAGAGCGACTCGGGCACCATCAATCGAAGACCATTCGCGCCTTTTCCGATGGGGAAACGGTGCTGGAGCAGCTGGCGGGGCAAGTCAAGCTGGCCCTCGTCACGAATGGTGCATCCGACACCCAGCGCCACACTCTCCGCTCCGCTGGTCTCGAGCATCTATTCGACGTGGTGTTCGTCTCCGGAGAGCGCGGGTTGGCGAAACCGAACCCCGACGTCTTTCGCGAAGTGTTGAACGAGCTTGAAGTAGCGCCCGGGGAGGCGTTGCACGTCGGAGACAGCTTGGAGACCGACATCCTGGGGGCCCTGTCTGCGGGTCTTACGGCCGTGTGGCTGAATCGCTCAGGCGTGCCAAGGATATCCGGGCAAACTGCCGGCAAGCATGAGATCAGGTCGTTGACGGAGCTTCTGCCGCTGCTCGGATTCTAGACGTTGAAGATCTCATCGAAGATGGCGTTCCACTCCTCGAAGGCGGTGCCGAGGCGCCGGCGGACGGTCGGCCAGAGGAAGTAGCCCTCGCGGCCGCGGTGGGGCGGGAACTGGCGCGTCCGCGGCCGAGCGCCGCCCCCGAACTCCTGGCCGTAGAACTCCGGCGCCCGCTGCCCGCCGGCGACCACTCGCGCCTCTCGGCCGGAAGCGTTGGGCCGAATCGAGGCCTTGGAGCGGGTGGACACGGAAGAGCCGGCGGCCGAGCGAGCCTCGTCGGCGACGCTCTCCACAAGCCGCTTGTTGACCTGCTGAAGGCGCCGCGCCAGCTCTGGATTGGCCGTCCGTAACTCCCGCTGCAGCTCCGTGAGCCCGCGTACCTCGGACGCCCACATCCGGTCCTTGACGACCATCGCTAGGCCACCGTGTCCGTGGTCCGCTGCTCGATCGTGATGACCGGGTTTGTGCCGTCGGCCACCGCCTTGAAGGGCCGCGGCTGCATGACGATGTCCGGCCCGCCGACCTTGGGCGTGGAGCCGCGGTAGGCGACCTTCGGGATGGTGACGGTGAGCTTGAACGGCCCGCCGCCGGTGGTGAGCGTGGAGGAGATGAAGCTGAGGACGAGCTGGGCCTGCGTGCCCGCAACCCAGTCGGCGTAGGCGCCGAGGTCCTCGAACTCGCACTCCAGCTCGCCCTCGATCGCGGCCTCGCCGTTGGCGAGCGGCTCCCGCTTCACGTTGCCGAGGCCGCGGCGGTCGGTGGCGAGAGCGTTCGTGCCCTTCGCGCTTGCGGTCTTCACGAAGGTCGTCGTGCCGCCAATGGTCAGAGTGCCCTCGGTGAAGACGAACACCTCGGAGCCCTTCGGGTTGCCCTTCAGCACCTCGTTCAGGTCGAACTCGACGTACTGGCCGGCGAGGAGCGGCTCGGGATCGATGAGCTGCGTCTGGAGCGTCTCCTCGATCATCGTGAGCCACGGCCCGAACGTGTCCTGTTAGAGCATGATGTGCTGCTCGGTGATGTTGCTGAACGTCGCACGGTCGAGGATGCCAACGACGGGTGGCGGGACGTCGTAGGCAGCGGCGCACTCCTCGCGGGTCAGGCGGCGCGTCTCGACCACCTGGGCGTCGTCGAGCGAGTGCGACATGGGTTTCCAGTCGAGCCCGCCCTCCAAGACCGCGAGATTGAAGGCGTTGTCCACGCCCCCGTGGAGCGACGCCGTCTGCTCCTGGAGCCGCGTCGCCGTATCGGGCTTTAGCTGCTGCTCCGTGACGAGCACGCCGGACGGCCGGGCGCCATTGTCATAGAAGGCGGCCGTCAGCCGCTGCGCCGCGTCCTCGATCATGAGCGTGCGGCGCAGCGGCTCCATGGGCGAGAACGCGACCCGGTCGTTCCCGGTTCCCCACCACTTGAAGTGCAGGACATCCTCGGGCGCGAAGGAGAGGCGTTGCCCCGCCGCCCCGTGGAAGACGTACGCCTCGACCGGGGTCGACTTCCCGGGCAGGACCTCCCAGTAGCGGAAGGACGACGTCCAGAGCTCGGTAGGCGGCTTCCCCGGTCCAGGACGGACCTTCACGACGACGGCGTTCCCATAGACGCAGATGTTCCCGACGATCGCCTGCTTCCAGGCGAAGGGCGGCTTGCCCGGCATCGGTCGGGCCAGGGAATCAGCCAGCCAGCCGTCCCGCTGGCGGAGACGCTCGCCGTCCGCGCCGAGGGCGTAGGTCTTCAACGGCAGGCGACCGATGCCGCGCGCGAGCTTGTTGATGACGACGTTCAGCCAGAGCTGTCCGCGGTACATTTGCTCGTAGGACTGCGAAACACCGCCTACCAGCGGCAAGGTGCCGAGGCCGGGGCGCAGGCCTGAGGTCGCGGTCTGTCCACCGAAAGGGAAGCCCTTCAGCCCGATGCCGGCAGCAGCGTTCTTCAGGAGCGTCATTCCTCCTACTCCATGCCCTGGGCGACGAAGACAAGCGCGGCGCCGACAAAGACGAGGCCGGCTGGCAGGTATATGTCGCCAACGCCGATCGCGATAAGGACCAATCCCGCGAGCTCCACCGCGTTCGAACGATGTGCCGCGACCGGTAGAAACAGCCGACGCAAGCGCTTCATGGCCCGAACCTACCACCCGAACACTGACTGTCAGCAATTACCCCAGAAGCAAGATCCGCGGCTCTGCAGCCGGCGCTCGGCCGCGCTCCTGAACGGCGATGTGTGCGGCCATCGCGGCCGCGACCGCAGCGTCCATCTTCTTGCGGCTTCGGCCCTTGGACAGTCGCCAGCCGCCGCTGAACGCTTCCCGGGCAACGGCGCTCTCGATGTGTCGCGTGAATGCAGCGTTGCCCTCGTGCTCGACATTGCCCTGGACGACGAGCTCGTAGAGCGACTGGCTGGCCGGCACCATTCGTGAGTCGGACTGCGGCACCTCCTCCACGGAAAGGCCGTCGGCTTCGAGGACCTGCCGCGTGCGCTCGAGGAACCGAGGGTCGATTCCGAAGTGGAAGTCGAAGTCACTGTCTAGGTCGCGCAGGTGCTGCTCTACCTCGGCCAGCGGCAGTACCCAGTCCTGGACCGGCGAGCCGTTCATGTCGGTCGGCCGCTCCCAAATCCGCGCCCGGAGCCGCAGCTTCTCGCCGTGCCACTGGGCGAGCACGGCCGCGGTCGAATCCTCCTTCGTTGCGGCGTCGACCGCGCCATAGAGCGGCAGCCCGGGGTCGAACGCGAAAGGCGCGACCGCGGAGGCGTCCCAGGCGCCGGCCGGTAGCCAGGTCTCCTCGGTCCGTGTCCAGCGGTTGAGGAAGTAGCGCTCGAACTGTGCCTGCGGGACGTTGGCGACCTTGTCGGCGAGCTGGTCTCTGGTCACCAGCTCGCCATAGGACGGGTTGGCCGAGCGCCATGTCTCCTCCTCGCGGAAGTCAGCGCCGGAGGGCGCCTGGAACCAGCGGAAGAGATAGCTCGGGTTCTTCTCCTCGCCCGCGGCGATACGCTGGCCCTTCTGGTACTCGCGGCCGCAGATGGTCTCCAGGTCGTGGCCGGACGTGGTGATCTGGACGATCTGCGCCCTCCGCCGCCCGACGGTGCCGTTGGTGAGGATCGCCCAGTTCTCCAGGTTCCACTCGTGCAGCTCGTCGACGACGAGGAAGGAGATGTTCTTCCCGTCGAGCTTGCCGGCCGAGGCCGCGACCCGCTCAAGGCGCCCCGGCCGTCCCTTCGGCCGGATCTCCCAACGGTATCGGTCTGTGGCGTCACGGAGCGCCGGAGAGAGCTCGCACATCAGCTTGGCTGCGTTGAAGAAGAGGTCTGCCTGGCGATCGGAAGCGGCGGCGCAAACAGCCCAGGGGTCGGCCTCATCCGGATCGGCCATCAGGTGGTAGAGGGCAAGAGCGGCGATCATCGTCGACTTCCCGTTCTTCTTCGGGATGCCGAGGAGGCTCCAGCGGTAGCGGAGGTTGCCCTTCGCGTCGCAGGCGTAGAGCTCGTTGATCCAGTCCTTCTGCCAGGGCATCAGCCGGAACGGCCGGCCAATGTGCTCGCCCGAGGGCAGAACACAGCTAGCTTCAATCCACTCAGCGACGTCCGGACCGTAGGAGTACCAGCGGCGGGCCATGCCTAGAAACCTATCGCGTTGCGCACGCGCCCGTCAGAGGCGGATCGCTATAATCCCGAACGCGATGGTAGAGCGTTACATTTCCCAACTGACGCTGCGAGACGAGTCCGACAAGGGCATTTCGTTATTGCGGCGTGTCGCCGAAGACACCGTCCACTGGACCCGTCGGGAGATCGAATGGGGCAGTTTTCCGTATTCAGGCCAGTGGAGCCTCAGCTCGCGTGAATACCTCAGCGTAGACACTGTGGGCGGCGACGAGCGCCTCGCGTGGAGACTCCGCTGGCAGCAGCCGGACGCGGCCGGTAAGCCGTTGCTATGGTTCAGTGAAGTTCGGCTCTCGACGCTCGGTGACGAGGTCGAGTTTCGGATCGAAGTTCGTGTCACGTCAGACGCGGGCGCGGTTCGTCCTGAGTACGCATCCGTCGGAAGGCCCCGCCTCGTGTCAACGGTCGTCACGAAGTACCCCGCGTTCTTCGTGGGGCACCGGGTTGATGCCCAGCCCTCGTCGCTCGACGCATCACAGATCCCAGCCTTCGTGGAGGGAACCCTACGGTCGCCTAAGCGGGCGCTGCCGGTTGTAGTGGTGACGCCAGACAATTGGACCACCAAGCCGCTGCTCGACTCGTACTTGCTCGCCGACCAACTGGCGGCACTCGCCGATGTGTTTATTCTGTCCGACGCGGCCGCGTCATGGAGATTGGCCGATGAAGTGGGAAGGCCCTTCTCCTGCTTCAACGGCGCCGTGCGCGTGTATTGGCCGAATTTCGACCTCGACCGTGACGATCCGTTTGAGCATCCCCTCTGGCTTCCTGGGTGGATTCGTGCCCAGCCAGGCCGCATCGAGAAGACTCTCTTCAGTCGTCTCTGCCTTGCAAGCGCTCGGCTCATCACCGTGGGACCTGTATGGAAGGCAGTGAACGACGCGGTCCGTCGAGATCGCGAGGCCGCGTTGAGAGTCGAGCTCGAGTCCCTTGGTGCCAGTCACGAAGCCGCCCAAGCTCTCCTCGATGACGTTGGCCAAGCCATCACGGAGCGCGACGAATTGCAGCTTCGAGTGTGGGAGCTGGAATCCGAGAAGTCCGACCTGCAACGCGACATCGACCGGCTGAAGGAGTCGATGCGCCAAATGTCGCAGGCAGCGCGAGGTGGCGCGCCGGTAGCTGAGGTCGAGATCGACCGAGTCGCGACAGCTGTCAGGGTCGCCGCAGAACGGTTTCCACACCTGAGATTCTTGGATTCGGCCTTTGAGAGCGCGGAGAAATCGAACTACTTCTGGCCGGACCGCGTATTTGACGCGTTCGAGGGGCTCGATGAACTGGCTGAATTACGACAGCGCGGCTCGCTCGGTATGGATATTGAGCGCTGGCTCGGTGAGAGGGGCATCGAGTACGCGGCCCACCTCAGTCCGACGACTCGCTCAAAGTACGGGCGCCACTACACGTTCAGGGTCGATGGCGTCGACCTCATCATGGAGGAGCACCTAGTGTTCGGTAACGACGGCGACCCCGACCGATGCCTCCGGGTGCACATGGCCTGGGACTCAGCCGCCGCAGTCTGGCTGATCGGTCACGTTGGCCGGCATTTGCCGAATACGAAGTCCTAAGCCGCCTCCGATAGCGTCAATCCATGATGTGCGGCCGGCGCCGCTCCTGCCTCGCCTCCAGGTCCTCCTTAGCCGCCTGCTCCTGGAGGAACGTCACACCCAGCCTTAGCCGGGCGAGCGGCGTCATGCCGAAGTGCTCTTCGGCCCTGGCGATCTCCCGGTTCAGGTCTCGGAGACGCCGGAAGAGCGGGTTGAGCATCAGCTGCTCGTGGCTGCCCTTCACGAGGGGCGCCCGGGACGTGGCCGCGCGTAGCTTCTCCCGCTCATCCACGCACAGAATCCACTGGCGCAGCGCCTCGCCGTCGGCCAGCAAGTCAATAGCACCCGAGACACGCGACGCCCAGAAGGCAGTCCAGACCGCGAGGGCATGTTCCCCGACGCCCGTCAGGGAGTCGCGGAGCGAGGTTCGCGGCCGTCACCGGGACGAGCGTCTTCACCCGCCCACCCCGCCGGTAGACGAGCTCGTCCGGCGGTTTCTGGCGCTTGCCGGCCATCTAACTTACCCCTCATGTGATCCAACGTACTTGAACCCCTGGACGGCGCGGAAGTGGCCACCAAAGCCGGTGCCAATCTCGGAGCCGCCCCGCTTACGCGCAGCGCGGGTCAGGGATCGGGCACTCCGCAGCTTGTTGGCGCCGAAGAGCCGCGCCGACTTCTGGACCCACCTGGAGTCCCGCCGAAGCGCGGCGCAAAGTCCTGGGTGGCTCGTGTGAAACAGCATCGCGCCGGGGCGGGCGTGGCGGTTCTCGCCCCGCAGATAGCGCTCGCAAACGTGGTTCAGGAAGCGCATGCCCACGCCCGCGCCCTGCCACTCGGGCATGACCACAAGCCGTGAAGCGCGAAAGCAGCCGCCCTGGTGGAAGGCCGGCGAGACGGCCAGGTGCACCACCAGCTCACCGTCGACCGTCCCGACGTAGTTCGTGGCCGCGATCATCTTCCCGATCTTCAGATAGTGATGCGGCTCAAAGGCCGGCCAGTAACGCCAGTCTGTCTCCCAAACCTCGAGGTCGAAGCTGGGTCGTTGAAGGCGCCTCCGGTCGAACGTCCGCGTGGCGGTATCGAAGGTCCAGTCCGGCTCGACCCACTCGAGGACGTCGTAGTGCGGCGTGAGGAGCACGGCCCTCCCGGTGGTCCGCCGCCAGGCTTTCTGGAAGGCGAGAGCGCCGAACTTCGCAATCTGGCGGTCGACGACCGACGTGAACTCGTCGATGACGACACGCTCAGGCGCATCGGCGATGACGCGGGCGAGGGTCGCGCGGAACTTCTCGCCGTTCGACAAAACAGCGTAGGGCCGGAGCCATGCAGGAACATCGCCCAGCCCGACCGCGGCCAGCGCGGCGGTGACGTCGTTGAAGTCGTTCCCAGGCGCGATGGCGTCGATGATGGGCGCGTTCTCTGGCCAGTCCGGCTCGCGGTACACCTCGGCGTCGCCGAAGACGAGACGGCCGAGAGAGGACTTCCCGCTGCCCGAGGGGCCGACGATGACGCCGATGCGCCAGTCGCCCTCATCGATCGGGAGCTCGGCGTCGAGGGCGAAGTTGGCGCCGGACTCGGCGTTGAAGAGCGACTTCACGCGGGCGGCGCGGTAGGAGTCGAACTCCGAGCAGCGGTTGCGGACCTGGACGAGCATCAGACCACCACCACCCGGCACTCGTAGCCCTTGCCGCGCAGCTCGTCGTAGACCCTCTCCTGCTCGCCGGCGTCCTGACAGATGACCGTCACGCCGAACTGCTCGTGGTAGGCAAACTCATCCTCCGCCTCGCCGACGCCCACGCCGACCTCGTCGAGCAGCTTCGCCAGCTCCTTCTCGGTGAAGCCGAGCAGCTCCAGGTCGGCGCCGTCGGAGCGGAGGCCGAACAGCAGCTCGCCGAGCTGCTCGCCCTGCCAGTCACCCCACTGGTGGTTGTCGCGCACCGCGCGCTCCTTGGCGAGCTGTTCGGGGATGTCCTCGATGATCGCGGGAACGGCCGCCATGCCCAGGTGCTGCGCCGCCCGGTAGCGCATGTTGCCGGCGTAGATCGTCCCGTCCGCGGTCGCGAGGATCGGCCGGCGCCAGAGAAAGTCGGGGTCCGCCTGGATGCTCCGCACCAGGTTCTGGAAGCGCTCGTCCTTGATGGTCCGCGGGTTCCAGGGCGCCGGCCGGAGGCGGTCGAGCGGCACGGCCTCCGCGGCCGGCTCAACTTTTCGCGCGATCTTGCGCGCGCGAGAAACGGGGAGGGTCGACGGTTCCGGGGCCTGCCCTGGTAGAGATTGCACCCGCCCCCTCCCGATCGATATGAGCCGAACCTACCACCGGGGCTCCCTGCGTAGGCAAGCGGACGTTCCGGGAGGTCGGGCTTTGAGTGCTTGCCGCCCCGTGTAGTCCATCGCATGACTCCCATCGCGGCTGGACCTATGCGGAAGGCACGACCTCCTCGTGCGTCCTAAGGGTCCACGGCGCTCGAAGAGGGCGTCTCGCCGACGTCTTCCGGAATCGGAGGACGATGACAGTGGCGTTCACTGCGATGAACACAAGGTAGACCGCGACGTCAGTTGTCCTCGCAATGAGACGAAGTTTCGCGGTGGAACTCAGGCACCGATTGTCGGGCCGTTAGAGACCGTGCGGCGAAAGCGCAGCCACCTTCGCCAGCGAATCTCGCGGCCGCCGCCGGCAACGTCGCGCCGCTCGAACGCCCACGCGGCTAGTCCCACCAGAGCGACCGAGACCGTGAGTAGCACTACCGATCGCCACACTTCGAAATCGCCTACCAGGGCGCGTGATGCGTCGGACCAGTAAAAGGGAGTGAGTTTCCGTACCTCAGACAGAGAGTCCACGAGCGCGCCTACGGTATGCACCACGTAGGCGATGACGGCCAGCGCAGTGGCTCCAGCGACGGCAAGCGCCCGGGTGGGCAGAGAGGCGCCGAGAACCATCGCCAGTGCGGCGAAGACGAAGAGAAGCGGCAACGTCGTCATCATCGCTGCAAGTGTGCGCAGTGGGCCGACGTCCAGGTCAACGAATACCTGCCCCAGGTAGATACCAGGAAGTCCGGCTAGCAGCGCGACGCTGACGGCCGCCCCGATACCGCCCGCTTTCTCGATGATCACGCGTCTACGCCGAATGGGCTGGGCGAGCAGCAGCTCAAGTGTCCCGGCCGACTCCTCGCCCGCTGTCGCGGCAGTGCCAGCTACGATCGCGAAAATGACGAGTGTGATCGGCACGGCAGTGAAGAACTCGGTCGCCAGGTAACCCTCAGGCGTCGAATACGACCCTGCAGCCCCGGAAAAGCTCTCCATGTATTCGGGGAGCTCCAGTTCTTCGAAGGATTCCTGGATCGAGGGAAAGAGCAGGACGTACATCAGGGCCAGGGAAAAGCTCAGGATACCTCCGCCAATCGCGGTCACCCTTGCATCCCGAAACGCCTTCCTCGCAACCACGAAACGCTTCATCGCGGCTGCGCCTTTTCGTAGTAATGCAGAAGAATCTCATCGAGCGTCGCTTGCTCGGTGCGAAGATCGAGCACGTGGAACGGGCTGAGCGCCTTCAACAACGGGTCGATTTCACCGGCAACCTCGAACTCGAGCGTTGATGCCTCACGGCGGAGTTCGAGGAGCCCGGGGAGTGCAAACACTTCGGGCGGCGGCGCATGGCCAGCGAAGCTCACCTCGACGTGCCGGCCCGAGCGGCCCTTGAGCGCGGCGACCGGTTCAACCGCCACAAGTCGGCCCTGACGGAGGATGCCAACGCGCTCACACGTGACTTCGACCTCGCTCATCACGTGTGAGGAGAAGAATACTGTGGCTCCGCGATTGGCCTCGCGGCGCAGGAGCTCCCAGACGACGCGCTGGACGAGTGGGTCGAGCCCCGATGTCGGTTCATCGAGGAGCATGACGGCCGGTTCGCCGAGCAGCGCGATGAGCACCCCAAGCTTCTGGCGGTTCCCCTTCGAAAGGGCTGACGCCTTCTTCGAGAGGTCCAACTCGAGCTCCTGCGCGATCCGGTAGGCTCGTGTCAAGTCGACGGCGTCGTGACGGAGGCCGGCGAACAACTCGATCGTCTGGTGGCCGTTGAGCCCGGGGTAGAGGCGCAGATCACCGGGCAGGTAGCTGGTTCGGCGGCGCACCTCGATGGTCTCGCGCCGACAGTCGAACCCGAGGATCGAAGCGCTCCCGTCCGTGGGGCGAACAAGGTCCAGGAGGAGCCGGATGGTGGTGCTCTTCCCGGCGCCATTTGGGCCGAGGAATCCGAATATTTCGCCTTGTTCGACCCGCAAGTCCAGGTGGTCCAGCGCGACGACTGCGCCAAAGGCGCGCGTGAGTCCGCGCATCTCAATGGCTGCGATGTTGGTCACGGATCGAGAATAACGGCCGCAGCGGGAGGGCGCACTTGGGCCGCGGTCGGTGGCAATTGAAGCACCAAGGTTGAGGTCCTCGAGAGGCGCCGCGTCGGGAGCGTTTCAGGAGCCGGTCGGCGTGATTTGGCCGAGGCTGAAGGGTGCTCATGACGGCGTCGCGCCCGAACGCCGGCCTTGCCTAAGGGCCCTGCGGATCGTCCGGCCAAGCCAGACGGGCAGAAGGACGCCGATGGCCATCCAGGCGAACGCCTCGAGGATCAGGCTCTGAACCGTCTCGTCTTCCGGATCAGCGTACTTCCCGAAAACGCCCATGGCCGCCCACTGAATGACGACGGCGCCGAGCCAAATGATCCAGACGTGACGCGGTCTGAGCAGGAATCCAATCGCGAAAGCGGCCACCGGAAGGACGAAGAGAAGCGGCGTGCTCTCCAGCCCAGTGCTCCAAACGACCAGGCCGATAGGTGCAACCAGAAGCAGCAGCGGGAGCCAGTGCTGTCCGAAAGCCGTCACAGCCCAACGCCGCAGTCCATGCAAATCGGCCATGTGACCTCCAACGCGCTTTCGCAGCCATTTGGCCGCGAGCATCTTATCGCGGCTTTCCTCGGTCGCGATGACATGGGATACACAGCGTTCGCAGGTTGGCGGGCTCGTTCGACCCTCCAGCGGCGAGAGGCACTACGTGGTCGACCTCGAACCTAACGCCGGTGACGCCGCAGGCAACGCAGCGGTGGCCGTCGCGCTCCAGCACCGCCCTGCGCCTCCGTTGCCAGGTCCAGCCACTGCCACCACGGGAGACGTTGTTCTGCTGGTCCCGCGGGCTCCGGCGCCGTGATGTGCAACGAGGGCAGCGGGACCTTCGGGAGAGTGCGCCGCAGTCGAGACAACGCAGCACTTACCCGGCCCGCCGTTGTCGTCGCTCACGGAACGGGCGGATGCGTCGTCGGATGGCCGCCGGGTGGATGCGTCGCCGAAGAACACGTTGCTGAACCGGCGGCTGACGCCACAAAGGAGGCACGTGCCATCGGCAATCGGTCCATCCGGCTCACTGAGTCGCCAATGGTGCACGCAGCGGCTCACGGCCTCACCTCGGTGATGGTGATCGCTGTTAGCGGCGATCGGCCGCTGGCCTTCCGAACGAGCAGCTCGACAACCTGGCGATCGTCCTCGAAGGCGATGCCGTTGAGTGCATCGAGGCAGCTCTTGGCAAGGTTGTCGATGTCCTGGTTGGACTGGACGCCGCCGAAGAACAGCTCAACGCGGACTGGGCCGCTCAGCTTCGGCCGGCCGTGCTGTTCGACGAAGCGCCATGCGAGCGTCTCCTCCCAGCCCCGGGTCTCTGCCGGCGTATACGCGCGGCCGCGGCCGAATCGAGGTCGCTGCTTGCTGTGCGCGGCCACTGGGAGGGTGAGCTCGAACGAGGTCATCGTTCGTCCAAGGGCGGGTCCGGGAGAGTGAAGCCGCGAAGGGGGCCAGCGAAGATGCGGCGCCAGACCTCCTCCCAGGCAGGGTTGCTCGGTCCTGCTTTCCACTCGCTCCTGAGGGTGAACGGTGGCCGGTTTCGCTTCGCCATAGCGCGCCCCCTCGGCTCGATAGCTCGATAGTTGGGCACGTAAGAAGTGACATCAAGTGGTTCGGGCTAAACGATACCCGAATAGATACGTCCGCTGATGCGGGTTACAGAGATGGATACCGGTGCTGATGCAAAGACAACGAGGGCGAGGACCAAGAGGCCTACGGCGTCCGTGGCCGGCCGGGCCTGGCCCCCGCCGCTACCCGCGTCGGCGGGGGGCAGGCGGGATCTTGAATCTGACGGTGAACGGAATTCCCCGGTTAGTACTCACCACTGTACGAACATCGGCACGTATGTTCGAAACCGACCAAGACCTCGTCGTACCGATGGTGCTCGAAGTAGGGCTGGCGAGCCGCAGGCCATAGCTCAGGCAGAGCAATGCACACCGCGGAGGGGCTGCAGTCCGGACCGAGTTCGACGACGCGCGGGTCTGACCGGCCCGCGGCGGAGCCGACTGCCGCAAAGACCCGGTGAGACTTCGTGTTAGCGATGCTTCACAACCCGTTTCGCTACTGTTCGCCTGCGGGCGCCGCCGACCAGCAAGCCGCCGAGATACGCGTCGCCGTGTGCGCGACGGGAGCGTCAAGCGGCTGCAACGAGAACCGCTTGAAGAACGTCTCCTTGAGTTCGAGAGCCTCAGCCTGCCGGAGCGACCAGGGTGCGAATTGAATCTCCACCTGGCTCGACAGGGGAGAGCCCGGCGGGCCGCCGTGGATGAGGTTGCGGTGGTAGAGGAACGATTCCAGTGTATCCCGCCTGGGGATGAATGCCACGCCACCTGGCCGGTATGTCGCTCGGACAGAGGGACTCCCTTTTGCAGCGACTTGCATTGATCGGTCCTCGCCAGACCGGGAGAAACGGAACGCCCGGTGGTTAACGGGGTAGGTTCGAGCATAAGCTCTGAGCAAGAACGCTCCGACGATATTCGGAGAGGCTACGTACAACGCTAGCCAACCGGGACGTCCTCGGTAAGAAACGTGGGTCCGCCACCAGGCGGTCGGCATCCGGGCGAAGTTTTGAAGGCCCAACCTTTCGCTTGCGCGACCCGCCGCTCTGAACGCCGGGAGCAGCCGCGGCGTCCGTCGATACCATCCTGTGGCAACGCCCACGCACTCCGCGCTGATCCAGGCCTTGCCGCCATACGTATCGACTTCAAATCCCGCTGGAAGGTGGCCCAGGAGGCTCGTCGGATCGACGGGCCAATGCAGGTGGAGGACATCCTCGAAAACGCCGTCCATCAGCGGCGGCCTTTCCGGCGGCGCGAAGGAGCACCACGGATCCAGTGACTGGAGGCGCGGCATCAGGCGGTCCAGGTCGTCACCGAAGCTCCTCATATCCAACGGAAAGTTCTCTTTGCGACCGAGTTCCGAAAGGCTGGCCGGCAGGTCCGTCGTTCGCGGCGACTTCGCACCCTGGACGAGCAGAGGAATCACCGTCGCGTGACTTCCAGGCGCCGTTTCGACTTCCCGCCTCACCCAATCTCCCGGGTGGTCGAGGCGGCGTGCCCCCGTCACGGCACCTTGCGCGAGCCAGTTCGGCCCGATCATTACAAGAGCGACATCCGCCGTCGATGCATCCGGTCATAGACCCGGCCGGCCCAACCGGCGCTGTCGTCACGCCGGTAGCTGATGAAGATCTTCATGCCCCAGGCCCCTCGTCCGGCAGTCCTCGGGTTGTTCAACCCGCCAGGCCCGCCAACCTTAGCGCAAGGCGCGGGCATTCGATAGTTCACGTTTCACACTGTTGATCGCACGCTACGGCCAACGGTCACCGCGAAACTGCTACAGTCGCGAGATGGTAGCCAGCGGTGATAGGCCATGGCGGCGTTGGTTCGACGACGTGCAGGTACGTCGCCTACCTATTGCCCTTGTCGACGGGCTGCGGAGGCCAACTGGTGGCGGTGATCCGGGTGGATTGGTGTGCTACTGGTGGGCCAAGTGACTTCAATTCGAATCGCTTAAGGAATGACTCCTTCAGTTCCAGGAGTTCCACTTCCTTCAGGGACCACGGGGCGAATTGCATCTCCATCTGCCCCGCGCTCCCGGAAGCGCCTGCCCCGGAATACACCAGGAAACGGTGATACAGAAACTCTTCGATGCTGTCCCGGCGGGCGATGAATGAATCTCCGACCGGCCGATACTTCGCCCGGATGCCGGGACCGCCCGGCGCCATGCTCAATGAACGTTCTTCACCCGTGCGCGTGAAGCGAATCGGCCGATGGTGAAAGGGCATGGAAGGGCTCGTTGCCTTCCAGACTAGCCAGGATGCGACCGTGGGTAGCGACATGTACAACGGCAGATACCCCTGCCGGCCCCGGTAGGAGACGTAGGTCTTCCAGTTCACGATCGGCTGGTTCGCGAAGTCGCCGACGCCGGGGATCCGAGAGCCGGCCTTTCCTGCCAGCCGAACCGGCGGAAGCAGCTTTGGCAACTTGCTGAACCAAACCGATGACGAACGTACGCAGTCAGCCGTTATCCACGCCTTGCCCTCGTAGGTATCGAGGGCGAACCCCTCGGGAAGCCACGACAGCAACCCATCCGGGTCGACCGGCCAGTGGAGGTGCAGGCTGTCCTGCCAGATGTGGTCCGCGATTGGCGCCCTCGCCGGGGGTTTGAAGGGCCGCCAGGGATCGAGCGACTGGATGCGTGGCATGAGCCTATCGAGGTCGTCACGGAAGCCCTTCATATCGAGGGCGAAGGTTTCTTTGCGGCCAAGGTCATGCAGTGTTTCCGGAAGGTCGTTCGACCGCGGGGACCGTGCGCCCTGGACGAGCAACGGGATCACCGTGGAGCCGCTCGCAAGCGCTGTCTCAATCTCACGCCGGACCCAGTCACCGGGCTTGTCGATACGGCGAAGCCCGGTCGCCGCGTCCGGGACAAACCAGTTCGGGCCGATCATCACGAGCGCCACATCCGCAGCCGAGGCCTGCTCAAGGATCGCCGTGTCGAAGTTCTCCCCTGCCTGGAGGCCTTCGACATCCATGAAGCAGTTCTCGGGGCCGAACTCGTTTGAGATCCGGTCATAGACTCGGCCGGCCCAACCGGCGCTGTCGTCACGCCGGTAGCTGATGAAGATCTTCATGGTTCAAGCCCCCTGGGATGCCGTCCTGAAGGTATTGGATTCGCTTAGGGCGCGAACCTTAGCATGACACGGTCAGTCGAATCGTTTCAATCTGACGTCGCCGATCATTCGACGCGGCCAATGGCGGTCAACGAAGTGCTACAGTCGCCCGCGTGACGGCCGGTGAAGAAGGTGCCTGGCGGAAGTGGTTCGAAGAGGCCTCCGCCGCACGCGCGGGGGGCGATCTGTTGTTCCTTGTTGACGAGGCTCCGGACGCACAGTCCGAGTTGGACGCCCGGCTGGCGGCAGCGGACTCGCTCCTTGGCTCCAGGGTAACGGGCCTGGCAAATGAGCAGATTGAGCGAGTGCTGTCGAAGCACCCAGCCTCCGCGCGGGCCTACGAACTGCGGGCTCGCTTGCTCACGGTACAGACGCCCCCACCGGGCGCGCCCTTGGCGGCCTTCATTTTCAGCGGGCACATGGTCGATGCTCCCACGAGACAGGCGCCGCGCTTCCCCGTGACGTCGGTGAGCCCCGTAACGCGGGCGATAAGCGCGAGCCTCGATGAAGGCGGCGCGCGTGAAGGGTGTCTCGCCGTCAGTAGCGCGGCGGCGGGTGGGGACCTGCTCTTCATCGAAGCCGCGCTGGCCCTCCGGATGAAGGTTGCCGTCTGCCTCCCCTTCGATGAGCAACGCTTCCTCGCTTCGTCCGTGGCGTTCGCGGGAGTGGAGTGGACCAAGCGCTACCAGCGGTCGACGCGCGCACCAGGGGTCACGCTGAGGGTCTTGCCGCTTGCACCGCCGCCCGGCGCGAATCCATACGAGCGATGCAACCGCTGGCAGTTGTACTCGGCTCTTGCGAGCGGTGCTTCAAGCGTCCGTGGCATCGTCGTGTGGAACGGTCGAACGGGCGATGGCCCGGGGGGTACGGGCCACATGGTCGATGAGATGCGACGACGCGGCATCCCCGTCGAGATTATCCACCCGCTGGACTGTTAGGACGTTGGATCGGGCATCGTGGCAGCGTTCTTCCGCCGCGAGCGAGAACTCCTGACGGCCCGTATCAGGCGTTTCATGTCCGCGTCGAAGTTGACAGCTGAGACCTCGATGGCGTTGCGGCGGCGCAGGCGTGAGAGGTCTTCGGGAAGCTCACCCAGCGCGCTCATCTTCATGCCGTCCACGAGCACGGGGATCACGACACAGGTGCCCGCAAGGGCGCGCGCGGTCTCAAGCCTCACCCAATCGTCGGCCTGGTCGATTCTTCGCCCGCCATCGGGCTGGCTACCAACCCACCGCTCGCCAATGAGCGCGATGAGCACGTCGCAGGTGGCGACCTTCTCGTGCAATTCATCCACCCAGTCCACGCCGCCTTCGATATCAACGATGTCCTGGAAAACATGCTCATCGCCGAGATCCTTGACCAGGTGGTCGAAGATGCGCCCGGTCCATCCCGCCGCGTCTCCGCGGCGGTAGCTCAAAAAGACGTCTGGGCTGTTGCCGCGACGAGACCGCGGCACAATCACGAGCAACACGAGGGGTACGAGCCCTCCCAATCCGGCCAGTCCAGTCACGGTCAGCAGGATCCATACGGAACTCCGGCCGTCGCCGCCGCGGTCACGACCACCGGGAGTAAAGGTGGCGGTCGCGGTGGGCATGGCGCCACTGGTGGCCGTCGCAGCCGGCGTACTCGTGGGGGTTGCCGGAGTGCGGGTTGGCGTTGGCGGCGCTGGCACGCTCACCAGGAGGTCCGGGAACCTGGTGAGGGTCTGTGGCGTGGCTTCGCCGGTTTCCAGCGTGATTGTGACCCGGTAGTCAACCGGTCCGGACGACGGCGAAGCCGACCACTCCCATAGCCAACTCCGAGGAGCGCGCTCGGCAGTGCGTGGGGCAGCGACTACGTCCGGGAATAGACCCGGCGGGTCGGAACTGATTCGCGCCTTCATCGAACCATAGAGAGGGATGCTTAGGCTGCAGGTGCGTTCGTCAGGCAACGGCCCGCAAGGCACCTCAGTTCGGAGATTCTTTGCGAAAAAGACAAAAACTTCCGGGTCCTCGAGGGCCGCCTTCAGCGTGAACTTAGCCGTCCGCCCGGCGTCGATCGTCTCTGGGTACGTCACCCCGACCCTCCCACAGCCTTCGAATTCACGCTCTGGATACCCCACGATGCCGCATGAGGACGGGCTTCCCCCACCGCTCTGAGGTGGAAACGGAGTCGCCGCGGGCGCACCGGGGGTGGCGGAGGGGCCTGTCCCGCCCTGCGGAGGGTTCACCACGTCGAGGTCGAGCACGGTCAGGCCGGCATCCCACGTCCAGGAGCCCGCATACACTCCATCCACGTAGAAATACACCCGATCGCCGGTAACACCGCAGTGGAGGTGGTCCGGCGATCCGCGGCCGTTCACATGGACGCGGTAGCGCATCACCCCGTCAATGACAAAGGTGGTGCTGAGCCCGCAGACGAGCCCATTCATCTCGGCGCGCACGGACAGCCCGTCGCGAGGCGTAAGCCCACGGATCTGGCCGGCGAACGTGGCGGGCGGCGCTGGCTGAGCCGACGCGCGCTCGGGCGTCGTAGAGGTAAGGACGAGCATGACGAGCACCGCACTCGCTGCTGTCAGCAGGAGCGGCCACCAGCCCAAGAGAGCGGAGGGTCTTTTGGCCGAAGGTGCGCCCTGCATTGCGGGCCGGAGTATGCACAGCCGATCTCCGCCGCGCCAGCGCGGATACGGCGATGTGAGACTCGATTCACGCTTTCGAGGCGATCGCCGGCGTAGAGTCCGCATCAGACACATCATCCGAGAGTTTCAATGGCGCTGCTTGAACGCCTCCAGGCAAAAGGCCCCAAACGTATCCTCGCGCTCGATGGTGGGGGCATTCGTGGCGCCATTACTATCGAGTTTCTTGCCCGCATCGAGGCCGAGTTGCGGGAGCGGCACGAAAATCCACAACTCAAGCTCTCCGAGTACTTCGACCTCATTGGCGGCACCAGCACTGGGGCAATCATCGCTGCCGGCCTCGCGACGGGCCTCGACACGCGCGAACTCCGTGACCTCTACTCCGACCTCGGCGGCATCATCTTCGAGACCAAGCGGTGGAGATCGGAAATCCCGCTCATCGGGAAGCTATCCGCGGCGAAGATTTCCTCGGCTCCTCTGGAAGAGCAACTGGTCCGGGTCCTGGGCAACCGGACGCTGGGCGACCCCAACATATCTACTGGCCTATGCCTTATCGCACGCCGCGCGGACACGTCTTCTACCTGGCCGTTGATCAATCACCCGCTTGGCCGTTACTACCCGAAGAATCGAGACATACCGCTGGCTCGCGCCGTCCGTGCAAGCACGGCAGCGCCGTTGTATTTCATGCCGGAGGAGCTTGAGGTTGGCGACGGCGAAATCGGGGCGTTTGTCGATGGGGGGATGAGCATGGCCAACAACCCGGCCCTGCAACTCTTCTTCGTGGCAACGCTCCAGGGATTCCCGTTTCGCTGGCCGACCGGGGCAGACAATCTGCTCGTGGTCTCCGTCGGGACGGGGTCGTGGTCCCGGCGGGAATCGATCGCAACGGTCATGAATCCACGAATCGACCAGGTCGCCGCGCGGACCGTTTCAGGGCTGATGGACGACGCCAGTTGGCAGAATCAGCTGGTCCTGCAGGCGCTCTCGCGAACGCCGACGCCGTGGCAAATCGACCGGGAGGTAGGGACGCTCGCCAACGAGCGGCTCGTGAAAGAGCCCCTGCTTCACTACATTCGATACAACGCCGAACTTGAGCCTGAGGCGCTTAAGGAACTTGGCCTGGATCACCTGGCCGCTCGTGCCGACGACCTGCGGGCGATGGACAAGGCCGAGCAACGAGACGAGCTTGCCGAAGTCGGCAGAGCCGCCGCAGCGAAGTCGGTGAGCGCGGCGCATTTCCCGAGGAGCTTCGATATTCGGCCACAGTCGAACACGCGGCCCCCGTTCCGTCCGCTCAACGAGCGGACGCGTGCTGTGGAGGAAGTCAGGTCGGTCTCCGGCCCTGTGCTACGAAACCTGCTTATCACTCAGTTCTATTACGAGACCGCGAACGAAATCGCGGCACGCATCGGCGGGCAGAACGTCACCTGGTTCGCTTTCGGCGCGTGGGCTTCGAACGTGGCCGGCACCTTCATCCGCGGTTCCGGTGTGCCCGGCTTCGTGAGGGCCATTGCCGGCGGCGGCACGCCCGTCCCGGGCGTGCTTGAATCCGGTGCCGCGGACTTCCTCGCCGGGTTCCGGGAAACGATGGCCGAAGGCAACCTGATCGTCTTCGACGAACTCGCACCGATCGCCGCGAGATTCGTCGTTGCGCTCGATGAAGGTCCGGATGCCGTACGGGCGGTGGTGGAAGCCATACCGCCAGACGCCGAAGGACGCACGCTTTTGCGAGGCGCGTTCCAGGCATACGGGAACGCGGCCGCGTCTCCCGATGCCAGGACGAGGGCACAGTACGTGCTCGCTGGGAATCTGCAGGCTGTCTTCCACGAGCAGCGCCGGCTTCAGCCGCTTCTCGAACGGACGCTGACGCTGCCGTTCGTCGATTCGCTGAAGGGTGTCGCCGGGCCGGTCGCGGGTTCCCTCAAACGCGAGTGGCGGCGATTCGCCACGAAATTCATCCTCCAATACGACCTGCCCGGAGTGAGCTTGAAAGCGGGCCAGGACGTGAGGTCTGCCTTTCCCGGCGACGCGTTTCCGCGCGATGTGGTGGACCTTGACATCGAACCGGCCAATGCCATTTGGGCCGAGCTCTGCGGACAGGCGAGCGACACAAGGGGTTCGAGCGCGAGCGATTGGTCCAGCCTGACGGACCGCATGGCATTCATAGCCACCGTTTTCCGAGCTCGCCAACAGGATACGGGACTGCTCTCGCCGCCATTTTCCCGGCTGGAGGTTGATGAATTGCGTGCCCTCCGATTCCCTCCAGGCTACGTTGAAACCGAGGCACGACGATGACGCAAGAACCGGTTTCGGAACGCGCCGCGGACTTCATGGGTGACCCCGAAGCCGACCTCGTCGTGTCTGAATTGTTCGCCTCCGGCCAGGTCGCATCCGCCTCGCACTTGTTGAAGGAACTGGTCCGCAACACGATGCCCTCTCCAGGCGACGCTCCCCAGGTGGTCCGCGACTATCTAAGCAGTGAGCGGGCTCTGCCGGATTGGGCGGACCGTGACCTCATCTTGATCGGCGAGAATGTGTTCTCGAAGTACTGCTCGCAGATTTCGCTTTCGCTGTATTCCTCCGTGATGGCCGAGGGGTACTTGCACTGGCGCATGGCGCACATACTTCACTTGACCGCCCGGCTCGAGACAAACGCATTCCGCCGTATTTCCGAAACCGTCCAACTGGTGCTCGATGTGATGGCGCCGGGCGGCCTCGGGCCTGGCGGCGCCGGGATCGCCACGGTCCTCCGGGTTCGGCTCATGCATGCAGCCATCCGGCATCTCATAACTGAGCGAGCGCGGGAGGACCCCTCCATCTGGGACTCGTCGTGGGGCACGCCAATCAGTCAGCGCGACCTCGCGACAGTTATCCTGGGCTACTCGGTACTCGTCATCGACGACCTGGCTTCGCTCGGGATCAAGTTGTCTCAAACGGAAGAAGAGGGATACCTCCACGCGTGGTGTGTCGTCGGCCACTTCATCGGGGTGGAACGAGAGTTCCTGCCCCAAACGGTCGCGGAGGGTCGGAAACTCTACGAGTCGGCCCGTCGAACGTACTACCGGCCAACCCCGGCCGGACTGGAACTCGAACGTGCCCTCGTTGAGTTGATGACCGAGATGCTCCCGCGCGCGATGTACGACATGCCGCTGCAGTACATCCGTTTCTTCATCGGTGATGCGTACGCGGACCTGCTCGAGGTGCCGCGGCCGCCAGGTTGGCGTCGCAGGGTGTTCGGGACATACGTGCGGCTGCACCGACGTTTTGCCTGGTTGGCCGGCGAAACTGGTTTCATGGATTCGATTGCGCCAATGAGCCGGGCCTTGCTGGTCTCGATGGTCGACCGATCCCGCGGGGGCGAACGTCCGGCCTTCGCGATTCCGGAGGCGTTGCGCGAACCATTGCAGGTCCCGCCTTCCGCGCGCTAGCGCTAGCGCTCTTCGAGCGGCGACTCCGAGCGATAGAAGATGAAGCCCACCACGAAAAGCCACGCGACGATCAAAGCGGGCGCCAGATACCCGCCCCAGCCGCCCGGCGACCAGGCTCCCGAGCGGGCAAGCGCCATCGCGGCTTCGAGATGGGCGAGCGCGCTTGCCATGCCCAGCCAACCCGCGCATCGCATGAGACCGCGAGCCTGCAGCATCGGCCATGAGAGCGCGGCCGCCGTAAGCGCGCCAGGAAAGCCAGCGAGGGAAAGCGTCAGGTAGAACAGATCCGACAGCAACTGACTGCTCTCCGCTGATACATCCGGGGTTCGAAACGCCAGGGCCCCCAGGAATGCGTACCCGACCCATATCAGGGCAGCGAGAACCGTCGCCGACGCCGCGCCGAACACTGCACTGAGCGAATGTCCGGCACGATAGATGGCGAAGCTCAAAGCGAGAAGGAACACCAGCTGAACGAGGTTGGCCGCGTTCCAGAAGACGTAGCAGGCAAGGAGCGACGTCCGGTGATCGGCGGCAGACTGGAGAATGAGTTCGCCGCTACTATCGATGGGCTTAACTCCAGCCAGCTGAAGCCACGCCCCACCAACGACGAACGCCAGCGCCGAAGCGATTCCAGTCACATAGACAAGCCGGCGCAGTGACTCCCCGGTCATCGCGCGTCCTGGGTCGTCGATCACCTCCAGCTCCGAATCGTCGTTCTCATCCGCCAATCCTACGCGGAACGAAAATCGCTTTGCGCGGGTCGCGCCCCACGAACGGAAGACGTTAGTATCCGGCTCACAGGACTGGCGGGTCTGGGGAGCTCGAAGTGCAAGCAGAAATGGGGTACGTCACCGCCGATGACGGGGCATCGCTCGCGTTCTCCGTGGCGGGCGAGGGTCCGCCCCTGCTGTGCATGGAAGTGCCGTTCTTCAGTCACATCGGATTGGAGGCCGCGATCCCGTCATTCGGGAGTTGGCACCAACTGCTTGCTTCGATGTTTCGGGTGGTTCGTTTCGATTTCCGCGGGAGTGGAGCCTCGCAGCGAGACATAGGAGATCTCACCCCCGATAGGCTTTGCCGGGACATCATCGCTATCGCCGATCGGCTGCGGCTCGACCAGTTTGCCATCCTGGCACGCGACGCTTCCGGCCCACTCGCCGTCATGCTCGCGGCGGAGCACCCTGAGCGTGTTCGCCGGCTTATCCTCTATGGCAGCTGGGCCCTGGGGCACACACACCCCCTGCACGAGCGAATCGCCGCGATCGAGCCGCTCATCGACGTCGACTGGCAGATGTACACCGAAGCGATCACCAAGGTGATGGCCAACTTCGGCAACGATGCCGATGCGGCAGCCCTGTACCTTCGCCACTGCGTGGAGCCAGAGATATGGAAACGCGCAACTCGGCTCGTGGCATTGCTCGATGCCACGGCAGCGATGCCGCGAGTCGCGTGTCCAACGCTTATCCTCCAACCGGACAACGCCCGTCTTGCTCCGTTCGGGGGCACAAGCGATCTGGCCACCACCATCCCCGGGGCTACGCTGGTGGTGGCGAAGGGCGTCAATCTGCCGGGCACCGGCAGAGAAACCGCCGGCCGCCTCATCGCCGAATTCATGGGCACTGAATCGCAGGCTCGCCCACGTCCGGGGGAGTTCCGGACCATCCTGTTCACCGATCTTGAAGGTCACACGTCCATGATGTCGCGGCTTGGCGATGCAAAGGGCCGTGAGGTTCTCCGCGAACATGAACGAATCACGCGGGAGGCGCTGAGGTCGTATGGCGGACGGGAAGTGAAGACCATGGGCGACGGCTTCCTTGCCAGCTTCACATCGGCTCAGCAGGCGATCGAGTGCGTTGTGGCACTTCAGCGCCTCGCCGCGCCCGGTATCGCGGGGGAATCTCTGCGGATCCGGGCAGGGATCAACGCCGGTGAGCCCATCTCGGAAGATGACGACCTCTTCGGCGCGTCGGTCATCATCGCGGCCCGCATCGCGGCAAGAGCGGAGGGCGGGCAGGTGCTGGTCGCGAACGTGGTACGGGAATTAGTCGCGGGCAAAGGCTTCCTCTTCAAGACTGCGGGCGAACACGTTCTGGAGGGTCTCGACGAACCCATCCGCCTGTGGGAGCTCCGCTGGGGCGGAGCCTGAGAATCCGCGGACGAAGGCTGAGGATCGGACCAGGTTGGCGGACTGGCGATCCTCGGCACTGTGTCTACCATCGAACAGTCATCGTCACCACTGAACAAACATCGGCATCACCACGTGCACGTAGTCGGCGGATTCGCCTTCGGCCACGATCGGGCGGAAGACGCCCTGGCTGGAGGGGCTCGTCATTTCGAGGGCGACTTTGCCGCTGAGCGCGTTGAGCACGTCCTGGAGGTAGCGGCTGTTGAAGGCGATCTTCGAACTGTCGCCGGAGATCTCGCAGTCGATCTTCCCCTCGTTGTCGCCGATTTCGTCGGCCCGCGCGCTGACCTTCAGCTCTCCCGGCATGCCGTTGTTCGAAGTCTGCATCTGGAGCCGGATGATGCCGCTGCCATCGCGGGCGAAGATGGCGGCGATACGCGCCTCGCGCTTGAATTCATCGACATCGACGACGACGCGCGTGGTGAATTCGGTGGGGATGAGCTGGTTGTAGTTGGGGAACGTGCCCTGGATGAGCTGGGCCACGAGCTGGACATCGGTCATCGCGAACAGGACCTGGGTGCGCTGTGTGTTGATGCGCATCTCGACGGGCTCGCTGCTTTCGCCGATGAGGCGCGAGAGCTCGCGCAGCGCGCGCGCCGGGACGATGACTTCGACGTGATCGGCGGGGGCGGCGGAGAGCGCGATATCGGCGACCGCGAGGCGGAAGCCATCGGCGGAGGCGAGCGTGAGGCGGGCGCCATCCGTCTTGACGTGCACGCCGGTGAGCACAGGGCGCGAATCGTCGCTGGCGGCGGCGAATTCGACGCGCTCGATGGCGCGGCGCAGCGCCTTCGGGTCCAGCTCGATGCTGAGTCCATCGCGGATCTCCGGGATGCGGGGAAAGTCCTCGGCGTCCATGGCGTTGATCGTGGACTCGTTGCGCGCGCATTCGAGCTTCATCTGCCGGCTGCGCTCGGGGATTTCGAGGCTGACGGTGGCCGGCGGCAGTTGGGAAACGAAATCGGTGATGAGCCGCGAGGGGACCGTCGTCTGCCCCTCTTCGTCGATCTTGGCGCCAACCCACGCGCTCATGGCGATATCGAGGTCGGTTGCGGCGAGGCGGAGCCGGCCCTTATCGGTACTGAGCAGCACGTTCGCCGTAATCGGCAGCGTTGAGCGTGTGGCAACGGCCCGGCCCACGACCGCGAGCCCGCGCTGGAGGTTTTCCTGGAGGACCTGGACTTTCAAGTTCGTTCACCCGCATAAGCCATTGGGCACAAAGTATAGCGGCGGCGCGAGGCCGAGACAAGGCGAATGCTTAGGCGCCTGATCAATTGCCTTCGGGTTTCGCGGAAGGAATACAACAAAGGAGTAAAAAAGCTTCAGGCGACAAGAAAAGTGAGGCGGAGGCTAAGGACTTCCGCTATACTTCCGATAAACCCGTGTACATCTTCGACCTCCAGATTGCGAATTACCGGAACTATGGCCGGGCCGCCCTGCGACTCGACAAGGGGATCAGCCTCTTTGTTGGCGATAATGCGCAGGGCAAGAGCAACTTGCTCGAAGCGATCTACCTCCTTTCGACCTTGCGCTCGAGCCGCGCGAGCAGCGACGCCGACCTCGTGCGGCGCGACCTGATCCACACCGATTTCCCCGTGGCGCGCCTTTCCTGCCAGGTAGAGCGTTCGGCCGGGAACCTGCAGTTGGAAGTGGCCGTCGTGGGGCGCACCACGGATGCGAGCCATCGCGCGGGCAAACGCGTGCGCGTGAACGGCGTGCCGAAGCGAGCCTCGGACGCGGTGGGCCAGCTCGCGGCGGTGCTGTTCACGACACTCGACATCGAAATCGTCGCCGGTCCGCCCCTGCTCCGGCGCCGCTACCTGGACATGATGATCTCGCAGGTGGACCGCGGCTACCTGCGCGCGATGCAGCGGTACGCGCGCGTTCTGCAGCAGCGCAACGGCTTGCTCAAACGGGTGCAATCGCGCGACGCGCAGGCCGCCGAGCTGGGCTTCTGGGACCAGGAGCTTGCACACGCCGGCGGTATCATCATGCAGGCGCGCGCCGAAGCGCTTGGGCACCTCTGCCCCCAGGCGCAGTTTCAGATGGAGCGTCTGAGCGACGGCCTTGAGAGCATCCAGATGACCTACCGGCCGGCGCTCGGCGGGCTCGATGAGCTGGACGTGCCGATCGACGAGACCGAGTGGACCGCGCGCATGCTCAAGGCGTTGACCAACCTGCGCTACCGCGAAGTGAACGCCGGGGCCACGCTCGTAGGCCCCCACCGCGACGACGTCACGGTCGAGATCGACAACCTGCCGGCCGACTCGTTCGCCTCCCGCGCGCAGCAACGGACGGCGGCGCTCTCCATGCGCATCGCCGAAGCCAGCTTCCTCCGCAAGGCCCTCGGAGACGACCCGGTGGTCCTGCTCGATGACGTGCTCAGCGAGCTGGACGCGCGCCGGCGCCGCGGCGTCATGGAGTTCTTCGATAGCTTTCAGCAGACGATTGTGACGACGGCCGAGCCCGACCGGGTGCGCGACGTGATGACCCGTGCGTCCGGCCGCTTCGTGGTCGCGGCCGGCGCCATCACCCGTTTCGAAGGCGAGTAACCCATCCGCCGCCGCGGCACCGTTGCCGGCTTCGCCGCGGTCGCGGGTTCGCTTGCGTTTCTCACGGGCCTGGCGCTGCTCTTCTCGCTCGCGTCCTTCGAGGCCGGCACGCCCGAACGGAAGTTGTTCGAAATCAACGCCCGCGCTGGCTCGGCGATCGTGTACATAGCGCTGGGCGGTTTCCTTGTAGTGCAGGCCGCGTCAGCGCTGGGCGGCTCGACGTCCGGGCGGATGCCGCTGCGCTGGCCGCTGTTTTTGCTGCCGCTGTTTCCCGTGTTCGTCGTGGCCGGGCAGGCGATCGCCTCGAATCCCGGCTCGTTGCCGTGGCTCTTCCCATTCGTAAACGCCGCCATGGTCAGCATCCCATCGCTATCGATTGCGGCGCTCGTGGCGTGGCGCTATTCGCGCGCCCACCCGTTTGCGTGGCCGGTCAGCTGGCGCGAATGGACGACCGGGTTCGTCTACGGGGCGGTGGGTGCGACGAGCGCGGCCATCGTCATCAACACCTCGTACATCCTGCTCATGGGCGAGCTGCTGATCCGCAGGAATGGCCTTGGGCAACTGCCGTTCGATGTCGCGATCACCGAGCTCCCGCGCCGTTGGGGGATTTTCCTCGACGTCTCGACCCTTTCGTTCGCGGGCCCCCTGGACGAGGAGTTCTGGAAGGGGATGGTCGTCGCGTTCTTCTTCTTCCGCCGTGGGGGTGCGGCGCGCTGCTTCATGTGGGGGGTGCTTGCAGGCACCGGCTTCAATCTGCTGGAGACGTTTTCGAACAGCCTCGGCGTCGTGAGCCCGGATGCGCTCGCGGACCAGACAATCGGCCAGCAATGGTGGTGGTTCGCAGTCGCGCGCTCGGGGACGGCGGCGATGCACGGGCTGGCGGCGGGGCTCGCCGCGCTTGGATTTTACGGGCTGTTCCGGCGGACACCGCGGTACCTCATCGGGTTCGCGAGCAGCCTGCTGCTCCACGGCACCTGGAACCTGCTGGTGTACGCGGTCTGGGGGGACCTCATGTTCAGCCGGCAGGGCCCCGACAGCACGGCGCTCGACGTCCTCGGGCTGGCCGGGATGGTGGCGCTGTTCGCCGGGAGCCTGGCGATGTTGTGGGTGCTATCGGGGGCGCTCCGGGACGAATGGCCCGCTCCCATCTACCGGCTGCTCGGGATGCTGCCCGCACCCGCATCGCCACCGGAAACGCGCCCGGCGCCGGCAGAGAGAAGGGCCCCGGAAATCTCCGTCGCCTGACCTGGCCGCCGCGGCGCGGCCCCCACACGCGAGCGCGTCATTCGCCCCCGGCCGGACCGTTCGAGCCAAGCAGCTTCATCACCTGCGCGAGCTGCGCGTCCGTATCCGCCGAGGGGTCCGTGAGCCGAGCGAGACGAGCGCCCCAGTAAAACGAAACGAGCGCCTCGGCGATGCTCGGGAGATGCAGGCCCGAGGGCACCTGGCCGATCGCGGCCGCCGCTTCGAGGCGCGCGAGCACGGCTTCGCGGACGCGGAGGCGCTCTGCGCGCATTTCATCCAGCCGCGCCTCATCGCCGTTGCGGACGAGATCGAGCAGGTAGTCCAGGTGGATCATCGTGCCCGTGCGCGCCTCGCGCAGGTTGAGGCGGTCGAACGTGATCTTCGCGAGGTGGCGCAGGTCCTCCAACGGGTCCGGGCCGACATTCGACGCGAGCCACTGCTGCGAGACGTCGTCGGCATTGTCGCCGAAGCAAGCGGCGACGAGTTCGTCCTTGTTTGGGAAATAGCGGTAGAGCGCCCCGGGAGTGAGGCCCGCTTCCACGGCTATGTCCGCCATCGTGGCGGCCTGGGAATCCTTCCGCGAGAAGGTGCGGCGTGCAGCCTGGATGATTTCGCTGCGCCGCGTTTCGAGATAGACAGCTGGGACTTTTGGCACGGGACCGGGCCTTATGTGGCGATGTTCACATATTGTGCATCGCCGAGCGCTGGACCGCGAAGTGCAAGGGGAGAGCCGACACACTTCGCGGCCAGCGGCCCGGGGTTGTGGGCCCCGGTTAGCGCGCGCCGGCGGCGCTTTGCGGGCCGAGGTGAAGCGCGTGGCGGGCGCTTCGCAGCGCCGATTCGAGCTTCTCGATGCGCAAGATCTGGGCGGCCTCGCGCCGGTGCGGGTCCTTGCGCTCAGAGACCGCGAGGTCCCGTTCGCGAGCCTCCGATAGCAGGGCGACGATCGTCGAGTTAAACATGGCACTTCCTCCGTCGTTGGTCCGGTACCAGGCCGTAAGTAAACCGTCGTTCATCTATTTTGGGAAGTCAACATGCGGATGGTACGCCGGTGTGAAGCTCGTCACACCCGCGCCCGAGTGGCCCGCGCAGGGGGGCCCGCGTAGACTGCGCGGATGCCCGAAATCGCGCTCAGTGACGGCGTTTCGCTCAACTACGAGGAGTGGGGCGATAGCGAGGCGCCGGCCGTCGTCTTGCTCCACGGGTTCACCTCGGACCTGCGCATGTGGAAGGGGCACGCCGAAGCCTTCGCCCGCGAGTACCACGTGATCGCCCCGGACCTGCGCGGGCACGGGGCTTCGGGCTCGCCGGAAGCAGAGCACGCGTATTCGCTGCCGCGCTTCGCCGGGGACGTGCGGGAGTTGCTCGTGGCGCTCCAGGTGGACCTCTGCGCGCTCGTCGGCTGCAGCTTTGGCGGCATGGTGGCGCTGCAGTTCACGACGATGTGGCCCGAGCTGGTGGCGGCGCTCGTGGTCAGCGATTCCTCGCCGGCGTGGGAGAGCGAGCGGTACGCCGAGCCATTCCGGGACCGCGAACGGGGCATGCTCGAAATGGAGGATATCGCCCGGCGGTTCGGGATGGAGGCCCTGGGCAAGCGCATGGCAGCGCGTGTGACCGACCCGTTCGTAGCGGAAGGCGCCCAGCGGCGTTTCGCCGGCATGGACCGCGATGGCTATCTCGGCTCGGCGCGCGCGCGGCGGGAGCGGCCGGACCTGATCCCCTTGCTGCGCGAGCGCGTGACGGCGCCGGTGCTCATCTGCACGGGCGATGTGGACCCGGTGCGCTCGGCCGCGGATGTGATGCTCGAAGAGCTGCCACACGCGCGGCTCGCCGTGTTCCGGGAGACGGGCCACGGGGTGCCATCGATCCGGCCGGAGCAGTTCCTCACGACGGTACTGGGCTTCTTCCACGATGTGGAGGATGGGCGGCCAGTGGCCGGCACGCGGACCGTATAGGCTCCAATTGCGCGGCGGCGTTCGCCACCGCGACGATGGTCCACGCGGGGGCGGCCGCCCTGGGAGTGCCGTTAGGCCGGGGGCGCCGGTTGCGGGTTGGCGACAACGGCGAGGCACATAGCCGTGATTATCTGGGCTATCTCCACCGCCTGCTCGTCACTCCCCGTGAACATCGCGGAGCGCATCCAGCGCCGCGCAACCTCATCGCCGAGCGAGTTAACGGCGAGCGATACGAGATACGGATCGGCCACCGGCGCATACCCGGGGGTGGTGCGAAGAATCTCGGCGTACTCGAGCACGTCGTGCTCTTGCAGCGTGGCGAGATGCGCTGCTAGCTCCGGGTCCGCGCCGACGGCGCTGTCGAGCGCAATGAGCGTTTCCCGGTGCCTGGCGAATGAACGCAGGCTCGCGAGGAGGTCGAGGAAGACACGTTCGGAGACGGGGCGGCTGCTCTGCGTCTCAGAGGTGGCGTGCTCGAACACGTCCTCGTAAATCTCCTTCATCACGGTCCGGACGAGGTCGCTCTTGCTGGCGAAATACTTGTAAAACGTGCCGTAGCCAACGCCCGCGCGGGCCGTGATCTGCTCGACGCGCGCGCCCGCGTAGCCCAGCTCGGCGATCTCCGCGAGCGTCGCCGCGATCAGGGCATCGCGTGTCGCTTCGCCCCTGGCAGTCAAGGGCTTTACGCGCCCCGCCTCCAGTGCCCCAATGTGTGACATGAAGTGCCTTTCCCGGTGATTGCGGCGATCCCTCGCCCCTACGGCCCACGCACACTTCCGGGGTCGAGACGCCCGGTCCCGGCTTGACAGAGCCCACCTATGAGCGTAAACGGCACTGCAGACGTGACGCAATGTCACGTGACACGCCGTCATCTGTCCGTTGCCCATCGATTGCCCTCACCGCCTCCGGAGACCCGCAGGCGGCCGAGCCGATTCGCAAGGGCCGGAAACGCGGCCAGGATCCACGCGGGGCAATTTGAGGGAGCCGACAAGTGAATCGGAAGACGAGGTACTACCTGGTGGCGGGGCTGGCGCTCGCCGCGCTCGCGTTTATCGCGACGGCCTGCGGCGGGGACGACGACAACGGTGGGGGTGGCGCTGGCGGAGGCAACAACGACAAGCCGCTCGTCATCGCGCGAGACATGGACATCAACTCCATGGACCCGTCGCGCGCGTACTGCGACACCTGTCAGATCTATCTGACCGCAACCTACGACACGCTCATCGGGCTCGATCCCAAGGACAACAAGACGTTCATCCCGCGCGTGGCTGAGAAATGGGAAGGGAACGCGGACCGGACGCAATACACCTTCACCCTGAACAAGAAAGCGAACTTCGCCGACGGCACTCCGCTCACGTCGGCCGACGTGAAATGGACGTTCGAACGCCTTGCGAACGTCAAGGGCTCGGCCGCGTATTTCATGGATGGCATTACAGCCATCGAGACCCCCGACCCGCAAACGGTCATCGTGAAGCTGGCGGCGTCCGATTCCTCGTTCCTTGCAAAGGTCAACGCCTCCTACGCCGGGATCATCAATAGCAAGCTCGCCTCCGCGAACGGGGCGACCGCCGCGAAAGATGCCGATACGACGGACAAGGCCGAAGCCTGGTTCCTGAAGAACTCCGCCGGCGGCGGCCCCTACACGCTCGCCAACTACACCGAGGGCGCCGAAATCCGGCTCGCGCGCAACGACAAATACTGGGGCGACAAGCCCGCGCTGAAGGAAGTCATCATCAAGCAGGTGAAGGACGCCGTGACTCAGCGCCAGCAGCTGGAGACCGGCGACGCGGACATCGCGATGCAGATCGACCCCGACACGGCCAAGAAGATCTCCAACAAGTCGGTCACGATCAAGGAGGTCCCCTCGTTCAACTTCGTGTACATCGCCCTCAGCCCCGGCGCGAAGGACAACAAGATCGACCTCAACCCGAAGATCCGGGAGGCCGTCCGCTCGGCGCTGGACTACGACGGCATCATTCAGGTCACGCTCGGCGGCGGCGGGAAGAAGCAGGCCGCGCCGATCCCGAACGGCTTCCTCGGTACCAAGAACCTGCAACTCCCGTCTCGTGACGTGGCGAAGGCGAAGCAGTTACTGAAAGACGGGGGCCAGCCCAACGGCTTCACGATCGACGCCATGTACCCGAACGTGAACGTCTACGGCGTCGATTTCAACACCATGATGCAGAAGATCCAATCCGATCTCAGCGAGATCGGGATCAAGCTCAATCTGCAACCTGTCGAGTTCACGGTCTGGGTGGCGAAAATTCGCGGCGATGGCATTCCCCTGACCGCCGTGTATTTCGCCCCGGACCACACGGATCCCATCCAGTACGTGCAGTACTTTGGCATGGTGCCCGGCGCACCCTGGGCGGGCCGGGCGGGCGGTGCGAACACGCCCCTGCTCAACCAGGCCGAAGTGGACCTTTCGGCAAAGGCGCTCGCTTCATCGAGTGACGCAGAGCGCGAAAAGCTCTATGAGAGCATCGGCAACGAGATGATCAAGGACGCCATCATCCTGCCGATCGTCAACCCGAACCTCGTGCTTGCCTACCGCTCCGAACTCGAAGGCATGCACTACAGCGCATGCTGCAACCTCGAAGTGGCGCGCCTCAAGCGTAAGTAACGGCGCGCGTATGGCCGGGAGGCGGGGGCCTCGGCCTCCCGGCAAGAATCAGCGAGGGCAAGGGTGGCACGTTACGTCGTCGTCCGGGTGTTGATGATGCCGATCCTTCTCCTCGGGCTGGTGACCGTGGCGTTCGTCGTCTCGCGCACGGTGCCCGCCGATCCGCTCAGCACCGTCGTGAGCGAGCGCCAGCTGGGCAACCCGGTGGTGGTGCAGGCCGCGGAGAAGCGCTGGGGGCTCGATAAGCCCCTCCCGGCCCAATACGTCATCTACGTCCGCAACCTTCTCCGCGGCGACATGGGGACATCCTTCCGGACAAAACAGAACGTCCGCCAGGACCTGGAGGACCGCCTTCCGGTGACAATTGAGCTCACGCTCGCGGCGATGGCGATCGCCGTCACCGTCGGGCTGCTGCTCGGCATCCTTGCCGCTGTCCGGCGAAACTCCTGGGTCGACCATCTCGCGCGCCTGTTCGCGCTGCTCGGGTCGTCGCTGCCCGTCTTCTGGACCGGGCTGTTCTTGCTCTACATCTTCTACGCCCGCTTGGGTTGGTTCCCTGGGCCCGGGCGGCTGGACCCCCGCGCTGTGGCGCCCGATAAGGTCACGGGGTTGTATACGGTCGATGCGTTGCTCGCGGGCGACCTCGGCACGTTCTGGGATGCGCTGCAACACCTCGCCCTGCCCAGCTTCGTCCTCGGCTGGGCAGTCATGGGGATCATCTCGCGGCTGGTGCGGGCGAGCCTCCTCGAGGTGCTGAACCAGGACTACGTGCGCACCGCGCGGGCGAAGGGCCTCACCGAGCGCAGCGTGATCCTCACGCACGCCCTCCGCAACGCCCTCATCCCCACGCTCACGATCATTGGCATTTCCTTCGCCATCCTGATCACCGGCGCGGTGCTCACCGAATCGATCTTTGCCTGGCCCGGAATCGGCTCGTATGCCGTCGATTCGTCGCGTGCGCTGGACTTTCCCGCGATCATGGGCGTCTCGATCCTCGGCGGCGTGATCTTTCTGGTCACGAACCTCATCACCGACATGACGTATGTCCTCGTCGACCCGCGGATCAGATTGTCGTGACCATCGAAGTCCGCGAGCTGGACACAGGCCTCGATTTCGGCCGCACGGTGCCGCGGGTGCCGGCGTGGCTAACCCTGCCGGTGGGTGTGGGCGCAGCGATCATCATCGTCTGGGTTGCCGTCGCGATAACCGTTTCGTGGTGGGCGCCCTACGAACCCCTCGCGACCGTCGGCACACGGCTGACCAGCCCCACCTGGCGCCACCTCGCCGGCACCGACGCCCTCGGCCGCGACGTCCTCACTCGCACGCTCTATGGCACCCGCAGCTCGCTCCCGATCGCGGCCATCGTGATCGCGGTAGCCGTGATCATCGGCTGCGTCGTTGGCGCCGTCGCCGGGATGTTCGGCGGCTGGGTCGATTCGCTGCTGATGCGGCTTTCGGACATCACCCTCGCCTTTCCACCAATCCTCCTCGCCATGACGGTGACGGCGTCGCTCGGGCCGGGGCTGCGAAATGCGCTCTTCGCGATGGTCGTGGTCTGGTGGCCGGTCTATGCGCGGCTCCTGCGCGCGCAGGTCATGGCCGTGAAGGAACAGGACCACGTCACCGCCGCCACATCGATGGGCGCCGGCCAGGGCCGCATCCTCATCCGCCACGTCCTCCCGCTCGCGATGACGCCAATTCTCGTGAACGCGACTATGGACTTCGGGCAGGTCGTCCTGCTCGCCGCTTCGCTCAGCTTTATCGGGCTGGGAGCATTGCCGCCCTCGCCCGAATGGGGCTCGATGATCTCGGAGGGCTCCGTACGGTTCTACGAATGGTGGATCGCGGCAGCACCGGGCGTCGCCATCCTCACCGTCGTGCTTGGGTTTAACTTCCTGGGCGATGGCGTCCGGGATTTCCTCGACCCGCGGACGCGCCGCCGCTGACCGGCGCCGTCTGCCATCGCTCGTGCCGGAGACGGCGCAACAGGACCGCAAGGAGGATTCGACGTTGAAGACAATCGCGACGCACACCCACACCAAAGACCGCGCCCTGCGAGCGCGAGCCAGCGCCGTGATCCCCGGCGGCATGTACGGCCACCAGAACGTCGGCGCGATGCCCGAAGGCTTCCCCCAGTTCCTCGAGCGCGGGCGGGGCAGCCGCATCTGGGACGTCGACGGCAACGAATACATCGACTTCATGTGCAGTTACGGTCCCATCGTGCTCGGCCACGCCCATCCGAAGGTCGATGCGGCGGCGGCGGCGCAGCAGGCGGAAGCCGATTGCCAGAACAGCCCGTCATCGAGGATTGTCGAGCTGGCCGAGCTGCTCGTGGCGACCATCCCGCATGCCGACTGGGCGACATTCGCGAAGAACGGCACCGATGCCACCACCTGGTGCCTCATGGTCGCCCGCGCCGCCACCGGTCGCCGCAAGGTGCTCGCGGCGAAGGGCGCGTATCACGGCGCCGCGCCGTGGTGCAACCCCCGGCCCAACGGGACGACGCCGGAGGACCGCGCGAACCTCCTCTATTACTCCTACAACAACCTCCAGAGCGTTGAAGCGGCCCTCGAAGCCGCCGGCGACGATACCGCCGGCATCATCGTCTCCCCGTTCCGGCACGACGCCGGCTTCGACCAGGAGCTTGTCGACCCCGCCTTCGCGCGCGGGCTCCGCGCGATTTGCGACCGCACCGGCGCCGCGCTGATCCTCGATGACGTGCGCGCCGGCTTCCGCCTGGACATTGGCGGCAGCTGGGAGACGGTCGGTGTCCGGCCGGATCTCAGCGCCTATAGCAAGGCGATCGCCAACGGTTATGCCCTCGCCGCGGTCGTTGGCGCCGACAAGTTCCGCGAAGGTGCCCGGCAGGTGTTCAACACCGGCTCGTTCTGGTTCGCGGCGGCGTCGATGGCAGCCTCGATGGCGACCATCACCGCCATCAAGGAGGAGCGCGCGATCGAATCGATGACGAACGCGGGCACCCTCTTCCGCGACGGCCTGGCTGCCCAGGCCGAGAGCCACGGGCTCCGCATCCGGCAGACCGGGCCGGTGCAGATGCCGTTCCTCACGTTCGAAGATGACGCCGATTTCCGGAAGGCCCTGGTGTTCACCGGCGAGGCGATCAGGCGCGGGGTCTACCTGCATCCTCGCCACAACTGGTTCCTCTCCGCCGCCTTGACCGAAGACGACATCGCCGAGGCCCTGGAAGTCACGGACGTGGCCTTTGCCCGGGTGCGCACGGCCTTCGGCGCGGATTAGGCCATGACTGACGAAACGGAGATCCGCGAACTCCAGCAGCGGGCTCTCAGCCTGCGCCGCCACATCGTCTCCATCGCGAGCGCCCAGCGCTCGCACCTCGGTGGTTCGATGTCGAGCGCCGACCTGATGGCGGCGCTGTTCTTCCGCTTCCTGCGCTTCGATTCAAACGGCCGCATGCACGACCACTTCCTGCTCAGCAAGGGCCATGCCGTGCACGTCTATCACGCCTGCATGGTCGAGCTCGAGCAGATAGCGGCCTCGGAGCTACCGCTCTCGGGGACTTCCGGAAGCCGCCTCGGCGGGCACCCAACCCTGCGGGCGCCGGGCGTCGAATTCGCGACCGGCTCGCTCGGTCACGCGCTCTCCGTCGGAGTCGGGATCGCGCTCGCCGAGGCGCTGAACCAGTCGGATAGGCGCACGGTGGTCTTGCTCGGGGACGGGGAGCTCCAGGAAGGCTCGGTCTGGGAGGCTGCGTTCTGCGCGCCGCATTTCGGACTGCGCAACCTGATCGCGATCGTCGATGCCAACGAGTTCCAGGCCTCGGGGTCGACCGCCGAGATTATGGCCGTGGAGCCCATCGCCGAAAAGTGGCTCGCCTTTCGCTGGCAGGTCATCGAGATCGACGGGCATGACATGCGCGCGGTGGCGGATGCGCTCGACGAAGCCGGGCGCGGGTCCGGCCCTGTAGCCATCGTCGCCCACACCGTGAAGGGGAAGGGGACGCCCGGCGTCGAAGGCACCGGACGCGCTCACTACACACGGCTCACGGCCGAGGAGGCCGAGGAGACGCTCGCGGCGCTGAGTGCAGCGCGATGAGCTCGTACATGAGCGCGCCGCCTCATCTCGCTGCCATCACGGAGCTGGCCCACGGCAACCCGGACGTGGTCATCGTCTCGCAGGACTTCGGCGCCGGGCCGTTCAGCGACGCGTTCCCCGGACGGCACTTCGATGTCGGCATCTCCGAGCAGAACCTCGTGGGGGTGGCCGCTGGCCTGGCCCACGCGGGCAAGCTCCCGTTCGTCCTGTCGATGGCCCCATTCGTGAGCATGCGGGGCTTCGAGCAGATTCGCGATGACTGCGCCTACAACCGCAACAACGTCAAAATCATCGCCCTGTTCACGGGTCTCGAAGCCGGACCGTGGGGCGCCACCCACCATGCGATGGAGGACATCGCCCTGCTCCGCACCATCCCCGGCATGACCATCATCGTCCCCGCCGATTCGAACGAAGTCGGCTGGGCGGTGAAGGCGGCGGCGGCCATGGACGGGCCCGTGTACATCCGGCTGGCCGGTTTCGCCGCCGACATGTCGCCAATCGAAGGTTCGCCGCCCCTGCGGGCGGGCGAGGCGGCACTCCTGCGCGAGGGGTCGCAACTCACACTGATCGCGACCGGCACGGCGGTGCGGACGGCGCTCGCGGTCCACGATGCGTTGGCGCGCGACGGGATCGACGCCCGCCTGCTCAACATGCACACCATCAAGCCGATCGACCGGGCGGCCGTCGTGCGCGCTGCCCGTGAGACGGGGAAGCTGCTGACCATCGAGGAGCACTCGATCATCGGCGGCCTCGGCTCGGCCGTCGCGGAGATCGTGGCGGAGGTGGGCGTGGGCCGGGTGCGCCGGGTCGGCATCCCCGACCGCTTCTGCACCGAGATCGGACCCTACCGCGAGCTGCTGGCCTTGTGCGGGCTGGACGCCGCAAGCGTCGAGGCGAGCGCTCGCGAACTGATTCGCGCGGGATAGCGCGAATCAGCGCCCGGCACTCGTGGCGACGCGAGTGCCGGGTAGATGGCCAGGGGACCGCACGCAGGGCTGAAAAAGGGCACACCCCGCAGCCCCTCACCCCTACGTGCGTTGCGAGTGATCGCCCGCGCTCCCATACTCTCGCGACACGCACGACCCGGAGGCAGCCATGTCCGAACTTCAGCACCGCTTCGCCGAGACCAACGGCATCCGTATGCACTACGTCGAGCAGGGGAGCGGGCCGTTGGTCGTGCTCTGCCACGGCTTCCCGGAGTCGTGGTATTCGTGGCGCCACCAGATCTCGGCGCTGGCCGCCGCGGGGTACCGGGTGGTCGCGCCAGACCAACGCGGCTACGGCCAGACCGACGCGCCGGCGGACATATCCACGTATTCGCAGCTCCACCTGGTGGGCGATATCGTCGGGTTGCTCGACGTGCTCGGCGAGGAGACGGCGGTCATCGCGGGGCACGATTGGGGCGCGCCCGTGGCCTGGAATTCGGGTCTGCTGCGGCCGGACCGCTTCCGCGCGGTCATCGGGCTGAGCGTGCCGTACACGCCGCGGGCGGCGGCGCGGCCGACCGCCGCGATGAAGGCCACCTTCGGCGACAACTTCTTCTATATCCTCTACTTCCAGGAGCCGGGAAAGGCCGAGGCGGAGCTCGACGCCAACGTGCGAAAGCTTCAGCGCGCCTTCCTCTATTCTGCGAGCGGCGTCCCCGAACCGCGCACGGTGTTCGGCCAGCTCCCGAAAACGGCGAAGCTGCTCGACCAGATGACCGACCCCGGCGAGGACCACCTGCCGCCGTTCATCACAAAAGCCGACCTGGACTTCTACACGGCCGAGTTCGAACGTGCCGGCTTCCGCGGCGGGCTGAACTGGTACCGCAACGTGGACCGCACATGGGAGTACATGGCCGCCTTCCAGGGCGCGAAGATGCGCCAGCCCGCGCTCTTTATCGCCGGCGAACGCGACGGCGTGATCGCGATGAACCCGGCGGCACTGCAGCGGCTGCCGGAGAACGTGCCCAATCTGCGCCGCACGGTGCTCCTCCCGGGCTGCGGCCACTGGACACAGCAGGAACGGCCCGCCGAGGTCTCGGAGGCGATGATCGCGTTCCTGCAAGAGCTCGATAGCTGAACTCGGTGACCGTCGTGGCCTGCTGCCAGAGCCGGACGAAGGCCCGCGGCCTCCTCGCCGTAGCTGTTCGGGTGCATGCCATCGGGGACCGTGGCCGAGAGCACCTCTTCCATGTCGTGATCGTTCCCGAAGTCGAGGAAGGGAATGAGGAGCCGTTCGCAGCTGGCGCGCGTGCCCTTGGACCGCGCCGCAGGTGCTCGCGGCTGATGCCTGGTCCGGAGCTGTATGCCGATTCGCTATGGCTGCGCACGTCCCGCGGTGCTAGGCTGCGCGCCGCGAAGGAGGATGCCATGAAAGCCGCAGTGGTCGAAGAACTTAAGAAGCCCCTGGTCGTCCGCGATTTCCCGCAGCCCGAGGTTGGGCCGAGAGATGCCCTCATCCGTGTTGAGTCTTGCGGGGTTTGCCGCAGCGACTGGCACATCTGGCAGGGCGACCTCTCGTGGGTTGGCCTCGTGCTGCCGCTGCCGGCGGTGCTTGGCCACGAACAGGCGGGCGTCGTTGAGGAAGTGGGTCCCGAAGTCCGGCTCATCACGCCCGGTATGCGAGTCGTTACGCCCTTCCACAACGGCTGCGGCGCCTGCCGTTATTGCGTCGCAGGCCTCTCCAACCTCTGCGACGCGCCCGGCCGGCGCACCGGCGGCTTTGCCCAGTACGCGGTCATCGGCGGCGCCGATTTCAACGCGATCCCGCTCCCCGAGAGCGTTTCGTTCGAAGCCGGCGCCGCGATGGGCTGCCGATTCATGACTTCCTACCATGCCGTCGCCGACCGCGGTGAGGTCCACGGCGGCGACTGGGTTGTGGTCAACGGCTGCGGCGGCATCGGCCTCTCGGCGGTGCAGGTCGCCGCCGCGCTCGGAGCGCAGGTTATTGCTGTCGACCTGGACGAGACGAAGCTCACCCGCGCCCGCGCCGAAGGCGCCGTCGAGACCATCGACGCTCGCGATAACGACGTGCCCGAGCGCGTCAAGGAGATCACAAAGGGGGGCGCCGACGTCTCGTTCGATGCCCTGGGCATCAAGGCGACGATGCTGAACTCCGTGCGCTCGCTCCGCAAAGGTGGCGTCCATGTCCAGATCGGCATCACATCGGCGGCGGAATCAGGTGAAGTTGCACTCCCCATCGACATGATCACGATGTCGGAGATCGAGTTCCGTGGTTCCCTCGGCAACCCGAACCACCACTACCGCCCGATGCTGAACATGGTCGCAAGCGGCAAGCTCCACCCGGAGTCGATCGTGGGCGAGCGCATCGGTCTTGCCGATGTACCGCGCGTGATGGAGTCGATGGGCAGCTTCGGCACCGTCGGGTTCACCACCGTCACCGACTTCCGCTAGGCCGAGTAGCCAATATCCGCCCGGTCTGCCCGTGGTGAGCGCGTTCGCGTACGGCGATCACGGCGGCCCCGGCTACTCGTAGCGCAATGCCTCGGCGATCGGGACGGCGGCTGCGCGCCGGCTCGGCCACCACGTCATCAGCAGCGCGAACGCGAACGCGAACGTCACCTCGACCCCGCTCTCCGTCCAGGGGACGAAGCATTCCGGTTTGCCGCCGCCGTTCGGCCACCGGCCGAGGGCGATGAGACTGCGATGCCACGGTCGAGGCCTGTTGCGAGGTTCGCCGGGGCCGTGGGCTGTGGCTAATTGAACCCGCCGCGGGCGCCCCGCAGCCGCGGGTCGAGCAAGTCGCGCAGGGCGTCGCCGAGCATGTTGAAGCTGAATACCGCCAGCGCGATCCCGAGGCCCGGGTACACGGCCTGCATTGGCTGCACGCTCGAGACGGACGCACCGAGCTGGAGCATCTGCCCCCAGCTCGGCCGGTCGGGCGAGGTGTCTCCAAGGCCCAGGAAGCTGAGCGCCGCCTCCGTGAGGATGACGCCACCCAGGCCGATCGTCGCCTGCACCATGAGCGGGCCGAAGATGTTGGGCACGATGTGTCGGATCATGATCCGGCCGTGCGACGCCCCCAGCACCACCGCCGCATCTACGTACTGGGCCGAGCGCACGCCGATCGTGGCGCTGCGGATAACGCGCGAACCGGAAGCCCCACCGAGGATGCCGAGGATGATAATCAGCTTGAAGTTCGTGATTCCCTGCCGGTCGAGCAGGAACGACGGGATGCCCGGCACCCTGTCGAGCGGGCCGGTCAAGTCCCAGCGCCCGATCAGCGTCGGCAGCGAGATCAGGATCACCAGTGGCGGCAGTGCCATGACAGCGTCGACCACCCGTTGCACGATGGCGTCGTAGGCCCCGGCGAAGTACGCGCTGGTCACGCCCACTGCAAGGGCGATCAGCGAAGTGATGAGCACCGCCATGAGTCCCACATACATGGCCACGCGGGCGCCGTAGATCATGCGGCTGTAGATGTCGCGTCCGAGCTGGTCCGTGCCGAGGGGCGCATCCAGCTGGCCCTCCTTGACGAGGCCACCGCCGGGCAGGAGCGAGTCCTGCTGCCGCTGCGTCGGGCAGAGGAACGTGTCCGAAGGGCCGAAGCAGTAGCTCAGGAAACGCTCGCCCGCCGCTTCCGCCGGCGAATGCGTCGCGAAGACGCGGGGAAAGAGCGCCAGGACCACCATGAACACCAGCACGACCAGCCCGAAAAATCCGATCGGCTTGCGCCGCGCCAGGGTTGAAAGGAAGGAGAGGAACCGCCGTCCCGATCCGCGCCCGCGCGGCGCCAGGTGGGGGAGTGCGGCCTCGGTCGCTGCTTCGGCCACGGCCCTACCTCCTCGCTCGCGGGTCGAGCATGGTGTAGCTCACGTCCACCACCAGGTTGATGGTGACGACGGAGATCGCGAAGAACAGCGTCACCGCCTGCACTGGCGCGAAGTCCCGCTGGACCACCGAGTACACCAGGTACGTCCCCAGCCCAGGCAGCGTGAAGATCTGCTCGAACACTACCGTCCCCCCGACGAGCGTGGCGAGCGTGAGACCGATCACCGTCACCACAGGGAGGAGCGCGTTCTTGAGCGCGTGCCGCGAGATCACAACCCGTTCACGCAGGCCCTTCGCCCACGCCGTCCGGATGTAGTCCTGGCGGAGCACGTCGAGCATCATCGTCCGCGAGTACCGCATGACAGACGCCGATGACGCGAGCGAGAGGATGAAGGCCGGCAGAAGCATCTGCTGCAGGTTCGACCATGGGTTGTCGTATAACTTCGTGTACCCGAGCGGGGGTGCCCAGCCGACGTTGTACGCCGCCAGCGCCAGCACCACGGTGGCCACGTAGAAGCCGGGCACGGAAAGGCCCAGGATCGCCACGGTGCGCAGCAGGTAATCGGGCCAGTGGTCCTGACGCATCGCGGCGAGGACCCCGATGGGCACACCGATCACCACCGCGAAGAAGATGGCCACGAGCGCGAGCTCGACCGTGACGGCGATGCGCGGTGCCATCTCCTCCCACACGGGCTTGAAGCTGATCGCCGACTCTCCCCAGTCACCGCGGAAGATGCGCCCGAGGTACTTCGCGTACTCAGTGTAGAACGGCTTGTCGAGCCCGTACTGCGCCTTGATGTCGATCGCCGCCTGGCCCTTCGGGTCGTAGCCTTCGCCCAGGCGCGCCGCCACCACCGACTCCGGGTCCAGCCGGATCATCCCGAAGACGATAAATGTGACTACCAGCAGCGCAGGCAGCGAAAGGAGGATGCGGCGGAGAACGAACTGGTACATGGCCTCGCTCGCGGAGATTGCCAGCGGGGTGGGCGCGTCCTGGCCCACCCCGCTGATAGTCGGCGTGGTTGGGGAGGGGCTACCCCTTCTTCCAGAACGTCTCGGCCGCCGGATAGCCCGCCAGGAAAGGCGTGGCCACCACCCCCTGGATCGCCGCCGAATAGACGTAGTACCCGATGCGCGAACCGATCCAGCCGGGCCCCGGGTTCTTGATCAACTCGCGCTGGATGTCGAGCACGATCGGCTTGCGCTCCGCCGCGTTGTAGATCTTCGACTGCTTCTCCAGCATCGCGTCCACCGCGGGGTTCGCGTACTTGCCGTAGTTGCGGGTGCCGATCGCGGGGTTGCTGTGATGGTAGATCAGCAGTTGCGCGTCCGGGTACGGTCCAGAGAGGAAGAGCGTCCCGGCGAGGCCGAAGTCGCCCGCCACCTCACGCCGCAGCATCGTGTTGAAGTCGGTGCCCACGTTGTCGATCGTGAGCTTGATCCCGAGCTCGTTCGCGTTCTGCACGATCACATCCGTAACGAGGTTCACGCTGAAGGCCGTCGCCGTCATGATCGATTCCTCGAACCCGCTCCCCAACCCCGCCGCATCGAGCAGTGCCTTCGCTTCCTTCAAGTCTGTCGCGCGGTCGCGGAACCCCGGGAGCGTCTTGAGCTCCGTTTCCGGCAACAACCAGTTCGCTGCCGCGGGCGTCATTGGGCCGCCGGCGATGCCGCCGCCGGCGTACACGTTCCGGTAGACGAGGTTGCGGTCCAGCATCATAGAGAGCGCCTGCCGGACGCGCCCATCCTTGTATCGGTCCTTCGTGTGGTTAATCAACAAGCATTCGCGAGTCGGGTTCGGGGCGAACGCGATCTTGAATTTGTTGTCGTTCTCGTACTGCCGCACCAGGTCAGCCGGAAGGTCGGTCGCGTCCACCTGGCCTGTGCGCAAGGCGTTCGACTTCTGCTGGTTGTCCACCTGGTTTGTCCAGACGGCGTTGTTCCACCAGGCCGTGTTCGGCTTCCAGTAGCCATCCGGGCGGGCTTTCACTTCCATCCCCTGGCCCGCGGCGTAGTTCACCGCCTCGTACGGCCCCGAGCCGACTACATCCTCGAGCGTCTTGATCGCCTCCTGTCCGCGGTCCGCGATCTCCTTCGGGATGACGATGTCGTACTGGTCCGCCATCGCGTTCAGGAGGTCCGCCTGCGGCGCCTTCAGCTTGAACTGCACCGTCTGCGGGTCGATTGCCGTGATGCTGTCCACATTCGCGTAGTTGCCCGACCGGGGCGAAAGCTGGCCAAGTGACTTGATGTGCTCGAAGCTCGCCTTCACGTCCTCGGCCGTGACCGCCCGGCCGTTCACGGGCGCCTTGTTCTGCCACTTCGCTTCCGGCCGCAGCTTGAACGTCAGCACCGTCCCATCGCCCGGGATCTCCGGGTTCGAAGCAGCGAGGTCCGGCTCCGACTGGTAGGTATCCTTGTTGAACCGCATCAGGAAGTTGCCGACCCAGTGCCAGAGCCCCGCCGACTCGAACGGCGTATTCGTGCGGTGGATGTCCAGGTTCCCGCCGATCGGCCCGCCGATGTAGCGATAGGTCCCGCCCTTGACAGGCGTCTCCGTGGTTTTCGTCGGCGCCTGCGGCGTCACGGTCTGCCCGTTGCCCTTGCCGTTGCCGTTGCCGCCGCAGCCGGCAATAGCGATGCTCGCCGCGCCGACTGCAACCGTGCCACCGGACAGTATGATCTGCCGGCGGTTGGAGCGGCGGCCCCACCAGTGCTCCCAGTAGTTGCTCGAAGACATATTCATACCCCTCTTCGAAACTGCGCGGCCGGCGATGCGGCGCTACGCTGCCTTAACACGCTCCGGATCCCCACACACTCAGCGTGCCCACACCGCTATGGCGGCCATATGCGCTCGAGTTCGGCGTATGGGTTCCAGCGAGCTATGGTCGTGCGCACGTGCCAACCTCCAGGTTAGATGCCTGCAAGGATGGGCCGGGTTCGGACCCTTGAGCAGGGCCGCTGGGCTTATTCTTACGGGCCGAGCGGCCCCTAACCCCTTTGCGTTGTTGGTCGCGGGGGCCGCCGCCCACCAGTCCGGCTGCGTGCTCCTGTTCGAAGCCGGGCACCAAACAGAGATCGCTGAGGGGAAGGCATCTCGGGCCCTACTCGTAGCGCAACGCCTCGGCGATCGGGACGGCGGCTGCGCGCCGGCTCGGCCACCACGTCATCAGCAGCGCGAACGCGAACGCGACCGTCACCTCGACCCCGATCTCCGTCCAGGGGACAAAGAACCCGACCTCGCTGGCGCCCGCGAATTCTCCCCCTTCGATGAGCCGCCAGGACAATAGCGTCGCCCCTACGACCCCGGCCAGGATCCCCATCATCGCGATGAACCCGGATTCCAGGAGGAAGCTCAGCGCGACGGTCCCACGCTGGTAGCCGATGGCCCGGAGCATCCCGATCTGCTGCCGCCGTTCCGCCACCGAGCGGAGCGCGATGACGCCGAGCGACGCAATGCCGACGAAGAGGCCGAGTGCCAGGAACGCCTGGAAGATGCGGAGGAACCCCAGCGACAGCGAGACCGCCTCGTCGATCTGCTCCTTTATCGAGATGGCTTGCAGCCCGCTCGTGACGAGGGCGGCCTTGATCCCTTTCGCCGTCTGCACAGCGTCGGTGCCAGGCGCCAGCCGGATGAACATCGTCCGGTACTCCGGGTCGCCGAGGATGCCGCGGTAGCTCGCCTCGTTGATATACACACCCGCGAAGAGGTTATTCGGGATCTTGGCTGACAGGATCCCAATCACCGTCACCGTTGTCGAATTTCCGGTCACCGGGTCGCGAATCTCCACCGGGAACGGGCGCACTATGCCATCCCTGATGTCGATGCCGCTGAGCTGCAGCCCAACGGGCGCGACGTTGCCCGACTGGATGGTCGCCGAATCAACTATCGCGAGGCCGGCTTTGGCGGCGATTGCGGCATACACGTCGCGGTCGCTGGCGTAGCCCTCGGCGCGTGCCTGCAGCTTCATGCTGGCTTCGCGGTAAAACGCCTCATCGCCCGCGATGATGGGATACACCTCCCACGAGCCCCCCGGCTGGCGCGCTTCCTGGGCATTGTCGTCGAATACCGTCACCCGCCCGACAGCGGTGATCGTGGCCGGGTCGTAGCCGCCAGTCCGCAGCGCCGAAGGCAGGTCGGCGATCGGGTTGTTCTCGTTCGCCGTCGCCTGGACGTCCCAACCGCCCCGGCCGTCATCGCTCGTGAACATCGCCAGGAAACTCCCGTTGATAATCCCCATGGCAGTGATGGAGAACAGGACGATCGAGAACATCGCGATCGTCATCCCGGTCCGGAATCGGTTTGCAAGTGGGTAGGCGACGGCCATCTTGAACGCGGGCGCAAAGCGCGCCACGCGGACGGAAACGAGCGACGCCACCCCAAAAAGGGCCAGGAAGACGGCGAGCAGATAGGCGAGCTGGCCCGCGCCGCCGCCGGCCTCCCGCAGCAGCAACCCGGTCGCTACCGAGACAGCCGCACCAAGCGCGAGGACGGCAGGCGCGGCGTACCGTCGTGGACCCCGGCGCTGGGCCGCGAAGACCGTCGCAAGCAGCCGGGCGTTGAACACGATCGCAAGGGTGAAGCCAGTCACGATCATGATGCCGGAAAGCACGAACATCTCCATCCCGAAGGCATGGAACTTCCCGAAGATGCGTTCCGCGATGTCATTCGGCGTCAGCCAAAAGACAGCCAGGGCCAGCCCGGCAACGGACCACGCCAGCCGCTGTCCCGCGCCGAAACGCTGCGCAACCGATGCCGCCGAAAGGATTACCAGGGAGACCCCGAGGGTATACGGGAACACGACGTGCGCGAACCCGCCCACGAGGGTGAGGCCAATCCCACTGGCGATGCCGCCCGGGCCCATGATCGCTGCCCAACTCACCCCGAAGCCCTTCCGCAGAAGCAGGTAGAGCCCCAACGGCGGGATGACAAGAAGGGCGATCCCGAGCGCCACCCATCCCCAGCGATTGCGGCGCTTGTGCTCCTCCCGTGTGCCCCCGCCCGCCTGTCCGCGGATCGCGGTCACGATGTTTAGTTGGCTGATCCGCACCGACGAGACCACCACCGTGAGGAACGTCAGCACCGCGCCCAGGCTGAAGCTCACGACCAGCGATCGCGCCGCAACATGGGGACGCATCATCGCGAGGGGATCGCCGATAAGGAGCCTCGTCCCGATGACCAACAAGATGGCCGTTCCCACGCCCAGCGCCACGCCTACGATCCCCGCAAGGATGTCATAGACCGCGCCTTCCGCGACAAACGCCTGCACCAGGTGTATGCGCTGCGCGCCGACCGCCCGCGCAATCCCCATCTCCGTGCGGCGCTCCGCCGCGAGCATCACGAAGAGCGTGAAGATGAGCATCGCCCCGGCCGCGATCGAGAACAGCCCGAGGACGAGGAACACCGTCGTGAACACGCTCGCGGCCAGCTCCGAACCTTCAACCGCGTCTTGCTTCACCGTCTCGACCTGGAAGGCCATCCCACCCAGGCCCACGGCCGCCTTCGCCGCATCGTCGTCCGCGAGCGATTGGAGGCGCCCGGCCGCGGCTTCAGCGCGCTCCAGCGTACCGCGTACGCCGCCCTTCATCGCCACGTTGATGGTCGTGATCTGGCCGTCGTGGCCTGTGATCCGCTGCGCCGTCGCCAGCCGCACCGCCAGCCCCGTGACCGTGGCCGCCGGTCCGAATTCGACTGCCCCCGAGGCGCGTTCGTCTTCTACGATCCCCACGACTCTGAGCGGGACGGCTGTGCCCTGCGCGTACACCGTGACGGTGTCGCCCACGATTGCGTCGATCTTGCTGGCGATCCGCTTGCCGAGAAGCGTTTCGTCTTCGCCCAGTCCTTGGAGATCGGCCTGGCCGCCGCCAACGAGTCGCAGCCCCCCGAACCGGCTCTGGCGGCCGGCGTCGAGCCCTGCCAGGATCGCGACGGGTTCGGACAGCCGCGTCCGCGGGTTGAGTATCGGCAGAGATTCATAGAGGAACGGCATGAAGCCTGCAATGTCCGGGTCGTCCCGGTACCGCTCCTCGAGCGCCGCCGTCACTCCTTCGGGCGCGTACGTCTGGGCGAACGGGACATCGCCCGTGAGGGGGCGGAAGTGGTGGAGGCTCAGGTCCGTCCGTTGCAGGTTGTCGTACGTCACCGTGGTCGCCGAGTAGCTGATCGCGTCGCCTGTGCCAAACGCGGCTGTGATGATGACAGTCGCGAGCATCAATCCGGTCACGACCAGGATCGACTGCGCCCGCCGCCTCCGGACATTGCGTACGCCCATCCGGAACATCGTCCGGTTGGCCAGCAAGATCCCGCCGGCGGCGATAACGCAGGCGGCAAAGATTGCCACCAGCACGAACATGATGGTGGTCATCGAGACGCCAAAAATCGCGTTCACGCCGGCCGCTCCTCATCCACGATCTGGCCGTCACGCATCCGCACGATCCGGTCACAACGGCGGCCGATTGCCGGGTCGTGCGTGACGATGACAAACGTCTGGCCGTGCTCCTCGTTGAGCCGTTCCATGAGCGTCATCACGTCCTCGGCCATCTGGGAATCGAGGTTCCCGGTTGGTTCATCGGCCCACACGATGGCCGGGTCGTTCACGAGCGCACGGGCGATAGTCACGCGCTGGCGCTCGCCGCCGCTCAGTTGCGCCGGCCAGTGCTCCGCACGGTCGTCCAATCCGACCAGCGCGAGCGCGCGCATCGCCCGCTCCCGCGCGTCGCGGGCATCAACGCCCGAAACCACCAGGGGCAGCTCCACGTTCTCAACGGCTGAGAGCACGGGCAGAAGATTGTACGTCTGGAACACGAACCCCATCCGGCGCGCCCGGTAGTTCGTCTTCTCCCTGTCGGACATGGTCGTGATGTCCGTCCCATCGATCGCAACCGCACCACCATCGATGGTGTCCAGGCCACTCAGGCAGTTCAGCAACGTCGTCTTGCCGCAACCCGATGGGCCCATGATCGCGACCATCTCGCCCGGCGGCACGGCCAGCGACACCCCGCGCAGCGCCGCCACCTCGCTCGTCCCCGAATCGTAGGTTTTGCTCACGTTATTCGCCTCGATGATTGGCGCGGCGGGAACCGCGCGCACCTGGACCGAAGGCGCCGGGCGGATCTGCTGGGCTTGCAGCGTGGTCATCATCGCCTCCCGGAGCCGGCCGCCAGGCTGGCCGGGCTTTCCAGCAGCGCGACTTCGAACTGTTCCCGCTCCGGCGCCTGCCGATAGAAGGTCACGAACTTCCGGAGCTGCTCGTCGTAGAAGCCGCTCGCCACCGCATCCGCTGCCTTCTCCTCGCTCTCCCAGTAGGACACCAGCAGGCCGCGGCCTTCGGCGTTATGCAGGACGCACACGCCGCAATAACCCGGCTGCGCGCGGAGTGTGGGGAGGACGTGCGCTTCAAACCGGGCGACCGCATCGGACATGCCGATGATCACCGTGTCGATGTCGAAGTGCGTCACGCGTGCGTACATTCGGATACCGCCTGGCAGCGTTGATTGCCACCATGCTCGATCCGCTGCCGGCAGCCGAAAGCGGCCGAACGGACCTCGCTCGGCATCCCATTTGGCCCTGTAAATCAACCGCGTGTTTCCGCATTGCCGGCCCCGCCGTCCCGTCGCCGTCGAAGAGCGGCGCCAGCGCGCGCGCCCTGGCCGCGCAGACCCGGCGAATCCTGGGCGCCATTTACCTTTGGTACGCGCGCTGGCCTTCTGGTACCAGCCTCGTAGCCCGGTTGGCCGTTGGCTCCACGGCTGTCACCACCCAGCCTGACATCAGGCCCGGTGGCCCCGATCTCGCGGCCGGTCGGCCGCCACGGCGGCGGCGCGCCCGAAACGCGATCGCGACGGTAACCACGACCTGCAACCCGAACCTGCGAGGCACGCCGCAAGCAAGAGAGACCCGGGAATGCACCACACGAAAGATCCGGAGAGTGGGCCGGCTGCCCAACGCCTGGATCAGGCTCGCCCCGGGAGGCGCGATCATCCGGCGCTCTGGGAACGCGGCGTCGCGCGCGAGATCGTCATCGCCGTCGCTGCCTTCGTCCTCTACTTCGGCGTGAGGGGATTCACCGAAAGCCTTGTTGATCGCGCCCGCCAAAACGCTGACTACCTCATTCGTTTCGAGCGATGGCTCGGCCTCTACCACGAACGGCGCCTGCAGGATCTCATCGCCGACAATGATCAATTAATCACCCTGATGAACTGGGTCTACATCTGGGGGCACTGGCCGGTGATCGCCGGCGTCGCATCCTGGCTGGTGTGGAAGCAACACGATCACTACCTCCTCATCCGGGATGCGTTCCTCATCTCAGGCGCGATCGGGCTGGCTATTTTCGCGGTCTTCCCCGTCGCTCCGCCGCGTCTTATGGATATCGACCTCATTGACACGGTTACCGAAAGGTCCCACGCCTATCGCGTACTGCAGCCGCCGTTCTTCGTAAACCAGTACGCGGCGATGCCGAGCCTCCACCTCGGCTGGGACCTGCTCGTGGGCATCGCGCTCTTCAGGTTTGCCGAGTGGAGGTTCTTCAGGATCGCGGGCCTGGTACTGCCCGTGTTCATGGCCATCGCCATCGTCGCGACGGCGAATCACTACATCATCGATGGCGTCGCGGGCGTCATCATCGCCCTCGCCGCGCTGATCGCGGCCAGCTATCTCCGGCGCTGGCAGCAGCCGCGAGCAGTCGCAGACGAACTCCCCTATCGCGCCCTCCACCCGCCACCGCGGGGCGTGAGATGAGGCCAGGGACCCCCCCGCCTGGCGACCCGCTGCTTGTCGCGCATCGGGCCGGCAACAGCGTACTCCTCCTGCAGGAGGCGGAGCGCATCGGGGCGGACCTGGTCGAGGTCGATGTGCACGGCTATCACGGGCGGCTGGAGGTTCGGCACTCGAAGACCATGGGCCCCCTGCCACTTCTCTGGGACCGTTGGTCACTCGAACCAGGCTGGCGGCCGCGCCTTCTCCTGGAAGACGTTCTTGCCAGGTGCGGCCCTACCACCGAATTGATGCTCGACCTCAAGCGAGCGGCCGAACGCTCCTTTCCCGCCCAGGTGCGCGAGGCTATGCGCACGCACGCTCCGGCCGCACCCTATTCCGTCTGCTCACAGAACTGGGACCTGCTCGAGCACTTTCGCGGCGTCCCCGGCGTCCGCGTCATTCACAGCGTTGGGAAGAAGCGCATGCTCGCCGAGGTGCTCGCTCGCCTTACCTGGCACGACCGCCACGCGGTCGCCGTACACCAGCGGCTCCTCACGCCCGCCGTCGTCCAGCACCTGCTCCGCCACGCGCCCGTTGTGCTGAGCTGGCCCGTCAACGATGCGGCGACGCTTGAGCGGCTGCGTTCCTGGGGCGTCAATGGATTCATCAGCGACAACCTGGCGCTCCTGGCCGCCGCTGCCGAGGCCCGCCGCGCTTGCCATCGGCAGAGCGGCACGCCGGGATAGCACCCGCGCCGGCCCGGCTGGGCCGGCCAGACCGTGTTCAATCGCGGGCTGGCGCCCGGAGTCTCGGCGGTGCGATGGTACGCCTGCCTGGCCGCCAGTGCCTGTAGCCGCGCCGGGTAGGCCCAGGTCCTCGCGCTACGGCCGGGACGTCGCGACGCGTATCTGGTCGTCCGCCTCGAGAGGAGGGACGGAGATGTTCATCAGCGTTGCCGACCCGGCCGCGGGGCGCGCCGAATGCAATCGTCCCGGAGGCACCTCGAGGGCGGCATACGGCAACAGCTCCGTCTCGGTGCCGTCGATGTCGATGATCGACGCGCCTTCCAGCGCCACGTAAACCTGGCGCGACTGGTGGTGGACGTGAGGCTCGATGTTCGAAACATCAGCCAGCCGCAGGACGCGGATGCTGGCATCGCGGCATTCGAAGTCTTGCAGCAGTTCGTAGCTCCCAACCGGGACCGGGCGAAGACTGGCCAACGCGTTCCTCCATGAAGTCCTCGAAGACGGTTTGGACAGCCGATCCCGGCTGCCTAAACCGCCGATCAGGCGGCTAACCCACCACGCCCCGTGGAATCGCGGCGTGCGGTGCGGCCGGCGTGCCCGCGGCCATCAGCGCCGCCCCACCGGCCGGCCCTGATAATAGTCGCAACCAGCACCGCGGTTGCACCGAGAATCACGGAAAACGGCCAGCCCATACCTCGTTGCCTCCGTTTGCTGCCATCCGGCGCGGATAGGTGCCGCGCCACCATCGTTGGCCGACTGCTCGCGCCCCGGCAGGTCCATCTGTACCGGTTTTGAGGGCCACGTGTCGGCTGAGTTCACGCAGATGGTCCGGCGCACCCCACCGGCACCACCCCCATGTGCGGATCCCGTAAGCTTCGGGCTGTAGCGGTCCTTCATCGGCACCCGGGCTCCGCGCCCCGGATGCTTCGCCTCGTGTTACCTGGAGCCGGAGCGGCGCCTGTCGGGAGTTCTGCGCACATGGCACCACGGCCGCCCAAGACCTCCGGCACCCGGGCCCAGCCCCCCGTTGATCCGCGCCCGCTCGCGGCGGCGGCGCCCGGCGCAAGACTAACGATGCTCGGCTCTTCGCTGGACGGCCTGTCCACGGAAGCGGCAGCATCGCGGCTGCTCGCTGCGGGCCTGAACGAGCCGGTGCGCCCGACGGCGTCGCACCCGGCCCGTGCGTTCGCGGCGCAATTCACGCACACGCTCGCCCTGCTGCTCTGGTTCGCTGCGGGGCTCGCTTTTGCCGCTCGTATACCCGAACTGGGCGGCGCCATCGTCGCTGTCGTCGTCGTGAACGGCGTGTTCGCGTTCGTCCAGGAATACCGCGCCGAGCAGGTCGTGGCGAGCCTCATGCGGCGAGTCGCCGTCGAGGCGCGCGTCGTGCGCGGCGGCCTGACCGAGACGCTGAAGGCGGTCATGCTCGTGCCGGGCGATGTCGTCCTCCTTGCGCCCGGCGAGATCGTCCCGGCCGATTGCGTCCTTCTCCACAGCGAGAATCTCTCCGTCGACCTGTCCATGCTCACCGGCGAGACCACCCCGGCTGAGCGCTCGCACGAGCCCTCGCTGGTGCCGCCCGGCAAGCTCCAGATGAGCGACGTCCCCAGCCTGCTGCCCGCCGGCGCCGGCGTTGTCGGCGGCATGGGCACCGCCGTCGTCTACGCGACAGGCCGTTCCAGCAGCATTGGCGCAGTGGCGGGCCTGGTTCAGGACGTTCACCGGACGGCATCGATTCTCGAACGCCAGGTAGCCGCCCTGTCGCGCCTGACTGGCGCCGTCGCCGTGCTCTCCGGCGCGGCCACGCTCGGACTGGTCGCGGCATTCACCCCGACCACATTCGTGGCCGCTCTCACCTTCGGCACGGGAGTCATCGTCGCTCTCGTCCCCGAGGGCCTCCTCCCGACGCTGAGCGTGTCACTGGCGATTGGCGCCAGCCGAATGGCGGTGCGCGGCGCGGCGGTGCGGCGCCTCTCTGCAGTGGAAGTGGTCGGCTCAGTGACCGTCATCTGTTCGGATAAAACCGGCACCCTGACTGAAAACGCACTCACCGTGACCGGCGTGATGACCGCGGGCGGTGAATCTGCCCCCAACCCGGACATCCTGCTGGCGGCCGTGCTCTGTAACGATGCCGTGACGCAGAACGGAGCGGTTACAGGCGACCCGCTCGACGTGGCCCTCTGGCGGTGGGCCGCGGCCCAATCACTGGACCCCGCCGCCACCCGCCAAGCGCACCCGCGGCTGCAAAGCATCCCGTTCGATGCCCGCACGCGGTACATGTCGGTGACATGCAGCGTTGGCGGCCTGCGCCGTGTCTGCGTGAAGGGCGCTCCCGAGGCTGTCCTGCCGCTGACGGGAGAGACGGCGCTGCCGCCGGACCTAGCCCGGGGCGTCGACGAAGCCACCGGCCGCGGGGACCGCGTGCTTCTGCTCGCCACGGCTGAGGAAGGGTCTCCGTTCGCGCTCGCGCTCGTGCGATTCGCGGACCCTCCGCGCCAACGTGTGCCCGCGGCGATCGCTGCCTGCCGCAAGGCAGGCGTACGCGTCGTCATGTTAACCGGCGATCACCCCGACACCGCGCGCGCAGTCGCGCGCGCCATTCACCTCGCGGACGACGATATCCCGCTCGTGCGAGGAGATGAAGTCGACGCCATGTCCGATGCCGCCCTGCGCGAATTCCTCAGCCGCAACGTCGTGGTTGCGCGAGTCGATCCCCAGCAGAAGTTGCGTATCGTGCGGGCGCTCCAGGCTGCCGGTGAAGTAGTCGTCGTCACTGGCGACGGGATCAATGATGCGCCCGCCCTTCGCGCCGCCGATGTCGGCGTGGCGATGGGGCTACGCGGCACCGAGGTGGCGAAGCAGGCGGCGGACATCGTCCTTGCCGACGACAACTTCGCGACGATCGTGGCTGCCATCGAGGAGGGCCGCTCGATCCGCGCGAACATCCGCCGGTTCATCAGCTACGTCTTCACCAGCAACGTTGCCGAGATGGCGCCCTTCGTGGTCTACATCTTCTTACCCGTACCGCTGCCGCTCGCCGTGATCCAGGCGCTCGCCGTTGATGTCGGCACCGACCTTCTGCCTGCGCTCGCCCTCGGCGCCGAACCAGCATCGCCGGACATGATGGAAACAGCGCCAGAATCGTCGTCGCACCCCTTGCTCACTCCCGCCCTGGGCCTCCGGACATTCCTTTTCTATGGCGTTGTGGAGGCGGCCCTGGGGCTCGCCGGCTTCTTCGCCTTCTACCTCGCCCACGGTTGGCGAGTCGGCGACTCATTTGGGCCCTTCCAACAAATCTCCCACCAGGCGGCGACCGTGACCTTTCTCGGCATCGTAGGGGGCCAGGTGGGGTGTCTCTTCGCACAGCGAGATGGCAGCCTGGCCCGGCGCCTGTCGCTGCGCGGCAACCGGCTCGTGCCCTTCAGTCTCACGTTCGAACTCGGGCTGGCCGCCGTCCTCGTCTATGTGCCCGGGATCAACCACGTCTTCTCGATGAACGCGGTCGCCCCGCAGTGGCTTCTCGCGGTGCCCCTGGCCGCCACCGTCTTCATCGCCGTGGATCAGATTCGGCGCATTGTCTCTCGCGATCCCGGCGTGCCACCTGGCACGCCGCGGGAACCGCCGGCACGGCCATCGACCTCGCAAGCGCCCGGCTCCAACGGGGCCGACGGGCTCGCGAAAACATGACCGGACGGACGTGATACGAGTCACGGAAGTCGTGCACGCTGGTAACGGATGCCCGCCGGCGCCGGCGCGGTTCGAGCGAGGAGGAATGTTCGAATGTCCGACCCGACGTTTGGGAGCGCCGCCGCGGCGGTCGCCGAACTCCCGCCCGAACGCCTCCGTTCGCGCTTTCCGGCCGATTCATTCCCGCCAACGTCCATGGCCATCGCCCCGCTCACAAGCATCGCCGGGCAGGAACGCGCCTGCGCGGCGATCACCTTTGGCCTCGGGATGGATGCGGACGGCTACAACATCGTGATTTCCGGCCTCCCCAATTCCGGCCGCTCCAGCGCCGCGAGAGACCTGATCGGCCGCTTCGCGACGGCTCACGCGCCCGCGAAGGACTGGATCTACGTCCATAACTTCGCGGAGCCTGTGCACCCAAAGGCCGCGTCGCTGCCGGCCGGCCTCGGCACGGCACTCCAGCGAGACGTGACGCGCCTGATTGACGCATGCCGCAAAGAGTTGCCCCAGGCGTTCGAAAGCGAAGGCTACCAGGAGCGCAGCCGCCAGGTCCTCGAGCCCATGACCAGCGCCCGCGAGGCGGCCCTCGAAAAGATGCAACGCGGAGCTTCGCTCCTTGGGTTCGGCGTCAACATCACACCCATCGGGTTCGTCGCGATACCCATCGGCCAGGACGGCCGCCCTCTCACCCCCGAGGTGCTCAACGGCCTGCCGCCCGACCTGCGCGAGGCAATCGAACGGCGTGGCCAGCAAGTCGAAGCGCTCGTCGCCGGTGCGATGAAGGAGCTGCGCAAGATCGAGCGCGACACACGCGATGCCGTCGCGGCCATGGATGCCGATGTTGCTACCTTCACCGTCGGACATATCCTGGATGACCTTGTTGCGGATTTCGGCCAACACGGCCTCGCCGCGCACTTCGAGGCGGTCCGCGAAGACGTGCTCGCCAACATCGACCGGTTCAAGCAACTCACGCCGGCCTCGCTTCGGGAGCTGCCGGCCCAGGTCGTTCAGCAGCTCACCGATGAACGCGAAGCCCTGCTGCGGCGATACGGAGTGAACCTCCTCGTTTCCCAGGGGACCGCGGTCCCCGTGGTGGAGGAGCGCAACCCCACCTACCTCAACCTGCTCGGCAGGATCGACTACGAGGCACGCTTCGGGTCGCTGATGACCGATTTCAGCCGCGTCCGCCCCGGCGCGCTCCATCGCGCGAACGGCGGATACATCATCCTTCGGCTCGAGGACCTCCTCAGCGATCCTCGCTCGTGGCTCATGCTGAAGCGCACGCTCAAGACGGGCGAGCTCCGCATTGAGGGCGTTGGCGAGTTGATGGTCCCACTGCCGTCGGCGAACCTTGTCCCGGAGGGCATCCCCTTTTCGGCGAGGGTGATCCTCATCGCCGAGCCCACGACCGTGGCCATCCTCGACCTCATCGACCCCGAATTGCGGCAGTTGTTCAAGGTGAGGGCAGAATTCGAACCAGACCTGCCGGCAGGGCCGCTGGCCTTTGCCGCTTACGCTGCCTTCGTGCGCAGGGTCGCCGATGAGTGCGCCCTCGCGCCCTTCGATCGCGAAGCCCTTGCCGAGGTCGCGCACTTCGGCGCGCGCCTGGCCGGGCGGCAGGATCGCCTCGCCAGCCAGATGGGCGCGATTGGGGACCTCTGTAAGGAGGCCGCCTACCTCGCGAAGCAGGCTGGTGCAGGGCAGGTCGGCAGCACGGACGTGCGCGCTGCCATCGATGCGCGCCGCGAGCGTGCGAGCCTCGTGCCAGATCGGCTCCTTCGCCTTATCGCCGATGGCACGCTTCGGGTCGAAACCGAAGGGCGCGTGGTCGGCCAGATCAACGGGCTGGCAGTCTACCAGCTCGGGACGCAGGCTTTCGGCGTGCCGATGCGCATCAGTTGCCGCACCGGCGTGGGTCGCCGCGGCGTCATCGATATCGAACGCGAGGTCGAGCGAAGCGGCGCCATCCACAGCAAGGGAGTGCTCGTGCTGAACGGGTACCTGCTCGGCGCGTTCGGCCGCCGCCGGCAGCTGGCGTTCACGGCCAGCCTCACCTTCGAACAGAGCTATGACGACGTCGAAGGGGACAGCGCCTCCTCTGCCGAGCTGTACGTGATCCTCTGCTCGCTTGCCGGCCTCCCCATCCGCCAGGACGTCGCCGCGACCGGATCGGTCGATCAGTTCGGTCGGATCCAGGCTGTCGGCGGAGTCACCCAGAAAATCGAGGGCTTCTACGACGTCTGCAAGCAGCGCGGCCTGACTGGCACCCAGGGCGTCATCATCCCCCTCACGAACGTTGTGGACCTCACCCTGGTGCCCGAGATCATCGATGCAGTACGCCGTGGCGAGTTCCATATCTGGCCCATCGAAACCATCGGCCAGGGCATCGAGGTCCTCACCGGCATCCCCGCCGGAGAGCATGAGGGCACGTTCGGTTACCCGGAAGGGACCGTATTTCACGCCGTCGCCGTCGCGCTCGATAGCATGGGTGCGGCTGTCCGTGCCATGGAGGGATCGCCGCATGCCGAGTGATCGGCGGGCGATACCGTTCCCAGGAGCCGGGGAAACCGTGCTCTTGCCGCCTGCGCCGTAGCGACGGCCGGACAGTGCGCGAGTTGACACCCGAACGGCCCTATGCGGAACAGCGCCGGTTCCGGACACTGCCGAGGACGTCACCAGGAGGGCTCCTTATGAGTCATGGACTGCTGGTCCCGCTGGATGGTTCAAAAGTTGCCGAGAACGTTGTCCCGATCGTCGCCGCGATGGCCGGCCCCTTCAGGTTCAACGTCCGGTTCCTGGAGGTGGTGGACGCTGTCGAAGGGCCGGCTGGTGCTGCGGACCTTCAGCGTGCCGCGGCGTCGTTTAACCGGTATGCCTCCGAGCTGGCGGAAGAGCACGGGCTGTCACGGGACCAATTCAGCGCCGCGACGCTAATGGGGGACCCGGCCGGGAGGATCCTTGAGGAGTCACGCGGGGAGGCGATGATCGCCCTCGCGACGCACGGCCGTGGCGGATTTCGCGCGTCCGTCCTGGGCAGCGTCGCGGACAAGGTGGTGCGCCGGGCGGAGATCCCGGTGCTGACAGTTCCCGGGCTGGGCAAGCCGAAGGCCTTCGGCCCAGGCCCGGTCGTGGTCACGCTGGACGGTTCGCCCGCCGCGGAGCGCGCCCTGGGCCCCGGGCGGGATGCGGCCCGGCTCCTGCACCGCGACCTTGTCCTGCTGCATGTCTATTCCCACATTCCGCCGGATCCCGCGAATATGCCCTCCTACCCGCCCGGCTACCTGGCCCAGCGAGCGGAGACCGCCCGCGGTTGGCTGGCCTCGGTTGCGCTGCCCGGCGAAGCTCTGGAACTTGTGAGCGGGTGGACCGAGACCGCACTCCTCGAAGCCATCGACCGGCTCGATGCCTCGCTCGTCGTGATGGCCTCGTCGGGCAAGGGCCTCGCCAAAAGGCTGACCATCGGCAGCACGACCGATGTGCTGCTCCACTTGCTCCGGCGTCCCATGTTGATCGTGCCGCCCGCTGCGGAGAGCTAACCGGCCGGCAGCTGCGAGTGGCGCCGGGCCGGCGTTGAACCCCTGCTTCCCTGGCTGGCCGCGGGCTGGCTTCCTGCTTGCGAGCACGAGAACCCGGCGCCCTTCCCACTGCCCCTCTGCCCCCGGGCCGATGCCGAAGCCGCACGTCTCAGCCCGAATGGGCCGCCCCGCTGGGGCCGTTGGTGCCTTCCGAACCGGGGCGCACGGTTCTACCGTTCGGGCATGAGGACTGCAGGTGTCGCCTCACTCTTCGCCCTCGTGTCCGTTGCGCTCGCCTTCGGGTTGCACAGCGCCCCGACCGTTCTCGCGATGGGCATCGCCGCCCTCACGTGGGTAATGCGCGACCGCGAGCTCATTGCGTCCCAGGAGGCAGGACCGGAGCACCACCGCGGTCCGGCACAGGCGCGTGGCACACCCGGGCAGGCAACTGCGGCGCGAAGCACTCCAACCGGAGGCGCCCCATACCCGACCACACCGGGATGCCTGCCCGCTCGGCGCCACGTGCTTCGCCAGGCCACCGCGAGACCACAGCTTCCCCGCGGTACAACGCGCACATGAAGAGAGAAGTAAAAGTATGAAAGCAGCCAGGCTCCACGCGTACAAACAGCCATTCTCGATCGATGAGGTCCCCGTACCGGACCCCGGTCCCGGCGAGGTGCTCGTCCGGGTGCAGGGTTCCGGGTTCTGTCACAGCGACCTGCACGTCACCGATGGCGAGATCGCCATACTGCCCCGGATGCCCCTGACCCTCGGCCACGAGAACGCCGGCATCGTCGAAGCAGCAGGCACCGGCGTCACCGGCGTGACGCGCGGCCAGCCCGTTGCGGTCTGCGGCGGCTGGGGGTGCGGCGTCTGCGATTACTGCGTTAGCGGCGAAGACCAGCTCTGCGTGGCGCCCCGCTGGGCCGGCCTTTCCGATATGGACGGCGGCTACGCTGAGTACATCCTCGTCCCCGCGGCCCGCTACCTCGTGCCGCTCACAACACTCGCACCCAAAGAGGCCGCGCCGTTGACGGACGCAGCGCTCACACCCTACCGGGCCGTACGGCGCGCGCTGCCGTTCATCCAACCGGACCACGCCGTCCTTGTTATCGGCATTGGCGGCCTCGGCCAGTACAGCCTGAAGCTGCTCCACCTGCTCGGTGGAGCACCCGTGATCGCGGTTGACACCGACCCGGCGAAGCTGGAGATAGCGCGCTCTGAAGGCGCCGCCCACGTGCTGGATGGCCGGGATCCCGAGCTCGCTGCGCAAGTCGCAGCTTTGAGCAAGGGTGGCGTCTCCGCGGCGTTCGATTTCGTTGGCGCTGATGCCACCCTCGCCCTCGCCCTCGCCGCGACGCGTACAGGCGGGAAGGTGACGCACATTGGGCTGGCCGGCGGCGAGGCGCGCCTGAAGCCGCTCGCTTCCACGCGCTTCGAGGTGCTCTTCGAAGCAACCTTGTGGGGGACGATCAAGGAGCTCCGGGAAGTTGTCGCGCTGGCCGAGTCCGGCCTGCTCGCACCGATCGATCTCGAGTACGCACCGCTCAGCGCAATCAACCAGGTTCATGACCGGCTGAAGGCCGGGCACGTCAAAGGCCGAGTCGTCATCGTCCCCTGACAACATCCCGGGAGGGACGATATGTCCGCGCTGGATTCGCAATTGCATCGCTGGCAGGAGGCACAACTCCTCGACGCCGAAACCGCGGAACGCATCCGGCGGTTCGAAGGGGGGAGGCAGCATGACGCGCGGCCGGGCGCCGTGGAAGCGATCGTCTACCTTGGCATCGCGGTGGTTGCCGTCGGCAGCGTGGTCGTGATCGCGGCTAATTGGAATCACCTGGCCGCACCCGTGCGTCTCTCTCTCCCCGCTCTTTCCGCGCTGATAGTGCTGATCATCGGATGGTATATGCTCCGATCGCCGTCACCACAGCTCACCCGGGGCGGCCAGCTCGCGTGGCTCCTTGCGCTGGCCCTCATGGGGACCACTTTCGCGGTCAACGCCGATGAACTTGGTCTGGGACCGGAGCGGAACCTCCTCGCCACGGGCGCCGCGGTCACGGTGCTGGCCGCGGCCTTCTGGCTTTGGTCTCGTACCCACGCCCAGGTGACGGGCATCGCTGCGGGCTGCCTGCTCGTTGCCCTCGGATTGGCTGCTGTCATAGACAACGACGACTATCGGACGTTGCTCTTCGGGGCTTTCCTCCTGGCGGCCGGCGCAGTCGGTATCGCACTTGCCGAGCTCAACCTGCTCAGGCCCCGCGAGACGGTGCGGCTGCTTTCCGGTCTCGGCGCGCTGCTGGGCGCATTCTACTCGGGCGTGCCGCCCGCGCTCGCGCCCTTCGAGGCGATCGGTTTCGTTGCCGGCTGCGCGCTCGTCGCGCTGAGCATCTGGCGTGGAGTCTTCATGTACATGGGCTTTGGCGTCGCGGTGCTGTTCATCGCGCTCCTGACCCTCGTCCTGCGGCACGTCGACGATCCAACGGCAGCCGGACTAGCCCTGACCGGCATGGGGCTCGCGCTGCTCGCGGGGATCGTGCTGCTGGAGCGTCTCCGGCCATGGGCTCGCTCGCATGGCCAGGGTGGCGCCCAGTGGCGGCACGTCCTGCGCTAACGTGCGGCCCCGGTGTCGAGGGGCGGCGGAAGAAGGGGGCCGGTCAGACTCGAGTCCCGCCCCCATCCGCCGCTCCCGTTTCCGTCCTGCCCTGCCGCAACCCGGCGCCACGTCCGCTCATGCACGCTGTCCGGGCCCCGGTGGTGCTGAGCCGAATACGATAGTCGCCGCGAACGCAGATCTTTCTGCACCGGAGCGAACCGTGTCAGTTTTCCGCGGGGGCCGGCGCACCCGCCACGCAGACAGGAGCGGCCGCCCTCGCGGGAGGCACGATCACCCCGGATCGCGCGCGCGGAGTTGCACGTGGTCAGCCACCTTCGGCCGCTCGCGGCGAACCACACGGTGCTCGCTGAGGTGAGCACCATCGCCTGGCTCATCGCGGGCTGGCTCGCGGCATTCGTGGTGAATTTCGTGCCCGCGTTCATGCCGCCATCCGCGGCGGTCCTGGCCGCCTTTCACATCGGGGCAGGCGTTCCCCTGCTTCCCCTGACGCTCCCCGGGGCCGTCGCCGCGGCGCTTGGCCGGACTCTCCTCGCGCTCTCCACCCGCCGGATGATGCGCTATGTCCCCGCCGCCGATCGCAAGAACGCGGAAGCGATTGGCGCCTGGTTCGGCCGGTGCCGGCGCTGGCGCTGGCCGCTCGTGGCCCTCTACTTCGCCGGGCCCTTCCCGAGCAACGTACTGTTCATCGCGGCCGGCGCCGGCCGTGTGCCGCTCATGCCCCTCGCGCTGACCTTCGCCCTCACTCGCGCGGTCTCCGATACCTTCTGGGTCTGGACCGGCTCTGTCGCCTCCCGCAATGCCCACAGTCTCGCGCGCGGCGCCTTCACCGATTGGCGTGCCCTTGTGTTGCAGCTTGTCGGCGTGGTCGCGGTGGTCCTGGTGTTCCGGCTGCCCTGGGCGAGATGGCTCGGCATCGAAGACTGACCGGGGACCGGGGCCGGGAGTCGCGGCCCCGGTCGCGCTCCAGCTGCTCCCGGCAGCGGCGGCTACCGCCCCTACACCCCCGCCGGCTCCGCCACGAACAGCTCCCGTAGCGGCGCCGCCTTCCAGTAGTAGTTCTTGATGCCCCCGCCCGAGCGCGCCAGCCGGAACGTCACCTCTACCGGCATCTCCACCGCTATCCGCTCAGTGTCCCGGTCCGTCATCATCAGCACCGCCCGCGCGCCGTTCTCCCAGTCCACGATCGTCAGCACCAGCGGCACGTCCACCGTCCCCGCGATGTAGTCCATCGAGTACGTGAACAGCTTCGCCGGCTCCCCCACGAGCCGCACAGAGTCGAACTGGTCCCGCGCGCGGCAGTCTACACAGATGCGCTGCGGCGGGTACATCACGGTCCCGCACTGGTGGCACCTGACCGCGTAGAAGCGCAGCACCTGGTCCTGCTCGCGATGCAGCGCCGCCGCCGATGGCCCGCTCAGGTTCGGCCGCCGCACGCCGCTATCCTCCGAGAGCAGCCCGCGCCAGCGCAGGTACTCCGAATACGCCGGGATGGTCAGCTTCGACTCCAGGTGCCCGCGCATGCCGCGATTGCGATCGCGCCGCCGCTCCGCCAGCGCCGCCGTCGTCCGGAACACGAGCGCGTCCGCCCCGTCGCCGTAGTTGATCACGAGGATCGATTCCCCCGGCGAGGCCTGTTCGAGCGCCGCCACGAGCTGCATGAGCGCGAATGCCGCGCCCGTGTTCCCGAGCCGGTCGAACAGCGGGTCCTGCAGCTTCGGGCGGGCGATCCCGAGCAGCTTGACCGCCTCCGCATGCCGGCGCGCGTCGGGCGCGAACAGCACGATGCGGTCGAAGCTGTCAAGCGTTCGGCCGGTCTTCTTCGCCAGCTGCTCCACCACCTTCTGCACCGAATCGAGGTAGCCCTCCTGCTGCACGAAGCGCTCCTCCCACGAGCGCACCGTGGTGTCGCCGCTCGGCCGCCACACGTCCATGATCTCGTTCGAAACCGAGACCGTCGCCTCCAGCACCGCCAGTTCGCCACCGGACCCCACGACGATCGCCGCGGCGCCGTCGCCCGACGTCTTTTCGAATGCGCTGCCCGGCGGCCCCAGCCGGCTATCGCTGGCCACCACCACACAGTTCCGCACGCGCCCCGAGGAGGCCGCGTCCAACGCCATCGTCAGCGCCAGCGTCCCCGAGCGCAGGCTGTGTCCCACATCCGACGTGAAGATGTTGTCCGAAAGGTCCGACGCCACCGCCACGAGCGTTGAGCCCTGCTTCTCCTCGTAGGGCACGGTCGTCGAGGCCAGGTAGAGGCCGTCGATTGCCGTCCGGTCCATGCCCTTGAGGCAGTCCCCTACCGCCGCGACCGCCATCGTGATGGAGTCCTCGTCGAAGTTCGCGACCGCGCGTTCGGCGGTCGCCGTCCAGCCTTCGGTCCCCGGCCCCAGCCGGTGGATTGGGACGTACGCCCCGAACTCGGTGATCCCTGCCATTGCTCCCCTCCTCCGGGTGGTTTCGTTCGAATTCGTGTCCGGCCGGCCCTACCGCTCCAGGCCGAGGAACATCGGCTCCGGCCGGAACAGCCGCTCGTCCATGAGCTTGAGGTCCGGCGCGACGCGTATCGGGAAGTCCGCGATGCCGAGCACCTGAGCCTGGCAATCGATGCCCGGCGCGATCTCCTCCATCACGAGCCCGCCGGCCGCCAACCGGAACACCGCCCGCTCGGTGATGTACTTGACTTCATGGCCCCTCTCCAGCGCCCGCCGCCCGCTGAAGCAGACCATCTCCACGTCCCGCACGAACTTGTGTCGCCGCCCTTCGCGCAGGATGTCGAGCCGCCCCTGCGTGACGTCGACCTCGAGCCCGCCCGTCGTCATCGTCCCGCAGAACGTCACCTTTCGCGTCGATGCGGCGATATCCGTAAAGCCGCCCGGGCAGGGCAGCTGGTCGTGGAAGCGCCCGACGTTGACGTTGCCCGCAGCGTCCACCTCCGGCATCCCCAGGAACGATTGGTCGAGCCCGCCGCCGCTGTAGAAATCGAGCAGCCAGCCCGGCGATGTAATCGCCGTCGGGTTCCAGTGCGTCGCGCTCAGGCAGAAGCCACCGAACACGCCATGCTCGACGCTCCAGCGGATCTTGTCCGTCAACAGCTCCTCTTCCGCCGTCATCGGCATGAGTGCGCCCGGGATGCCCCCGCCGATGTTCACAAGCTGGCCCGGCTCTATCTCCATCAGCGCCCGCCGGGCGATCACCTTCTCGGCGGACTGCTCCGGGATTGCGAACTCCGGCACCGGCTCGCGGTAGGCGCCCGTCGTCGCGGGGACCGTGCCCTCGTTCTTGCCGTACTCCCATTGCTGCCCCGCTTCGTTCACCACGACGTAGTCGATGAGCGCGCCTGGCACTTCGACCATCAGCGGGTGGCGGCTGCCCGTCTCGATGACGCGGCGGACCTGCGCGATGACGATGCCGCCCGAGTTCTTCGCCGCCGTCGCCTGCAGCAGGATCCCCTGCGTCAGCCCTTCGTCTTCGCACGAAAGGTTGCCCTCGCCATCGGCGCTACTCGCCCGGATGAGCGCCACATCGATGGGGAACGATGGGTAGAACAGGTGCTCCTCCCCCCCGAGCGTGATCAGCTCGATGAGGTCGTCCTTCGCGTTTGCGTTCAGCCGGCCGCCGTCGCGCCGCGGGTCGGCGAACGTGTCGATGCCGACCGTCGTCGCGAACCCCGCGCGCCCGGCGCCGATGGCCCGGAGCGTCTGGAAGATCGCGTTGGCGGGCCAGCAGTACGCCTCCACGCCGTTATCGAAGATCTGCCGGTTGATCTCGGCGGTCTTGCTCAGCGCGGGGAGGATGTAGGTGCTCCCGATGATTCGCTTGAGCAACCCGGGGTGCGCCCAGCGGTTCAGCCCCGTACCGTCCGGGCTGCCGTAGAGCCACGGGTGCACCTCGGTGATCCCGCTGGGGCTGCCCGTCGCCAGGAACCGCCGCTCGATCGCTTCGAGCACCGCCTCCGGCACCATGTTCCCCATCAGCCCGCTGACGGTGACCGTCGCGCCCGAAGGCACGAGCGCCGCCGCCTGCTCCGCCGTGATCGTCTTCATAGCGCTTCGCCCGGCATGCTCATTGCGGCCGGCCCACGACCTGGACTAACGCCGTAAAAGACCCCACGGCCCCACCCACCGTGTGCACCACGCTGCGCCGCAGGTCCGGGATCTGCCGCTCGCCCGCCCGGTCCGTTAGCTGCAGATACGCCTCGTAGAGCTGCCGCAACCCCGCCGCGCCCGCCTGGTAGCCGTTCGAAAGCAGCCCGCCATCGGTATTCGTGGGGATCCGCCCTTCGGGCTCGAAATCGCCGTTCAACACCGCCTCCACCGCCTTCCCGCGCGGCGCCAGCCCCAGGTCCTCGTACGCCAGCAGCTCCGCCGCCGTCGTCAGGTCGAAGATCTGGGCGTGCCCGATCTCCTGCGCCGGGTCGGTGATGCCCGCCATCGCATAAGCGCGCTCGGCGGCGATCCTGGTCTCCGGGATGCTCGTGTAGTCGTAGCTTTGCTTTACCCGCCCCTCGAGCCCACCGGACGCCACTCCCAGCCCTTCGACCACGATGTACCGCCGCCGCAGGCGCTTCGCCGTGGCCACCGAACACACGATCGCCGCGGCCGCGCCGTCGAGCGCCTGGCTGCAATCCAGCACCGTCAGCGGCGCCACCGACAGTGGCGAGCTCGTGACCTCGTCCTCCCGCACGGGCGTGCGGAACCCCGCCTTCGGGTTGCGCGCCCCGGCCCTGCGGCTGCGCGTCACCAACTTCGTGAGCGCGCTGCGCAGCCGCTCTGGCGGCACGGCGAAGGCGTTCGCGTAGCGCGTCAGGTAGAGCGCCGAATGGACCGGCGGCCGGAACTCGCCCACGACCGCGTCCGCGCCCACGGCCGAGCTCCCCATCGAAAGCGGGTCACCTTCGGCGAAATCCGAGTAGCCGCCGTCCGTTGGCTTCTCCACCCCCGCCGCCAGCACGATGTCATAAGCGCCGCTCGCCACGGCAACGTAGGCCGCCCGCAGCGCGTCGGCGCCCGTCGCGCCGGCGTTGCTCACCTTTGTCATCGCTGTGTACCCGAGCTTCAGCGAGAAGTTCAGCAGCGCGTGGTTCGCCGAGACGCTCGTGCACCCGAACCACGACGCCTCGATATCGGCCGACGTTATCCCCGCCGCGTCGATCGCGGCCACGCCCGCTTCGACCAGCAGGTCCTCCTGCGAGCACTGCGAGCGCACCCCCGCGACGGAGCACCCCATCCCAACAATCGCCACTTTCCCGTTCATCGTCTCCCTTTCTTCGCGTCCGAAAGTTGCGATTCAGTCGCGCGGGCCGAGGATCGTGACGAGCGACGAGAACGAGCCGGTGAGCCCGCCCTGGCTGTGCGCAAGGCTGTAGCGGACGTTCTTCACCTGCCGCGGCCCGGCCGTGCCCTGCACCTGGTGGTACGACTCGTTGAGCTGCTTCAGCCCCGTCGCCGGCACCGGGTGCCCGGTGCACTTCAGCCCCCCGTCGGTATTCACGGGGATCTTGCCGTCCATCTCGAAGTAGCCTTCCTTGACGAGATGCGGCGCCTTCCCACGCGGCGCGATGCCCACGTCCTCGTAGTCCACGAGCTCGTTCACTGTGAACGCGTCGTGCAGCTGGACGTGCGATAGCTCCGCCACCGGGTCTTTGATCCCGGCCTGCCCGTACGCCTGCTCGGCCGCGGCCACGTTTTCGGGGAACATCGTGAAGTTGTACTTCTGCGACATCCGCCCCTCGCGCCAGCCACTCGAAAGCCCGATGCCCTTCACGAGCACGTAGTCATCCCGGATGCGGCGAGCCACTTCCGGCCTCGCGAGGATCGCGCAGGCGCCGCCATCGATGTTCGCGCAGCAGTCGTACAGCCCCAGCGGCCACGCGATGAACGGCGCGTTGATCGCGTCCTCCATCGTGATCTCCTTCTGGAAGTGCGCCTTCGGGTTGAGCGTGCCGTTGTGGTGGTTCTTCACCGCGATCCGCGCCAGCGTGTACTTGAGTTGCTCGAACGTGTACCCGTAATGGTGCATGTATCGCGTCGCGTACAGCCCGAAGTGCCGCGGCACCGAGCCGTTGTGCACCATCGCCTCCATCCCCACCGTCGAGGGGTCGCCGGCCATGTCGATGCCCGTCGTCCCCGCGTCCTTCTGCTTCCCCGCCGCCGCCGCGATGACGATGTCGTACATCCCGCTCGCCACGGCGAAGGCGGCGTTGCGGAATACGTCCGCCCCTGTCGAGCACGCGTTCTCCATCCCCGATACCGGGATGTAGTCCAGCTTGAGCACGCGGTTCAGCGTCTGCGTCGCCGACACGCCGCCGACATACCCGGCATCGATGTCCCTGGGCTCGATCTTCGCATCGGCGAGCGCCTCCGAACACGCCTCGAACAGCAGGTCCTCGTGGCCCGCTTCCCAGCGCTCGCCCACCTTCGTCGTCCCCATGCCGATAATCGCGACCCTGTCCCTGATGCTTTCCACAACCTGTCTCCTTGTGTGCCGGCGGCGGCCGGCGGAATTCGTTGATTTAGGCGCGTGTCCGCAGCCGGGGGTCCCAACTGTCGCGAAGCGCGTCGCCGAGCATGTTGAAACCGTAGACCGTTAGCGCGATGGCCGCGCCGGGGAAGAGCGCCAGATACGGATGTTGCTGCATCTGCGACTGCGCCTCCTGGAGCATCCTCCCCCATGACGGGAACGGCGGCGGCGTCCCGAACCCAAGGAACGACAGGGACGATTCGGTCAGGATGACCGCCCCCACCTGGACCGACGCATTGACGATGATGATTGGCGTCACGTTCGGGATGACGTGGCGCAGGATGATACGCAGGTCGTTGGCGCCCGTCGCGCGCACCGCTTCGATGTAGCTCATCGACCGCACCGTCAGCGCCGAACTGCGCACAACCCGCGACGACCCTGCGCCGAACAGCAGCCCCAGCGTGGTGATGATGGTCATACGGCCGTTCCCGAAGATGGACACGATGAACACCACGAAGATGAGGCCCGGGAATGCCATCCAAACATCGATGAGCCGCTGGAAGATGGTGTCGAACCAGCCGCCGAAGTAGGCCGACGTGACCCCGGCGATCGTCGCCACGAGACCGGCGATCAGCACCGCGCCAAAGCCGATGATGACCGATGTGCGCGCGCCGTAGACGATCCGGCTGAACTGGTCGCGCCCCAGCTGGTCGGTGCCGAACAGGTGTCCCGCCCCTGGCCCCTGGAGCCGCGCCGTCACGTCGAATTCGTCGTACTTTTGCGGGGCCAGGACGCCCGGGAGCGCGGCCAGCACTACCAGCACGAGGACGATGACCGTCCCGAACGCCCCCAGCGGTTGTTTTCGAGCAAAGCGCGCGGCCCGATGCAGATAGCGCGAGCCCGCCCCTCGTGGCCGTGGTTCGAGCACAGGAGCGGCGAGGACTTCGGAGGCCGCCTGGTTCGCCATCATCCGTACCTGATCCGTGGGTCTATCACCGAATACGAAAGGTCGACTACGAGGTTCGTTATAACGATGGCCGTGGCCGTGAACAGCACGATCGCCTGCACCACCGGGTAGTCCCGCTGGCTGAGCGAAGTCAGAAGGTAGCTCCCCATCCCTGGGATGGAAAAGATCTTCTCGAGGATAACCGTGCCGCCGACCATCACCGGCACCTGCAATCCGACCACCGTTACCACCGGCAGGATCGCGTTCCGGAGCGCGTGCCGCAGGACCACCACGCGCGCTCGCAGGCCTTTTGCGCGCGCCGTGCGGACGTAGTCCTCGTGCATCACCTCGAGCATCGCCGAGCGCGTAAGGCGCATCGTCGTCCCGGCGAGGAAGCCGCCGAGGATCGCGGCCGGCACCCAGAGGATCTTCAGGTTCGAAACCGGGTCATCCCAGAGCTGCGCGTAGCGCAGCGGCGGCACCCAGCCAAACCAGATGAACCCGTAGGTTATCGCCAGCAGCCCCAGCCAGAAGCTCGGCACCGCCAGCAGCACGATCGCGAAACTGCGTCCCGCGTAGTCGATCCAGGTGTTCTGCTTCACCGCCGAGAAGATGCCGATGGGCAAGGCGATGACGAGCGAAAACACCATCGCCAGCGAGCCCAGCTCGAATGTCGCAGGCAGCCGCCGTTTCACCTCCGACGATACCGGCCGCCCGCTTGTGATCGACGTCCCGAGGTCGCCGCGCGCCAGCTCGCCGAGCCACGTGACGTACTGCTGCGGGATGCTGTCATTCAGCGAATAGCGCTCTTCCAACTGGCGGCGCGTCTCCGGCGAGGCCGCGCCAAAATCCCCGAGAATCTGGTCGACCACGTCACCCGGCAAGAACCGCACGGCCATGAACAGCACCACGGTCACGCCGAACATCGTTGGCACGATCAGGAGCAGGCGCTGCGCAACGTAGGTATTCATCGGGCGTTATCGCCCCTTCATGCCTTCCAGTAGTTCGGGACGGTCTCGTTCCCCTGGTCATACACGTTCACCTGGTAGGCGAGCGCGTTTTTGATGTTCGCCGCATAGCCGATGTACACCCCCGAGGCCCCGAGCTGCATAGGCACGTAGTACATCTTGTCGTTCGTGTAGTTCTGAAGGTCCAGCATCTGCACGCGAGCCTTTTCCGCGTCGCGTTCCGCGAGCATAGCCCGCACCTTCCCTTCGAGCGCCGTGTCCACGACCTTCGCGTTGTTGCGAATGCCGCCGGGCAAGTAGTAGAGCTCGAACTGGCTGCGCGGCCCGGATCCGCGCGGAATGTGCGCCATGCCGTCGAATTGACCAAGAGCCGTCTTCGTCACGAATACGGAGTTATAGTCTTCATCGTTGAGTTCCACCTGCACGCCAATCTGAGTGCAGTACTGCTGGATGAGCTGACTGAGGATGTTGTAGGCCTCGCCATAGCGCGCAATCGCCGTATGTAGCTTGACCTTGAAGCCGCTGCCCTGGCCGGCTGCTTCGAGGAGTTTCTTCGCATCGCCCGGGTTGTAGGCGAACGACTTCTGGTTGTCCGCCGTGATCTTGGGGTCGCTCGGCTTTATCTGGAACTTGCCCTGTGGGTCCAGCCAGTACGCCGCTTCGAACGACGGCATGTCGTTGTTCCAGCGACGCTTCGCGCCCACGTTCAGCTTCTCGATTTCCTTCAGATTGTAGGCCGCATCGAGCATCGCGTCCCGATCCAGCGCCATCGCGATCGCCTTGCGGACGCGCGGATCCCGCCACGGTGCGTTCGCCGCAGTGGGGTTACCATCGAAGCTGATGTAGCTCGCAGGCAGATTCGATTGTCCCACGAACAGCTGCATCCCCTTCACCGACTTCTGCGCGCGCTCGAGATCGTTCCCCTGGAGGTCCACCTCATCGAGGTTGCCCCCGAGGAACTGGTTGAGCCGCGTCGCATACTCCGGGATGAAGTTGATTTCCGCGCTATCGAGATACGGCCGATCCGGCCCTAAATGCCAATCCGGGTTGCGCTTAAACTTCGCTACTGTGCCTGGTTGGTACGAGTCGAACAGCCATGGTCCTGTGCCTACCATCCGGACCGAAGGGTCAAATGCCGTGCCAGTCTCTTTCGGCATGATGAACATGAACTTGCCCGTCGTTTCCGCCGAAAGGAAGTCGCCGCGCGTCTTTTTCAGTCTGAAGACGACGGTGTTGGCATCGACCTTTTCGACGCTCCCAAGGTAGTCGTTGAGCGCCGTCGCGCTCGCGTTCGCCGGCGTCCCGTTTATCTGCCCGGTGAAACGCTTCCAGGAGAAGATCACGTCGTCGGCATCCACCGGGCGGCCGATTGGCGGGTGCCACTTTGCCTTCTTGTTCAGCGCCACCGTGTATGTGAGTCCGTCCTCGGACACTTTTACAGATTCCGCCAGGTCCGGCTCCAGTGCGTAAAGCGCGGGGTCCACGCCGGGCCCGACTTTGAACCGCATCAGCCGGCTGTACACCCACGCGCTGATTTGCTGCGTCGTGAAGCTGGTCCCCGCGTATGGGTCGAGGTTTGCCGGGTCGCCGGCCATGATCGCCCGCCAGACCCCGCCCCTTTTCGGCGTGTCCGCGGAGGCGCTGGCGGACGCCGCCGGCGAGCTCCCGGACGATGCCGTATTGACGACGCTCGCGGGGGCGGTTGCCGCCGATTTGTCGTCGTCATCGCCGCACCCCACGAGCGGCAGCGCCAGCGCGCCCGCCCCGCCGGCCGCAGCCAGGCCGACGAACCTGCGCCGGCCGAATTGGCGGCCCCTCCGGCCATCCGTCCAATAGTTCGTCTCATCCATGGCAGTCCCCTCCGTTTTCCGCCCCGGACATGCGTCGAAGCGAAACCCTGGAGTCGCGCCGCGCCGGCGCGAGTCAGCAACGCGGCTGGTAAGCACCCAACATTGCCTGCCGACCGCGCCCGCAAATGTAGACTATCGAACGACCGTTAGGCAATTACCCGTCTCCGCTAAATTCACGCGCCTGGCGCACCGGCTTCCCCACGTGCCCCTCCCTACGGTACGGTTAGCACGGAGCAACGCATTGGGTGCACAGCCAGGTACAAATCGGCGCGGGCCCGTCGGCGACGACCGCTTCGATTCCATCCTCGCTATCGCCGAGAGCATGTTCCACGAACAGGGCTACCGCGCCGTCTCCATTCGCGACCTCGCGGCCGCCGTCGGCGTCAAGATGTCGAGCCTCTACTACTACTTCAGCTCGAAGCAAGACATCCTCTACCGGATCATCAAGAGCCACCTCGACCGCCTGCTCGCGCAGACCTACGAAGTCATCGAAAACCACGGCCCGAACCCCCCCAGCGCCGAGCTCCTGCACGCGCTGATCGAATCGAGCGTCCTGTTCCTTATCGAAGATCGCCAGGCCGCAGGCGTCTCCCTCCTCCAGACGCGGGAACTGACCGGGGACCAGAGCGCCGAGCTCACGGACCTCACGTCCGAGTTCGAACGCATCTTCCTGGACCTGACCGCAAAAGGCATGGCCTCGGGCGAGTTTGTGAAGCAGGATGCCGCCATGGCGGCCTACATCATCCTCGGCGCGCTGACCCGCGTCAGCATCTGGTTCCACCCCGAAGGGCGCCTCACGCCGGCGGAGGTCGCCGCCTCCTACGCCGAGCTGCTCACGCGCTTGCTGGCCGCCGACCGTTAGACCGCGCCGGCCATCTGTCCGGTGCATACCCATCGTGCCAATCGGATTGCCGCGGAACTGCGTCCTTATTCTTGCCGATGGCCAATGGCCAACAGCCATCACGGCGGGGTAGAGCCGGAGGGGGACCAGCCCTACCCCTTGGGAGCGACAAAAGCTGACCGTTGCTTGCAGGGACGGCCGGCCGTTGCCACCACACGCCGCCTGGATCGCGGGCGCCTCCACGCCCATGTCCCCGGCGCCGGAAACTGCCCGGCGCCGGGTCGAGCGGATGGCTACGGCTATGCGGGCCGGCCGCTGAAGGTTGGGTCCTTCGTGTCGATCCACATCCGGTACGCCTGGTGGCTGGTCAGGAACGTGGCTCGTTCGGGGATCTGGAGGTAGTTCCAGTGGACGTTGTTGTTGTAGTTGATGTACGTCGCCATGAGCCCGGCTCCACCCCAGTTGATGACGGCCCGCTGGAACTGCTTTGTTGATGAGCGCTCGGCGGATGATGTACGTCTGCACGCGACCCTCCCCAGCTACAGATCTACAGCCCGGTGTGCGCTCCCGCGCTGCGGACCGCCTGCCGGGGCTCTGCGCGGAGACGCGCACGGTTCACCCCGCCGCCTAACGGGCGCTCGTTCAAGCACTCCGCCGGCAGGTTGCGCGAAACCGTCCGTGTGGTGGCGGCACACATCTCCGGGATGTCCCCCTCGCGGGCATTTTGGACAAGAGTAAACGCGTCCATCGACCCGAACCGGATGGCCGAATCGTACAGGCGGATCGCCTCATGTCAATCACTGCAATAGATGACACCCGCGATATCCCGCCGTCGCCGCCGATGTGATCCCACGGCGGTCCGCTTCTGTGCGGCGGCTGGCCGCGTATCACGCACCCGCACGTCCACGCCCTACGACCGCGGCAGCCCCAGGCCCCGCGTCGCGATGATGTTCCGCTGGATCTCCGAAGTCCCGCCCGCAATCGTCCGCGATACCGCGTTCAGGTACGCGTGCATTACCAGTTCCGGCCGCACCGCTCCCGCAAGCGCGCCCGCGCCCTCCAGACCCAGCGTCTTCATCGCGACGCCTGTCATCCGCTGCGACCACTCGGTCCCAAAGATCTTCGCTGTCGAAGCCTCCGCGGTCGGCACTTTTCCCGAAGCCTGTAACCACGAGACGCGGTAGCACAGCAGCCGCCCGACCTCGAGCTCCAGCGCCAGCTCCGCCAGCTGGTGCCGGAGCGCCGGGCTGAGCGTCCCCGCCTTTGCCTTCTCCCGCGCCAGCGCCATGAGCTCCGAAAACACGAACTCGAGGTCCACCAGCCGCTCGATACCTGAGCGTTCGAAGTCGAGGTGCTCGGCGAGGATGTACCAGCCGGCGTTCTCCTCCCCCACCCGCCGGTCCACCGGCACATGCACCTCATCGAAGAACACCTCGTTGAAATGGTGCCCGCCCGTGAGGTCGAACAGCGGCCGTATCGTGATCCCCGGGCTATCGAGGTCGACCATCAGGCAACTGATCCCCCGGTGCTTGGGCGCCGCCTGGTCCGTCCGCACCACCAGCCAGATAGCGTCCGAAAGGTGCGCGTTCGATGTCCAGATCTTCTGGCCGGTGACCACGTACTCGTCGCCGTTGCGTTCGGCGCGCGTGGACGCGGCAGCGAGGTCCGACCCCGCGCCAGGCTCCGAAAGCCCGAGCGCGAAGCTCACATCGGCGCTCATGATGCGCGGCACCCATTCGCGCTTCTGCGCCTCCGTCCCGTGGCGGATGAGCGACGGCCCTACCTGCCGCTCGGCCGTGAAGTGGTAGCCGCGGGGCGCGTTCGCGAGGATCATCTCTTCCGTGTAGATCATCTGCTCCACGGGCCCGAGCCCCCGGCCGCCATATTCCTTCGGCCACGCGATCCCGATCCACCCGCGCGCCGCCAGCTTCTTGCTGAACGCCTGATCGACTCCGCCGTTCCCGCGGCCCGGCCCCACTTCCTCGGCGAGGAAGCCGCGCACCTCCCCGCGGAACTGCTGCTGCTGCTCGGAAAACTGGAAGCGCATACCACCACCTCGGACAAAGGGCTCGGGTGCAAACAATACGACGAAGCCCCGCGCCCCGCCCGCCGCCCGCCACCCACTGCCTTCGCCATCGAGGGCCGCGCCCGCTCGCGCCTACCACGGCGACTGGTATCGTGCCGGCTCGATGATGAAGGCCATACTCCTGCGCCTTTCGTCGGTCGTCGCGGCGTCCATCGTTGCCGGCGCCGTCGCCGCCACCGCCTGCAACTCCGGCGACACTGGGCCTGCCGGCTCACCGTCGCCGAACACAACACCCGCGCTATCTCCGGCATCGACGTCCACGCGCTCGCCCTCGCAAACCGCCGCCCTGAGCGCACTCCCGGCCACGCCGGCCGCGCGCCGGCCGCTCGCCCTGCCCGAGCTGGCGGCCGCGTTGAGGGCGGGCGGCTACGTCGTCCTCTTCCGCCACGCCCGCACCGAGCAGCCCGGCAGCCCCGCCTTCACGGACGATTCCCCGAACCTCGATATCAATGACTGCAGCACACAGCGCCCGCTCAACGACGACGGCCGCGCCGATGCTCGCGCCATCGGCGTGGAGATGGCGCGCCTGGCCCTCCCCTTCGCCCGCGTCGTCAGCAGCGAATACTGTCGCGCGAAGGAGACGGCGATGCTCGCCTTCGGCCGTGACGAGCCCCTCGCCGGCCTGGACGCCAACGCCCCCGCAGATACGCTCCGCTCCCTCATCTCCACGCCCCTCGCCGCCGGGACGAACCTGGCCATCGTCGCCCATGCCACCGGCATCCGCGCCGCCACCGACCTCATCCTTGAAGAAGGCGAAGCCGCCATCATCGCTCCCGATGGCGCCGGCGGCTTCACCGTCGTCGCCCGCGTCAAACCGCGGGAATGGACCCTCGTGCGCTAGCCGCGCCGCTATCCGTTGGCCCCGGCGCCCTGTTCCGGTTCAGCAAGGGACACCGCTTCGCCATCGAGCCCCTCGGTCGCCGGGTGGTAGTGATGGACGTGGTGGCGGCCGCGCCGCTCCTGCCACCGCGAGCTCAGCAACCCGTGGTTGGGCGCGAACACCAGCGCGAGGATGAAGAAGCCCGTCGCCACCAGCACGATCGTCCCGCCCGCCGCCGTGTCCTGGTAATAGGACACGTAGAGCCCCACGATCCCGCTGACCACCCCCAGCGCGCCGCTCAGCATCAGCATCCGCGATAGGCTCTCGGTCAGGAGGCGCGCCGTTGCCGGCGGCGTCACGATGAGCGCGAGGATAAGGATGTTCCCCACCGTCTGGAGGCTCACCACAATCGTCGCCGCCACCAGCAGCAGGAGCACGAGGTCCAGCGCGAACACCGGGTATCCGAGCGACCGCGCCATCGTCTCATCGAACGCGATGAGCACGAACTCCTTCAGGAATACGAACAACACGAGCAGCACCAGCGCCCCAATGATGACCGTCGCCCACAGGTCGTTCACCGAAACGCCGAGCACGTTCCCGAACAGCAGCGCCCCGAGGTCCCGTTTGAACCCGGCCTGGCGGCTGATCAGCACGACGCCGAGTGCGAAGAAGGCGGCGAAAATGACGCCGATCGCGGAGTCTTCGCTCACACGCCGGCTTCGCGACATAATTCCTACACCCAGCGCCGTCAGCACCCCAAACGCGAACGCCCCGATGAGGATGCTGCGCCCCGCAAGGTACGAGAGCACCACCCCCGGGAACACCGCATGTGCCAGCGCATCGCCGATGAACGACAGCCCGCGCAGCACCACGAAGCAGCCCACCAGCCCGCACACCAGCCCCACGAGCGTCACTTCGAGGAAGGCGTTCTGCATGAAGGGATAGCTCCAGGGGTCGGTGAGGACATCGAACATCAGCGGAACACCGCCATCTGCCCGCCGAACGTCGCCTTCAGGATGTCGGGGGTGAACACGTCCTTCACCGGCCCGAAGGCGACCACGCGCTGGTTCAGGCAGCAAAGATGGGAGCAGGTCGCCTCCACCTCATCGAGATCGTGCGTCGCCATCACCACGATGAGCCCCGCGCGCGCGAACGACTCGATCGCGCGGTGGAAGATCTCGCGGTTGGTCGCGTCCACGCCCGCGAGCGGCTCATCGAGCACGATCACCCGTGGCTCCTGCGCTATTGCCCGCGCCAGGAATACCCGCTGCTGCTGGCCACCCGAGAACTGGCTGATGTGGCGCCCGCCGAGGCCGCCAAGTCCCAACTGCTCGAGTGCGGCGTCCGCTTTCTTACGGTCCTCCCGTCCCGGCCACCGCACCCAGCCCGCCGACCGGTACCGCCCCATCAGCACCACGTCGCGCGCCGTAACCGGGAAGTCCCAGTTCACCTCCTCGCGCTGGGGCACGAAGGCGATATCCGCCTGCGACCGCCGGATCGGCGCGCCATCGAGCGTGATCGCGCCTTCGCCGATGGCGATCACGCCCGCGAGCGCCTTCAGCAGGGTGCTCTTGCCACCGCCGTTGGGCCCGATCACGCCCGCCACATCGCCGCCGCGCAGGCCGAACGAAACATGGCGCAACTGGAACTGCGCCCCGTATCCCGTGCGCACATCCGCCAGCGCGAGCGTCGTCGCCGTGCGGGCCGGGCCGGCTATTTCAGCGCCTCTGCGATGGTTTTGGCGTTGAACAGCAGCATTCCTTCCACCGTCTCCTGCCCGGACCCTTCCTTCCCGAGCGAGTCCCCATAGAGCGTATTGATAATCCGCACCCCGGTGTCCGCTGCCACCTGGCGCCCAACCTTCGGGTCCGCCGTCCCCTCCGAGAAGATCGCCTTCACCCCCTCGCGGCGGATCGTGTCCTCCAGGTCCGCGATGGCTTTCGCGGAGGGCTCGGACTGCGTGGTGTTGCCCGGGATCACGGTGCCGATGAGCGTGAGCCCGTAACGGTCGAGGAAGTATCCGAACGCGTCGTGGTCCGTCACCAGCTTACGGTTGGCCGCCGGGATGCCATCGATCAGCGCCCTGATCTGCTTGTCCACGTCGTCGAACCTCTGCCTGGCGGCGTCTGCGTTTGCCCTGTACGTGGCGGCGTTGCCCGGGTCCGCGGCGGCCAGCGCGGTGGCGATGTTGTCCAGCATGATCTTGTCGTTCGCGGGGCTATGCCAGACGTGCGGGTCCTTCGCGTTCGGGTCGTCCTTCCTCTCCTCTGCACTCCCTTCCCGCAACTCGATGCCATCGGTGACCGTGACAACTTTTGTGCTGCCGCCCGCATTTCTGATTGCGCCATCAAGCCAGTTGTCCAGCCCGAGGCCGTTACGGAGCACAGCCTTCGCGCTCGAAATCTTCTTCAGGTCACCGGGCGAGGCTTCGAAGTTGTGCGGGTCCACCCCCGGGCCCACGAGCACCGTGAGCGCGATACGGTCGCCGCCGACTTCCCGCGTCAGCGCTCCCACCTGCACGGTCGTCGCGACCACCGGCGTTCTGCCAGTCCCGCCCCCGCCGCCGCTTTCGCCGCAAGCAACCCCCGCCAACGCGCTCGCGATTACCACCGCGATGGTCGCGCCGAGGAGGATTCGTTGCTTCACAGCCGCCGCCTCTTTTCGAAACTAAGTATCAGGAATTTGATGATACATAGTCCCATAAATAACGCAACCGCCACGCCGATACGCCCCTACTCCGACACCGCCGGCACGCCCCCGCGCGGTTGACGCGCCCGTCCGGGCGACACACAATACCTGCGCATTTGCCTCGCCCGGGGTTGGCTGTGCCGCGTGCATGCCCGGGCACGTCCGACATCCTCAAGGAGGGGTTTCGCTTGGCTGAAACAGTAGCCGCACCCGAAATTCGCCCGCTCGTTCCCCATCTGCGCATCGGCGCGACCCGCGAAGAGGACTACCTCTTCGGCAGTAAATGCAGCACCTGTGGCGCCATGTACGCCGGCCCCCGTCTCTTCTGCGGGAAGTGCAGCGCGAGCGGCCCGTTCGAAGAAGTCAAGTTCGGCCGCGATGCCGAAGTCCACGTCTTTACGATCATCCACCAGGCCACGCCCTACGTGAAGGCGCCTTACGTCGCCGCCATCGTCGATCTGCCCGAAGGTGTGTCCATCAATACCAATATCGAAGTCGACCCCAAACCCGAGAACGTCAAGTTCGGGATGAAGCTCAAGATGTACACCGAAAAGGCCTCCGAAGATAAGGAAGGCAACACCTACATCGCCTACCGTTACCGGCCCGCCTGATCCCCCGCCCCACCGCCGCCACGATCCCCACAGGAAGGACAGCACCCATGCGCGAAGTAGCAGTCATCGGCGTCTCCATGATCAAGTTCGGCCGGTACCCCGACCGTGACGTCTCCCAGCTGGCCGCCCAGGCCGGCCACGAAGCCCTCACCGATGCCGGCGTCGAGATGAAGACGATCGAGGCCTTGTACAGCGGCAACCTCTACCAGACGAGCGGTTCCGGCCAACGCATCCTCCAGCAGCTCGGCCAGACGGGCATCCCCGTCGTCAACGTCGCCAACGCCTGCGCCACCGGCTCCACCGCCTTCCGCGAGGCGTACTTCGCCATCGCCTCCGGCGCCTACGACATCGTCATGGCGCTGGGCAGCGAGCAGATGGGCAAGCAGGGCCTGCTCGGCTCCCGCGGCGACCCAGCGACAAGCCTCGAAGGGCGCGTCGGCTCCTACATGATGCCCGCTGTCTTCGGCATGGCCGGCATGGAGCACTCAAAGCAGTACGGCACCCAGCCCGAGCACTTCGCCCTCGCCAGCGTGAAGAACCACTACCACAGCACCCAGAACCGGCTCGCGCAATACCAGAAGGAATCGCCGCTCGACGAAGTCATGAACGGCCGCATGATCGCCTATCCGAACACGCTCCTGATGTGCTGCCCCACCGGCGACGGCGCCGCCGCCGCCATCCTCTGCTCGATGGACAAGGCCCGCCAGTACACCACCCAGCCGATCAAGGTCGCTGCCAGCGTCCTCACCTCCGACCCGTGGACCGACCGCGACCTCTCGCTCCCGGATATCAACACCCTCACGAAGAACGCCGCGAAGATCGCCTACGAGACCGCCGGCATCGGCCCCGAGGACCTCAGCCAGGTCGAGCTCCACGACTGCTTCGCCACCGCCGAGCTCCTCCACTACGAGAACCTCGGCCTTTGCGAAGAGGGCATGGCCGGCAAGCACGTCGCCAGCGGCGCCCCCTGGATTGGCAACAAGATCCCGACGAAGTACCAGGAAGACGTCGCCCCCTTCCAGGACAAGACCTACAAGCCGAAGACGACGACCGTGGTCAACGCCAGCGGCGGCCTGCTCTCGAAGGGGCACCCCCTCGGCGCTACGGGCGTGGCGAACATCGCCGAGATCGTCTGGCATCTGCGCGGCCAGGCCGGCGCCCGCCAGGTCGAAGGCTCGAAGATCGGCATGGCCCACGTGATCGGGCTCTGCTCGGCCTGCACCCTCAACGTCCTCCAGAAGTAACTCGCTTCCGGCCGCACTCGAACGAAAGGGCAGCCCACCGGCTGCCCTTTCCCCTTTGCCCCTGCAATTTCGTCCAAGACGTTCCCGCGAAATCCCTGTACGCTCCGCCGAATGTTGAGGGCCCGTGATGTCCCCGTCCGCGTGCGGCGCCGCCCATGACGACCGAAGCCGAGTCCATCCCGCTCGCAGGCGCCGCCGCCCCCGCCATCCCCCACGAGCAGCGCAACCCGTTCCGCGTCGCGAACTTCCGCCGCTGGTGGCTTGCCTCCATCTTCGGCGGCGCCGGCGTCGGCATCCAAACAGTCACCGTCCCGCTCTTCATCCGCGACCGCGTCGCCGAGGACCACCGCGCACTCGCTATCGCCGCCGTGCTCATCGCTCAGAACCTCCCCGCCGCCTTCTTCGCGCTCGTCGGTGGCGTCGCCGCCGACCGCGTGGAGCGCCGTCGCATCCTCGTCCGCACTTATACCGTCGCCGCCGCGGTCTCACTCGGGTACGTCGCGCTGGCGGGCGGCGACGTGCGTTGGGTCTGGCCCGCGTTCATCCTCTCGGCCGTCGTTGGCTCCGCGGGCGCCTTCACGAACCCCGCCCGCTCGGCGATGGTCCCGCAAATCGTGTCGCGCTCGATGATCCAGAACGCCGCCATCTTCGGGACGATGGCCTTCATGGCCATGCTCCAATTCGGCGGCCCCGCCATGGGCGGCCTGCTCGCCGATGGCCTCGGGCTCACGTTCGCCTTCGCCGCCGAGGTGGCCACACTGCTCGTTGCCGCCCTGCTTTTCTCGCGCATCGCCACCGATACGCCCGTGCCCTCCGGTCGCAGCGTCTTCGGCGACCTCACCGATGGCCTCCGCTACGTCCGCACCGATTCTCGGCTCCTCGGCATCCTGGCGCTTGGCACGATCCCCGGCATCTTCATCATGGGCCCGTTCGCCGTGAACATCTCCATCATCGTCCCCGATGTCCTCCACCAGAGCGACAAGTTCATCGGCTTCATGTGGGCGTCCTTCGGCGGCGGCATCCTCATCGGCTCCGTGCTCATGTCGGCGCGCCGCTTCGACCACCGCGGCGCGCTTCTTATCAGTTCGGTCATCATCGGCCCCATGGGCAGCATCCTCTTCGGGCTGAGTCACTCCGCCGGACTCTCGATGGCGATCCTCGTGGTCCAGGGCATCCTCGGCCCCGCCATCTTCATCAACTTCGCTGTCGCCCTCCTCCAGGAGCACGCCGCCCCCCGCATGATGGGCCGCGTGATGAGCATGTACAGCCTCGCTTTCACCGCTTCCATCCCCCTTGGCCTTGCCGAAGCCGGGCTCGTCTCGAACTTCTGGGGCCCGCAGGTGTCCATCGTCTCAAGCGGCATCATCTGCGTCGTCATCGGCATCCTCTGCATGGCGTTCCTCACGCCCGTCCGCCGCCTCCCGTAGTTACGCTTGACGCGCACCCCAGAACGCACCATCGTCGCGACACGCCGACACGCCGACACGCCGACACGCCGACACGCCGACACGCCGACACGCCGACACGAGGCTTCCCATGCCCACCCCCCTCTCCCCCGAAACCCTCATCTACGGCCTCACGACCGCCGCGGACCCGCAGGTCTCCCCCGATGGCTCCCGCGTCGCCTACGTCCTCAACGCCATCAGCCGCGAGTCCAACAAGCCCTCGAGCCAGGTCTGGCTCTGCGCCATCGATGGCTCGGACGCCCGCCGCCTGACATACGCCGGCGATAAGAACCGCATGCCCCGCTCGTCGCCCGATGGCGCGCAACTCGCCTTCGCCTCCAACCGCAACGCCACCGATGGCATCTTCGTCATGCCCCTCGCCGGCGGCGAAGCGCGCGAAGTCCTTCGTCTCAACACCACCCTCAACGACCTCCAATGGGCGCCCGATGGCGCCGAGATCGCCTACGTCACGCCCATCGATCCCGCCAACCCCTCCGGCGAGAAGCCGCCCGAGGGCGCCGCGCCGAAGGTCCGCGTCACCTCCCGCATCGATTACAAGCAGGACATCCTCGGCTACCTCGGCGACACCCGCCGCCAGCTCTGCGTCGTCGATGTCGCCACGGGCACGTCGCGCCAGCTCACATTCGCTCCGTTCGACCACAACTTTCCCCGCTGGTCGCCCGACGGCGGCGCCATCGCCGTGACCGAGGTGCGGCTGAATGGTATGCAATCGCAGCTCGCCATTGTGCCGTCCTCGGGCGGCGAGCCCGAGCTCCTCGGCACGCCCGATGGCGACGTCGCCACCTACGCCTGGTCACCCGATGGCCTGCGGATCGTCTTCACCGGCGAAGCCGGGCCGCGTACCTGGCAGCCCGACATCTTCGTCCACGACTTCGCCACCAACGAAACGAAGCAGCGAACAACGGACCTGCAATGGCTCCCCGATTCCGGCTTCGCGAACATGCTCCCACCCGCCATGCCCGCATGGCTCGATGATGGGCGCGTCCTGTTCCACGCCTTCCGCGCCGGCGCCAGCGGCCTCTACGTCGTCGATGCGGTCAGCGGCGAAATCGAGCAGATCGAGGGCCAGCAGGCGCTCCGTTCCGGCCTATCGGTCGATGCCGCCGGCCGCCACGCCGTCCAGGCCTTCGCCAGCCTCGAACAGACCGGTGAGCTATCCGTTTTCGACCTTCAGGACTGCAAGCTCAGCGTGATCACCGCGCACAATGCTGCCGCGTTCGCCGAATCGCCGCCCGCGCGGTGGGAGCGCTTCGATATCGACCGCGACGGGGTGACCATCGAGGCCTGGCTCCTGAAGCCCGCCGATTTCGACCCTTCCCGCCGCTACCCGCTCGTGATCGATGTCCACGGCGGCCCCAACGGCTACTACGGCTACGGCTTTCGCCACGCCCAGCAGGTCCTCGCCACCAACGGCATCGTCACCGTGTTCTGCAACCCACGCGGCTCCAGCTCCTACGGCCGCTGGTTCACCCAGCAGGTGATGGGTGATTGGGCGGGCGAGGACTACAAGGACATCATGGCCGTGCTCGATGCCGCCCTCACCCGCCCCTACCTCGACCCTGCGCGCACCGGCATCTGGGGCTACAGCTACGGCGGCTTCATGACTGCCTGGACCATCGGCCACACCGACCGCTTCAAGGCCGCGGTCTGCGGCGCCCCCTGCTTCGACCTCGAATCCATGTACGGCACAAGCGACATCGGCCACTACTTCATGCCGGCGCAGGCGGCCGGCCCCACGCCCCACGAGGCGCGCGAATGGTACCTGGCGCACTCGCCTTCCACATTCGCCCACAACGCCAAAACCCCAACCCTCATCGTCCAGGGCGAAGCCGACGACCGTTGCCCCGTCGGGCAGGGCGAGCACATGTTCACCGCGTTGAAGATGGCCGGCTGCGAAGTCGAGTTCGCCCGCTACCCCGGCGGCTCACACCAGTTCATGGGCAACGCCCCCGCCGAACACCGCGTCGACGTCCTCGCGCGCATCCTCGCCTGGTTCCAGTCGCATTTGTAGGCAGGGGAGATGCGACTGGCTGTCACCTTGGCTCGCCGCACACATCGCAAAACCGTTGGTCATCGAACTTCGGGCCGCCAACGCACTCGCAGTCGAATTCATCGTCGCCATACGGAGCGTCGGAGCCGCCGCACTCCATGCAGAAAATGGCCGAACAGTCATCTGTATGAAGTACGCGTTTATCATCGCAGCCGTCCCACTTGCATCGCCCGCAGCCACCGCAGAAATGCCCACGCTCCCCTTCCCTTGCTGCGCACGTCATCGTCATGTGTTCGCGCCGTCGCTGGTGGATGCTCCCGGCAACTGCTCGCTATCCCATAAGGCCGGGCTCCCGGTCGCTATCAGTAGCGCTTCGACGAACCGCCTCGCGTCCGCCTCATAGTCGAACTGCTGGATGCAGTCCGGCAGAGCAATGTTGACCGGCTCTTCGTCGTCGTCCTCATCGCAGCGCTCTATCTGGATCCAGACCTTATAAATCGTGACCATGGTCGCCTCCGCTCCGAACCGTTGCCGGCGAACGCGTCAGCTGTTGTCGCCTTTGAAGAACGCCGCGAATTGTCGAATTCCTTCGGGCCTGAAACTCTTCAGAAGGGGTTGGAGCTGTTCGAAGCGAGTTACGAGTTCCTCGTAGGGCAGGAATCCGCAGACCTCAGCGAGCGGTGGCCTCAGTGCTTCGAAAGTCGGACGGGTGAGTTGCCCGGCCACGGCCGGGCGACGCGACTCCGGCGCGACGATGAAAAGGTCGATGTTTGCGTATCGATGGAGCGCGACCAGATCCGCCATACGGAGCAAGCCGGAATAGATTGAAGTGGAGTGCTCAACTTCGAACGCGGAGACGATTGTCTGCTTCTCGAGCCAGAGCACGTCGATGTTCTCGACGATGGACTGCGCTCGTGCATCGCCCATCAATGGAACCTTGTCCACCACATCGATGCCGCTGAGGCCACCGTTGAGGCGCGCCAGCTTCACCCTGTCGTTTCGGGGGATCCACACGCGACAACCTGTCGCCGTGCCCCACCTCCCCAATAGCTGCTGGATTTCGGAGTGTTGCGGGTCGAACGCCGTCGCCGGATCCGCGACCACGGTCTCGATCGGGGCCGTCACTGTTCGAGCTGGGTGAGGCAGCACACGGACTCCGTCATCGTACGAGAGGAGACCCCGGTAGATCGCCTCGCCGTCTTCCGGTTTGTATCGCCGCGGCGACCCGTGCAGATGCGCCGAGAAGAGCGCGGGCACAGCGCCAACGGGAAACCAACTGATGCGTCCTTCCAGCAAGGCCATCGGCATTGGCGTGGAAACATCGAGTGCGAGCAACGGCCGCACCGGCACTCTCACCGGAAACCCATCGGTGTTGAAGATGGGTTCGCTCGAAAGGTAGCTCTTGCCGGTCGCCTCCAGCGCGCCGACCCATGCCAGTTTGCCTTTGAGGTAGCAGACGAACCGATCGCCCGGCTGGACGGCCATCGCCCGTCTTTCCATTGACTCTCGGAAGCCTGTGACCTCACCACCTTCGCGCACGAACGCCTGCCAGGTGGCTGGAGTGAAAGTGTCGAGCCAGTAATCCACGCGTGCATCTTAACGCAAGGTCGAAACCAGACATCCCGATGGACGAAGACGCCTTAGACCGTGTTCAGCGCGCGACCGACAGTGCTCCTGTCATTGGCCGCCGGTTCCTTTGTTTGTTGGCCGTGCCGCCCCCACCGCACCCGCGGGCCCATAGCGCACGCCGCCGCCGCCACCAGCAGCGCCACGCCCGGGGGCGGGACACCGACACCGCCGACCCACGTCCGCAGCGCGACCATGCCCACCGCCATCACCGCCAGGTACCACGCACTCCAGCGATACAGCGCCCGCGAGCGCCAGCGCGGCGCGAGCACCGTCTGCCATGCGCCCGCGACCGCCAACCCGAGGACCAACAGCCGGAACGCCAGCACCGCGGCGCGTTCGCCCGGCGACAACTCCAGGACCTGGAGCCGCCCCGCGAACCCGACCAGCGAGTACCCGCTGAACTCAGTCGCCGCGAGCGGCCCGGGGCCCCGGCCCCACGGGAGGAAGAACGCGGCGAGCGCCAGCGGCCCGGCCAGCAGCCGCACCGCCATCCGCGCGTCACCGGCTGCCCGTGCCATCACTTCGCCACGGTCACCACGCCCGAGATCCGGGCCAGGCCCTTGTCATCTTTCACGGCATTGATGATAAGCGCGTCCAGCGCGCGGGTCGCCTGGTCCAGTTCCGGCGGCACCCCGCCCTCCGTCAACGCCAGCAGCTTCTGCAGGTTGAAGAAGGCGAACGCGCCCAATTGGCTATCTCCCACCGCATCCTTGTACAGCGTGAGGTCGCTCAGCGGCGCGTCCTTGCGCGCGAGCACGCCCTTCACGCCCGCCAGCGACCCCACCGCCGCGTAACCATCGGTGATGGCGTATGCCACCTCATCGCCTTCGGCTGTCTTCGCGACCGTCACCTCCACCGTGCCCACTGTCTCCGTGCGGAGCGCGCCCTTCGCCGACGCCTTGAACACCTTGTCGATGACGGTGCGTGCCTGGGCCGCATCCTTCACGTCGAAGAGGATCAGCCCCTCCGCGCTCTCCTGGGTCCCATCGGGGAACCATGCCGCGATCGCGGTCTCGCCCTGCAGGAGATCGATCAGCTCTTCCACACTCGTGAGCCCCGCCTCCGCGCCAGCCGCCTTCATCGCCTCGTCCAGGCTCCGGTAAGTCCCTTCTTCCTTGATCGCCGCGTCGATCTGCGCCCGCGCGCCATCGACCGCGTCGCGCCACGTCTGCGCCACGTTCGTCGCCGAGACGAAAATCGCCGTCTCCCCTGGTACCAGCGACGCGAACCGCGACGTGTGCGGCGCCATCAGCGGGCTCGCCTTCCCTCCGTCGCTCACCGAGGCCGCATCGAACTCGAACCCTTCGCTGCGCGCGCCCCACACCATCGCCATCGGCTTGAACACGAGGTCGCCCGTCCCCGAATCCTGCAGCGCCCGCTTGAAGACCGGGTCGTTGAGGAAGTAATCGCCCGCCAGTTTCTCGGTGCTCACGTACAGGAAGCCGAGGAAGTTCTTCGTCAGGCCGTCCCGCAGCCGCTGGAAGTCCGGCACGGTCGAAAGCGCCTTCGCCTTCCCGTTGTTCACAGCGATAACCGCGAACAGCGACTCCTCGTCGGTTGTGATGACCAGGTGGCCATCGATGATCGCCACGTACATCCCCATGTCCGCCGCCGACTCGTAGTCGACGCCGTCGCGGGTGGCCCCTTCGAATTCGCCGCCCGATTGCTCCTTGAAGACCTTGAGCGCCTTCTTCGCATCCTTCGTCTTGATGATCGCGCCGCCCTGGGCCGAGCGTCCCGCGATATCGATGTTGCGCACGAATACGGCCGCGTTACCGCCCAGGAACGGCGCCACCTCGTCCTCCCAATCGATGCCTTCGCCGGTCACGCTATCCTTGAGCTGGTTCTCGGCGTCGGGCTCGCCCAGCCGCTCCGCCAGCTTGAACGCCGCCACCCATTGGCTCGAAGAAAGGTCGGTATTGAGCGCGAAGTAGAGCCCACTATCCTCGGGCACGAGGTTCGCCGATGTCAGGTCGACGTCGCTGGCGCCGCCCGAGCTGACGAGGATGACAGCGGCGACCGCGGCCCCCAACGCAACGAGTGCGAGTGTGGCGGCAAAGCCGTAAGCGCGGCGTGGCAGTGTGGACATCTCGCGAACCCCTCCGTCGGCGGCGTCACGCCGCAGCCATTGTGACAACTATCGGCTCCCGCGGCCCTTCTGGGCATCCCCGCAGGTGATGCAGGTCACGTAACCCGGCCATCGCGCGAGGATCTCGATCACCGGGGCCGTGTCGCTGCGGTCCGGCAAGCGGATTCGACCATCGTCCACACGCGAGTAGACTCCGCCCGGTGAGTCCAGCGGGCGGCGAAACAGGACCCGGCACCAGCTTCCCCTACGGCCCCTTCCACAGGCTGGAATCCCCGACGCAGACTCCAGAGACCGCATTGCTCCAAGAACTGAGCGGCGAGCTCTGGGGCAAAATCCCGCGTTCGGGCGTTGAGCCCGCTGTCCAGGCCTATGCCGGGTCACTGCCCCGCGGGCAGCGAGGAATTGAGTTCTTCACCGTGGTGCCTCCCGACGTGCCGAATCCGAGACTTGTCAGATGGTCGGCAGAAAGCGGTAGGATTGGAATACGACTCGATGGCGAGTTCGCCAAAATCGATTGTGTCGTCGTCAAGAATTCCCAGGTGACTGGATGAAGCAAGTAGCTCCATACGAACGGTTTCCGACAGGCGGATGGGACATCGGCATACTGAAGGCCAACCCCGAGGATCTGGCATCGCGGTTTGGTATCGAGTTCGCCGAGGACTCGGACGACTTCGATCGGTTTGCACTGGCAGCGCTCGATGGAGATGCCGTTGGCCAGCTCTGGCTCTTTCGTTACCTTCGCTCGCCCGGTCCCGGCACCGAGGTCCTGGTCGATGTTACCGTCTCCCGCACCGACGCCCTCGCCGCCGTGAAGCGGACCCTCGGGCTATCCAGGAAGGACTTCCTCTGGATTAACCCCGAGCCCCGCAGCAAGTTCAAGCCAGCCGCCAGCCGACTCGCGGCCACGCCGGCTCCTCACTAGCGCCGCAGCCACCCGCGGCGTGTTCCCTGCTAATGGCCATTGGCCAGCGGTGAGCCGTTCGCCCTTACCGGACCAGCGCCTCCCACGCCTCGCGCATCGCCGCCACCGTCGTATCGATCGGCCCGAACCGGAAACCGTCGCCCTCCGCCGTCCGCCCGAGGCGCGCCACCGGCACCCCGAACTCCACCGCGAGGTCCTGCAGCCGCGCGCTGCCGCCTCCCTGCCGGAACACATCCGGGAGCAGGCTGACCACGATCCGCCCCTGCGCCTCACCGAACAGCGCAGCATCCAGTCGCCCCTCGACGTCCGCCTCGCCGGCGAAGCCGTACCCACCGAGCAGCGCGCATTCCGCCAGCGTCGCCGCCAGCCCGCCGTCGGAGCAGTCGTGCGCGCTGACCAGCAGCCCCTCGCGGTTCAGCCTCAGCACGAGCTGCTGCAACCGTGTTTCCGCCTTCAAGTCCAGGCGCGGCAAACCCGCCACGAGCCCGTGCTCCGCCTCCAGGTACTCGGACCCCGAGAGCGACGCCGCCGCCTGGCGGATCTCGCCGCCGATCAGCCACACGGAACAGTCCGGCCGCTCGAACCCCGCCCTCAGGTGGTGCGATACATCGTCGAGCAGCCCCAGCATGCCGATCACCGGCGTCGGGTACACGGCCCGCCCGCCCGTTTCGTTGAACAGGCTCACGTTCCCGCTGACCACCGGCGTGTCGAACTCCACGCACGCCTCTGAGATCCCGTGCACCGCCTGCGAAAGCTGGTAATACACTTCCGGCTTCTCGGGGTTCCCAAAGTTCAGGCAGTCCGTAATCGCGACGGGCGTCGCGCCAACGCAGACGACATTGCGCGCCGCTTCGGCCACCGCGATCGCAGCGCCCACGTACGGATCCAGGTAGCAGTACCGGCTGTTGCAGTCGGTCGAAAGTGCGATGCCGCGCTTCGTCCCCGCGATGCGCAGCACCGCCGCGTCGCCCCCCGGCTGCACGATCGTGTTCCCCAGCACCTGCTGGTCGTACTGCCGGAACACACCACGTTTGCTCGCGATGTTCGGCCGGGCGAGCATGCGCTGCAGCGCCGCCGTCGCCTCGCTCGCCGCCAGGTCCGGCAGCGATGCCGGGTTGAACTGGTTCAGCTCGCGCAGCTCGCCGGGCCGCACCCCCTGACGTCGGTAGAGCGGCGGCTCCGTTGCGATTTCCACCGGCACCCGCCCGCGTTCCTTGCCGCCATCCATAATGACCACCGCATCGTCGTCGGTGACCTGCCCGATCTCCTCGCAGTGCAGCTCCCAGCGCTGGAACAACGCCGTCACCTCGGCCACGTATTCGCGCCGCGCGATGACGAGCATCCGCTCCTGGCTCTCGCTCAGCATCACCTCGTACGGAGTCATCCCGTGTTCGCGCCGGGGCACGCGCGACAGGTCCAGCACCGCGCCCGAATGCCCCTTTGCGCAGCATTCGACCACCGAGCTCGTCAGCCCCGCCGCGCCGAGGTCCTGCAGCCCGACGATCCAGTCGCCGTGCTCCGATGCGAGCTCGTAGCACGCCTCCATCAGCAGCTTTTCCATGAACGGGTTGCCCACCTGCACCGCCGGGCGCATCTCTTCGAAGCGCGCCTCCGGGTCCGTGCGGCTCGCCAGCCCGCTCGCGCCGTGGATGCCATCGCGGCCCGTGTCCGCCCCGACCAGCAAGAGCGGGTTGCCGGCGCCTGTCGCCTTCGCGCTCAACAGCTTCGCCGTTTCGGCCACGCCCACGCACATCGCGTTTACGAGCGGGTTGCCGTTGTACGAGCTCGCGAAGAAGACTTCGCCGCCGACGTTCGGGATCCCGAGGCAGTTCCCGTACCCGCCGATGCCCGCCACCACGCCCTCGAACAGGTACCGGTTCTGCGCGTCATCCGGGGGGCCGAACCGCAGCGAATCCAGGATCGCGATCGGGTATGCCCCCATCGCGAAGATGTCGCGCACGATGCCCCCGACGCCCGTCGCCGCGCCCTGGTACGGCTCGATGGCGGACGGGTGGTTGTGCGATTCCACCTTCATCACCACGCACAGCCCGTCGCCGATGTCGATCGCGCCGGCGTTCTCGGCGCCTACCTTCGTCAGGATGCGGTCGCCGCCCGTTGGGAAGAGCGCCAGCAGCGGCTTGCTGTTTTTGTAGCCGCAGTGCTCACTCCACAGCGACCCGAACATCCCCAGCTCGACCTCGTTCGGCTCACGGCCGAGGCGGCGCACCAGCAGGTCGTATTCCTGCCGGCTGAGGGCGACAGCATCGAGGGCGTCCTGGTCAACAACCATGCTCCAAGCGTAGTGGAGGCCCCCGCTAGGCGTTAGCCAGCATCGGTCGCCCCATGCGCCGCTCGACCGCCGCCACCGCGAACCAGGCCACCAGCGCGCTGCCTATGCCGAGGACCATCCCCGCGAGCACGTCTCCCGGGTAGTGCACCCCCACGAACACGCGCGCGATCGCGATCGCCGCCGCCATCCCGAGTACCCATGGCGCCCACTTCGGCCACGCGAGCGCGCCCACCATTGCCGCGGCGAATGCGACCGTGGCGTGGTCCGATGGGAACGAGCTATCGGCCGAATGCGCGATCAGCAGGCGTGTGTCCGCGTCCCCGATCCACGGCCGCTGCTCCGGGAACAGGTACCGCAGTGCCATCGCGAGCCCGAGGCTCATGGCGACCGCCAGCGCCGCGCACGCGCCAATGGTGATTGCCCGGCTCCGGTCGCGGCGCAACTCCACGATCCCCGCGACCGCGAGCAGCGCGCCGAGCACGAACAGCAGGTCCTGCGCGCCGAAACGCCCGGCCGCGTCCAGCGGCGCCCAGCGGCCCGCCAGCCCGTTGACGAGATCGAGTGCTGCTTCGTTCATCCGCGTGCCGCGTCAACCATGCGTTCATCAGTGTACCCGAAAGGGCGAAAGAAACCGCGAAGCTCTGGCCGTTCAGTTCCGCAGCAGGCGCCAGCCAGGACCCGGCTCCGGGATGTCCGCCGCAGCCACCACTGGAATAGCGAGCTGCCGTGACCCGGCGCTCACCATCAGCTCCCCAACCTTCGTCCCCGCCGCCACGGGCGCCGTCACGGTGTCCAGCTTCACCGCCGCCGTCACGGCCTCGCCTGCAAACGCCGTGACCGTCAGGTCCTCCCCGGCAATGGCCGCCACCTCGCCGCCCCACGGCGCGGCGAACACCCCGACGGCGTCGCCCCTGCGCACCACGCTCACCGCGCTGAACAGCCCCGGCAGCGCGTCCAGCAACGCCTTCGCTCGCACGAACGCCGTAGCCCGGTCCTTCTCGCCCAGCACCACACCGATGACCCGGCGGCTCTCGCCACCGGCCTTCACGTTCGCTGCGAACAGCAGGCAGCCGCCCGCCGCGTCCGTTTCGCCCGTCTTGATCCCGATGACGCCAGGCTCCTTGAGCAGCTCGTTCGTACTCTCCACCACACCCACCACGGGCAGGGTCGCCTCCTGCCTCGCCACGATATCCGCGAACACCGGGTTCGCCATCGCCGCTTGCGCCAGCAGCAGCAGGTCATTCGCCGTCGACACAGTCTTCGCCGAAAAGCCCGACGGGTCATCGAAGCGCGTCTCCCTCATCCCCAGCGCCACCGCCCGCGCGTTCATTTCGCCCACGAATGCCGATACCGAGCCGCTGTTCCAGGCCGCCAGGATCTCCGCGTAGTTGTTCGCCGACGGGATTAGCAGGCCCTCGAGCAGTTCGCGCTCGGTGATCGTCTCGCCCGCCCGCACCTCCAGCACCGATTGGTCCTGCAGGATCGCCGCCTCGTACCGCTGCACGTCGCCGGCCGAAATGGTGACCACCGGCCCGGGCGCGCCGCCCTGCAACGGGTGTTTCTCGAGCGTCACGAGCGCGGTCATCACCTTGGCCGTGCTCGCGATGGGCACCGGCGTCCCGCTCGACCTGGACCCGCCGACCTTGCCGATGCCGTCGATGGCGAGCGTTGCCTGTCCCTGGTTCGGCCACGGGAGCGCCACGTCCGGCCCGGCCGCACGCACCACCTGGGGGAACGTGGCCGCCGCCTCAACTTGCGGGATGGCACGCGTGTACTGGCACCCGAGGAGCCCAAAGACGATCACGACGACTTCGATGATCGCGAGGCTGGCGAGCGTTCGCGGCGAAATCGTAGCCGCCCGCGCTTGCCGGCCCACCGCCGGCCGTCCGTCGCTCACCCGTGTGCCCGCGGCGCGCTATCTTCCCGGATGCGCACGGCGGCCCCGGATGCTTCAAATTGCGGCGGTTGAACCATGCCGATGGGGCATGCTCGCACGGCCCCCGCTATTGGTCGATCGTCCCGAACACCAGCGGGTCCTTCCCGTTGATCGCGATCCAGTAGGTCCGGCCGCGCTGGAAGGTGCTGAAGTCGCTCGCCCGCGGCGGGCCGCCGGCCGTCCCGGGGAAGTACGCCAACCACACGTTCTGGCCGGCGTCCCACGCGAAGATGCCCGCCACCCGCGCGGTGATATCCGGCCCGCCCTGCGGCTGGCCCTTCAGTGCGCTCGCGACGGCGATGCCCTCCGGCCCCATCCATGTGAACAGCGTCCAACGGAAGTTCAGCGAGTAGCTCACAGGCGAGCCGGTCGCTGGCGGTACGCCCGGCAACGGCGAGCCCGGCGGTGTCGGCGTGGCATTGCCCGTCGTGTACGTGAAGTTCGCGATGATCTCGCTCTGGCCGTTCGGCGAAGTCACGATCACGGTCGTAGGCCCCGCGACGTTCGGCGGCGACACCGCCGTGATGCTCGTATCGCTGTTCACCGTGCACGAGGCCGCCTTCACCGTCCCGAACTTCACACCATCGGGGCACACCACCCCGAGGAAGCCCACGCCGGTCAGCGTCACTGTCGTCCCGCCGAACACCGGGCCGTTGTCGGGGCTCAAACCGGTGATGGTCGGCGGCACCGACTTGTACGTGTAAACATCCTCCGGCGCCACCGGGCTGCTGCCCTGGCCCGTCGTGACGATGATGTCCACCGGCCCCGGCGCTGCCACGGCCGGGCTCAACGCCGTGATCTGCGTCTCGCTGTTCCGGTTCACGGCCTCCGCCGGCGTCGTCCCGAAGAGCACCTGTGGCACCGGCGCCGTCGCGATCCCGAAGTTCACACCCGTAATGATCACGATCGTCCCGCCGCCCGTGGAGCCCTCTTTCGGGTTCAACCCCTGCACGATCGGCCCGTCAGTGTACGTGTACAGCGTCACGCCAGGCACTGCCGGGCTCGTCCCGGATGGCGTCGTCACCTTCACCTCGACTGGACCCGCCACCGCCTTCGGCACCTTCACGGTGAACATCGTCGGGTCGACGAATGTGACGTCCGCGGGCGGCACGAGCGCGTTGCCGAACATCACGAGCAGCCCCGAGGTGAAGTTGAAGCCCTTCACGGTGACGATATTCCCGCCCGCCGTCGGCCCCGCGTTCGGCTGGATGAGCGTGATCCCGGGCGTCGCGTACGAGAACACGCTCGCATTCGTGACCAGGCTCGCCACGCCGGCCACCGTCACCACCACGTTCACCGTCCCGGCGCCGGCCGGCGTGACGGCCCGTATCTCCGTCGTCGAGATGAACATCACCGACGCCGAGGCGATGCCCCCGAACGTCACCGTCGCTCCGTCGGCGAAGTTCGAGCCCGTGATGGTCACGAGCGTGCCGCCGCCCGGCGTCCCGCCCCCGGGGCTGACGCTGCTGATCACCGGGCCGGCGCTGTAGGTAAAGTTCGCCGCCGTCGTGAAGGGGCTCGTCCCGTTGGCGGGGTGGATGACCGTGATCTGCTGCGTCCCCGTCCCTAAAGGCGAAATCGCCGTGATCTGGGTGTCGCTATTCACCGTGCAGCCCGCCGACGCCGTCGCCCCGAACCGCACCGACGCCGATGAGCCCGTCCCCGGGCAGAGCACGCCCGCAAAGCCCGTCCCGTTGATGATCACGGTCGTCCCCCCGGCCGTCGGCCCCGAGTTCGGCGTGATCGAAAGGATCGTCGGCCCGCCCGCGTACGTGAACGTCGTCTCGGGCGTGAGCGGGTTGGTCGCCGGCGGGCCCGCCGGGTACGGCCCCACCACCACGTCCACCGGCCCGGCCGAATGCGGCGGCGTCGTCACCGCGAGCGTGAGCGTGGCCGGCTCGTACGTGCAGTTGCCCGGCGCCACCGGCACGCCGCCGAACGTCACCCACCCGGGCGTGCTGCACATCGCCGCCGTCAGGTTCGTCCCGTAAATCCGCACGAACCCGCCGCCACTCACGGAGCCGGTCCGCGCGCTCAGGTTGTTGATAGTCGGCCCGCCTGCTTGCTGGAACCAGAAGCGGCCGCCCGGCACAACCGAGCTCGTCGAAAGGTAATGCGTGCCAACGTTCGGCGCATTGGCCGTGCCGTTCGCCAGCGGCGGCGGCGCCTTCGGGTCCCGGATGGTCACCCGCACGTTGTACGGCTGGAGGATCTGCGGCAGCGTCGGCACCTTCGCCCGGATGTGGCTCGGGCTCAATACCTGCCAGTCGCCCGCCGGGACGATGTTCCCTGTGCCAGGATACCCAACGGGAGGCCCCGGAGGCGCGCCCGACGGCGCATAGAACTCGACTAGCACCGTGCAGCGCGGTCCGGACGGCGGGATCGGCTGGCCCGTGCCATCGAGGGGCGCATAGGGTGCCGGCGGGATGACCGCGGAGTTGGGCAGCGCCCCCGGCGGGCACGTGTCCGCCGCGTTCGAAAAGTTGACGCCGTAGATGTCTATCCACTGGCCCTTGTCGGTAAACGGGTTCGCGCTCTTGGGCACCACATCCAGCACCCGCGGCGAGCCAATCCCCAGCAGCAGTATCGGCGCCGTGCTCGGGTACGCGATCGCGTTCGGGATGCTCACCTGCGTGATCGTCACCCGCACCTGCTTATCGACCATGCGCTGCTGGTTGATGGTCTGGAAGTAGATGGTCTGGGAGGTCACGTTCGATAGCTTCGCGAACTTCACGACCTGCGTGATCGTGCTCGCCGGGTAGTCGAAGTCTGCCGTCCCCTCCGATAGCTGCACCGTCACGTTGACGTCCTGCTCCAGCGTCGTGCCGTTCGTCCGCAGGATGGTCACGGGCAGGGCCGTGCCCTCCTGGATCTGGTAGCTGTCTGCGTCCAGCGAGAAGAACCCCTCACCCACCGCACTCGCGGTCCGGGCGCTACCGCCGGCCACCAGGAGCAGGGCCACGAAGGCCAGCAAATACCACCACGCCCGGGCGTGCCCGCCCCGCGGGCCGTGGCCGAGTGCCAGCTGTGTCATCAGGATGCAGGCTCCACCGGCGTACCTCGAACGGCCGCCGGGCGGCCTCTCTGGCGGTAGGTTCGTGACAGGTCGAGAGCGCCCTCGGAAGGACGCGTCGGGGTGGCGGGGGCGCCTCTCCGCGCACTGCGCAGGCCCGACATGATACGAACCTGTAAGCTCCCTGTCCCCAGTTTTGATGACATAATACGCGCGATTCGCTCAAGAGTCCCGAGATTTGCGTTTACCTTCAATCAATCCCGTACTTCTCGGCACAATTCTTCCAGCCTCCCGCCCCACCGAAGCGCCCCCGCACCGTCCGCAGCCACAGCGCCGTCCGCAGGTTCACCACCGGGTCGTACCGCAGTTCGAAATCCTCCCCCGACCGGTCGAAGTGCTGTCGCCCGTTGAGCTGCGCCAGCCCGTAGCTCCCGCCGTTGGGGTCGCTCGTGTTGTGCGCCCGCGTGTTCAGCCCGGATTCGCACTGCACGATGAGCCGCATCTGCGGCCACCACCCATCCTGCATCGGCCACCCCGCTGCCACCGCCGCCGCATCCAACTGCTCGAGCGTAATCCGGTTCGTCGTGTTCGGGTCGAACGTCGCCAGCGCCGAGGCCGCGACCTCGCTCTTGAACGCCGGCAGCTTTGCGCAGGCCCGCCCCCGCATCACGCTCACGGGCGGCGCCGCCGCCGGGATGTCCCACGGCCGCTGCTCGCCCATCGCCCGCCGGTTCGCCACCTCGCGGTTGTACTCGTCCGAAAGCCGCTCGTATTCCAGCGACAGCGCATCGAGCCGCGTCTGCCGCGCCGCCTGGTCCGCCGGCGCCTTCGCCGCCTTCAGGGCCGTCTCCCCCGTGCACAACTGGATTGCGACCGTGCCCATGCTCGCGAGCGCGTCGTTTACGAACTCCCACCCCGCCGGGAGGTCCGAGGCGTAGGCGTTGTCCACCGGCCGCGAGAACACGTTCGAGACACCGCCGCCCCCGGCCGCCAGCACCGCCACCACCCCGATGACCGCCCCCGCGAACAGCACCCCGCCGTTCCCGCCCGATTTCCCCCTGCCCGCGCGATTGTTCCCGCTGACCGCCACCTGCCACCCCCGCGGCAGTATAACGTCCGCATCTCATTTTCGCAGCCGGGAGTACCCCGCAGATAGCTGCTAGCTCTTAGCCCGCCACCCGCCGCCCAGCGCAACAGAGTCCCCGCGGTCGAAGCTAACAGCTAGAAGCTAATAGCTAGCAGCTCTGAGCCCTACGTGATCTGCGTCTGCGGCGTCGGGATCGGGATGAACTGGATCACCCCGCCCCAGTTGCACATCAGCTTGCACGTCTTGTTGATCGCTGGCTGCCCGTTGATCATCGTCTTCGGGCTCGGCGGCGCCCAGGGCGCGGGTGTGACCGGGATGCAGGGCGCTGGCGTCAATACGCCCAGCGCCGCTGCCGTCAGCGATGCCGTCATCGGGTTCGCGAGGCTGTTGCACACCCCGAACGGCATGATGTTCATCATCGGGACGTGGTGCTGCATCTGCGCCGCCGGCTTGCCTTCGAACAGCACCGGCGGGCCCATCGGTGGCGCCACCAACGCCGACGGCGCAACGCCGAAGCTGCACGTCATTTGGTCGCCCGTCACCGCCACGTCCATCGTCTCTGCCTCCAGAATTCCTCCCCCGAGTGTACACGCCAGGCGGCCCGTCCTACCGCCCGTCCACGCCAACGCCCCCCGATTGTCGCCTGCCGAAGCCCTCCGTTATCCGAATCTTTCGCCGTCCCTGCCATGCTGGCCGTGCCCGAGCGCCCTCGCCCGATGGAGGCTTGCTGCCCATGCCGTCGCCGCGGACCTGGCTCCTCTCCCTCCTCCCGATTGGGCCGGTGATCCTCGTCATGCTCGCCGCTGATTGCTCGGGCGGCGATAACCCGGCCAACCCCGCCGGCACGCCCGCTGTCGTCTCCCCCACGCCCACGCCCACCCTCGCGCCCGGCGAGACGCCCTCCCCCGGCCGCCAACCCGCCGCCGTCACCCTCGAAACCTTCGCCACCGGCTTCAAGCGTCCCACCTTTGTCACGAACGCCGGCGATGGCAGCGGCCGCATCTTCGTCGTCGAGAAGTCCGGCACGATCCGCCTCATCCAGGACGGCAAGGCTGCCTCGACGCCCTTCCTCGATATCTCGGACCGCGTGCTCTCCACCGGTAGCGAGCAGGGGCTGCTCGGCCTCGCCTTCCACCCGAAGTTCAAGGACAACGGCCGCTTCTTCGTCACCTATACCGCCCGGGACGCCGCCAACACGCTCGCCGAGTACCGCGTCTCCGCCGCCGACCCCTCCCGCGCCGACCCGAGCACCGCGCGCATCCTCCTCGCCATCCCCGACAAGTACCCCAACCACAACGGCGGCATGATCGCCTTCGGCCCCGGCGGCTACCTCTACTACGGCACTGGCGATGGCGGCGGCGGCGGCGACCCCGATGGCAACGGCCAGGACCTCAACGCCCTCCTCGGGAAGCTGCTGCGCCTCGATGTCGATAGTTCGCAGTCACCCTACGGCATCCCCGCCTCGAACCCCTTGGCCGCCCGCGCCGGCGCCCGCCCCGAAGTCTGGGCTTACGGCCTCCGCAACCCCTGGCGCTTCAGCTTTGACCGCCAGACCAACGACCTCTGGGTCGCCGACGTCGGCCAGGACCTCTACGAAGAGATCGATTTCCAGCCTGCGGCCAGCAAAGGCGGCGAAAACTACGGCTGGAACATCGTGGAGGGCGCCCATTGCTACGAGCCCTCATCCGGCTGCGACCAGGGCGGCCTCGTCCTCCCCGTGCTCGAATACGGCCACGACGCCGGAGAGTGCTCCGTGACGGGCGGCTACGTGTACCGCGGCGCCGCCTACCCGCAGCTCGCCGGCGTCTACTACTTCACCGACTACTGCCAGGGCGACCTCCGCGCCCTCTACCGCGACGGCGCCACCCTCAAGTCCATCGTCGTCGGCAAGACCGCCGGCTTCATCAGCTCCTTCGGCGAAGACGAAGCGGGCGAGATCTACCTCGCCGGCGACCAGGACGGCACCATCTACCACCTCAAGCCCGCCCCCTGAGCCCATCAACCGGCGCCCCACGAAGCCGGGTCCACCGCGGCCGCCACCCGCAGCCGCCCACCGTGCCCGCCTCGCGTACCCGGCGCCCGCCCGGCAAGGTCTAATCGAACTCGACAAAAAGGTCGTCCGCGAGCGCGGCCGCGGACGCTCGCACGAACTCCGGATCTTCGCCTGTTGTGGCGAGCGCACGCACGACCATGTCCACGCCCGCGGCGGTCGGACTGCCGAACATTTGTCGTGCGTATGCAAGGCCGTCCCGCGTCGCGGCTTCCGAGATAGCGTTATGGCGCAGGGCTTCGAACCCGCTCACCAGCTGTGCCGCCGGCACCTCGCGAAGCAGGCGGTACACGTCGAGCGCGTCTTTGTCTTTGAGTCTGGCCGGGTCGTTGTGGCTGCGTTCCCCGAGCTTGTGAAACTTGGAAACCAGAAGACCGCTGGGGCCTGCGACAAAGGCATGGCGAACGCGCGCGTCGGGGCCGTCCAAGGACGGGATCGCCATTCGCTGCTTGTCGACGAGGGCACCTTCCAAACCGGCTACGTTTCGGGCGGCTCGACTTCCGTGACTCGCACCAAGGTCGGCGCCGCGATGTCCTGGCCGCTTTCCGAGGGACGCCGGGACAAGCAGGTCTATGGCGATTCCCGCGCCGTTCACCCATGTCCCCGGCTGCGCGGCCCCGCCTTTCAAAGGGCCGGGGACAAAGCCAGCTGCGTTCATAAGCGCAATGAGTGAGGGCTCGTCGGTCAGCAACGAGGGGTCCATCGCGAGATCCCCGTCGGTTGTAAAGGGGGCGACACCGAAGTCGGCGTCGCCGACGTGGAGGTAGATGGCCTGCGCACCAACGATCACAATCGAATCGAGCTGAGGCTCGAGTGCGTCCAGCGCATCCAGCAACGTGCGTCGAGCTTCGACATACATTTGGATCACAGCCGCGCCCTCCAGACCTCAGTGTTCGCTTCCAACCAGGTAAGCACCTGATCGCCCTCGGCCGGCGACCGTCCGGGTCCCGTCAGCAGGTCGGCAGCGAGTTGCGGCGGTGAGACCACCACAATGCCGTCTCGCACGATGGTGCGCTCGAATACCACGTCATCGAAAGGGACGGCAAGCAGGACGTTGGATCCGGAGCCCGCTTCACGAATCCCCAATGCAGCGGCCGCCGTGAACGATTCAACGTAGACCGTTGCCATGCGCGCGGGGGCGATCGGCGCCACGAGATTCGCCCCGGCCGAGCCAGTCAGGGCGTACCTGAAGGGCGCTTGCCGCAGCTTGTCCAGCGTTGACCTGACACCCCGTGGGTCCAGGAATGTTCGGACCGTGTTCGCCCGACCGAACTCGTAATCTTGCGCCCAACGCCGCACAACACCGCTAACTGGCAGATTCACCACGCTTCCAGCGTCGTCTCGGGTGACGAGTTGCTCGCCCTCCAGGATCGCAAGTACCCGCGAGAGCATTGCGAGGTTCGTACCGGCGCGTTCGGCGAGGGGGCGTAGACGAAATGGCGGAGCAAAATCGCATAGGGCGCGCAGGGCTCTCGCGGACCCCCTCCCCTTCAGGGATCGAAGGGGCTGTTCGTCCGATTGTGGTGCCCGCTCTGCCCCCGCCAACTCGATGAAAAACGGGGGATCGTCGATGGCGATGCGGACGTTGCCGGTAGCGTCCGCAAAGCTGAGTCCACGGTTGGCCAACTGCCTGCGGGCTGCCGGACTCAGGTAGGGCGCAACCACCAGGGCCTCGCTACCGAGTCCACGCGCTGCGAGCTGTTGTTCCAGCTGCGCCAGCGTGTCCGGCCGGAGTAATGATTTGGCCTCGACGATCAGTTGCACCGGTGCACCCGAAGGAGTCCGAAGCATCATGATCATGTCTGCCGGTCTCCGGCGCGACTCGCGCGCTGCAAGTTGACGCTCCACGCTCCAACCGGCCGGCAAACGTCGGCGAAGCATGTCCACGACATCCTGAACAACGACTGTTTCAGATTTCATCCTGTTTCATGTTACATGAAACACCCAGATTTCTGAAACAGCCCGCCACAGCCGGCCCCCGCCGCCCGCCCCTTCGACCTCCCCGCCACCCCCGCGATACTCACCGGGAAACCCTCCGGGCCGCCCACCGGCGAGCGCTGCAACGCCCTCCGGCACGCCCACTGGGACACCCACTGGCGGGCCCACCGCGACCCACGCGCCGCCCGCCCGGCAAGGAGCAACCCATGCCCACCACTCACCAACCCCCTCCACCCACCCACACCACCCACAGCTTCCCCAATGGGTCCAAACCCACGATCCGCACTCAGCACTCCGGACTCAGCACTCAGCACTCAGCACTCAGGACTCACCACTCAGCACTCAGCACTCAGGACTCACCACTCAGCACTCAGCACTCAGGACTCAGGACTCGCCACGCAGCACTCAGCACTCAGCACTCAGGACTCGCCACGCAGCACTCAGCACTCAGCACTCAGGACTCGCCACTCGGAACTCGGAACTTCCCTGTACACTATCCCTACACGGGAGGCCCCGATGCCTGATTCTGCCCCCAAACGCATCGCGCTCATCACCGGCGCCTCCTCCGGCATTGGCCGCTGCTTCGCCGAGCGCCTCGCCCGCGATGGCTACGACCTCGTCCTCGTCGCCCGTGATGCCGCCCGCCTCGCCGAGCTCGCCGCCAACCTCCGCGAGAACACCGGCGTCGGCGTCGAAGTCATGGCCGCCGACCTCACCGTCCCCGATGAGCGTGGCCGCGTCGAAGCCCGCGCCGCCGGCGTCCCCCCAATTGCCCTGCTCGTGAATAACGCCGGCATGGGCACCTCGGGCCGCTTCGAAGCCCTCGACATCGATGTCGAAGAGCGCGAAATCGAGCTCAACGTCATCGCCCTGGTGCGCCTCACCCACGCCGTCCTCCCCGGCATGATCGCCCGCAAACGCGGCGCCATCATCAACGTCTCTTCCGTCGCCGCCTTCCAACCCGGTCCCTATAACGCCACCTACAACGCCAGCAAGGCCTTCGTCAGCTCCTTCACCGAAGCCATCCACGAAGAGGTGCGCGGCACCTCCGTCCGCGTCCAGACCCTCTGCCCCGGCTTCACCCGCACCGAGTTCCAGGACCGCGCCGGCATCGATGAATCGAAAGTCCCCGCCGCCGCCTGGATGGAACCCGAGGAGGTCGTCGAAGGCTCCCTCCGCGCCCTCCGCCGCGGCGACGCCGTCTACGTCCCCGGCATCCACAACCGCGCCCTCGCCGCCACCACCAGCACCATGCCGCGAGCCATGGTCCGCCGCATCGCCGGCGCCGTCGGCCGCCGCGTCAACGATGGCTGAGTGGTGAGTTCCGAGTTCCGAGTTCCGAGCTCCGAGTCCGGAGATCCCGGGAAGGACTCGCCGCTCTGTTTCGAATCCGCCGTCAGCCTCGCCCGCCGCCTCCGTGCCCGCGAACTCTCCGCGCGCGAAGTCATGGAAGCGCACCTGGCGCAGGTCGAGCGGCTGAACCCCGCGGTCAACGCCATCGTTACGCTCGTCGCCGAGCAGGCAACGGCTGAAGCCGCCGCCGCCGATGAGCGCCTCGCCCGCCGCGAGCCCGCCGGCCCACTTCACGGCCTGCCCATCGCCCACAAGGACCTGTTCGAAACTGCGGGCATCCGTACCACCTTCGGCTCGCCCCTCTTCCGCGACTACGTCCCCAAAGCCGACGACCCCGCCGTCGGGCGCGTCCGCGCCGCCGGCGCCATCACCATCGGCAAGACCAACGTCCCCGAATTCGGCGCCGGCTCGCAGACCTACAACGAAGTCTTCGGCGCGACCCGCAACCCCTACGACCTCGCGAAGACGTGCGGCGGCAGCAGCGGCGGCGCCGCCGTCGCCCTCGCCTGCGGCATGGTCCCCCTCGCCGACGGCAGCGACGTCGGCGGCTCGCTCCGCAACCCCGCGAACTTCTGCAACGTCGTCGGCTTCCGCACGTCCCCCGGACTCGTGCCCGCCGGCCCCGGCAACGCTGCCCTGCTGCCCGTCGCCGGGCCCATGGGCCGCACCGTCGAGGACGTCGCCCTGCTCCTCAGCGTGCAGGCCGGCTTCGAACCGTCATCGCCGCTGTCGTTCGAATCCGATGGCGCCCGCTTCCGCGAACCCCTCGAGCGCGACCTTCGCGGCCTGCGCGTCGCCTGGAGCCGCGACCTTGGCGGCCTCCCGGTCGACCCCCGCGTGGCCGCCGCCCTCGATGCCCAACGCGCGACCTTCGAGGCCCTCGGCTGCATCGTCGAAGACGCCGAGCCGGAATTCGCCGGCGCCGATTTCGCCTTCGAAACCTTCCGCGCCCACGCCATGGCCGGCGCCTACGAAGGGCTCCTCCGCGACCACCGCGCCGCGCTCAAGGACACCGTCGCCTGGAATATCGAGGCCGGCCTGCGGCTCACCGCCGCCGACCTCCGCGCCGCCGAATCCGCCCGTGCCGCGCTCTTCGCCGGCATGCACGCCTTCTTCGCGCGCTTCGATGTCCTCGCCTGCCCGGTGAACCAGGTCCCGCCCTTCCCGGTCGAAGAAGAATATGTGGCCGCTATCAACGGCGCCCCGATGCACAGCTACATCGAATGGATGCGCAGCTGTTCGCGCATCTCGATGACGTCGCACCCGGCGATCTCCGTGCCCGCCGGATTCACGCCCGAGGGCCTTCCCGTGGGCATCCAACTCGTCGGCCGCTACCGCGGCGAGCTCGAACTCCTGCAGGTCGCCTACGCGTTCGAACAGGCCACCGGGTTCGCAAAACGCCGCCCGCCAGGCGCGGCCACCGGACCCTTGGCGCTGGCGGTGCCATCGTGAATCGTGAACCGCAAGCTGTGAAGTGCTACTCGTTCCGCAACGCCGTGATCGGGTCCAGTTTGCTCGCACGGTAGGCCGGGTAGCTGCCGCTCACGGCGCCAATGCCCGCCGCCACCGCGAACGCCACGGCCACGCTCCACGGCTGGACCACCGTCGTCATCGTCTGGCTGGCTATCGTCCGGCCATCGATCCCGATGGCCAGCCCGACCCCGATCGCGATCCCGAGCAGCCCGCCGCCCACGCAGAGTGCCAGCGCCTCGGTCGTGAACTGGAGGATGATGTCCTTGCCGCGCGCGCCCACCGCCCGCCGGATGCCGATCTCGCGCGTCCGCTCGGTCACGCTGACGAGCATGATGTTCATCACGCCGATGCCGCCGACGACGAGCGAGATGCCCGCGATGCTGCCCAGCAGGATCGAGAGCGTCCGGCTCACCTGGCCCGCGGCGCCGATCAGGTCGTTCTGGGTCTGGATCGTGAAGTCCGGCGTGGAAACCCTGTGGCGGGTCAGCAGCAGGTCGCTGATCTGCGCCGAGACGGCCGCCTGGTCCGCGCCCGGTCTCGTCTGCACGTTGATCTGGTTCACGAACACTTCGCCGGTCGCGCTGCGCACGAAGCCAACGCGGCTCTGCATCGTCGATACTGGCACGAAGACGTATTCGTCCGCGGTCCCGCCGGCCGAGCCGCCCTTCGGCGCCATCACGCCGACCACGTTGAAGTTCAGGTTGATTCGCCCGCCGATGGAGAGCCTCACCCGCTGGCCGATGGCCTCCCCGTTCGGGAACAGCGTCTTGGCAATGGTCGAGCCGAGTACCAGGTTCAGCGACTTCTTCGTGACATCCGCGTCTGTGATGAAGTCGCCGTCCGCCACGGCCGAGGCGCGCACCGCCGGGTACTCCGGCGTCGTCCCGATCACCGTCACTTCCTGGTTGCCGTCCGCGGTGATGGCCTGCAGCTCCAGGCTGATTTGCGGCGCCACGGCGGCCACGCCGTTAATCCCCGATGTCGCGATCGCGTCCGCGTCGCTTTTCGTCAGTCCCTGCGCGCTGGCGGCCCCGACGCGGGCGACCGTCTGCGCCCCGGGGCCGCCATTGCGGACTGGCGCCGATGGCTTGATGAAGACGAGGTCCTGCCCGAGCCCCCGGATCTGGTCCTGCACGCCCTTCTGCGCGCCCTGACCAACGGCGATGAGCACGATTACCGAGCCGACGCCGATGACCATCCCGAGCGTCGTCAGCACGCTTCGCAACCCGTTCGCCGCGATCGCCCGGCAACTTACCCGGAACGCATCCAACACACTCATGCCAGCATCCTTATCCGCTTGCCCGTGTCTTCCACCACCTGCCCATCCCGCATCCGAATGATGCGGTCGGCGTGGGCCGCGACTTCCTGCTCGTGCGTGACGAGGATGACGGTAATGCCCTGTTCGCGCACGAGGCTCTCGAATATCACCATCACTTCTTCGCCGGTGTGCGAATCGAGCGCGCCCGTCGGCTCGTCCGCCAGCACCACCCGTGGGTCGCACACGAGCGCTCGCGCAATCGCGACCCGCTGCTGCTGGCCCCCTGAAAGCTGCGTCGGCTTGTGCTTCATGCGGTCGGCGAGACCGACGTGCGCGAGCGCTGCCCTCGCCTTTCGCCGCCGGCTGCGGACGTCCTGGTACACCATCGGCAGCTCCACCTGTTCGATCGCGCTCATCCGCGGCAGCAGGTTGAACTGCTGGAACACGAACCCGAACTCGCGGCTGCGCAGCGTCGCCCGCGCGTCGTCCGATAGCCGCGCGATGTCGTGCCCTTCGAACAGGTACTTGCCCGAGGTCGGCCTGTCCAGGCAGCCGATCACGTTCATCATCGTGCTCTTGCCCGAGCCCGAGGCGCCCATGATCGCCACGAACTCCCCGCGGTCGATCGTCAGCGTCACGCCATCGAGCGCGCGGATGACTTCAGTCCCCGAGCGGTAAAACTTCGTGACGTTTTCGAGCGTTATCACCGGACGCCGCCCACGGGCGCGGCGTCGCCGCCGCCTCCTCCGGCGTGCCCCAGGCCCCCTTCACCGCCGGCAGCCGCGGGGGTCGTCCGGGCCGTCGCCGTCCTTGCGCCCGTTGCGGTGCTGACGGTGTTGACGATGACCTTGTCGCCTTCCGCGAGCCCGGACGTGATCGCCGTGTTCGTCGCATCGGCGCTCCCGATGGTGACGGTGCGCTGCTCGGTCGTGCCGTCGGCTTTGAGCAGGTTCACGTAGGTGGTGCGGCCCTGGCGCTTAATCGCCGTCGTCGGCAACAGCAGCACATTCTCCTGGACTTCGGTCACCAGCGTCACGCTTGCGTTCATCCCGGGCGTTGGGAGCGGCGCGTTCGCGAAGGCGGCCACGCCACCGGCCGCCGCGCCCGCGCCCCTGGGCCCGCCCGCACCGGGCGTCCGGCCCGCCACCGGCGTGCCCTGCGCGATCGCGGTCGCCCGGGCGCCGCCGAAGTTGTCGCTGCCACCTGCTCCGGCACCGTCATTGTCACCGGCCGTCACTGTCCCGCTTGCCACACTGCCCCCGCCGTTTGCGCCCGCGCCGGTACCCGTCACAATCGACGCCGTCCCCGACGCCGCCGCGACCGCCTGCACCGTCCTGATGATGTCCGCAGCGTTCGCCTGCAGGTCCGCGCCACGCAGGATCTGAGCCTGCACCGCATAGGTGACGATGCCCTGTGTCGTCGTCGCTGTCGTCCCCACCGTCGTCACTTTCACGATATACCTCGAGCCCGAGAGCGCGTCGAACGTGGCGACCCCGTACTGGCCCACCTTCACTTTCGAGATGTCGGACTCAGCCACACTCAGGTCGATCCGCATCCCCTCGGGATTCGCGACGGTCGCCGCCGCCGTCGCCGCGGTTACCTGGTCACCCGCGTTGATGCCCAGCGCCGTCACCGTGCCGGCGATCGGCGACGTGAGCACGAGCGCCGCCAGCGCGTCCTTCGCCTGGTCGTACGCCAACTGCGCCTGGTTCACCGACTGCCGCGCCTGCGCCAGCTGCAGCGCCGTTGGCCCCGCCATCAGCAGGTCCAGCTTCGCCTGCGCGCTGACCACGCTCGCCTGCGCCGATACGACTGAAGCCTGCGCGTTCGTGATCGCGTTCTCCAGCACGGTGATATCGGTGGGGTTGGGGGCCACGAACAGCGCGGCGCGCTTGTCCTGCGCCGTCTGCAGGTTCGCCTGCGCGGTCACGACGCCTGCCTTCGCATCGATCCAGGCCGTGTTCGCGGACAGCAACCCGTTGATCGCCGAGATGATCGCGGTCTGCCCGGCCTTGTCGCCGGGCGGGTTTCGCAGTTCCCCATTCAGGTCGTCGATCTTGGTCGAAGTCAGCGGCAGGTCGCTCGTGAAGCACGCGTTCACGTAGAAGAACGATGAGTTCGAGCAATATGTCCGCTGGGCCGCCGCCAGGCCCGTCCAGGCCGAATCCACTTTGCGGTTGGCGGCATCGATCGCGCTTTGCGCCGAGGTGATAGCGGCGTCCGCGGCGCTTATGTCGGCGGCAGCCGGGCCCGCCTGCGCCTTTGCGAGGTTGTTCTGCGCGGTCAGCACCGATGTTTGCGCGTTCAGCACCGATTGGTTCGCCGAGGCCACCGACTGCTGCGCCGCTGCGACGTCGCTCGCCTTTGGCGGCGCCGTCAGGTCCGCCAGGCTGAGCTGCGCGATCTGCAGGCTGAGGGCCGCGGCGTCGACCTTGCGCTGCGCGTCCTTGCTGTCCAGCCGGGCGATCTCCTGGCCCGCCGTCACCTTGTCGCCGAGCGCGACGCTCACCTTCGTCACCTGGCCTGCGCCGGCGAACGTCAGCTTGTTCGTGAGCGTGGTGTTCGCCACGCCCGTCGCGGCCAGCGAATTCACCAGGGTGCCTGTCGTCGCCGTGGCTTCCTGCGGCGCCGCCGCCGGTGTGGCCTTGGTGTTATCGCGCAGGAAGTACCACCAGCCGCCGGCCGCCACCGCCCCCAGGACCGCCAGGATGATGATGCCGCGGATCGCCCGCCCCGACCACGAAGGACCCTCGAACAACTCGTCGGCGACTGTCATTTCACGTTAAGCTCCGTTTCCGATTTCGTCTCGCCAGGCGAGGCGAGGCTGCCGGGAAGCGAGGAAGACCGCCGTGTGTCCCCGGCAGTATGACGTTTCATTCCTGTCAGGAGTGCCGGGCGCCTTACGGGCGCCATTTTACGAGCGCCGGAACGCTGCCAACTCCCTGCCCCCCGGCCAGACTACGGCCGGCGTGGGCGCCGGTTGTTTCGGAACTGCAAAGGAGGCTCGCTTCTGTCAAGGCGCGCGTTACCCTCGCAGTGAATGGCCGTAGCGTTTCCGGCTCCCATCTCTCCCTTACGAAGGCGCGCGCGCGCCTTCGCGACCGGGCTCGCCGCCTCCGCGGTACTCGCGGTCGCGCTCGCGCTGCTGATGCTCTGGCTGCTCTGGCGGCTGAACTGGCCCCACACCCGGGCCGCGGGCGACCCGGCCTTCGGCATCAGTTATAGCTGCAACCAGGCCGAATACCTCCTGCTCGAAGACACCACCCTCGGCCTCGGCGCCGTCCCCGATGACCGCCCCGGCCGCGTCGAGTGGTGCGCTGCCCGCCTCGACGACATCCTCGCCGCCACAGGCGCGCGCTACCTGCGGCTCTCGGCCGAGTGGTCGCAGGTGGAGCCGCGCGAAGGAGAGTTCGATTTCACGCTGATCGACGCGCTGCTCGCAACGGCCCAGGCCCGCGGCGCCCGTGTCTTGCTCACCGTTGGCGTGAAAGCCCAGCGCCACCCGGAGTTCTACGTCCCTCAATGGGTGCTGGACAGCGCGAATCTCGGCAACCAGGCGGTTATCTCCGATAACCCGTACCTCCGTGAGCAAGCGCTGGCGATGGTGACGGCCGTCGTGCAGCACGTTGCTGGTTCGCCTGCGATCGATTCATGGAGCGCCGACAATGAGCCGTATGTCACGTCCGGCCGGGACGTCAGCTGGAAGAATTGGGAGCTTGGCCGCGACTTCGTCGCTGCCGAGAGCGCCATCATCCGTGCGAATGACCCGGCCGGGCGCCCCATCCTCGTGAACCACGGCCAGCATTTCGTCCAAGACCGCCGTTGGGAGGACGCGCTCGCAGATGGCGACATTCTCGGGACGAGCATCTACCCCTTCCGCAACCAGTCCATCCTTGGCGTCCGCTTCGTCGCGCCCATCCTCGAAATCGGCCCCTTCGGGCCGAACTACGCCTACCAGGCGCGCCGCGCCCGCCAGGCTGGCAAGCCCTACTGGATCACCGAGATGCAGGCCGAGCCCTGGGCCGCCGGCGATGTCCATGCCATTTCGCCCGCCAACCCCTCGCCCAACTTCTCCCCCGGCAAGTTCGACCGCAGCATCGATTACGCCCGCCGCACCGGCGCCGACCGCGTCTACCTCTGGGGCTCGGAATGGTGGTTGTACCAGCGTGAACGCTACGGCGACGGCTCATGGCTCGAACAGGCCCGCGCGGTCCTCGCGCCCCCGGGCGCGCTCGCGCCGCAGGGCGGCGAGGTCGCCCATACCGGAAACGATATCAGTCAGCCCTGACGCCCCCCGCTATACCGCGCCCGCGAGCGTCCGCCGCGACGGTACGGTGCGTTCGATGAACTGGCGCAGCAACGCCGCCACTTCGCCGGGCATCTCGACGTTCGGCGAATGCCCCGCGCCGTGCCAGACCTTCAGCCCGGTCCCTTTTGGGTATTTCGCCCAGGTGGCCAGCATCGCCGCGAGCGGGATCAGTTCGTCCTGGTCGCCGCAGGCCAGCAGCACCGGGATCGGCAGCGCTGCCACCGCGCCGCCCAGCCGCATGTTCAGCAGCGAGCGCATGGAGCCGCGCAACCGGCGTTCCGGCGCGGCCGCCATGTCCGCACCCAGCAACCGCAGGAAGTCGCCGCTGCCACCCTCGTCCGCCGGGATGATGCCGTCGCCGCCCCCGCCGCGCGCCCGCTGCTCCGACCGGGCGGCCATGCGCGCATCGAGGAATGCGTCGATCTCGTCCGCGCTCATCTCGCGGCCGTCCGGGTCCGACGGGTCGAGCAAGACCAGCGCCTTCAGCATCTCCGGGTGGTCCACGGCGTAGCGCGCCACCGTCCCCCCGCCCATCGAATGGCCCACGAGCGTGAAGTCACGCATCTCCAGCTGCGTCACAACCTCGTGGATGTCGCCCGCGAAGCACTCAATTGCGAAGTCGGCTTCGTCCGGAGGCGCGTCGGACTGGCCGGCGCCGCGGTTGTCGATCGCGATGCTGTGATACTGGTCCTCCGGCAGCGCTTCCTGCACGAGTTGCCAGATGCGGCCCGAAGCCTGGAAGCCGTGCACGAACACCACCTGCGCCGGCCCATACCCGCGCTCGTAGTAGTGCAGCCGGACCTTCGAGAGCGTTGCGAACGGCATGGTGCGGTCTCCTTCGTGGCGGCCCGCAGTATAGCCGAACGGTGCCCGCCTTTCCCGGCCCGCGGCCACGCCCGCCCCTCCGGATCAGCGAAGGGGCGCCCGGAGGACGCCCCTTCGCGCTGTGGCCGGTGCCTGGAATCAGGCGCTGTCGCGCCACGCCTTCATGACGTGCGTGTACGGGAACCAGGACGTCGGGCGATAGATGATGTCCGAGTCCCAGAAATACGAGCGCGTGTCCGTGCTGAAGTAGATCTCGTACTGCTCTTCCGCCACGAGCTCCTCGATCTGCTTCACCGTCTGGATGCGCTCTTCCATCTTGAACTGCTGGCGCTGCTTGTCCATCAGGTCCTCGAGCTTCGGGTCGTTCACGTAGCTCAGGTTGATGCGCCCGCGCTTCGGCTTCATCGTGAAGCGCTCGGTGATGTAGTCGAGCCAGTAGGCGACGGCACGCGGGCTGTGCCCCATGCCTTCATACTGGCCCTGGTACGTCGTGCTGATGTACGTCGCGTACGGCGCCGACTGGTCCTTGATCGTGATGCCGATGTCCTTCAACTGTCCCTGCGCCAGCGTCGCGGTATCGACATACGCCTGGGTGTAGACGGCGGCATCGGCGTGGTCCCACGTCGTGCTGATGCTGGTCTGGCCCGCGGCGCTGAGCAGGGCCTTGGCCTCGGTGGGGTTGTAGTCCCAGTATTTCGCCTGCGGGAGGTCCTTCACCTGGCGGGCGAAGGGATAACCCACGAAGTACAACTGGTCCGGCACGCCTTCGCCCTTGGTGATGGCCTCGCGGATGGCCTTGCGGTTGAGGCCCATGGAGATAGCCTGCCGCACGCGCTTGTCGTTGAACGGCGGTCGGTCGGTGCGCAGGTAAATGTAGCCGCCGATGCCCTGCTGCTCGTCCGTCTTGGCGTCCGGGCGGTTCTTCTTCGTCTGGTCGCGCTCGTCCGGGAGCATGATCCAGGTGAGGTTCACCGATTTCGCCGCGAAGTCCGCGACACGCTTCGCCTGGTCCGGGACGACAAACACCTTCACGTCATCGAAGTACGGGTACGGCTTGTCATAGTAGTCCGGGTTCTTCTTGAAGCTCAGGCTCACACCCGTCTGGAACTCGGTGTGGATGAACGGGCCGGAGCCGAGCATCTTGGTGGCCGCGTCCGCGCTCTCGGCGATCTCCTTCGGCGAAATGTACACGCCAAGGTTGCCGCCGAGGTAGTTGACAGTGTCCGCGTACGGGTACTTCGTGGTGAATTTGAACGTCTGCGCGTCCGGCGTCTCCATCTTGTCCATGAAGGAGAGGCCCGACTTGTGCACCGACTTCTCATAGTTGAGGTATCGGTCATAGGCGTAGCGGATGTCCTCCGAAGTCATCGCGCGGCCGTTGTGGAACTTGATCCCCGGCTTCAGCGTGACGATGTAGGTCAACTGGTCCGGTTGTTCCGGCATTGCCTTGGCGAGGTCAATCTCCTGCGTGAAGTCCGCCGGGACCGTGTCCGGGGTGCCATTCTTGAAGCGGAACAGCTTGCTATAGCTCAGGCCGTTCATGTAGCCATTCAGGTAGCTGGTCTGCGTGTACGGGTCCAGGGTTGGCGGCGGCTGCGGGATCTGGAACGTGAACGAGCCGCCGGCCTTCGGCGTCTTCGAAGGCACCGAAGTGGCGCCGGCGGTTGGCAGGAGCGCCGTCTTCGTGTTGTCGCCGCCGCCGGTATCGTCGTCGTCGCCGCAGCCGACTAACGCGATGGCCCCCGCGCCGACACCGGCGATGGCCGCCCCGCGGATGGTCGTGCGGCGTGAAAATCGCCGCCGGAGCCAGTAGTTCTTCTCTTCCATGCCTTGGTTAAACCCCTCTCAGTTTTGCCGGCTTCCTGTGGAAGCCCGCAGGTTCCCGGGCGGCCGGATCCCCGGCCATTGTTCCCACATGTGTATTACGACGTTGAGCGGAGCCTTGGATCCAACACGTCGCGCAGGGCATCGCCGAAGAGGTTGAAACTCAGCACGGCGATGCTGATGGCCGCGCCGGGCACGATGGCAGTCCACCACGCTTGTTCCCAGACGCCGCGTGTGTCCTGCAGCATCGCGCCCCAGCTTGGGTGAGATGCATCCGCGATCCCCAGGCTAAGAAAGCTGAGGGCCGCCTCCGCGAGGATGGCATTCCCGATTTGAATGCTCGCGATAATAATGATAGGCGCAACCACGTTCGGCAGGACGTGCCGCGCCATAATGCGTGGCGAACTTCCCCCAATCGAGATTGCTGCCTCGATGTATTGCAGGTTTCGGATGCTGAGCACCGAAGCCCGTACGATCCGGGCAGTAGTGGGCGTGATGATGATCCCGATGGCCAGGCTCACCAGCGTGAACGCTTTCAGGCTGAACCCGCGGTCCGTATTGAAGATAGAAAGAAAGAAGATTGCGAACACCAGCGGCGGAAAGCCAAGCACCACGTCGATCACGCGGCTGACCACCATATCGACCCACCCGCCGAAATAGCCGCTCACGAGCCCCAGCGTTGTCCCGAAAATCGTGCCCAGGAGCACCGACCCAAACCCGACCCCGAGCGAGATCCGGCTCCCGATGAGGATCCGGCTGAATATGTCCCGGAAAAGGTTGTCCGTCCCCAGCGGGTAGCTCGCTGATGGCGCCTGCAGTCGCGGCACGCCCTGCCTCGCCGCGTCGTACGGCGCGAGCACGTCCGCGAACACCGCCACCAGGATGAGGGCGATGCAGACGAGCGCCGCTACCGCCCCTACCGGCTTCTGCTGCGCTATCCGCCAGAGCGATTTCAGCCGGCTCCGCCGCAGGCGGAGTTCGCCCAGGATCATCGGCTGGCTGGCGGCCTGGGTCGTCACTATGCGTACCTGATCCGCGGGTCGAGCCACGCGTAGCTAACATCGACGACGAGGTTGATCATCACCAACACCGCCCCGAAGAACAGCACCAACCCCTGGATCTGCGGGTAGTCCCGCACGAACACTGCGCTCAACGTCAGTGTGCCCAGCCCCGGCAGCGAGAAGATCTGCTCCAGCACAACCGTGCCCCCGAACAGCACTGCCACCTGCAGCGCGAACAACGTTGTCACGGGGATGAGCGCGTTTCGCAGCGCATGGCGGATCACGACCGCGCGTTCCGCGAGACCCTTGGCCCGGCTGGTGCGGATGTAGTCCTGCCGCAGCACCTCGAGCATCGAGCTGCGCGTAACCCGCGCGAGGCTCGCGCTGAGCGCAAGCCCGAGCGAGAACGCCGGCAGGTACAACTGCTCCAGGTTCTTCAGCGGGTCGTCCCATAAGTTCACGTAGCCGATGGGCGGGCTATAGCCCCACCACTTCGCCGGAAACACGATCAGCATCGTCGCCAGCCAGAACGACGGGATGCTCAGCCAGCCGATCGTCACGAATCGCAACACGTAGTCCAGCCAGCCGTCCTGCTTCACCGCCGATATCACGCCGATCGGGATGGAGATCGCGAGCGCGAACACCGTCGAGAGGACCGTCAGTTCGAGCGTCAGCGGGATCCGCGTCCGGATTTCGCCCCAGACCTCGCGCTTCGAAAAGAACGACTTGCCCCAATCGCCGCTGAGCAGGTTGCCCATGTACTTGACATATTGGACCGGCGCCGGCTTATCGAGGCCGAGCTCGTTACGGATCGCGTCGCACTGTTGCTGGTCCACGTCTGGCGTGGCAAGGACGATTTTGCAGACATCGCCGGGCGTCATCCGCACGGCGGTGAAGACCACGACGCTAATCGCGAACAACACCAGCAACGAGAAGAGCACGCGCTTGGTGATGTATTGTGCCATCGGCCCGGCCTTCCCCAAGCATTAGAGCTATCGATTCCGCCCCTGGGCGCAACGTCGGCGAATTATTGTTGCGGCCCGCCCAGAGATCAAGTCGGGCGACGCTAACTATTAAACGTTGAAGAGGATGTTGAGGATGTCTCCATCCTGGACGGCGTACTGTTTCCCCTCCGTCCGCAGCAGCCCCCGCTTCCGCGCCTCGGCTTCGCTGCCGCACGCCATGAGGTCATCGAACCGGATCACCTCCGCGCGGATGAACCCCCGGCGGAGGTCGCTGTGGATCTTTCCCGCCGCCTCGGGCGCCGTCGCCCCACGCTCGACCGTCCACGCGCGGCACTCATCTGGCCCCGCGGTCAGGAAGCTTATGAGCCCGAGCAGCCCATAGCTCATGCGGATGGCATTGGCCATGCCGCTCTCCGTTACCCCGGCCGAAGCGCGAAACTCCGCCGCCTCTTCGTCGCCGAGCTCGTTCAGCTCCATCTCGAACTTCCCGCAGAACACCGCCACGTCCCGGCCCGGGCGCGCGTAGCGCTCGCGGTAATCAGCCTCGAGCGCGGCCCGGCTGCCGAGATCGCCCTCCCCGATGTTGATGGTTAATAGCAGCGGCGCCGCCGTCAGGAATTGGGACCCTTCGAGCAGCTTCCAGTCGTCGGGCGAAATGGCCTGTTCGCGGATCGGCGTTTCGCCCTCGAGTTCGGCCTTCATCCGCGAAAGGAGGTCGCGCGTACGCATGAGCACGTCCCGCTCGCCCGCCTTTATCGACCGCATCTCCGCCTCGATCCGCTGCAGCCGCCTTTCGATGATCGCCAGATCCGCGAACGCCAGCTCGAGGTCCATCGTGGCGATGTCGCGGTGCGGGTCGATGCCGGCGTCCGGGTGCGGCACCGTCTCGTCTTCGAACGCGCGCACCACGTGGATCAGCGCGTCCATCCTGGCGAGGTCGTTGATGAACTTACCCGCCGGCCCCTCGCCTTTCCCAAACGATTCCCCGGCGGCGGGGAAATCGACGTACTGGATGGTCGCGTACGTCGTCTTCTTCGGCTTGTAGAGCGCCGCCAGCCGATCGACGCGCTCGTCCGGGACATTCACCACCCCGACGTTCGGCTGCGTGCCCGCGCTATAGGCGCCGACCTGCGCGCTCCCCCGCGTGACCGCGTTGAACACCGTCGTCTTCCCCGAGCGTGCCAGGCCAATAATCCCAAGCTGCATGCCCCGAGGGTACAGGGAGCCGGGGCGCCGGGCCACGCGGCCAACCGCACCCCAGCACCCGGCACATTCCTAGTGGCTGAGAAAGTTCCCCTCGGGCGACATCAGGTGCGCGACATCGTTCAGGGAGTGCAGCGCGCGCACCCCTTCGCCCGCCGCCACGATACTCACCGACGCGTGCGCCGGCCGGAAGAACATGTCGAACGGCGAGCCAATGATGTAGCCGACATACGCGTTAATCACACCGCCGTGGCACGCCACCACCACGCGCTTCCCCTCGTTCTCCGCGATGATCGCTTCGACCGCGTTCACCGTCCGCTTTCGGAACTCGAAGCTCGATTCGGAACACGGGTACACGTCCCACTTCTTCTCCCGCAGCATCCGTTCCCGGATCCCGAGCAGCAGGCTCTGCCCCAGGAATTCGACCGCCGACCTGTCCGCCGGGATCTCTCGGAATATCTCGACCTCACGCAGGTCGTTCATCACCTTTGGGTCCATGCGGTGGTGACGGGCAACCTCTACGCCCGTTTCGTAGGCGCGCTTCAATGGGCTCGCGTAGACCGCATCAATCCTTTCGGTCGAAAACCGCTCGCCCACGAGCCGGGCCTGCTGCACCCCGCGCTCGCTCAGGGGCGGGTCGAAGGTGTCGCCGATCGGCCCCTGGCGCGGGTCCGCGATGTGCTGCTCCCCGTGCCGCACGAAGATCAACTGAGTGACGCCTTCAACATCGGTCAGGAAGGCGCGGTCGAAGATCATCGGCGGGCGCGCCGGGCCGGGATTCGTCATCGAATGCTCCTGGGAAGCTGGTAGCTGTCGGGCCGATCGTACGCGACTGGCCCGCCGCACGCTCTTCGGAACCAGCAGGATTCCTGGAAGCGGCGACATGGCCCCGCGCGCAAAACGAACAGTTAATGCCAGTGGCTATTAGCTTCACTGCCCCGTCACGTTGTAGCCCGCCGGCGGCGCGAACAGGCTGTCGTCCACGTTCGTGCTGTACTTCGTCGCCCTCACCGTCACGCCGGACTTATCGTCCCCACCGATAGCCAGCATCAGAATGCCGTCCTTCTTGCTGAAACAGGCCGTGCCCTGGGTGCTGTCCTGGTTCTTGGTAACGAAGCAGCGGCTATCCTGGCCCGCGATCGTCTGGTCCTTGTCCTGGGTCACTGTCAGGCTCGTATCGAGTTCTTTGAGGATCTGCTCCACGTTGAACGGGTTCGCGAACAGGCTACCGGCCGAGGCCTTGCTCTTGACGCACTGGCCGGTGCCCCCCGTGGCGGTGCAGGCGAACGAGCTCGTGCCGTCGTTGATGATCTGGAAGTCCGAGGGACCGTTGCCGCTGCTCGAGGGATCGAGCTTGTAGGCGTAGGAGTTCTTCGGCGGCTTGTTCGCAAGCGTCAGCGTGCCCTTGTTGACGGAGCCGTCCGTGCCCTTGATTTCGAGGTCGTAGGTCACCTGGTAGGTCTTGTTGTTCAGGTCCTTCGCGAGCGCCTTGAGCGCGTCGGCGCCTGAGCCGGAAATGCTCCCCCCACCAGACGTCGCGCTGGCGGCCGGGCTGGGGGCCTTCGTCGCATTGGCGCCGGCGTCCCCGCTGTCGCCGCGCTTCGTGGTAGCAGCGGTGGTGGCGGTGTTCGTCGCCGTGGTCTTACTGTCGTCGTCGCCGCCACACGCGGCGAATATCAGGGTGGCGGCCGCCAGCGCGGCTATCGCCACGATGCCGTAGCGCTTCATGTTTCCTCCATCGCGGCCGGCGCTTTCCCGCGCGTGCCCACCCGTCAGGATAGCCGCTTCATACCGTCGCGCGAGAGCATGGTGTGGAGTGCTTCACGCAATCCGAATGTCGCGTAGAATCCCGGCCAATGCCCGAAGCCCGCGCCCCCTCCGTCGCCGTGATGATGCAGGCCTGGGACCTCCGCCGGAACACCACGGGCGCGATGGTCCTCGCGGCTGCGCAGCGCGCCGAAGCCCTCGGGCTCGACGGCCTCTGCGTTGGCGACCACGTCACGTTCTACGGCTTCGGGAACGACGGACTTATCACCCTCACCGCCATTGCCGCCGTCACCGAGCGCATCGAGCTCAAGACCGCCGTCTACCTGCTGCCGCTGCGCCATCCCGTACCAGTCGCGTTGCAGGCGGCACAGGTGGACCAGCTGAGCATGGGCCGTCTCGTGCTCGGTATTGGCGTCGGTGGCGAAGACCCCCACGAGTTCACGAGCAGCGGTGTGAATCCGCACCATCGCGGCGCCCGCGCAAACGAAGCCCTGCAGATCATCAAGCGCCTCTGGAGCGAAGACCACGTGACCTTCGCCGGCCGCCATTTCCAGCTCGATGACGTCACCCTCTACCCCAAGCCGGCCCGGCCGATCCCGGTATTCGTCGGGGGGCGCAGCGATGCCGCGCTCGTCCGCGCCGGTCGCTACGGCGATGGCTATACCGGCATCTGGCAATCGATCGAGCGCTTCAAGCAGGCGCAGGAGATGATCCTCGCCGCCGCTGCCGAGGCCGGCCGTCGGCCCACGGACGTCGAAATGGGTATGCAATTCTGGACCAGCGTCGCCGCCGGCCGCGATACGGCCCGCGCGGCCGTCGCGCGCGGCATGCAGGGGACCTACAAGCTGCCGTTCGAACGCTTCGAGCGCTACACGCCCTTCGGCGCCGCGCGCGACGTGGCGGAGTTCATCGCCCCCTACGTCGAAGCTGGCGCCCGCCACGTGAACCTGATCCACGTGCAGGCCACTCCCGAGGAGAACATCGAACGCGCCGCCGAAATCCAGGCCGCCCTGCGCGAGCTCTTCCCGTAGCCGTGAGTCGTTACGCCGCCGAGCGCAGGTGGCTGCCGGCGCTCGAAACCACCGAGGCGGCGTTCATGTGCACGCTCTCGTGCGCGAAGTCCCGTACGGTCTCGCGCAGTTCATGCGTCCGCACCGGCTTCGTCAGGAAAGCGCAGGCGCCCAACCGGTAGGCCGTCACCACGGTCCGGTCCGCGACGGGCTGCGACAGCATCGCCACCGGCACCTTCTCCAGCCAGCGGCGGCGCCGCAGCGAGCCGATGAACTCGATCCCGTTCATCCCGGGCAGCCCGTAATCGATGAACACCATCGAGGGCACAACCCGCCGCTCTTCGAGCAGCTCCAGCGCGGCTTCCCCGCTGCCGGCCGTCAGGACCTCGACGCCCGGCCCGAGCGCTGTCAGTTGCCGCCGCGCGGAATCCGCGCCTGCTGCGTCCGCGTCAACCATCAGGAATGTCCAGCGCATAATCGCCCCCAGCCGCTCGTCTCTATTACGACTATCGGCAGGCAGGTCCGCCGGCTTTAACGAAATCGCCACCGCCGCACCCCTGTCCCTTTCCGGAACATGGACGACGCTCGCGCAGTCCGCCCGCGCCAGGCGCAGCGCGCATCGCGTCCAGCTCCCACTGCCCCACGCGGCGAAGCGCCGCTAAAGCGGCTGATGTCCGCCCCGCCTCGTCCCTTCCGCTTCGGCGTCTCCCGCCATCCGCCGCCGAGTGGGCCGGGAAGGGCGCGCCTCACCAGCGCCGGTACCCGCGACCGCCGCGAGTCCGTTCGCGCCGCCGCGCCCGGCCGGTTCGCGAGGCTCGAAATCAACGCGCTCGTCCAGGGTGTCGTCTGCATCGACCGCCCGGGCGCCCGGAGGGTTAGGTGGCCGCTGCCGGCCGGAACATCACCAGCGTGACATCCGGCGTCACGTCCTCGAACGCCGCGACTACCGGCATCCCGATCCGCACCGCATCCGGCGGGCACCCGATGATGTTCGTCGTCATCTGTGGGCCCTCTTCCAGCTGCACGATCGCGATGACGTACGGCTCCTCTCCCGACCATTGAGGTCCCGTGGCCCGCCGGGCGACCGTGTACGAGTACACCGTCCCCCGCCCGGAAACTTCGGCCCACTCGAGCTCGTCAGCGGCACCGTAGGGCGAGACCACGCGTGGGTAGAACACATACTTGCCCGTCTGCTTCGAACGCTGGATCACGAGCCGGTGTTCGCGGGCTGCGTCCCAGAACGGCTGCGATGCCGGCGTCGGCTCGGGCAGCGGCTTCGTATACGGCTTCGCCGTGGCTGCTTCGTCCGTGGGGCTCGTCATTACGCGTCCCTCCCGAGTACGAGCGACACCTGCTCGCTCATGATCCCGCCGTTGCCGTTCACGAAGGCGTACTCGCACTTCCGCACCTGGCGCCCCTGTGCGCGTTGCATCACCTGGCGCGCCCCCTCGGTCACGTGTGACATCCCACCCGCGGTCCCCGCCTGTCCGAACGACAGCTGGCCGCCATGTGGGTTCACCGGGAAGTCGCCGTCGAACTGCAGGTTGTGGTCTTCCACAAAGCGGCCGCCGCGGCCCTTCCTGGCGAAGCCAGCGTCTTCGAGCGTGAGCAACACCGTGATCGTGTAGCAGTCGTAGAGGCTCGCGACAGCGATGTCCTTGCGCCGCACGCCCGACATCGCAAACGCGCCATCCGCGGAGGCCTTGATCGCCGTATCCGTCAGGCTCGGCGCGAACGTGATGCTCTTGTGCGTCGTGTGTTCGCCCACCCCGAGGATGAACGCGGGGTCGTGCTTTAGCTTCTTCGCCCGCTTTGCGCCGGTGACGACGACAGCCGCCGCGCCCGCCACCGGCATGACAATTTCGAGCAGGTGCAGCGGGTCCACCACGACGGGCGAATTCAGCACGTCCTCCGTCGTAATCGGCTGGCCGAAAAAGAGTGCGTTGGGGTTGTGGCAGGCGTTGTACCGCTGCGCGACCGCAATCTTCGCCAGCTGCTCGGGCGTGACGCCGTACTCGTACTTGTAGCGGTTGGCGATCATCGCATACCCATAGTTCGCGCCGATGGCGCCGTACGGCGTGTCGAACTCGGTCGCCGGCGTGCGGTCTACGCGCCGGCCGGCGAAGCCGCTGTTTGCGGTGCGCTTTGGGCCTTCGGTCGAGCGCCGCTCGCGCCGCGTCGCGGTTGTACACACCACCGTCTCGCAGAGCCCCGCGTGGATGGCCGCGGCTGCCCGCGAGACCATCCCGGCGCCCGTCGCCCCGCCGAGGTCCACCACCTCCGCGAAGCGCGCGTCCATCCCCAGGTACTCGACGATCGTCGCCGGCGCCATGAACGGCGACTCAGCGAAGCTTTCAACGACGATGCCATCGACCTCGCCCATCTCCAGCCCGGCATCCGCGATGGCATCGCGCGCCACTTCGGCGAGCATCCCGAGCGTCGTCGCCCCTTCGGTGTAGCGGCTGGGCCTGAATTCCGCCACGCCAACGATCGCCGTCTTCCCTCGTAACGTCACGGCCAGTGCCTCCTGCGAACTGCCCCGAAAGCCTAGCGCCTCGCGCCCCACCCCGCGAGCGGGTGCCGGCCCTGCGATGACGTACCCGCGTGACGATGGCGAAGTCGCCTGGAAGCTGCTCTCTGCACCAGGCTCGCCGCACTCCATGGCGTCTTCGAGGCCCGCAAGTAGGGCTGCCGCTAATGACGCGCAGAGCGTGTGGCGCACGACGATCGGATCGGGCGAGATGGCTGACCGAGGGATTCTCTCCGATGAAATGGTTCGACAACTGGAAGATCCAGGCCAAGCTCCTCGCCGCGTTCGGGATCATCTTCGTCATCGTGGGTGCGATCGTTGCCACGAACGAGGTAGTGGGCCGCAACACGAACCGTACGACGAACAACCTCATGTTCCGCCTGATCCCCGCTCGGACCGCGGCCGCCGACATCGTCACATGGGTCCGGAGCGCCGACGACGATGGCGCCTGGTACATCATGACGGCGGACCCCAAACAGGCCGACTCGCTCATGACAACGTATCGTGCCGACATCCAGAAGGTCGACGATGCGGTCAAGCGCGCCCGCGAGCTCGCGGACCGGCCCGAACAGTTGGCGGCGCTGGATGAGTTCGACACCTTCTTCCGCGGGAAGGATGGCTACGTCCCGGCAAACGATGGCGCCTTTGCCCTGAAAGCCGATGGGCAGGACGTGGCCGCCCGCGCCGCGTATGTCTCGATACCGTTCGTCCCAAGCCTCGATGCGGCACAGAAGTACAGCGACGTCGTCTCGGCCGAAATAACGCAAGCGACGGACGACATGCGTGCTCAGCAGCGCCTCGCCCGGCTGCTCGGAGTCGCGCTCGGCATCGTGGCCCTGGCCGTGGGAGGGGCCATTGCGGTCTATCTCGCACGCCGGCTGTCGAGCGCCGCGCGTGAAGGCGCCGCCGTTGCACGCGCCATCTCAACCGGAGACGTAGGCGTGACAATGCACGTCACGTCGCGGGACGAGATGGGAGACCTCGCGCTCGCCTTCGGCGAGATGACTGCTTACCTGAAGGAAATGGCCGGCGCGGCGACCCTGGTCGCAGGCGGTGACCTCACTGCCACCGTCCATCCGCGCGGCTCCCAAGATGAGCTGGGCAATGCGCTTTCGACCATGATCGTCAGCCTCCACGGCCTCGTTTCGGGAGTGCAGGCAAGCGCCTCGTCGATCGGCGGAGCAGCCGCCCAACTTCGCGATTCATCCGACCAGATGGCGAGCGCGACGGGCCAGATTGCCGTGGCGACCAGCGAGGTCACGCGTTCGGCCGTCAACCTGAGCAGTCTCAGCCAGGACTCCGCTCGCGAAATTGACCGCGTCGCCGAGGCGTCTGAAGAGCTCGCTGTCACGGCGGCGTCCAGTGCGAAACATGCTGTGCAATCGCGCGTCGATGCGACGCAGATGGGCGAACGTATCGCACTCGTGGCCGATGCCTCCGAGCGCGTCGCCCTGGCGGCCGAAGAGTCTCGCGCTTCCGCGGCCGAAGGCCAGGCGGCCGTCGGCGAGGCGGTCTCCGCGATGGCGAACATCGCGGACGCCGTGGACCGCGCCTCCCGGTCGGTCAACGAGCTCGGCAAGTACGGCGACCAGATCGGCGACATCGTGAAGACGATCGACGAGATCGCAGCACAGACGAACCTCCTGGCGCTCAATGCGGCAATCGAAGCGGCTCGTGCGGGCGAGCAGGGCCGCGGCTTCGCAGTCGTTGCCGACAATGTCCGGGCGCTGGCCGAACGTTCGAGCTCGAGCACCCGGGAGATAGCGGACCTGATCGCGAAGGTTCGGCAGGGCACCGAGCAGGCTGTCGTCGCGATGGCCGTTGGGGTCGAGAATGTCGAGGCCGGCCGCGGGATCACAGCCGAGGCCGGCACGGCGCTGGAATCGATCATCACGTCCGTGCAGACATCGGCGCTCCAGATGCAGAAGATCGCGGCGGACGTGCAGGGACTCGCCGCGGCCGCCACGCGAATCGTCGTTTCCGCTGACACGATTGCCCAGCAAGCGGAGCGCTCCGCAGACCACGCCAGCCAGACGGCGACGGGCACCACGCGCGTTGCCGAAGCGATCGCGCAGGTCTCGGCGACGAGCGAGCAGACCTCATCCTCTGCCGAGCAGATCTCGGCCTCGACCGAGCAGCTCTCCGCCCAATCAGAGGAACTCGCGGCAACCGCGAACGTGATGAGCGCGTTCGCACAGTCGCTAACCGATGCGGCGTCCCGCTTCAGGCTCAAAGGCGAACCGGCCTGAGGCGCCCGCGAAAGCTGAGCGGGCCTGATTCCCTTTCTCGTGGCGCCGGGCCGGCGCTGGCCGGCCAGGCGCAATGACGGCCGCCGGGACGTTTGATGCGGCCGAATTCGCCTGCTTCCGGGTGAAATAGGCCCGCGACATTTGCGGATGTGGTCCGGTAACCACGTCGAAACCGGCCAACGTGGCAGGCCTTCGAAACAACCGTGCCCAGCTTGCGCTTTCAGTTGCTGCAGCCCAGGCCCTGGGCTCGTCGTCGCGGCGACGAGCGCACACGGGGTTCGTGGGGCTTCTTCGGAGACATCTCTTCCACTCGGACGATCGGAGCCGCGATACTTCGACGTTGAATCGATAGTTCGAGCGGCGAGCGACTATTGCGAAACTGGCGACGCGACAGATAATAGCCGCGCCGCAGGCCCGGGTTGGGGCATTCGCTCGCGAGAGGATACCAGTGACGAATTCAGACACATCGCCAGAGCTTCGCTTCGAGCCTCCGGGGCCCGGGCCATGGTCGCAAGACCCGGTGCACTTCCCTCGCCCGGTCACGCGCTACTTCGCGGAGATGCACCCGGCCCCCTTCAAACAGGGCACGAACGAGTTCGCCCGCTTCTACGGGATGCTCATTGATGGACTCCAGATCGCCTACATCAACGGCTTCGCCTACAACCAGCTGATGCCCGCGCCAGACGCCGAGATCCCGGCACGCTTCCAGCGCGCGGAAGAGGCGATCTCGAAGAAGCTGTGGAGGGAGCAGCTACGCGACTGGGACGAGAATCGCAAGCCAGCCGCAATCGCGGCGCACCGGGCGATCCAGGCGGTTGACCCTGACACGCTTTCGGACGCCGACCTGGCCGCCTACCTCACGCGCTGCCGGGACCACCATGCGGCGATGATCGTCCAACACATGCGGTTCACCGCCGGCGCCGTGATCCCCACAGGCGACTTTCTTGCGCACGTCGGCACCTGGACCGGGCTTCCGCCCTCCGAGTTGCTCGGGCTTCTGCGCGGGGCCGCGCCAGTATCGGCGGGCGGGTCCGACGAGCTCGAACGGTTGAAGCGGGCGTTCGCGCAGGACGCGGAGGCGCTCCAACTCCTCCAGTCCGACGACGAACCCGGCCGCGTGCTCGCGGCCCTCCGCGTCCACCCCGGCGAAGCAGGCGCGGCGGTTTCGGGCTACCTCGACCTCATCGGGAACCGGCTGCTGGACGGGTTCGACATCTCGGAGCCGCGGGCGCTGGAGATGCCCGACGCCCTCGTCCGCGCCATCCGCATTGCCGTTTCCGGGCAGCCCCAGGAGGTTTCGGACGTCGATGATCTGATCGCCGGCGTGCGCGCCAAGGTCCCGCCGGAGCACCAGCAGGAGTTCGACGAGCTGCTTGGCGAGGCGCGGCTCACCTACCGCCTGCGCGATGAGCGCGGCGTCTACAGCGATATCTGGGCTTCGGGCCTGATGCGGCGGGCCGCTCTCTCGGCCGGTGCGCGCGTCGCACGCCGGGGTCGCATCGCAAACCCCGTCCACTTCATCGATGCGGGCCTCGACGAGATGTGCGCACTAGTCGCCGGCTCCGGCGGACCCTCCGCGGAGGAGCTTGCGGGCCGGGCCGCGTACCGTGCGGCGCATACGGCCAGGGAAGCGCCGCCCGTCCTTGGGCCTCCCCCTCCACCGCCGCCGGACCTGGCGGCGCTACCGCCCGCCGTTGGCCGGCTGATGGGCGCCACGATGATTGCCCTCGGCCATCTCTTCGGCAGCTCCGAGGTGGAGCATGAGGAGACCGTGCTCCACGGGCTCGCCGCGAGCAAGGGCGTCTACGAAGGCCCGGCGCGGCGCGTCTCGGGCCCGTCCGAATTCGGGCGGATTGTCCAGGGCGACGTCCTCGTGACAGAGTCGACGACGGAGGCATTCAACATTCTCCTGCCGCTTCTCGGCGCCATCGTCACGGACAACGGCGGCCTGCTCTCGCACTCCGCGATCGTGGCCCGTGAGTACGGCATCCCCGGCGTCGTCGGGGCGCGCGACGCGACCGACCGGATCGCCGATGGCGTCCGCGTACGCGTGGATGGCAACTCGGGCGCGGTAACGGTCCTCGGGTGAAGAAGGCCGTCCCGCTGGCGAAGGCGCGCGAAACGGCGCTCTACGGTTCCAAGGCCGTGGGGCTGGGCGATGCCGCCCGGCAGGGCCTTCCCGTCCCGCCCGGCGTGGCGCTCTCGGGCGACATCGTGGAAGCGGTCGCCTCCGGGGACCAGAAGGCGATCGACAAGGTGGCGAACGCCATCGCGGGTCTGCCGGGACCGTACGCCGTGCGCTCATCGGCGGTGGATGAGGACGGCGCCGCGGCCAGTTTCGCCGGGCAGCACCTCACCGTGCTGAACGTCCAATCGGCAAGCGGCGTGCCGAGCGCCGTGCGGGAAGTCTGGTGGTCGGCGAACTCGGACTCCGCCATCACCTACCGCCAGCGCGTCGGCCTGTTCACCCGCCCGAGTGTGGGCGTCGTCATCCAAACGTTGCTCAACCCGGCGGCCGCGGGCGTGATGTTCACGGAGAACCCCGTGACCGGCGCCGATGAGCGGCTGATCGAGGCCGCCTGGGGCCTCGGCGAGGCCGTCGTCGCCGGGCTCGTCATCCCGGACCACTTCCGCATCGACCGCTCCGGGCAGGTGCTGGAACGCACCGCCGGCCGCAAGAAGATCGCGATTCGCTCCCTCCCGGCTGGTGGCACGGTCGAGCAGACGCTCCCTCCTGAGCAGGTGGAGCAACTTTGTCTCGATGATGGCCAGCTTGCCGCGCTGGCGCAGCTCGCCACCCGCTGCGAGCAGGTCTACGGCCGCGGCCGCGATGTGGAGTGGGCATTCCAGGGAGACACGCTCTACCTGCTGCAGTGCCGCGCAGTCACCACCGGGCAATCGGCGAAGGACAAGGCAAGCGCACCGCGACACGATCCGGCGGAAGCGCTTCAGCGCGTGCAGCTGTTCGCCGAGCTTGGCCGGAAAGAGGTCGACCAGATCGCGAAGCTGCTGAAGGATCGCCACTTTGCGAAGGGCGAGACGGTGATCATGGAGGGTTCGGGCGGAGCCGCCTTCTTCCTCATCGAAGCCGGCGAGGCCGTCGTCACGATCAAGGGCGTGGAGCAGGCGACCCTCCGGCAGGGCGACTACTTCGGGGAACTGGCGCTGATCGATGGCGGGCCGCGCTCTGCCACGGTCACCGCCGCGACTGACCTGGAGTGCTACGGGCTCACGTTCTGGGAGTTCCGCCCGCTCGTCGAAGGCAACGGCGCCATTGGCTGGAAGCTGTTAGAAGCCCTGGCGAAGTGGGTGCGCGCACTGCAGCACAACTCAGGCGCCTGACGGCCCACGGTCCCGATCACGCGACCTGCGCGGAACATCGGCGCCGCTGGACCTGTTCCCGCACGATGAGCGTCGGCTCTCACGACCCGATAGAATCGCGGGGCGTTGACGAAACCGATCGCCATCATCGCGTTCTCGATGTCGCGCCCAGGGATGGCGACGATGGCCACGGCGAAAACGAGTAGACGTACGCCATGATGACTCGGCAAGAACGGTTGAGCATGCGCTTAGCTTCCTCGGGCTCGGGGTGCAGCCGCCCGATCCGAGCTGGGGCACCATGCTTGGCCGCTCGACCCAGTACATGGAACGGGCCCCGTTCCTCGTGATTTTCCCCGGCCTCGCCATCCTCTTCACCGTCCTCGCCTTCAACGTCCTCGGCGATGCCGTGAACGATGCGCTCGGCAGGCAGGGGGAACCGTGAGGCCGTCCACTCCGAGGGCCCGGTCCCTTCCCTAACAGGTCGGCGCCTGCCCGTGTCCCGTCGCCGGCAGCATGGCGCCTGCCCTACACCTCCTCCCGCAGGTAGGCCTGCGAGAGCGAGTCCGCATATTCATTCCAACGCGAGCCATCGTGCGCACGAAGCCACTGGACGCGCGCTTTTGGCCGCTCCTGCATTAATTCGTACGCCCGCTGCACCAGGTCCAGGTTCGCCACTTCGCCTTCCTTGCGCTTCCACCCACGGGCCGCCCAGCTCGAGGCCCACTTCGTCAGCGTGTTCACGACGAGCATGCTGTCCGAGTAGACCTCGATCGCCTCATCCGGCGCCGTCATGGCGAGCCCTTCGATCATCGCCGTCAGTTCCATGCGGTTGTTGGTCGTCGCCGGGTCTGAGCCCCACCGCTGTTCCAGCACCTTGCCATCGCGCACATGGACTGCGCCCCAGCCGCCCGGCCCCGGGTTCCCCTGGCAGGACCCGTCAGTGAATACCCCATCGGTTGGCCCCGAGCTGAACCGCAGCAGGATTTCGGTCGTCGTGAGGTTGCCCGCCCGCGTGACCGAGCGCCCGCGCCCGCCTCCAGGCTTCGCCTTCGCTCCCGGCGCCGGCTTCTCGCGGCAGTTCATACAGCTCTTCGGCGTCCAGTTCGGGTACTTCGTCAGCACCGCCGGCGAAAGCGAGAACCCGTTTCCGCAGACCTGGCACGTGAACTCGGTCGGGGGCATTGGCGTCAGTGTATCTGCGAGGGTGCGCCGGCGTCTCCGGCCGTGGACGGCCAGCTCAACCTTCGGGGACCTTCCAGGCCTGTTCCGGCGAGCCGGGCACCGGGCCTGTCAGCGATGCCCGTTGCGAGATCTCGATCCAGTTCCCGTCCGGGTCGCGTACGAACGAAATGCGCGCGGTTGTCCCCAGCGTGACTGGCGCACGCCCCTCTTCCGCCCCGCGTGCCACCAGCCCCGCGTGCTCAGAATCCACGTCCCACACCTGCACCGTCAGGTAGCGATAGCCCGGCGCCCGCATTGTGTCGGCGGCGCGCTGCACGCCGGGGCGCTCCTCGAACCGCACCAGACTGTCGCCGCCGCGGTAGGTGTTTGCACCCGCCGCTTCGAACTGCAGCACTTCGCCATAGAAGCGGTGGAAGGCGTCGCCGTCGCTCACCGCCATCAGCACCATGATCCCGGTGATCCCGTCGTGCCCCGGCGGGACCAGTGTCACGGCGTTTCCGTCGGGATCGGCCAGCCGGGTCGGTCCGGTCACCCGCCGCGACGCGATGAACAGCTCCCGGTACCCGGCAGGCGGCTCCTCGGGCAGCGGGTCGCGCGAGGCGTTGACCTTCAACACGGAACCGTTCATGCCGTGGCGATGCTGCTGCGCGCCGCCGCCAAGCTTCAGCAGCTCCTCGAACGGCAGCCCGGCCTCCTCCTGCCAGAAGCGCAGCATGGGCTCGAGGTTGGTGGTGAAAAGCCCGACATCGATGCACGGTTTCGCCAGTTTCATGCCCGCAGTGTGCCAGCGGGCGAACATATTCGCGACCGCCCCGCATACAGCCGGTAACTGCGTTTCGCGCGATACTCGCCCCGTGACCGCCCTCCCCGCCCCCGAAGAGAAGGCCATCGCCGTCCGGCGCATGTTCGACCGCATCGCGCCGCGCTACGACCGCGTGAACCGCCTGTTGACCGGCCGGATGGACCAGCGCTGGCGCCGCGACCTCATCGCCCGCCTCGAAATCACCGACGACGACCGCGTGCTGGACCTCGCCAGCGGCACCGGCGATTTCGCCGAGCTCGCACGTGAGCAGACCCGCAACGTCGTCGCCCTCGATTTCGCCCGCGAAATGCTCCTCGGCGCCGTCCAGCGCGACCTCTTCCCCGTCGCCTTCGTCCAGGCCGATGCCCTCCGGTTGCCGATCGCCGATGCCAGCCTGACCGTCGCCGTCTCGGGCTTCGCCCTGCGCAACTTCACCGCCATCCCACCCGTGCTCGCCGAACTCGCGCGTGTGCTCGCGCCAGGCGGCCGCCTCGGCCTGCTCGAAGTCGATCGGCCGCGAAATCGGGTCGTCCGCGCCGGGCACGGCATCTACTTCAACCGCGTGGTGCCATTCCTCGGCGGCCTGCTTTCCGATGCCGCCGCCTACCGCTACCTGCCCGCTTCCACGGTCTACCTTCCGCCCGAGCGCGAGCTCATAGCGATGCTCCACGCGGCCGGCTTCACACGTGTGCGCAAGAAGCGCCACCTGCTCGGCGCGGCGCAGTCCATCACCGCGGTGCGCGCGTGACAGCCGCTGCCATTCGCCCGCCCATGACCAAACGCGCCGCCTGGAGGCTTGCTGTCCGCGTGCCCACGCTCCCGGCGGCGATGGCGGCCGTCGCTGTCGGGACCGGTGCTGCCATCGGCCGCGATGCGTTCGAGCTGCTGCCCGCGCTCGCGGCGCTTTTCGGCGCCCTCTGCCTGCAGATCGGCGCCAACTTCGCCAACGACGTCTTCGATTTCCGCCGGGGCGCCGATACTCCAAACCGCCTCGGCCCGCCGCGCGTCACGCAGCTCGGCATGCTCTCCCAGCGCGAGGTCTTCGCGGGCATGTGGCTCGCCTTCGGACTCGCCTTCGCCGTGGGCATCTACCTCGTCTACGTCGGCGGCTGGCCCATCGTCGCTGTCGGGCTCGCCAGCATCCTCGCCGCGATCGTCTACACGGGCGGCCCGTGGCCCATTGGCTACCACGCCCTCGGCGACCTCTTCACCTTCGTGTTCTTCGGCCTCGCCGCTGTCGCCGGGACCTACTACGTCCAGGCCGGTGCGACGGCCCGACTGGCGTGGGTTGCCGCGGTGCCAATGGGCTGCACCGTCACGGCCATCCTCGTCGTCAACAACCTCCGCGACATCCCCACCGACCGCCTCGCGGGCAAGACGACGCTCGGCGTGATCATGGGTGAACGCGGGACGCGCGCGTGGTACGTCTTTCTGCTCGCCGCCGCCTACGCGGCCGCCATCGGCTCCTGGGCGTTCGGCGCCTCGCCCTGGGTCCTCCTGGTGCTCGCTTCCGCCTGGTGGGCGCGCGTCCCTGTCCGCGCCGTCACCACCGGCGCACGCGGCCCCGCGCTCAACCCCATCCTCCGCGCCACCGCCCGCTTCCACCTGGTATTTGGGCTGCTGTTCGCGCTGGGCCTCGCCCTCTCGTAGCCGTTGGGCTTGGGGCCGATGGCAACTCGCACCACGGCCGCGCCGGGGCCGCGATCGCTGCGCCCGTGCCGCGTCGGAGCCAGCCACGGCACCTCACCGCTGGCCGCTCCTCCGCCGAACCGATACGCTTCCGCCCATGGTCAGCACCATCGATGGCCAGGCCGGCGCAGCGCTGGCGCATCTCTCCGCCGCCGACCCCGTGATGGCCCGCATCGTCGCCTCCGTTGGTCCCTTCGAAATGCGGGCCGATGGCGCCGAGCCGTTCCGCGCGCTGGCCCGCTCTATCATCTTCCAGCAGCTCAGCGGGAAAGCCGCGAGCACCATTTACGGGCGGTTCCTCGCCCTCTTCGGCCCGGAGTTCATGGAGCACGAGGAGGCCCGCCGGAGCGACCCCGCCTGGGAACCTCAGACCGAGCCGTTCCCCGAGCCCGCCCGCGTGCTCGCCCTCGACGAGGAACAGATGCGTTCGGCCGGGCTTTCACGCCAGAAGATCGCTGCCGTGCGCAGCCTCGCCGAGCACTTCGCCACAGGGGAACTCGGGAGCCAGGCGTTCGCCACCCTGGAGGATGCCGAAATCATCGAGCGCGTCACGAAAGTGCGCGGCATCGGCCGCTGGAGCGCCGAGATGTTCCTGATGTTCCACCTCGGCCGCGCCGATGTGCTGCCGGTTAACGACCTGGGCATCAACCGCGCGATCATGCGCCAATACGCCCTCGAAGCCATGCCCAAACCCGCCGACGTGCTGCGCATCGGCGAACCGTGGCGGCCCTGGGCGAGTGTCGCCTGCTGGTACCTCTGGCGCACCGAGGACATGAAGCTGCCTGTCGGTTAATCGCGGTCGGCGGCGCCCGATACCGCCTCACTCAATCGCGAATCGACAATCACGAATCGTAAATTCTCAGGGACGCCCGGCGCGGTTCAGGCTCTCAGCGGCCGCCAGCACGGCGTCGCGCCGCGGCGCTTCGAAGGCGTCCATCTGCGGCTGCACGTTTATCGGGTAGCGCCCGGTGAAGCAGGCGTTGCAGAGCTCGTTCTCGGTCTGCTGTGTCGAAGCCACAAAGCCATCCAGGCTGATGAAGCCCAGTGAATCCGCGCCGATGAACTCGCGGATTTCGTCCGTCGTCATGTTCGCCGAGATCAGCTCGTCCTTCGTCGCCATGTCCACGCCGAAGAAGCACGGCGAGACGATCGGGGGCGTCGTGATGCGCATGTGCACCTCGGCGGCGCCCGCCCGCCGGATCAGCCCGACCACCCGCGGCGTCGTCGTCCCCCGCACGATGGAATCATCCACGAGCACCACACGCTTGCCCCGCAGCACGTCTCCCAGCGCGTTGAACTTCAGGCTGACGCCGGCTTCGCGGATGCGTTGGTCCGGCTGGATGAACGTGCGGCCGACGTAGCGGTTCTTCACCAGGCCCTCGCGGTAGGGGATGCCGGCCTCGCGTGCGTAGCCGATAGCCGCCGGTGTCGCCGAATCCGGCACGCCGATGACGATGTCGGCGTCCACCGGGAATTCGCGCGCCAGCTGGGCGCCCATCGCCTCACGCACGGGATAGATGAGCTGGCCCATGAAACGGCTGTCCGGCCGCGCGAAGTAGCTGAATTCGAACGTGCAGGCGGCCCGCTTCGCCAGCGGCGCCACCGGCTGAAAGCTACGCATCCCGGCCGCGTCGATCTGGATCACTTCGCCCGGGCTCACTTCGCGGTCGAGCGCGACGCCGAGGTGTTCGAGCGCGCACGATTCCGACGCCACCACCCAGCCTGCATCCATCCGGCCGATGCACAACGGCCGCACGCCGAGGGGGTCACGCACCGCGAACAGCGTGTCGCGCGTCATGATCACCAGGCTGTAGGCCCCCTCGACCCGCCGGATGACATAGTGGAACTTCTCTTCCCACGTGCCCGCCGGGGCAATCGCGAGCAGGTGCGCGATGATCTCGGAATCGGCGCTCGATTCGAAGCGGATGCCCTGCGCTTCGAGGTCTTCGCGCAGGATGTCGGCGTTCGTGATGTTGCCGTTGTGCGCGAGCGCAATCTCGCCGCCCGTCTCCCGGTCGTGCACGAGGAGCGGCTGGGCATTGCACGCGAGCGACCCCCCGGCGGTACTGTACCGCGTGTGGCCGATGGCGACGTGGCTCGGTGGCTGCCCGATTGCCGGGCTGCGAAGGTAGGCGAGGTCCTCTTCATCGAAGACCTGCGACACAAGACCCATCCCCGTCCGCAGCCGGAATGGGTCGATACCATTGCTCGAGGCAATCCCCGCGCTTTCCTGTCCGCGGTGTTGCAGTGCGTAAAGGCCGTAGAAGGTGAGTCGGGCTACATCTTCGCCCGGGGCATACACCCCGAACACGCCACAGGCTTCGCGCGGATTGTCCGATTCAGGAATCACAACGGCGGCGGCGCCTCCAGTCCGGGTCGGTCGAGCACACCCAGTATATCGGCTCGTTAAGGGCTGCGACAAAGAAAACGCCGTCTCATTTCGAGCCACGGTTGGTCCCGGGCGATTGAACTTGACGATATATGGCACCGTTGTCGGCAGATTTTCCCCGGTCTCCGCACGCGAATGGCCGGGTATCCCGCGGCGGTTGTTCCACGTAACACGCTCCTGCGGCCATGATCGCGCCCACAGGAGCGAATTCCCGTGACCGGACTCGCGCACCTCGATACCGGCGAGCGGCCGGCCGCCATCGCCGCGCTCGTCACCGGCATCGCCGCCACGGTGCTTTTCATCGCCGGCGGGCTGCTGATTGCGCCCCTCCCGGGCGCCGGCGCGAGTGGCGAAGAGGTCGCCCGGTACGCGGTGGACCACCGCACGCTCCTGCTCGCGACGAGCTACGTGTGGGGCGTCGCGATCTGCGCGCAGCTCGCCTTTGCCGTGGCCCTCCGCGATGCGCTTAGCGGCGGCCGCCCGGGGACGCTGCTCGGGGTCGGCCTCTCCGCCGCCATCGCCCTCGTCGCGCTCGAATTCGCCGGCTTCGCGTTGGTCGCGGCGCTCGCCTTCCGCCCGCCCACGGATCCCGCCGGTGCCCGCCTGCTGGGCGATCTCGTTCTCGTGACGCTCAGCTATGCCGGCTTCGCCGCCGCGCTCTGGAGTGGCGCGTACTCGCTCGCGATGCTCCGCGATTCCGGAATCCACGCCTGGGTGGCCTGGCTCGGGTTCGCCTCGGCCGCCGCGCACCTGGAGGCGGCGGGGGCCTTTGCCCGCTCGGGCGCGTTCTCGCCTTCGGGCTGGGGCGGCTACGCCGGCCCTAACCGCCGCCGCCGGCCCTAACCGCCGCCGCCGGCCCTAACCGCCGCCGCCGGCCCTAACCGCCGCCGCCGGCCCTAACCGCCGCCGCCGGCCCTAACCGCCGCCGCCGGCCCTAACCGCCGCCGCCGCCCTTGAATGGCTCTTCGCCCGCTTTGTTCGCGCGGAAACGCATCGCCGACCACACGTCGTCGATGGCCACCTGCCCCATCGGCCGCATGCCGTACTCGGCGAGGATCGGCCAGATGGTGTCGCGATTAATCGTCGCCCGGTTTCCCTTGGGATAAGCGACCCAGAAAGAGTCCGCCGCGGCCAGGGGTTCCCGGTTCGCCGCCACCGTCTCGCGCAGCGAGGCGGCGTCGTTGGCGAAGACGAAGTTGATAGCATTGTTCGCCGGCTTGCCGATGGCGTGAGCGCCTTCCGGCAGCGGCCCGAAGCGTGCGACCTGTGCAGCGTCGGATGCCCATACCGCCGCATTCGGTTTGATCAGCAGCTTCTCGGCGAGCGTTTTCGTTGCCATCTGAACTCCCTTCGTGAGTGTGCGAGGCGCCGTGCGGGCCGCGGCGCCCTGGCCCCGGCGGCCTGGCGGTCGATTAGCTTTTGCGAGCCGCCCTGGCTTCCATCTCCTTGAGAATCTCTGCTTCGCGGGCCATCGCCTCGGGTGGGAAGAGCGCCGGGTCAAAGTCCGAGGCTTCGAAGATGGGCCGGATCTGGCATTCGCCCTTACCCAGCACCTGCAGGAAGTGTGTCGTCCAGTGGACCGCCTCGTCCATCGACTTCACGTTGAAGAGCGCGTAGGAGGCGACGAGTTCCTTCGATTCCGTGAACGGACCATCGATGACGGTATCTTGCCGTCGGCGAGCTTCACACGCTTGCCTTCGCGGCTCGGCTTCAGGCCGTCCGTGCCCGCGAGCACGCCGGCCTTCGTCACTTCCTCCATGAAGGCGCCCATCTTCTGCATGAGCTCCATGCTCGGCGGGACGCCTGCCTCGGAATCCGCGTCGGCCTTCATCAGTCCCAGGAATCGCATTTGTCGTTTCTCCTTTCGTCTGTCCGGGCCGCGTCCAGTTTGGTGGGGTGCGACCCCTCTACCAACGCAGCGAACAACCTGCCCGCAGATCGACACGCGTGCAGGGGAGATCCGGCACGCGCAGGAGACAAGTTACGCGCCCGCGGCGCGCCCCACGTTTGACGGGCTCCCCGCGCCCGGGCTACGTTCCCCCGGCACATCGCGCGGCCGCATTCCGGCCAACGCCCAACGCCAAATGCCCAACAGCCACCGGAGGGGAAATGAAAGTCGGCGTCACCCTGTTCGCCCAGAACTACACCGATTGGGACCGCTACCAGGCGGCCGCGTTCGACCGCAAGCCGCTCCTCAGCGACACCATCGCCTACGAAGAGGAAATGGCCATCGGCGACCTCGTGGAGCCGCTCGGGTACGATTCCCTCTGGACTGTCGAGCACCACTTCACGCCCTACACCATGGTCCCGGACCCGGTGCAGCTCCTCACGTACTTCGCCGGGCGCACCCAGCGCATCGATATGGGCACGATGGTCATCGTCCTCCCCTGGCACGACCCGGTGCAGACCGCCGAAAAGGTGTCGATGCTCGACAACATGCTCCGCGGCCGCAAGCTCACGCTCGGCTTCGGGCGGGGGGCCGGCCGCGTTGAGTTCGATGGCCTGCGCATCCCCATGGGCGAATCCCGCGAGCGTTTCCTCGAGGCCCTCGCCGTCGTCCGCGCGGCGCTTTCGAACGAGCGCTTCTCCTTCGAGGGCAAGCACTACCAGGTCCCGGAGACGAGCGTCCGCCCGCAGCCACGCTCGCCCGACCTCACAGAGCGCATGTATTGCGCCTGGGGCACGCCGTCATCGATGCCGATGGCCGCCGGCTCGGGGCTGGGCGCGCTCTTCATCCCCCAGAAAAGCTGGGCCAATATGCCGAAGACATGGTCGGGTTCAACGAAGTCCGCCGCCAGAACGGCTGGACGCCGATGAAGCCGATCGTCGCGACCTGGGTCTACTGCCACGAAGACGAGCGGCAGGCATGGGAGGGCGCACTCGAATACATGGGCAACTACTCTGACAGCGCCCGCCGCCACTACGAGTTCGATGACCCACAGCATTTCAAGGAAGCGAAGGGCTACGAGCACTACGCCCAGATGTCGGAGATGGCGAAGGCTATCGACCCGGCGGTCGCGCGCGCCGGTTTCACCAACTCGCAGGTGTGGGGCACGCCGGACCAGTGCGTCGCGAAACTCGAAGAGATCCGCTCGCTCGTCGACGCGCAGGAGTTCGTGCTCGTGTTCAAGTACGGCGCCATGCCCCAGGAGAAAGCCGAAGCGAGCATGCGCCTGTTCGCGGAGAAGGCCCTCGGCCGCGTCCAGGCGCTCGGGGAGCCCGCGGCTGCGGGCGCGTAGCAGTCCACCGCGCAGCTGCAGTTCGGGCGCGGGGCCTCACCTCGAACGGCTCGACGTGAAAGCTCGTTCCCGTCCGGGCATCAGCTTGTGCCGTCCGTTTACGTCGCCCGGCTCAAGAAATTACATGACAGACTGTCAAATGCAAATTGCTGGTAGTAGGCTTGCCCGGCCGCGCCGGTGTGGCGCGAGGCTGAGCATGGAGGTCCCTCTGCCATGGCGAACATCATCAACCGCGTGTTGACGCTTCAACACGACCATCGCAAGAAGGTCGTCAAGGCTACAGTGAAGTGCGACGTGACGTTCAGCGAACTCGAGCTCTGCCAAATGAAAGCTTGCAGCGAGGGCCGGCACTACAAACTAAAGTGTCAGCTCTGGGGCGAAGATGGCGGGTTCACGTTCGGGGACGACTTCCTCTTCACCTATTCGAACGCGTTCTTTTTCCCGGATGGGACTCCCAATGCGAGCGAATCGCGCACCTTCGATGTCACGCTCGGCGAGGGTGTGCTGGACGAGGACTGGGGACAGGACGAGGTCTACGGGAAGCTGATGCTGACTAACCTTACAACCGGCAGCCAGCTGGTGAAGAAGACGAACACGGTCTCCCACAGCTTCTGACGCCCGGGCCGGTTGCACGCAGGCTGCTGGCGCCCGCGGCCAGCATTCACTTCTCGTAGCGCGCGAACACCAGGCAGCTGTTCTGCCCCCCGAACCCGAAGCTGTTCTTCAGCGCCACGCGGACATCGGCTTTGCGCGCCACATTGGGTACGTAGTCCAGGTCGCAGGTAGGATCCGGGGTGTCCTGGTTGATGGTCGGGTGGATGATGCCCGTCTCGATCGTTTTCACGGTGGCGACCGCTTCCATGCCGCCGCTCGCGCCGAGCCCGTGGCCGACCATGCTCTTGGTCGCGCTGATCGGCACCCGGTAGGCGCCCTCGCCGAACACGGTCTTGATCGCGGCGGTCTCCGCCGAATCCCCGAGTGGCGTGCTCGTCGCGTGAGCGTTGATGTAGTCGATGTCGCCTGGTCCGAACCCGGAATCTCGCAGCGCTTCGACCATCGCGCGCGCCGCGCCTTCGCCGTCCTCGGGCGGCGCGACTACATGGAAGGCGTCGCACGTGCAGCCGTAGCCCGCCAGCTCGGCGTAGATACGGGCCCCCCGCGCGAGCGCGTGCTCCTCGCTTTCGAGGATGAGCGCGCCGGCGCCTTCGCACGGCACGAACCCGTCGCGCGCGCCGTCGAACGGGCGGCTCGCCTTCTCCGGCTCATCGTTCCGGGTCGCGAGTGCGCGCATCACGCAGAAGCTCGCCAGCCCGAGTTCCGTGATCGCCGCCTCGCAGCCTCCGGCGACGACCACCTCGGCGCGTCCCGTCCGGATCAGCATGCTCGCATCGCCGATCGCCTGCGTCCCGGCCGCGCACGCCGTAACCACCGTGCCGTTGTACCCGCGCAACCCGAACTGCAGCGAAACCTGCGCACCCGCCATGTTCGCGAGCGTGCGCGTCAGGTAGAGCGGGTCGAGCTTCATGCCGCCGCGGGTGAAGAGCGTCTGCGCGCCCTCCTGGATGTCCGGGTAGCCGCCGCCGCCGTTCCCGATGACCACCCCGATGCGGTCGCGGTCTTCCTTCGCCAGTTCGAGCGCGGCATCTTCGATCGCCTGGCCCGCACTCGCCACCATGAACTGTGCGAATCGGGGCATCCGCCGGGCCGCCTTGCGCTCGAGGAACCGCTGCGGGTCGAAGTCCTTCACCTCGCCGGCCACCTGCGAAGGGAACCCACTCGGGTCGATGAGCGTCATCCGGGCGACGCCGGAGCGGCCATCGATCAGGCCCTGCCAGAATTCGCCGACGCTCTGCCCAAGTGGCGTCACCGCGCCCAGGCCGGTCACCACGACGCGGGTGCGGCCGCGCAATATGCTGTTCATCTCGCCCAGAGTACAGGCGAACGGCGTACGGGCGTAGGGGCGTAGCGCCCTGTGTGGGAGTGTGGGAGTGTGGGAGTGTGGGGGTGCGCTTTGGCGAAACGCCAGTCACGCCGACACGCCGGCGCGCCGTTACACTTCACCACCATGGACCCAACATTCGATTCCATCGAAGACGTCGCCGCGCGCCTCGCCGCCGAAAGCTACTTCGCCGACCGCGAGATGGCGACGACGGTCTTCCTCGCCAGCCGCCTGAACAAGCCCGTCTTTCTCGAAGGCGAAGCCGGGGTCGGCAAGACCGAAGTCGCGAAGGCGCTCGCGAAAACGCTCGGCGCGCGGCTGATCCGGCTCCAGTGCTACGAAGGACTCGATGCCCACCACGCGCTCTACGAATGGAACTACGCGAAGCAGCTCCTGCGGATCAAGCTCGCCGAAGCCGGCCACGAGGGCGCGTCCACCGTCGAGAAGGAGATCTTCACCGAGGAGTATCTCATCCGGCGGCCGTTGCTCGAGGCGCTCACGAGCCAGCCCGGGATGCCGCCGCCGGTGCTCCTCATCGACGAGGTGGACCGCGCCGACGAGGAGTTCGAAGCCTTCCTGCTGGAGGTCCTCAGCGACTTCCAGATAACTATCCCCGAACTCGGCACCATCCGCGCCGAACGTCCCCCGCTCGTCGTCCTCACCAGCAACCGCACGCGCGAGATCCACGACGCGCTCAAACGCCGCTGCCTCTACCTCTGGATTGGCTACCCCACGTTCGAACGCGAGCGTGAGATTGTCAGCGCGAAGGTGCCGGGCCTCGATTCCGGCCTGGCCGTGCAATTGTGCCGGTTCATGGAGCAGGTCCGCAGTGAGGACTTCTACAAGCGTCCCGGCGTCGCCGAGAGCATCGACTGGGGGATGGCGCTCGTCGCCCTGCACCGGGACGCGCTGGATGCCTCGGTCGTCGATGAAACGCTCGGCTGCATCTTCAAATACGCCGACGACATCGACCAGTTCCGCCGGCGCGGGCTCTGGTCGCACATGGAAGCCCGCCTGGAATAATCCGAGTCAGCGGCGCGACGAGCAGGGACCGCCTGCCCGAGCGATGGACCGCACCCGCTCGCGCGGCCGCCGCGGCCGCCGTTTCTCGTTGCGCGCCCTCACCTGCGCCGGCGCTTGCGTTCCGGGTCCGGCTCGCGCCGCTTGCGATGGAAGAGCTTCGACCACAGTGCATTCCGCACGCGCTTATACGAGCTCTCCGCTTCGGCGTCGTCGATGCGCTGCAGGTCCGGGCGGCCATACCGCGCTTCTTCGTAGGCGTCCGCGAGGCGAGCGGTCGCATCCGGGACCGCGATCGCTTCGCCGAGCCGCCGGGACCACTCCCGTGGGGTCTCCGCGGGGCGGCTCCCCAGCTTCGCCCAGCCCGCGATCCGCTGCGTTTTCGCCCACCACCGCGCGCGCCCATCGAGTCCGCCGAGGCCCCAGTTCCAGCTGATACGCCCGGCGAGCGCGACTGTGGCGAGCACCACCAACGCCCCAACCAGTGACCAGATCAGCGTCCACGGCGGCGCGCTGTGCTCCACCGGGGGCTCCTTCAGCGCGTCTGAGACCGCCCCCACCGGGACGATGCCGGGGTCGGGCCCGAACAGGTCCTGGAGGTCGCCGGGGCCGAGCAGACCGGGGTTGTCGAGTCTGCCGGTGCCGAAACCGCCGCCGGCGCCCCCTGCATCCTTGTTCGATGTGGGGTTGAACGTCACCCAGCCGTATTTCGGGAAGTACACCTCCACCCAGCTATAGGCATCGTCCTTGCGCACCGTATAGGTCGTCTCTTTGACCTCGTTCGTGTCCAGCACGTACCCCACGGCGATGCGGGCGGGGATCCCCAGTGCCCGCAGCATCACCGTCATGGCCGTGGCCTGGTAATCGAAGTAGCCGGCCTTCAGGTCGAACAGGAACCAGTCGGTGGCGTCGCGCCCGGGCGGCGGCGCTTCCACCTGCAGGTTGTACGGGAACGTCCGCAGGTACGTTTCCACCGCCTGAGCCTGGACGTATGGGCTCGCGTCTCCTGCGACGTTCTTCGCTTCATCGCGGACGCGTTGGGGCAGGGATTTCGGCAGCTGCAAGTAGCGGTCCTTCACCCAGGCCGGGTAGTCCGTGCCGGCCGCCATCAGCTGCTCCGCCGTCGCTTTGCTCTCGCTACCGACGGTGTTGTAGGTGTCGCCTTCGTTCAGCCCGCGGCGCGCCGTGAGCTGTTCGATGTCACCCGCGAAGCCCCCTGGAGTCGCGATCGTGGCGTCCTTGTTCGTGCCGAGCGGCATGCCCGCTGTCAGCAAGGTGCCCTGGCTGTCGTGCACCGTCACCTGCAGGATCGAAACGGTGCGCTCCTCGTAGGCGGCCACGTCCGGCGAGGCGGCGAGGTCGCCGCCCGGGACCTTCTTCGTGTCGCGGTCGCCGGTCTTCCAACCGATGCCGGTGTACACATCGTAGCTCGTTGCCCGCACGAGGCCTGCGTTGCCGGCCTTGATTTCGTACAACTCTTTCGTGCCCAGCTTCACGTTGCCGTTGATGGGCAGGATCGAGCCGAAGTTGTGCAGCGCCAGGCCTTTGCGCGAATCGATGTTGTTAAACAGCCGCTCGAACCGGCCGGACCGGGCGGTGAATGGCGACACCACGTTTTCGTAGACGCCCTGGACGGCGTCCGCCTGCTTGCCCAGCGGCACCAGCCAGGCCGCGACGAGGAGCAACGTCGTCAGGAATACCGTCAGCTGGATCGCGCTGACGCTGATGAACTCAGGGTACTCGATGCCCTGCCGCCTCCATTTCGCCTGGTTGCGCTGCAGGTGCATGCGCGAAACCAGCACGATCGCGCCGAACAGGAAAATCACGAACGCGGCGCTCGGCTGGCCCCGCTGGAACCCGAGGTTCGCGAGGATCACGAGCCCGCCCGGCAGCACCGCGACCCACGGCGTGTGCCAGCGATAGATGGAATACGAGGCCAGGTACGCGGTCAGGAAGATGACACTCTGCACCAGCGCCACGAACGGCAGGTTGTCGTTGCTGATGTCGTTCGCGCGGACAACTGCCCACCACTCGCGGAGGCGCGCCTGCGAGTCGTCGATCCGGTCGAACAGCGTCGTGCCATCGGCGTAGCTCTGCACCGCCAGCAACACCACCATGGCCCCGATCGCAATGGCCACCGGATGGATTGCGATGCCGGGGATGCGGATGCGCGCGGCGACCATGCCGATGAGCAGGCCGGCGAGCGCCGTCGGGACCGTGGACGGCATATTGCGCACCCAGCCGGCCTGCTGGATCGAGGCGGCCACCGCCATGAAGCAGATCACCGCCGCGACGAGCGTGAGCCAATCTTCCCAGCTCATCACGAGGCGTGGCGCCCTCACCGCCGCGCTGCCGATGCGCTGCCCCGCGGTCCGGTTCATGGGGACGTTCATCCCTGCCATGAAGCGCCTCCGGCGGACGGGCTGAGCGCCACCCCGAGGTCGTCGCCCTTGCTTACGACATAGGTGGGTATGCTGCTCGCGGTTAGCTCACTGTACATCAGCAACGAGGACCTTTCGCCCCCGAATGTGCTGGGGTCGATGAGCACCACGGCCGCGCGCACGCCGCGTTGCGTCAGCGACTGGATCGCCGTGAGCCAATGGTCGTCGGTCGCAGCCGTCACCACCACCAGTGTGGTATGCCGCCCAAAGCGCCGCTGTTCTTCCTGGAGCACGTTGCCCAGCGGCGCGTCGCCGGTGGCGCGGACGGTCGCCAGCGTCTCCAGCACACGCGTCATCTGGTTCCCGCCGCGCTCGGCCTCGATCACCCGCAGGTCGCGCCCGAACGAGATGTATCCCACCGAGCGGTTCTGCACGAGGTAATGCCGGGCCACGCTGGCGGCCACGCGCACGGCGTACTCTTCGGTGCTTTCGTCGCCCGTGCCGGCGTGGGCGCGCCGTTCGAGGTCGAGGATCACCCAGACGTCGCTGGCGGGGTCGAGCTCGAACGTCTTTACCATCAACTCGCCGGTGCGTGCGGTGCTGCGCCAATGGATGCGGTTGAAGGCGTCGCCGGGAGCGTATTCGCGGATGCCGCTTGCGTTGGGCGTGATGTAGTGCGTGCGGCGGCGGAAGCGGCCTTCGCCCGGCAGGTTCGCCGGTGGCGCCTCGAAGTGGGGCAGGTCGAACACTGGCGGGTAGACGAGGATCTGCTGCGTGCCGCCGAATTCGCGCACGCGCTTGAAGATGCCGAACGGGTCTGAGGCCGTGACGCGCAGTGGCCCCCAATCGTAGAGGCCGCGGCGGCGCAGTTGCGTATTGACAATCCAGTTCCGCGAGCGCCGCGGCGGCACCACGATTACCCGCCGCGAGCGGTGGCCCGGCATGTCGCTCGGGTCCTCCACCTCCAGCCAGAGCTTCGGCATGAAGAAGCGGTTGCGGACCTCGATGATCTCCTGGGCCTCCTGGCCCACCTGGGCGCGGTCCGTGCGCCGGTCCACGGAGACCTCGAGGTGCAGCGTGTTGTACCAGGCGATGAGCCACGCCGCCGGTATCGCCAGCCCCAGCACATACGCCAGCCGGAACAGCAGCCAGAAGCCCGTGCCCATCGCCACGAACGCCGCGATGGACAGCAGCACGACGAACAGCGTCAGGGTGCGGTTATCGGGGGCGAAAGCGCGGCGGAGCAGGTGGCGCACGGCGGCCGCTCAGGCGCGGGCACGCGCGCCGGGGACCGGCACCCGCGCGAGACAATTGGCGACGACGTCCGCCACCGTGGCGCCCTTCACCTTGGCGCCGGGGCTCATGATGATGCGGTGCCCGAGTGTGACCAGCGCGAGTTCCTTCACGTCGTCCGGGGTGACGAAATCGCGCCCTTCGAGCAGCGCCCGTGCCTGGCTCGTGCGGAACAGCGCGAGCGAGCCGCGGGGGCTGGCGCCGAGGTATGCCGATTCGTGTTCGCGCGTGGCCCGCGCCAGCTCGACGATGTACTGCTTGATCAGCGGGTCGACGTAGATCTCCTTGACCGCCTTCTGCAGCTGCAGGATTTCGGTCGAGTCCGTGACCTGGCCTATCGTGTCCACCGGGTGCTGCGTCTGCTGCTGGTCCAGCACGAGGACCTCGTCCGTCCCGCTCGGATAGCCGAGGTGGATGCGGATGAGGAAGCGGTCCAGCTGCGCTTCCGGCAGCGGGAACGTGCCTTCGTATTCGATCGGGTTCTGCGTCGCCATCACCATGAACGGCGCCGGCATCCGGTGTGTGATGCCGTCGACCGTGACCTGACGCTCCTCCATCGCCTCCAGGAGCGCCGACTGCGTCTTCGGCGTCGCCCTGTTCACTTCGTCCGCGAGCACGATCTGGGCGATGATCGGCCCTTCCCGAAACTCGAACTCGTTCGTCTTCTGGTTGTAGATGGATACACCCGTGATATCGCTGGGCAACAGGTCCGGCGTGAACTGGATGCGCTTGAACGAACAGCCGGTGGAGGTGGCGATCGCGCGCGCCAGCATGGTCTTGCCCACGCCGGGCACGTCCTCGATGAGCATATGCCCGCCGCACATCAGCGAGGTGATGGCGAGCCGGAGTTCGCGGCGTTTGCCCACGATCACCCGCTCAACGTTTTCGACGATCCGCTCGGCTACAACTTTGGGGTCTTCCAACGGGCAACTCCGTGGCGGTGATTAGCGGTGAGTTTGGACATAACCTGTGAACTGAGTCCGCAGGGGCCGCGCCACCGAGTCGGGCGGATTATAGCAATGGGCGATGTCGGTCCGGTTAAGGTGTCTTGGAAAGCACTTCCGATCGTGCAAAGCACCGCCGGACTCATCTCCACACGTTTCAACTCCGCACCCGCACGATCGGTTCCCGGCGGACGTCACCGGCGGCGCCGGCACCAAAGCACGAGGCTTCGCGCGGTACGGCCACCGGGAGCCGGCCCCAGGACAGGCATCGGCGACGGCCGTGTCGATCCCGCCCGCGCCGTTCGATGTCCCTTCGGAACGCCTCCCGCCCGCGCCAGCACTACAGAGGTTAGTTAGAGCCCGAAGTGCAGGACGCACGGCCTGGTCGCAGGCACGCTCGAACTTTCGGAGGAAGTCATCACCTTCCTTTTCTACCAGATCTTCACGACCTGGCGGGTGCGCTCGGCAATCGCGCGCGACCCGGCCTACCAGCAGATCGCCGAAGAGGCCGTGGCCGCGCACCAGGAACTCGCCGGCGAACTCAAACGCATCAACGCCGCCATCACCGACCTGGCGGCACGGACCGCGGAGGTGGGACGCCTGATGAACGAAGTGGGCTAAGCCGGGCCCCCCGCCCGCCGCGTCAAGGGGCGGGTTCCAGCACCAGCAAACTGTGGCCCAGGCCACAGATCGTTCACGAATGCACCGCACAGTAGGATCACAGCCCCTGGGCGCGGGAATGTTTCCGTGCCCCCAGCGCCCGCCTCGGCGCGCTCAAAGGAAATGTGATGTCCGATCCCCAACAGCCCGTGAGGGCCCCCTTGCTCGAACGCTGGGCCCGCTACTCCTACCGCCACCGCGGCCGAATCATCGGCGCGTGGGCGCTCCTCCTCGGCGCGCTCGTGGCCGCGGCCGTCTTCGCCGGCGGCAGTTTCGCCGGCGAGTTCTCGCTCCCGGGTTCCGAATCGCAGGCCGGCTTCGACCTCCTCGATTCGCGCTTCCCGGCGCGCTCGGGCGATTCTGCCGATGTCGTGTTTGAAGCGTCCGCCGGCATCGATTCCGCCGGCGTGCGCCCGCGGATCGAGGCGCTTATTGCGGACCTGGCGACGATGCCCGGTGTCGTCGCGGTCGAATCGCCCTTCTCCTCGCCCGGCGCTATCTCGCAGGACGGCACGATCGCCCGCGCCTCGGCGCAATGGGACAAGCGCGCCGATCAGGCCGACCTCGGCCAGATAAAGAACTTCGTGGCCCGCATCGACGCCGCCAACAGCGATGGCCTGCGCGTCGAAACCGGTGGCGACATCGTCCGCATGACCGAGGAGCCGAAGTTCGGCTCCGAAGGCCTCGGCTTGCTCGCCGCCGTCATCATCCTCTTCCTTGCGTTCGGCTCGCTTGTGGCGATGGGCCTGCCCATCAGCGCGGCGCTCTTCGGCGTGGGGAGCGGCATCGCCATCGTCACGGTGCTCGCGCGCTTCATCCCCTTCCCGGACTTCAGCGGCTCGTTCATCGCGATGATCGGGATCGGCGTCGGCATCGATTACAGCCTGCTCGTGGTCACGCGCTTCCGCGAAGGTCTCCACCGTGGCCGCAACGTCGAGGAGTCGGTCGTCCTCGCCCTCACGACCGCGGGCCGTTCCGTGATCTTCGCCGGCATCGTCGTGGCGATCGCGTTCTTCGGGCTCTTCGCGATGGGCTTGCCGTTCATCGCCTGGGTGGGCGCCGCTGCGGCGGTCGTGGTGGCGATGGCGGTCCTCGTGGCCCTCTTCTTCGTCCCCGCGATGCTTTCGCTCATCGGCCGGCGCATCGATAGCCTGCGCGTCCCGTTCCTCCACTCGCGGGAAGGTGTGGACACGAACAGCGGCTGGTACCGGCTGAGCACGGGTATCCAGAAACGCCCGCTGCCCTATGCGGTCGGCGCCGCGGCCATCCTCCTGCTTCTTGGCTCCCCCGTGCTTTCGATGCGGCTCGGTTTCACCGACGCCAGCAACGGCTCCACAACGCTCCACACGCGCCGCGCCTACGACCTCCTCGCGAAGGGCTTCGGGCCCGGCTACAATGCGCCGCTGCTGGTCGTCGTTGAAAAAGACGGGGGCGTGAAAGACGCGGCCGCAACCGTGCAGAATGCTCTCATGCCTGGCGGCGCCGGCACTCCCGGCATGGGCGGGATCGCCCAGGTGGCTGACCCGGCCCTGAATCCCGCGGGGGACACCGCCGTCATCACCGTCATCCCCACGACCGCAGCCCAGGACGAGCGCACCTCCGCGCTGGTGCATCAGCTGCGAGATACGGTCCTCCCGCGGGCCGTGAACGGCACCGGCGCCCAGGTCTTCGTCACCGGCGGCAACGCCGTCTCCATCGATATCTCCGACCGCATCGGCCAGCGCATGCCGTTCCTGTTCGCGGGCGTTATCGGCCTCAGCTTCATCCTGCTGACGATGGTCTTCCGCTCGATCCTCGTCGCGCTGAAGGCCGCGGTCATGAATCTGCTGTCGATCGGCGCGGCGTATGGCGTCGTGGTCGCCGTCTTCCAGTGGGGTTGGGGCGCCGATTTCTTCGGCATCGAAAAGGGCCCGGTGGAAGTGTTCCTGCCGATGTTCTTCTTCGCCATCCTCTTTGGCCTCTCCATGGACTACGAGGTGTTCCTCATTAGCCGCATTCGAGAGGAGTACGTCCGTACGAAGGACAACGGCACGGCCGTCAGCAACGGCCTGACCGCGACGGCGCGCGTCATCACGGCCGCCGCCGCGATCATGGTCGCCGTCTTCCTCGCCTTCGTGCTCGGCGATAACCGCATCGTCAAGGAGATTGGCCTCGGCCTCGCCGCCGCCATCTTCGTCGACGCAACGATCGTCCGGCTCATCCTTGTGCCGGCGACCATGGAGCTCCTCGGCGACGCCAACTGGTGGCTCCCGGGCTGGCTCGACCGGATCCTCCCTCACCTCAACGTCGAAGGCGCCCGCGACCCCCATGCGCCGGAGATCGTTGGCTCGCCCGCCGGCGGCCAGTAGCGGCAGCGCGGCGCCGCCGGAGCCGGGCGCCCGCCCGTCCCAACCCCGGCACGGCCTCTCTTCCACACGGGAGAGGGGCCTCTCCCTGCGCGGCCACCGCCGTCATCGCGAGGCCGCCAGGCCGGCAAGGTTGCGGGGCGAACTCTTCGTCCAGGGGCGCCGCGCTGGCTTGCCGGCCACCGGTGCGGCCCCACCACCACGAATTTGCCAGGCAGATCCGCGTTCGCTGGTAGTCTTTTCGCACCGATGCGCTGGCATGATCTGCAAACGACTCCCCGGCCGGGCAGCGCCCGGCCCACGCGCAAATACTCGATGCCACGAATCACCATCGCGGCCGCCATGCTCGCCGCCGTGGCCCTGCTCGCCGTCGCGTGCGGCGGTCCCGAAAAGCCCGCGCTGCAGGCTCCCGTCCTTCCGGCCACGAATGTTGACGCCACGCCGCCGTCTGCGATGCCCACACCCACGTCAATCGCACCAGCGGCGGCCGCAATTGCTCAGCCCGCGCCTGTCCCGCGGCCGCCGGTCGCAACCCGCCCCGACCCGGCGCCCGCCGGTGGCGCGGTGGCAGCCGTCCTGTTCGGCGTCAATGAGCGCCTGCGCCTCCCACCGGCGAGCCTCGTCAAGATTGCGACCGCCGTCCTGGCGATCGAACAGGGCGACCTCGACCGCCCTGTCGTCGTGGACGTGGACGCGTGGACGATGGAGGTCGAAGCCGACAGCTCCGTCATGGGCCTCGGGGCCGGCGACCGCTTTACGCTCCGTGACCTCCTCTACGGGATGCTGCTCCCTTCCGGCAGCGATGCCGCCGTCGCGATCGCCCGCGCCGTCGCCGGGGACGAGACCGAGTTTGTCGCGCAGTTGAACGCGCTCGCGGCCCGCCTTGGCCTCACCGGTACGCGGTTCGCGGACGTCGACGGCCTCGCCGACGCCGGCCAAAATTCCACCGCATATGACCTCGCGCTGCTCGGACGCTACGCAATGAGCCTCGCCGCCTTTCGCGAGGTGGTGTCCGCGGAACGCTGGGTCGCCCGCGGCAGCCGTGACATTGAGCTCTTGAACACCAACCCGCTCCTCGGCTACACCGACGGCGTCGATGGCGTCAAAACCGGGTTCACCGACGGCGCCGGCCGCACGTTCGTGGCCTCCGCCACGCGCAACGGCCACCAGGTCTTCGTCGTGCTCCTCAACGACCCGTACCGCGCCCGCGACGCCATCGCGCTCATCGAATGGGCGTTCGCCACCTACTCCTGGCCCCAATGAGTCAGAGCCGCGACCGTCGCGGCTTTGGTCCGCCGTACTATTCGGGCGCGACCGCCGCCACCAACTCCAACAAGCACCAGTCGCGCTCGTACCGCGCCCCGGTGAGCCGGAATCCCTCTACCGCCATCGCCGCAGCCACCCGCCGCGCGTCCGCCGCCAGGATCCCACTGAGGACGAGCACGCCCCCTGGCGCCACCGCGGTCCCGAACGCTGGCGCCAGCCCGATGTTCGCGTCGGTGCTGATATTCGAAACCACGAGCCCGTAGCGCCGGCCCGCGCCCGGCTCCAGCCGCCCTGCCCGCAGGCTCAGGCGTTCCGCCACGCCGTTTGCCTCGGCGTTGGCGCGCGCGATCTCGACCGCCACCGGGTCGACATCGATGCCGTCGGCGTGCCCCGCTCCCAGCAACACCGCTGCGATGGCCAGCACGCCCGACCCGGTCCCGACGTCCAACATCTCGATTCCCGGCGTCAGCAGGTCCTCGATCGCCGCCAGGCAGAGCCGTGTTGTTTCGTGGTGCCCGGTCCCGAACGCCTGCCCCGGGTCCAACCTGATGACCACCTGGCCCGGGGCGGGTTCGTGCTCGATCCACGACGGCACGATGACCAGCCGCCGCCCGCTGTCGACCACCCCGAAGAACTCGCGCCAGCTGACCGCCCAGTCTTGCTCGTAGATCGGCCGCGCGATCAGCTCCACGGCGGGGAACGCCTGCATCGCCTGGCGGAGGTCGTCGGTCAGCACCGCCCCGAGCTCGCTCGCGGGCAGGTAGGCGCGCACGAGCACCGGCTCCCCGCCCCGCACTCGGAACCCCATCTCCGGTCCGAGGATGTCGACCGGCTCCTCGATCGTGACCCCGCCCGGCGCGACGTCGCGCATCAGCGCGGCGACCGCATCGACCTCGTCCGGCGGCGCCGCCGCCGTTATCTCGAACCAGAGCATCGGCCCGATGGTAGCGCAGGGGGACGTTGGGCGTTAGGAGCGGGCCAGGACGCCTGCGCCAGCTTGCCGGCCAACGCCCAACAGCCAACGCCCAACGCCCTCCCCTCTAAAACTCCATGATCGCCCGGCCCGAAATCTGCCCCTTCTCCAGCGCCGCCGTCGCCTCGCCGATCTGGTCCAGCGAGTAGCGCGCCGTGACCATCGCGTCGAGGTCCAGGTCGCCTTCGTTGAACCAGCGCAGGAACATGGGGAAATCGCGGTCCGGCACGCACGAGCCGCCGAGACTGCCGATGTACTTCTTCTCGTGCAGCAGCATCTCGATCGCCGAAATGTTCAGCGGTGTCTGCGGCACGCCCACAAGCACCGACGTGCCGCCGTGTAGCTCGCCCGATGTGCCGCTGCGCGAGGCCGCGAAGATCTGCTCCATCGTCTGCGGCACGCCAATGCAGTCGAACGCGAAGTCGGCGCCCGCGACGGGCTGCCCGAGGAAGTCGAACTTGTCGGACTTCTGCGTCAGGCGCCGCACTTCCTCTACCGCGTTGGTCTTCGAAGCATCGACGCCGATGGTGGCGCCGAATTTTTTCGCGAACTCCAGCTTCGCGGGGTTCAAGTCCACCGCGATAATCGGGTCCGCGCCGACGACCGCCGCGGCAGCGATGGCCGAGAGTCCCACGCCGCCAACGCCGAAGACAGCCACGCTTTCCCCTTTCTTTACGCCTGCCGTGTGGTACACCGCGCCGGCCCCGGTCATCACCGCGCAGCCGATGATCGAAGTCACATCCTTTCGCTCATTCGCAGGCATCGCCACCACGTACTGCTCATCGGCGAGCGTGATGTCGGCCCACGTGAACACGTTCTGCGATTGCGCCACCACCCCGCCCGGCAGTTCCAGCGACACCGATTCCGCGCGGCGCGTGGCGTTCGCGGCATCGCGCGGGACCCACGTCACCATCACGGTATCGCCTTCCTTCACGTGGCGGACCTCGCTCCCCTTCTTCATCACGACGCCGGTCGATTCGTGCCCGAGGATCTGCGCCGCCCCGGTGCGCGGCCGGTGCATCTGGTGCAATTGCGAATGGCAAACGCCGCTCGCGTACTGCTTCACCACCACCTGGTAGGGTCCTGGATCCGGCAGGCTCACTTCGTGGATCTGGAGCGGGCCCGGCTCCCCGGGGACGACGACGACGCGTGCTGCGGTTGGCATGGTAGTTGGCCTCCTTCGAACAGTCCGCGGATTCTAGCCCAAACTCCGCCGTTGCACGCGGCGGCCTCGTTCGCCATCGCTATCGAGTGGTTGAGACCGTGCGCGCGGATCGCTACGATAGCGCGGCCTCGATCCTGCCGTCCCGGCAGGCGTGGCGCGGAGAATTCGAACAAAACACATGGAAATAACCGGCGACCACCACTTCAAAGCACCGCGCGACAAGGTCTGGCAGGCGCTCCTCGATCGGCAGGCGCTGCAAGCCTCGATGCCCGGCTGCGAACGGTTCGAGGAAGTCAGCCCCGAATCCTACGACCTCACCATCAGGGTCGGCATCGCCGCCATCAAGGGCACCTATACCGGGAACGTCCAGGTGAAGGATCTCGACGAGGCGCGCCAGACCTACCGGCTCCTCGTTGCAGGCAGCGGCAAGCCCGGGCACGTCCAGGGCGATGCCGTGATGCACCTCACCGATATACCGGGCGGCACGCTCGTGTCCTACACCGGCGAAGTCAAAGCCCAGGGCGCGATCGCCCGCCTCGGCAGCCGGCTGCTCGGCGGCGCCGCCAAGCTTATGATTGGCCAGTTCTTCAAAGCCATGGAGAAGCAGGTCGAAGCGCGCACGACTTAGTGCGCCCAGCCCGGTCCGGAGGGTTCATGTCCACCAGGGTCCCAGTCACCATCACCGTCAACGGCAAAGTCCGCACCGCCGAGGTCGAGCCGCGCCTGCTGCTCGTCCACTTCCTGCGCGAAAACCTCGGCCTCACCGGCACCCATGTCGGCTGCGACACGAGCCAGTGCGGCGCCTGCACCATCATGGTCGATGGCCAGAGCGCGAAATCGTGCACGATCTTCGCCGTGCAGGCCGATGGCTGCAACCTCCAGACGATCGAAGGCCTCGCCCCCGAAGGCGGCCTCCACGCCATGCAGGAAGGCTTCTGGGAAGAGCACGGCCTGCAGTGCGGCTACTGCACCCCCGGCATGATCATGTCGGGCGTCGATCTCCTCAACGAAAACCCGAACCCCAGCGAAGCCGAGATCCGCAAGGGCATCGACGGCAACTTCTGCCGCTGCACCGGCTACCAGCACATCGTGAAGGCCATCCAGTACGCCGCGAAGAAGGGCTAAACCATGACCAGCATCGCCGACCGCCCGACGCTCCCCAAGCTCATCGGCGAACGCGTGAAGCGCCGCGAAGACCCGCGCCTGATCCAGGGCCGCGCCACCTATGTCGATGACCTCAAGGTCGCCGGCATGCTCCATCTCGCCTTCAAACGCAGCGATATCGCCCATGGCAAGATCCGCAGCATCGATATCGCCGCCGCCGCGGCCATGCCCGGCGTCGAGCTCGTCATCACCGGCGCGCAACTGGCCGAGTTCCTCGCGCCGATGCCGATCGGCACCCCGTTCCCTTCGCCTGCGCACTACGCCGTCGCCACCGACACTGTCCGCTACCAGGGCGAGCCCGTCGCCGTTGTCGTCGCCAGCGACCGCTATCTCGCCCGCGACGCCGCTGACGCGATCGAAGTCGAGTTCGACCCGCTCCCGGCAGTCATCAACCTCGAGCAGGCGATGACCGGTCAGCCCACGGTCATTCACGCGGACTTCCCGAACAACCTTGCCGTGCCCTACGTCCCCGGCGGTACCGGGGTCGATGCCGTCGCCGGCACGGTCGACAACACCGCCATCGATAAGGCCTTCGCCGATGCCGAGATCGTCATCTCGCAGCGGATGATGAACCACCGCCTCGCGCCCAGCGCCATGGAGCCCCGCGGCGTGCTCGCGCATTTCGAGCCCGGCAAGGAGCAGATGACCATCTGGTCCTCGACGCAGAACCCGCACATCCTCAAGACATTCATCGCCGCGATGACCGGGCTCAGCGAAACGCAGGTCCGCGCCATCGCCCCCGAGGTTGGCGGCGGTTTCGGCGCGAAAATCAACATCTACGGCGAGGAGTACGCCGCCGCGGCGCTCTCGAAGAAGCTCGGCGTGCCCCTGAAGTGGGTCGAGGACCGCTCCGAAGCCTTCCAGGCCACCATCCACGGACGCGACATCCTGTGCTACATCGATGTGGCCGCCAGGCGCGACGGCAAGGTGCTGGGGCTCAAGCTCAAGCTCATCGCCGATATCGGCGCCTACAACATGCTGCTCACCGCCGCCATCCCGACGCTCACGATGCTCATGCTCAACGGCACCTACGACATCCCCGCCGTCCGCGCAGAGCTGACCGAGGTGTTCACCAACAAGACGCCCACCGACGCCTACCGTGGCGCCGGCCGCCCGGAAGCCGCTTACTTCGTCGAACGCGCGATGGACATGCTCGCCCGCGAACTAGGCATGGACCCGGCCGATGTCCGCAAGAAGAACTTCATCCAGCCGAGCCAGTTCCCCTACGCCACGCAGATGGGCGCGGTGTACGACTCCGGCGACTACGAGAAAGCCCTCAACCTCGCGCTCAAGAACGCGAATTGGGACGGCCTCAAGGCCGAGCGCGACCGCGCCAGGAGCGAAGGCCGCCTCGTCGGTCTCGGTCTGGCTTTCTACGTGGAGGTCTGTGGGCTAGGCCCGTCAGCGTCGCTGCCCACAGGTGGCTGGGAGCACGCCGGCGTCACCATCGAGCGCGGCGGCAAGATAACCGCGACGACTGGCTCCTCGCCCCACGGGCAGGGCAACGAAACCACCTTCGCCCAGATGCTCGCCGACCAGTTCAGCATCCCGATGTCCGATGTCACCATCCTCCACGGCGATACCGGCGTGGTGAAGCAGGGCATCGGCACGTTCGGCAGCCGCTCGCAGGCCGTCGGCGGCACCGTCCTCATGCTCGCCGGGGACAAGGTGAAGAAGAAGATGGCCAAGTTCGCCGCCGCCATGATGGATGCGAACGAAAACGACCTCGTGTTCGAAAACGGCATGATCTCCGTCAAGGGCTCCCCCGGCACCGGCAAGAGCTTCGCCGAGGTCGCGTCCTACGCGTACGTCCCCGTCCCCCTGCCGGCCGGCCTCGAACCTGGCCTGTCGGACGAGGCCTTCTGGGAGCCCGAGAACAACACCTACCCGTTCGGCTGCCACATCGCCATGCTCGAAATCGACCGCGAGACCGGCGAACCGAAGCTGCTGAAGCTTGTCGCCGTCGATGACTGCGGGACCGTCATCAACCCGATGATCGTCGAAGGCCAGGTCCACGGCGGCCTCGCCCAGGGCATTGGCCAGGCGATGATCGAAGAAGTGGTGTACGACGAAGATGGCCAGCTCATCACCGGTTCGTTCATGGACTACGCCATCCCCCGCGCCACCGACTTCCCCTGGTTCGAAATGGACAAGACGGTGACACCCACACCGGTGAACCCGCTCGGCGCGAAGGGCGTCGGCGAGGCCGGCACCCTCGGCTCCACCCCATGCATTGTCAACGCCGCCGTCGATGCCCTCAGTGGCTTCGGCGTCAAGCACATCGATATGATGCTGCGCCCCGAAAAGCTCTGGAACATCATCAACGGCGGTACCGCGTGACAAGCAACGAAGCCAGCGGAGCCTCCCGATGACGAGCACCGAGCCCCGCCTCATCCCCAAGCTCATGGGAGCCCGCGTCAAGCGGAAGGAGGACCCACGGCTCATCCAGGGCCGCGGCACCTATGTCGATGACGTGAAGCTCCCGGGGATGTTGCACGCCGCCTTCAAACGCAGCGACATCGCTCACGGCCGCATCGTCTCCATCGATACCAGTGCAGCCGAAGCTATGCCCGGCGTCGAGCTCGTGCTCACGGGCGCCCAGCTCGCACAACATCTCCCACCGCAACCGGTCATGACGCCGTTCCCTGCCCCGCCCCATCACGCCATCACCCCCGATGTCGTGCGCTTCCAGGGCGAGCCCTACGCCGTCGTTATCGCCACCGACCGTTACATCGCGCGCGATGCCGCCGACGCCATCGTGGCGGAGATCGAGCCGCTCCCGGTCCTTGTGGACCCTGAGGCCGCCATGCAGCCCGGCGCGCCGCAAATCCACGAAGGCTTCGCAAACAACGTCGCCATCTTCATCCCCGCCGGCACCGGCGTGGACCAGGCTGCTGGCACGGTAAATAACGCCGCTATCGAGGCTGCCTTCGCCCAGGCCGATGTCGTCATCTCGCAGCGGATGATCAACCACCGGCTCGCCCCCACCCCCATCGAGCCTCGCGGCATCGTCGCGCACTGGGAGCCGGGCAAGGAGGCCCTCACCATCTGGGCCTCGACCCAAAGCGCCCACCTCTTCAAGGGCTTCATCGCCGGACTGCTCGGGCTCGGCGAAGACCAGGTGCGCGTGATCGCGCCGGAAGTCGGCGGCGGCTTCGGCGCGAAGCTCATCTATGGCGAGGACTACGCTATCTCCGCCATCAGCCGCATGCTCGGGCAGCCGGTGAAGTGGATCGAAGACCGCTCGGAGGCCTTCATGACCACCAGCCACGGGCGCGGCATCCTCGGCTACATCGATATCGCCGCCCGCCGCGACGGCAAAGTGCTCGGCGTGAAAGCGCGGCTCATCGCCGATATCGGCGCCTACGAGACGCTCTTCACCGCCGCCATCCCCACGCTCACGAACGGCATGCTCAGCGGCGTCTACGACATCCCCGCTATCCGCGCCGAGCTCACCGAGGTATTCACAAACAAGACGCCTACCGATGCCTACCGCGGCGCCGGCCGCCCCGAGGGCATCTACTTCATCGAGCGCGCCATGGATATGCTCGCGCGCGAGCTCCAGATGGACCCGGCCGAACTGCGCCGCCGCAACTTCATCCAGCCGCACCAGTTCCCCTTCGCCACGCAGGCGGGCAACCTCTACGACTCTGGCGACTACGAAAAGGCGCTCGACAAGGCTCTCGAAATTTCCGGCTGGGAATCCCTGAAAGCTGAGCGCGATGCCGCCCGCGCCGAGGGGCGGGTAGTCGGGCTCGGCATGTCGTTCTACGTCGAAATCTGCGGCGTCGGCGGCTGGGAGCATGCCTCCGTCACCGTCCAGAAGGATGGCCGCGTGGTCGCGACCACCGGCACCTCGCCCCACGGGCAGGGCCACGAGACCACCTTCGCCCAGATGCTCGGTGACCAGCTCGGCGTGCCGATAGAGCACATCACGGTCCTCCACGGGGATACCGCCATCGTGAGGCAGGGCACCGGCACGTTCGGCAGCCGCTCGCAGGTCGCCGGCGGCACCGTCCTGATGATGGCCGGCGAAAAGGTGCGAGACAGGATGGCGAGCTTCGCCTCCCACATGATGGACGCCAACCCGGCCGACCTCGCGTTCGAAAACGGCCGCATCTTCGTGAAAGGCTCGCCAGGCTCCGGCAAGACGTTCGCCGAGGTCGCCGGCTATGCGTACATGGGGGCTGGCACGGCGGCCATGTCGGGCATGGCCTACCCGCCCGATGCCCAGCCCGGCCTCTCCGAGGAAGCGTTCTGGGAGCCAGGCGGTGCCGGCACGTTCCCCTTCGGCTGCCACATCGCGCTGGTGGAGATCGACCGCGACACCGGCGAGCTCGAACTGCGCCGCATGATCGCCGTGGACGACTGCGGCACGATCATCAACCCGCTGATTGTCGAAGGGCAGGTGCATGGCGGGCTCGCCCAGGGCATTGGCCAGGCAATGGTCGAGGAGGTCGTCTACGACGAAGACGGCCAGCTCATCACCGGCTCGTTCATGGACTACGCCATGCCCCGCGCCAGCGACTTCCCAATGTTCGAGATGGACAAGACCGTGACGCTTTCACCGCACACGCCGCTCGGCACGAAGGGCGTCGGCGAAGCCGGCACCATCGGTTCGACCCCCTGCATCGTCAACGCCACCGTGGATGCGCTCAGCCCGTTCGGCGTCAAGCACATCGATATGATGCTCCGCCCGGAGAGGCTCTGGGCCATCATCAACACCAATGGAGGCCAGGCATGATCCCGACGGAATTCGATTACAAGCGCGCATCCTCGCTCGATGAGGCGGTCTCGATGCTTGTGGCGAGCGGCGGCGAAGGCAAGTTCATCGCCGGCGGCCACAGCCTTGTCCCGTTGATGAAGCTACGCCTCAGCGAGCCATCTCTCCTGATCGATATCGCCCGCATCCCCGACCTCGCCGGCATCCGCGAAAAGGACGGCAAGATCGAGGTTGGTGCCGCAACCACGCACCACGCCGTGGAGACGTCGGACCTCCTCCGCCGCCTCGCGCCGGTTGTGGCCGAAGCCGCCGGCGAAATCGGCGACCCGCAGGTACGCCACCGCGGAACGCTCGGGGGCAGCCTCGCGCATGCCGACCCCGCCGCCGACATGACCGCCGTCATGGTCGCCCTGGACGCCGAAATCCACCTGAAGGGGCCGGGGGGATGGCGCGCCGTCCGGGCGGCGGACTTCTTCCAGGGCATCTTCACCGTCGACATGGCCGAGGACGAGATCATCGCCGGGGTCCAGTTCGCGCCGGTGCAGGCGGCGGCCTACGCCAAGCTTCACCAGAAAGCCTCGCACTACCCGATCGTGGGCGTGTGTGCGGTGCTGCAAGCGAGCGGCGGGACGGTCCAGTCGGCGCGCGTCGCCGTCACCGGCGCGTCCACCCACGCCCAGCGCCTCCCGGAAGTGGAGGCGGCGCTCGCCGGGAAGGCCCTCAACCAGGCAACCATCGACGCCGCGGCGGCGGTCGCCGGCTCCGGGTTGGAAGATATCAACAGCGACATCCACGCCTCCGCCGCCTACCGCCGCGCCATGGTCAAGGTGTTCACGCGCCGCGCCCTGGAACGTGCAGCCGCCCGCGCCTGAGGCCGCAAAGCCGCCAATGCCAGGGGCTTCGTGCAAGCGGGTCCCGTCAAGGTCGGTTCAGCTCGCCTCTGCGTCGGCGAAGTCTCCGCCCTTGAGGAACACCTCGACGCCCTGTTCGCGCGCATACGCGCGGATCGGGTCGGCGATCTGTTCGCCGGCGACAGCCGCGTGAGCGTTGTATCCTGCGATTCGCAACATTTCGGCGCGGTCCCGTGCGCGGATGACGTCGTGCTCATCAATCGTGTACGAGGTTTCGACGGCTAGCAACGTGTCGCGCGCGTCGGCGCCGCTGCCCTCTCGACCGCTGACAATCAAGTCGAGACGGCCCAGGCTTCGCAGCTGAGCCGTCGTCAGGACGCCGCTTTCTTCCGCGGCATCAACGAGATCCAGGTCTCGCAAGCGCACAACTCTGATCTTCCGCAGGCGGCCGATGGTGATCGCTTCGGGATGCTCACGGTACCAGTACTCAAGGGAGGATCCTTTGAGCTTCCCTACGTCGGTGTGCATCCCGCGCGTGACCGATACGAGCTCGGCGACGGCCGCTTGCAGCGCCCGGATATCTTCGGAGTTCTGGCGGATGTCCTCGGAGTTTTGCCGCACGATCGCCTGCAGCTCGCGGATGTCCTCGGAGTTTTGCCGCACGATCGCCTGCAGCTCGCGGATGTCCACGGAGTTCTGCCGCACGATCGCCTGCAACTCGCGGATGTCCACGGAGTTTTGCCGCACGATCGCCTGCAACTCGCGGATGTCGACCGAGTTCTGGCGCACGATGACCTGCAGCTCGCGGATGTCCTCGGAGTTCTGGCGCACGAGGTCCGGGAGCGAAAGCAGCTCTTCCCCGAGCACCTCGCGGCGCACCTCGGCCCTCCACTCCGGGTGTTCCCGCAGCAGCCGCAACAGGTCCTGCACATCGCCAACCGTGAAGGCCATAACGAAAGTGTACAACGCACCCGCGCCCACAGCGCTCCACGCCGTCGATGGCCTCTAATGCCGCGAATCGGTATAATAAGGTGAGCGGTATCGTCCCGTGCCCTGAGCTGGAGTTCGCTTCTTATGACCTCTATCGAACCTACCTCGAACGTCCGGCCCGTCGGCATCGAGGCCGAGATGCGCTCGAGCTACCTCGATTACGCCATGAGCGTCATCGTCTCCCGCGCGCTCCCGGAAGTCCGTGACGGCCTCAAGCCCGTCCAGCGCCGCATTCTGTGGGGCATGTTCGAATCCGGCGCCCGCGCCGGCACCGGCTACCGCAAGTCCGCCGCCATCGTCGGCGATGTCATGGGCAAGTACCACCCGCACGGCGACCAGCCCGTCTATGACTCCATGGTCCGCCTCGCCCAGGATTTTTCGATGCGCTACACGCTCGTCGATGGGCAGGGCAACTTCGGCAGCGTCGATGGCGACCCGCCCGCCCACATGCGCTACACGGAAGCGCGCATGGCCGCCATCGCCGAGGAGATGGTCGCCGATATCGACCAGAATACGGTCGACTTCGAACCCAACTACGACGGCCGCCACATGCAGCCGCACGTCCTTCCGTCGCGGCTCCCGAACCTGCTGCTGAACGGCTCCGCGGGCATCGCCGTCGGCATGGCGACGAACATCCCGCCGCACCACCTCGGCGAGATCTCCGACGCCATGGTCATGCTCCTCGACCACCCCGATTCGACCCTCGATGACCTCCTGACCGTGGTCAAAGGCCCCGATTTCCCCACCGCCGGCATCGCGCTCGTGGGCAAGAACAGCGAGCAGGTGCGCCTCGCCTACGGCGAAGGCCACGGGCGCATCACTATGCACGCCCGCACTCACATCGAAGAAGGTTCGACCGGCCGTACGCAGATCATCGTCACCGAGCTCCCCTACCAGGTGAACAAGGCCAACCTCATCGAGAAAATGGCCGACCTCGTGCGCGACGGCAAGATCCCCGGCATCGCCGACCTCCGTGATGAGAGCGACCGCAACGGCATGCGCATCGTCATCATCCTCAAGCGCGAGGGGTCCGCGGCGCAGATCAAGAACCTGCTCTACAAGCACACCGCCATGCGCTCGACCTTCGCCGTGAACATGATGGCGATCGTCGATGGCCAGCCGCGGCGGCTCGGACTCAAGCGCGCCCTCGAGCTCTACATCGACCACCGGCGCGAAGTCATCCGCCGCCGCAGCGAGTACCAGCTCGAAAAGGCGCGCGAACGCGCTCATGTCCTTGAAGGCCTGATTAAGGCGATCGACATGCTCGAGCTCGTGATCGTCACGATTCGTGCCTCGGAGTCAGCTTCGAATGCGCTCCAGCTGTTGCAGGGCGAAGGGCTTGTCGTCGCCTCGCGGCTGCCGCAGGGCACGTCCGCGGCCGTCGCGCGTGGCGTCACCGCGCGAAATCCCTTCACCTTCACGGAAGTGCAGGGCCGGGCAATCCTCGATATGCAGCTGCGCCGCCTCGCGGCCCTCGAACGCCAGAACCTGCTCGATGAGTTCGCCGAGATCTCGGCGAAGATCGCGTACCTCGAAGACCTGCTGGCCCACCCGGCAAAGATCGACGGCCTGATCAAAGAAGACGTGGTCGACCTCAAGAAGAAATACGGCGACGCGCGCCGCACCGAGATCGTCGAGGCAGATGCAGAGGACTTCAAAGAAGAGGACCTCGTCGAGCACCAGGAGAGCGTGATCACGCTCAGCATCCGCAACTACATCAAGCGCGTGCCGCTGGAGGAGTTCCGCCGCCAGAAGCGTGGCGGCGTGGGCGTCCGCGGCGCCGCCATCCGCGAAGAAGACGCCGTCATGAAGCTGCTTGTCTGCGACACCCACGACAACCTGCTCTTCTTCACCGATCGCGGCAAGGTCTACCACCTCCGCGGCTACGACGTCCCGGATAGCAAGAAGCAGGCCAAGGGCCTCCCCATCGTCAACCTCATCGATGTCGAGAATGGCGAGCGCGTGACCGCGATCCTCCCCATCAAGAGCTACGAACGCGATTTCATCCTGCTTGCCACGCGCAACGGCGTCATCAAGAAGACCAGGCTCGCCGAATTTTCGGAAGTGCGCCGCAATGGCAAGATCGCCATGCGCCTCGACGATGGCGACCAACTCATCGCCGCCCGCATGTCCTCCGATGATAGCCAGGTGCTCATGGTCTCGAGCGATGGCCAGGCCATCCGCTTCAAGATCGACGACCTGCGCGATGCCAGCCGCACCAGCGGGGGCGTCCGTGGCATGAAACTGCTGCATGGCGCCTACGTCGTTGGCGTCGAGACCATCGACGATGGCGACCAGCTGCTGATCATCTCCGAGCGTGGCTTCGGCAAGCGCTCCGCCGTCTCCGAGTACCGGCTCACCGGCCGTGGTGGCCAGGGCGTGAAAACGCTGAACATCACCGACAAGACCGGTCCCGTCGCGGCCTGCCGCATCGTCAAGCCCGGCCAGGAGCTGATGCTCGTCTCCCGCGAAGGCATCGTCATCCGCACGCCCGTCGACAAGATCAACCTGCTCGGCCGCGTGACGCAGGGCGTGACCGTCATGCGTGTCAACGAAGGCGACGTCGTCGCCAGCGTCGCCGCGTTCACCATGCAGGATGAAAAGCCCGCCCGCGGCGCCCGTGGAACATCTGTGAACGGCAATGGGAACGGTTCCAGCGGCGATGCCATCCTCAACGAAACCCTGCCGCTGGACCTATCCGTCACCGAGGACGAGGACGAGGACGAAGGGGACGGCGCCGAGGGTGAGGGCAGCGAGCCCGGGGACTAGGTGTAGTTCCCACGAAGGTTGCGCACAGGAAGTAGTCATCAGCTTATACAGATACCTTGACGAAGTGGGGGCCATGCCGTTGGTTTGAGTTGTCACACCTGACCACGGAGGCCCCCATGTCCCATGCTAACGCGAAG
>JACPOQ010000031.1 GCA_016191435.1 Chloroflexota bacterium | reverse complement strand
CTCAGCGAGCTTGGCGAAGAAATTGGGGAAGGTCTTGCGCACGCAGGCGGGATTGCTGAGGCGCATGCCCGGGACGCGCAAGCCCAGCATGCCGAAGCACATGGCGACGCGGTGGTCGTTGTAGGTCTCGATGTCCGCGCCGTGCAGAGGGCCGGGATGGATCGTGAGCGTGTCGCCGCTCTCCTCGACACGCGCGCCGCACTTGCTGAGTTCGGTGCGCAGCGCCTTCACCCGCTCGCATTCCTGCACGCGCAGCCGGCCGAGCTCGGTGAAGCGCGTGGTTTCAGGCGCGAAGGGCGCCAGCACGATCGCCGTCATGATGCTGTCGGCAAGGTCGGTCTGGCGTGAGTAGGTCGGGCGCCACGTGCCCTGGGCGATCAAGTCGAGGAATTTCTGGTCGGCTTGCATGCCGCTCGTGGGCGTCGGCGCGACCGTGACGCGGCTGCCGCCATCGCGCAGCAGCCAGTCGGCGCCCCAGAAGTAGCTCGCGCCCGAGGCGTCGGCCTCGATGTCGTAGGTGCCGCCGTCCCACGGAAAATCCTTCACCAGGCGGCGCGTCATGTCGACGTAGGGCAGCTCGTCCTCGTTGCCGCCGGTGACCGTGATCTGCCAGCCGCCGATGCCGGCCGAGAGCAGCAGGGCCGAGGCAAACTGCGAGCTCTCCTCAACGCTGACGCTGCAGGCCGCCCCCGGGCGCGGGCCAGTGCCGTGGATGACAGCGGGCAGGCGGTCATTGGGCGTGTCGATGCGATAGCCAAGCTGGCGCAGCCCCTCGACCAGCGCCGCCTGCGGCCGCTGGTGCATGCGCTCGATGCCGCTCACCCGATAGCTGCCGTGACCCAGGCACAGCATCGGCGGCAGGAAGCGCGCGGCCGTGCCGGCATTCTCGACGAAGAGGTTCAGGGGCTGGTCCGGTGTGCCGGCATTGAGAATTTTTCCGCCGGCGCCCTGGACCTCGAGCGTGCGGTTGGCGGGCTCCGCCGGATCGTCCGCGACCTCGACGGGGAAGCCCAACCGTCTCAGGCATTCCACCATCGCCTGCGTATCCTCGCTCCACAGCGCACCGCGTAGGGTCACGGGCTTGCGGGCAAGTGCGGCGAGGATCAGGGCGCGGTTGGTCAGACTCTTGGAGCCCGGCAACACGACCTTCGACTCCTTCTGTCGAGGTGGCGGGCTGACTTCGATCAGGTCAGGCAGCATGCACGCCTAATAGATCGACGGCTCGGCGACGGGCGCGCCGAAACCGGTCTCGAGGAAGTCGAAGTCGCAGCCTTCGTTGGCCTGCTTGATGTGGCGGGTGAACATCCAGCCATAGCCGCGCTCGTAGCGTGGCTCGGGCTTTTTCCACGCGGCGCGGCGCTTCGCCAGCTCCTCGTCGGAGACGTTCATGTTGATGGTGCGCTTGTCGACGTCGAGCGAGATCATGTCGCCGGTGCGCACCAGGGCGAGCGGCCCGCCGATGTAGGATTCCGGCGAGACGTGCAGGATGCAGGCGCCGTAGCTGGTGCCGCTCATGCGGCTGTCCGACAGCCGCACCATGTCGCGCACGCCCTGCTTCACCAGCTTGCTCGGGATGGGCAGCATGCCCCATTCCGGCATGCCCGGCCCGCCCTGCGGCCCGGCATTGCGCAGGATCAGCACGGTGTCCTCGGTGACGTCGAGGTCGTCGCGGTCGATCGCGGCCTTCATCGAGGGATAGTCGTCGAACACCAGCGCCGGACCCGTGTGCTTCAGGAATTTGGGCGCGCAGGCCGACGGCTTGATCACGCAGCCGTCGGGCGCCAGGTTGCCCCTCAGCACCGCCAGCGCGCCTTCCTTGTAGATCGGGTTGCTGACGGGCCGGATGACGTCGTCGTTGTAGATCTCGGCACCCTTGACGTTCTCGCCCAGCGTCCGGCCGGTGACGGTCATGGCATCGAGATGCAGGTGG
>JACPOQ010000015.1 GCA_016191435.1 Chloroflexota bacterium | reverse complement strand
CGCGGCTGAACTACGCGCGCATCATCCCGCTGGTCGACTACACCGCACGCACGATCGGACGCGTGGTGGGCTGATTCATTGGACCGCGGGCCTCCCGGCCCGCTCAGGTTCTTGCTCTTCTGGACCGCGCGCGGCTTGCGCGCTCATGATCATGAGCGAGCTGGAAGCTCGCGGTCCGGAAGACCATGAGCGGGCCTGGAGGCCCGCGGTCCCATGATCACCAATCCTGTTCGTCGAAGTCTTCGAACTGCTTCATGTCTTCGTCGCCGCTCGTCTTCGGCGCCGTCTCGTTGGCTGGGATCGAGTGCACGTTGATCCTCGTCTCCGGTCCGATCAGCGTCACGAGCTCCAGAAGATCCTGGCGCTTGAAGGCGACGCAGCCCTGGGTCGGCGAATAGTCGTCCTTCGCGATGTGCAGGAAGATCGCGCTGCCCTATTCGCCCTCCGGCGGGTCGTCGTTGTAGCCGACCACGACGACCAGATCGTACAGCCCGTCGTCGCGCCACATCTTCTCGTGGCTCCAGTCGTTGGGGCTGCGGACCAGCCGGTTGTAGACGGGCGCGCGCGGGTCGTCGCACCAGCCGTCATGCTCGTTGATCGCCCGCGCCGGCGGTCGGACCGTGGGCAGCACCACCCGGTCGTTGCGGAAATAAATCCTGCGCAGCGGAAAGCGGCCGGCGGGCGTCGCCGCATCGCCCTCGACCTTGTCCTCCCGCACCCCGCCTGCACCCACCGTGCAGCGCCAGCGCCTGTCGCCCAGCGTCGCCCAGCCGAGCGAGGTCTCGCCGGAATCGGCCTGGACGTTAAGGATTTGGGGCTCGGACATTGCCTAAAACTCCGCCTCTCTTCATAAAGGCTCGCTCTTTTGGGAGAAAGCGATGGGTTATGTCGTGACGCCGCCCTCGACCGTCGGCGTGCCGGTCAACGGCACCGGCGATCTGTTCCCGGTCCGCCGCATCTTCTGCGTCGGCCGCAACTATGCCGCCCATGCCCGCGAGATGGGCCACGATCCCGACCGCGAGCCGCCGTTCTTCTTCACCAAGCCGGCCGACGCCATCGTCATCTGCGCCGACCCCAAGAACCCGACCAAGGTGCCCTATCCGTCGGCCACCAAGAACCTGCACCACGAGATGGAGCTGGTGGTGGCCATGAAGTCGGGCGGCACCAACATCCCGGTCGACAAGGCGCTCGACCATGTCTTCGGCTACGCCGTCGGCTTG
>JACPOQ010000013.1 GCA_016191435.1 Chloroflexota bacterium | reverse complement strand
TGTCTTACCTCCCCGCCGCTGGCGGCAGTTCGCGGAACAGGTTGCGGTAGCCGGCGTCGGGCGGGATGTGCAGGTAGCGCTTGCCGTCGCGCGTCTCGACCCAGGGCTGGACGGTGACGATCTTGCGGCCCGAGGCGGCAGCGATGGCGCCGGCGACGGTCTTGCCCTCGGTCAGAAGCTCGAGATTCTTCAGGGTCGCGTGCACCAGGGTGCGCCTGCCGGCGTTGGCTTCGTCGATCGCCGCCTGCGCGCCGATCCATACCGAGTCGACCGACTCCGAACCGTCATGCAGGGCGATCTGGTCCTCGGGCGCCTCGGCCAGGAAGAACCAAGTGTCGAAGCGTTTCGGCGCGAAGGTCGGCGTGATCCAGTGGGCGTAGGGCACCATCAGGTCGGTGGCGAGCTCGAGATCCTCGGCCTCGACCAGGTCGACGATGGTCGCTTCGTCCTTCGCCAGCTTGGCCCGCCAGCGCTCCTCGATGCCCTTCAAATCGGCGGCGGCGATCACCGCGCGCTCGCCGCGCTTGCGGGCTAAAAGGATGCCGCACTCCTCGAAGGCCTCGCGCACGCCGGCGACGCGGAACTTCAGCTCCGCAGCCGCGATCCTGTCCGCCCCGCCGCAGCGCGCGCGCAGGCGCGCATTGCCGTCGGCGTCCTCGAGCTTGCCGCCGGGGAAGACCAGCGCACCGGAGAAGGAATCGATCGCCTGGTGGCGCACCACCATGAAGACTTCGAGGGCCGAGTTGGGCTCGCCCGGCACCGAGGGACGCAGCAGCAGGACAGTCGTGGCAGGACGCGGAACGGCCGCGGTTTTGTGTTGTTCAGTCATGCACCGATTGTCCCATAGGCTCAGCGACACTGCCAACGGCCGGGTGTATCCTGCGGGCCTTCCATTCCGCAGGGAGAAGGAAACGATGTCTGTGACCAGCAACAGCCCGGCGCCCGGCAGCCTGGGCGAAGGTCTCAAGGCCCTGCACGCCAAGTGGGGCTGGATCGTCGCCCTTGGCATCATCTTCATGATCGCGGGCGTGATCGCGCTCGGCAGCGTCGTGATGGCCACCGTGTCGGCGATCTACGTGATCGGCGTCATGATGATCATGGCGGGCGCGACCGAGATCGTGACTGCCTTCAGCGTCAAGGAGTGGGGTCGCTTCGCGCTGTGGCTGCTGCTCGGCGTGCTCTATGTCGCGGCCGGCGTCATCTGCTTCTTCCGGCCGTTCGAGGCGGCCGCCATCGTCACCCTGATGCTGGGCATCGCGCTGATGATCGGCGGCGTGGTGCGCGGCTTCCTGGCATGGAGCGTGCGCGAGGCCGGCAAGCCGTGGGGCTGGGTTGCCGTCTCGGCGCTGATCACTTTGCTGCTGGGCATCATCATCGTCGCCAAGTGGCCCTACTCCAGCGCCTACACGCTCGGCATCTTCCTCGGCATCGACCTCATATTCATCGGCTCGAGCTGGCTCGGTATCGGGCTCGCCCTGAAGAAGCGGGCCTGAGGCGAAGGCGGCGTCAGCCAGGAGGTCGGCACGACGCCGTTCGGCCGGACGCTCGTCCAGGATCTTCTGGCGTGCGCGTTCGCCCGCGGCGTCCAGCGCGGCGAGCAGCTCATCGTTGCCACCGGAGCCGTCGTCGCCGCTTCGCCCGCCCTTCTCGGACCACGCCGCACGCTGGCGGTTGCGCAGCCAGAAGATACAGGCGCGCGTGTCGGGCGGATAGTGCATGACGTTCTTGAGCGTCCGCTCCTCGCCGTTGTGCAGCACCGTGCGCTCGACGGTGCGGCTAAAACCGACGGCGCGCTCGTAGAGGCAGCGCGCGACCCGGGCGTCGGCCACGACGCGGCCCTCGCGCACCGCTTCGGCGAAGGCGGGATGGCTCGCGATCCAGTTGTCGATGGTGCGCGGCGCGACATCGAAGAAGCCCGCCAGCTCGGGGTTGGTGGCGCCCAGCAGGCAGTAATTGTGGGCGAGCTCGCAGAACTCACGGCGGTACGCGGTGGGACGGCCGGCGGCGGTCATAACTGAATATAACTCAAGTAACATTCAAAAGCAAGGAAAGCAAGCGAGGGGATTTTTGCGTGCCGTAAAAGGCCCGTGCTCCAGTGCTGGCAGTGCTGTCACTTTTCGCGGAACTTTTAGCCGCCGTCGCGCGTTGGGGAACGATGCCCCACGCCCGCCCCCTGAAGGTCCTCGTGGTCGAAGACGAATCGCTGGTGGCGCTCGACATCGAGACCATGCTGGAGGAGATGGGCTGCAAGGTGGTGGCGAGCGTGCCGCGCCTGGTCCGGGCGCTCGATCTCGCCTCCC
>JACPOQ010000012.1 GCA_016191435.1 Chloroflexota bacterium | reverse complement strand
TGCGCCGTCTCAAGAATGGCTCGACAACGGCCGACCTTGGCCAGGATCGCCTCGGCGGAGGCCGTCCAGACGAATGGCTTGGGGTCCGCGTTGTTGAGCGCGATGTAGGCGTAGATCACCGCGACGAGGTCGGGCACGCTGCGGAAGACGCCCCGCCGGAGGCGCTTGGTGGTGAGGTCACGGAACCAGCGTTCGACGAGGTTGAGCCAGGACGAGCTCGTCGGGGTGAAGTGGAGGTGGAAGCGGGCGTGGGCGGGCGCGGCGAGCCACTTCAGCACGTCCGGATGCGTGTGCGTCCCGTAGTTGTCGACGATGAGATGGAGCTCGAGCTCCGGTGAGTAGGTCCGGTCGAGCCGGCGCAGGAAGGCGAGGAACTCCTGGTGGCGGTGCCGGGCATGGCACTCGCCGATGACCGTCCCCTCGAGCAGGTCGAGCGCGGCAAACAGCGTCGTCGTCCCGTTCCGCTTGTAGTCGTGGGTCAGCGTCCCTGCCCGGCCCCGCCGCATCGGCAGCGAGGGCTGGGTCCGATCGAGCGCCTGGATCTGGCTCTTCTCGTCGACCGACAGGACGATCGCCTTGTCGGGCGGATTGAGATACAGCCCGACGACATCGGTCAGCTTCTCGGTGAAGCGCGGATCGCGCGACAGCTTGAACGTCCGGACCCGGTGGGGCGCCAGACCATGGGCGTCCCAGATCCGCGCGACGGTCGCGGGACTGACGCCCGACGAGCGGGCCATCGTCCGGCAGCTCCAGTGGGTCGCCCCCGGCGGCGTCGTCTGGAGGGTGGCGTCGACGATGGCCTTGATCGTCTCGGCGCTGATCGAGGGTTTGCGGCCGCGTCCGGGAGCCGTCTCGGTGAGCGCTCCCGTGCCGCCGGCGCTGAACCGGTCCCGCCACAGGATGACCGTCGAGCGGCTGACGCCGAGCTCGCCCGCGATCCGGTTGTTGGCCGCCCCGTCGGCCGCCATCAGGATGATCCGCGCCCGCAGGGCCACCTGCTGGGGCGTTCCCTGCGCTCGAAGCCAGCGCTCGAGCGTCCTTCGGTGGGCTTCCGTGATCGCCAGGGGAGCAGCTGCGGTCCACATGCCGAGCAGCCTATCTGAACCGGGACTAGTTGTCTAGTCATATGTGAGACGCCACACTAGATGGATGAGCCAACTTGACTGAGGATCCCGCTGATCTGGCTGCCCAGAAAGAGCAGGGCCACGATCGCGACGATGGCGATGAGGGCAAGGATCAGAGCGTACTCCGC
>JACPOQ010000017.1 GCA_016191435.1 Chloroflexota bacterium | reverse complement strand
GTTCGACATCCTGAAGTCGCTCGGCTTGCGCGATCAGGGGCTCACGCTCGTGGCCTGCCCGTCGTGCGGCCGCGCCGACATCGACCTCATCCCGCTCGCGAAGGTCGCCGAGGAGCGGCTGCGCGGCCTGCCGTACCCGATGAAGGTGGCGGTCATGGGCTGCGAGGTGAACGGGCCGGGCGAGGCCAAGGACGCCGACGTCGGCCTGGCCGGAGGGGTGGGGAAGGGCGTCATCTTCCGGAAGGGGAAGAAGGTCGGCGTCTACCCGGAGGCCGAGCTCATGGACGCCCTCATGGCCGAGATCGACAAGATCCTCGTGGAAAACGGGCAGGAGCCGTACTCGGACAAGGCGCCCAAGGCGAGCCACGAGGGTCAGCTGACGCCTGGGCGATCCATCCCTGCCGGTCAGCGCGGCTGAGGCCCGGCATCCCAAGGGGCGGCTGACGAAAGTACCGCCCGTCCCGACACCGTCTCGGCGTCACATTCCTTTGATCCAGCGTTAGGATCACCGATCCGATGAATGGAGCCGCAAGCGCTTGAGCGTCGTTGAGGTAGGGAGCGTGGCCGGGATCGTCCGCCTCGAGCGGCAGACGATCGCCGATGTCGACTTCGCGATCACGCCGATCGACAGCCTCGCGCCCAGCGGGTGCGTCCTCGAGCGATGTGACTTCCGCGGCGCGAGGCTCGACCGGCGGATGCGTCCGCTCTTCCGCGCGGCATCACGGAACACATTCCGCGAGTGCCGCTTCGACGGCGTCGACCTCCGCGGGATCGACCCGGGCACGGCGCGATTCGAGGGCTGCGCCTTCGACGGCGCCGACCTCAGCGGTTGGAGCGCCATGACCGCCGAGTTCGTGGACTGTCACTTCGCCGGATCGATCCAGGACGTCCGCTTCTACGGCCGGCCATGGGGCCCGACCGCGTCGGCGATGCAGCCGGTCCGCGCGGTGAACGAGTTCCGCGGCAACGACTTCCGCCAGGCCGAGCTCGTCCGTGTCCTCTTCCTCATGGGCATCTCGCTCAGCGCGCAGCGCTGGCCCGCCGACGACGAATACGTGCGCCTGGACCGCATCCACCAGCGGCTCGCGCGTGGCCGCTCGGAGATCCTCCGCTGGCGCGACCTCGACGCGCGCAACGAGGCCCTGGCGATGGTGCGGTCGCTCTCGCTGCTTTACATCCAGCAGGGCGATGTCGTGGCCCGTCGCAGCGAGCCCGGAACGGCGACCCGTCCCGAGATCCAGACGCGTGTATGGGAGACCCTCGCCGCCGCTCTGTAGGTACACTGACGACGATGAGCGCGTCCCGAGGGTCACTGCACCGGATCCCGCGCTAGCCGGCGCGACCGCGCCGGCCTCCCCGTACGCGCGGCCAAATATGATCCTCGGAGTCCTGCAATGAGACAGTCACATCTCTTCGGTCGCACGCTCCGCGAAGCGCCATCGGAGGCGCAGACGCGCGGGCACCAGCTGCTGCTGCGCGCGGGCCTCGCGCGCGCGCTCGCCGCCGGCATCTATACGCTGCTGCCGCTCGGCTTCCGCGTGGCGAAGAAGCTCGAAGGGATCATCCGTGAGGAGATGGACCGGATCGGCTGCCAGGAGGTCGAGATGCCGGTGATGGTCCCCGCCGAGTACTGGAAGGAGACCGGGCAGTGGGACTCAATGGAGCCGATCCTCTTCCGGGTGCGCGACCACCGCGGCCTCGACTACGTCATCAGCTACACACACGAGCAGGTCGTTACGCATCACGCGAGGAACGAGATCCAGTCATACCGCCAGCTACCCGTCCGCGTCTATCACTTCCAGTCCAAGGGCCGGGACGAGGCGCGCGCGCGGAGTGGACTGCTCCGAGCGCGCGAGTTCGTCATGAAGGACTCGTATTCGCTCGACGCGGATATGGTCGGCCTCGACGAGAGCTACCGGCTCCACTACGACGCGTACTCGCGCATCTTCCGGCGCTTCGGCCTGCCCGCCGTGCCCGTCGAGTCGGATACCGGCGCGATCGGTGGCGAGCTCGCCCACGAATTCCAGGTGCTCACGGACGCGGGCGAGGACACGGTCCTCGTCTGCGACAACGGTGACTACACCGCCAATCGTGAGCTGGCGAAGCGCAGGGTCCCCGCGATCGCCGCGGGGACGGCCGTGCCGACGGCCGGGCCGATCGACACGCCGAGCGCCACGACGATCGAGGACCTCGAGCGCAGCCTCGGGCTCCCGGCAAGCGCTTTCCTGAAGACGGTGCTGCTCAGGGCCGAAAGTGGTGTCGTCGCGGTCGTCCTGCCGGGTGACCGGGAGGTGAACGAGCCGAAGCTCCGCCGACACCTCGGTCTCGGGCCCGCGACGAGGCTGCCATTCGCGAACGAAGGGGACTTCGCCGCCGCCGGCGGGGTCGCGGGCTACGTCGGGCCGGTCGGGCTGCGGGCGCGGATCCTCGTCGACACCTCCGTGGAGCCGCGCGGCTACGTGGCCGGAGCGAACCGCCGCGATACGCACCTCCGGAACGTCCTACTGGGCCGTGACTTCGATGGCGAGCGTGTCGACCTGCACGACGTCAAGGACGGCGACCTCTGCCCCCGCGACGGCGGAACGCTCCGCGCGAAGCGTGGGATCGAGGTCGGGAACATCTTCAAGCTCGGCACTTACTACTCCGAGAAGATGAACGCGACATACCTCGCCGAAGACGGCACGCGCAGGCCGTTCCTGATGGGGTCGTACGGGATCGGCGTCGGGCGGAACCTGCAGTCGATCCTCGAGGTGAACAACGACGACCGCGGGATCGTATGGCCGATCTCCGTCGCTCCATACGAGGCGCACGTCGTCGCGCTCCCGATGAAGGATGCGCAGGTGGTCGCCATGGCGGAGGCGCTCGTCGCCGAGCTCGAGCGCCGCGGCGTCGAGGTCCTCTACGACGACCGAGACGAATCCGCGGGCGTGAAGTTCGCCGACGCCGACCTCATCGGGATCCCGTTCCGCGTCGCCGTAAGCGCGCGGGGTCTCAAGGCCGGGACCGTCGAGATCAAGGCGCGCACCTCCGCCGCGCTCGAGAACGTCGCGCAGGCGGACGCGGCCGCGGCGATCCACGACCGCGTCCAGCGCGAGCGCGCGCGCTTCGCGTGACCGAGGCGCGGGCGATCACACCGCAGGCGAAGGACGAGGAGCGATCCCTCGAGCAAACGCTGCGACCGCGGCGGCTCACCGACGACGAGTACATAAACCAGAAGAAGGTCAAAGACCAGCTGCGGATCCTCATCGAGGCGGCGCGGCGGCGCGGCGATCCGCTCGAGCACGTCGCCTTGTACGGGCCGCCGGGAGTAGGGAAGACGTCGCTCGCGCACGTCATCGCCGTCGAGCTCGGCGTCCCCATCCGGGTCACGAGCGGTCCGGCGATCGAGCGCGCGGGGGATCTCGCCGCGATCCTCACGAACCTCGACCCCGGGACGATCCTCTTCATCGACGAGGTGCACCGCCTGCCGCGTGTCGTCGAGGAGGTGCTGTATCCGGCGATGGAGGATTACCACCTCGACATCGTCCTCGGGAAAGGACCTGGCGCGCGGACCCTCCGCCTGCCACTGCCGCGCTTCACGCTCGTCGGCGCCACGACGCGCATCGGCCGGCTCTCTTCGCCCTTGCGCGACCGCTTCGGCGCCACGTACCTGCTGGACCTCTTCGAGCCCGCCGATCTCGAACGAGTGATCGCGCGCTCGGCGCGGATCCTGTCCGTGACGATCGCCGCGGAGGCGGCCAAAGAGATCGCGATGCGGTCGCGTGGGACGCCGCGCATCGCCAACCGGCTCCTCAAGCGCGTGCGCGACCACGCCCAGGTGCTCCACGACGGGACGGTGACGCTCGCCATCGCGCGCGAGGCGCTCCGCGCGCTCGAAGTGGACGAGGCCGGCCTCGACGAGATCGACCGCAAGCTCCTGCGGGCGATCGTCGAGAAGTTCGGCGGCGGGCCGGTGGGTCTCGAGACGCTGGGCGCCGCGCTCAGCGAGGACGCTGAGACGATCGAGGACGTCTACGAGCCCTTCCTGTTGCGCCAGGGGTATCTGAAGCGCACGCCGCGCGGGCGCGTGGCCACGGAGCGCGCGTACCAGCACCTGGGCGTCGCAGCGCCCACCAACGCGGAGCTGTGGCGGAAGGACTAGGCGTACGCTTGACGTAGATGGACGAGAAGATCGCCGAGACCGCTCCGAGCGGCGCGGACAAGATCAAGGGCGACGCCGAGAAGCAGGAGAAGATCCTCAACGCGCTTCAGGCCGTGCTGGACCCGGAGATCGGCCTGTCGGTCATCGACCTCGACCTCATCCGCGAGATCCGCCTCGACGATCCGGAGGAGGCGGAAGTGCGGATGGTCCTCACCACGCCGTTCTGCCCCTACGGGCCGATGCTCATCGGCCAGATCCAGTCCGTCGCCGAGCAGGCCGCGGAGACCCCGGTGAAGGTCACCGTGCTCCCCGACAAGTGGGAACCGCCGCCCTGGCTGCGTTGAGCTAAGGCGGGGTCCTCGCCGGGGATCACGAAGCGCCCCTCCACGTTCGCGCGCTCGCGCAGGCTCTCGATGAGGCCGTCGAGGAGGTGGACGGCGTCCGCGTCGATGCGCGCCGGGAGCCGGCCCAGGCTCGCGGACGGCGTCGCAATCTCCGACATCGCCACGTAGAGGCCGCGCTGCAGGTCGAGCACGGTCTCGCGTTGGGGGCCGCGGATCGTCGCGCGCGCGACCCCGAGGGCGGCCTGGGCCTCGTCCAGGTCGCCGAGCGCCTCGATGCGCGGGTCGGTCTTGCGCACGCGGTCGGCGCTGAAGAGCGACGTGTCGCCGGAGTCGCCGGTACGCGTCGTCACTCGCGCGCGGCGCGCCATCGACGGCATCATATGAGCGTAGGCAGGGGGCTCCGCCCTCCGCCGACCCCCCGCGCTATCGTTCGTTCAACGGGAAGGGGGTGAGACTCATATGCCGAGCGGCGGTGGCAGCCCCAAGGACAAGAAGAACAAGAAGAAGTCCAAGGAGCAGCTCGCGAGGGAGATGAGCAAGAAAGGGAACCTCGCCCCTGTCGAGCCGATGACCTTCGAGGTCATCAAGCCCAAGCGCAAAGAACGCGACTTCTAGCTCACCCAGCCGCAGAGCCGAAGCTTCCTCGAGCAAGGCGGCGCCGATGAGCGCGCGCGCGCGAGACGACGAAGGCGAAGCGAGGAAGTGACGGCATGGCGGTGACAGAGAGATCCAAGGCGATCGATCAGGCGATCGCGAACATCGAGAAGCAGTTCGGCAAGGGCTCGATCATGAAGCTGGGGGCCACCGCCGGCGAGCACATCGACGTGATCCCGAGCGGCTCGCTCCCCCTCGACATCGCCCTCGGCGTCGGCGGATACCCGCGCGGCCGCGTGGTCGAGATCTACGGGCCCGAGGCATCCGGCAAGACGACGCTCGCGCTCCACGCCGCCGCGAGCGTCCAGAAGGCGGGCGGAACGGCGGCGTTCATCGACGCCGAGCACGCGCTCGACGCCGCGTGGGCACGTACGTGCGGCGTCGACACCGACGAGCTGCTCGTCTCGCAGCCCGACAACGGTGAGCAAGCGCTTGAGATCGCTGACACGCTCGTGCGCTCGGGCGCCGTCGACCTCGTCATCGTCGACTCCGTCGCCGCGCTCGTGCCGAAGGCCGAGATCGAGGGCGAGATGGGCGATGCCCACATGGGCCTTCAGGCGCGCCTCATGAGCCAGGCCCTGCGAAAGATCACCGGGACGGTCTCGAAGACGAAGACGACCGTGATGTTCATCAACCAGCTGCGCGAGAAGATCGGCGTCATGTTCGGCTGCTTCTCTTACACGACGCGCGTGACGCTGGCAGACGGCAGCGCGGCGAAGATCGGCACGCTCGTGAATCAGAGGCGGAAGGTCGACGTCCTTACGGCCGACTTTGCGACAGGAGAAGTCGTCGCGCGTCCTGTCGTGAGCTGGTTCAACAACGGTCCAACGACGGACTTCCTCAACGTTGTTGTCGAGAAGCCGAGCGGCAATGGCCGCGCGCAATTCAGTGCGACACCCGATCACGAGGTCCTCACGCCGGAGGGCTTCGCTCCGATCCGCGAGTTAAGGGCCGGCGACAAGCTGATGACGGCGCAGTCATTCCGTCTCAGCCCGTTCCAGTGGGACGTGATCCGAGGAAGCCTCCTCGGCGACGGCTGCCTCAGTCCGGTGAAGTCAACTTCAAAGGGCATGCGCTTCCGCCTGGGTCATGGAACGAAGCAATCGGACTACCTGGACTGGAAGGTCTCGCTCTTCCAGAACATTCCAGGGAGTTGGCGACGGACCCCGGACGCCGGTTTCTGGGACAGCACCCCGCTCCCGGAGTTGTACGACCTCCGTCGAGAGGTGTACCGCGACGGGCACAAGAACTTCTCGAAGAGATATCTCGATTCACTGACGCCGTTCGGCCTCGCGCTTTGGTACATGGACGACGGGAGCCTCGACCTGCGGGCACCAAGCTTCGAGCGTGGTCGGGTCGCGATCGTCGTCGAGGCAATGAGTGAGGACACGCGCGAGCGGCTGCTGACCACTCTCCGTGATCGCTTCGGGCTCGAAGCTCAGCTCGACGAAGTCAACGACCAGGCGATCCTTCGTTTTCACCAGCCCGCGACCGAGAAACTCCACGAAGCCATCGCGGCCTACGTCCACCCGTCGATGCAGTACAAGCTTCTGCCCAAGTTCCGCGGCAGGTTCGACGTCACTGCCGAGTTCGTCGAACCGGAGCTTCGACTCGTTCCTTCAGAGATCCTGGCGATCCGGCCCAAGCCAGCATGGAAAAAGGGCCGGAAGATGTACCGCTACGACATCGAGGTCGAGGGGACGCACAACTACCTCGTTGATGGCGTTGTCGTTCACAACTCACCGGAGACGACCACCGGTGGTCGGGCGCTGAAGTTCTATGCATCGGTCCGCCTCGACATCCGGCCCATCGAGCCGATCAAGCAGGGGACCGACATCATCGGACGGCGCGTCAAGGTAAAGGTCGTCAAGAACAAGGTCGCGCCGCCCTTCAAGATCGCCGAACTGGAGATCCTTGCCACCGAGGGCATCTCTCGCGAGGGCGGCCTCATCGACATGGGGCTGACAACGAATGTGATCACTAAGTACGGTGCATGGCTCAACTACGGCGAGATGCGCCTCGGCCAGGGTCGCGAAAACGCCAAGCAGTTCTTCCGTGATCACCCGGACGTCGCCGCTGAGGTCGAGTCGAAGGTCCGAGCGGGTTCTGGCAACGCCGCGGTAGCGGAGGCTTCTGAGGACTAGGTTCGTTTCGTGAGAGCGCGGACGGCCACGTCGAAGCAGCCGCAAGCTGACGCATACGACGTCGCCGTTCGCTATCTCGGCCAGCGCCCGCGCAGCGTCGCGGAGATCCGCCGGCAGCTGCGCTCGAAGCGATTCGACGATGCGGCCATCGATGTCGCTATTGAGAAGCTCCGCGCCCAGCGCTACATCGACGACGAGGCGTTCGCGCGGTATTGGGTCGAGCAGCGTGACCGTTTCCGCCCCAAGGGCCAGCGCGCCATCGCCAGCGAGCTCATGCAGAAGGGCGTGTCCCGCGAGGCCATCGATCTCGTGCTCGGCGGTCGCACCGATGACGACGAGGTGAAGCGGGCCCGGGAGTCGATACGCCGCCCCATCACGCGGTGGCTCATGCTGAATGACCTTGAGCGGAAGCGGAAGATCCACCAGTACCTCGCCCAGCGCGGCTTCTCGTACGACGTCATCGAAGAGGTGATCGTGCACCCCGAGCCGGAGGAGGACTAGGACCTACCGCGAGATGAAGGCGATCCCTTCGGCGAGCGATCCGCGCGCGGATGGCGGGATCGATCAGGGGCCGTCTCCGCACACGCGGCCCCCGGCCTCGCGGCGCTGTTTCTGCGGGCGACGCACGGGCGTTCTGACATCACCTGTGCGGCAGGACGACCCTCAAGCGCTTGCGGCACCGCAAGTCCAGGCCCGCCCTCGACCAAGACTCCCGGGTTGGCTTGGTAGCGAATGATCCCAACGCTTGACACCCTGAACTTGCCTTGGAACTCACCCACGGGAATGTATGCGTCCTTCGTCGTCATGGGGCCGCTGAAGGGCCATAGGAAGAGTAGGTATCGCTCTCCCACGCGGAGAACGGGCACCCCTTGCAATGAGACCTCGACCGGGGCGGACGACGGGATCCGCTGTCGTTGCGGTCCCCGGCGGTAGGGCTCCGCCGGTCTCGACCACTGCGATCTCCATCAGCGTAGAAGTCCGCTTCGGTACCGGCGTTCGAGGGCTGCTCCGTGAAAAAAGTGGGAGGCGCGGATGCTCCCGCGGCCTTATGGCAAGAACGTTCGATACCGCCCCCCACGTAGATGACCGGCGGGTCATGATGATCGCGGGTGGAACCAACTCCCACGTCAGACGTTATCCATAGATGACCCGGAACAGCCTTGTGCACGGTGGCGTCATGCTGCTTCTCGTCGGCGCGCTCGCCATTTGGGCTACGCGACCCGCGTCGCCCATCGCAACAACGCCTATTGCGAGCGCATCGGCGCCTGCGAGCGTGTCGTCGGGCGCACTGTCACCTCCCGCGGTGGCGTCGCCATCACCATCCGCGGCGCCGGCGTCCGCGGCGCGCGCCGCGGTCGAGCCGCTCGCGGGCGTCGTGCCCTTCGAGGTCTTCCTCCCGACGGCTTTGCGGCCGGACCTGCCCATCGCCGCCTCGCTCCGTGCCGGGACCAGCCTGACGGATAGGTACGCGATCGGTGACCCTTTGCTATCGATCGAGGTGAGCGCGATTCCCGGTGGCAAGCCCGCCCTCTACCTGTACGAGGGAGCCGAAGGCTGCTGCCCCGATCTCCGCTCGCCCGTAACCGCGAAAGCGGTCGTCGTTCGCACCGGGCCGGCTGAGGTGCGCGGCGAGCTCTTTGCGGCCCGCGGCGCGGTCGAGGGCCCGGTGCTGCGGTACGTCGAGACCTCGAGCAGCGGCTCGAGGACGACCATCGTGTTGACGGGATGGTCGTTCGGGCCGTACGCCACCGAAGAAGCACTGCTCGACCTCGTGCGCTCGATGCAGGGCCTCGGCCGCGCAACACCGAGCGATGCGGTGCTCGTGTACTACTCGACATTTGTCAGCCACAGTCCGACCGGACACCGGATCTCGGTCGCGGTGCGGTCCGGCGCAGCACCCGAGGCAGCTCGACTCCTCGATGCCGGCGGTCGCGTGATCTCGTCAGCCACCTTCGAGCCGCCGAAATCGTACGAGTGCCTGCGCGCGGCGGCTGCGGTCGCTTCCATGCAGGTCCAGGAGCAGGAGACGAAGGAGATCGCGCGAGGGTCGCTCCGTGTTGAGGTACGCGCTTCCGGCGCATGGGTCAGGGCCCAGCTTGTCGCGTCGAACTGCGCGTCGATCGAGTAAAGCGGCGCGGTTCTCCGTCGTGGCTCAGCTCTCGGCGATAGCGGCGCGATGCTCCCGCGGGCCGAACGCGAGAACGTTGATCACCGTCCCGGTGCCCATGGAGTCTCAGTGGGTCCCCAGCGGACATCTGAGAGAACACGCTGGTCGAGGAAGCCTTCTCCTTGCCGGGATGGCCACCGCCTCGATCGTGGCGGCCGTGGGGATGGCGGCTGCTCTGCAGGACCAGCCCGACGCCAGAGCGCCGGCTGTAGCGCCGACCCCGGCGCTAAGCGAGCCTACGGGGGCGAGTGGGGGAGGTGGCGCGTGTTCGTGCGGATCTACACGACGGTCGCCGAATTGACGGCGGACGCCACCGTCGCCGGCATTGTGGAGATCGATCGGGTCGGATCGTTCGCCTTTAAGCGCATCCCGATGACGCGGGTCACCGGACGGATCGTCAGGGTCGCGAAGGGCTCGATCTCGGAAGGCAGTCAAGTCACGTTCGTCTATGACGGGCCCGCGATGAGCGCTGGCCAGCAGCACATCGTCTTTCTGCGGCCGAACCAGGCTCCTGCGGCCAGCGCGGAGTTCGCCGTCGTAGGTGGTCTGATGGGAGACTTTCCGATCTCCTCTGATGGGATCATCCGTCACGATGCTCGCGTGAGCCTTGATGATCCCGCGCTCGTAGTCCTCCGATCCGTGAATGGTCGGTCAGCAGACGAGGTATTCCAAGAAATTCGCCGCTGACATTCGCCCCGGCGCCACGTCGGCGCCGGGACGTTCGTGATCGTGGGGGGTGTCCGCTTCGAGCAGGATCCGCAAGACCTCGAACAGGACTCCGAACGTACGTACCGTCAGGGGGTCGTCCGAAGCGGGCTCGGAGTCCGCGACCGTCGCGAACATTCCTTCCTTGATCTCATCACGGGAGGTCGCCGGACAGCGGATCGCCGCCGCGATCGCGTGAGCGAGCTGTGTCTTTCCCGAGCCTGGCGGCCCGCTGACCACGATCAGCCTGGGGCGGGGTACGGCTGCGCTCAATGGATCAGCTGCCTAGGACGAGATACGCGGCCGCGAGCACGGCAAGCTTCACGACCAGCTCGAGTCCCGCCCTGATCCCGCCTGGTCCGAGCGCGCGACGGCCGCCCACGAGGAGCTCGAGTGCTGCGAGGACGATGAGCGCGACGCGGAAGGTCGCGATGAGCGGCACCTTGAAGAGGAGCCCGGATGCGCGCTCGGGCGGGACGACCGCGCCCATGAGCAACGACTGCTGGAACGGCCAGCTGAGGTTGGTGAGGAACGAGCGGATCATGAACAGGCCGATGGCCACCGCGAAGACCGGCGCCAGGACGATGAGCGCGAGGAGCGCGCCCGAGGTGAGCTGCATGACCATCACACTGCGGCTCGCGCCGAACCGGCGGTCGAGCCACGGGACCACGAGCACGCTGGCGATCGACGAGACCTGAGCGAGCGCGTACCAGGGGCCGAGGTCGCTCTCGGTCGCGCCGAAGCGCAGGTTGAGCCACAGCGGCATCAGCTGGACCGCGACGCCGAGACCGAAGCCGAGGAGCCCGATCCCGAGCGAGTAGGTGGCGATCGCGCGAACGGAGCGTCGCGGCAGCCAGCCCTCGCGACGTTCCGTGTGATGCTCGGCCGGGACGTCCCGCATCGGCACGACGGTCGCCGCCCCCGCGATCGCGAAGAGGATCGCCGCGAGGAAGACCGGCCGAAAGGAGTCGAGCTCGGCCATGCCCGCGGCCCGGAGCAGCGCCGGCACACCCGCCGTGGCCGCGCCCGACGCCAGGGCCAGGTTCCAGAGCGCCTGGGCGGTCGCGAATACACGCGTTCGCTCGGCGCCGCTCGTGCGCTCCGCCAGCAGGGCGTCGTAGCTCGACACGGTCATCGCGCCCGCGGCACCGTTGGCGAGGCCGACCCCGCCGAGCGCCGCCGCGACAACGAGCCAGGCCGGGTCGGCCGTCGTCGCGAGGATCGCGTAGCTCGCGATGGGCAGGAGCGTGCCGGCAAGGAGGAAGCGCCGGCGCCCGAAGCGGTCGGCGAGCAGGCCGCTCACCGCGACGAGCCCGGATGTCACGAGGCCCGAGACGGTGAAGAGCAGCCCGATGAACGCGGGCTCGAGACCGGCGCGCGCGAGGTAGAGCGGGACGACCACCATCAGGAAGCCCATGGGGACGGTCGCGAGGTAGCCGTTCGCGAGGAGCAGGCGCGCGCCGCGCGGGAAGAGCGCGCTCACCTCGCGTCGAAGAGGCGATCGATCGCGTGCGCCAGGTCGATGTCGGACCGAGAGATGCCCTTGCTGATGTGCGTGGTCAGCACGACCCGAACGTGCTTGTAGCTCTCGACGTGGATGTCGGGGTGGTGATCGGCGGCGGTGGCGGCTTCGGCGATCCGATCGACGAAGGCGATCGCGGCCTTCCAGCCTCGGGCGGCGAAGGTCTTCTCGAGCCGCGTTCCATCGCTTGTCCAGCCCTCCAGATCACTGACCAATTCAGTGAGAAGTGGCTCTTCGAGGCGGTGCTCATCGGCGCGGGGCGCAGGCACGGTGCTATCCTGACCGAACTTAGTAGTTGATCAACCGGCCGTCGGGATCGCCGTTCCGATGGTCGTTCCGCACCAGGGCGCACCGCGCCCCATCCGGCGTGGCGTGCCTTGCGCGGCGATCGAGAAAGGGACCGTGTCATGCCAGACCTCCTGGTCGTGGGCCTGGTGGCCCTCGCCGCGGGTCTCGTCGGCTTTGGCGTCGCGCTCCTCCTTCGTCGCTCCGTCGCGCTTGGCAGCGAGCAGACGGCCCGCGCCAACAGCGACCGCCTCGTGGCGGAGGCGCGCGCCAAGCAGAAGGAGATCCTCCTCGAGGCCAAGGACGAGGCCCTCCGCATCCAGCGCCAGCGCGAATCCGAGGACCGCGAGCGTCGCGCCGAGCTCCAGCGCTACGAGACGCGCCTCGACAAGAAGGACGAACAGCTCGACACCAAGCTCGAGCAGGTCGAGGCGCGCGATCGACGCCTCGCCGAGCGCGACAAGGAGCTGGAGGCCGAGCGGGCCGAGATCGTCCGGCTCCAGGAGGAGCAGAAGACCGAGCTGGCGCGCGTCGCCGGCCTGACCCAGGACGAGGCGAAGGCGGTCCTCCTCGAGCAGATCGAGCAGGAGGTCCGCGACGTCGCCAACCGGCGCGTCCGTGAGATCGAGCAGGAATTCCGCGACCGGGCGGATGACCGCGCCCGCGACATCATCACGATGGCCCTCCAGCGGTTCGCCGCGGATCACACGGCGGAGCACTCCGTGACCAGCGTGGGCCTGCCGAGCGACGACATGAAAGGCCGGATCATCGGCCGCGAAGGCCGCAACATCCGCACTCTCGAGCAGCTCACGGGGGTCGACGTGATCATCGACGACACCCCCGAGACCGTCGTGCTCTCCGGGTTCGACCCCATCCGCCGCGAGGTGGCCAAGCGCGCCCTCGAGCGCCTGCTCGTGGACGGGCGCATCCACCCCGCGCGCATCGAGGAGAGCGTCGCAAAGGCGCGCACCGAGATCGACCAGACCATCCGCGAGGCGGGAGAGGCCGCCGTCTACGAGGTCGGCATCGGTGGCCTGCACACGGATCTCGTGAAGCTCCTTGGACGGCTCGCGTTCCGCACGTCGTACGGCCAGAACGTGCTGCGGCACTCCATCGAGGTCGCCCACGTGGCGGGCATGCTGGCGGCGGAGACCGGCTACGACCAGCAGACGATGAAGCGCGCGGGCCTGCTGCACGACATCGGGAAGGCCATCGACCACGAGGTCGAGGGCCCGCACACCGTCATCGGGGGCGAGCTCCTCAAGCGCTACGGCTTCCCGCAGTCCGTCATCGACGGCGTCGTCGGCCACCACGGCGACGTCGAGCCCGTGACGATGGTCGGCACGCTGATCTCGGCGGCCGACGCCATCAGCGCCGCGCGGCCGGGGGCCCGCAGCGAGATCGTCTCCAACTACATCCAGCGCCTGCAGGAGCTCGAGGCCGTGGCCAACGGCTTCCCGGGTGTCGAGAAGGCGTTCGCCATCCAGGCCGGACGCGAGGTGCGCGTGATCGTGAAGCCCGAAGAGATCGACGACCTCACCGCGACGCGGCTCGCGCGCGACATCTCGCAGAAGATCCAGGAGTCGCTCCAGTACCCCGGCCAGATCAAGATCACCGTCATCAGGGAGACCCGCGCGGTCGAATACGCGAAATAGTCAGTGCGGATCCTCTTCGTCGGAGACGTGGTGGGCCGTCCGGGCCGTGAGGCCGTGCAGGCGCTCCTGCCGGGACTCCGCGGCGAGCTGCGGGTCGACCTGGCGATCGTCAACGGCGAGAACGCCGCGGGCGGAGCGGGCCTGACCGCGACCCTCGCGCACGAGCTCAAGGCGGCCGGTGCCGACGTCGTCACGAACGGCAACCACGTCTGGGACCAGCGCGCGTTCCTCAAGGAGATCGACGGGCTCGACTTCGCGATCCGTCCGCTCAACCTGCCTCCCGGGAATCCCGGGCGCGGCTGGATGGTCGCTCAGGACGTATTGGTCGTGAACGCGCTGGGGCGTGTGTTCATGGGCACCTACGACGACCCGTTCCGCGCGCTCGACGGACTGCTCGCGGAGCTGGGCGACCGGGCGCCGAGGGTGCGCATCCTCGACTGGCATGCCGAGGCGACGAGCGAGAAGGTCGCCATGGGATGGCATCTCGATGGGCGCTTCTCCGCGGTCGTCGGCTCGCACACGCATATCCCGACCGCGGATGCGCGCGTGCTCCCTGGCGGGACAGCCTACGTATCGGATACGGGCATGGTCGGGCCGCGCGACTCCGTCCTCGGCGTGCAGAAGGAGATCGTCCTCGAGCGCTTCCGCGACATGCTGCCGCGGCGGTTCGAGGTCGCGGGCGGGCCGAGCGTGTTCAACAGCGTGCTCATCGACGTCGACGAGGCCACCGGTCGGGCCCGCTCCATCGAGCGCGTCGACCGGGTGCACGG
>JACPOQ010000016.1 GCA_016191435.1 Chloroflexota bacterium | reverse complement strand
TGCCGTCCGCGGTCAAGGTGAAGTCCGCCGCCGTCGCCGTCCCGCCATTGTCGTTCACCACGACTTTGCGGAGGTGCAGCTTCGGGGCGACGTCGTTGTTGGTGATGGTGCAGGTGGCCTCGCCACCGTTCGCGACGGTGATGTTGCTGCCGTTCTGAGTGCCGCCCACGCAGACCCAGGCGGAGGCGGAGTAGCCAGCCGGGCTGGTCTCGGACAGGGCCCAGGTGTCGGCCAGGAGGCCGGGTCCCGAATCGACCGGGCTGGTGCCCGAGAGGTCGTTGGAGCCGGTGCCATTGGCCGTCAGCGTGAAGTCCGCCACCGTCGCTGTCCCGCCGTTGTCGTTCACCACGACTTTGCGGAGGTGCAGCTTCGGTCCGAGCTCGTCGGTAAACGTGCAGGTGATACTTTCCGACGTGGTGTCGTTGCCACTGGCAGCGTCCAGCGTGAGCGACGCGACGCCAGTTGCCACGTTGACCGTCGAGTTCGCTGTCTTGCTTTCGACGCAGACGAGGTTGGTCAGGCTCCAACCGGCCGGCAGCGGGAAGATCTCACTCGCGGTGTAGGTGCCCGGCGGGACCGGGAACGTCTGGCTGTTGGGTAACGTGGCGTCGGCGTCGTCATCCAACGAGAAGTTGTTGTTGACGAGCCCGCCGTTGGTGAGGTTGAAATTGAAGTCCTGCGCGCTATCCGGGATTGCATTCTTGACGATTGTGATCGAGCCGTTCGGGACGATCGTGTTCGCCTGCATCTGGTTGTCGCGCTGGCCGACCGAGGCGTCATCAATTTCGTCAAGGGCAACGTGATACGGCGACCCGGACACGCTGGCAGCGCCCGTGGTCCCGTCGTACAGGGTCCAGAGGTCGCTGCGAGCGATGTGTGCGCCAAACCAGAGCGCAACCGAGCAGGTCCCGGCATCGTTGCCGCTCGTGGGACACATCGCGCCCGAACTGGCGACGGTGAACGTGACGGTGATCGTGGTTTCACTGTCGCCCGTGTAGTCGCCACTCACGAGGGCGGGAGTCGTAATTGACCCGAAGGTGCCTCCGCGCATGACGAATTTCCGGCCCGCAGGTTCCCACGCGGCCGGAAGGTTGGGATCATGCGCGATATCCGCCGACTGGACATCGGCCAATGATGTGCAGCCATCAATGCCCTGGCAGCGGTCAGCATCCGAGATCCAGCCTTCGGAGAAGTCCCATTTCGTCAGGTAGTCGTAGGCGTGCTTTCCACCCTTGGTCGTGCCGTACTTGAACGTGACGCTGTGGGGTGTGCCGGGGGCGAAGCCGGTGAGCCAGAGGCGCTGCACGGTGGCGTCACCCTCGATGTAGCGCGAGTTGTTGGACTGCAGGTTGCCGTTGATCCACCGGCAACCGGTGTCGCCGGTCGGGTAGCCGGTGCCCGTGTCGTTCGAACACTGGTCGTAGGTGCCGATCGAGAGGTCGGTGAAGGTGGTCGTCGCCGTGCCAGAAATTGGCCCGGTGGCGGTCACCGTGTAGTTCGCAATGAACCAGTTCGGGAGGTAGAAGTCGTAGGCCACGGTCCCGGTGTCAGAAGCGGAAACGGTGCCCGTGTTTATCCAACTGTCTCCAGCGTCGTCGTCGATCACGATGTTGACGGTCTCGTTCGCCGCCCAGTTCATGCCGGAGAGGTAAACGTGCGACCCGGGCGGGTAGTCGGCCTGGTCGGAGCTGATAGTCGGCTGCGCACTGGCTTCGGTGCTCATCTGGCCAAAAACGCCGAGCGCACCGAACACCGCGGTAACGACCAGTGCCAAGAGGCCGAAGCCGCGCATCCTGTTGCGCCGGTGACGCAGCGGACGGCGATTGCCCGGGCCGGCTGCGGATGGCGGTACGGTACCGCTCGTGTGGTTAGACTTCAGTCTACCGTGCATTCGTTGATTTCCCCGCTAAGGTGTGACTCAACTCGAATGAGCCGTTCGCTCCGGGCGGTCTCCCGGCCGCTTTGGCACCGGTCGCAGGTTCTGGCTCCCAGCCGTTCCCGCCCGTTGGCAGATAGAAGCGCTAGCCCGCCTGCCTGGCCCGGTCAACTTTGTGGCGTGACGCCGCCGGCCGATCACGGTTTGCGATAAGAACCCTCCTTCCGCTGGCCGCAACATCCACCTCTCCCCTGCCCGAGGGTCTGGCCGCTCGACAAGCCTGGTTCGCCGCTGCATCCCGCGAAGGCCAAGGGCAAGTGCGGCTCCCGCAACGAAGACGCAACGCTGGCGCCTAAATGTCCGCCATTCCGCAACTCGGCCAATTGCGCCGGTTGCAGAACGGGTGCATCAAATAGATGCCCAGATGGGTACATTACGTTTAGGAGTTGAGGGCTTTCCCGTATTGCAAAAGGCGGTTCTGTGGGGTTGCTCTCACTGCTGCCCGGAGCCCCTGGCGAGGACGAATCCGACTCCGCCAGAGGGTTACGCGCTAAACCCTTTCGGGGCCGAAGGGCATCTACTTATTGGTTGGGGCTCTGGATTCGCTCTCTCCCTGCCCACGACCTTTGTCTCCTCTCCGGTCCCCGGGGAGGAGACCCCGGACACGGTCCGGGGGCCGCTTGCGTGCCGTTTTGCAGCGACCCCCGGGCGTGTTTGCGGGGCGGAATCGCGGCAACGCCCGGCGGGCGGGCGCCGCAATCGCAGTTAGCTTTTCGTACGCCATCCGAGCGAACGCCGGTGGTTGCGCGAACCCGGGAGCGGCATTTCGAAAAGAGGTTGGGTGTGATGAGTCCGGAGCGAGAGTTGCGGGCACGCCTCCGAGAGGACGTGACCTCCCGTTTCGCGGTGACATACAAGGTCTATGTTCGTGGGCGACTGCGCGGCGCCATTCTGCCGATCAAGGCGGACCCCGACGGAGCCCGTTGGGAGGCGCTGGACCTCGAGGGAAACTCGACGAAGTGGCGGCAGCGGAACCAGGCCCGCGACCACCTGTGCGAACTGCCGGAGCGCGTGAAGACGTAGACGCGCACGGCACGGCTTCGCGCGAGCGCAGGGCCGGTCGCGATAAAGGGGGCACGGTCAGCGGATGCCGGTGTCGAAGAGCAGCACGACTTTCGTGAACTGGCCCGCGGTGACTGTCACTGATAGCGGCTTGAGCGAGGGCGGCGTCTTTGCGTTTGGGACCGGCTCGGATTGCGGGATCACGCTCTATTTGTCCTTGTCCAGCCATTTTTAAGCCTATTTTGGAATTTCTGGGTGCCAAAAATTCACATATCACGGACTAATCCAAAGCCTCGATCTGATCCATATACAATGCCGGTTTATCACATCGGCGTCGCTCCGAACGGCTCGTTCCCGCCAGCGCGAAGAATTGACCTAGTTCTTGCTAATCCGTATGAATGTGACCCTGTATTCGGGGAGCGTGCTCGACCACGGCACCGTGTACTGGTCCCGGGCTGGGCGGAGGGCCCGTCACGTCGCCCACCCGGGACGCGCACCTCTCATTCATGGAAATGACGCGAAACGGATGGCCGCATGTGCGCTGCGTCGCGCGACTCCGCCGGGCGCCAGGTGAAAAGGTGCGAATCCTGAAAGGTGCCTGGCGCCGGGGTTTGTCCGCGCGCTAATTGCGGCCGCGCGATGTGTTTCCGCCGGCACCTGAACCACCGGTGTTCCCGGGCGCCGAGGCATTTTCGCCGCCGCTGGTATCGCCGGCCGGGGCGGGATGGGTCGGGCCTGGGTCCGGAGCGGCACCACCATCGACGGGGTCGTTGCCGTTGCCCTGGCCGCCGGTCGAGCCGCCGGCGTTGTTTCCGCCGGCCGTGTTGCCCTGCCCGCCGGTGTTCCCGCTGCCGCCCGTGTTCCCGCTCCCGCCCGTGGAGGCCCCGCCGTTGCCGCTGCCGCCCGCGTTCCCGGCCCCGCCCGTGGAGGCCCCGCCATTGCCGCCGCCGCCCGTGTTCCCGATGCCGCCGGTGGCGGCGCCGCCGTTACCGCCGCCGCCCGTGTTCGCGCTGCCGCCCGTGGAGGCGCCGCCGTTGCCGCTGCCGCCCGTGTTGCCGCTGCCGCCCGCGTTCCCGCTCCCGCCCGTCCCGCGTTCCCGCTCCCGCCCGTGGAGGCGCCGCCATTGCCGCTGCCGTTGCCGCTGCCGCCCGCGTTCCCGCTCCCGCCCGTGGAGGCGCCGCCGTTGCCGCTGCCGCCCGCGTTCCCGCTCCCGCCCGTGGAGGCGCCGCCATTGCCGCTGCCGTTGCCGCCGCCGCCCGTGTTCCCGCTGCCGCCCGTGGAGGCGCCGCCATTGCCGCTGCCGTTGCCGCTGCCGCCCGCGTTCCCGCTCCCGCCCGTGGAGGCGCCGCCATTGCCGCTGCCGTTGCCGCTGCCGCCCGTGTTCCCGCTCCCGCCCGTGGAGGCGCCGCCATTGCCGCTGCCGTTGCCGCTGCCGCCCGTGTTCCCGCTGCCGCCCGTGGAGGCCCCGCCGTTGCCGTTGCTGGGACCCCCGTTCGCGCTGCCGCCAGCGTTGATATTGCCCGCGGGGGCGCCGTTGCCGTTGTTCGCGCCAGATGCATTGCCATTGCCGGCGTTGCCGTTGCCAGTCCCGGCATTGCCGTTGCTGGCGTTGCTGTTGCCAGTCCCGGCGTTGCCGTTGCTGGCGTTGCTGTTGTTCGCACCGCTGCCGGTCCCGGCATTGCCGTTGCCGTTGCCGGCGTTACTGTTGTTCGCACCGTTGCCGGTCCCGGCATTGCCGTTGCCGTTGCCGGCGTTGCTGTTGTTCGCACCGTTGCCGTTGCTCGAGCTGGCGCTGTTGCCGTTGCCGTTGTTCGAGTTGGCGCCGCCGGCGTTCCCGTTGCCTCCTCCGTTGCCGTTGTTCCCACGTGCCGCCGCCGGGAGCGGGGTTGCCGGGAGGCGTCGTCCCGCCGCCGGGAGCGGGGTTCCCAGGAGGCGTCGTCCCGCCGCCGGGAGCGGGGTTCCCAGGAGGCGTCGTGCCGCCGCCGGGAGCGGGGTTGCCGGGAGGCGTCGTCCCGACGCCGGGAGCGGGGTTGCCAGGAGGCGTCGTCCCGCCGCCGGGAGCGGGGTTGCCAGGAGGCGTCGTCCCGCCGCCGGGAGCGGGGTTGCCAGGAGGCGTCGTCCCGCCGCCGGGGTTGGTGCCGGACGTGCCGGCGGTGGCCGGGGGCGTCGTGCCGCCGTTCGCGGCCGCCGGGGAGCCTTCGGGCGCGGCCTGCGCCGCCGGGGCGTCCGCCACGGGGTGGGGGGCCGGCCCATCGGCCGTTGCGGGCCCGCTCGTGGAGATGGCCGCGTCATCGGCGCCGCCCGGGGCGGCGCTCGCGGTCTCGAGCACCGGGTGTTCGTCGCCAAGGGGCACGGCCTCGATCACCTGGCTGATCATCTGGGCGATGGGCTCGCCGAACGTGGCGCGCACCTGGTCCACCAATGCGCGGGCGAGGGCGGGGCTGACGGCGGAGCCGAGGAGCAAGGTGCCGGCCGCGAGGCCCGCGGCCCGGCGCAGGGACGTGACGATCGCGGACGGTCGGGCCACGGGCTGGGGCATACCGGTGAGGCGCGCGCGAAGGCTCGCCCGGAATTCCGGACGCGGCTCGGCGGCGGCATCGAGCAGGGTTGCGAAGAGCTGGACGTAGGGCACCGTCTCGGGATCGGCCTCCGCGAGTACGTACGCGCTCGGACGGCCGCGGAGGAGGAGCGCGATGCTACGGTCGAGTGCTTCTTCCTGACTGCGCATGTTCATTTCTGCGCCGCCTTGCGGAGGCTGGCCAATGCCTGGAACTGGAGGGCCTTGACGGTGCCTTCGGCTTTCCCGAGAGCGGTGGCGATCTCCCGTAGTTTGAACCCGGCGAGCCGCATGGCAATCACCTCCCGCTGCGCGAGCGGGATGGTTGGCAGCAGATCGAACACAAACTGCCGCGCTTCCTCGGCCGTTTGCTCTGCGGGCAGCTGCTCGGCGATCTCGGCGGTCAACGGCACGCTCTCGTTCCTCCGTTTGGCACGGTCGCGTTCGTAGGCGACGTACCGGGCGATGCGCAACAGCCAGACGATGATGGGCACGTTTCGCGAGGTGTACTTGCCCAGCGACCGTAGGGCGCGCTCATAGGTTTCCGATGTGAGGTCCTCCGCATCCTGGACGTTGCCGGTGAGGCGGAAGGCGAAGCGGTAGACCTGCGAGACGGTCATGTCGTAGAGCTCGCCAATCGCCGGCGCCTCGCCCGCGTGACAACGGGAGATCAGCTCGGCCTGGACGGCGGGTTCGAATGACCGTGCGCTACTCATTGGTTTACGAGCCGCCAGAATATCCGCCGGCCGTTCACATGTCATCCACCAATCGTGGGTTTCTCGTGAGGCGTGCCCGCGAAGGGGCCGCCATCGGTGCGGACGGGCGCCACTTCCGTCACTCGAACGGACAGCCGGCGGCACTCTAACTGCCCATATATGTCGTTACTACGGACTTTGGTTTAGGGCAGAAAAAGATTTTACAACGACAGACATGCTCGCAGTGCAACGCGTTGACGAATAGTTATGTTTTCGTGTGTCAATGTAAAACATAGGGGAAAACCCGTAACAACGGCGTAAATTGCACGTATACCGATTAGTCGCAGCCATCTCCCGGCCGCGACTGCAATGGAGCGTGTAATGACTGAGCTGGCGGTGCGGTGGCGCCACGACGAGCGCGGCGGGGAGGCGGCTTCCCACGGCAGCGAGACCGATGAAGAGTGCTGGTTCTCGGGGCTCTACGAAGAGACCTTCGAGTCCGCGTTCCGATTCGCGCGGATGCTGACCCGTGATGGCGACCTGGCCGAAGACGTTGTGGCCGAGGTGTACCTGCGCGCATGGCAGCGGCGCGGGGACCTGCGGACGAGCGAGAAGCCGCTTTCCTGGATTCTCGCGGTGACGCGGAACCGGGCAATCGATGAATTTCGGTCGAGGAGACCCCATGTGGACCTTGGTACCATCCCGGACCCGCAGGAAAGCATCGAAGACCAGCCGCTGGAGATGGACAGCGCGCAACGCGAAGTATTGCGGCAGGCGATGGCCCGGCTGACGGCCGAGCAGCAGCGGGTGGTGTTCCTCCGCTTCTACGAACAGAAGTCACACGACGAGGTGGCGCGGGCGCTGGGGCGCTCGCCGAACGCCATCCGCGCGATCCAGTTCCGGGCCGTATCGCGGCTGCGGAAGCTGCTGGAGGCGAACCGTGTCCGATGAGCTTCGCGCGCGCGACCTCGACCTCTGCATCCACGCGCTGATCGAAGGCGCGGACTGGCAACCGCTCGTAGACCGTGAGCGGGCCGTGGAGCTCGAGCCGCTGATGGAGGTGGCCGCCAGGGTCCTGGACGATGCGCGACACACGCCGCACGCCGGGTTTGGCCGCCGCTTCCGGATATGGAACCGCGTCTTCCACTGGCGCAGTGGGGACGCGGGAGCGCCCGTGTCACGGGTGCAAACGGACCAGCCGGCGCCGCGTCCCTCCCCGGCGCCGGCCCTGGCACGTCAACGAGCGTCCCCCTGGCGCGCATGGGGGCTCATCGGGAGGTGGACTGAAGCGAAATAACGCCAGCTCATCTCGGATCGGGGTCCCGCGGGGGGCCAGCGCCGGAGTTCAACCTCAAGGAGAGAGACACCAACCATGACCAAGCTTTATGTCCGCGTGAAGGACGCCATCCAGAACTTCAATCACCGCGAAGAAGGCCAGGACGGCTTCGAGTACCTGCTCGTCAGCGGCGTCGTGACGGTCGCCGTTGTCGCCGCCATCGCGCTCGGCGGCCCTGGCCAGATGAACGCCATCTGGACGGCCGTCAAGGATGCCGTCGTCGCCGCCCTCTAAGAGCGGACTCGCACCAAAAGTTGCAGGAGGCGTCCCGATGGTTCTGATGAGTTGTCGTTATCTCCCGCTGTCTGCGTGGATGACGGTGGCTCATCGCCTTCGGGCGCCTCGTGCGCCCCTATCGCGGCGATTTTCACGGGACAGCTCCGGCCAGGCAGGGTTCGATTATCTCCTGACCGGCGGCATCGTCGCGGTGGCCGTTGCGCTGGCATTCACGGGACTCAAAGTGGTCATCCCCGAAGTCGTCGGACTCGCGTGCCCTGTGATTGACAGCGCTACGGGCTCGGCAGTCGGCGCCTGCATCACGCCGTAGCCACCCGCACCGGGCGGCATCAACCAGGGAGCATGGAAATGAACCGCATCGCACGCCGCATGCGCCGCCTCCTTCGCCGAGACGAAGGCCAGGCAGGTTTCGAGTTCCTGCTGATGCTTCCTGTGTTCTTCCTATTTTTCCTGCTGCTCATCGATTTCGGTGTGTCGATGTATGAATTCGTCTCAGCGACCAACGCAGTGCGAGAAGGCGCCCGATTCGGCGCGGTTAACTGCAGTGATGGCTCTTGCACGGCGGCGGAGATCAAGAGCAAGGTCGTGGCAAAGTCTGGTGGGACCCTCAGCAACACCGGGGAAGTCACCGTAGCCTGGCCAAGCGGCGTGAACCGCGGAGACCCGGTCGCGGTGAAAGTGAGCCACGTTCACTCGCTCATCTTCTTTCCATATACCTGGACAATCACAGCCTGCTCCGATATGCGGCTCGAACAGCAGGACAGCAGCGCGACCTCAGGGGGCTCGGGATGCTAGGCTTCGGCCGGCGGTTGAGTTCGCGTCTGTACGCTGAAGAACGCGGCCAGATGGCCATCTTCATGGTAGTCGTGCTACTCGCAGTCTTCCTCTTCTTCGCCATGAGCCTCGACGCTGGCGCGTGGTACTTCGACCATCGGAAAGCGCAAAACCAGGCGGAATCCGCAGCCCTCGCCGGGGTGCTGGAGCTCCCGAACGCCAGCGGCGCGAACGCCCTGACGCAGGCGAACGCAGCGCTCGATCGGAACGGTTCATCGAGTGCAGAGCGGTACACGGCAGCCGAAGGCGGGACTCTGACGGACACGAACGGCGACGGCAAGCTGGACACGATCAGGATCTGCGTGCGGCGCAGCTCGGGCGTCTTCTTCTCCTCGCTGGCCGGCATAACCGACGTGAAGGTCAGCGCCTGCGCGACCGCCAAGGCCGGGCCGGTGAATGGCTCCAACGTGATGCCGTGGGCCGTCGTCGCACCGGACCCGGGGTGCACGGAAGCGGCCGGGCGCAACTGCCGCTACGACGCGAACGGCGATGGCGACTACACCGATCCAGGAGACTGCAACGCATCCTGGTTCGTATGCCCGTTCGGACTTACGCCGGACCGGCTCTATACGTTCAAACAGGGCACCGGCGGAAACACGGGCATCCTCCGGGTTTGCGGGTCAGGAGCGAATGACTACCGAAACTGCCTCGCTGGTGCAGCATCGAGCGGCTTCTTCGAAGTTGGCTCCAGCGTCAATGTCGATTTGCAGGGCGGCACGATCGCGAACGCGACGGACAACGGGTTGCAGGCGCGTGCGCCAGCGGCGGCCTGGGATCTTCCTGGCGGCGCCACCTGCGACGTGAACTCGTTCCCCTCGCAGGGCGCCGGCAGCGCGACCTATCCCCAAAGCCCCGGATACGACCCTGTGGGCAAGGCGGCGGCGACCACGAAGTTTGTAAACCCGACCAGCAACCCCCAGTGCGCGTACCGCCTGGTGCCGGTACCAATCATCAGCGCGCTGCCTCCGAACGGCGGCGGAAACGTGACCGTGCTCGGCGTTGCGTCCTTTGGCGTGGCGAAGTGGAACAGCACCAGCTCGCAGGACAGGTACCAGGGAACAAGCACGCTCGCCTGCCGCGACCCCGGCAATGGGCAACCGCCGACCGGTGAGTTCAAGTGCGGCGTCGTCTGGGGGTACCTGTTCACCGGCGTCACCCCGCCCGACGCGCTTCTCGAACAAATCGGGGATTCCAACAATCCATTCGCGCCCATCCTTGTGGCGCTCGTCGATTGACACCACATCCATTCACCTCCAGGAGAGAGCAACGCCATGGCATCAGCAACTACAGCACAGAGTCCAGCCCCCGCCCTTGGCGGGCGGAAGGCGCTTTTCGGCGCGCTGATTCTCGGGGCCATCGCGGCGGGCCTGATCGTGGCCTTCCTCGCGAGCCGCGATAACGGCAACGGGACGAACCCGCTGGCCGCGCCGATCAGCGTCGTGGTCGCGTCGCAGGACATCGCGGCGGGCACCGTCATCACGAATGCGATGGTGCAGGTGCGCGACATCCCGAAGGAGCTCGTGGTCGCGGGCAGCATGCAGGACGTCAAGGACGTGGCCGGCGTGACGGCGCGCTACCCCATCGCCAAGGGCGAGCAGGTCAACAGCGCGCGGCTGGTGGAGGCGGCGAAGGCGAAGACGCTTTCGGTGCAGATCCCGGTCGGGCTCCGCGGCTTCACGATCCCCGTGGAGATTACCAGGAGCCCCGCCGCCCTCGCGGCGCCCGGCGACTTCGTTGACGTGATCGTCAGCGGCGACCTGGAGCGCCTGGGCTCGGCGCCGGGCGCGGCGCCCGCGACGCTTGGCGCAGCCGGCAGCGGCGACAAGCCCAAGGCAGTGGTCACGCTCCTCCAGAACGTCCAGGTGCTGACGGTGCAGCGCAACTACGCCGACAACGGCGTGGTCTACGACAGCGCCACGCGCGGCAACCCGCCGGGCGAAAAAGACGACGTGACCTTCCTGACGCTGGCCGTGACGCCGGAGCAGGCGCAGCTCCTCTGGCTCGCGAGCCAGGAGGGCAAGGTCACGGTCTCGCTGCGCGCTTTCGGCGACGACAAGATCGCCGACCTCGGCGCCGTCGCCGAACCGATCCGCATCAAATGAGGCAGCAAGCCCGGGGAGCTGGGAAGAAAGGGAGTGGACCATGGCTGAAGCCTTGAAAGTGCTGATCGTCGATGAGGACCCGGACGGGCGGGTGGCGGCGCGCAAAGCGCTGCAACGCGGCGGGCTCGCCATCGCCGGGGAGACGGGGTTCGGGACTCAGGCGGTGTCGCTGGCGGTCGCGGCCCGGCCGGATGTGATCCTGCTGTCGGTCGAGGAGCCGGTGATGCGGTCGCTGGAGACGGCCGAGGTCATCGCGAACGCCCTCCCGGACACGCCCATCATCATGATTTCGTCCACGACCGATGCGGAGTCGGTGCGGCGGGGGATGGTGTTCGGTGCACGAGACTACCTGTTGAAGCCGCTGCAGGCAGCGCCGCTGCGGGCGGCCATCCTGCGCTCGCTGGAGCAGGAGGAGCGGCGGCAGATGCGGCGGGCCGGCCAGCTCACCGGCGAGACGGGCTTCGGCACCGTCATCACCGTTACCGGGGCGAAGGGCGGCATCGGCAAAAGCGTCGCCTGCGTGAACCTTGCGGTCGCGTTGCGGCTGGAGACGGGCAAGTCGGTCGCGGTCATCGACGCGGACACGCAGTTCGGCGACATCGCAACGCTGCTGGACCTGACGCCTGTCACGACCGTCGCAGACGTGCTTCGCGACCCCGCGAAGTTCGACCGCGCGACGGCGGCGGGGTACATGACGCGCCACTCGACGGGCGTGGACGTGCTCGCCACACCGCGCGACGACGACCCCTGGTCGACCTGCACGCCGGAAACGTGGCGGCAGCTCGTGGACGTGCTGGCGCAGCTGTACGAGTTCGTGCTGGTCGATACGGCGGGGTCGTTCGACCAGTTCGCGCGCGGCTGCATCGAGCGCGCATCGCTGACGCTGCTGGTGACCACGGGCGAGGTTTCGAGCCTGCGTGACACGGGCTGGGGGATCAAGCGCCTCGCCGCCTGGGGCATTGACATGGACCGCGTGCGGCTCGTGTTCAACCGCGGGGCGCGCGCGAGCGGCGTCGGCAAGCAGGAAATCGAAAAGGCGCTGGCGGTGCCCGTGTTCTGGGAGCTCCCTGACGACAAGGCGGTGCCGCAGTCAGTCCAGGTTGGCCAGCCGGTCGCGATGGACCCGCGCAACGCGGCGCTCGGCAAGAACGTGCGCGCGCTGGCGCGGCTTATCGCGGGCACGAAGAAATCGCTGGTCGCCCAGCCCTCCACGCCGTCCAGTTGGCGGCGGTTCATTTCGTTCAGAGGACGTAGCAATGACGCAAACGTGGCAGCTGTCGAACCCGACCCTCAACGGTAACGCTCGCGGCCGCCTCGAGGCCGAGCTGGACCGTACCGAAGAACGCGAAGTTGAAGCGCAGCTTCACCTGCGGCTGATCCGCGAGCTCGACGATGTCGCGCTGCGGCAGGTGGAGCCGGCGCAGCGGCGCGAAATGGTGGAGCGTGCCGTCCGCACGATCGCGGCGGAGCAGTTCCCGGCGCTCGTGGGCGACATGAAAGAGGAAGCGATCGCGCACGTGGTGGACGAGGTGGTCGGGCTCGGGCCGATCGAGCCGCTCCTGCGCGACCCCACCGTCTCGGAAGTGATGGTGAACGGCCCGGCCGACGTTTACTACGAGCGGGACGGCATCATCCACGAAAGCAGCGTGGAGTTCGCGGACGAAGCGCACGTGCACCGCATCATCGACCGCATCGTGAATTCGATCGGCCGGCACGTGGACGAGGCCTCGCCAATGGTCGACGCGCGGCTGCCCGATGGCTCGCGCGTGAACGTCATCATCCCGCCGCTGGCGGCGAGGAGCCCGGTGATCACCATCCGGAAGTTCCGGCTGGACCGGCTCACGCTCGAAGACCTCGTCTCGACTAACTCCATGACCGATGACATGGCCGAACTGCTCAGCGGCTGCGTGCGGGCGAAACTGAACATCGTCGTCTCCGGCGGCACGGGCTCCGGGAAGACAACGCTGCTGAACGCGCTTTCGGCCGCGATCGCGCACACCGAGCGCATCGTCACCATCGAGGACCCGCTGGAGCTGAAGCTGCAGCAGCGGCACGTGATCCCTCTGGAGGCGCGGCCACCCTCGCTGGAGGGGCGCGGCGAAGTGACCCAGCGCGACCTCGTGCGGAATGCCCTGCGCATGCGGCCGGACCGCATCCTTGTGGGCGAAGTGCGCGGCGCGGAAGCGTTCGACATGCTCCAGGCGATGAACACGGGCCACGAAGGCTCGCTCACGACGGTCCACGCGAACACGCCGCGCGACGCCCTCGGGCGCATCGAGCAGATGGTGCTGATGGCGGGCTTCGACCTGCCGATCGCGGCCATCCGCGAGCAGATCGGGTCGGCGCTGCACGTCATCGTGCAACTCGCGCGCCTCTCCGACGGCACACGGCGGGTCGTGAACGTGACGGAAGTCGCGGGGCTCGAGGGCCACCTCGTCACGCTGCAGGACATCTTCGTGTTCCGCCAGAGCGGCATCGACGCGGAGGGCAAGGTGCTCGGCGAGCTGCGCGCGACGGGTATCCGGCCGGCGTTCACGGACCGGCTACGTGCATTCGGGATCAACCTCGGCGAGGACGTCTTCAACACTTCGAGGTGGGCGTGATGGACCCGGTACTGTGGATCATCGCGATCACGAGCGCCGGCTCGATTGGACTCGGCGTGCTCTACGCCTACGAGCGCTGGAACGCGCCGCGGCGGGCGGTGCACCTGCGGCTCGAACCGGGCCATGACCTCGGGCTGAACACGACCGGCGTCCTCCGCCAGCAGCGGCGGCGCTTCCCCATCGTGGACCGCCTGCCAATCTCGCCCGAAGGGCGCCAGCGCGCGCAGCGCGATCTGGACCGCGCCGGCGTGCACTGGCGCGTGCAGGAGTTCCTCGGGCTGCGGCTGGCGCTCGCGGTCATCCTCGCCGTCACGGCTGCGCTGGCGCTCGCGGGGCTCGCGCCCTGGCTTCGAATCCTGTTTGCGGCCATCGCCATGATCGTGGGGTGGGCGCTGCCGGCGCAGTACATCGCGCGCCGCCGCAAGCGCCGCATGATCGCGATCGAGGCGCTGCTCCCGGATGCGCTCACGGCGATCTCGAAGTCCCTGCGGGCGGGGAGCGGCCTGTTGCAGGCGCTCGCGTTCGCCGCCGACGAGACGCCGGCGCCGCTGGGGCCGGAGCTCGCGAGCGCGCTTCGCGACCTGCAACTCGGCGCCGAGCCGGTCGAGGTGTTCACGGCCTTCTCGGACCGGGTCGGCAGTGCGGACCTGGAGATCGCGGTGACGGCGATCATCATTCAGCGCACCGTGGGCGGGAACCTCTCGGAGATCCTGAACAACGTCACCAACACCATCCGCGAGCGGGCGAAGATCCAGCGCGAAGTGCGGGTGCTCGTGACGCGCCAGATGCTGCAGGCAAACCTGACGGCCGCGCTGCCGGTGGTGCTCGCGGCGCTGTTCATCGTCATCAGCCCGGATATCGGACGCACCCTTATTACCACGGGAGCGGGCAACGTGGCGCTGGCGTTCGCGGCCGTCTGCGAAATCGCCGGAATCTACACCGTGCGGCGCCTCGCCGTGATCGAAGTCTAGGAGCCAGGAATGTTGCCGCTCGTGTTCGTGCTTGTGTTTGGGACGGTGTCGCTGGCAGCGTGGGAGTGGCTCCGGCCGAAGGAGAACGTGATCGCGCGGCGTATCGCCGGCGACGGGCCCGCGCTGACCGAGGAACGCCGGCTCTCGGGAAGCCTGATGTCGCGTTCGATCGCGCCGGCGCTGGGACGGTTGGGGACGCGCATCAGCACGCTGCTGCCGCGGAACTTCGTGCGCAGCGTCGACCGCATGCTGCAGATGGCGGACCAGCCGTGGTCGCTGGGAGGGTTCCTCACGGCGTGGGCGGCCGTCGTCGTGGCCGGCGGGGCGCTGTTCGCCTGGCTCGTGATCGCGCGAGCGGAGATGACGCCGCTGCAGATGATGGTGCTGGGCATCGGGTTGCTCCCGTTCCCCGCGCTGCTGCCGTATGCCGTCCTGCGGCGGCGGGTGAAGAATCGCCAGCAGAGCATCACCCGGGCACTCCCGGATGCGATGGACCTGCTGGTCACGTGCGTCGAGGCGGGCATGGGCGTGGATGCCGCCTTCGGGCTCGTGACCGAACGCACGAAAGGGCCGTTGGCGGCGACGTTCGCGCTCTACCTCCGGCAGGTGGGCCTGGGGCGCTCGCGCCGCGAGGCGCTGGCGTTCGTGGCCGACCGCACGGGCGTGCCGGACCTCGTCGGGCTGGCGGCGAGCATCGTCCAGGGCGAGGAGCTGGGGACGAGCATGGGCGACGTGCTGCGGCGCCAATCGGAGGAGATCCGCGCGCTCCGGGCGCAACGGGCACGCGAACGCGCCCAACGCGCGCCGGTGCTGATGACACTCCCGCTGGTGATCTTCTTCCTGCCGGCGATGGGCGCCGTGATCGTGGTGCCGTCGATCATCAACCTCGTCGATTTCGTGCAGAACCTGGGGTCGAACTAGATGGTTGCGATGGCCGGCGCGGCCGCTGTCCCGGGCCGGAAAGCAGACCTGCGCGTGGCGCTGTTCGCGAGCGTGATGGTGGCGGGCGGCGCGGTGCTCGGCTTGCGCGCAAGCGATTGGCAGCATGCGGCGGTCCTCACGCTGGGGCTTGGCCTGCTGACGTGGGCCGGGTGCATCGACCTGCGTTCGATGCGCGCCCCGAACGCGATCACGTACCCGGCGGCGGCCGCCGTGACTCTTGCAGCGTTCGCACTCGGGACCGGTGATGGTCTCGACGCGCTGGCGGGCGGCGCGGCAGCGTTCGCGCTGCTGCTCGCCGCAGCCATCGCGGGGCGGGGCGCGATGGGCTTCGGCGACGTGAAGTATGGGTTCACGTGTGGTGCGCTGGTGGGCATCCACGCCCTGGTACCGGCGCTGCTCTTCGCGTTCGGCGGCGGCGCGCTCTATGCCCTCGTGCTGATGCTGTTGCGCCTGCGCAGCCGCAAGGACGTGCTGGCGTTCACGCCGTTCCTCGCGCTCGGTGTGCTTGGCGCGCTCGCCGTTACGGGCGGCTACCTGGGGGCGTGAGATGCGAATGAGCGCAGCGCGGTTCGGCCTGGGGGTTGGGTGGGCCGGCATCGTGCTGGGCCTGGCGCTGGGCGCTGCGGCGTCCGCACGCGCAGAGGACCCGATCGAGGTGACGGTGTCGTCGGTCGATGCCACAGCCTTCCCGGACATCCGCATCGTCGTGACGGTGACGAGCGCGGGCAGGCCGCTGGCGCCGGGGGCGGTCGGCAACGTCACGATGGACGAAGGCGGCGCCGCGGTCCCCGTCGCGAACGTGGCGCGGGCCACCGACATCAACCTGCCAGTGGCGGTCGTGCTCGCCATCGACACGAGCGGCAGCATGCTCGGCGAGAAACTCAAGCAGGCGCAGATTGCGGCAGCGAACCTGGCCGGGGGTTTGTCCGGCGCCGATGTATCCGCTGTCGTTAGCTTCGCCGATTCGGTCCGGCTGGTGCAGCCGCTGTCTCCCGACCGCGCCGGCACGATCGCCGAGATCAACTCGCTGACGGCAGGCGGCAACACGGCGTTGTATGACGCCGTCGCGGAGGGGGCGCGAGTCGCGGCGCAGACGCCGATCCAGCGCAAGGTCGTGGTGCTGCTTTCGGATGGCGAGGACGCCGGCAAAAAATCGACGCGCACCCGCGAAGCGGCGCTCGACGCGGCCACAAAAAGTGGTGCGGTCTATTACGTAATCGGAGTCGGGGAGGCGACGGACCCGGCGTTCCTCAAGGCGCTGGCGGATAGGACCGGCGGCCGGTTCCTCGAGGCGGCGGGCGCCGGCGATGTCGCGGCCGGGTACGCGGCCATCGCGGACCTGTTGAAGGGCCAGCTGGTGGTGACGTACCGCAGCCAGGAGCTCATGCAGCAGGGACCGCGCACTGCGAAAGTCACTGTTGATTCGCAGGGCGCGCAAGGTTCGGCGGGGTTCACCTACACGCCCGACAGCCGCGCGCTGCAGCAGCCCACCCCCACGGCGATGCCCGCCACGGTACCGGCGCCCGTAGCGCCGGCGGCGACCGCGCCGGCGCCCGTGGCCGAGAAGGGCGGCGGCCAGGGCCTGTTGCTTGCGGCGGTGGCCGCCGCCGCCGCCGCCGCCGCCGCGGCGTGGGTGTTCGTGCGACGGCGGGGCAAGGAAGACCCCAGGCTACCCGAAGCGCCACCGCCCGCCCTCGAGTTCCCGCGCACGGGGGCCATCAACGAGAGCGGCGGGGTGATGCTGACGATTTCCGGGACGGGCCTGGCCGACGGCGTCGAGCGCGTGGTCCCCGTCTCGGTAGCGCCGGTGACGATCGGCTGGGACCAGGCGTGCCAGGTCATCCTGCCGCGCCTCGCCGGGATCGCGCCGGCACACGTGCGATTCTGGCGGCGCGATGGGCGCACGATGATCCACAGTCTCGGCGGGCCAGAGGCAACGCTCGTCAATGGCAGCGCCGTCACGTGGGGCTCCGTCGGGCCCGAGGATCGCATCACGATCGGGCCGTTCGTCTTGCAGGTGCAGGGATAGCGCGAGCGGCGCGGACTTCAGCGATAGGCTAACGGATGGGCGGAGGCGTCACCGGCGTGTTCGTTGGGGGCGGCGGCTGGCGCGTGGGCCTTGCCGTTGGGGGCACCGGCGTGGCGGCCGCGGTAGAGGTTGGCGTCAACGTGGGCGTGGCGCCGGGAGGTGGGACGACCGTGGGCGAGGCGGGCGTCGCAGTATCCGTGGGCGAGGGCGAGGGGATGGTGGAGGCGGCCGCCGGGGTCGCGGTGGCGCGGGGGTTGCCGGCGACCACGACGGGCGTGGCGGTCGGGGTGGCTTCGGCCAGCAGGAACGAAGGATCGACAAGCTGGCCGCGGAAGCGCAGCTCGAAGTGCACGTACTGCAAGGCGCTGTCTATCGTGCCGATGCGCGCGCCAACGCCGGCGGCGGCGCCGGCTGCGACCTGGCGGTTGCTGAGGTATGCGACGAGCGCGGTCCACTCACCGCCACAGTCAAGCGCCACGTACTCGCCGTGGTCATCATCCACGGCGCTTTCGGTCACCTTTCCGGCGCAGGGTGAGATCACGGCGCTGCCGGCCGGCCCGCCGAGATCGACGCCGGCGTGGACCATGCCGTTATCGCGCGGGGCGCCGAAGGCATCGATGACCGCGAAGCCGCGGGCGAGGGGAGGGCGCAGGCGCCTCGCCACGAGCGCGAGGTCGTCGCCCGGGGGCAACTCACCGAGCTCGTCCGGACTCGCGAGGCCCTCGCCGAGGCGCGACTCCGGCCCGGCGGCGGCGTAGGCAGGGAGGGCGGGCGTGCTCTGGCGCGAGGGCGCCGTCGTGCCCGCCGGGGCGCTGGCGTCGTCCCCGCCACCACACGCGGCGAGTGCGATGGCCAGGAAGACGGCGGCGAGCGCCAACGGCAGGTGGAGCACGGAGACTCGCGGCCTCACATGCGGGCGAGCCGTTTTCGCCGCGCCCTCCGGGTTGAGCAGCAATCTGAGAGCACCCATGCGCCATTCAGGTTAGCGAACACCGCAGTACGTCACATATCCGGCGGCGCAGCTACGGGAGTGGTCGGCTTTACGCGGCCCGCTGCTCGGTGAGCCGCGAGAAGGGGATGACCACGGCTTCGCGGTCGACGTGCGTATGGAACGAGCGGCGGCACATGCGCAGCTGCAGCGCGCTGAACGGCAGCAGCGCCGGGAGCACGACCGGGATCTCGGCGGCCGCGGGATAGGCCTCGCGGATGAGCGATGCCGCCACCGCGCCGAGAAAGGCGAGCCCGAACAGGGCGTAATCGAGCCGGTCGCGGCGGGGGAGCGCGATCCGTTGCGCCAGCTTCCGGTTCAGGGCCAACTGCGCCACCGACGCCCCGGTGCGGACCAGCGCGAAGGGGAGGAGGAGCGGGCCAAGCTCGGGAGCGAGCATCAGCCCGGCCCAGAGCGTAACGAGCGAAAGCAGGCGGAACTGCGCGGAGAGCCGCCAATCCCAGGCGGACGAGGCGTAGGAAACGAGAGCCATGCCTCGATGGTTGCGCCACGGGCGCGGCCGCCAGAATCGCGGAAAACCCTCACATGTGTGCGAATTCGCGCGAACGTTCCGTGGCGCGGCCCCTTACGCGACTGAGCGGCGAGCGTGCAGTTGTACCCGGACGGGAATTAACCACTGCACGGGAGCAGCCTACTGCTCTCATATTGTTGCGCTAAGGTGGGGTTGGTGCTGCGACTCGCGGCCGAAACCCCGCTTCAATGCGGTCAGCTAATCCCTCCACATATGCCTTCAGATGAACTAAAGGTTTAGTACCTTACGAAATCTTTATATTACAGAAACATGCGGACGTACCGGAATGTATGCGACTGTGATCACGATCATGTTGAGCGGCTTCACGACGTGGTATCTAAATGGTGCGATGGCGACAATAGCGTGGAAAAATAGTTGCATTCTCGGAACTCTCACGGCATTCTGTTGATCTTAATCAGGACGCTCTGGCGCGAGTATGCAAGGGACTTCCCGGCCCGCCATCGCATCTCGCGAAGTCCGCGCCGCGCGGATGAGCGGGCGAAAGTGGGAATCCTGGAACGGCGAGGCGGCGTTACCGCCGGCTTCGCCCCCCGGGTGCGACATGCGGGTGTAGAGGTGAGACAGCAAATGAAACGGCCACGACGGAACCTGTGGAAGGCGGCGCCGCTGGCGCTCATGCTGATGGGCGTGGCGTTCATCGCCTATCCGGCGATCCGGGGCAGCTCAGCTTTGGCGACGCAAGGCGGGCCGCACAAAGTCACCATCTGCCACCGGACGAACAGCGTCACGAATCCCTATGTCGTGATCGACGTGGATGAGTCCTCAGTCGATGGCGACACAGGGAACGACAACGGTGATCACGTCGCTGAGCACCTGGGGCCGGTGTTCGACCCGGCGAACCCGCCGCCTCCCCCGCACAACGGCGACCAGTGGGGCGACATCGTCCCTCCGTTCTACGATGACGGCACGCCCCGGCCCGAAGGTTCTCCGACGCTGAACTGGCCGGCAGGTCAGGCCATCTTCGAGAACGATTGCGTGCCATCCGCAACGGCCACGCCGACCAACACGCTCACGAATACCACGACGGCGACCGCGACCAGCACGGCGACCAGCACCGCGACCAACACTCCGACGAATACCCCGACGAATACGCCGACCAACACCCCGACGGCAACGCCCACCGGCACCGTGAGCAACAACACTCCTACTCCGACGGCAACGGCGACTAGCACGGCGACCAACACTCCGACGAATACCCCGACGAATACGCCGACCGCCACCGCCACCACGGCGACGAACCCTACGGCAACGCCCACGCCGGTGACGCCAACCAGCACGCCTATCACGCCAACGACGCAGACGTTCGCCACGGCGACGCCGACCAACACCCCGCCGCTCGCGGTGAACACGAGCCAGGCGACCCTGGTGCCATCGACGCCGACGCGCGTAGCGACGACGGTGAGCGCGGCGACGGTGGAGAGTACCGCGGTCAAGTCGACAGCGCCGCAACAGCCGGCGCCCAAGCCGCCGGCTTCGGGCAGCGGCCGCGCCGGCAGCGCAGCGGATAACGTCCCGGTCATCCTCGGGCTGGCTGCGCTCATCGGTGGTCTCGGCGTCGTGACGGCCGATAGCCTGCGGCGCCGCCGGCGCTAAAGGCGCGCTGAGTTCGCTTCCGACCGCCAGGGCCGCGTAGCTGCAGCCCTGGCGGTTGCGCGCTCGGGGTGATCGCCACCGTTGACGAAGGCGGGAGGGGCGGCCGGGCTTAGCCGAGCTGGGCGAGGAGCTCGGAGATGGTGGTGCGGCGGCAGGTGAACATCGGCGTGTCTTTCTGCGTGTAGAGGCTGGCCTCGGTGTAACGCAGCCGCCCGACGAGGTCCACGAACTCCTGGGGATGGTCGCAATCGAACGAGACGACGAAGTCCTGGTCGTCGATGCCGTAGGAGTAGCTCGTGTTGATGCGCACGCCCTGGAACGGGCGCGAAGCGTTGATGTGCTCGTCCATCATTCCCTGCCGGGCGTGCGGCGATAGCGCGTACCAGGGCCGCGTCTTCACGAACGGGTAGACGAACAGGTACTTGCCTTCGCCAGCCACCAGCTGGACGCCTGCCCCGGCGCCTTCGATGCGATTGACGTACTGGCTGCGCTTCTGGAGCGAGAGGAAACGGTGCGGCTGCGTGAGATATGCGCCGAGCGCGGTCGCGTTGAGCGCAGCCTGGAAGTGCTGGAAGCAATCGAGGTCGGAGGAGATGAGCCAGAGCATGAAGTCCACATCGGCGCGCAAGCCCACGAGCGAATAACTCCGGACGATCACCTCGTCGCTGGCGGCCCATTCTTCGAGCAGCGCTGCGAACTCGGTCCTGGCGGCCTCCCGTTCGCCCACGCCGAGCCGCCGGAAGGCGGGATCGAGCTTGTAGAAACCATAGCTCAGGAACTGGCGCGCCTCGCGGTCAGGCTCCCGGCCGGTCAGTTGGCCGCTGGGGTCGAGGTCCACGTGCGGGCCGCGGCGCGGGCCGGATGGGGTGGTCGGAGAGGTCGCGGGCTCGGTGGTCATAGGGTGCTCCGGGCGGGTTCTGGAAGGTCGAAGTTGCGCGCGTAAAGCGCCTGGACACGGCCGTACTCGGCGTCGCTGAGGGCGGGGGTACCGGTCGCGGCCGCGAACTCCTCCAGCCCCGCGAGGTCGTAGATGTTCGGGAGCACCGAGGCGACCGCGGTCTCCTTCAGGATGAACTGGATCGCCGCCTGGCCGATGGTGCGGTCTCGCGTGAGGAACGCAAGCGCCTTCACCTTCTCCAGCCCATCGATGAGCCAGGCCTTGCGCCGCTCGTCGGTGGTGGTACGCCAATTGCGGTGGTCGCCGGGGGCGAACTCGGTGTCGCCGCTGACGCTGCCATCGAGCAGGCCCGACGCGTGGGGCACGCGCGCCACAACGGAGACGTTGTGGGCCCGCGCGACGGGGAAGATGCCCTCGCCGAGCCCCTGTTCGAGCGCGTTGTAAATGATCTGCGGGACCACCCCGCGGCTGGTGATGGCGGCGGCCGCCTCCTCGACCTGGCGGAGGTCGAAGGCAGGACCGAGGGCGACGCCGGCGGCGCCGATCAGGCCCTCGCGGCGGGCCTTGTCGAGCTCGTCCCAGAGGTCGTCGCGGAGGATTGCGTCCAGCCGCGGGTTGTGGAGCTGGTAGAAATCGATGTGGTCCGTCCCGAGGCGCCGGAGCGAGCCTTCCAGTGCGCGGCGCATGTGGGCGGGGGACCAGTCCTGCGGACGCTCCTGTTGCTTCGGCCGCTCGGGATAGTTGTAGATGTCGTACCCGAACTTGGAGCCGATGACGATGCTGTCCCGGACCTCGCCCAGCGCCTCCAGGAGCATGGTCTCGGCGTCGCCGTTGCCGTAGGTGTCGCCGGTATCGAAGTAGGTGACGCCGAGCTCGTAGGCGCGGCGTAGCAGCCGGATACCGTCGGCGCGGTCGCGGACGCCCCACCAGGTGCTGCCGACGGTCCAGACCCCGAAACCGACGGCGGAGACGGCGAGGGGCGTGCCTTCGAGCTTGCGGTATTCCATCAGTTCGCCTCGCGCATGGATTCGGGGTCGATGCCCCGGGCGGCGCAGTGCTCGCGGAAGGCCGAGGGCAGGATCTCGGAGGGCTTGATCTCGCTGCGGCCGCCCCAGAAGACGTTGGTATAGGCGGCGGCGATGCCGGCCTCACGGAGGTGCTCGTCGATGGCGGCTTTGTGCTGGAGCAAGAGCGGCTTCTCCATGCCGTGGGCGACGGCCATGACGTTGACGTTGCCGAACTCGGGGCCACCTTCGCGCCAGTAGGCGTGGGTGATGATCGCGTGGCGGGCGACCTCGACGCCGGTGGCGATTTCGCTGCCGGGCGGCACCGCCCAGTGGAAGAGGCCGTTGTACTTCGTCACGCGCTCACCGGTGGGGAGCTCCTTCACATGCTCGAGGAAGGTGGAGAAGCGGCCGAGGATGCGCAGCGCGGCAAGTTCTTCGGCGACTTCGCAGAAGCGATCGCACGTCACCCCGGCTTCGGCTGCCCGGGGCCGCCAGGGGTCTGGCACGACCTCCTCCGGGGAGAGCTCACGTTTCAGGGCAGCGAGTACCTGCCATTGCAGCGGCGATAGCGTGACAACTTCCGGGTAGCGAGGCACAACTGGCGCGCCGACCCGGCTGCCCGGCTCCAGCGACCGGCGGCGCGTATGCCCAACGCCGAGCACGAAGAGCACGCGGGCGGGCATGGCACGCCACTGCTCGGCGCCGATGCGGGCAGCGAGATGGGCGGCATAGGCATCGAGTGAGTAGCCCTGCGGGACTTTGAGTGTCGTCCAGAGGCGGAAGTCCGAGCCGGCGGTCTCGCCATCCGTCGAGCGGATGACCACGTGGCCGGAGAACGGGTCGCGCAGCGAGAGCTCATCGAAGGCTTCGTGGAGGCATGCCGGCGGCACTTTCCAGGCGCAGAGTGCGCCTGCGGCGAGGTTGGTCGAAAGGATGGTCTGGCGGATGCGGCGGATGACGCCAGCTTCGAGCATGGCGCGAAGGCGCTCGATGACCTCGCCCTCCGGCACGCCGGATGCGGCGGCGATGGCGGCGAAAGGCAGGCGGTGGAATCCCGCGATGCAGTCCTCGGAGACGGCGAGAATGCGGCGGTTGACTGGTTCCTCGATGCTGAGCGCAGCTGCTGTGACGGTCACGGGCGTGCCTCCTGTCCGTGGCGGGCATCGGCGTCGAAGAGCGCCGTGACACGCGCGACGAATGCCGGGTCGCCGCTGGTGCGGAGGCGCTGTGTCGGGTGGTGAAATAGCTGGTTGACGAGCGAGCGGGTGAGGTGCTCGACGGAGACGCGGTCCAGATGCGGGCGGAGACGGACGGCGCGTTCCACTTCGGCGGCGCGGACGCGCTCGATCTCCTCGCGCAGGCGCTGCACGCCGGGCGTCACACCGGCAGCGGCGGCGCCGGTCCGCGAGGCGAGGAGCTCGGCGAGGCGGCGGCGAAGCTGTCCGCGGCGAGCGGACTGTTCGGGGTCGGCGGCGACAGAATGGCCGATCTCCGCAAGCGAGACGGCGGCGGTGCAGCCCGGAGCCGCGCGCCGCGGGGTGCCGAGGTCGATGAGCAAATCCGTTCGCGGGAAGTCGTGGACGGCGAGGTCGGGGGCATCGGCGCTCAGGCAGAGAACCAGCGCCGCCGAAGCGGCAGCCGAACGCAGCTCGGCGAGGGGCACGAAGCACGTCGCGCTGTCGAGCCAGTCCGGGCGCTGCCGGCCCGCGACCGTCGCTGACGCAAACCCCAGCGCGAAGCCGCGGCTGACCACCAGGCGGGCAACGCTACCCGTGCCGACCACCAGGATGTGGCCCCCGGGCGTGGCGCCGGCCGCCGTGAGCGCCAGGTCGAGCAGGTGGCCGCTATCGGCGGCGAGATCGGCCTCGCGGCGAAGGTGGCGCGCGGCGCCGATGGCCGGCGCGGTCAGCCGGCGCAGCGGGACGGCGGCAACGGGAAGGGCGCCGCGCACCTGCGCGAACACCTGGCGCTCGCCAAGGACGGCGGAGTGGAGGCCGGCGGCGAGCTCGGCGAGGCGGAGCAGGGCAGCCGCACCGGCCACGCGCACGGGCGCCTCACAGCCGCAGGAACCGAGGTGCAGCACCTCGAGCCGCTGGCAGGTTTCGATGAAGGCGGAGCCCGCGGCGTGCTCGTGGACCACGGCGCGGATCGATTCGAACCTGGCCCGGGAGGCGCCAGCAATGTCCCAACCGCAAAACGTTAAATCGTCTAAATCTGTCAATTCCTACTCCGCCAATACGCGTTTGGAGAGTTCTATGGGAATTGCTAGACTATCTCGCGGAGCCGCCGTCCGTCCACCCGTGAAAAGCAAAGTTCTTGCGCCGGCTCACGAGGCATGCAACCCGCCACCGGCGAGCGAGCTACGGGAAGATGCCGCGCAGGATGAGGCCGGCGATCTCGTCGCTGGTCTTCCCGGGCAGGGCCGCGAGGCGGCGGCGCGCTACCAGGTATCGATGTTGCGGCGCTTCTTCTCTTCGCGGCGCGGGTGTGTGCGCACCGAGCGCAGCGCGCTCATGATCCAGCGGCGGGAATCTGCGGGGTCGATCACATCGTCGACGCCGAAGGAGACGCCCTGGTGGATGGCCTTGCTGCGCTCATAGGCACGGGCGACGAGCTGCTCGTAGCGCTGGAGGCGCTGCTGCGGGTCTTCGATGCCGGCCAGCTCGTTGCGGAACCCGAGTTTGACCTGCCCTTCGAGGCCCATGCCGCCGAACTCGCCCGTCGGCCAGGCGCAGGCGAAGAACGGCTCCTTCATGCTGCCGCCCGCCATCGCCTGGGCGCCCAGGCCGTAGGCCTTGCGCACGACGATGGTCATGTGTGGGATGGTCAGGTTCGCGCCGGTCACGAAAAGCCGGCTGCAGTGGCGCACGAGCGCCGTCTTTTCGATTTCGGGGCCCACCATCATGCCGGGGGTGTCGCAGAGCACGAGCAGCGGGATATCGAACGCATCGAGGAGCTGCATGAAGCGCGCGGCCTTGTCCGAGCCGTCGCTGTCGACGGCGCCGGCGAGGTGCGCCGGGTTGTTCGCGATGACCCCCATGGGCCGGCCTTCGACGCGGATGAATGACGTAATCATGCCGGGCCCGAACTGGCGCCGCAGCTCGAGCACCGAGCCGGTGTCGGCGAGCGTCTCGATGACCCGGCGCATGTCGTAGACGCGCAGGCGGTTCTCGGGGACCACGGAACGCAGCAGCCGCTGATCCGGCGCCTCCCACTCGGCGATGGGTCCCTGGAAGTAGGAGAGGTACTGCTTCGCCACGGCGACGGCCTCGGCCTCGTCCTCGACGGCGATGTCCACGGTGCCGTTGGGCACCTGGATGCTCATCGGCCCGACCTCTTCGGGCGTGAAGATGCCGAGCCCGCCGCCTTCGATCATCGCCGGGCCGCCCATGCCGATGTTCGAATTCGCGGTCGCGATGATGACGTCGCAGCAGCCGAGGAGCGCGGCGTTGCCGGCGAAACAGCGACCGGAGTTGATGCCGACGATCGGGACGAGGCCGCTGAGCCGGGCCATGGTCGCGAAGGTGGGCGTATCGAGGGGGCGGCCCCCAAAGCCGTCGCCGCCTTCGCCCGCGGCCTGGCCACCGGCGCGTTTGCCGCCGGTGCCCGCGCGGCCGCCGCCGCCTTCGGTGAAGAAGAGGACAGGCAGCCGCCACTTTTCCGCGAGTTCGAGCATGCGGTCGGTCTTGGGGTGGTTGAGCGCGCCCTGCGTGCCGGCGAGGACTGTGTAGTCGTAGGAGAGCACGACGCAGCGGTTGGCGGGGTCGGGGAAGTATTTGCCGTTGACGCTGCCAACGCCGGTGACCATGCCATCGGTGGAGAACTTGCGGATCACCTGCTCGATGGGCAGGCCGGTGCCAGGCGTCAGCACGAGCGATCCGTGCTCGACGAAGCTGCCCGGGTCGCAGAGATCATCGATATTCTCGCGCGCGGTCCGCTGGTTGGTCTTGCGGCGGCGCGCGACGGCATCCGGACGGGCCGCGTCCAGCGTGATGGCGTGGCGGTCGTGGATGAGCTTGAGGTCGGGGCGGATGTAGTCGGGGTCGATGGCGACTTCGGTGCCGGCATCGGAGGCATCGACTTCGGACTCCTCGATGAAGACGAGCGGGTGGCCTTCGAAGATGGTTTCGCCCTGCGCGACGGTGACCTGGCGGACGATGCCGCTGAGGGTAGCGGCGATGACGTGCTCCATTTTCATCGCTTCCATGACGAGCAACTGCTCGCCGGTGCGGACGGCGTCGCCGGGCTTCACGGAGACCTGGACGATGGTGCCCTGGATCGGTGCGGGCACTGGCACCGTGCCGGCAGGGCCGGTGGTGGCGGTTGGAGCTGCGGCGGGCGCGGGGGCCGGGGTGGGCGGGGCAACCACCTCCGGGCCGGCGCCCTTGCCGTAATCGAGCACGGCGAGCGGGTCGCGGGAGGCGATGCGGGCGCCGGCGAAGCCCGACGGGGCGACGATGGCTGCGGCAGCCGGCGGCGCTACGCGGGCCTCGGCGAAGAGGCGCTTATGCGTGCCTTCGGCGCCGGCAATCAGCTCGCCGATGTGGTCATCGACGAAGCGGGTGTACGCCTGGCCGTCAACGAACTCCGGGTGGCAAAGCAGGTTCTGGAGGAAGCCGACATTGGTGCGGACACCCTCGATGTTGACTTCGCAGAGCGCGCGGTAGGTCTTCGCGGCGATGTCGGCGAAGCTATCGGAAGGGGTGTGCACAATCACTTTCGCCAGGAGCGAATCGAAGCGCGGGCTCGTGCGGTAGCCGGGATAGCCGAACGTATCGGTGCGGAGGCCGGGTCCGGAGGGCACTTCGAACGCGGTCAGCAGCCCGCCCGACGGGCGGGTTGAGCCGTCGGCCTCCATCGTCTCCATGTTGATGCGCGCCTGCATGGCGAAGCCTCGCGGCGGCGGGACGGCGCCCTGGAGCAGCCCGAGCTCCGCGAGCGATTTGCCGGCGGCGAGCTGCAGCTGGATGCGCACGAGGTCCAGCCCGAGCACTTCTTCGGTGACGGTGTGCTCCACCTGCAGCCGGGGGTTGGTTTCGATGAACGCGAACTCTGAGTCATCGGAGATGGCGCCGGCGTCCACGAGGAACTCGAAGGTGCCGAGGTTGTCGTAATGGACATCCTCGGCCATGCGCACGGCGGCGGCCGTGAGGCGCTGGCGGAGCCCGCCCGGCAAGCCGGGGCTTGGGGCGATCTCGATGAGCTTCTGGTAGCGCCGCTGGATGCTGCACTCACGTTCCCAGAGGTGAGTGACGGCGCCGGAACCATCGCCGATGACCTGGACTTCGATGTGTCGCGCCCGCGGGATGAGCTGTTCGACGTAAAGGTCGGCGTTGCCGAAGGCGGCAGCCGCCTCGGACTGGCAACGTTTGTACGCGGATTGGACATCCTCGACGCGGTCGACGGCGCGCGAGCCGCGGCCGCCGCCGCCCGCGACGGCCTTTATCATGATCGCCTTGCCGGGACCGAGCGAGGCGAGGAAATCGCGCGCCTGTTGCGGGGTCACGGGTGCGGGCGTGCCCGGCAGCACCGGGACGCCGGAGCGTTCGGCCAGCGCCCGCGCTTTCACCTTGTCGCCGAAGAGACTCAGGGTTTCCGCGCGCGGGCCGACGAACGTGATACCCTCTTCGGCGCAGCGCCGTGCGAATCCGGCGTTTTCGGCGAGGAAGCCGTAGCCCGGGTGGATGGCCTGGCAGCCAGCTTCCTTCGCGACAGCGATGATCTGTTCGGCGTCCAGGTAGGCGGCGACGCCGGAGCCACGGAGCGGCCGCGCCTCGTCGGCCTTGCGCACGTGCAGAGATTCGGAATCGTCTTCCGAATAGATCGCGACCGTGCGCAGCCCAAGCTCGGCGGCGCCGCGGCTGATGCGGATGGCGATCTCGCCGCGATTCGCAATCAGGAGGCCGGTGAACGTCATAGAGGTACGGATCCTTGCGGGAAATGGCGGGCCACGGGCCGGACTCGCGGCGCTGAGCGGCGGCCGATAGTTATCCTACAGGCGCGGTCGGCGATTGGCTTTCGGGCGAGTGGCTGTTGGCCATTGGCCATTGGGCATTGGCCGGAGAGCCGGCAGCGCTGCCAGGCGCCTACCGTGGGGCACGAGAGATGTCACCACTCAGGATGCCTGCCGCCGGGCGGCCTACGGCATGGTGAAGGGCGCGCCGATGGCGGTGGCGCCGGAGGCGAGCAGGGCGGTGATCTCCTCTTCGCTGAAGCCGAAGTCCTGGAGCACCGCCTGCGAATGCTCGCCGAGGCCGGGGATGAATGCGGCCGGCGGGGCCTGGGTGCGGCTGAAGCGCGCATAGGCGCCGCCTGCGATCACGGCCGAACCGTCGGCGAGGGTCATGTGCTGAAGGACGCCTTCGGAGGTGAATTGCGGGTGCTCGGCTACCTCCGCCAGGGTGCGCACGGGTGAGGCGGGGACACCGGCAAGGAGCAGGCGCTCCACGGCCTCATCGCGAGGCCAGGGCGCGAGGTGCGCTTCGAGGCTGGCGGCAGTTGCGTCGCCGGGAAGCGCGGCCGCGTCCAGCAGCCCCAAGGCGATGAGCGCCGGGCGGTGGGATTCGTCCGCCTGGAGGCGGACCCAGCCGTCGGCCACCGCGTAGAGGCGGTCCAGCGGCGCCGGACCGAGGTAATCGCGGGCGCCGATGCGGGGCGCCTCACGCCCGGCAAAGCGGACCATTTCGCGGCATTGCATCATGATCGACTGCGCCGCCAGCGATGTGGTGACGCGTTGCCCCTCGCCGGAGCGGGCGCGATGGAGGAGCGCGAGCGTGGCGCCCAACGCGGCCGTCGCCGCCGAGGCCACGTCGTTTACGGGAAGCGTAAAGAACACCGGGTCGCTATCGCCGCCCTGCGCGCGCATCATGCCGCTCGCCGCCTGCAGCAAGGGGTCGAAGCCCGGGTCCTCGCCGAGCGGCCCGGTATCGCCGTAGCCAGTCACGGAGACGGTGACGATGCGCGGGTTTATGTCAACCAGTGAGTCGAAATCGATGCCGAGGCGCTTGGTCACGCCCGGGCGGTAGTTGTCGACCACGACATCGGCACGCCGGACGAGCTCGAGGAACGCGTGCTTGCCATCCGGCTGCTTCAGGTCGAGGACGAGGCTGCGCTTGCCAAGGTTGTAGCCGGCGAAGGTCGGGCCGAAGGTACGGAGACTGTCGCCGCCGGGCGACTCGACCTTGATGACATCGGCGCCGAGGGCGGCGAGCAGCGAGCCGGCATACGTCCCCGCGATGATGGAGCCGAGGTCCAGGACGCGGATGCCGGCGAGCGGGCCAGCGGCCGCGGGCGCGGCGCCGCCGGTGTGAGCCAGCTCCGGCCACGCGGGACCAGCCGGCGCACCGCCACGAGGTGGGGCCGGGGTGCGGATAGAGCCGGGTGTCGCGCTGAGCGTGATCGGCAAGCCGGGCATCGCAACTTCGCCGCGCTCGGGGTCGACGAGCGAATGGCGCATGCCCATCGCGGCCACCTGGGGGTGGTCGAACCACGCGTCGCGATCGTTCACGGGCCCGCAGGGGCAGCCGGCGGCGCTGATGAGCTCCAGCCATTCCGCCCGGGGGCGCGTCTTGAATTCGCGGGCGACGCGTTCGATGACCCAGGCGGAATTATCGGGGAGCGCGCTGGCGAGCAGGCTGCCATCGAGCCGCGGGTCTGCGAGCAGCTCTTCGAGGACACCGAGCACGGTGAAGGCGATGGTGTGGAATGCGGGGGTCAGCGCGGCGAGGAAAAGCCACTCACCACCGGCGCATTCGTAGAGCCGGTAGAACGGGATCGGCCCACCCGGCCCACCCTTCGCACGTGCGTGCGGCGTACCCGGGCGGCGAGTGGCGGCGCCCGTCATGGTCACAAGCCAGCCGTGGATGCCACCCACGGTGACGACCTGGCCGAACCCCGAGGCCTCGCGCTCCAGGAGCGCAGCGGTGGCGGCCGCCGCCCCCCACATTGCCTGGCCGTAGAGCACGTGCGGGATGACGGGGTCGATGGGGCCGCCATCGAACGAATATTGGCCGGCCGATACGCCCGCCTCAGCGCACAGCCGCTCGAACGACTCCGGCATGGCGCTGCCCGGGCCGTTCGCCGTGAACGAGGGCATGTGCAGGTAGACGCAGCCGGGATTCATCGCGGCGACCGACACGGGGTCGAAGCCGAGCGCTTCGAGCTCGCCCAGTGGCTGCGAGAAGACACAGAGGTGGGCGCCGCGAAGGCGCTCGCGGAGGACGGCGCGGTCGTCGTAGCGGGCGAGGTCCAGCACGGCGCCACGCTTGTTGCGGTTCCAGACTGCGAAGCCGGGGTCGGTGCGGGCCCGGTCGCCGGTGGGCGGCTCGACCTTGAGGACGTCGGCGCCGTAGTCCGCCAGGTACATGACCGCCATCGGCCCGGCGATTCCGGTGCTGCAATCGAGAACCCGAATGCCATCAAGTGGTCCCATGCCGTCCCCCTGACCGCGGTCGCCGCTGCCGACCGTAATACTACCGGGCGGCGCAGATCGAGGCGCGGCGGACGCCAGGCACCGCGCGCGGTTTCCAGCCGCGCGGTACTGTACAGACCTTGTATCTGCCCGCGCGTACCGGCGCGCCGGAGCCTTCGAAACGAAGAGGAGCCGCCAATGTCCTGGGAATTCATGACCGACCCCGAGTTCCAGAAGGAGATCGACTGGATCGACGAATTCGTGCGCGAGGAAGTGGAGCCGCTGGAGTACGTGCTCGGCAGCCCCGTCGACCTCAAGCAACCACATTTCGACGAGCTGGTGCGGCCGTTGCAGGCGCAGGTGAAGGCGCGCGGCCTCTGGGCGTGCCACCTTGGCCCCGAGCTCGGGGGCAAGGGCTACGGCCAGGTGAAGCTCGCGCTGATGAACGAGCAGTTCGGGCGGACGCGTTTCGGACCACTGGTGTTCGGGGCGCAGGCGCCGGACACGGGCAACTCCGAGATCCTCGCCCACTACGGCACCCCGGAGCAAAAGGAACGCTACCTCCAACCGCTGCTCGATAACCGCATCGTCTCCTGCTTTTCGATGACCGAACCGCAGGGCGGGGCGGACCCGACGCAGTTCCGCACGACCGCCGTCGCCGACGGCGACGAGTGGGTCATCAACGGGGAGAAGTGGTTCTCATCGAACGCGAAGTTCGCGTCGTTCTTCATCACCATGGCCGTCACCGATAAGGAGGCGCCGCCGCACAGGCGCATGTCGATGTTCATCGTGCCAGCGGAGACCGCGGGCATCGAGATCGTCCACAACCTCGGCTTCCACGGCGAAAGCGACCCGAGCCACGCCTACATGCGCTACAACGACGTGCGGGTGCCGCGGCAGAACATGCTCGGGGAGCAGGGCCAGGCGTTCGTGGTCGCGCAGACGCGGCTCGGCGGCGGGCGGATGCACCACGCCATGCGCACGGTGGCGCAGGCGCAGAAATGCTTCGACCTGATGTGCGAGCGGGCGCTTTCGCGGACCACGAAGGGCAGCGGCCTGGCCGACAAGCAGCTGGTGCAGCAGATGATCTCGGACACGTGGATCCAGCTGCGGCAGTTTCGCCTGCTCGTGCTCGAAACCGCCTGGCTCATCGACCACCACAACGACTATCTGAAAGTGCGGAAGAACATCTCGGCGGTGAAGGCGACGATGCCGAAGGTGCTCCACGATGTGGCCTCGGCAGCGCTTCAGGTGCACGGGGCACTCGGCATCTCGACAGACATGCCGTTCACGGACCTGATCATCAACTCGTACCACGTGGGGCTCGCGGATGGGCCGACCGAGGTCCACAAGATCACGGTCGCGCGGCAGGTGCTGCGCGAATACCGGGGCGGCGACGAGATCTTCCCTTCGGGCTACCGGCCGCACCTGCGCGAGAAGGCGCTCGCGCGGTACGGCTTCCTGCACGAAGGCTGAGCCGGGTCGCCCGCTCGCCGGCCGCCTACGGCGTTGCCGGCTGCCGGGGGTCGATGAGCACCTTCACGTCGTCGTTCGGGTGCAGCAGGCGCTCGAAGGCGGCGTGCGTCTCCGACGCCGGCACGACGGAGGTGACCATGGCGCGGGAATCGAGCGTGCCGCGTTCGAGCAGGGCGATGGTCGCCTCGTAGTCGGCGCGGCTGTAGGCGAAGGCGGCACGGACGGTGACGCGCTTCGTGACCCAGACCGACGGACGCACAGGCGCGGCGTCGAACGAAACGCCGACCATCATCACGGAGCCGCCCGGCCGGACGATATCGACGGCCTGCTGCAGGGTCGGGGGGACCCCGGCGGCATCGAAGACGGCATCCGGGGCGCCGCCGAGGGCATCGGCGATGGCGGCGGGCACATCATCGATTTCGCGCGGGTTGAGCACGCCGTCAGCGCCGAGGCGAGTGGCGAGGGAGGCGCGGCCAGGCGCCGGTTCGGCGACCACCACCTTGCGGGCGCCGGCGGCCCGCGCCGCCTGCAACGTGTAGAGCCCGATCGGTCCCGCGCCGAGCACCGCGACGGTGTCTCCGAGGCGCATGCCCGAGAGCCGGACGGCGTGGAAACCGACGGCGGCCGGCTCGACGGACGCCGCCTGGCGGTCATCGAGCGCGTCCGGGACGCGCATCAGGCGGCCGGCGGCGATCTTCGCGAACGGCGCGTAGCCGCCCGCCCCCAAGGACGCACCGCCGAGGGGCGCCGTCCCGGCCCGCTGCATGTCGAGGCGGTAGTGCTGGTAGCAGAGCTCGGGCTCGCCCTTCGTGCAGAAAGCGCAATTCATGCAGGGCTTCTGGGGCGCGCCGACCACGCGGTCGCCGGCTTCCCAGCCCCGCACATCCTTGCCGAGCGCGACGATCGTGCCGCCGAATTCGTGCCCGAGGACGATGCCTTCGGGGGCCATTTCGCTGTCGTACAGGTGGAGGTCGGAACCGCAGACGCCGCAGAGCCCCACTTCGACCACGACCTCGTTCGCGGCAGGCGTGGGGTCGGGCACGTCTTCGTACCGCATGGCGCGGCGGCCGTAGAGCACCGGGGCTTTCATCGCATCTCCTTGCCGGGCGCAACGAGCACCTTCACATTGTCATCGCCGCGCGTGCCGAGCGTCTGGCAAACCTCATCGACTTCGTCGAGGCCGATGACGCGGGTGACCATCGCCTCGGGCCGGATTTTGCCTTCGGCGATGAGGTCGAGGGCGATGCGGAAGAGGTCCATGCCGCCGAGGGACGCCTTGATCTCGCACTCCTTGCCAACCATGGTCAGGGGCGAAATCTCGTCCAGCTCCATGTTCACGCCCGGGACCATGACCTGGCCGCCGGGGCGCACCCACTCGATCGCGCGCTGGAGTGTGCCTTTCGCGCCGGCGCATTCGAACACGACATCCGGGCCGCCGGTCGCGCAGTTGTTGAGGAAGAACGCGGCCATGTCGGTGGTCGTGGGGTCGAAGGCGGCAGTGGCGCCGAGCTCGCGGGCCTTTGCCAGCCGCCCCGCGGACGTCTCGATGACCCAGCAGTTCGCGGGGTTCATGAGCAGCACGGCCTGCAGCACGAGCAGCCCGATGGGGCCGGCGCCGATGATCGCGACGTTGTCGCCGACGCGGACGCGGCTGGCCCGGGCCGCGTAGAGGCCGACCATCGAGGGCTCGTTCAGCGCCGCGCCGATGTCGGTCAGGGATTCGGGGGCCTTTTCGAGGACGGCGGTGTGCGTGAGCAGCAACTCGGCATAGCCGCCCGCGAGGCCGGTATACCCGAAGACCTGCCAGCCTTTTTCGCAGGAGCGGTAAAGGCCGGCCCGGCATTGTTCGCACTCGTCGCAGGGGACGGCGGAGAGCGTGGTCACGCGGTCGCCGACTTCGAAACCGCGCGCCTCCGGCCCGAGCGCGCTGATTTCGCCGACGACTTCGTGGCCGAGGATCGCGCCCTCGGGCAGCGTGCCGGCGCGCAGCGCGTGGAGGTCGGAGCCGCAAATGCCGCAGTAAGTGACGCGGAGCACGGCCTGGCGGCCGGTGGGGACGGGGTCGGGCACGTCCTCGACGGCGAAGCGTCCGCCGGCGCGCAGCACGGCTGCTTTCATGGAGCCTCCCGGGAGGTGTGAGGTGTCGTGACTCTAGGGAGAGGCGCGGCCGCGGTCAAACCCGCTGGGCCTACCCGAGGTCCGGGGCATCCGAGGTTATCCCCGACGCATACAGTCCCGCGATTTCGGCGTCTGAGAGGCCGAGGAGTTCGCCGTACACGTAGCGGTTGTCCTGGCCGAAGAGCGGCGCGTGCATATCAGGGCGGGCTGGGGCGTTGGCGAAGTGAAGGGGGAGCTGCGAATACGGGATCGGGCCGGCAATGGGGTGGTCGACGACGCGGTAGACGCCGCGCGCGACGACCTGCTCGTGGTGCATCATCTCGCCGGGCGGGAGCACCGGCGCGGCGGCGATGCCCGCGGCGGCGAGTTGTCGGAGGGCGTCGTCGCGGCCCACGGCCGTCGCCCACTCTTCCAGTGCGGCCCAGAAGGCGCGCTCGTCTGTAACTGTGGCGGGCCGCCCGATGAGCGCCGACACGCGCTCGACTTGCTCGGCGTCCGCGAGACTAACAGCGAGCCAACCATTCGGGCCGGCGCGGACCGTGCCCTGGCGGGCGTAGAGGAGCGGGTCGGCGTTGCCGACGCGGGCCGGGTCGGCGTTGGTCACCTGCGCTTCGATGAGCACGTCCGGGAGGAGGCTGACGAGGCCCTCCATCTGCGAGACTTCGAAGCGCGGCGCCGGTTCGCCGGCCGCTCGCCCGCGGAGGCCGAGCAACGCGGAAAGCGCTCCGTAGAGCGCCGCGACCGGGTCGCCGTAGGGGATGGCCGAGCGGATGGGCGGGGTGCCGTCGGCGTAGCCCGTGACGCTGGTGAGGCCGGCGAAACCCTCCATGTTCAGGCCGAACGCGAGGTAGTCGCGGTAGGGGCCTGTATCGCCGAAACCCGGCATGGAGACGACGATCAGGTCCGGGGCTTCGCGCGCGAGGGTCTCGTGGCCGAGCCCGAGGCGCTCGCGGACGCGGGGCGTGTTGTTCTCGATGAGGATGTCGCTTTTCCGCAAGAGGGCGTGGAGCAGCTCGCGCCCGCGAGGCTGCGTCAGGTCGACCACCCAGTCGCGCTTGTTCCGGCTGAACTTCTGGAAGTGTCCGCCGCGCTCCCAGGGCTTCTCGCCGGGGTCGTTCTGCGCGTAGAAGCCGAAACGCACGGCTTCGGGCTTGCGCGGCCCTTCAACCTTTATCACCTCCGCGCCGAGATCCCCCAGGATTCGCGCCGCGTACGGCCCGGCCCACATGGCGCCGACCTCGACCACACGGACGCCTTCGAGCAGGTCAAGGCGCATCAGCCTGCTCCTTCTGGCGCGGGATCCAGCGGGCGACCGCCGATACGGATGGGGAGCCCAGGCACCTTGATCTCGCCGCCCGGAACGCTCGTGCGGCGGAAGAAATCACGCTCGGCGAGGTGCGCGTTTCCAAGCACTTCGGTGGCGGAGAGCACCGGACCGCAGGCGATGAACAGCTCCTGGCACTCCTTCGTCACCTCATCGGCGGTACGCTCGGCGAGCCACGGGAGCAGGTATTCGTCGATTTCCTGCCAATGGGCAAGGCGGTTCAGGAGGAACTCCGAGTCCCCGCCCCACTCCGGCTTGCCGATGAGCACCGAGAGGTTCTCCCACTGCCGCGGCGTGCCCACTGCCAGCGAAACGAAGCCATCGCTGCACGGCAGGATGGTGAACGGGTGCGTGCCCTCGTGGCGACGCGAACGGACGATGTCGGCGCCGAGGTGTGTGACCGCGAGGTCGCCGCGCTCGTGGAAGGCGACGACCGATTCCAGCAGCGAGAGGTCCACGAGCCGGCCCGGGCGGCCGCGCCCGACCGCGACCAGCCCGGCCACCGCGCCCAGCGCCGCGAACAGGCCCGTCTGGAAGTCTGGGAGGTGGCCGCCGTTGCGGAGGGGTTCGCGGTCGGCCTCGCCGCAGAGGTAGAGGAAGCCGCCGACGGCAAGCGCCACCATCGGCGAGGCCGGGTGATCGCGCCATGGGCCGTCGAGCCCGAACGGCGTAATTGCGACGTGAGTGAGGTCTGGGCGGGCCTTGCCGTCGCGGTGTAGAAGCGAGAACGGGTCTTCCGAGATGACGGCGGGCGGGCGGGCGTCCAGCCAGACATGCGCGTGCACCAGCAGCCGCGCGATCTCGCCGCTGCCCCGGATGATGCGCTTGCCCTCGTGCAGGTACTGGTAGAGCGCGTGCTGGACCGTGCCTTCCGGCGCCGCGCCGAGGGGGTCGCCGCCGGCCGCTTCCATGCGCGTGACGGAGGCGCCAAGCAATTGGAGCACGCGGCCGGCGAAGCCGAGCGCCAGCGTCGAGCCCGTCTCCACCACCGTCACATCAGACAGCAAGCGCACTGCACGCTCCTTGATCGCAAACCGCCCCAAACCCGCACGATGCTACGCCCGCCCGCGAGCGGCGGCCACCGGCAGCAGGCCCGTCATGCCGCGCTACACCAGCCGGATCCGCATCCCGCCCGCGACCACCACGCCGTCGTGGCGAAGCAGGCCGCGCCGCTTCGCGGCGCCGCGGACGGCGTCCGCGTCCGTGGCGGCGAGGTCGATCCCGCCGAGGCCGGCGGGGCGGCCGTCGGTGCAGGGCACGAAGCGGAGGGTGGCGTTGTCGATGCGGATGGCCGGATTGCCTGCCGCATCCACAGTTACCGGTTCCTGGATGATCGCGCTCCAGCGCTGCGCCAGCTTCGCAGGCTCCGGGTCCTGGAGCTCCGCCGCGACGATCGCGCGGACGCGGTCGGTGTGCACCTTCGTCCACCAGTCGCCGTGGATGGCGTGGGTCCAGAGCGGCGGGTTCTCGTCCGGACCGGAATGCCAATCGATTTCGAGGAAGGAGCCGCCCGTATCCTGCGGGTGCAGCTGCATGAGGCAGGCCTGTTCGCCGTCGCGCTCCGCGACGATGCGGATGCCCATCTCCTTGATGTGCGCCTTGCGCGGCGCATGCTCATCACACTGTGTAATGACCATGTAGCCGCCATCGCCGCCGCGCCGTTCGAGGTAGCGCCCGCCGGCCGTGTTTTCGCGGATGGGCGCGCAGAGCTCGATGAACTGCGTGCCTACGGGAAGGAGGCGGTTCTGGAGCCCGAAGGCGGGTGGCAGTCCCTCGTCGATGAACGCCACCTCCAACCCGAAGATGTCCGCGATGTCCGCCGCCACCGCATCGGCATCCTCGACGATGAACGCAATCTGCCGTAATCGAAGCCACATAATCTCTCTCCTTACCGGCCGTGGAATTCCGCGGGCCGCTTTTCGACGAACGCCTTGAAGGCCGCGCGCGAGTCCTCACTCGCGCCCGTGCGCTGGTGCCGCTCGGTCTCGACGCGGATGTATTCGCGCAGGCTCATGTTCTCGCCGGCGATGAAGTTTTGCTTCATCGCGCGGATAGCGAGCGGCGCCGAGGCCGCGAGCCGCCCCGCGATCACGTCCACCTCGTCGCGGAACACCGCGTCATCGAAGACTTTCGAAACGAACCCGATGCGCTCTGCTTCGTCTGCGCCGAACTTGCCGTGCAGCAGGAACACTTCGCGCGCCCGCGCCGCGCCGATGATCCGCGGCAGCAGCCACGGCCCGGCCATGTCGCCGGAAATGCCGACGCCGAGGAAGGCGGAGTTGAAGTTCGCGCTGCGGGCGGCGTAACGGAGGTCGCAGGCCGCGGCCCAGCCGAGCCCGGCGCCGGCGCAGGCGCCGTTAATCGCCGCGACGGTGACCTGGGGGAGCTCGTGGAGCATCGCCGTCAGCTGGAAATGCTCGGGCGAAAGCGGCTTCTCCGCTTCGCCGGAGCTGTAGTGGCCGAGGTCGGCGCCGGGGCAGAAGCCCTTGCCGGCGCCGGTAAGGACGACGACTCGCGCCTCGGGCATGGAGGCCAGCTCCGCGAGGATCTCGTAAAGGTCCCGCATCATCTGGTTGGTGATGCCGTTCAGCCGTTCCGGGCGGTTGAGGGTGAGCCGGCCGATGCCATCGGCCAGGGCGAAGGTGACGGTCTCGAAATCAGTGCGCATGTGGTCCTCCATCAAAGGTGGCCGCCGGGTGCGGCCAACTGCCGGTGAACAATAGCGCGTACGGCGTGGTCCTGCCCGGCGCGCCGTTGGCGTGGCTGACGTGGTTGCGCGGAAGTCATCGTCGCCATCGGGTGGGGCTGGTAGGATTGCAGCACCCGCGACCGCCCCGGCGGATGCCGTCCGGAGAAACGTTTCTGCGCGAGATCTCAGCACTGGGCAATTGTCGCCGGACAGTCGTCGATTCCCCTTCGTGGAACGGGCGGGCGGGCCGGCGTGGCAGCGGGCAGCATCCACTCGGAGCTGCCATGCGGGCGAGCGAGCGCCCATTCGGGACCTGGCAGCGGCGGTGGGGCGCTGCCGGCAAGCGAAGGGCGGTGGTCGGTGGCTGAGCCTACCACGCGCGAGAACATCCTCATCGCCGCGCGCGATCTCTTCTTCGCCCGCGGCCTCGACGCCACATCCATGCGCGACATCGCCACGCGCGTGGGGCTGGCGCAGAGCTCGCTCTACAACCATTTCGCGACGAAGGACCACCTCGTGCTCGCGGTCATGGAGCGCAGCTTTCACCTGGTCGACGGCGCGATCGCAGAGGTGTTCGGCGCCGAACCGCCGAGTCTCGAACTGCTGCGGGCGGTGCTCCGCGCGCACACGTTGCAGCACGTCTACGGCAGCCGGGAGACGACGCTGTTCGAAGCCGAGGGCCGCCACATGGCGCCAATGGTGAGCGGCCGCGTGCGGGAACTGCGCGGGTTCTACGAGCATCGCTTCTACGACCTCGCGGAACAGCTGGCCGGATGCGGCCTGCTGATGGTCCCGGACCTCACGACGCGCGTCCGCTTCCTGCTGAGTGCCGGCGTGCGCATCGGCGGGTGGTTCAACCCGGCCGGCCCGATGACGGCGGAGGAAATCGCCGACGTGTACGCGACCTGGGCGCTCAACTCGCTGGGCGTGTTCGAAAGCTGAGCCAGCAGGGACTCGCGATTCCCGGCTGTGCCGGGGCCACGACTTCTGCGGCGGCGCACAGACCGGTAGACTTCGCTCATCCGATAGCCCAGTGGAGAAAACCAGAATGAACGAAGCATGGATCATCGATGGCGTGCGCTCGCCGCGGGGCGGAGGCAAGCCGGGCATTGGCAGCATGACGCACATTCACCCTCAGCGGATCCTCGCGCAAGTCTTGAATGCGCTCCAGGAGCGTGTCGGCTTCGACCCGGCCGACGTGGAAGACGTGATCATGGGCAACGGTTCGGGCGTGGGTGACCACGCGATGGACATCGCGCGCATGGCGGCGCTGGATGCCGGCTGGCCGGTCACGGTGCCCGGCGTGACGCTCCACCGCTTTTGCGGCTCGGCGCAACAGGCAGTGAACGTGGCGGCGATGAGCGTGATGTCGGGCCAGCAGGGCCTTGTCGTGGCCGGTGGCGTGGAATCGATGTCGCGGCCGGCATCGCTACACGTCGATGGCTTCACGGCGAACAACGCGCACCTGTACGCGCAATACCCGCTGGTTCCCCAGGGCATCTCCGCCGACCTGATCGCGACGATCGAGGGCTTCACGCGCCAGGACGTGGACCGCCTCGGCGTGCAGAGCCAGGCGCGCGCCGCCGCCGCCATCGACGACCACCGCTTCGACCGCAGCGTGGTGCCGATTTACAACGACGACGGGACGCTCGCGCTCGACCACGACGAGTTCCCGCGGCCGGGCACGACGATGGAGAGCCTCGCCGGGCTCAACCCGTCGTTCGCCAAGATGGGCGTGATGAACCCGCCGAACGACACGCGCACGTTCGACGAGATCTGCAAGGATGTCTACCCGCAGATCAAGCAGGTCGAGCACGTGCACCACGCGGGCAACTCATCGGGTGTGGTCGATGGCGCAAGCGCGGTGGTGGTGGCCTCGCCGGAGTACGCGAAGGCGCACGGGCTGAAGCCGCGCGGCCGCATCCGGATGACAGCGACCGCCGGCGCGGAGCCGGTGATCATGCTCACCGCGCCGGCACCCGCCGCGGAGATTTGCCTGAAAAAGGCCGGGATGTCGAAAGAGAACATCGACCTTTACGAGATCAACGAAGCGTTCGCGGCGGTGGTGCTGAAATTCCAGCGCGAGTTCGGGATCGATGATTCGCGGCTGAACGTGAACGGTGGGGCGATCGCGCTGGGCCACCCGATCGGCGCGACGGGCGGCATGCTCATCGAGACCGCGCTCGACGAGCTCGAGCGGCGCAACCTCTCGACCGCGCTCATCGCGATGTGCACGGGCGGCGGCATGGGCACCGCGACGATCATCGAGCGCATGTAGGGCGGCGCCACGGCACGCGGCGGGGCACGACCCCGCCGTGGCGTGCGGTTGGCGCAGGCAACGGGCCGTTAGCCGCCGCGCTGCTCCAGCTGGAAGCAGGCGACATCGTACTGCGACGCCGCGTGGTCGCTGTCGGCGTGCTCCGACCCGGTGCCTTCTTCGCCGGCGTAGTGGCTTTCGGCGTTTTCGAAGCCGGCGGCGGTGAAGCCGTGCGGCATCACGTCTTCGCACTCCTGGTTCGGCTGCCCGGTGCCGGATGGGTTGGCGGCGGCGAAGGCCGTCTGCACACCGCCCAGGAGGAGTCCCGTGGCGGTGATGAACGCCAGGGATTGCGCGTGTCACACTGCGCCTCCTGCATCGTGCGTGTGAGATGAGAGCCAGCACGATGCCAATCCGATGACGGCAGCCCCGCCTCAATTTCAGCCATGTGAGGCTCGTCCGCCGTTTCGATTGCAGCCATCGCGCAAGTACCCGGCACGGGCATGGGGGTGGGGGCCAAGATCATGCGGGGATCATCCCGGCGTGGGAACGTGCCCGGCGCGGGTCATCGCGGGAGCATCCGGCCGGGCCGGGTTACTCGCGTCTTCTCGACAGCCCAAGGGTGCGGCGAAAATCCTGACACGATCATGACACCGTTGCCTGCTTTCCTGACAGGCACCGCACGGGCGCGAGCGATGATTGAGGGATGCGCGATGAAGAACATGGCGGATCCGGGCGCGTAGGCCATGGAGTCCGCGTAGCCAGAACGGCGCGGAATCACGGGAGCACGTGTTGCGCGCCGGCCAGATGACAGACCTCCAGCCCGGCGGCCGCGGGCTCCCGGTGGTGCGGGCGGGTGGCCGGGTCACGCGGTACCGCGTGGAGCTGCCGCGCGCGGGGATCGTGCCGACGGGCCGCGGCCGCTTTGAAGCGACCGAGTATGCCGAGCGGCGCGCGGGCTGGCATGGCCGCTGGCTGAACCTGCGCGACCGCCTGCTGGGGACCACGCTCGCGAGCCACATGCTGGAGAACGAGAAGCTGAGCAAGGTGAAGGCCCTTGCCGTCTTTTCCTCGGATGCTCTTTCCTCGACGGCCTATGCGACGCAGGAAATCCTGTTCGTCCTCATCCTCGCGGGGGCGGGCGCGATCAAGTACTCGCTGCCGATTGCCCTGGCGATCACCGCGCTTCTGGCGGTGGTGATCATCAGCTACCGGCAGACGGTGCGGGCCTACCCGGGCGGCGGCGGGGCGTACATCGTCGCGCACGACAACCTGGGGGTGAAAGCGGGCCTGATTGCGGCGTCGGCGCTGCTTATCGACTACGTGCTCACGGTTGCGGTCTCGGTGGCGGCGGGCATGGACGCGCTCGCGTCGCTGAACGGCGGCTTCCGGCCGTTCGCGGTGGAGATGTCGGTCGCGTTGGTGGCGCTGGTGGCGGTGATCAACCTCCGGGGCATGAAAGAATCCGGGACGATCTTCGCGATCCCGACGTATGCCTTCGTGCTGACGCTCGGCCTGGCGATCGGCGTCGCGCTCACGAAGATCCTGGTGGGTGGCGGTAACCCGCTTGCGGCGGGGGCGCCGCGCGAACAGCTGCAACCCACCCAGAGCATTGGATTGTTCCTGCTGTTGCGGGCGTTCGCGAATGGTTGCACGGCGCTCACGGGCGTGGAGGCTATCAGCAACGGGGTACAGGCGTTCAAGCGTCCGGCGTGGAAGAACGCGAGCCAGACGCTGCTGACGCTCGGGCTCATCCTCGGGGCATTGTTCCTCGGGGTGACGGTGCTGGCGCGGTACTACGGCTTCGTGCCGGACGAAAACAACACCATCCCTTCGCAGCTGGGCGTGGAGGCGTTCGGCGACGGCAGCCTGCTGTTCGCGTTCCTGCAAATCATGACCGCCGGGATCCTGATCCTTGCCGCGAACACGGCATTCGCCGACTTCCCGCGGCTCGCGGCCATCCTCGCCCGCGACGGCTACATGCCGCGCATCTTCCACGCGCGGGGGAACCGGCTCGTGTTCAGCACCGGCATCATCACGCTGGCGACGCTCGCGGGCGGGCTGCTTATCGCGTTCAACGCGCAGACGACGCGGCTGATCCCGCTCTACGCGTTGGGCGTGTTCCTATCGTTCAGCCTGAGCCAGGGAGGGATGGTGCGGCACTGGTGGAAGCGACGCGAGCCGGGCTGGCGGCGGTCGATGGTCATCAACGGCGTCGGCGGTGTGGTGACGACGATCGTGCTGGCGATCATCCTGCAGGCGAAGTTCGGCGAGGGCGCGTGGATCATCGTCATCCTGATCCCGGTGCTGGCGGCGGTCGCGGGGCTCATTGGCGTGTTCTACCACCGCTTGCATCGCGCACTGTACGTGGGCCCGGAGGTGGTCCTGGATTTCGAGCCACGCGGGCCATCGGGGATCCCGATCGTCGTCCCCGTGGAGGAAGTGAACCTGGCGGCGGTGATGGCCCTGGGCGCCGCTTGCGAACGGTCGCGGGACGTGACGGCACTGCACGTGCTGATCGACCCGGACGAGCCTTCGGCGGTGGAGGAACGCTGGGGGCGCCAGTTCCCGGGGATCCCGCTCGTCGTGATCGACTCGCCCTACCGGACCGCAGCGGACCCTGTCGCGGCGTACGTGGTGGATCGGCTCTCGCAATCGCCGCACGAAGTGACGGTGACCGTGCCCGTCGTTGAAGTGCGGCACATGTTCCAACGGCCGCTGGTGAACCAGAGCCTCAAGCGGCTCGGGCCCCTCCTCGGGCGCCGGCGGCACGTCAACCTCGAAACCTTCCCGTTCACACCCGGCGGGCGCCGGCGCCGGAAGCAGCCGCCGATGTAATCGCGGTCCGCGCCGTTGCGGGGCCGAATGCGCGGCCTCATTCGGCGCGCACGACGTGGCATACACCCCTGGTTTGCGGCCGTCGGCCGTCGCCCTTAGAAGAAGAGCCGAGGCATCCGCTTTTGCCGGCACGTTGTACCCGGGTTCGCCCGGCGCGCTAGAATGCGTGAACATACCCGGCGAGTGAGTCTTGACTAGGTCGCTGTATTAGGTGAAGCTATCCAAGCCAGAGGGTTTGTTCGTTAGACCACTCCTAATGGCCGAGCCTGGTTCCCCTGGAGAAGTCGCATGACTGGTCGAACTCTGTCCCGGCGGACCCTGTTGCGTGCAGGTACGGTTGGTGGCGTCGCCCTGAGCGTGCCGGTAATTGCCGCCTGTGGCGGCGGCAACTCGAACCCCTCCACCTCCAGTACTTCAGAGAGGACGGCCAAGCTCACCCTCGCCGTACTACCGACGAATACGCCAGAGCAACTGACAACCGACGCGAAAGACATCTCGAGGTTGGAATGGAAGTTCTGCACGACGCCCTGCGACACGAGAAACACCGCAAGCGCCAGCGACAGCGGCAGCAGGATGTAGAGCACCGAGCGCACGAGATCGACCCAGAAGTTGCCGATGGTACTGGCCGAGTGGCGCGCGAGCCCGCGGATCAGCGCGACCAGCACCGCCATGCCGACGGCGGCCGAGACGAAGTTCTGGAAGGTAAGCCCGGCCATCTGCGAGAAGTAGCTGAAGGTGGTTTCGCCGCTGTACGACTGCCAGTTGGTATTCGTCATGAAGCTGACAGCGGTGTTGAAGGCGAGGCTCGGCTTCACGCCGCCGAGGTCCTGCGGGTTCATCGGGAGGTAATGCTGGAGGCGGAGGATGGCGTAGAGCAGCAGGAATCCGGCCAGGTTGAACAGCAGCAGCGCGGCGGTGTACGCCTTCCAGCCCTGCTCCTGCGATTCGTCGATGCCGGCGGCGCGATAGATGCCGCGCTCCAGCGGGCGGACGACGGGGTGGAGGAACGTGCGGCGCCCCTCGTACACCGCGGTCATGAAGAGGCCGAGGGGTTTCGTCACGGCCAGCAGGACGACGACATAGAACGCCAGGTAGGCAAAGTCTGGTGCGGTAATCACGGCGGTTCGCTCCTACTAGAGGTCTTCCGGCCGGAAGAGGCAGTTCAGCATGTAAATGCCAACGGCGATCGAGATGATGAAGGCGATGAGGTTCTCCGCGTCCATATCAGACCTTCCGGAGGAATTCCATGACGAGGTAGAAGAACGCGAACGAACCCACGCCTACGGCGAGAAAGGCGACATCAGGCATGGCTGGCGCCTCGGTCCACGGCCGGCTCCGGAGTCACCTCTTCGATCAGACGCACGAGCGCGTCCATCGGGAAGGGCTTCACGAGCACGCCCGCCGGCTGGAACTCCTGCACGCGGCTGGGGGCGAGCGGCGAGGCCGAGAGCACGATCACGGGCACGCGCTCGCGGTCCGCGGGTGCGAGCCGGCGCAGGACCTCCCAGCCGGTCAGATCGGGGAGGTTGATATCGAGGACCATCACGTCCGGGACGGCCTCGGTGAGCGCCAGCAGGCTATCGCGCCCGGTGCCCTCGACGCGGACGACGTTTCCGCGCGCCCGCAGGTTGCGCGAGAGCACGTCGGCGATTGGGGGCTCGTCTTCAACGAGCAGGATGTTCATCGGGCGTCGCCATCCATGCGGTAGGCAACGAGAAATGGTCCGTTATGGGGGCCGCGAATTTGCATCACCAGCCATCCCTTCTCGACGTGCTCTTTGATTGCCAGGAGGCACCCGTCCGCCGTGTCGTAGGTCTCTTCGTCGTAGGCAACGGCGGGCGCCATGGATTCAGCGTGCGGCCGGGGGTATACGGGCCGTGTCGTGCGCGAGCGGCCGCAGCGTCCGGAAGGTGTCAGGATGGGATGCACGTGCACGATTGCGCCGGGGGGATGGCAGCCGCCTGCTGCTGGGCCGCGGGTGGAGAGCGCCGAGGCGATGATGCGCACCTCGCGCAGCGACCCTTTACGAAACGTGTCCAGCCGCCGCACGGCCTTGGCCAAGTCCACCACTTCTTGCGGGGACACGGGTTGATTTGCGGTCCGGCGGTCCGATCCAGACGGGGAGCTGGCCCTTGAACGCGTGAATGGGGCTCTCTGGCCCCCCCTTGGGCGCCGGCGGCACGTCAACCTCGAGACCTTCCCGTTCACACACCCGGCGGGCGCGGACGCACCCGGCAAAGGTAACCGCCGCTGGAACAGCGACCCCAATGCCGCCGGCCCGAACCGGGCCGGCTCACTCCGTGGGCACGAGAGCGCGCCGCGTCATCTGGTGTTCATGTGTGCGAAACGTGGTGGAAATGGCGCGGCCCGTACCCTGTGCCTGTCGCTAGGGTTCCGTCCTGCCTTCGTGGCAGGGGCCTGGACCGAGAGCAACGGCCCGCAACGCAGCGGGTACACGGCGGGACAAAAGCCCGGGAGGAATGTCCTCCCGGGCTCTTTTGTTTTTGGGAGGTACCGCTAGAAGGGGGAGACCATGAAGGGCTTCAGGCTGATTCTCGTGGCGCTGGTGGCGGTCCTCGCGCTGGCGCTGGCCACAGGCTGCGGGGGCGACGATGACGGCGGCGGCGGCGGCGGGTCCGGCACGCCGATCAAGCTCGGGTTCAGCGCCTGGCCCGGCTGGTTCCCGTGGCAGGTGGCCGAAGAGGCGGGCATCTTCAAGAAGGCAGGCGTGAATGTCGACCTCGTCTGGTTCGACGGCTACCTCGATTCCATCAACGCACTCGCCGCCGGCAAGCTGGATGCGAATAGCCAGACGCTGAACGACACGATAGGGTCCGTGGCGGCGGGCTCGGACCAGGTGATCGTGCTCACGAACGACAACTCCACGGGCAACGACCAGGTCATCGCCTCGAAGGAAATCCAGAGCGTCCAGGACCTCAAGGGCAAGAAGATCGGGCTCGAAGCCGGCGTGGTAGACAACTACCTGCTGCTGCTCGGGTTGACGAAGGCGGGGTTGAAGACTTCGGACGTCCAGATTGTGAACCTGGAGACCGGTGCGGCGGCGTCGGCGTTCGCCGCCGGGCAGCTCGACGCCGTGGCGGTGTTCGCGCCGTTCACCACGCAAGCGCTCAAGCGCGAGGGCTCGAAGACGCTGTTCAGTTCGAAGGACTTCCCCGGCGCAATCCCGGACCACCTCGCGGTTTCGAAGAAGCTGGTCACGGATCGGCCGGGCGATGTGCAGAAGCTCGTAAACGCCTGGTTCATGACGGTCGACTACATCAAAGCCAACCCTGACAAGGCGACGAAGATCATGGCCAAGCGTGCCGGCGTCTCCGAAGAAGAATACAAGAGCTACGACGCCGGCACGACGATCTTCTCCGTCGACGACAACGTGAAGGCGTTCGCACCCGGCACGGACCTGAAGAGCCTGCAGTTCGCCGCAGCGGACATCTCGAAGTTCATGCTCGAGGCCAAGCTCATCGATAAGGAGGCGCCGCTCGGTGGGCTGTTCGATTCGACCTTCATCACCGCGTATGCGCAGAAGAAATGACGAGCCTGCGACCGGGACAGCCAGTGTTCGACAGGCTCGAGGTGACGAGCCGCTCTACGGCCGTGGTGACGGACGGGGCATCGGGAGCGCGCGGCGGACCGCGGGCGCGGGTCCTCGGGGGGCGGCGGCAGCCGGGATTCTGGCGGATGCGGGGAGAGATATCGCCGCGGCTGAACGTCGTGCTGGTGGCGATTTCGCTGGCGGCGCCGTTGGTGGCGTGGGTCTTGTTGCGCGCCAGCGGCCTCGTGAACCCGATATTCCTCCCGAGTGTGAACGAGGTGGTGCACTCGGCGAAGGATATGGTGACGAGCGGGCAGCTCGCCGGCGACACCTGGGCGAGCTCGCGGCGGGTGTTCATCGGCTTCGGGCTGGCGATCCTGATTGCGGTGCCCCTCGGGCTGGCGATGGGGAGCTTCCGGAGCATCAACGCGCTCTTCGAACCGGTCATCGGCTTCGTGCGCTACATGCCGGCGACTGCGTTCCTGCCGCTGCTGCTTATCTGGTTGGGGCTGGGCGAAGGGCCGAAGGTGGCGCTGATCGTCATCGGCACCGTGTTCTTCAACACGCTCATGATCGCGAACGCCGTCTGGCAGGTGCCATCGGAGCTCATCCGCGTGGCCTTCACGCTCGGCGGCGGCAACGTCTCGGTATTCCGCAAGGTCATCTTCCCGTACGCCTTGCCGGGCATCATTGATGCGGCGCGCGTGAACCTGGCGGCGGCCTGGAACCTGATCGTGGTGGCGGAGCTGGTCGCTGCCGATAACGGGCTCGGAGTGCGGATCTTCCGCGCCCAGCGCTTCCTGCGGACGGAGGAGATTTTCGCCCTGCTGCTCGTCATCGGCGTGCTCGGGGTGACGAGCGACGTGGCGCTGCGCCTGGTCCGCAACCGGCTCTCGCCGTGGTCGCAGGAGTGAACCGATGACGGCAGACCTCCAGCTGCGCGGGCTGTCAAAAGAGTTTCGCGGCAAGCGCGGGCCGATCGTCGCCTTCAGCGGGATCGACCTGCACGTTGATTCGGGCGAGCTCGTGTGCATCGTCGGGGCATCCGGCTGCGGCAAGTCGACTTTGCTGAACATCGTGGCGGGGCTGGACACGCCGACGGCTGGCGAAGCAACGCTGGCGGGCTTCCCGATCCAGGGGCCAGGCCCGGACCGCGGCATCGTGTTCCAGTCGTATTCGCTCTTCCCGTGGCGGACGGTTGCGGAGAACGTCGGGTTCGGGCTGGAGCTCGGGGGCATGCCGAAGAGCGAGATGCGCGAGCGCGTGGCCTACTACCTGCGCGTGATGAAGCTGGAGAAGTGGGCCGAATCGCGGCCGGGGCAGCTCTCGGGCGGGATGCGGCAGCGCGTGGCCATCGCCCGTTCGCTCGCGATGGAACCGGAGGTGCTGCTGCTCGATGAACCGTTCGGCGCGCTCGATGCCCACACCCGGGGCCTGATGCAGGATTACCTGCTCTCGGTGTGGGAGCAGACGGGCACCACCATCCTGATGGTGACCCACGACGTCGAGGAAGCCCTCTTCCTTTCGCAGCGCATCTACGTGTTTTCGTCGCACCCGGGGCGGATACGGCGCGAGATCGTGGTGCCGTTCGGGGTGGAGCGGCCGCAGACCATTCGCCGCGACGAACGCTTCTTGGACCTCCGCGACGAGATCCACGGGCTTTTGCTGGCAGAAGCGGTGGACGTATAAATCCACCGTCCAGAACTCAATCAACACACAGTGAGGGGTGAACCTGATGTCTTCAGAGCATGAGGGCGTGCCGTTGCATGACCATTACGGGCGCGAGGCCCGGTACGCGGTCGAAGCCGAAGCGCGGCTGCCGACGGCGAAATGGGACGAGGAGGTGGCGCGGGGGCTGGAGCTGGGGCTGCCCGGTGCGGACTCGATCGTCGACAAGCGCATCCCGACGTTCAGCCGGGGCGAGCTGCCGCACTTCGCGGGTATCAACACGTTCCTCAAGGCGCCCTACCTGGAGGATGTCCGGAAGTGCGGCGAATACGACGTCGCCATCCTTGGCGCGCCGTTCGATGGCGGCACGACCTACCGGCCGGGGACGCGCTTCGGGCCGCAGGGGATCCGAAAGATCTCGGCGCTGTACGGCCCGTACAGCTTCGAACTCGGGGTGGACCTGCGCGAATCGATCACGATCTGCGACGTTGGGGACGTGTTCACGATCCCGGCGAACATCGAAAAGACATTCGACCAGATCAGCAAGGCCGTCGGGCACGTGTTCGCGAGCGGGGCCTTCCCGGTCGTGCTCGGCGGCGACCACTCCATCGGCTTCCCCACGACACGGGGCGTGGCCGAGCACCTCGACGGCAAGAAGCTCGGCATCATCCACTTCGACCGCCACGTGGACACGCAGGAGACGGACCTCGACGAACGGATGCACACAACGCCGTGGTTCCATGCGACCAACATCCCGAACGTGCCGGCGAAGAACCTCGTCCAGGTGGGCATCGGCGGGTGGCAGGCGCCGCGCCCGGGCGTGAAGGTGGGGCGGGAGCGCGGCACCACCATCATGACCGTGACCGACTGCGTCGAGATGGGGATCGAGGAGGCGGCGAAGCGGGCGTTGGACGTGGCGTGGGACGGCGTGGACGCGGTCTGGTTGAGCTTCGACGTCGACTGCCTGGACGCCGCGTTTGTGCCGGGCACCGGTTGGCCCGAGCCGGGCGGCTTCCTCCCGCGGGAGGTGCTGAAGTTCATCCAGCTGATCGCCGCACAACCGCTCGCCGGGATCGAGGTGGTGGAGTGCTCGCCCCCGTACGACACGGCCGAAATCACGGCGCTGCTGGCCACGCGGGTCATATGCGACACGCTCGGTTGTCTCGTGCGTGCGGGTCACCTGCCGCGGACGAAGAAGTAGCCGGCACGCGACATCGGCGGCGCGTGGCAGCCGTCCTGCGCCGCTGCCGGTGTTGGGCGTGAATGAATTGCCGCGTTCTGGGCGGCTGCGTTGCTTCGCGCCTACTTGTGCGCGCGGGTAGACTCGTAGGACAGCATTACGCCTACGGAGACGGGTCCCGCGATGTCCGGACATTCGAAGTGGTCGACGATCAAGCGGCAGAAGGGCGCGAACGACGCGAAGCGCGGCGCGATCTTCACCAAGCTTTCGCGCGAGATCATCCTCGCGGCCAAGCAGGGCGGGGCGGACACTGCGATGAACTTCAAGCTGCGTCTCGCGGTGCAGCGAGCCAGGGCGCAGAACATGCCCAACGAGAACATCGAACGCGCGATTGCGAAGGCCACGGGTGGTGGCGCGGAAGAGCAGCTCGACGAGATCCAGTATGAGGGGTACGGCCCCGGGGGTACCGCGATCATCGTTTCGGTGCTGACGGACAACCGGAACCGGACGGTGGCGGAGGTGCGGCATCGCTTCAGCCGCGCCGGGGGCAACCTCGGCGAGACCGGCTCGGTCGGCTGGCAGTTCGATGCCAAGGGCGTGATTTCCATCCCGGTGAACGGGGCGAACCCCGACGACGTGGCGCTGCAGGCGATTGATGCGGGCGCGGAGGACGTGCGCGTCGATGAGGGGACCGTCGAAGTGCAGACTGAGCCGGCGCAACTGGAGGCGGTGCGGAAGACGCTCGAGAGCGCCGGGCTCACCATCGAGAACGCGGACTTCGCGATGGTCCCGCGGACGCCGATGGAAGTGGACGAAAAAGTCGCGCACCAGACGCTGAAGCTGCTCGATGCGCTGGAAGACCTCGAGGACGTGCAGCGCGTGTACTCGAATGTCGACTTCAGCGACGAGGCCATCGAGAGCTACGAGGGCTAACGCACCGGGCCAGCTAAACGCGGCGATCACCGAAGTGACGTTATGCTTGCAAGCGTGAACGACAATTGGCGGGATGGCTGATGACCGGCGCCATGGAGTGGACAGCGTGACCAACGGACCCGGGAGCGCGCGCGAAGCGGCTGAGCGCAACGCACAGGCGGTGATGAGCGGCAACTTCAACCAGATCATGGCGGACATCACGCCCGAGGCGCTGGCGCAGATGATGCAGCTCGCGCCGCAGGGTGGGGCCGGCCTCTCGCTGGCGAACATGCCAAACATCACCGGGTACGAATTGCGCGAAGTGGGTACGGAGGGCGAGGGCGAGCTATTCCACGTGACGTTCTCCTCGGCGCTCGGCAAAGCGACGCTGGGCGCGACGTGGAAGCAGGTCCTGGGGCAATGGAAGATCACGGCGGTCACCCTCGTGGGCACCGAACCGGCGGCGGCGGACTGAATGGAACTCTGCCTGGTGCGCCACGCAATCGCCGAGGACCGCGGGCCGCGCTGGCCGGATGACTCGCTGCGGCCGCTTACGGCGAAGGGCAGCGAGCGCATGGCCGAGGCGGCGGCCGGGTTGCGCCAGCTGTTCGAGCCGCAACTCATCGTCAGCAGCCCCTACGCGCGGGCGCTGCAGACGGCGGAAATCCTCGTCCAAGCGTACGGGCATAAGGGGCTAAAGATCAGCGATTCGCTGGCAACCGGCGAGCACGGCACGCTGTTGCGGGAGCTCGAACGCGCCAGCGGCGAGCGGGTGCTCGTTACCGGGCATGAGCCGTACATGTCGGGATTGCTTTCGCTGCTGCTCACCGGCGACGAGGACACCATCGCGGCGACGTTCAAAAAGGGCGCCGCGGCCCTGGTGACGTTCCCCGGCGCGGCCCAGGCGGGCGCGGGGACGCTGGAGTGGCTGCTGCAACCGAACGCGCTGCGCGGCGTTGGCCAGGGGAGCAGCTCAGGCGCGCACTGAAACGCTGACCGGGATTTTCAGGGCGGATTCCAGGCGCTTCTGCTGGCGTTCGAGCGCGGCGATCTCGGCATCCAGCGAGTCTCCCCCGCGCAGTTCGATGTGCAGGCCGCCGCGGTGGGAGCTGAGTTCGACGGAGTGCACCGGCGACGGGCGGCGGCGGCGGATCGCCTCGGCGGCGCCGAGCAGGGCGGCGAGGACGGCGACGCGGTGGCCGTCGTCCTGCTCGAGGATGGCGCGATTGGCCGTGAGGTCGGGCGTGCCGGCCGTGGCCGAACGGACGATCGCGCCAAGGAGCACGATCTCGCGGTGGCTGAACCCGTGCAGGTCGCCGCTGTGGACGAGGTATTCGGCGTGGCGGTCGCGGTTGTAGTAGTCGACGTGCATGCCGATGCCTGCCAGGCGGGCCGCCGAGAGCAGCAGGTCCTCCTCGGGCGCGCCGAACGAATGCCATTGGCGCGTCGCCTCGAAGAGTTGGGCGGCGACGATGACGACGGGCTCGGCGGCGAGCGCATCGACGCCGTTCGCACGCGCAAGACCGCTAATCGAGGCGGTGCGAACATCGGGGAGGATGGCGCCTTCGCCGCGGAGCTCCTGCCACACGAGACCCTCGCGCAGGCCCTGGCCGGAGACGTTGAGCGCGGGCGCGCCGGTCATCTCCATGATTTCGTCGAGCACGATCGCGGCGGCGGGGATGATATCGGCGCGCGAACTGTTGAGCCCGTTGACTTTGCGGCGGGCCTCGGCGGGGGCGGAGGCGAGGTCGGAGGCGAGCCGGCGCATTTCGCGGCGTTCGATGGCGAGGCCGTGGAGGCGCCGGAGGGGATACCGGCGACGCAAGCGGACGATGCGGGCGAGGTTGCGCAGGGCGCCGCCGACGCCGTACAACGCCGGGAGCCTGTCGTGGATCTCGATCTGCTGGCGGACGGCTTTGCGGAGCGCGCGCACGTCCTTGGCGGTGGGCGGGTCGTTGCGGAGGTAGCGCTCGCTGGCATAGATGGCACCGAGCGGGGCGGACTGGCTGCGGACCAGGGCGCGGCCTTCGACGCGCATGACTTCAAGGGAGCCGCCGCCGACGTCGACGACATGGCCATCGCGGAGGCCGGTGCTGTTGATGGCGCCAAGGAAGCTGGCGAACGCTTCCTCGGCGGCGCTGAGGACGCGGACCGTGAGGCCGGTCTCGGCGCGAGCGGCTTCGATAAAGGAGGCCGCGTTGGGCGCGCGGCGCAGGGCTTCGGTGCCGGCCACGACGGTGACAGTCGCACCGTATGACGCGGCGACCTGGGAGACGACGCGCATGGCGTGGAGGCCGCGGGCGATGCCTTCGGGGGTCAGGTCCCCATCGGCCTGGCCTTCCCCGATGCGGGCATCGAAGCGCTCTTCATCGATGACTTCGAAGGCGACTGGCGAGAGTTCACGGGCGACCAGCAGGCGAACCGAGTTCGAGCCCACATCGATGACTGCAACGACACGTCCGTAATTCACCCGGTCTTTGCATCCTCAGCCCAGCACGTTAACAGAGGTTAACAGCCCTGGGGGCATCGGACTCGAATGCGGGGAAACCGTTGATGGAACCGCAAGGCGCAGGCTACGAGGCGACCACCTCTACGATCATGACGACTTCGATTTCGCCCCAGGCGGTGGGCTGAGTGGCATCGCACTCGCCGGACTTGAGGAGTTCGAGCACGGCCATGAAGGAGATAACAACCTCCAGGCGCGTGCGGCACTCCAAGATCGCCTGACGGAAGGAGAACTTGCCCCGCTTTTGCAGGCGCAGGCGGAACTCCTCGATGCGGCCCGAGAGCGTGAGCGTGTCGCGCTGGATGATGGCCCGGGGCTCGGGAGGCTTTCGTTTGAGCACCTGCTGCATGAGCTTCAGGAGGTGGTCCACGGTGACGCCATCGAGACCGTGGCCATCGGAAGGCGGTGGCGCTGCCGCGAGGCGCGGGAACAGGCGCAGGCCAAGGTCCTGCCGCTCCTCGAGCATGTCCGTGATGGCGGTGAAGCGCCGGTATTCGAGCAGCAGGTCGACGAGCTCCTGCCCGACTTCATCCTCTTCGATGGCCTCTGGTGCTTCGCTGGGGACGCGCGGCAGCAACGCGCGCGACTTCAGGTAGATGAGCCGCGCGCCAATGGCGACGAATTCGGCCAGGGCCTGGGGGTCGAAATCGCTGCCGTGGTGGATGGCGCGAAGGTACTGGTCGGTCACGGCGACCAGCGAGACCGCCGTGACGTCGAGGTCGTCGCGCTCGATGAGGTGGAGCAGGAGGTCGAGGGGCCCTTTGAAAACGGGCAACGAGATCTCGGGCATGGGCATCCGCAGGTCGATGCCGCCCCGCCGAGGCGCACCTGCCCGGGTCACACGACCGTAGCCGTTATCGCGCCGCTGCAGGCGCCCCTCGTCCTCCCTCAAGCCACGTCCGCCTCTCGCATCGGACGTAGCAGGGGTCCATGCTCAGGCATGGACCAGCGGGGGCGTGAGCGACCGCTCGACCGCGGCAGCGATACCGGAGACCGCCCGCATCATCGATTGGAAGCCCGCGTATGTCAACGACTGGGCGCCATCGCTGAGCGCATGGTCGGGGCTGGGGTGGACTTCGATCATCAGGCCATCGGCGCCGGCGGCGATGGCCGCGCAGGCGACGGGAGTCACGAGCGCGTGTTTGCCGGTACCGTGGCTGGGGTCGGCGATGACGGGCAGATGGCTCAGTTCCTTGACCAGCGGGATGGCGTTGATATCGAAGGTGTTGCGGTAGGCCGTTTCGAAGGTGCGGATGCCGCGCTCGCAGAGCATGACGCTGGGGTTGCCCTGGGCGAGGACGTATTCGGCGGCGAGCAGCCACTCCTCGATCTGGCCGCTGAGGGCGCGCTTGATCATGACGGGTTTCTTCAGCTTGCCGACCTCATCCAGGAGCATGAAATTCTGCATGTTGCGGGCGCCGATCTGGATGATATCAGCGTACTTCGCGACGGCATCGATATCGCGGACGGACATGAGCTCGGTGATGACGGGGAGGCCGGAGACGCGGCCGGCGTGCGCGAGGTGGCGCAGACCTTCCTCACCGAGGCCGCGGAAGGCGTAGGGCGAGCTGCGGGGCTTGAAGGCGCCGCCACGGAGGATGTTCGCGCCGGCATCGCGGACGGCGAGCGCGGTACCGACGACGTGGTCCTCGTCTTCGATCGAACAGGGGCCAGCCATGACGGCGAGGGTGTTACCGCCGATGGTCACGCCCTTGCCGATATCGATGACGGTGTCGCGGGGCTGGAACTCGCGGCTGACGAGCTTGTAGGGCTTGGTCACGCGGTGCACGGATTCGACGTGCGCCATCGTTTCGAACATGTCCTGAAGTTGCGGCAGGTCCGGGCCGATGACGCCGATGATGGTGCGTTCGGTGCCGATGGAGAGGTGGGCCTGGCGGCCGGACTCCTCGATGCGGGCGACGATGCGGTCAATATCCGCCGGAGCAGCCTCCGGCGAGACAACGATAATCACGGGTTCTCCTCTTTCAGCGAGCAGTCGAGTGGGTACTCGAACCAAGGTCGGGGCGCAGGGCGCGTGCACCCCGGAGATAGACATGGTGGACGTCATGGATTCCCTTTTCGGTATTCACATGAAGGAGGATGCGCAAGCAAAGCGGAAGGCTCCCGGGGACGCCCATTTCGTGCCCGCACATGAGCGGGACGAAGGTCCAGCCCATCTGGCGGGCGGCGACGGCCGGGAACTCCGCGTTGAGGTCGATGGTGGTGGTGAACCAGGCGGAAGCCACGTCCTCGGGGTCGATGTCGTTGGCTTCCACCATCGTCGTGAGCAATTCACGCGCGGCGTCGATGATGTCGTCTTTGCTGTTTTTGCTCACGGTGGTCGCACCGCGGATGCCACGGACCGGCATAACGCGCAGATCCTCCTGAGGGATTCGGACGGTGGTGAAGGTGGCGGCGCCTCTCAGGCGAGCCGAAACACCCCGGCCTGCGGGCAGCCATATTCTCGGCCCACGCGGGGCCCGCGCCACGCCCATCGGCGCTCGCCAGTCCCACGGTGGGCCGAACTCACCTGCCCGCTAATGGCCGGAAACATCCTCCACAAACTCCCTGACGCCCTGCGCACGCATACCCGGTGCGGCGGCATCGATGGCGGAAATGATAGCAGAACCGATGATAGCCGCATCGGCGATCCTGCCGACGGCCACAACATGCTCACGTTTGCTAATCCCGAAGCCAACCGCGAGGGGCAGGTTGGAGTGCCGGCGGACGCGTGCGAGAAGCTCCGGCAACTGGTCGACATCCATGTTGTTCGTCCCGGTGGTGCCGGTGACGCTGACGATATAGAGGAACGCATCGGCGACGGCGGCGAGCTGGTCGATGCGCGCGTCGGCGGTTGTCGGCGCGACCAGCGGGACGAAGCTGAGGTCGTACTGGCGGCAGACGGCGAGGAACGAGGCGGCTTCCTCAGCCGGCAAATCGACCACGATGAAGCCATCGACGCCGGCCGCGGCGGCTTCGATGGCGCACCGGGCTTCGCCGAGCGCGAGGATGGGGTTGTAGTAGCCCATGAGGAGCACGGGCGCCTGCAGGCCGCGCGCGCGGGCTTCGCCCACGAAGCCAAAACAATCGTGCAGGGTGACGCCTTGCTCGACGGCGACCTGGTTCGCGTGCTGGATGGTGGCGCCATCGGCGAGTGGGTCGCTGAAGGGGACACCGATCTCGATGACATCGGCGCCGCCGGCTTCCATCTGGAGCATGATGTCGACTGTCTCGGCGGCGGTGGGGTAGCCGCCCGTGACATAGGGGATGAAGAGCGCGCGCTTTTCGCGGCGCCCCTGTTCGAACCGGTCACGTAAGCGCTGCGACATGGGGGCAGTGTAGCGGCGCAGGGGCGTAGGGGCGTAGGGGCGTGATCGGCGTTTCGGCGTGGGGGAGTTTTGGGGCATGGGAGAGTGTGGGCGGGCCGGCGGGCGGATGACCTCTGGCGCCGCCGGTGGCGGCTCGGGCCCGGCGTCGCATCGGCATAAGCCTTGACTTACTCGAAACGTTGGGCCACGCTATGTGCAGCGGGGCGGCATGGCGAACGGGAAGAGGATTTCGGATGTACGTGTGCCTGTGCCGCGGTGTTACGGAGGCGAAGGCGCGGGAGTTGGGCGAAGCGGGCTATATTAGCGCCAGCAGCCTTGCGGCGGCGCTCCGGCTCAACGACGATGACTGCTGCGGGCGCTGCCTGCGCGAGATCGAACCGCTCCTGGCGATCGCCTGCGGCGCCTGCCCGCGGCGGCCGGCGGCGCTCGTGAGGGCGGCAGCCAACTAACGGAGGTCCCGGTCCATGCGAGCTAAAGAAGGGGTCCTCGACCTTCTCAACGCCATGCTCACCATCGAACTGACCGCGATTAACCAGTACTTCGTCCAGGCAGCGATGTTCCGCGCCTGGGGGTACGACCGCCTCGCCGAGCATGTCCGCGCGCTGAGCCTGGACGAGATGAAGGACGCGGCCGAACTCATCGACCACATCCTCTATCTCGAAGGTATCCCGAATATGCAGCGGTTGGGGCGCGTCGCCGTGGGCGAGAACGTGCCGGAGTGCCTCCAACTGGACCTGGAGACGGAGCGCGAGGCGGTGCAAACGCTCGTGGGCGCCATCACGCATTGCACCCAGGTGGGCGACTTCACGACGCGCAAGAAGTTCGAGGCGATGATCGAGGACGAAGAGACGCACGTCGACTGGTTCGAGACCCAGCTGGACACGATCGGCCAGGTCGGCATCGAGAACTACCTCGCCCAGCAGATCCACTGAGGCGCAGCCGGCGGCCGTCGTCGTGGCATTGACCGTGGCAGTAGCGGGGGCGTAGTGGTTAGCGGGCGGCCATTGCGGGATAGTTGTTGGCACATTCACCTGCTGGGGGAGAGCCATGTGCCGAAGCATCAAGACGTTGCGGGTCGCGGAGACGCCCGCGAGCGACGAGGACGTGCAGGCGGCGGCGCTGCAGTTCGTGCGCAAAATTAGCGGGTACCGGGCGCCGTCGAAGGCGAACGAACAGGCGTTCAATGCCGCGGTCGCGGAGATAAGCGCGACGTCGCGGGAGCTGCTGGAGTCGTTGACGGCGAACCACGGGCGGCGGGCGCAGGCATAACGGCGTAGGGGAAAGTCGGCGTCACGGCGTCCGCATTACGCGAGGCGGACGCGGAGGGGGCGGCGGCCGTAGCCCATGGCGCTGGCGCGCGGGGGCGGGACTTCGCCGAGGGCCTGCATATTCGGGAAGCGCTCCAGGAGCGTGCGAAGGGCGATGCCGGCTTCGAGGCGGGCGAGGCTCGCGCCGAGGCAGTAGTGCAGGCCCCAGCCAAAACCGAGGTGCGGGTTCGGAGCGCGTTCGAGCTCCAGGCCCGCGGGGTCCGTGAAAACGGCAGGATCGTGGTTGGCGGCGGCGATGCAAAGGTAGGCGTTCTGGCCGCGGTGGAGTTGCTGGCCGCCGCGCTCGTGGTCGACGGTGACTTTGCGGGGGAGGGATCGAGCCGGGCCCTGGACGCGCATGAACTCCTCGACGGCGGTGTCCATGGCCCCCGGGTGGGCGCGCAGCCAGGCGGCGGTTTCGGGTTGGGTGAGCAGGATGCCGAGGGCGTTGACCAGGAGCGTGGTCGTGGTTTCGTGGCCGCCGAAGAGCAGCAGCGTGCAGGCGCCGATGAGCTCAATCGGGTTGAGGTCCCCGGCGGCAGCGACCAGCCCGGAGAGCGGGCTGCCGGTCGGGGTGGCGCGTTCGCGTTCGATAAGGTCGCCGAAGAAGGCGATGAATTCGCTCGCAGCGGCAGAGACGGGTCCTTCGGGCGAGCCACTCGGATTCAGCGAAAAGACGAGCTGGCCGAGGTCGTGCGACCAGTTGTAGAAGCGGTGGCGGTCCTGGGGCGAGACGCCGAGCAGCGCGCCGATGACGAGCGCCGGGATCGGACGCGCGAAATCGTGGCTGAGGTCGGCACCGGAGGTGTCGAGCGCGTCGAGTGCGCCATCGACGATGGCCTGTACTTCGCGGGCGAGGCCACTGATCGCACGCGGCGTGAAGGCGCTGCGGACGGGCTCGCGCAGGCGGGTGTGGGCGGGCGGGTCGCGAAAATTCATCCAGCCGCTGAGGAGCTCGGCGACACGCTGGAAGGCTTCGGAGCGGCCCTGGGCGGCGCGCTGGAAGGAGCCGGTCTTATCCGAGGAGAGCGCCGACGTATCCCGGAAGCCGGCTTCCACCCCGGCGTGCGAAAGCACGAGCCAGGCACGGTGGTGCGCGCTCCATTGCACGTCGCCGTGTTCGCGGGCAGCGGCGAAATAGCCGGTGGGGTCGGCGAGCGACTCGGGAGAATCGAGGTTGACCTCGGCGGCGTCGAGCATGGCGCGAATCTAGACCACGCGCGGCGGGAACGTCCAGCGGGCGTGGTATACTCGGGCCAACTGAACAGACGGCGAAGACCGGGACGAGTAGCCCGCCGATCCAGAGAGTCCGCGCCATCGGCTGAAAGCGCGGCGAGCAGGCAGGCGAACACCACCCGCGAGCCTGCACCCGAACCGCACCGCGGTAGGCGTGCACGGATGGCCCCGTTACCGGCCAGTGCGAGTCCGTCCTTCCAGCGAAGGGTGGAGAAGCCGGGTGGAACCACGGAGCGCGTCCCCGTCCCTGCGAGACGGGCGCGGCATGTCCGAAGGAGTTTCCACCATGGCATCCCCGGTCGAAGAACACGTTGACCTGCAGTCGTTGCCGAAAGACGAGCGGCTGAACCGCATGCGCCATTCGGCGGCGCACGTGCTCGCCGAGGCAATGGTCGAGCTCATGCCCGAGGCCGAGCTCGGTATCGGGCCGCCCATCGACACGGGCTTCTACTACGACTTCCGGCTGCCGCGCCCGCTCACGCAGGAGGACCTGGGGTGGCTGGAAGAGCGCATGCGCCGGTCGATCGCGGGCAAGCACCCGTTCGTGATGAGCGCGCTGACGAAGGCGGACGCGGAACAGCGCTGGGCGAAGCAGCCGTTTAAGCTGGACCTGCTGAAGGACCTCGATGAGGGGAACGTGACGCAATGCACGCACGCCGCGTTTACCGACCTCTGCCGCGGCGGGCACGTCAACAACACTGGCGAGATCCCGGCGTTCAAGCTGATGAGCATCGCCGGCGCGTACTGGCGCGGGAGCGAGAAGAACCCGCAGCTGCAGCGCGTGTATGGCGCGCTGTTCGAGACGCCGGAGGAGCTGGCCGGGTACGAGCAGGCGCTGGAGGATGCGAAGCGGCGCGACCACCGGCGCATCGGTCGCGAGCTGGACCTGTTCGCGCTGTACGACGAAGTAGGCCCGGGCCACGTGATCTGGCTGCCGGACGGGGCGACAGTGCGGCGCGAGTTGCAGCGCTGGATCGAGGACCTGGAGGTGGAGCGCGGGTACCAGCATGTGATCACGCCGGTGGTGGCGAAGCGCGAGCTCTACGTGCGCTCGGGGCACTGGGAGCACTACAAGGACGCGATGTACCCGGTGATGGAGCGCGAAGGCGAGGAGTATTGCCTGCGGCCGATGAACTGCCCGTCGCACATCATGATTTTCGCCGACGGGCTGCATTCGTACCGCGAGATGCCCATCCGCATTGCCGAGCTGGGGAACATGCACCGGTGGGAGAAGTCGGGGCAGGTCTCGGGGATGAGCCGGGTGCGCATCATGACGCTGAACGACGCGCACATCTTCTGCGCGGACATCGCGCAGGTGGAGGCGGAGGTCGAGGGCGTGCTGCGGTTGATGGAGGAGGTCTACGGCGTCCTGGGGCTGAGGAAGTACTCGTACCAGCTTTCGCTGGGAGACCCCGGGGACAAGGAGAAGTACGTCGACAACCCGCCCATGTGGGAAGCCGGCGAATCGCTGCTGCGGCGCGTGCTGCAGCGCGTGGGGCTCGAATTCGAGGAGGCGAAGGGCGAGGCCGCGTTTTACGGCCCGAAGATCGACGTGCAGTTCGAGACGGCCGCGGGCAAGGACGAGACTTTGGTGACGGTGCAGGTGGACTTCCACCTCCCGAACCAGTTCCAGCTCGAATTCGTGGGCGAAGACGGCGAGCGGCACCAGCCGATCATCGTGCACCGCGGCGTGATTTCGACGATGGAGCGGATGGTGGCGTTGCTCATCGAGGAGTACGAGGGGCACTTTCCGCTCTGGCTGGCGCCGGCGCAGGCCGTTGTCATCCCGATCGCCGACCGGCACGTTGCGTACGCGAACGCGGTCGCGGCGGAGCTGCGGGCGGCGAACCTGAGGGTGCGCGTGGACGACCGGAACGAACGGATGAACGGCAAGATTCGCGACGCGCAGCTGAAGAAGGTGCCCTACATGCTCGTGGTGGGCGACCGCGAGGCCGAGGCGCACGCCGCGGCCGTTCGCGTGCGTGGAGGCGGCGACCTCGGCGCGATGCCCGTCACGGATATCGTCGCCCGGCTGCGGGGCGAGCGCGACAGCAAGGCGCTCGTGCCCGGGGTGTTCCGGGAGCGGTAACCCTGGCTGCGCTTCGGTGGTTAGAGCGCGAGCGCCAGCTGCTGTGGTGCGGGCGGCGGGGCGATCGGTGACGGGCGGCGATCGGCGATGTCGTACCGGGACTGGAGCTCGCGAAAGGTCGCGGTGATCGGCTCGGCTTCGGATTTGGCGAGGTAGGTGCGCCAGTAGAGGTCTTCGAAGCGGGGCACGAGCCCGGGCCAATCGCGGGCGAGCTTCTCCATGAAGTGCTCGCGGGCGCCGGGCTTGAGGTGGAGCGGGATGCACCACATGTGGGTCGCGCCAGCATCACGGGCGGCGCGGACCACGGCCTCGATCTGCTCGGGGCCATCGGAGAGGCCGGGGATGACGGGCGCGACGCTCACGCCGGCCTTCACGCCGGCTTCGACCAACTGCCTGAGTGCCCGGAAGCGCTGGAGTGGTGGCGCGGTCCCGGGCTCGGTCCGGCGCCAAACATCGAGATCGAGGGTGGGGATGGAGAAGTTGACGGTGACCTCGGCGCGCTTCGAGGCTTCGACGAGGACGTCGACATCGCGGACGGCCAGGGGCCCGCGGGTGATGATGTTGATGGGCGTGCGCGCGGCGGCGAGCGCCTCGACGCAGCCGCGCGTCAGCTTGTAGCGGCCCTCCGCGGGCTGGTAGGGGTCGGTGGCGGCGCCGATGGTAACGGGCTCGCGCTTCCACGATCGGCGCCGGAGCTCGGCCCGCAGGACCTCGACAATGTTGGTCTTCACACGGATGGAGGCGCCGTAGCGGTCGTCAGAGGGCCGGTCGGCGCGCTGTTCGAATGACCGGACGTAGCAGAACGTGCAGCGATGGACGCAGCCCATGTACGGGTTCAGCGACCAGGAAAAGCCCATCCCCGTGACGGGGTTGAGGGCAGTGCGGCACGGCTCCTCGCGGTATTCGGCGCGCATGGCGGTAGCCATCGAGGTTCGCGGATTGGGCGGCGAACGCCAAGAAGCCGTGGCACTGGACGTTAAGCAGGCGTGGCGGGCGATCCGATCTACGCCGACCTCAGAATCGCCAAGAACTTGGCCACGACCTCGCCAGCGCGGTTGTAGCATTCGGTCGCGTCGAAGTGCTCAACAACCCGCACGCCGTGTCCTTTGAAGAGACGGTCACGTTCGTGGTCGGCAGCGGTTCGCGACGGCGGGTGAAAAGGCTCGCCGTCCACCTCGAGAATCCCCCACTTTCCGTCTGCGCAAACGAGGAAATCGGGTTCCCGATTGACCCGTCCCGCCGGGGAATTCACGCGCACCAGGCAGTTCGGGACGAACAGGACACCTGCGCCGTCCAGCGCCCGTGCCACTCGAATTTCGGACTCCGACCGAAAATTCAGGTTGTTCCAAGTGCGCGCAGCCCGCGTGCCGTGCCCCTGATTGTGAACACCTTGCCCGCGGGCGATCTCCAATAATTCGGCCTGCCAATCAGGATCGAGATCGACGAGCACCCCCTTGACGTTGAAGTGTTTGACGTAGAATTGCGAAGGCAAGACTGCATCGATAGCCTTGCGTACCGCCTGCCCCGGCGTAGATCGAGATTCCATGGCGTCGTAAACCGGTCTCGGGACTTCCAGTTCGAGGTGGACTGCGTGAATCGTCTCGTCGCCGTCGTACCCTGTGTCGCCTGACTCCCAGACCGCGAGCTTCGCTGACAACAAAAAACTCGCGATGTCTTCCTCGCCACCGTCGATGAGAAATCGCACCGCACTCGCTAATAGTTGACTTCCGCTTGGCAGCCCGCCCGGCAGTTGGCCGAGGCGTCGCTCTATCTCGGCCAACAGCGCAGGCCGACGCGGGGTCTTGTCAGGGGCAGGGTCGTACTGCACTGACTCGAGTTCGAACGCTTGGACTTGCGCTGTAAGCGCCTTGAGCAATGTGTCCCTATGGCGGTGGTAGTCATTCGTTAGGGCGTCGAAGGTTTCCCGCCCCACAAATAGAGTGACGTTGTACTCGTAAACGGCCCGCGGCTCCGAGCCGGGGTCATGGTAGAACCATGCGGACAGTCGCGCGTTGACGAGCAGCTGCGCGGCCTGCACCTCGTTTCCGTCCAACAGGAATCGGACGGCCCCTTCTACGATCGCGTCGCATTCGGGTTCGCCAACTGGGTACATAGACAAGCAGTTGCCTCAATTAGTCAACGTTAATGGGTCACACCCAAAAACACACCCCGGTCAATCCAGCTCGTCGGCTCGTTTCGCCCCATACGCCCCGACGCCGATACGTCAAATGGCCGCGACGGCCTCGCCTTCGACCACGGATTCGCCGTTCTGGTTCACGGTCACGAGCTTGATGGTCGCGAGGCCATCCTTGATTTCGGTGACCTCGCCCTTCGCGGTGAGCGTGTCGCCGGGCCAGACCTGGCGGGTGAAGCGCACGCCGTACTTCTTCAGGCTGGTGGCGCCGAGCCAATCGGTGAGCATACGGCCGGTGAGGCCCATCGAGAGCATGCCGTGCGCGAAGACGCTCGGGTAGCCGGCAAGGCTCTTCGCGAGCGTGTCGTCGTGGTGCAGGGGGTTAAAATCGCCGCTGGCGCCGGCGTACTTGACGATGTGGGTGCGCTGGATGTTCTCGACGACGACGGCTTCATGGGTATCGCCAACCTTGACGGTCATCATCTGCTCCTATTGCTCGACGGCTTTTTCGGTCTGGACGCCGACGCTGCGGGCGGTGACGCAGAGGACGCCGTCCTGGTTCGTGTAGTCGGTGATGGACTCGCTGAAGAGCAGCTTGCCACCGCGCTTGCCCTGCTTCTCCCAGCGCTCGCCGGGGCGGGTGGTGACGGTGAGGGTGTCGCCGGGGTGGATAGGATGGTGGTACTCGTAGTGCTGTTCGGCGTGGAGGCCGCGGCCCAGTCCGCCGCCACCGGCATCGCCGCGGTGGGCGGGCGCGGGGCCTTTGCGCGGGCGGGTCAGGTCGAGGGCGTAGTTCGGGTCCCAGTGGGCGCTGGACTGGACGAACGTGGGCGGGGTGACGATGCCGCCGGCCGCCTTCGTCGCCGGGTCGTTGGGATCCCAGAAGACGGGATTGATGTCGCCGAGGGAGCGTGCGAAGAGCATGACGGCGGTGCGGTCGACGGGGAATTCGAAAGGTTCGGCCATTGGAGTCTCCCGGGGGTGGTAGGGCGGATGGTAGTCACGGGCGGGCGGGTCGGCAACGGCGGGATCCTGGCGTGCCGGTACGCCGGCAAGGGTGGCAGGGTCGGCTGCGAGTAACGCCCAGACTGGGGCGCCGCCACCGGGAGCGCGGCTGGAAGCCGCGGGTTGCGAGAGACAGGCGTTACGCGGGCAGCCAGTGGAGGTTCGAGCCGCGCATGACCTTGGCGAGGCGGCCCTGTTCGAAGAGGTATTCCAGGTGAGCGAGGGTTTCGCCGACAGCGGCGCGCTGCATGAAGGGCTCGAAATCCGTGAGCATGCCCGTGGTCCATTTCACGCGGCCGGCGACTTCCCACGCGGTTGAACCGCCGCGGTCCACGCAGTTCACCATCTCATCCAGGCGGAGGATGTGGTGCTCTTCGATTTCGATGATGCGCTTCTTGAGTTCGGTGATGTCGTATTCGTGGGCGGGGAGGACGACCTCCACATCGAGATCGGCGAGCAGGTCCAGGGAGCGCATGTAGTCGCCGAGGGGGCTGCCGTGCGTCTGGGCGTGGATGGAGACGTTCGGCGTGATGGTGGGGAGGATGTGGTCGCCCGTGAGGAGGATCTTGCGGTTGGGCTCGTAGAGGCAGATGTGCCCCGGTGAGTGGCCGGGGGTCCAGATGATTTCGAAGTCGAAGCCGCCCACCTTGAAGGTCTCGCCGCCTTTGACCTCGGTATCGGGCGGGACGGGCGAGACCTTGTCGATCATCATCATCGAGCCCTGGGCCATCGACGGGGTATCGAGCGAGGGGACGCCGTTCATCGCCATGAACTTCGCCATGTCGTCGGCGAGACCCTTCGGGGCGAAGTAGCGCGAGGTGATGACTTTGGCGTCCTCTTCGTGGATGACGACTTCGCAGCTGGAGAGGCGCTTGAGCCGGCCGGCCATGCCGTAGTGGTCCGGGTGCACGTGCGTTATCACCAGGCGCTGGATCTCGGTGGGGTGCGAGCCGTGCTCACGCATGCCGGTTTCGAGCGCCTCGTAGGCGCTGTCGGTGTTCCAGCCGCAATCTACGAGCACCGTCTCGCCGCGGTCCTTGACCATATACGGGAGGACGTACGGCAGGCCTTTGACGACGCGGGGGTGGTCGCGCAGGTCGCGGCGGATGGCGCGGGCGTCATCGAAGGTGAAGTTGGGGAAGGGGGTGAGGAGCTGGAAGATGCCGGGAAGGATCTGCACGCGTGCCACCAATCAGCCATTGCTCGCCGTCCTGGAAGGTTGGCGGCCAGCTTCGATAGTAAGGGAGCGACTAGCTGTTAGCGAATGGCTAAGGGTAGGGGGAGGCTCAGGGGCTGAGGGGCTGAGGGACGAGAGGCTAATGGTGTCCGCGTGCGCCCGGGCGTCTACACCGCTGGTTTCGGGAGCGGGATGCCGAGGGCGGCTTCGAGTTCGAGCAGGGCCGAAAGCGTGTGATCCACCTTGATGGTGGTCATCCCGAGGGCGCGGGCGCCCTTGAGGTTTGCGCCAAGGTCATCGAGGAACACGGCCTCGGGTGGCGTGACCCCGAGCGATTCGCAGGCCATGTGGAAGATACGCGGGTCCGGCTTGCGCATCCCGACTTTCGCGGACTCGATCACGCATTCGAAGAGCTCGTCCAGGTCCTCGATCGACTTCGGGCGGGAATCGTCTCGGAGGACGTTGTTGGTGATGGCGCCGAGGCGGACCTTGCCCTTGAGGTGCCTCACCGCCGCGATCATCTCGGGCCGGACCTGCTGGCCGGCGAAGGCTGCCTGCTGGATGAGCTTGCCATCGACGGTGATGCCGTGGGCGCGGCCCTCCGCTTCGAGCGCGAGGCAGAATTCCTGTTCGGTGAGCTCGCTGCGTTCGTAGCGCGACCACGTGCCATCCGGGAGCGCGAGCATGGGGCCGAGGATGCCGTAATCGATGCCGGCCGCCGCGGCATAATCACGGATGGCGGTGACGGGAGAGCTGGTCAGCACGCCGCCGATATCGAAGATGGCGGCCCGGAGCTCGCCCATCAGGCGACCCCCAGCTCGGCGCGGATGGCGTTGCAGATCTCGGTCACGGGGCCTTCGCCCTGCAGCCCGGAATGCATCTGGTTGATGGTGACGGCGATGGAGAGGCCAACTTCGGGGTCGGCAAAGGCGACGGAGCCGCCGGCGCCGGGGTGACCGAACGCCGTGCGGCGCGGGCCGATGGCTTCGCTGACGCCGGGGGCACCGCCCATGAAGTACCCGACACCCTTGGGTACGGGCATCATGATGACGCGGTCCTGGGCTTCGGTGAGGACGCGCTGCATGAGCGGGATGCGCTCGGGCGATACCAGCCGCACGCCATCGACCTGGCCGCCATTTGCGAGCGCGCCGTACATGCGCGCGAGCGCGCGGGCGGAAAAGTGGCCGTTGGCGGACGGCAGGCAGACCTTGCGGACGCGCAGTTCATTGAACGTGAAGTCCTGGCGGCCGGGCATGGCCTTGAACATGTCGTGGTCGGGCGAGAGTTGGAGCATTGGTGAATCGGCCGGGGGCGGCGGGAACGCGCCGAGCGTGGCGAGGCGATCCTCGATGCCGTCGGGGATGCCGACGTAGAGCTCGTCCTGGATGCCGAGCGGGCGGGCGATCTCGGCGGCGATGAGGTCTTTGATGTGGCCGCCGCTTGCGCCCTGGACGATCCCGCCGACGACCCACGCGTAGGTGAACGCGTGGTAGCCGGTGGCCGTGCCGGGCTCGTAGGCAGGGGCCTGGGCGGCGATCCAATCGAGGGCGCCCTGCCAGTTGTTGATGAAATCGAACGTGAACGGCTTCGGGACGGCATGCAGGCCGGCCTGGTGGCTCATCGCCTGCTCGACCGTGACATCCTGCTTGCCCTGCTGGGCGAACTCCGGCCAGTACTTCGCGACGGGCGCGCCATATTCGATGAGGCCACGGTCCGCGAGGATATGGAGCGCCGTGGCGGCGACGCCCTTCGTCGTCGAGAAGGAGCTGAAGACCGTGTCCGCCTGCACGGGGCGGAGATCCTCGGGGCCCATCTGGCCGGCCCAGCAATCGACAATCGGCTGGCCATGACGGTAGGCACAGACCTGGACGCCGATCTGACGTTGCTCGGCGATCTGCTTCTGCAGGAGGTCTTCGACCCTGGCGTTGACGGCGGTTTGCGTCGCGGGCATGCGTTTGCGGCTCCGGGGCGTTGTCGTGGGCCAACTATACCGGAGGGAGAGGTGGTGCGGTGGCGTGGGCCGGGGCGCCGGCCGGACGCTTACCGGCCGGGGTTCCCTGGCCGCGCTGTGGTTGACGGGGGCTGAACCGGGAACCATCGGCATGGCTGCGACGTCTGGTAGGCTGAACGCGCCCTTCCAGGCTGTGTGGAGCTAGACATGCATGAAAACAACGGCCCGGACCAGGATCTAATCCCCGAAGACCGTCTCACCGTCCTCACGCCGCGAGAAGTGGAGGTACTCAAACTTCTGGGCGAGGGCCTGACCCAGGAGGAGATCGCCGGTCGCCTCTCGGTAACAAAGAATACCGTTAAGACGCACGTTCATCGCATTCGCGGAAAATTGGAAGTCCGCAGCACACGAGACGCCGTGCGGGAGTTGCGAAACAAATCACCCCTAAGGGGTGACGCGGAGAGGGTGAATTAGGCGCAGAGTGTGCAACGCGCACGCAATTGGAGGTTTCCCATGAAACTGTTTGGGTGGCGGTGGCCAAAACGGCCAACCATGCTTCGCGCCGGGGCCGTGCTGGCGGCTGCGGCTGCCATATGGCTGGGCGCCGCGACCGCCTCGGCGTACAACAACTTGGACAATCCACCGCCATGTCCTTGGTCGTATTCGGGCGGGTACTCAGTTCTCACTATCTACTTCAACAACAGTAGCGGCTCGTTTACTCCTACGGGAGACTACGCGTCCGCATATGCGGCTGCAAGGGCGAGTTGGTACAACACCAATACGCCGGCCGCGTTTTCGTACAGCGCATCCGGAGGAAGTACCCAGAAAATGGACTATCTCGGGACGCTTGGCCCGTTCGGAACTACTACAGTCACATGCAATGGCAGTGGATTCAGAACTTCCACCGTGGTCACCTTGAATCGCAGTCTTCTCGATGCCGGATCGTATAGTGGGATCTTCTGGAAGCAATTCACCGCGGCGCACGAACTCGGCCATGACATCGGCATGAGCCACAGCAACGTTCTTCCAGCGATTATGCAGCCGTCGATGCCGCCAACTTCATTCGCATCGACCGCCTGGCCTAACGGCGGATATAATGGACCGGTGTCCGACGATGAGTGTGGCGTGAATCACGTCTACTCTTCGACTGGATGGCCACCTACATGTGGCTATTGACTGCGACGAGAAACATCCGGGGAAGGTTTCAATTCATGAACAGAATGGTCTTCTTTGTCGGCATCACTGTAGCAATGACGGTCATCACCGTATTGGGATGGACGATTGGCTCGAAGTTCCGGAGTCCCGCAGCGTTGGGCGAGTCCGATAGCTTGAGACTCGATCACTACAACATCGAATCTCTGCTTGGTGCGAATGATATTGTCGTTGGAGGCACTGTCACTAGTCAACGGCAAGTAACCATCCCCGGCCAATCGCCTTCCGCTGTCTTCCGCGAGGATCGCGTCGTATCCTTCACGGTTGATCGTGTCTTTCGCGGGGACGGGATAGCGGCAGGCGACACTATTAGTCCACATTGGACGACAAAGGTCACGTTTCCTGCTTCCACAGCCGGGCCGGCCACCATTATGACCGACAGTCCCGTAAAGCTCGTCGATGGTAAGCGCTATGTGCTGTTCCTGTCATGGCATCCCGAAGCCGACGGGTCACAGATGCTGGCTCCGACCGGCGAGCCAGGCGTCGCGGCGGTCGAAGGCGACACGCTTTCCCTGCTCGGGTCGTCGGATTACCTCAACGCGCGGGCCGAAAAAGGCCTCGCGAAATCGGTCCCACCTGAACTGCTGCGAATCAGCTTCGATGCGCTCACCAAAGCGATTGCAACCGACGACGATGCCCGCGTGCGACTCGCGTCGCTGCCCAGGCCCGGCCTTGAAGAGAATCCCCGCGGGAAGGCAATCGAGCAGTTGATGTATGACCTGCCCACGCTGACGACTCAGGAGCAGGTGTTGAACCGGGTGAAGGAGCTGGGCCTTGACCGCGCAACGCTCCAGGACGAAGCGTTTTGCCGCAAAGTCCAGGCCGTCGCCGACCAGTTTGGAACCGCGCGTGTTTCGCTTGGCTGTGGCGCGCCCTGATCCGGTCGTCCTCCGCAGCGTGGAAGAGGAGCCTCAGGGGCTCCTCTTTCGGTGTGCCGGTATGAAGGGAACGGCCGGGTAGCGGCTGCGACCGCCATGGCGTAGAACGGGCGAGGATCCAGCACAACCCCGTCGCCGAAGGACCCACCCCATGCCCGAACGCTTCGAGATCGCATTCCTGGGCACTGGCAGCCCGCTGCCCAGCGCCGACCGTTGCGGCGCCGGGCAGGTCATCGTCGCGGGCGAAACGAATGTGCTTGTCGATTGCGGCTGGGGGGCCGCCCGCCGCCTCATCCCCGCCGGCGTGCGCCCGAACGCCATCGACACCGCGCTCTTCACCCACATGCACACCGACCACATGACCGACGTCCCCGATTTCCTCTTCCTCCGCTGGACGGGTGGCGCCACAGTACCGTTGCGCGTCTACGGCCCCGAAGGCACCCAGGAGATGGTCGACGGCTTCCTCATGGCCCTCCGCCGCGACATTGGCTACCGCCTCGCCCACCACGGCGACAAGCTTCACCCGGAAGGCATCAAAGTCACCGTCACCGAACTCCCGACCACGGCCGCGCCCACGCCGTTCCTCGATCTCGGCGGCCTCCGCCTCGAAGCCTTCGAGGTCGACCACTTCCCCGTCGTGCCCGCCTTCGGCTACCGCGCGGGCTTCGACGGCCGCACCGTCGTGCTCTCGGGCGATACGAAGTTCTGCGAAACGCTCGCCGCTGCCTCGGCCGGCGCCGATATGCTCATCTGCGAAGCGCTGAACATGCCAATGTTCGAACAGCGCGTCGCCGCCATCACCGCCATGGGCATGACCCGGCAGGCCGCGCTCATGGGCGACGTGCCTTCGTACCACATCGGCACCGCCGAGATCGCGAAGCTCGCACGCGACGCCAACGTGGGCGAAGTCGTGCTTTCGCACATCATCCCGCCGATTTCAAACGACGCCGCGCCAGTGCAGGAGTTCATGGCCGGCATGAGCGACGTCTTCGGCGGCCCCATCCGCGTCGCCCGCGATATGGAGCGCATCCCCGTGACAAAGCGAGGCGCCTGATGCCCGGCACCGAAATGTTCGTCCAGTCGCTGCGCAACCGCATCCGCGCCATGAACACTCTCTGGGAGCGCGCCGCCAGCGACCTCACGCTCGCGCAGATAAACCACCACGAACGCGCCGGGGTGCTGCCGATGGCGTTCAGTTTCAGCCACTTCATCCGCGCGCAGGACCAGTCGGTCAGCCGCGTCTTCCTCCGCGAAGAGCCGCTGTGGGACCGCGCCGGGTGGGCGAAGAAGGTCGGCGTCACGGTGCAGGAGCTCGGCCGCGAAGAATCAGTCCAGGAGATGGAGCACATCGGGTTCGAGGACGCCGATGCGTGGCGGGCGTTCCAGGCCGAAGTCATCGCCCGCACGAGCACCGCGTTGGACGCAATCACCGCCGATTCGCTGGCCGAAGTCCTCATGCCGCAATTGCCACCGAACATGCAGAACATCTTCTGCGCGATCGTCATCGGCCCCGGCGCACCGCTGCGCAAGCTCGATGTGCTGGAATGCTTCGTCTACCAGCACGGCCTGCGCCACATGGGCGAAGTCGAACACGGCCGCGCGCTCGTCGGGCTCACCGGCATGACGAGTTAACACGGGCCGACTGCGTCCTACCGCGGCATGATCAGGAAATTCGCCGCCGGCACTTCCGACAGGATTCTCGCCGGATTCAGCAGGCAGGCCGAAAACCCCGCGATCTTGCCGCCGTCGATGAACACCTCGGTTGCGAAGCCGCCCGGCGTCCCGTAGAGCGCGACCGCGTCATGGCTTATCCAGGCGAGATTCCCGGTGTCGCGCCAGACCGCGTACAGCGGCTGGGGGCGGAACAGGTTGAACTCGGGATTGCCCGTGAGTGACTCCCGCAGAATGTAGAACCCCTCCGCGCAGGCCCCCTGGAGCGAATCCAGGAGCGTCCCTTCGGCAACGCCGTCCGGGCACTTCGGCGGCGAACCAATGCCCATTGGCTGGGCCAGGCACCCGATCGGCGTCCACTTAATCAGCCCGATCACCCGCGCCGGGTCGCCCGATGCGAGCGCATCCAGTACCGCGTCCACGCCCGCGTCGCCGCTCCGCACGCCCGCCGGCTGCGTCGCGCTCACGGTCACGCCCGCCGCCCCGAGGTCGAGGAACTCGAGGCTCGCCCACCCGGCCGCTCCCGATGGCGTCATCACGTTTGCCCAGGTCACGCCGTCCGCTTGGGTCGATTGCCCGAGATGGTTCAGCAGCACGCCGTCCTTGAAGCAGCCGGCCACCTGCGCCGACTTGCTCGGCGCGTACCGCACGTTCAGGCAATCGCCGGCGCCCTTCACCGCCACGAAGGTCCCGCGCCCAACGCCGAGGATCTTCGTCCGGTCCGGCAAGCCCTTCTCGCCGCCCGTAAGCGCACGCGCCACCAGCTCGCGGATGGCATGGAGCTGCCCGGTGTCCGTATCGAGGATCGCGGGCGCGACACTCCGCACCCGTGTGGCCGCCGGCGACCCCAGCGCGCTGGCCGGCAGCAGCACGTTGACCGCCAGGCTTTGCGAGGACGCGCCGTCCAACGTCACGGAGCCGCCCAGCCACACCACGGCCGGCATGGTGTCACCGGGGACGTAACCGAAGATGCGCGCGGGTGTCTGCTCTCGCTCGGTCATCAGTCCGAGGTAACCCCGCGAGCTCGGGCCGGCACCCTGCACCCATCGGAGGGCCCATCTTGCGCCGGGACCATCGAGCTGGATTGCGTCGATGACGCTTGCCGTCGCCGGAAGCTTCGGCGCGAGCAGCGGCGCGGAGCTGCCCGCGACCGGCCAGAGCGAGGTCTGGTCATCGCCGCGAAAGACGACCTCGTACCCGAGCGAAAGCACCGTCGCATCGCCCGCCAGCGGCGGGCCGGAGGTGATGACCTGGTTGCCGGGCATCGTCATGTACTCGGTCTTCCAGTCCGCCCCGGCCGACGGCCGGTAGACGTGCCGCACGATGCCGCCCGCGGCCGGGAACGATGCCGTCATCGCCCACCCGCCGCCTTCAACCGAGCCCACGTCCTGCCAACTGATCCCGCCATCGACGGACGCGAAAAACGTCACCTTCGCCTCCGCCTGGATCTGGCCCACGCCGCCGCAATACGCCACCGAGCACACGCCAATGAGCATGTTCGCGCCGTTGTTCCCGACCGCGATCGAGGTGATGTACTCCGCCGCATTGCCATTCGGGTTCGCGCGTTCGAACAGCCGGTCGCTGTGGACCGTGCCGTAGAGGTCGCGCCAGATGCGGTCCAGCGATACCGCCGGTTGGTCGCACGATTGGCAGCCGCCCTCGACGTACAGCACCACGCCCTTCGGCAGGTCCACGGGGGCACCCGCCGTCAACGGCGTCACGGTTACGCCGTTGATGACCTCCGGCGGCGTGGGCGTGGCGGTCGGCGTCGCGGTCGCGTCCACGGCCGCCGTGGCGGTGGGCGACGCCGCACTGGTGGCCGTCGGCGTCGGCTTCGAAGAACCGCGTCCACAGCTGGCGAACGCCAGCGCGCCGAGCAGCGCGCCCAGGATGATGACGGAACGGGCGAATCCCATACCTAATGAACGCTGGACTGATCCCCAGGGTTCCGCAACCGCCATCCGGCCCCTCTGGCCGGTTCCTTTCGCCCAGCCGGGCGCGCAAACCAGACCCGCCACGGAACCGCGCACAAACAGAACCGCGCGCGTAAGCAAGCGGCCAAACACCAACAATCGCCTGCAATCGCCTGCAATCGCCGTGGGTCTGGCACCAACGAAGGGACGGCCATAACGGCCGTCCCTTCGTACTGGACCTGTCCTCGGCTGCGCCGCCCGCTTTCCGGCCGATGGCCAACAGCCAATGCCATCAGCCCCAGCGAGGCTGCTCCCCGAGGTCGATGCCCAGCGCGATCTTCCCGATAATCTCGGGCGCCAGCAGCGTGTTCGCCGGGTGGAACCCGCCGCAGCGGACGTCCCGGTAGAGCCGCTCCAGTTCGCTCGTCTTGAACATGCCCGTCCCGCCGGAGATCGACATCGCCCGGTCGACGATGTCCTTGGCGCCTTCGACGACGTTGTACTTGGCTGAGACGATCTTCAGCGGCCAGCGCCCACCGTGGTCGACGTTGTTGTCCCAGTCGGAAAGCATCCGGTCGAGCTGCGCCTCCATCGCCTCGTAGCGCGTGGCCATCATCGCGACGTTGTGCTGAACCTCCGGGTTGTACGCCATCGAACGCGTCAGCGCCAGCGATGTGCGCCTCCGCGCCGTCTCGACCGAAAGCGCGATCGCCCTCCTCGCCAGGCCCAGGTACACCGAGGTGATGCCCCCGAGCGCGACCGCGAAAAGGCAGAGGATGAACAGGTCCGCCTGGCCCGCCGGGATCTTCCGCATGACCTGGCTATCGGGGATGAAGACGTTGTCAAGGATCGTGTCGTCGCTCTTCGTAGCACGCATCCCCAGCGTGTCCCACGTGTCCTTGATCGTGTAGCCGGGGGTATCCCGCTTCACCATCGCGTGGATGATCATCGGGCCGGCCGGGTCGTTGGCGTCCATCGCATGGATGCCGAACTGCGTCCAAACCGGCGTCAGGCTGCCGAACATCTTGTGGCCGGTGACGCGATAGCCGCCATCGACCCGCTCCGCCTTCGCAGTGGAAAGGAACGCGGGCAGGTCGTTGCCTGTCTCCGCGTGGCCGGCGGCGAAGATGTCGCCGTTGGCGGCGGCCTGCAGCACCCACTCGAGCGAGGGGTCGCCCAGCCGCTGCATTTCGGCCGCGATGCCGACCCAGTACAGGTGCATGTTGACCGCGAGGGCGGTCGCCGGTGCGCGCTCCGCCAGGCGCTGCAATTCGCGCGAGGTCTGGCTCAGGTTTGCGCCGAGGCCGCCGTAGGCGGTCGGCAAGTTGAGCTTCATGAATCCCGCCACCTTGAGCGCATCCCAGTCCTCCCGGAAGAAGCGGTTCTCGCGGTCGTAGGTGGCGGCGCGGCTGCCGCAGGCTTCAATCAGCTCGTCGGTCAGCACGCTCGGGCGTTCCATTGTTGCACTGGACATTTCGATCTCCTTCTTAAATAGGAATGTGATTCGAGGTGCGTGCGGGTTAGACAATAGCCTCCACGTCAAACGGTGATTAGGCGCCGCCTAACAGAGCTTCATCGTTGCTGGCCCGCCGGCGCCGGTGGCCAGACCCTCGAAACGGCGGCCCGGCAGGAGCGACCCTCCGAAGCTAGACTGCAAAGGCGTACGCAGCGCTCTATCGGTTCGGATTGGATGGAGCGTTGGCCTGCGTGAACGCAATCACAGTTGTCCCTGGTGTTTCTGCCGCGTTGGCGCGGGCGCCGCTAAGGTGCCCACGCCGCGGTGTTCCGGCTAATTGCCGGCGAGCCCGAAGACCGAGCCCGCGTGCAGCCCCGTCGTCGTCCCGATGGCCGTGAGCGAACCGTCGTAACCCACCCGGAAGGCGTCGATCGCCCCGCTCGCGCGGCTCACCGCGAGGAGGAAGCGGCCGTCGCCACTGAGCGCCATGTCCTGGGGTCCCGCCGATGTCGTTGCGGCCACGCTGCTCACCAGCGCGATCGTCCCGTCGCGGTCCACGCTGTAGCGCGAAATCGAGTTCGAGGCCGGGTTCGTCGTGTAGGCGAACCGCTGGTCCCGGCCGAGGATGAGTTGGTCGAGATCTTTGCGATTCAGTCAGGTGGACTGGCCGAAATCAGCGGTCCGTCTGGAAGCAGTGAAGACGCCGTTTCGGCCGTGGACACCGCCGCTGGCATTGCGGTCGTTCGCCATGCAGGCGCGGGAGCAACGCTCCAACCAATCCTCACCGCCTTCGTCGTGGTTGGTGACTCATACATCCGCATCGATGCCGGTCCAATGCTTATCGATGTTTCACCGCGTTAACCGACCAGATTGTGAAGGACAACTCTTGAACTCGGTGGCTGTCGCCGGATAGGCGCCCCGCCTCGCGTCCGATCACCCCGCGTCACCAGCCGTCGCCCCCGCGCGCGAACATGGATGTGCCAACCGCCCCTTGGGGCTGGACGCCAGCGAGGCTTCGCACGTATGTTCGCACTGTGACTCGTACCTTCGTCGCCCTCGACCTCGAGACCACGGGCCTCGAACTCGACGACCGCATCACCGAGGTTGGCGCCGTGCGCTTCGATGAAGCGGGGACCATCCTCGCGACCTTCGACCAGCTCGTGAACCCCGAGCGCGAGATCCCCCGCTTCGTCGAGCAGCTCACCGGCATTTCGAACGCCGCCGTCGCGTGTGCGCCAAAGCTGGCGGAGGTGGCGCCGCAGCTGCGCGCCTTCGTCGCCGGCGATGTCATTGTCGGCCAGAACGTCCGGTTCGATGTCGGCCACCTGCGCCGCGCGGGCATCGATATGGGGGCGCCCGCCGTCGATACCACCGAGCTGTCACGCCTGCTCATGCCGGACCGCCAGCCGCGGGGGCTCATGGACCTCGCCGCCGCGCTCGGTGTGGAGGCGGGCGAACACCACCGCGCCCTGCCCGATGCCCGTACCGCCGCCGATATCTTCGTCGCGCTGCTTCGCCGCGCCCGCGAGATCCCCCGCGACCAACGCGCGCAGCTCGCGCGGCTCATCGCCCTGCAGGACCTCCCGCTGGCCGAGATCATCGCCGGCGAGGAGTGGGAATCGCTCCCCGCCACCGAACGCAGCCTCCCCACCGTCACCCCGCCGCCCGAATACGCGACGCTCACGAAGCGCGAACCGCGCCAGCCGGTGCTCGCCGGCGAAGTCACGCGCGCCTTCAACGCTGCCGCCGGCGGCGCCATCGAGCGCTTCGAAGAGCGCCCGGAGCAGCGCGAAATGGCCGAGGCCGTGCGCCGCGCGATGACCGAGGGCGGCCACTGGCTCATCGAAGCCGGCACCGGCGTGGGCAAGTCGCTCGCCTACCTCGTCCCCGCCGCGCTCCACGCAATCCGTAACGGCGAGCGTGTCGTCATCTCGACCAACACCATCGCGCTCCAGGAGCAGCTGCTCCGCAAGGACATCCCCGCGCTGCGCCGCACGCTCGTCGCCAGCGGCGCCATCAAAGATGAAAGCGAGCTCCGCGCCTCGCTCCTCAAGGGCCGCGCGAACTACCTCTGCCTGCGCCGCTGGGTCGCGAGCTATGGCGCCGGCATGGCCGACCCCGATTTCGCCCGGCTCGCCGCCTCCATGCTCCTCTGGCTCCCGAAGACGCTTACCGGCGATCGTGGCGAGCTCAACTTTGACCACAACGATTACGTCACCTGGCAGCGCTTCTCCGCCCAGGACACCGATTGTCTCTCGCGCCAGACGAGCTACGTCCGCGAAGGCAAGTGTTTCCTCCAGCGCGCCCGCAAGTCCGCCGAGTCGGCGCACATCCTCGTGGTGAACCACGCCTTGCTCCTCGCCGACGTGGCCTCCGGCGGGAACGCCCTCCCAGCCTTCGACCACCTCGTCATCGACGAGGCCCACAACCTGGAGGACCAGGCGACGAAGCAGTTCGGCGGCAGCGTCAGCCGCCGCGTCCTCGCCGATGCACTCGAAGGCCTGCACCGCCGCGGCGGCCGCGACCAACGCGAAGGGGGCGTGGTCACGCTGCTCAAGGCGTTTCCCGAAGGCGCCGCCACGCTCGCGGGCGTCCCGCTGGAACAGTCGGTGGCACGCGCCGTCTCCATGCTGCCCGCCTGTTTCGAAGCCCTCGCCGCGCACCTCCCGCGCGGCGGCGACGACGACCGCGTCCTCCTCGACCGCTCGCTGCGCGCCCAACCCGGCTGGACCGCCGTCGAGCTCGCCTGGACCGAGCTCGACAAGGCCCTCCGCGATGTCATCGGCCGCGCCGGTTTGGCGATGAAGGCCGTTACCGATCACAAGCTCGTCGAGGAGCCCGACGCCATCGCCGGGGAGATCGAGAGCGCCTCGCGCAAGGTCGACGACCTCCGCGCGCTGCTGGAACAGCTGATGAGCACCACCGACGACTCGACCATCACCTGGCTCGGGCGCGAGCGCGAGGGCACCGCGTCGGTGAACTCGGCGCCGCTGGACGTCGGGCCGCGGCTGTGGGAGGAATTGTTCGCGAAGCGCCGGACGGTGATCGCCACCAGCGCCACACTGAGCGCCGCCGGCAGCATGGACTACGCCGCCCGGCGCATGGGCCTGGAATCGCCGCGCACGCTTCAGCTCGGCTCCCCGTACGATTACGAGGCCTCGACGCTGCTCGCCGCCCTCACCGATGTCCCGGAGCCGAACGCTCCCGGCTTCAACGACGCCTCCGCCGAGGCGATCGTCCAGCTCGTGAAGGCGTCCGAAGGCCGCGCGCTCGCGCTCTTCACGTCGCACGCGGCCCTGCGTTACGTGGCCTCGCGGGTGCGTGCGCCGCTGGAGGCTGAGGGTATCAACGTCCTCGCGCAGGGCGTCGATGGCGAGCCGCGCCAGCTTACCGAGAACCTCGCGAACACGCCGCGAACGCTCGTCCTCGGCACCCAGAGCTTCTGGGAAGGCGTCGACATTCGTGGGGACGCGCTCTCGATGCTGATCATCGTGAAGCTGCCGTTCCCGGTCCCGAGCGACCCCGTCCATCGCGCCCGCTCGGAGCAGTACGACAGCCCCTTCGGCCAGTATTCGCTGCCAGCGGCGATCCTCAAGTTCCGCCAGGGATTCGGCCGCCTCATCCGGGACCGTGAGGACCGGGGCGTCGTGGCCGTCCTCGATAGGCGCGTTTTCGAAAAGAGCTACGGCAAGCAGTTCGTCTCCGCGCTCCCGCCCTGCACCCGCATCCGCGCCACCGCCGAGGTGGTGGCCGAACGCACCCGCGAATGGCTCGGCGAGGCGTGAGCACGCGGGCGCGCCCTCCTCGCGCCATCGCGTTCCCGCTTAAAGGCGAGCGCGTCCGCGTCGGGACGGCGGGCGCCGGCGGTGCGCACCCGCTCGTCCGCCTCCGCGACGGCGAACCCGCCGGCCGCCTCGTCCTGGCGGCAGAGGGCACGGCGCTGTTCGTCCGCGAGCTGTGCGTCGAACCTGCCCTTCGCGGCTACGGACTCGGCTCGGAAGCCATCCTGCTCCTCCGCGAGGCCGCCGAGGCCTGCCGCTGGCACACGCTCCGCGCGTGGGCGCCCCCGGACCTCGGCCTCGCCGTCTACTTTTGGTCGCGCATGGGCCTCAGCCCCCTCCCGGGCCAGGGCCCGGACGGCGGCATCTGGTTCGAGCGAACGCTGCGCTCGTAGCCTGCGCCCGAACCTGGGGCGCCGCCGGGGTAAATCCGCCCCCTTTCGGGGGGTTCCGGCGGGCGCGTAGAATCGGCCTTCCAGCTTCATCGAGATGGAGGGTCGCGTCTATGAATGTCTACAAGACGGAAGACATCAGAAATGTCGTGGTCATGGGCCACGGCAGCGTCGGCAAGACCATGTTCGGCGAGGCCGCGCTCTACGTCAGTGGCGGCATCAGCCGGACGGGTTCCATCGCCGACCAGAATACCGTGAGCGACTACGACGAAGACGAGCACAAGCGCAAGTTCTCGCTCAGCCTCGCGCTCCTGCCCGTCGAGTGGGAAGGCCGCAAGCTCAACTTCATCGATACGCCGGGCTACGCCGACTTCGTTTCCGAAGTGATCTGTGGCGCGCAGGCAGCGGACATGGCGCTGGTCGTCGTTGATGCGGTCTCCGGGCCAGAGGTCGGTACCGACCGGGTGTGGCAGATCGCAGAGCGGCTCGAGCTCCCGCGGATGGTTGTGGTCAACCGTATGGACCGCGAAAACGCGAACTTCGAGGGCGTACTCGAAGCGATGCGGCGCCGCTGGGGCCCGAAAGTCGCGCCCCTGCAGGTGCCCATCGGCGCACACGAAAGCTACCGGGGGGTCGTGGACCTCCTCCATATGAAGGCGTACATCGGCGAAGAGGGCGACGAAGCGCCCATCCCGGCCGAGCTCCAGGCCGAGGCCGACGACCTGCGGGCGAAGCTGATCGAAGCGATCGTCGAGACCGACGAAGAGCTGATGACGAAGTACTTCGCCGATGAGGAGCTCAGCGAAGACGAGCTGCGCAAGGTGCTCCACGGCGGGCTCGACCACGGGCTGATCATCCCGGTGGTGTGCGCTTCGGCGCAGAAGCACATCGGCGTGCGCCAGGTGCTGCACAACATCGCCTTCAGCGGCCCATCGCCCGCCGACCGCGACGCCATCCGCGCGGGCGAGGCCGAGCTGGTGGCGAATGCGGCGGGCCCGCTCGCGGTGCAGGTGTTCAAGACCTCGGCCGACCCGTACGTCGGGCGGCTCACGTACTTGCGGGTGATCAGCGGCGCGCTGCGGTCGGATAGCCACGTGTGGAACGCGAACAAGGAGGCCGATGAGCGGCTGGGCACACTCTACGTGGCGCGGGGCAAGGAGCAGCTGGCGGTGCCGGAGCTTCCGGCGGGCGATATCGGCGTGGTGGCGAAGCTGGCGCACACGGCCACGGGGGACACGCTCTGCAGCCGGGAGAAGCAGTTCACGCTGCCGCCAATCGTGTTCCCCAATCCGGTGTATAGCATGGCCGTGCGCCCGACATCGAAGGCGGGGGTGGACAAGCTCGGGCCGAGCCTGCAGCGGCTCGTCGAAGAGGACCCCGGCCTGCGGCTGACGCGCGACCCGGCGACGGGCGAGACGATCCTCGCGGGGCTCGGGGACGCGCACCTGGATGTCACCATCGAGCGGCTGAAGCGGAAGTTCGGCGTCGAGGTCGAACTGGCGCTGCCGCGGGTGCCGTACCGGGAGACTATCGGGAAGAAGGCCGCGGGCGATTTCACACACAAGAAGCAGACGGGCGGCCACGGCCAGTACGCGCGGGTCGCGATCGAGCTGAACCCGTTGCCGCGCGGGTCGGGGCTGCAGTTCCACGAGAAGGTCGTGGGTGGGGCGGTGCCGAAGGAGTTCATCCCCGCGGTGGAGAAAGGCGTGCATGAAGCGGCGGCGCTGGGTGTGTTCGCGGGTTACGAGCTGACGGACTGCGAGGTGGTGCTGCTCGATGGGAAGCACCACCCGGTGGACTCGAGCGAAATGGCGTTCAAGCTGGCCGCCTCGCAGGCGCTGAAGGACGCCGTCCAGGGCGCGAACGCGACGCTGCTGGAGCCGGTGATGACCATCAGAGTGTTTGCGCCGGAGGACTACGCGGGCGACGTTGTGAGCGACCTCAACACCAAGCGGGCGAAGATCCACGGCATCAACCCGGATGGCGGGATGTCGATTATCGAAGCCGAGGTGCCGCTGGCGGAGGTGCAGCGCTATGCGTCGGACCTGCGCTCCATCACCCAGGGCCGGGGCGCGTTCGAGCTGGAGTTCGACCATTACGGGGAAGTGCCGGGCAACATCGCGCAGAAGGTGGTAGCGGAAAACAAGCGCCTGCAAGAGGAAGCGCACGCGCATTAGTAGCGTTGACGAAGACGGCCTCCGCTCCGGTGAACGTCCGCAGGGCGCTGGGCATTGGGCATTGACCGAATGGCCGCGTCCCGGGATGCGACAGTTGTCTCGGCGGGCCGGTTGGACGCACGTGTGATACGCTCACGAAAGTGAACGACTCGCGGCTCGGTTCGAAACAGAACGGCATTCGGAACATCACGAAGGATGCGCTTGGCGAGGCGCCGGGCCGGCTGGCGCGCCGCAAGGCGCGGACGCGCGAAGCGATCCTGGCGGCGGCGAGCGGCCTGTTCCACACGCGCGGGTTCGAGGAGACCTCGATCCAACAGATCGCGGAAGCGGCGGATACGGGTGTCGGCACGGTCTACGGCTATTTCGCATCGAAGGACGAGGTGCTGCGCGAGGTGCTGCGGCGGCATTCGGACGAAGCCGTGCAGCGGTACCGGGCTGCCGTGACGCCGGAAACGCCCTCCATCGACCGCATCTGCCTGGCGCTGGAGGCGGTGGCGCACTACATCCGCGACCACCGCTCAATCGAGCTTGCGGCCTTCCAGACGGCGTCGCACGAGCTTCGCCTGGAGCACGAGCCCGACGCATGGCTGCTGAACGCCTTCGCTGCGATGATCCAGGCCGGGATCGAACGCGGCGAGCTGCGCGCGGTGCCGGTCGAGACGACGGCGCGGACGCTCATCGGTGCATGCACAATGGCGATGCTGGGCATGGGGATGTGGCGCGGGCGCGATGAAGACCCGGCGACGCTGGCGGAGTTGCTGACCATTACGCGGCGGTTGCTGGTGACGGAGTAGCCATTGGCCATTAGCCGTTGGCCATTGGCCGGGGCGTTCCGCAGCGGTTAGCCGGTCCATGACGCAAACTCGGACGGGATGGCGCTTCCGCGCAGCCGGGCCGTTTTGTTAGACGACCATCGTCATGCTCGCTCGATAGTCCGCGGAATCGCCCATTACAAGGACGCGGATGTCCGCGGGCGTCGGATAACGCCGCGGAGGCGACATGGTTGCCTGCCGTAGCGCTACCGGGGATGCGCGGCTACCGGGGCGCGCGGGTACGCTTTCCGTGTGCTGAGCAACGCTGCCGAACCGGGGTCCGTCCTCCGGCGGGACATGCCGCATGCGTCGCTGCTGGTGGCGGCGGGCGAGATCGCGGGGTTGGGCGCCGGGATCTGGATGGGCGGCGCGCATTCCCACGTTGGGCAGCCGGTTGAGGTGGCGCACGCCGCGAGCGGGGTCATCGTCGATTGCGCCGGGGATGTGCCCGCCGCGTACCGGGAGGCCGGGGGCCAGTGGATCGCGTGCGTGTTCACCGACCTCGACGCGCCGCCACCGAACCTCGCCACGATCGAACGCCACGCCCGCACACTCGGCGCCGCCCTCGCTCGCCGCAATGGCAGTTCAGCGGCGCCCGAGAACGTCTATATCCTCTGCACACACGGGATGAACCGTAGCGGCCTCGTCGCGGGGTTGTTGCTGCGCGAGCTGGGGATGGCGGGGCCGAAGGCGATCGAGCGGATTGTCGAGCGGCGGCCGGGGGCGCTTTCGAACGTGGCCTTTCGCACGATCGTGGCAGGCGGCTAAGCCTCGGGGTCGCAGACAATGGCGGTTTCGAGCGCCGCGAGGGCCTCGTCCGAGAGCAGCATGAGGTCGCGGCTGCCGGCGCCGGTCGCCCACTCCTCCATCGCGACGTACAGGGCGGCGACGATAGCGGAGGCGACGACGCGGACGCGGTATGCGGCGGGGGTAGCGCCCATGCGGGGCGCGAGCTGCTCGGCGAGCATAGTCTCGGCGACGCGGCGCTCGTCCTGGATTCGCGCCCGTAAGGCGGGCTCGGTCAGCGCGAGCCGGAGGCGCTCATCGATGACTGAGGCGTCGTGTTCGTAGGCTGCGGCGAACCCGCCGGCGAGCGCGCACCGCACCGTGCCGATGAGCGTCTCGCCGGGCCGCCGCTCGGCGAAGAGTTCGAAAACGAGGCGGTCGTAGTCGTCGCTGAGGACGATGTCCTCTTTCGTGGGAAAGTAGCGGTAGAAGGTCGCCGGCGAGACTTCGGCGGCGGCGGCGATCTGATCGCAGGTTGTGGCGACGTACCCCTGTTCGGCAAACAGCCGGAGGCCCGCCGCCTGGATGGCGGCGCGGGTCTTCCGCTTCTTGCGTTCGCGGAGCGAGAGCTCGTCCATGGCCGGAGCCCCTGGCAGTGGATAAAGGTCTGAACCTGGCGGATGTTTGCAAACTGAGGGTGACTCGCAAATACTAGCGACTATCGAAATCGCGAGTCAACGATGGAGGCGCGGATGGCCGGCGAGGCGGTGCGCACCGAGCAGCTGACGAAGTCCTATGGCGAACAGCGCGGCGTCTTCGACCTTGACCTGGAGGTGTGCCAGGGCGAGATCTTCGGGTTCCTGGGGCCGAACGGGGCGGGCAAGACGACGACCATCCGTCTGCTGCTGGACCTCATCCGGCCGCTTTCGGGGCGGGCGGAGGTGTTCGGTCACGATTGCCGCAAGGAAGCGACCGAGGTGCACCGCCTGACGGGCTACCTGCCGGGGGAGTTCGCGCTGGACGCGAGGCTTTCCGGCCGACAGCTACTGACCTACCTTGGGAACCTGCGCGGGGGCATTGATAGGGGCTACACCGAGGGCATCGTGCGGCGGCTGGAGCTCGACCTCGACCGGCCGTTCGGGCAGTACTCGCGGGGAAACAAGCAGAAGGTGGGCCTGGTGCAGGCGTTCATGCACCGGCCGCCGCTGCTCATCCTCGATGAGCCGACCAGCGGGCTGGACCCGCTGAACCAGGAGACGGTGCTCGATCTCGTCCGCGAGGCGCGGGCGGCCGGCGCGACGGTGTTCTTTTCGTCGCACATGCTGGCCGAGGTGGAGGCGACCTGCGACCGCGTGGCGTTCATCCGCGATGGGCGCCTGGTGCGGGTGGGGCCGGTGCACGATGTGGTCGGCGCGAAGGGCCACCGGATCGAGGCCGAGTGCGCGCTGCCCGTGGATGGCGCCGCCTTTGGCGCACTGTCCCGCGTCTCACAGGTGGAGGCGAACGGAACGAGTGTGCGCTTCCTGGTGCAGGGCGATATGCGCGAGGCGCTGGCACTGCTGGCGCGATTCGAGCCCGTGGAGCTCGAGAGCCGCGAGCCGAGCCTCGCCGAGGTGTTCGTCGGGTTGTACGAAAGCCACGAGGGCAACTGAGATGTTTCGCTCGGTCTACACCAAGACCCTCCGGGACCTGCGCTGGGGCATCCTCGGCTGGGGCCTGGGGCTGGGTGCGCTGGTGGTGACCACCGCCGTGGGCTGGAGCATCGCCTACCCGGATGCACAATCGCGGGCGGCGCTGGCGGCGCAGCTGCAGGGCGGGTTGTCCGTGGTGCAAGTCTTCTACGGGCCGCCGCGGAACGTCGACGAGCTGGGCGGCTTTGTCGAATGGCGCGCGCTGGGCCTGGCGCCGGTGCTGTTGGGGCTCTACCTCATCCTCGCGGGGACCGGCATGACGCGCGGCGCAGAGGAATCGAAGGCAATAGAGATTGTCGCGGCGACGCCACGGCCGCGTTCGCGCATCATGCTGCAACAGGCAGCGGCGCTCGCCACGGCGCTCGCGATGGCGGTCACGCTCATCGGCTCGCTGACCGTGGTCTCGGGTGTGTTCACGGGGGATGGGCCTTTGAGCATTCTGCGGGCGGCGGGGACGGCGGCAAACCTGGCGGCGGCGGCGCTGCTCTTCGGCGCCATAGGGCTGCTGTTCGCACAGCTGTTCCCGCGGCGGCGGTCGGCGGCATTCGCCGCGGCCGGCCTGATGGCGACTTTCCAGATGGCGAACACCTTGCCCCTGGCCGTGAAATCGCTGCGGGACCTGCGGTACATCTCGCCGCTCTACCTCCACACGCGCAGTTCGCCGCTTGCGAACGGGAACTTTGACTGGCCGGCGTTCGCGGGCTTGCTGGGGTTGGGGCTCGTGATCGGGGCGGCGGCGTTGGTGTTGAGCCAGCGCCGGGACCTGTTCGATATCTACCGGCCGGGCGGCGGCGCCATCCCATCGGGAAGGCCGGCGGAAGCAGCCGGGCCGGGACGCGCAGGCCGGGCCGGGGGCGCGTTCTTCCGCAACACGTTCGGCCGGGCATTTCGGGACGGCTTCGGGAGCACGGTCGCATGGACCATCGGGATTGGCGCGCTCACGGTGCTGCTAACAGCGCTCACGCCGAACATCCGCGAGGCGCTGCTGGAGCAGCAGAACAGCGCGATGGTCCGGCAGCTCGAGCGCGCCGGGCTGCTCAGCGAACGCGGCATCCTTTCGGTGATGTTGTTCTCGTACCTGCCGCCGTTGGCGGCACTGTTCGGGGTCACCTTCGCTGCGTCCTTCGCCGGTGACGAGGTGAACCAGCGGCTCGAGCTGGAACTGTCGACGCCGGTGAGGCGCTGGTCGCTGTTCGCGCAGCGGCTCGCGGCGGCGGCAACGGCGCAGGCGGTCACGATCGCCGTGGTGTTCGCCGCTACCGCCGTGACCGTGGAGGCCAGCGGGGTCGATGTGCCGATGGTCGCGCTTGCGGCGGCGATGACGGCGTTATTCGTGCTCGCGGTCTGCTTGCTTGCATTCGGGTTCGCCGTCGCGGCGTGGAAGCCGGTGGCGACGGCGGCCATTGCCGCGGGCGGCGTGGCTGTCTTCTATTTCAGCGAGGTGCTGGTGCCACTGCTGGATCTGCCTGGGTGGGCTCGGAATGTGACGCCGTTCGGGCTATTCGGGCAGCCGCTGATCGACGGGCTCGAACCGTGGCGGCTGGCGGCGCTGGGGGGAATCGCGGCGGCGCTGGGGCTGGCGGGCGCAGTGCAGTTTCAGCGCAAGGATGTGGCGAAGTAGCTCGTAGCTAATCTGTTGACCAGGGTGCCCGCAATCGCCAGATCGGGACGCATCCGGTGACAGCTAGTCATTGAGAACTGGATGTGATTCAGGTGTGCAGGAAGACTAATAGCCAGCAGCTAGTAGCTTACCCGGCTACCGCAGGGTGATGCCGCCATCGACGGCGATGGCCTGGCCCGTGATGTTCATCCCGAGGTCGCTGGAGAGGAAGGCGGCGAGGTTGCCGATATCGGCCGGGGTCTGTTCGCGGCCGAGCGGGACGCCCTGCTTGACGACGTTGAGGAAGACCTCGCGCGGCGTGAGGTCTTTCATCGCGGGGTTCGACATCTGGATCGAGGTAGCGAGGCCCTCCCACGCACGCGTCCAGAGGAAGCCGGGGCAGATGGCGTTGACGCGGATGCCCTTCGGGCCGAGCTCGAGCGCCATACTGCGCGTGAGGGAGATGACGCCGGCTTTCGCGGCGGCATAGGCGGCGAGCGTGGGCGACGCGACCTGGCCCGCGATCGAGGCGATGTTGACGATCGAGCCGCCGCCGCGCGCGGCGATGTGCGGCACGGCGGCCTTCGATGCGAGGAACGTGGTGCGGAGGTTTTGCGCGAGCGTGAGGTCCCATTGGGCCTGGTTGTCGCTGAGGGCGCCCCCGCGCAGGAGGCCTTCCTGGCCCTGGAATTGGGACAGGTCGATTGGGCCGCGGCCGGCGCCGGCGTTGTTCGCGAGGATATCGATGGCGCCGAAGCGGGCGACAACTTTCTCGGTCGCCGCAGCAACATCCGTCTCCTCGATGCAATCGACGGCGAGGCCGATGGCTTCGACGCCGAGCGCGGCAGCGGTGGCCTCGGCGGCTTCGCCATCGAGGTCGAATATCGCGATCTTCGCGCCGCCGGCGGCGAGCGCGCTGGCGATGCCTTCGCCGATCCCGCGCGCGCCGCCGGTGACGATGGCCACGCGTCCTTCGAATGTCATCGTGTTCCTCCCAGGTGTTGTGCGCCGGAGTCTACGGCAGCGGATGGGAAAGTGCCGCGGCTGTCCCCGCCGGGCTATGCTCGGTGAAGCGGATCCCCGCCCCCGAGGACGGTCGCGAAATGGACGAAGCCACGATCGAGGTGCGCGACCTGCGCGTTGTGCGCGGCGGGCATGAGGTGTTGCACGGCGTCTCGGTCAGTGTCCCGGGCGGCGTGATCACCGGGCTGCTGGGGCCGAGCGGGTGCGGGAAAACGACGCTGATGCGCGCGATCGTCGGGGTGCAGCGGATCGCCAGTGGGGAGGTCCGGGTGCTCGGCGCGCCGGCCGGGTCGCGGGGCCTGCGGGCGCGAGTCGGGTACGTGACGCAGGCGCCGGCCGTGTATGGCGACCTCACAGTTGCGGAGAACCTGCGATATTTCGCCCGCGTTCTGGGGGCCGCGCAGGAGGCCGTGGGACGGACGGTGGGCGTGGTCGGCCTCGCGGGATTCGAAAAGCGGCTGGTGCGGGAACTGTCGGGCGGCGAGCTGGCGCGGGTCTCGCTGGCGACGGCGCTCCTGAACGACCCCGAACTGCTCATCCTCGACGAGCCGACTGTCGGGCTGGACCCGGTGCTACGGGAGTCGCTCTGGGGGACGTTCCGGGAGCTCGCGCACGCGGGCGCCACGCTCGTGGTTTCGAGCCACGTGATGGATGAAGCCCGGCGCTGCGACCGGCTCATGCTCATGCGCGACGGCGCACTCATCGCGGACGACACGCCCGCGCAGATCCTCGCCGCTACAGGCGCGAAGGACATGGAGGGGGCATTCCTGGCGCTCGTCGGCTCCAGCGAGCGGGACGAGGTGCGGGCGACATGAACGTGGCGATCGCGGCCGCGACCGGACGGCGGGTGCTAACGCAGTTGCGGCACGACCCGCGCACGCTCGCGCTGCTGCTGGTGGTGCCTGTGGTTTTGATGCTGCTGATGAAGACGGTGTTCTGGAACCAGGACGGTGTGTTCCAGCGCGTCGGACCGCCACTGCTCGGGATATTCCCCCTGACATCGATGTTCCTCGTGACATCCGTCGCGATGCTGCGGGAGCGCACGAGCGGGACGCTCGAGCGGCTGCTTTCGATGCCGCTGGCGAAGGTGGACCTGCTGCTGGGCTACGCGCTCGCGTTTGGCGCGGTTGCGGTCGTGCAGACGGTAATCGTGTCCATGGTGGCGTTCGCGCTGCTGGACCTCAACATCGAAGGGCCGATCGTGGCGCTGGTGCCGCTGGCGACGCTGAACGCCTTGCTGGGGATGGCGATGGGGCTGTTCGTGAGCGCGTTCGCAGCGACGGAGTTCCAGGCGGTGCAGTTCATGCCGGCGTTCCTGCTGCCGCAGTTCCTGCTCTCCGGATTGCTAACGCCGCGGTCGGCGATGCTGCGCGGGCTGGAACTGCTTTCGGACGTGCTGCCGATGACGTACGCCTACGACGCGCTGGCGCGCGTGGCGGCCGGGGACGGCCTGGAGACACGGCTCGGGCTCGACATCGGCCTGCTGGCGCTGGGGACGGTGGCCTCGCTGGCGCTCGGGGCGGCGACATTGCGGCGGCGCACAGCGTGAAGCGGAAGATCCTCCCGTGACGGCAACTGCTATACTGCGAGCGTCCGTCCCACCCAACGCCTGCCCCGGGCCCAACGGTCCCCCACAACGGGAAGTCGCGGGAAGCATGGCAGAGACGGCGGCCCGCGGCCTCCCCGGCCGCGGAGAGGGCCCAAGGTCCGCCACGTACGTGTGGAAGGAGGCTTGGGATATGGGAACCAGTCCGCCCCTCGCGCATCACCGGTCCTGAGCAAGGCCCCGAAGGCACCGACCGTGGCCGCAGCCTGCGCGCCGCCCAGCCCGCACAAGGAACGACGTGATGCACCCTGACAGCTTCGGAAGCGCCGCGAATCTCGTCTGCGGCCAACAGACCTACCGGTACTACAAGCTCGACGCCGTGGCCGGCGCCGGCCACCCTGGCGTGGCGCGCCTGCCTTTTTCGCTCAAGATCCTGCTCGAAAACCTGCTCCGTCACGAAAATGGGCGGGGCGTGGTGAAGAGCGACATCGAAGCGCTCGCCGACTGGACGCCGAATTCAGGCATCGACCGCGAGATCAGCTTCACGCCGGCGCGCGTGCTGCTCCAGGACTTCACGGGCGTGCCTGTCGTAGTCGACCTCGCCTCGATGCGCGACGCCATCAGCGCGATGGGCGGCAACCCCGAGAAGATCAACCCGCTGCAGGCAGTCGACCTCGTGATCGACCACTCCGTGCAGGTGGACGAGTACGGCACCGCGGCGGCATTCGATGACAACGTGGCCATCGAGTTCGAGCGGAACAAGGAGCGGTACACGTTCCTGCGCTGGGGGCAGCAGGCGTTCAGCAATTTCCGCGCCGTGCCCCCGGGGACGGGCATCTGCCACCAGGTGAACCTCGAATACCTGGCCTCGGTGGTGTTCCGGAAGGGCGAGGACCCGGAGTTCGCCTACCCCGACACCGTCGTGGGCACGGATTCGCACACAACGATGATCAACGGGCTCGGGGTGCTCGGCTGGGGCGTCGGCGGCATCGAGGCGGAGGCGGCGATGCTTGGACAGCCGGTCGCGATGCTCATCCCCGAGGTCGTCGGCTTCAGGCTCACGGGCAAGCTGCCCGAGGGCGCGACCGGCACCGACCTCGTTCTCACGGTCACGCAGATGCTGCGGTCGCGGGGCGTGGTGGGGAAGTTCGTCGAGTTCTACGGCACGGGTCTGACGGGGTTGCCACTGGCGGCGCGCGCGACCATCGCCAACATGGCGCCGGAATACGGCGCGACGATGGGGTTCTTCCCGGTCGACGACGAGACGCTGCGCTACCTGCGCTTTTCCGGGCGCGACGAGCAGCTTGTGGACCTGGTGGAGGCGTACACGAAAGCGCAGGGGCTCTTCCGCACGGACGCGACGCCCGAGCCGATGTTCTCGGAAACGCTGCACCTGGACCTCGGGGAGGTCGTGCCATCGATGGCGGGGCCGAAGCGCCCGCAGGACCGCGTGACCGTGAAGGACATGAAGGCCGACTGGGAGAAGAACTTGCTGGCCGAGGTCGGCCCGGAGCGCATCGGTGTGACAGCGCACGTGAAGAACGGCGGCGAGGAGTTCGACCTCCAGCAAGGGTCCGTCGTGATCGCGGCGATTACCAGTTGCACGAACACGTCGAACCCGGAAGTGATGATTGGCGCCGGTCTGGTGGCGAAGCACGCCGTCGAGAAGGGGCTGAAATCGAAGCCGTGGGTGAAGACGAGCCTCGCGCCGGGTTCGCAGGTGGTGACCGAGTACCTGCGTGACGCGGGGCTCGACCGCTACCTCGACGAGCTCGGGTTCAACCTGGTCGGGTATGGTTGCACGACGTGCATCGGGAACTCGGGGCCGCTGGACCAGCCTGTCGCGGACGGCATCCACGAAGGCGACCTGGTCGCGGCGGCGGTACTTTCGGGCAACCGCAACTTCGAAGGGCGCGTGCACCCCGAAGTGCGCGCGAACTACCTCGCCTCGCCGCCGTTGGTCGTGACATATGCGCTGGCTGGGCGCATGGACTTCGACCTGGAGACGGAGCCGCTGGGCACCGGGAGCGACGGCGAGCCGGTGTTCCTGAAAGACATCTGGCCATCGCAGGCGGAAGTGGCGCGGACGATCGAGACGTCCGTACGGTCGGCGATGTTCCGGAGCAAGTACGCCGATGTGTTCAAGGGCGACGACCGCTGGGCGAACCTGGAGGTCCCCGGCGGCGACCGCTATGCGTGGGACGAGTGGTCGACATACGTGAAGAACCCGCCCTACTTCGAGGACATGCCGCGCATGCCGGCCCCGCTCGCCGACATCTCGGGGGCACGCGTGCTGGTGATGGTCGGAGACTCGGTGACGACGGACCACATCTCGCCTGCGGGGAACATCGCGGCGAACAGCCCGGCCGGGCGCTACCTGCACGAACGCGACATCGCCCGCGCGGATTTCAACTCGTACGGAGCGCGGCGCGGCAACCACGAGGTGATGATGCGCGGCACGTTCGCGAACATCCGGCTGCGGAACCAGCTCGCTCCCGGCACGGAGGGCAGCCTCACGCGCTACCAGCCGGATGGGACCGAGATGACGATTTTCGACGCCTCGGAGAAATACAAGGCCGCCGGCGTGCCGCTGGTGATCCTCGCCGGCAAGGAGTACGGCACGGGGTCATCGCGGGACTGGGCAGCGAAGGGTGTGATGCTGCTGGGCGTGAAGGCCGTCATCGCGGAGAGTTACGAGCGTATTCACCGGAGCAACCTGGTGGGCATGGGCGTGCTCCCGCTGCAGTACCTGCCCGGCGAAAACCGCGAGACGCTCGGGCTCACGGGGACGGAAACGTATGCCATCACGGGCATCGCCAGCGGGTTGCAGCCGAAGTCACGGGTGACCGTGACGGCGACGGACGCGGCGGGAACGGCGACGGTGTTCGAGACCACGTGCCGCATCGACACGCCGGTGGAGCTGGACTACTACCGGCACGGCGGCATCCTGCAGTTTGTGTTGCGCTCGCTGCTGAACCAGGGGTGATTTAACGGAGGGCGCGGATTCTTCGAGGTTCTCTGCGGGCCCGCCGTGACTGTGCAATTCGTATTAATTCAAGGAGAGAATCGTTGGCGAAAATCAAGGTGAAAAACCCGGTTGTCGAGCTCGACGGCGATGAGATGACGCGGATCATCTGGCAGTTCATCCGCGAGACGCTGATCCTGCCGTACCTGGACATCGACCTCGACTACTACGACCTCAGCATCGAGAACCGGGATGCCACGGAGGACCAGGTGACGGTTGACGCCGCGAACGCGATCAAGAAGCACGGCGTGGGCGTGAAATGCGCGACGATCACGCCCGACGAGGCGCGCGTCGAGGAGTTCCACCTGAAGCAGATGTGGAAGTCGCCGAACGGGACCATCCGCAACATCCTCGGCGGCGTGGTCTTCCGCGAGCCGATTGTGTGTTCGAACATCCCGCGGCTGGTGCCGGGCTGGACAAAGCCGATCGTGATCGGGCGCCACGCACACGGGGACCAGTACAAGGCCACGGATTTTCGCGTGCCCGGCCCAGGCAAAGTCACGATCACATTCACGCCCGATGGCGGCGGCGCGCCCGTGACACGTGAGGTGGCGACGTTCGCAGGCGGCGGCATCGCGATGGGCATGTACAACTTCGACGACTCCATCCGGGACTTCGCGCGCGCCTCGCTGCGCTACGGGCTGGACCGCGGCTGGCCGGTCTATTTGTCGACGAAGAACACCATCCTCAAGGCGTACGACGGGCGCTTCAAGGACATCTTCGCGGAGGTGTTCGAGGCGGAGTTCGCCAGGGACTATGCGGCGAAGGGCATCATCTACGAGCACCGGCTGATCGACGACATGGTGGCGCAGGTGCTCAAGGGCGAAGGCGGCATCGTCTGGGCGTGCAAGAACTACGATGGCGATGTCCAGTCGGACATCGTCGCGCAGGGGTACGGGTCGTTGGGGCTGATGACATCGGTGCTGCTGACGCCGGACGGCAAGACGGTGGAGGCGGAGGCGGCGCACGGCACGGTCACGCGGCACTACCGGCAACATCAGCGCGGGGAGAAGACGTCAACGAACCCGATCGCCTCGATCTTCGCGTGGACGCAGGGGCTCGTACACCGCGGCAAGATGGACGGCACGCCCGAAGTCACGCGCTTCGCGGAGACGCTGGAGCAGGTGTGCGTGGAGACGGTGGAGGGCGGCGAAATGACCAAGGACCTCGCCATCCTGATCGCGCGCGACGCGCCATTCCTGACGACGGAGGGGTTCCTCGCGGCATTAGACCGGCGGCTGCAGGCGAAGATGGCGTAGGGGCTCCGTTACCCGCGTTCGGGACCGACAGCCCCGGTGCCGCCGCGGCTACTCGGCGGGCCAGCCGAAGGCGTTGCGAAGGCGGCGGCAGCGAGGGAGAAGCGGCGCTCGATGACGGGCACCCGCGGCACGAGTGGAGATTAGCTCAGGCGGTGCAGGCTAAGCGCGGCGGCCACGATGAGGGCCCACGAGAGGAGGCCGCCGAACAAGCCGACAGTCAGGGCGCGAGGGCCGGCGAGGCGCTCTTCGGTCATGTCCACGAATGCATCCTACACCCGGCCGGGGCGCTTCCAATGCGGGTTTTAGCGTATCTTTCGTGGCAATCGGGGGCATGCGTGAACGCGGGGTTGCCGGCGCGCGGATGGGACGAGTCGTGGCGATAGCCGTGGAGCGGGCAGGGCCGAGGGTGGCGGCGCCGGAGCAGCCCGGCGCCACGGGCGGCGGTCCGCTTCTGCCGGCGCAACTGTTGCAGGAGTGGTATGCGGCAAACGGCCGCCACTCGCTGCCCTGGCGGCTGACGCGTGACGCCTACGCGGTGCTCGTCTCCGAGGTGATGCTCCAGCAGACGCAGGTCGCACGCGTGCTGCCGTACTACACCGCATGGCTGCGGCGCTGGCCGACCGCCGCGGCACTCAGCGGCGCGAACACGGCCGACGTCATTCGCGCGTGGGCGGGCCTCGGGTACAACCGGCGCGCGCTGTACCTGCACCGGGCGGCGGTGGCCGTGATGGCGGCAGGCGGGACTATGCCCGCCAACGAGGCGGGACTGCGGGCGCTTCCCGGCGTAGGGCCATACACGGCGGCGGCGGTCGCGTGTTTCGCCGGCGAGCAGCGGGCCTACGTCGCGGATACGAACATCGCGCGGGTGCTGGCGCGAGCGCTGCTCGGGGTGGCGGGGCCCCGGGAAGCGAGCGCGGCCGGCGTTCGCGCCGTGGGGGAGGCGTCCCTGCCTGCCGTGGCGGCGCGCGAGCACAACCTCGCGCTGATGGACCTCGGGGCAGCCGTGTGCGGCGTACGATCGCCGGCGTGCGAGCGTTGCCCGCTCAGCGAAGGGTGCGCCTGGCGTGCCGCCGGGTATCCCGTGGGGGCTCGCCCGGCGAGGCGGCTGCCGCGGTTTGAGACGACGGCGCGGTTCGCCCGTGGCCGGATCGTTGACGCGCTGCGTGGGCACGCCGCGCTCCCTGAACACGAGCTGGCGGAGCGGCTTCCGGGGGTGCACGCGGCGAAGCTGGCAGCGTACCTCGCGGCGCTCGAAGACGAGGGGCTCATCGAGCGGTGCGGCCACGGCTGGGCGCTCGCCGGTCAGGGGAGCACGAGCATGGCGTCGCCGAAGCTGTAGAAGCGGTAGCCGCGGGCGACGGCCTCGCGGTAGGCCTCCAGCACAAACTCCCGGCCGGCGAACGCGCAGACAAGCATCAGCAAGGTCGAGCGGGGCAGGTGGAAGTTCGTGATGAGCACGTCGACCACGTTGAAAGCGTCGCCGGGGAGGATCTTGAGCTGCGTCCAGCCCTTGTAGGGCGCGACGGCCCCGCATTCGCCCGCGACGTGTTCGAGGGTGCGCACGACTGTTGTGCCGACCGCCACGACGCGCCCGCTCTCTTTGGCCCTGGCGATGGCATCCGCGGCGGGTGCGGGGACGGTGATGTGCTCGGCGTGGAGGGGATGGTCGCGTGGGTCTTCGACGGCGACGGGCTTGAAGGTGCCGGGACCGACTTCGAGGGTCACCGCTGTGCGGCCCACACCAGAGCGCTCCAGTTCGGCCAGTAGCCCTGGGGTGAAGTGCAGGCCCGCCGTGGGGGCGGCGGCGCTGCGAGGTTCACGGCTATAGACCGTCTGGTACTGCTCCGGGTCGCCGTGGAAGTGCTTGATGTAGGGAGGGAGCGGGACTGCGCCGACGGTTGCGGGGTCGAACGCGTGCTGAAACTCCAGCTCGATGGCGCCGTCGCGGCGCGCGGTTACAGCGGCCCCGAGCGGCCCGGCGCTGGTCTCGAAGACGAATTGACGGCCCGGTGTGGCCTGGCGCGCCGGCCGGAGAAGCACCTCCCAGCGGGTGTCTGTGAACGGGCGGACGAGGAGCACTTCAACGGCGCCGCCCGTGTCCAGGCGGGCGCCAAAGAGGCGTGCTGCCATCACGCGCGTGTCGTTGACCACGAGGAGGTCGCCCGGGTTGAGCAGGCGCGGCAGATCGCGAAAGACGTGGTGCTCGATCGTGCGGGCGGCGCGGCGGAGGACCATCAGCCGCGCCGAGTCACGGGGCTCGGCCGGAGCCTGGGCGATGAGCTCGGCGGGCAGTTCGAAGCGGAAATCATCGGTGCGCATGAGGTGCACTCACGAGCATTGCGTCTTTCGGGGGCCCGGTCTACGGTTGCCAGCGACGGGAGACGCGCATGCAAGGCAACGGTTCGTCCTGGTCCCGGCCATCGGGGGATCCCGGTGAGATCACCGCCAGCCAGGTGCTCGTCGAACGCAGCGCCGTGCGCTCCATCGATGCGGACCAGGCACGGCTGGAGCGAGCCGCCGTGCAACGCCTGCGCGCCGGGCACGCGACCGTCGAGCGCTCGGCGGTGGGGTCGCTCTCGGTCGAGCGGGGCACGTTGAGCCAGAGCGCGGCGGGCATCGTCATCGGGCGGTCGGTGGCGGCGGACGAAACGCGCGTGGGCGTGCTGATTGCGCCCGTTGTGCGCGGCGACGTCCACACGTGGCTGGACATGCGTTCCGCGCTGGCTATCGGGCTGGGGATGGTGCTGGGCCGAGCGCTGATTGGCGGCGGCCGCGCGCTGGTGCGGCGGCAGCTCCGCTAAGCGGCACGAAATCGACCCTCGCGATGTCTTCATCCGTCCGCAGCTGACCGCACGCGGCCGAGATCTCGGAGCCTTTTTCGGCGCGGATGGTGCAGTTGACCCCGCCTTCGCGGAGGATGCGTTCGAAGGCGACCACGCGCTGGCGCGGTGGGCGCCCGAAGCCGCCGGCCGTGGGGTTCACCGGGATGAGATTGACGTGCGTGCCGCTCCCGCGGAGCAGCCCGGCGAGCTGGCGCGCCAGCTCCGGCGAATCGTTCAGGCCATCGATGAGCGCGTATTCGAAGGTCACGCGGCGGCCGGTCTTCTTGAAGTAGCGGCGGGCGGCCGAGACGAGGTCGTGGACGGAGTGCGGGCCGGCGGTGGGGACCAGGCGCCGGCGCAGCTCTTCGTTTGGTGCGTGGAGGGAGATGGCAAGGCCGACCTGCATACCCTGGTCGGCCAGCCGGTCGATGCCGGAGAGGATGCCGACGGTCGAGATGGTGATGCTGCGCTGAGCAAGGCCGAAGGCGCGGGGGTCGGTGAGCAGGCGGGCGGCGCGGACGGTTTCACCGTAGTTGGCGAGTGGTTCGCCCATCCCCATGAAGACGACGTTCGTCACGTGCTCGCTGCGGGGCTTCAGGCGGCGGGCCATATGGACGACCTGGGCGACCATTTCCTCGGCCTTGAGGTTCCGTTCGAAGCCCATCTGGCCGGTGGCGCAGAAGATGCAGCCCATTGCACAGCCCGCCTGCGAGGAGACACAAACGGTCGAACGGGGGTGCTTGCCCGGCTCCGGGTATTGCATGAGCACGCTCTCGATGAGGGTGTCGTGGCCGAGGCGCAGGAGTAGCTTGGTAGTCTCGCCATCTTCGCTGACGACGCTGCGGACTTCATCGCCGGGCCCGACGCCATAGCCTGCGGCGGCGAGCTTTTCGCGCAGTGCGGCCGGCAGGGCACGAACCTCGACGAGCGCCGCGGGGAAGTCGTGGTAAAGGGCGCGCAGGAGCTGGCCGGCGCGGTAGCGGGGCTCACCGAGCTCGACCATGAGCGCGTCGAGTTCCTGCGGGAGGATGCGGTAGAGGTCGTTCATGCGAGGCCTGCGGTCTGGGCGAGCACGCCACGCTCGCCGTTGAGGAACTGCTCGCCGGTGATGCGGCGGGCGCCGGTGCGCTGCACTTCATCGAGCACGAGCAGGCCGCCGGGGAGCGCGAGGGCGGGCTTCCGCTCCATGATCAGCATAGCGCCGATGGCCGCTTCGACGTACGAAGCGGGGACGTGCGCGCGCCAGATGCCCAGGCGGGCGCCGCGATAATCGATGTAGGCGCCGGGCCAGGGGTCGAAGGCGCGGATGGCGCGCTCGGCTTCGGCGGCGGTCATGGTGGCGCGCAGGTGGCCGTCCTCCTTCCTTACGAGGCCGCAGGTGGTGACCAGGCGCTCGTCCTGCGGGACGGCGAGGTGGCGGCCGTCGTACCAGTCGGGGAGGGCGTCGATGAGCAGGCGGGCGCCGAGGGCGGCGAGCTCGCGTTCGAGCGTGCCGGTGGTAGCAGTGGCAGCGATGGGGATGGCGGCCTGCGCGATCACGTCGCCGGCGTCCATCTTGAACGCCATCTCCATGATGCTGACGCCCGTCTCGGCGTCGCCCGCGAGGATGGCGGCGGCGATGGGCGAAGCGCCGCGCCAGCGGGGCAAAAGGGAGGCGTGGACATTCACGGAGCCGCGACGGGGGATGGCGAGCACGGCGCGCGGCAGGATCTTCCCGTAGGCGGCGACGACGAGCAGGTCCGGCACGAGTGCCGCGAGCCGGGCCTGCGTCTCGGGGTCCTTCAACGACTCCGGCTGGAGGACCGGGACGCCGGCTGCGAGTGCGGCGGCTTTCACTTCGGGCTGGGCGACGCGGCCGCCCCGGCCGGCGGGCCGGTCGGGTTGGGTGACGGCCGCGGCGACGTTGTAGCCCGCCCCCAGCAGCGCCTGTAGCGACGGCATCGCGAACGCGGGCGAGCCCATGAACACCGCGCGCGTTGCGCCCGGGTTCATCGCGCGCGCACGAGCACGGGGTCGCCGCGGCGGAGGCCGAGGGTGCTCGCGGCGTGGCCCTGGTTCACCGCGATCGCGAGGAACCCGCTGCTATCGGCGTAGCAGAAGGGGACGTGGTGCGGCGCGTCGGCAAAGGTGTGCACGTGGGTATCGACGACGTGGCCAGCAGCTTCGAGCGCGAAACTCGGGAAGAGCTGTGCGGCGCGGATCGTGGTGACGGCGTTGCCGTAGTGGTCGATGTGGATGAGGTGGCCGTGAAGCTCGCCAATTTCCCCGGGCGTCCCGAGGAACGGCGGCAGGAGGACGGGGCCGGGCGCATCCGGGCCGAGGTGACAATAGTTCAGGCCGTTCGCGAGGTGGGCCGCCGCCGGCGCGAAGATGTCGCGGCCGTGGAAGGTGGCGCTGACGTGGGGACGGCGGAACTGCGTCGCGCAGAGTTCGAGGACTTCGGGCGCGCCTGGAGGGGCGGAGGGATTCCCCTCACGTTGCGAATCCGGGAAGGCGGGTGAGAGCAGGCCGTTGTCCGGCCCGACGAAGAAGCGGTCCCCGGCGGCGACGACGAGCCCGCGGCGGGCCGTGCCGACACCGGGGTCCACCACGGCGAGGACGACGGCGTTCGCCGGGAGCACCGGCAGCGAGGTTTCGAGCAGCCAGGCGCCCTCATCGATAGCGAAGGGCGTCACTTCGTGGGTGAGGTCGTGGATGGCCGCGGCCGGCGCGATCGAGGCGATGACGGCGCGGACCTGGCCCACGAGGTGGTCGCGGGCGCCGAAATCGGTGAGGAGGAAGATGGGCCGGGTTACTTTTGCCATTTCTGCACATCGATGAAGCGGTCGGCGCCGGTGAAGAGGACGCCGGCCGTGAAGCCCTTGAGAGCGTTCGTATGCACGTAAACATAGCGCGGGTAGGCGATGATGACACTGGGGGCCAGCTCCTCCCACTTCTGCTGGAACTGGCGGTACTGCCCCTTGCGCACCTCGGTGTCGCTGGTGGTGCGGGCCTTCGCGATGAGCTCGTCGGAAACGACGTCGCCGAAGTTCGCCAGGTTGAGGCCGGCGGAGCCCATCTGCGAGCTGTGCCAGCCGAAGTAGGGGTCCGGGTCCGCGCCCTGGTCCCAGCCCGCGACGGCGGCGTCGTATTTTCGGTCCTGGAGGAAATCGCGGCGGAGGACGGAGAACGTCGTGCTGGCGACGGTCGCGCGGATGCCCAGCGGTTCAAGCTGGCGGGCGATCTCGCCGGCGATGGCGACGCGGGTGGGGTCGTTATCGGTGCGGATGGTGAAGCGGAACTCGACGCCATCTTTGATGCGGATGCCGGTCGTGGGGTGGGGCACCCACCCGGCGTCGGTGAGCAGCTTCTTCGCCTGTTCGAGGTCGACGGCCGTGCTATCGAAATCGGCGGCATAGGCCCAGGTCCCGGGCGCAATCGCGGATGCGGAAGGGGTAGCGGCGCCAAACAAGACCCGGCTGGTGATCGTCCCGCGGTCGATGGCGAGCGAAAGGGCGCGGCGCACGCGCTCATCCTGGAACGCGGCTCCGTCGTTGTTGAGGTAGAGGACGATGTAGGCGGCGCGCTGCAACTGTTCGGCTTTCATGCCTTTGAGCTTGCTGATATCGGTGAGCTGCGCTTCGCCGGGGGCCTCGCGCATGAGCAGCCCATCGACTTCGCCGGCGGAGATGGCGCGCAGCGCGGACGGGTAATCGGGGTAGAAGCGCAGCTTGAGGGTGTCGATGCCGGGCCTGCCCAGGTAGTAGGAGTCGCTGGCGGCGAGCACGGCCTCTTTCGAATCGAGCGACTGGACTCTGAAGGGGCCGGACCCGATGGGCAGCGAGTTGAAGGGGGCATCGGCAAGCGCCTGGGCGCTCAGGCCGGAGAGAAGGTGCTCAGGGAGGATGCCGAGCGTGGCGTTGCGCGCGAGGAACGGCGCCGACGCCTGTTTGAGGCGAAAGACCACCGTCGCGGAATCCGGCGTTTCGACAACTACGCCGGACCAGAGCTCGGCGAGCGCGGCTTCGCCCTTGAAATCGGGGTCGGCGACGCTGGCGATGGTGAAGGATACGTCGCGGGAGGTGATGGGGGCGTTGTCCTGCCAGGTGAGTCCCTTGCGCAGTTGGAAGGTGTAGGTCTTGCCGTCGTCGGTGATGTCGGGGAGGTCCGCCAGGTCCGGTTCGACCGTGCCGTCGGGGCCGAGACGGACGAGCCCGGAGAACACCAACCGCGAGAGGTCCTCATCGACCTGGTTCGAGGAGGCGAAGAGCGGATTGATGCGCTGCCAGCTGCCCGCGACGCCTTCGGTGTACGTAGAGGTTGTGGTGAGGACGACGCCTTCGCTGCCCTGCAGGCGGAGCGCGAGTGCGCCCCCCGCGGCGAGAAGGGCAACGGCGATGAGGATGCCGCCAATCAGGAGCGGGCGGCGCGAGTGGACATCAGGGAACACGTGCCGCCGTTACTTCTGGCTGTTGACGCTCAGGAATGAGATGAAGATGAAGACGATCGTCAGGATGATGGTCGCCTGGAAGAGCGTTTTTTCCAGCCCGCGCTTGGTACGGAAGACGGAGCCGCCGGACATGCCCCCGAGGGCCGCGCCAAACCCGGAACCTTTGACCTGCAGCAGGATGATGACGACAAGGACGCCGGAGATCACGATCTGGAGGAGGTTCAACAGCATCTGGGGTTACCGCGTTGCGAGGACTGGCTCTTCAGCCGGGCGCTGCACCGGTGCGAGGCTTAGCGCTTCCCGGCTATCGTACAGCCGCAGGATCGTAGCGGCGAGCTTCTGCGGGTCGTGACGGTAACGGTTCTCTTCCGCAACCACGTCGGCCTCGATGAAGCGAATCCCGTGGAGCGCGCAATGGTCGGCATCGCCGTTGGGGACCACGGGGTTGGAATGCCATTCCGCCGGGAGGACGGGCGTGATGTTGTTGTTCGCGACGACGACGTTAATGAGGCCTTTGCCCGTGTGGCGCTCGACCACGTCGATGTGGTCGGCGACGGTGAAGCCGTCCGTCTCGCCGTGCTGGGTGGCGACGTTGCAGACGAAGACGCGCGAGGCGGTGGTGGCGAGCAGGGCCTTCTGGATGCCATCGACGAGCAGGTTGGGCATCACGCTTGTGTAGAGGCTGCCGGGGCCGATAACGATGAGGTCGGCATCGAGGATGGCGCGCACAGCATCGGGGTGGGCTTCGGCGGAGGGCGGGTTGAGGAAGATCTCCTTGATGGCGCCGCCGCGCTCGGAGATGTTGTGTTCGCCGTGGACCATCTCGTTTTCGGAGGTACGGGCGCTGAGGGTGACGTCTTCGAGCGTGGAGGGGAGGATAGCGCCGCGTGTGTTGAGGACGCGGCTGGTCTCGTGGATGGCGGTCTCGAAGTTCCCGGTGACCTCGGACATGGCGACGATGAAGAGGTTGCCGAAGGAGTGCCCCTCGAGGCCCGTACCCTCACTGAAGCGGTACTGGAACAGCCGCGACATGAGGGGCTCGGCTTCGGCGAGCGCGGCGATGCACTGGCGGATATCGCCGGGGGCGATGACGCCGAACTCCTGGCGCAGCTTGCCGGTGCTGCCGCCGTCATCCGCGACGGTGACGATGGCCGTGAGGTTGCTGGTGTAGCCCTTGAGGCCGCGAAGGAGCATCGAAAGGCCGGTGCCACCGCCAATCGCGACGATCTTCGGGCCGCGCCCGAGGATGCGCTTGTTGTAGATCATCTCGGCCATGTTGGAATCGCGGTCGGGGCGGACGAAGGCGTAGAGGAGCGACTGGTTCAGCTTCCACGTGGCGATGGCCACGGTGGAAAGCGAGAGGCTCATGAACAGCAGCCCGCGCCCCCAACGCGGGATGAACTGCAACGTGATGTAGTAAAAGACGCCCGGCAACGTGTACTGCAGGTAGGCTTCGCGAAGGACATACGAGATGCCGAGGCCCATGAGCGCGACGCCGAACAGCAGCAGCACGAGCCAGCGCTTGATGTGCATGCCCGGGTAGAGCCACTTGAACACGCTGTGGTCGCGCACGCGGAAGGTGGTCATGCCGCCAGAGTGTACCATCGCGCCGGCCAACGGCTAATCCGGGTAAACATTATTCTTTGAGTCCCGCGCGCAACAGTTCGCGGACGGTCTCGGGATTAGCCCGGCCGCTCGTTGCTTTCATGACCTGGCCAAAGAAGGAGTTGAGCGCGGCCTCCTTGCCCGCACGGTAGTCGGCGACGGCTTTCGGGTTGGCGGCGATAGCGTCGCGCACGTACCCCTCGAGTTCGCCGGCGCCGCTGATTTGGGCGAGGCCGCCGGCCTGCACGACGGCGGCGGCGGATTCGCCCGTCCTGGCCATCTGTTCGAAGACATCCTTCGCGACGGCGGCGGTGATAGTCCCCGCCTCCACCAGGCCGGCCAGCTCCGCGACGCGCGCCGGCGTGGCCCGGAGGGCGGAGAGCGGCTCGCCGGTAGCGTTCGCCCAGCGGCCGGCTTCGCCCAGCACCCAATTGGCGGCAACGCGGGCGCCGCGCGGACGGTCGCCTGGCAGGGCGGCCACGAGCGCGTCGAAGTAGTCGGCACGATCGCGGGTCTCGCTGAGGGTGCTGGCTTCGTGTTCGCTCAGGCCGAGGGCGAGGAGTCCCTGGCGGCGCGCCTCTGGGAGCTGCGGGAGCAGGGCACGCACGCTCTCGACGTACGGCTCAGTGAATGTGAGCGGCGGCAGGTCGGGCTCAGGGAAGTAGCGGTAGTCGTTCGCGTCTTCCTTCGAGCGCTGAGAAACGGTCTCGCCGCGCTCGTCGATCCAGCCGCGGGTCTCCTGGGGGATGCTGCCGCCGGCGTTGAGCACGGCCGCCTGGCGCTTCTCTTCGAAGATGATGGCATCGTGGACGGCGCGGAAGCTGTTCATGTTCTTGACTTCGACTTTGCTGCCGAAGTCCGCGCGGCCGCGGGGCCGGAGGCTGATGTTTGCATCGCAGCGGAAGTTGCCTTCTTCCATGTTCGCATCGCTGACGCCGATGTAGCGGAGGATCTGGCGCAGGCGGACCAGGTAGTCGCGGGCCTCCGCGGCGGAGCGCATGTCGGGCTCGCTGACAATCTCCATGAGCGGCGTGCCGCTGCGGTTCACATCGACCAGGCTGTAGCCCTCGCCGGTCGCGGGGTCGGTGCGGTGGAGGAGGCGGGCAGTGTCTTCCTCCATGTGGACGCGCGTAATGCCGATGCGGCGGGGCGCCGCGCCCTCTACGTGGACTTCGAGCCAGCCATCGACGCACACGGGCAGGTCATACTGCGAGATCTGGTACCCCTTCATGAGGTCCGGGTAGTGGTAGTTCTTGCGGTCGAACTTGCTGAAGCTGGAGATGCGGCAGTTCAGCGCGAGCCCGGTTTCGACGATGAAGCGGATGGCCTGCTCGTTAATCACGGGGAGTACACCGGGCATCCCCAGGCAGACGGGACAGACATGCGTGTTCGGGGCGGCGCCGGAGTAGTCGGTGCTGCAGCCACAGAACATCTTGCTCTTGGTGATGAGCTGGCAGTGAACCTCAAGGCCGATGACCGTCTCGAAGTCTGTTGCTGCAACGGCGGCCACACAACCCTCCACCCGCCCGGGGACGCATTTCGAGTATAGGCAGCGCTCTGGGCGTGGACAATTCGAGAAAGCGTTGCACGGCAGGGGCACGGACTCGCGGAAGCGTTCGGGCGGCGGCCGGACGTGACGGCGTGTCGGCGTGTGTGGGCGTGTAGGCGTGTGGGCGTGTGGGAGTTGCGGGAGTGTGGAGTGTGGTGGCGGCCGCGATGGCGCCGCAACGCCGGCGCCGTGCGCTGTGACCCGGCTGCGACAACGGCGTTGGACACTGGAGCATGGCCCGGACGGGCCCAGGAGGTCGCTATGAGTTCGCCCATGTATCGCAAAGAAGGGGCCACGGCGATTACGCCCGTGGCAGGTGCGGAGGTCGTCACGCGCGACGGCCACTGGCTCGGCGCGGTCAGGGAAGTCTCGCTCGACAGCTTCATGGTCGACGCGGCCCGCTCCCGCGACTACTGGCTGAGCCCAACGGTCGTGCTGCGCGCCAGCAAGGATGAGATTGTCATGGACTTCGACTACGAGGTGCTCGATGACTACAAGCTGCACAGCGCGGGGACGCGGACGAGCCAGTCGCCGATGCTCGATGCGCAGGGAGACACGTTCGCGACAATCGAAGACAAGGAACTGCGGCGGGAGCGCATGGAGGAGGGCGGCGAAGCCGTGAAGCCGCCGCGGCGATCGGAATCCTGGCACCGCCCGGGACCCCGGGGAGAGGCAACGTCCCCGGCTCGCGGGAGCCGGGGACGTTGGTGAGGGGGCTGGTCCGAGCGGCCCGGAGGCCGCGGGGCTAGTAGTCTTCGGGCGGGGGCGGCGCCGCCATCGGCGGCTGCGGGATCTCCGCCACGAGCGTCTCGGTGGTCAGCACGAGGGCGCTGATGCTCACCGCGTTTTCGAGCGCCGAGCGGGCGACCTTCACCGGGTCGACGATACCCAGCAGGAACATGTCGCCCCACTGGTCCTTCTCGGCGTCCCAGCCGTGATTCACTTCCTTGAGCTTCTTGATGCGGTCGACGATAACGGCGCCTTCGAGGCCGGCGTTCTCGGCGATGATCCACGTCGGCTCTTCGAGCGCCTCGGAGACGAGCTTGATGCCGGTGCGCTCGTCGGGGTCGGTGGTCGACTCGGAGAGGGAAAGCAGGGCCTTCTGGGCGCGAATCAGCGCGACACCGCCGCCCGGGACGACGCCTTCATCGACGGCGGCGCGGGTGGCGCTGAGGGCGTCTTCGACGCGCGCCTTCTTCTCCTTGAGCTCCACTTCGGTGGCAGCGCCGACCTTGATGACGGCGACGCCGCCGGCCAGCTTCGCCAGCCGCTCCTGGAGCTTCTCGCGATCGAAATCGCTGTTGGCGTCATCGATCTGCGCCTTGATCTGCTTGATGCGGGCCTGGATCGCCTCATCGGTGCCGCGGCCTTCGATGATGGTCGTGTCGTCCTTGGTGGAGACGACGCGGCGGGCGCGGCCGCAATCGGCGACGGTCGCGGCATCGAGCTTGAGGCCGATGTCCTCGGTGATGAGGGTGCCGCCGGTAAGCATCGCGATGTCTTCGAGCATGGCCTTGCGGCGGTCGCCGAAGCCGGGCGCTTTCACGGCGAGAATGTTGATGGTACCGCGGAGCTTGTTCACCACGAGCGTCGCGAGCGCTTCGCCATCGACGTCATCGCAGACGATGACGATGTCCTTCGTCACCTGGAGAAGCTTTTCGAGCAGCGGCAGGACTTCCTGCACGGCCGAGATCTTCTTGTCGGTGATGAGGATGTAGGGGTTCTCGATGGCCGCTTCCATGCGGTCGGTGTTCGTCACGAAATAGGGGGAGACGTAGCCACGGTCGAGCTGGAGGCCATCGACGAACTCCGTCTCGAACTTGATGCCACGGGACTCTTCGACGGTGATGACGCCGTCCTTGCCGACCTTCTCCATGACGTCCGCGATGAGATCGCCGATGGAGGCGTCGTTCGCGGAGATCGAGGCGACGTGCGCGATCTGCTCCTTCGTGAGGACGGGGCGGGCCTGGGCGCGCAGGTCGGCGACGGCGGCCACGAGGGCCTTCTCGATGCCGCGCTTGACGAACATGGGGTTCGCGCCGGAAGCCACGAGCTTGAGGCCGCCGCGCACGAGCGCCTGGGCGAGCACGGTGGCGGTGGTGGTGCCATCGCCGGCGACATCGTTGGTCTTCGTCGCGACCTGCTTGGCGAGCTGGGCGCCCATGTTCTCGAACGGGTCTTCGAGCTCGATCTCGCGGGCGACGGTGACGCCGTCCTTGGTGATGGCGGGGGCGCCGTACTTCTTGTCGATGACGACGTTGCGGCCGCGAGGCCCAAGGGTGACCTTGACGGCATCGGCAAGGGCGTCGACGCCATCTTTGAGGCGCCTGCGGGCGACCTCATCAAAAACAAGTTGCTTTGCAACCATGAACGTTTCCTCTTCTGTTGGGGGGAAAGAAAGCGAGGGCACGAGGCGGCCGGGGTGCGGCGCCTGTGCCCTCGGGCGTTCGGATGTTTAGACGACGAGCTTGGCGAGGATGTCCTTCTCGTTGAGGACGATGTACTCCTCGTTGTCCAGCTTGACCTCGGTGCCGGTGTACTTGGCATAGAGGATGCGGTCGCCGGCGGTCACGTCCATGGGGACGCGCTTGCCGTTGTCATCGAGGCGGCCGGGGCCAACGGCGACGACTTCGCCCTGCTGGGGCTTCTCCTTCACGGTATCGGGGATCACGAGCCCGCTGGCGGTGACTTCTTCCTGCTTGAGGGGGGTGATGACGATGCGGTCCGCGAGCGGGACGAGCTGGGTGCGAGTCTTGACGGGAGTGGCGGCCTTAGCCATGCGGATGCCTCCTGGGAGATGGTAAGAGTGTTGCAGGCGGATATTAGCACTCTCCGGCGGTGAGTGCTAGCCCACACGTAAGGGATCTGCGCGCCGTCACGGCGGCGAGCCAGGCCAAAGGATTGCGAAGAGCCTGACCTGAGCGCACCGTGTTTCAGCCGGCCAACGTTTCGGCGTCCGGCCCCGCTGGCACCGGAGTGGCGGCGAGCGCCAGCCGCACGCGATTGTCCACACCATATAGAGCCAGCAGCTCGGATACGTAGCGCCGGATAGTGTTCGGCGCCAACCCCAGTTGAGCGGCGATCTCCTTGTTGCTTTCCCCGACCGCAATCAGTTCAAGGACACGACGATACCGGCGAGGCACACGGACGAGGTGCTCAATCGTGGAGGGTCGTCGGGCCTGTCCGGCTGTCCTGGATTCAGTTGCCATCGGTGTAGACCTCCGCCCCGGACCTGATCGCCGGCAGCATACCCTGTTAGGTGGACGATCTCAAGAGCGTGGGCGGCCCAAAGTGGTGTGTATCCATTTGTGTACCTTGCAGCATGGTTCAGTGGCGAGCAGCATTGCCTCCGCGAAACAACACTGCAAGGCAAACATGATGTTCTTAAACCAGTTGACGCGACGCAGCCTAGGTTTCGTTCTTGTCGGCCTGACATCGGCTGCGCTAACGGCCGTCACGCTGGGCGCGCTCCCTGCCAGCGCTTGGACCGGCGATCCGGCAGTCCAATATGTGCGAGCCGTCGATGGAAACAAGGCGTACCGTAAAACGATGTTCACCACGACCGGCTGGAGCACCAACTTCGGGATCGGCACGCTGTACGTCAACTCTATTTCCGGCTATACAAACATCTATAGCCTTACATCTGTCTTTTCTTGTGCTTACCACAATGCGTGGGGTAGCGGACCCAGGCCTCCCGCTGACATCCGAAGCATAAATATGACGTATTGGAACACTCCCCAGAACGACACGCGCGCGCATTCATGGTTCGTTGACTCCGCTTGGGGCAATGGCGTCACTATTTATACTGGCGTGACGAATACGAACAACCATTGTTTCTTTGACAACTACCTGGCCCGAATGTACGACGACGTGTATTGGCTATCCAATTCGATTTCTTCTGTGTTCGCCGGTGATATCACATCATTTCCGTAGGAGGGGGACGTATGCATCGAGGGAAGGCGCTACTCTACGTATTAGCCGGACTGATCGGCGTTGGCGCCACGGTGGGGCTGCGTGCGGCGCTCGATGACGGAGGCCCGGTTGCGCCGCGAACGGACGTCATTGCCCAGGCTTCATCTGCCTCCAGCTCCGGGTTGAAATTGACACTGACCGGCGCGACGTTTTCCGCCCTCGATACGACCGTCCTCCTCGCGGTCGAACGCAGCGACGGCACGGCCGTCCGCGACCTCCGATTCCCACCCGGCTCGCTGAAAAGCTCTGGCCTGGGCGGCACCGATATCACCGCGATTGGCGCTACCGCCGATGGCAAGGTGGTCGTCCGGCTTCCCCCGGTGGTACGGCCGGGAAGGATCGACTTTACGATCGAAGAGATAGCTACGCCCGGCGGCGAAGCTTCTCCAATCTCAGGTCCCTGGGCGCTCACCCTCACCGGCCCGGCGGCGGATCGCTTCGCACAGGCCATGCAACTGGAACAGCTGCAAAGCGATGCGGTCGATGTCGCCCAAAGCCGGATCACCTTTTCGGCGTCGCGGACCTCGATCCGCACCATCCTGGAGTATGTGGTCCCGAGTGGCCTGGTGGAGCTAAGCCCTCCCCGCGTGGCGCTGCCTGATGGCTCGACTTCGCTCCCACTTTTCGTAGCGCCACGCGGCGTGGGTGTGCGCGCAGAGTACCCGGCAACTCCGTTCGGGACGAAGCTCATCGTCGAAATGGGCGCCTTCGCCACGAACATCGCCCGCAGCGATATGGTCACGATTGCATTCGAGAGTTTCTCCACGCGCGCGGACGTGCGTCCAATTGCAGCCAACGCGGCGTTCGGTACCAAAAACACGGCGGCGGTAGACGGTGAAGACATCCTCCAGGGAGAGAATCGCTTGCTGCTGGAAGCGGGGTACGGGTTCTACCTTTACGGGGGCGAGAGGCGCGACACGATCTCGCTCGTCTTCGCGGGGAACTGGGATCTTCGCCAGGATGCATCCACCGGCCGCACCATCAGCCCTACTGTGATTGACGCGGCCGGGAACGCCGTGACGGTCGTGGGGGTGAATAGCGCATTTTCGAAGAACGCCGAAGGAGTGATCGCTGCCGGGCGCACCACGGTGGAACTGGAGTACTCGGATAAGACCGCGCTACAGAGCCTCACCGTCCTGCTGGATGGGCCCGCGCAGGTTGTCAGCGGACCTCGCGCGATTATCTTAACGCCCGCTTAAAACCGGCATGCCGGTGCACTCTGTGCGTCGGGGCGCCAGCGCGATCGTCGCGGGATGTGGCATGTAACGACTCGTTCCGCGATGAGCCGCGCTGCTTATGGGGCGAGGAGGACGCGGCCGAAGGCCTGGCGGCTTTCGATATAGGCGTGCGCGGCGGCGGCTTCCGCGAGCGGGAAGACTTTGTCGACGACGACCTTGAGTTCGCCGCTGGCGACGCGGGCGAGGAGCCGCTCGATCATCGCGCGGGTGCGCTGTGGGCTGTGACCGAATTCGCCGCCGAGGAAGACGCCGTTGAGGCTGGCGTTCTTCTGCATGATGGCCCCGACCGCGGGCTTGTCCGTCTCACGACCGGCATTGCCGACCCACGACACGCGCCCGCGATAGGCGAGTGCGGCGATGCTGCCTTCGAGCGTCTTGCCACCGACCGAATCGACCACGAGATCCGCGCCGTGGCCACCGGTGAGCTCCATCGTGCGCTTCACGAAGTCCTCGGTGCGGTAGTTAATGGGGTGGTCCAGCCCAAACTGGCGCAGGCGTTCGAGGCGGTCGTCGCTGGAGGCGGTGGCGAGGACGGTCGCGCCGGCGCGCTTCGCGAGCTGGATAGCAGCGAGGCCGACCCCTCCGGCTCCCGCCTGCACGAGCACGATCTCGCCGGCCTTGAGGTGGCCGAATTCGAACAGGCAGTCATCGGCGGTCCCGAACTCGATGGGGACGCCGGCAGCCTCTTCGAGGCTGAGGCCGTCTGGGACGAGGTAGCTGGTCTGCACCGGCACGGAGGCGAGCGCGGCGTGCGAACCGAAGCCCATCGTCGCGACGACGCGGTCGCCGGGCTTGCGGTCGGTGACCTTCTCGCCAACGTCGCGGACGACGCCGGCGACCTGGTAGCCGACGATGTGCGGCGTGGTGGCCATCACACCGCCGGCACGGTTGAGGGTGTCCCCACCCTGGATGCTGACGTACTTGACGTCGATGACGATTCCGCCGGGGCGGCACTCAGGGTCCGGGACATCTTCATAGCGGAAGACTTCGGGCCCACCGGTTTGGTAGTAGACGGCTGCTTTCATGGGAGGCTCCGGAGGGACGTTTTGGGCATTCTACGGCGCCCCCGGGGAAAAGGGCTGAGCGGCCGAGCGGCTCGGGGGCTTGCTGATTCGGTAGCGCGGAAAAGCCGCCGCGGGGAGGAGAGAATGCCCGCGGCGGCCTTTCCAAAGGCGAGGAAGGACCCTATATCCCCGCGATAACGCGCCCGGCGGCCGGGCGCGGAATTTGGCGCTGGGGCTTGCGGCCGAAGATGCGCTGCGCAAGCAGGCCGGAAACCGCAAGCGCGGAGCCCAGGTAGATCGCCTGGACGAATGGCAGGCTGGAATCGGTGCCGACGGTGTAGCCGTGGACCAGTGCGAGCACGTAGGCGCCGAAGGAGAGGTAGTGCAGCTTGCGCCAGCGGGCGTGGCCGAGCTGCTTGCGGTACCAGAAGCTGGCGGCGACGGCAGCGGTCGACCAGGCGGCGATGACGCCGAGGCCGACGGTGAGCGGCTGGTAGGGACTAAGGAACGGCACCAGCAGGCTGAGCGGCGTGAACGTGAAGAAGCCATCGAACAGGAGCGCGCCGGCGTGCAGGCCGAGGAAACTGAGGGTGAGCACGCTAAGGAACGCGTGGAGCTCGTAGTTCAGCTTGCCGCTGAGGAGCCGCTTGCCGAGCTTCGTACTCATGAGCAGGCCGAGGATGACGGAGGCCGAGAGCAGGACGAAGGCCACGAGGCCCGAGGCCCGGCTCACGAGCCATGCTTCCTGCGGGGAACTGCTGCTCAGCGTCAGGCCGCCGAGGAGCGAGGCGAGGAAGCCAGAGGATGCGAGGAACAACGTCTTGAGTTTCATCACGAGCCTCGGGAGGTCCGGGCGGTGGAGGTGGTGCTCTTCGTGGACGAGGTGGCGGAAGCCGCGGACGTGGTCGTGGCGGCGGGCGTGGCGGCGATCGAGGTTGTCGCCGCGGCGGAGGGGGCAACCGGGGCAGAGGAAACGGCGCCGGTCGTCGTGATCGCGGCAACCTGCACGTTGGCATCGGAGGCGGCAGCCGCGGGGTACGAGCCGTTGGCCACGTTGAGGTACGCGAAGGCCCCGCCGAAGGCGGCGACGGCGAGCGCGGCGCTGGTAGCACGGATCCAGTTGTTGCTCATCTGTCTTCTCCTTCCCGAGTCGTTTGTGACCGTTGTCACGAAGGTAGGAAGGGAAGATTGGAGAGCGGTGGGAGCGAGATGTGAGTTGTCTAATCCTTTTCCGCGGCTGGACGCCGGGCGCCAGGCGCGGGCCGCGTGGCGCGAGCGACGGTGACGGCGCGGAATGCTGGCGGGCCGGCGGCCGCTTGCTCACGCGGGCGTACGAATGCCGGCACGTTGGCACCCGTTCGCGGGGGGCGATGAGCGCGGGCTAGGGGGCTTGGACGGCGCCGGTGGGGGCTTGCTGGTAGAGGGTTTCGGTGGCGCGGTCGGCGGCTTTGTAGAGGGCGGTGGGGTAGACACCGATGAAGACGACGCCAAGCATGAGGACGCCCGCGAGGGCGCCGAGCAACGGCGAGGGCCGGAAGCGCGTGAGCCCACCTTCGGGCTCGAACAGGTACATCTGGCGGATGACCATCAGGTAGTAGTAGAGGCTGATGAAGCTGTTCACCACGGCGAGCCCGACGAGCCAGAGGAGGCCATCGGTGGTAGCCGACTGGAACATGATGAGCTTGGTGGCGAAGCCGGCGAAGAAGGGCAGCCCCGCGAAGGAAAAGAGCGAGACGGTGATGACCATGGCGAGCAGCGGCTGCGTTTCGGCGAGGCCGCGGAGGCCGACGATGGTGTCCTTGCCGGTGCGGTTGTAGTAGGCGGTGAGCGCCGCGAAGAGCGCGAGCGTCGAGACGACGTAGCCACCGATGTGGAGCAGCAGCGCGCTGGAAGCGTTCCGGCCGAGCTCCTGGTCGCCGTAGCCGATCGCGGCGATGACGACGAGCATGTAGCCCACCTGGCCGATTGAGCTATAGGCGACGAGGCGCTTGAGGCTCGACTGCTGGATGGCGATCAGGTTGCCGATGACCATCGTCGCGGCCGCGAGGAAGGCGACGGCCCAGCGCCATTCGGGCGCATCGACCTGGAAGGCGGCTGTGAAAAGGCGCACAAAGAGCGCGAAGCCGGCCGCTTTCGACAGCGTCGAGAGGAAACCCGTGATGGGCAGCGGTGCGCCTTCGTACGCATCGGGGGCCCACATGTGGAAGGGGGCAGCCGATACCTTGAACCCGACGCCCGCGAGGATCAGCACGAAGCCGACGATGACGGCGCCATCGGTATCGCCGCTGCGCTGAGCCAGTTGGACGGCAATTTGGTCGTAGCCGGTGCTGTTGGTGACGCCGTAGATGATGCTGATGCCGTAGAGCAGCATGGCGCTGGAGAAGGCGCCGAGCAGGATGTACTTGAGGCTCGCTTCGCTGCTGAGGCTATCGCGCTTGAGGAATCCGACGAGGATATAGAGGCAGAAGCTCAGGAGTTCGAGCGAGATGTACGCCGTGATGAGCTCTCGCGCAGCGGCCATGTAAACCAGCCCACAGCCGGCGAGCAGCAGCAGCCCGTAGTACTCGGCGGCTGTCTTCGTGCGTTCCCGCATGTAGCTGGCGGACATGAGCGCGGTAACGAAGACGATGCTGGCGGCGAGGAGGCGGAAGAAGGTCGTGTAGTTATCGGACTGGACAAGGCCCTGGAAGTTGTTGGGGTCCTTGCCGATGTAGAAGGCGCCGGCGATGCCCCAGGCCAACGCGGCGAGGGCGGTGAGATAGGCGGGGATGTCGCGGCGGATCTTCGGGAAGAAGAGTTCGAGGCCAATGATGGCGAGCGCCGACCCCGCGGCGATGAACTCGGGGATGAAGATGGTGTAGTCGCGCTGGTCCATCAGCCCGTGACCCCCGGGAGGAGGATGACGGTCGCGCCGATGCGGTCGGTGAAGGGCGCCCACCAGAGGCCCATAAAGAGAATCGCACCCAGGAGCAGGCCAGCGGCGATGGCTTCGACCGGGCGCAAGTCCTTGAGCGTTGACCAGCGAGGGTTGAACGGGCCCCAGAAGACCATGCTGAACATCCGCAACATGTAGGCGGCGGCGAGGGCGGCGGCGAAGATCGCGATGCCACCGAACAGGGGATAGGTGCGGAAGGTGCCGACGAAGATGTGGAACTCGGCGGTGAACCCCGAGAGCCCGGGTAAGCCCACGTTCGCAAGGCCGGCGAGGGCGTAGAAGACGACCCAGAGTGGCATCACCTTGTTGATGCCGCCGAAGTCTTTCATGTCGCGGGTGTGGGCCTGGTCGTAAAGGGCGCCAATCATGAGGAAGACGAGAGCCGTCATGACGCCGTGGCTGAACATCTGGAGGACGGCGCCGGTGACGCCGATGGAGTTCATGGTCGCGAGGCCCATCAGCACGTAGCCCATGTGGCTGACGGAGCTGTAGCCGGAGACGAGCTTGAAGTCGCGCTGGGTGAGGGCGGCGGTGGCGCCGTACAGGGCGCCGACGGTCCCGAGCACGAGCAGGGACGGCATCCAGAACTCGGCGCCGATGGGCAGCATCTGGATGCCGAGACGGATGATGCCGAACGCGCCGAGCTTCATCAGCACGCCGGCGTGGACCATCGAGACCGAGGTCGGCGCCGCCATGTGGCCATCGGGCGACCACGTGTGGAAGGGCCAGAGCGCGGCCAGCACGCCACAGCCAACGACGAAGAAGGGGAAGAAGGTCTTCTGGAATGTTGGGCTGAGCGTGCCATCGCGGCCGGCGGCCCAGAGCGTCGGCATGTCGAAGGTTTGCGCGCCGGCTTCGCGAAAGACGGCGAAGATGGCGATCCACATGAGCACCGAGCCCGCGACGAGCATGAGCGTGAGCTTCATCGCGCCGTATTCCTTGCGCGTGGAGCCCCAGACGCCAATGAGCAGGTAGAGCGGGACGACGGCCAGTTCGTAGAAGAAGAAGAAGAAGAAGAGGTCGAGCGAGAAGAAGGTGCCGTAGACGCCACCGACGAGCATCCAGAAGAGGATGAAGAAGTCCTTGGTGCGGTAGTCCAGCTTCCAGGCGGCGAGCGTGCCGGCGAAGGCGACGATGCCCGTGAGCAGCGCCATGGTCGCGGAGATGCCATCGACGCCGAGGTAGAGGCTGATGCCGTGCTTGCCGAAGATGCCGATGTTTTCGAGCCAGTCCCAGCGCAGCTGCATCTGGAGGCCCTCGCCGGCGGCAAAGCTGGGGCCACTCACCTGGTAGGCGGTGAAGATGTAGATGGAGAGGCCGAGCATGACGGCGGCGAAGAACAGCGAGACGTAGCGCGCGGCCATCTTGTTGGCGCCGGGCACGAAGATCAGGAGGAGCATGGCGAGTAGAGGGGCCGCGAGTGTGGCAAGGACGGCGTACCCCTGGGCCTCATCGAAGGTCATCTATCAGCCCCTCACCACGAGCCCGGCCACCGCCAGCCCGACGACGCCGAGGGCGATCGCCATGGCATAGTTCGGGACCTTGCCGGTCTGCAGGTATTTGAGAATGAAGCCGGTATAGCCGGTGACCTGTGCGGAGCCATCGACGCCGGTGTCGTTTACGACGTAGCGATCGAACCAGGAGACGACGAAGCTAAGGCCGAGCACCACGCGATCGACGGCGTACTGGTACATCTCATCGAAGTAGAACTTGTTGCGGAGCATGTCATAGACGCCGGGCTGGAAGCGCGCGAGGGCGGTTGATTTCTCGAGGCTGCCGCGCCAGTAGAGCCAGGCGCCGGAGAAGATGCCGACCACAGCCATACCGAGCGAGGCGGTGGCGAAGCCCCAATCGATCGCGTAGCGGGCTGGCCCCTCCTCGGGCAGGTAGATGAACTCGGTGATGCCGCCGGGGAAGCCGAGGGCCTGGCCGACGCCGTTGAAGATGACGAGCCCGGACACGACCGCGAGCGCGGCCAGCACGATGAGCGGGAAGGTCATCGCGAAGCCCGATTCGTGCGTGTGTTCGTACACGTGGTCGTCGAGGGGTTTGCCCATGAAGGTGCGGATGAAGAGGCGCGTGGCGTAGAACGCAGTGGTCACGGCGGCGAGGCCGAGGATGATGACCGCCCATGCGCCCCACGCGTCCGCGAGGCCGACGAATATCTCATCCTTCGACCAGAAGGCATCGAGCGGCGGCAGACCAGCGAGGGCAAGCGAGCCGATAAGGAACGTCGTGCCGGTGATGGGCATCTTCTTCCAGAGGCCGCCGAGCTTGTCCAGCTCCTGGTTGTGGTGCGTGGCGTGGATGACGGAGCCGCTGCCGAGGAAGAGGAGCGACTTCAGGAACGCGTGCGTCATGAGGTGGAACATGGCGATCTGGGGCTCGCCGGCGCCGAGGGCGACGAACATGAATCCGAGCTGCCCGACGGTCGAATACGCGAGCACCTTCTTGATATCCGTCTGGGCAAGGGCCATGAAGCCCGAGAGGAGCGCGGTCGTCAGCCCGACAATGACGATGACGAGCATCATGCCATCGGCGACTTCGAACAGGGGCGTCAGGCGGGCGACGAGGTAGACGCCGGCGACGACCATGGTGGCGGCGTGGATGAGCGCGCTGACGGGCGTGGGGCCTTCCATGGCATCCGGGAGCCAGACGTGGAAGGGGACCTGGGCGCTCTTGCCCATGGCGCCGAGGAAGATGCTGAACATGGCGACAAACAGGTAGGCCTGGCTGTAACCGCCGTTCTGCGCGAACTCGATAATCTTCTCGATGTTGAAGGTGCCGGCTTCGCGCCAGAGCAGGATGATGCCGATGAGCAGGCCTACATCGCCGATGCGCGTGGTGATGAACGCTTTCTTGGCGGCCTCGGTGGCGCTGCGCTTCTCCCAATAAAAGCCGATGAGGAGGAAAGAGCAGACGCCAACCAGCTCCCAGGAGATGTACAGGAGCAGCAGGTTATCGGCCATGACGAGCATGAGCATGGAAGCGGCGAACAGCTGGAGGACGGCAAAGAACCAGTAGTAGCGCGGCTCGCCTTTCATGTAGCCGATGGAGAAGATGTTCACCATCAGCGAAACGGTGGTGACGACGCCGAACATCACGATCGTGATGGGGTCGATGAAGATGCCCATGCGGAGGCGGAAATCGCCGACGTTGCTCCACTCGAAGTCGTTCCTCCAAGGCCCGACGCCGCCGCGGTGCTGGAGGAAGTTCGCGGCGACGATGAGCATGAGCACGAACGAGGTGCCGATGGCGGCGACGCCGAGATAATCGCCCTGGCGCGGCAGGAAGCGGCCAAAGATGGCAAGCACCACAAACATGCCCGCGGGGACGGCCGCGAGCAGCCATGCCTGTTCAGTGATCATGCTTTGCTGGAGGCCCCTTCTACCACTTGAGCGTTGCCGCTTCGTCGACGTTGCTGGTCTGGCGGTTGCGATACAGGCGAATGACGATTGCAAGCGCAAGGCCGACTTCGGCGGCGGCCACGGTAATCACAAAGACGGCGAAGATGGCGCCAGTCACACGGGTTGGATCGAGGTACGCGGCGAAGGCGATGAAGTTCATGCTGACGGCGTTCAGCATGAGCTCGACGCTCATCAGGATCAGCACGGCGTTGCGGCGCGCGAGCACACCATAGACGCCGAGCGAGAATACGATTGCACTGAGGGCGAGATAGTTTTCCAGCGGGACCATCGCTCTACTCGTCCTCCTGCCGGGCGAGAATGATGGCCCCGATGAGGGCTACCAGCAAGAGAGCGGAAGCTAACACGAAGGGCGCTCCGTAGTCGACGAAGAGGCCGTTGCTGACCTGGTTGATGCTGATGGCGCGCGGTGTGTCGCTGGTGTTGTTGGGCCAGGCGGTGCGCACGGCGACCCCGATGAGCACCGCCATGAGACCGCCGCCGACGAGCAAAGCGAAGGGCGCCTGGGGCCCGTTCGCACGCTCCAGGCGCCCACCGGCGCCCATCCGCGTGAGCATGAGGGCGAGCAGGATGAGGACGGTGACGGCGCCACCATAGATCAGGAACTGGACGAGGGCGAGGAATTCGACGTTGAGGAATACGTACATCGCGCCCACGGATGCGAGGCTGCCGATCAGGAAGATGGCCGAATGGATGACAGAGCGCGAAAAGACGACGCCGAGGGACGTGCCGACGACGATCGCGGCGAAGATCCACCAGAGGACTTCGGTCGCCACTACTGGCCCCCCGCCAGCGGGCTGCCGAGCTCGCGAAGCGTCGCCATCACGTCATCGGGGATGGCCTCACCGGCGGCCTGGAGTTCCTTCGCGCGGCGCTCGGCGCGCATGCGGCGGGCGCGGACCTTCTCGTAGCTGTTGGGATCCCCCTTGCCACCGGTGCCGATGCCGGGCGGGAAGACCATCTTGTCCCCCTCGGCGGCCGGGGCCGCGGCCGGCGCCGCGCCTGCGGGCGGGGTGCCGCCTCTCAGTGTGGCCCAGATGCTGCCGCCAGGGGCGAGGTCGCTGCCGAGGTCGTACAGCGTCTTCGCGATGTCATCGGGGATGGCCTCACCGGCCGCGGTGAGCTCCTGGTACTTGCGCTCGGCGCGGGTGCGGCGGGCGCGCACCTTCTCGGGCGAGTTGGGGTCGCCCTTGTCGCCGGTGCCGACGCCCGGCGGAAAGCGCATGCTGCCGTCCGGGTTGGTGCCGGTGAGGGGCGCCGCCGCGACGGCCGTGCCACCACCGCCTGGCGCGCCGCCGAGGGTGGCCCAGATGCTGCCGCCAGGGGCGAGGTCGCTACCGAGGTCGTAGAGCGTCTTCGCGACGTCATCGGGGATGGGCTCGCCGGCGGCCGTCAGCTCCTGGAACTTGCGCTCGGCGCGGGTGCGGCGGGCGCGCACCTTTTCGGGCGAATTCGGGTCGCCCTTGGGGCCCTCGCCGATGCCGGGCGGGAAGCGCATGCTGCCGTCCGGGTTGGCGCCGGTGAGGACTTCGCCCGCGCCGCCGCGGGCGGCGGCGCCTGCGCCTGCCGGTGCGGGCTCGCCGGGCTTCATGCTGCGGTACTTGTCGACGGCCGCCTGGATTTCGGGCGGGACTGGCTCACCACGGTCGGTGAAGGCTTTGGCCTCGCGCTCGGCGCGCATGCGCTTTGCCCGCAGCTTCGATTCGCTGAGGATCTCGACCTCTTCGCCGGCGGCGCCGGGCGCGCCTGCGGCGCGCGCGGCGACCTTCGGCTTCTCCGGCTCACGCTCCTGGATGGCGGCTTTTTCGCCGCGGGCGATCCGCTCGAGCTGCGCCTGGCGCGCCTCCGGCCGGGCCCCTTTGAAGGCGATTTCTGGTGGCGCTTCGCCCTTCGCCTCGGCCTCCAGCGCCTCGATGCTGTCCTGCGGACGGAACGGGACGGTGAGCTCGCCCGCGCGGCTAACTTTGAGCAGATCATCGAGGTCCAGGTGAAGGTCGCGGCGGTCGTAGGCGGCGTGTTCGTGGCCGGTCCAGTTGTTGTCCATCACGATCGCTTCGAACGGGCAGACCTCGACGCAGATGTTGCAGCGCATGCAGCGCGCGTAATCGATCCAGAACTTCTCGACGATCTTGCGGCGGTTGCTCGTGCCCTCGGTGTACTTCGGGTTGTCCATCATCATCGCGGTCATGCAATCGACGGGGCAGTTGCGGACGCAGACGTTGCAGCCCGTGCAGAACGGCTCGTCGTGGTCGAAGTCCCAGGTGAGCACGGGGAAGCTGCGCTCGCGCACCGAGAGGACGTGCTTCTCATCGGGGTATTCGATGGTGACGGACTTGCGGGTAAAGGTCGACAGCGTGGTGCCGAGACCCTTGATGAGACCTTTCATGGCGTGCTCACCTGTACCTGGCGATACGTGCCAACGAGCTTGCTCTTGGGCCGTTTGACGGCGCGGAAGATGATGAGGGCGAGCAGGGCGACGGCGCCCAGGGCGCTGGTGAGGGTGAGGAGGATGTCGGGGCCGTCATATTCGAGGATGAAGCCGTTCGCGAGCAGTTGGGCCAGCGCCAACGGGAGGAGCACTTTCCAGCAGAAGCTCATCAGCTGGTCGATGCGGAGGCGCGGGACGGTGACGCGGATCCACATGATGGCGATGATCCAGGCGAGGCTTTTGATCAGCGTGATGCCGAGTTGCCAGGCCCAATCGGGTCCGGCCCAGGTGTGGGTATCGGGTACGGCCCACCCGCCGAGAAAGACGACGGAGCCGAAGACGCTCCAGGCCCACATGGAGGCGTACTCGGTGAGCTGGAACATGCTCCAACGAATGCCGGAGTATTCGACGAAGTAGCCACCGACGATCTCGGATTCGGCGACCGGGATATCGAAGGGCGCGCGGTGGAGCTCCGAGAGCATGGCGGTGAAGAAGATCAGGAAGGCGAGCGGCTGCAGCACGACGTAGGGCGCGTGCTGGCCGGATTCGGGGGTGAAGCTCTGCCCCGCAGCGATGGCGTTGAGGTCCAGCGTGCGGGCGATCATCGCAACCGAGAGGAGGCTGAGGACGAGCGGGATCTCGTAGCTGATCATCTGTGCGGCGGCGCGTATGCCGCCGAGGAGCGCGAACTTGTTCCCGGACCCGAGGCCGGCCATCAGCATGCCGACGATGTTCAGGCCGAGCACGGCGAAGACGAAGAACATCCCCAGGGCGAGGTTGCGGACGCCCCAGTCCTCGGCGAACGGGAGGACGACCAGCACCATGAGGACCGGGATGAAGGTGGCATAGGGTGCGAACTCGAAGACCCAGCGGTCGGCGGTCGCGGGGCGCAGGTCCTCTTTCGCGACGAGCTTCAGGGCATCGGCGAGGCCCTGGAGGAGGCCGGCGGGGCCCGTCCTCGTGGGTCCGAGGCGCTGCTGGAAGCGCGCGATGACTTTGCGTTCGCCGTACGTGAGATAGACGACGACGACCGTCATCACGAGGACGATGATGAGGATGCGGATGATGGCGTCGGTCCAGTTCCAGATGCCGAAAATCGCGCCACTCGCGAGGAAGGGGGTCATTTGTCCACCTCGCCGAGCACGATATCGAGCGAGCCGAGGATGATGATCGCATCGGCGATGTAGTTGCCGACGACCATTTCGCGAAGCGCCGAGAGGTTGCAGAAGCTGGGCGAACGCAGCTTCATGCGGTAGGGCTTGTTACCGCCGCGGGCGTAGGCGTAGACGCCGTATTCGCCCTTGGTGCCTTCGTAGCGGAAGTAACACTCACCTTTATCGATGCGCAGTGTCTTCGGCAGGTCCGGGTTGAGGACGAGGCCGCTTTTCGGCATCTCATCCAGGCACTGCTCGATGATCCGCGCGCTCTGGTACATCTCGGCGAGGCGCATCCAGAAGCGATCGAAGATGTCGCCCTGGAGGTCGGCGCGCCAGGGGATATCGAACTTCATGCGGTCGTAGATGCCGTAGGGCTCGGCCTTGCGCAGGTCCCACTGCAGCCCGGTCGCGCGGAGGAGGGGCCCGGTGACGCCCAGGGCGATGGCGCGTTCGCTGGTCAAGGGCGAGAGGTTACGGCAGCGCTCGACGAAGATCTCGTTGCCGGTGAGGAGGCCGTCGAGGTCCTCGATGCCCTGGCGGATGGACCCGAGCACCCAGCGGCAGCGCTGCTCGAAGTTATCGGGCAGGTCCATGGCGACGCCGCCGATGCGGATGTAAGTCGGGAACATGCGGTCGCCGGCGACTTCTTCGAAGAGGTCGTAGATACGCTCGCGCTCGCGCCAGGCGTAAATAAAGCTGGTGCCGAAAGAGCCGACATCGGCGCCGAAGGCGCCCGCGAACATGAAGTGCGAGTTGATGCGCGAGAGCTCGGCCATAATCACCCGGATGTACTCGGCGCGCTCGGGAACTTCGATGCCGGCAATTCTCTCCACGGCCATGCAATACGGCACTTCGCAGGCCATGCCGGCGAGGTAATCGGTGCGGTCCCAGTAGCCCATGGCCTGGCGGTAGTCGTTGTTTTCGGTGAGCTTTTCGAGGCCGCGGTGGAGGTAGCCGATGTAGGGCTCGCAATCGACGACGACTTCGCCATCGACGGTGAGCACCATGCGGAAAACGCCGTGGGTGGCCGGGTGCTGGGGCCCGATGTTGATGGTCATATCGACCGAATCGAATTCGGCGGCGCCGGGAGCGAGGACGCGTTCTTCTGGCCAGATGCTCATTAGATCTTGAACCCCGGCGGGCCTTCTTCGATGCCCTGGAGGATCTCGGCGGGCTGCAACGGGTGCGCCTTCAAGAGGGGGTGGATGTGCAGGTCCTCTTCGAGGAGCAGGTTCTTCGGGTTTGGGTGGCCATCGAAGACGAAGCCGAACATCTCGGCGGCTTCGCGCTCGTGCCAATCGGCGGCAGGGTAGAAGCGGACGATCGAGGGCACGCGCGGGTGGCCGACGGATGTCGGGACCGTGACCTGGAGCCCGTGCCCCCAGCGGAAGGAATAGAACTGGTACTTGAGCGCCATGCCTTCGGGCGTGAAATCGATGCCCACGATGTTGCGGAGGAAGTCGAAGGCGAGCTTCGGGCGCGCCTGGAGCGCCTCGACAAGCTGCGTCAGCTGGGCCGGCGCGACGGTGACATCGATGTCGGTAGCGGTCTCGCCGATCTGGAACTCGATGGCGGTGAGCTCGCGCAAGGCCTCCGCGACGTCTTCGCTGGGGGCCTGCCGGCCGATGGGCGGCAACCCGAGAAGCGCAGTCATCCGACCATCTTCTTGTCTTCCATGATTTTGCGCTGGAGCGCGAGGAAGCCATCGAGCAGGGACTCGGGGCGGGGCGGGCAGCCGGGCACGTACACATCGACCGGGATGATCTTGTCGACGCCCTGGAGGACGCGGTCGTACTCGGTGTAGGGGCCGCCATTCGTCGCGCAGGCGCCCATGGAGATGACGTACTTGGGGTTCGGCATCTGCTCATAGAGCAACTTGATGGCGGGGGCCATCTTCTTGGTGACGGTGCCGGAGACGATCATCACATCGCTCTGGCGGGGGCTCGGCCAGGGGACGATGCCAAAACGATCGAGATCGTGGTTCGACATGAAGGTGCCAATCATCTCGATGGCGCAGCAGGCGAGGCCGAAGGTCATGGGCCAGAGCGAACTCTTGCGGCTCATTGCGAGGAGCGTATCGGCGCCAGTCTGCATGATGCCGGGAAGGACAATCTTGTAGGCGGACTGCATGGCCGGGAGTTCGATCGGGCGGAGGCGCTCGAGCTCGGCGCCGAAATCGGGCTTATAGATGTAGGGGACCGCGGGTGCGGTTGGCGTATCGGTCATTTCCACTCCAGGACGCCGCGCCGCCAGGCATAGGCGAGGCCGGCGGCGAGCACGCCGATGAAGATCAGCATTTCGTAGAAAACGTAGCGCGGCAAGTCGATGAAGGTGACTGCCCACGGGAAGATGAAGACGGTCTCGACATCGAAGATGAGGAAGAGGATCGCGATCAGGTAGTAGCGGACGTTGACCTGGGCCCAGCGATTGCCGATCGGGAGCATGCCGCATTCGTAGGAGACGCCCTTGCCGCGTTCGCGGGCGAAGGGGGCGAAGATGCGTGCGGCCATGAGCGCCGTGAAGACGAGGATGAAGCCGGCGATGACGGCGATCATGACGGCGGACCACTGGTCGTAGAAGCTCATGCCGACGGCCTCCCGGCGGGCCGCCAAGAAACGGCAGACCCGCAAGCGCTGTGGAGCGAAGCGGCTCTGCTCATCACGGACGGCCCATCCCCGTTGCCCTGATACGCCCACGCCCGCATGGGCGCCAGACGGGCACTCTCATGCGCAGGTGCGCAGCGCGCACTCTGCCCGGTTGTGACGCTACACACAAACGCTACCACCGGCCGTAGGGCGAGGCAAGGCGAGGGAAAGGGGGCGCGGGAGGGGACCGGGGGGAAGGGCGATTGTTGCCATTTGTGGGATTGGCACGTATGTTCTGTTTCGTGCCTCGACGGAGACGGCCCCCGCAGGAATTCATTCGCGACATCACCGTCCAGGACGACGGGATTCGTCCTGTTCGCGACGCTCACCATTGGACGCGGGACAAGCTTGGCGTACTCCAGTCCTATCTCACCGCATACGCAAAGGCGTGCAAGAGTGCCGGGCGGTTCTTCTTCATCGACGGGATGGCGGGACCCGGGTTGAACCTGATCGGCGAGACCGGCGAATGGCTACTCGGCTCAACGCTCGTCGCATGCCATACGGCGCCGTCGTTCGCGAAGTGCCTGGCCATGGATCTGGATCCGGACAACGTATCGGCGCTGACCGCGCGTTGTGCCCCGTTTGGGGAACGAGCGGTCGTGGCGCGAGGCGACTGTAACCAGGACCTTCTCCCCGCGATGGAGCGGGAAATTCCTCATCGGTTTCCGTGTTTCGTTCTGCTCGATCCTGAAGGAGCTGAGTTGCTGTGGTCGACCGTCCGTGATATCTCCGCCTTCCGTCGAGGTTCGCGCAAAGCTGAAATGCTCATCCTGTTCGCGACCGAAGGTGTCAACCGAATGATGCCGGTAGAGACCGACATCGAACTCCACAACGAGATGGCTCTGAACCGCTTATTCCCGCCCGAATCAGGTTGGCGTGCCACATGGATGGAGCGGCGACAGGGCGCTATCACCCCCGCCGAGGCGCGACTGCGTTATGTGAAGGGTTACATGGCCGGGCTGACCGCGCTTGGATACAAATATGTGCTTCACCGCGAGATCACTCGCGCGACAGGCGCGCTCGTCTATCACCTGGTCTTCGCAACAGATGACCCGGTGGGCGAGACGATCATGAAAGATGTGTTCGACCAGATGTACCCGAACCAGTCGCAACTAAAGATGCTGTAACGCTGGCATGCCGTCCCAGGTCTGGCCGCGGAGTTCGCGGCCGGCTCGGCGCTTGCCCACGCGTTTGCCATCGCAATCGTGGGCGCCCCACTGCTTGAAAAAGAACGGGACACCGGCGGAGAGGCACTGATCCTTTATGCCCTCAGCCCATTCCGGCTTCATCGGCCGTGATCGCGGCCCGGATTCCCCGCCTACGATGACCCAGTGAATGCCGGTCAGGTTCAGCTGCAAGGGCCCTAGCAGCGGTTCGCAGGATAGGAATCGGGTGGTCGCCGGGATGGCGCGGAGCGCATCGATGCGTTCGGTCCAGCGTTGGTTTTCAACCGAAGTGCCCATCCAGGCGTTCGCCGGCCAGGCTCCGAGTAAAGGCGCGAGTTCTGCCGCACGTTCCGGGCGCTTCGTCAGCAACTGGAATTCGTGCCATGACGCACGGCGCATGGTTTCGAACACCTTGCCGATGTAGTCGCCGGAGACGCCCGGATGGAAAAGGTCGCTCATGCTGTTCACGAAAATCAGCCGCCGCCGTTTCCACGCCAGCGGGAGGTCGAGGCGTTCGGGCCTCAGCTGCAAATCAAAGCCGTTTTCGTAGGGGTGGCCTGGTACGCCACGAAAGCGCTCGGCGAAGGTCTCGGCATAGCAATGCGCGCACCCGGGACTGACCCTGGTGCAGCCCGTGACCGGGTTCCATGTTGCCTGCGTCCATTCGATGCTCGACCCGTCGCTCATAGACAAAACCGTAAACCTTATGGTCGATACGATCCGGCGAATTCAAGGACATTCGGTTAGCACCTGAAAGTCCCCGGTGGCACTTCACCGATAGTAAAGACACGGACGAACCGTTATGGTTTGCGGCAGACCGAGGGGGAAGCGTCCGCGGGCGGTGCACGCGCGGACGGGGAAGGTCCGTATGCCGATAAGTCGCGGTGGAAACGCTGAGGGTGACCCCGACGGCGGTACGCCGCGCGTTGTGCTCGTGGTGGACGACGAGCCCGCAATCCGCGCCGTCACCACGCGGGCACTGGAGCTCTTCGGGCTCACAGTGCTCTCCGCGGGTGACGGCGAAGAGGCGCTCCGCATCTTCCATGACCACTGGGGCGAGGTGGGCTGCGTACTGCTCGATCTCTCGATGCCGCGGCTGGACGGCGAACGGACATTCGACCGGCTGCGCGAACTGGACCCGGCCGCCCGCGTGGTGCTGATGACCGGGTATCCGTTGAGCGAGGCGGAAGGCCGCTTCGGCGGCCGCGGCCTTGCCGGGTTCCTGCAGAAGCCGTTCGAGCTGGCGGAGCTGAAGCGCGTGGTCGAAGCGGTCCTACCCGCGACCGGGTGACGCGGGCATCCCGTGCCCTGTATCCCATCCCTCCTGTAGCCTCGGGGAGTGAAGCTCGAGCTCGAAGTCGAGGGTGCGCCGGCGGCGGTGGGGCTGCCCGGCGACGGCGCCGCGCTGGTGGCGTTCATGTCATTCGCGGTGTCGCGGGGGTTCGGCGCCACGCACCCCTTGATCGCGCTCGCCGACCGGCTCCACGACGTCCATCGCGTGGGCTTCGGGCCGCTGACCACGTTCTACGAAGCCCGCCCCGAGGACTCCGAGGACCGGGAGAAGCTCGAGCGGGCCTGGCAGGCGGCGGGGCCGCTGCGAGAATCGCTCGGGCGGGTGGCTGCCGCTATGGAGACCGACGAGATGGCGGCAACACTGGCGCGGCGGGGAGGCGCCGAGTCACTGGCGGCGGAAGCCCGGGCGCTGGCCGAACTGCTCGAGGGGCCGAACGGTGCCGGCCAGCGAGTGCGGCTGGTGTACGAGCTGTGATCCGCCGGCGGAAGACGGCCGTGCGTGCCCGGCGCGAGTGGGCGGGGACACGCTGGGCGCGCATCCTGAATTCGCAAGCCGGAATGGCCGCGATCACGCCGCGCGCGGCGCGCGTCATCGACCTGCTTGACCTCACGCCGGGCAGGCGCTACCTGGACATCGGCTGCGGCACCGCGGCGTTCGCGAATCTATTGGCGGCGCGGGCGGGGCTGGAGGCGCCGCCGGTGACGTTCGACCTCGCTGGCGGAGGGGGCGGTATCGACGCGCTGGCGTGGCCGGAGCACCTGCCCGTCGCGGATGCGTCGTTCGACTGCATCACGTCCTTCTATTACATACGGCGATTCGATGACGACGTGGTCCACGGCTTTGGGGGCGAACTGGCGCGCGTGCTGGCGCCGGGCGGCGCCGCGCTGGTGCTGGAGGTGGCGCCCGTGAAGAACGCCTGGTTGGAGCGGATGCACCGGCATCTGCTCTCGCCCGGGTGTGCCGAGGTGGACCTTCGCGGCTGGGGCCGGTTGGCGGCGTTGTTTACGGAGTCTGGCTTCGACGCCATCGACCTCGTGAACGTGGGTCCTTTCCTGCTCCCGCCGATCCCGCGCGTGGGGGTGCTCATGCGGCGCGCGTAGGGCGCGTGCGGGGCTCGGCGGGAGTGCGTAGTATCGCCCCACTACCAGAAAACGAGGGCAGCAGCATGGGCAAGCTCGATGGCAAAGTCTGCATTGTGACGGGCGCCAGTCGGGGTATCGGCAAGGCGATCGCGAAGGTGTTCGCGGCCGAAGGCGGGAAGGTGGTGTGCGCCGCCCGCACCCTGCACGAGGGCGAAAACGTGTTCGAGGGGTCGCTCGAAAGCACCGTGGCGGAGATCCGCGCGGCCGGCGGCGAGGCGTTCCCGATCGCGGCGAACCTTTCGGAGTACGAGGACTGCGTGCGGCTGGTAGCGGAAGCACGGGCGCACTACGGCCCGATCGACGTGCTTGTGAACAACGCGGCGCTGACGTACTTCATCCCGATCAAGGACTTCCCGGTGAACCGCTGGCACCGCTCGATCGCGGTGAACTTCCACGCGCCGTTCTACCTGTCGCAAGAAGTGCTGAAGGACATGATCCCGCGCAAGCGCGGGGCAATCGTGAACATTTCCAGCGGCGCGGCCATCGGGCCGGGCCGCGGCCCGTATGCAAATGACCCGATGCTCGGCCGCGGCGGCACGCTCTATGGCGCCGAGAAGGCGGCGCTCGAGCGCTTCACCCAGGGGCTCGCCGCGGAGGTGTACGCCGACGGCGTGAGCGTGACGGCGCTGTCGCCATCACAGGTGGTGCCGACGCCCGGGACCGTGCACCATCACCTCGTCACCGGCATCGATGACCCGAACGGGGAGAAGCCGGAGCTGATGGCGAAATCGGCGCTGCTGCTCGCGACGGAGGCGGTGGAAAAGATCAGCGGCCGCGTCTGTTACAGCCAGGAGATCCTGCAGGAGTTCGGCTGGATGACCGGCGGGAAGGGCACGGGCATCGACCGCAAGGGCTCGGGCTACAGCCAGATCTAGGACCAGGGACGCCGCTGCGAGGCCGCGAAAAGGTGGCGTCATACGGGCGATCGCCGGGAGACAACGGTCGCGGAACTGCGCGATGACGAAGCGATGGGCGGCGCCGTCGCGGCCAGACGGGAGGCCCGCGGGCGGGCTAGAATGCCCTGGCGCGGGCGGCGTGCGTGGAGGATCGCATGGAGTTCGGAGTCCATTTGCCGCACCTGGGCCGGCAGGCCGACCGCGAGAACCTGGTGCGGTTCGCCCGCGAGGCGGACCGGCTCGGGTTCCACTCGGCGTGGGTCAGCGACCACGTTGCGTGGCCGCACGAGGTGGAGTCGCGCTACCCCTACACCGAGAACGGCGACTTCCCGGCGCCGTTCAACACGCCGTGGCTGGACCCGATCGGCACGCTCCTGTTCGTGGCGGCATGCACCGAACGCATCAAGCTCGGGACGACGGTGCTGATCCTCGGGTACCGGCCGCCGGTGCAGACGGCGAAGCTGCTCGCGACGCTCGACGTGCTGGCCGAGGGCCGGACGATCCTCGGCGCGGGGGTGGGCTGGATGCGGGAGGAGTTCGAGGTGCTGGGAATGCCCTTCGACCATCGCGGCGCGCGCGGCGATGAACAGCTGGAGATCTTCGAGAGACTCTTCGCGGACCCGATGCCTTCGTATAGCGGGAAGTTCTACCAGTTCCCGGAGATCGCGTTCTCGCCGAAACCGCCGAACGGGCGCATCCCGGTATGGGTGGGCGGCGACACGGAGCCGGCGTTCAAGCGCGCGGCACGTTTCGGCGACGCGCTGCATGCAGCGTTCACGCCGCCCGAAAAGCTCGCGATCCACTGGGCGCGGACGCGGCAGTTGCGCGAGGAGCTGGGCCGGGACCCCAACGAGATGCTGCTGTCCGCGCGCATCTACCTGGACTTCGATGGCAACTCCGACCCGAAGAAGGCGCTCGTGGGGACGCCTGCGCAGATGAAGGAGCAGGTGGGCGCGCTGGCGAAACTGGGCGCCGGGCACATCCTGCTCGATATCGTCGCGCGCGGCGGGGTGCAGGGGCGGCTGGAGGCGATGCAGCGCTTCGCGGCCGAGGTGATGTAGGGGCGGCGGACGCGGGCCGAGCGGTCACTTCGCGCCTGGCAACTTCACCAGATCCCAGGTGAGGCCGCCATCGTCGGTGCGGAAGATGCCGGGCTGCGTGACGTCCCAGCCATGCAGGCCATCGACGAACACGGGCGTGGAGACGCCCGAATCCGCGGGGTTCGCGAGCTGGTACGGGATCGATGGGCGCCACGTGGCGCCCGAGTCCATCGACACGTACAGGGTGCCTCGTCCAAGCGCCATGAAAAGCGTGCCCGCGGCCGTTACCCGGATGCCGTTCGCGTAACCGGAACCGGGAAGGTTGTTGAATTGGGTGTTTCCGGGGATCCTGGTGTCGGCGACGAGTGTCCAGGAGCTGCCGAGATCGCCGGAACCGTAGACAGACTTGGCCTGCTGGCCGGCGCTCCGCACACTGCCAGTCAGCAACCAGAGCTTGCCGTCGGGCCCGGCGGTCAGGTTCAGGCTCGAGCTGCGGAGCATGGCATCGAGGTCGACAACCTCCCATGTGCGGCCGCCGTCGCTGGTCCGGGAGATGGCGGCGATAGACGTCGCCGCGCCGCTGCCGACGGCGAATGCCCGCGACGCATCGATCCGCACGAGTTGTGTCGGCTTCACCCCGGCACGCCAAGGCGGAGTGAGTGGGATCCAGCTCGCGCCGAAGTCATCGGAGAATTCGAGGCCGCCGTCCACACTGGCGCGCCACGCGTTCGTGCCCTCGACTTCGAGCACCGCGACTTTGCCCACCGAGCGGTCGCGCTGCCAGGTCTTACCACCGTCGCTCGTCGTGTAGAACGCATTCCCCCAGAGGAAGCCGTGGCGCTCGTCTACGAACGTGAGATGGCTCACGCCGTCCTCGTCCTCGGCGCTCAGGAAGATGCGGGGGTCGGGCAGCTTCTCCCAAGTTGCGCCGCCGTCGCTGGTGGCGCCGAGCCAGGCGCACGAGACGCTGGTCTGCGCGATGCCGTAATACGAGCCAAGTGCCAGCGCCCAGCCGTGGTCCGGATCGATGAAGCTGACATCCATGGCGATGGGCAGCCGCTCGTCGGCAACGCTCGGCACCAGGCCGTCACAGCGATGGTCTGCTACTGGCATGACCGTGGGAGGAGCCGCCGGCGCAGTGGCGGGCGCTGGCGAACCGAAGTCCATCGGGCCGGAGCGTCGCGCCACCGGTAAAACCGGCGTGGCGGGCGAACCACCGCTGGCGCAGCCAGACAGCACGAGCACTGCAACCGCCACCGCAGAGAGGACCGCCAGTTTCATCGAGACAAGTCTACGCGCGGGAGCCCCCGCGCCCGTCGCCGCGAGGTAAATTCCGGGGCCGGCGGCCCGGAACTATTGCGGCGAGTCGCCGCGGAGGAGGTCTTCGATGTCGCGCAGGATGTCGGCAGCGGAGGGGAGCTCGGCGGCGGGAGCTTCGTCGTCGCCGTCGTTTTCGCCGTAGTGCTCTTCGAGCGTGTGCACGTAGGTGGCGATCTGGTCGTCGCCGCGAGAGGCTTCTTCGACGCGCTCGAGGAAACGGGCGCCTTCCTCGTCGAGGTCGCCCAGCGGTGGGGCGAGGCCGATGACGGGCTCGAGCGCCCGTAGCAGCGCCAAGGTCGCGGGCGGATTCTCATCGACGTTCAGGTAATGGGGCACGCCGGCGGAGAGGCTGATGAGCGGGCACCCGCGCCGCCGCAGCGCATCGTGGAGCACGCCGACGATGCCCGTGGGGCCCTGGTAGAGGGAGCGGCCGAGGCCGAACTTCGCGGCGAGCGCGGGGTCGGCGGAGGAACCGCTGACAGGGATCGGGCGGGTGTGGGGCGTGGCGGCCGGGCGCGCTATCAGCGTGCAGACGAGCGATGGGGTGAAGGCCGCGACCACTTCGGCGAGGCGCGTGGAGAAGGTGCGCCAGCGAAGGTTTGGTTCGATGCCCGTGACGATGACGATATCGTGAGCCGCATCCATCAGGCGCGCGTAGTAGGCCTCGGTCTCGGGCCAGCGGATCTCGCGGATGCCGTTGTCATCGATGTGGACGGTCGGGCGGGTCTCGGTGAAGACGAAATAGTCCTCGGCATCGACCTGCAGGAAGCGCTCGGCGGAGTACGCATCGATGAGCCGCCGGGCCGTATCGGTGGTCACCGTGCCCGTGTCGCTCCAGCCTTCGAAGGCGACGATGACGACCGGCGAACGCAGGCCCGTGACTTCGGAGATATTGAAACCATCCACCTGATCATGGTACCGCATCGCCTGTTAGCGGCTCACGACGGGGGCGGCGGGAATGGTCACAATGCCGCAGCAGCCGAAGGCCCGCGTTACGGGGAGGTATGGTACGGTGGCAGCAGAGCGCACGCTGCGGCGTGCCGCGGATGGCTCCTCCGGCATGATGCTGTGCAGCGGTTGAGGTGTCCCGAACGGCCTCACTTCGCTCACTACATCTATTGGAGACCCCTCTTCTGTTGACCTTGAATCACACCGGCGATCCGGCTAAGGCCGTCCGCCCCTCAACCACGATGCCCGCGCGGATGCTGGAAGCATCCCCTGCGGCGCCGGCATCCAACACGCCCGCCACCACCCGCACGTTCGCCGAGCTCGGTGTTTCCGCCGACCTCGTGGGAGCACTGGCGCGCGGCGGTATCGTCTCACCGTTTCCGGTGCAGGAACTCACCATCCCCGATGCGCTGGCAGGGCGCGACCTCTGCGGCAAGGCCCGCACGGGCTCGGGCAAAACGCTCGCCTTCGGGCTGCCGTTGCTGGAAAAGATCGCGAAGAGTGCACCCCGGCGCCCGCGGGCACTCGTGCTCGTGCCGACGCGCGAGCTCGCGAGCCAGGTGGCGAACGAGCTGGCGCCGATCGCGGCCGTGCGCCGCGTGCGCATCGCCGCGATTTACGGCGGCGCTTCGCTGAACCGCCAGGCCGACCACCTGCGCGCGGGCGTCGACATCGTCATCGCCACGCCGGGCCGGCTCAACGACCTGCTCCAGCGCGGCGCGCTGACGGTCGCGGATGTCCAGGTCGCGGTGCTCGACGAAGCCGACCAGATGGCCGACATGGGCTTCATGCCCCAGGTGGAGCGCATCCTCGACCGCATTGAACAGCCGCACCAGACGCTGCTCTTCTCGGCCACGCTCGACGGCGATGTCGACCGGCTGGTGAAGCGGTACCAGCACGACCCCGTGTTCCACGAGGCGATCGTCGCAGAAGACGACGAGCAGACGATGGAGCACCGCTTCATCGGGGTCGAGGAATCGGAGAAGACCAGGGTGGCCGCAGCGATCGCGGCCGGGCCGAACCTGACGCTGATGTTCGTGCGCACGCAGCACGGCGCCGACCGGCTGGCACGCAACCTCGAACGCGAGGGCGTCGCGGCGGGCGTCCTCCACGGCGGCCTGAGCCAGCCGAAGCGCGAGCGGGCGCTGCGGGCGTTCTCGAAGGGCGAGGTGCGGGTGCTTGTCGCGACGAACATCGCCGCGCGCGGCATCCACGTCGATGGCGTGGATATCGTCGTCCACCACGACCCGCCCGAAGATTCAAAGACCTACCTCCACCGCTCCGGGCGCACCGCACGCGCGGGCGCTTCGGGCATGGTCGTGACGCTCGTGAGCCACGAGCAGATGCGCGACGTCGCGTTCCTCAAGCGAGACACGGGCGTGCGCGAGGCGGTCGTCCCGATGGACGCAAGCGACCCGCGCCTGGGCGACCTCGCGGGCTGGGCGCCGCCGCTCGACGACCTGAGCGCGCGGGTGGTGACGCGGGAGTCGAGCATCCGGCCGCAGTCGAATTTCCGTGGCCGGCCGCAGCAGCGTAGCGGCGGCGGGAATGGCCAGCACCGCCGCGGGCCGTTCGGGCCCGGTGGGAGCGGCGACCGGCGCCGCGACGGCCCTGCCCGTGATGCCGGACGCCAGGAGCGCCAGGGGGCGTGGCGGTAGGTAACGCCAGGGAATACCCACGATGGCCGGATCGCCGGCGTACACTTCGTGGGTGACCGAACCTCCGGTCGAGACGCAGTACGAACTCACCGCCGGGATCGCTCTGTGGCGCGGGGACACGATCCTCGTGATGAAACGGGCGACGGGCTTTTCCGCCGGCGGTTGGTTCCTTCCGGGCGGCCACGTCGAGCCGGGAGAGCGGCCGGCCGAGGCGGCGACCCGCGAGCTGCTCGAAGAAACGGGCATCGAATTGGACCCGGCCGGCCTATCGCTCGCCGACGTCATGACGTACCAGCACGACGGCCAGACGGCGCACGCGCTGATTTACAACGCGGCGGCGCCGGCCGGCGTGGACGCAGTCGTCAACGAAGAGCACCTGGTCGCGCGCTGGCTCGAACCGGAGGCGTACATCGCACGCTTCCTCGATGCCGCGACGCTTCGCGAGCGCGGCGCGCCGGAATCCGCGGTTGCGCTCGCGGCGGAAGTCGCTCGCACCGTGCGCGCGGCTGCGCGCGCACGCGGGCTGGCTGCGCCGGGAGCGGTGTTCCAGGGCGCCACCGGGTGGGCGCTCGGGGCGTAGAACCGATTCACGATTCACGATTGGGGTCGCTGGCGAGATCGCTCGGGGTTAACGGTCGAGTGGCATCGCAGTCGAACGCGTGCGCCCCCTGACGGGCGGAGCCGCGATGACGGGGCACGAGGCGCGCGGAGCGCGTGCGCTTCGGCGCAGGTGGCACGATGCAGCACGAGTTGCGCCGCCATCGCAAAACATGGCTCACGGGCGACAGATCCGGCGAAGCTGGATCGGCCGGCCGGAAACCGAACCAACTGCGCCCACCCGTTTGCTCTACTTGATCCATGGCTCAACACAGCGAGGAACACCAGCACGTGCACCTGGTCGATCAGGACACGCCCGAGCAACACGTTGTCCCGGCGACGTCGCGGACCTTGCCGTCGTCGCATGGCGAACCGGAGCGCTTCTGGCCGCAGACGCCGGCCGCTGCCTGCTACTTGATGGGCGCGGTGGGGCTGCTGATCATCCTCGGGATCGCGTCGGTCATCCTCTTCGGGTAGCGTCACTCGCGCCGATCAGGGTCTCGCCGGCGGCAGTGCCGCGGGCCTCGCGCTGTGCCGCCCGGTTGCGGCTCCTTTTGGCCCGGGCGTCCGGGGGAGGATCGTGCGTCTCCAGCGCCGTATCGTTGGACTGGAGTGGCGGCCGGCCGGCCCGTACGGGAGAGTTGGCGATGACGAAGGCGTGGACATGGTTGTTGATCCCGGTGGCGTTGGGAGCGCTTGCGCTTGGGGGCTGTGGCGACGATGACGATTCGGCGCCGGCGGCAACCGCGACGGCGCAGCCGGGAAGCCCAACGGCCAGCACCACCACCGCGCAAACACTCACCGCCGGGGCGACGGGGACCGCGAAGCCGGCAACGCCCTCCGCGAGCGCGACTGCGGCGGCCGACGGGACCGTCGACCCGCTGAACGCGGGCGATACGGCGTCCGTCACGACGAAGCCCGACAGCGAGGCCTTCCGGCCGCAGCCGCAGCTCCAGGACGTGCGCATGGGCGTACACCCGGAGCAAGGGGGCTGGGACCGCATCGTTTTCGAGTTCAAGGGAGGGCTGCCCGGGGCGCGAATCGAATACATCGACCAGGCGGTCGCGTGCGGGTCCGGCAAATCCGTGACCGTCGAGGGCACGGCGCGGCTGTCGGTGCGGTTCGACAGCGCGGCGAACCACGACGCCGCGGGCAAGCCGACGTTCGCGAGCCAGAGTGTCGATGGGCCCGGGAAGACGATCCTCGGCGCCGTGCAGACGTGCGACTTCGAAGGCGTCGTGACGTGGGTCGCGGGCATCAGCGGCAAGCAGAACTTCAAGGTGACGACGCTGCAGGACCCGCCGCGGCTGGTCATCGATGTGAAGCAGTGAGAGGCCCGAGCGGTCGAGTCCCGGTCGCGAGTGGGAATGCGAGAGATTCCCGCTCGTGAATCGTGAATTCGTCTAGTCGGCCCAGTCGGGCTTGCGGATCTGGCTGCGTTCACGGCGGGCGATGCCGCGGGCGAAGTCCTCGTTGGCCTTGCGGACGAAATCGTCCATCTCGTCGCCGCCGAGCTTCATCTGCGTGGAACGCCAGCGCTTGATCATCGCGCGGTCCTTGTCGGAGAGGCCGGCTTCATCGGCCATGCGGTTGACAAGGCGCGACAGCACCTCGGCGAGCTCGTCGTCGGTGAACCTGACTTCCATGCTACTTCCTCACCGTTTCGTACCAGCCGCGGTTTTTCACGCGGCGGAAGAACTTGGCGTCGAGCTTTGCGTTGAGCGCCTTGTTGAGCTCCTCGGTGAGCTCTTGCATCTCCGGGCTCGTTTCCGGGCGGTCGGAGCGCCAGCGGCGGATGGCGTCCTTGCCTTCATCGGAGATGTCGGCGTTATCGACGGCGATGGCGCTGACGAGCATCATCAGCGACCAGGCTTCCGGCTCTTCGAGCAGAACAATCATGTTATGTCCCCTGAAATATCGGCGCGCGCTTTTCGATGAATGCGCGCACCCCTTCGGCGCGATCTTTCGTCGTTTGGAGCAGCAAGGTCAAATCCGTTTCGAAGCGAAGGGCCTGTTCGAGGGGCTGCGGAAGCCCCCGCCAGACCGCTTCCTTCGCCAGCCGGGTGGCAATGGGACCGCGCGATGCGATGGTGGCAGCGAGCGCCTCGGCGGCGGTGCGGGCCTCTCCCATGGGCGCGATATCCGAAACGAGGCCCGCATCGGCAGCGGAGGCGGCATCGAAGACGGCGCCCCGTTCGAGCAACGCGACCTGGCCGCCCGCGCCCAGGAGCGTCATCATGCGGCGGCCACCGATGCCGCGGAAGCGTAGTCGGGCCCCTTCGGCGGCGACACGAATGTCGCAGGCGAGCGCCAGGTCCAGCGCCGCGCCACGAACGTCGCCTTCGACCGCGGCGATAGTCGGGATGGGGAAGCGTTCGAACCAGAGCAGGCCGTCGGCGTCAATCTCTTCGCCACCGGCGGCGTTCGCCAACACCAAAACGACAGCGCGGGTATGGTAGGCCGGGGTGAGGGCGTCGAGGGCGTCCTTGAGTTCGGCGAAAGGCACGGCCAACGGCGCTTCGACCGTTACGACGTGCCCGTGGGAGGTAATCGTGGGCGCCATCCGCCTAGCCTAGCGCCCGCGGCCCGAGCGCGCTTGCCGGGGCGGCAACGAGGCCCGAGAATTTCGCCCGGACGGATTGCGGCCGGTGACGGCCGAGACAAGGAAACCGATGGCCGATCTCAGCAGTGCCATGCCCGTTGAGCCGCAAAAGGCCGATTACCTTCACGAGCGCAGCCGCATCCCCGCGGCGCCCCACGCAAGCGTCGTGGGACTCGTGCGTCAGAACCTCACGTTGGTGTTGAGCGTGGCGTTCACGGTGGGGTTCTTTGCGCTCGCGGTGCAGACGCGGGCGGGGTGGGATTCGCGCCGTGATTGGGTCATCCCGGCGGCGGCGCAGGGCGCGGCGATCGGGGCGATCGCAGTGGCATACCTCGTCACGCGCAAGCGGGTGCTGGCGATCCTTCCGGTGGCCGTGCTCCTGGTGCTGGCCGCGGGGCTGACGGCGCTCAACATCTGGCGCGGCTACGAAACGACCGGCGGGGACGGGCTCCGGAATGCGATGACGATCGTCACGGCGGTGGTCATCGCGCTGGCGCTCGGTTCGGCGTTCGTGACGATGCTCGTGGTCGAAGGGACGAACCCCACGCGGCCGCCGGCGCCGCCCGAGGAGTAGGGCGGGCGGGTGGTGCGGCGCGGATCCGGGTAAGATGGCTGCGCGATGGTGATGCGAGAGCGCAGGCGCACACTCACAATTGAGGAAGCGAACCACCTCCCGCCGCGGACAGCGGAGCAATTGGCGCGGCACCGAGCCGCAATGGAGAGAATCGCCGAGTTACAACGATCTGGCTCGAGCGATGGGCCGATCCTCTGAGTGAAGAGGAATTCGCCGAGATAGAACGGCAGCCGGGCGAAGGCGAGGAATCGACATGGTGATGCAGGACCAACAGCGCAGCCTCACGATTGAGGAAGCGAAGCGGCTGGCGCCGACGGCAGAGGAGCGAGCGGAGCGGCTGGCGCGCCACCGCGCCGCGATGGAGAGAATCGCCGAGCTACAAAAGATCTGGATCGAGCGATGGGGCGGTCCTCTGAGTGAAGAGGAGTTCGCCGACATAGAACGGCAGCCGGGCGAAGGCGAAGAGTGGAGCTGGGATGAAGTGTGCCCGCCCGAGTAATCGACGCGTCCGTCGTCACCCGGTCGGTCTTCCCATCGCAGTCTCTTCCCGAAGCAAGACAGGTGCTCGACGACGAGGCGTTTGAGTTGTTCGCTCCCGAACTCATCCTGCATGAAGTCGCGAACGCCGGACACCGTCTTGCCCGGCGCCTGGTGGCCTCTGTAGGCGACATCGAGCAATTTCTGTCTGACGCCGCCGACCTTCGGATCATTCTCATCGACTCCCGCGGGCTCTGGCGCCGGGCCTTCGCACTCGCCTCGCTTCACAAACTTCCTGCCGTATATGACGCTGTGTACCTCGCGGCGGCCGAAGCGCTGGAGTGTGAGCTTTGGACTTGCGATGCGCGGTTTGCGCGCACGGTGCGCCAGCGCGGGCACGCACTCGTACGGCTGTGTCCGGACGACATTGTCGCGACCAATGGCTAGCGGAGCTCTCCGCGCGGCCTGCTAGAATCGCGCACCGGATACTTGGAGCCTGAGCGCAACAATGCTTGAACTCTCCCTGCGCGAGGCGCGGCGGCTGGCGATTGGTGCGCAACTGCTCGCCGGCCCGGCGCCGCGCCGCCCCACGAAACGCCTCATGCGCGAGACGATCCGGCGGCTGGGCGCACTCCAGATCGACTCGATCCACGTCGTCGCCCGGAGCCACCACATCGTGCTGTGGAGCCGGCTCGGGGACCACCCCCAGGAGTGGCTCCACGAACTGCTGTATCCCGACCGGGCGGTGTTCGAGGCGTGGGCGCATGCGGCCGCGTTCGTGCCCATCGAGCTCTTCCCGCTGTTTCGACGCCCAATGCTGGAACACGCCGATAGTCCCCGCGACCACACGGCGCGCTGGCTGGAGGAGAACGCGGATGTACTCGAACGCGTGGTGTCAGCGATCCGCGACAACGGGCCCGTGAGCACGAGCGCCTTCGAGGCCCCTGCTGGTGCGGGCCGGGCCGAAGCGTGGGCATGGCACGGCAACAAGCCAACGAACCGCGCGCTCGACCTGTTGTGGACCAACGGCGTGCTCATGGTCGACCGCCGGGAGAAGTTCCAGCGCTGGTACGACCTGCGCGAGCGGGTGCTGCCCGCCTGGCGCGATGAGGACCTGCCCGGCGCCGACGCGGAGCGGGTCGAGCTCGGGGCGATCGCGTTGGCGGCAATGGGCGTGACGACGGAGCGTTGGCTGCCGGACTACTTTCGCGGCAGGCGCAGCCGCATCCCGCGGGCGTCGGCGGCGAAGGCGCTGGAAGAGCTCGTCGACCGGGGTACCGGCACGGCGGTCACGGTCGAGGGGATTGGGCCGGCGGTGGCGGCCTCGGCGCTCCTGGACGCGCGGATCCCGCCGAGCCGCACCACGTTGCTCTCGCCCTTCGACAACCTGATCTGGGACCGCGAGCGGACGGCGGCGATGTTCAACTTCGACCTCCGGCTGGAGTCGTATACGCCCGCGCCGAAGCGGCAATATGGCTACTTCAGCTTGCCCATCCTGTATCGCGACCAACTGGTGGGGCGGCTGGACCCGAAGGCGGAGCGGCGAGAGCGTGTGCTCGCGATCAAGAGCATCCACCTCGAACCATGGTTCGAGCGGCGAGCGGAGGACGCCTTCTACACGTCGCTGGCGAAAGCGGTGGCATCGTTCCGGGACTTCAACGGCTGCGAGACAGTGCGTGTTGAGGGCGGAGCCTCGGCAGAAGCCGCGGCGCGGCTGGCTGCGGCGTTGTGCGACTGACCCATGCGTGGTCCAGCGCTTGAGGCAGCGCCGGGCGGCCAGTGCCGGCGGCGAGATCGACGAGCGTCGATGCCGGGCCCATCCCCGCCCGCAGGAGCGCCGTGCTGTCGCGGACGGGGCGTAGGCTTGCTTGCGGTCGAAGCGGGCGATGAAGGCCGCGTCGAGGTGCTCCGGCCCGGCGTGTGCCAGCTCATCCAACATCCACGATTCAGGCACGCGGCGATTGTCGCAGAGTCGCGAAACGAACGAAACCGAACACCGGGGAGCTCGTCACCATCCGATATACTGGAAACATGCGCAGCTGCCGCGTCGCCCTCGCCCAGATGAACGCCACGGTCGGGGACATTGCCGGGAACTGCGGGCGCATCAAGGCGCTGATGGATGAGGCGCGGACGGCGGGAGCGGGGATTGTCGCGTTCCCGGAGCTGGCGGTGACGGGCTACCCGCCCGAGGACCTGCTGCTGCGGCGGGCGTTCTGCGTGGCGTCGCGGGATGCAATCGAGCCGCTCGCGGATGCGAGCGCGGGCATCATCGCGATTGTCGGCTTTGTCGATTGGCACCAGGGCGATGCCTACAACGCGGCCGCCGTGCTCGTTGATGGGCGCTGGGCGGACACATACCACAAGCGCCGGCTACCGAACTACGGCGTCTTCGACGAGGAGCGGTACTTTGCACCGGGCCAGCGGGTGCCCGTCTACCGCGCGGGCGAGTTCACGTTCGGCGTGAGCATCTGCGAGGACATCTGGTACCCGGGGCTGCCGCTGGATGCGATGGCGCTCGGCGGGGCCGAGCTCTGTATCAACATCAACGCCTCGCCGTACCACCGCGGGAAGCTGCTCGATCGCTCACGGATGCTCGCCACGCGGGCCGCGGACAACCTGATCGCGGTGGCGTACGTGAACTCGATGAGCGGGCAGGACGAGCTCGTGTTTGATGGTGGCTCGCTCGTGTTCGGGGCCAATGGCGGGCTCGTGGCCCGCGGGCGCCAGTTCGAAGAAGAGCTGCTGGTGGCGGATGTGGACCTGGACGAAGTTGCCCAGCGCCGGCTGCACGACCCGCGCCGGCGCGTGGAACTGCGGGATCGCGACTCGCGCATCGATGTCGAACACATTGACCTGGGGTTCACACCGGGCGTGTCGGCGGACGCACTGCGCCGGCCGGTCCATGACATGATGTGCGACGAAGAAGAGGTCTGGAAGGCGCTCGTGCTGGGGACGCGCGACTACCTGGGGAAGACCGGGTTCCGCGAGGCGGTCATCGGGCTGTCCGGCGGGATCGATTCGAGTGTGGTGGCGGCGGTCGCGGTGGACGCGATCGGTGCGGCCAATGTCGTCGGCGTCTCGATGCCGAGCCGTTATTCCAGCGAGCACAGCAGGGGCGATGCGAAGGCGCTCGCCGAGATGCTCGGCATCCGCTACCTGAGCGTGCCGATCGAGCCGGCGCACGGGGCGATGCTGGAGATGCTGGCGGACGCATTCGAAGGGACGGAGGCGGGCACGGCCGAGGAGAACCTGCAATCGCGGCAGCGCGGGAACGTGTTGATGACGCTCTCCAACAAGTTCGGCTGGATCGTCCTGACAACCGGGAACAAAAGCGAGATGGCGACGGGCTACGCGACACTCTACGGGGACATGGCCGGCGGCTACGCCGTCATCAAGGATGTCCCGAAGACACTCGTGTACCGGATCGCGGAGTGGCGCAACCGGCAGCCGGGCGGGCCTGTGATCCCGCGCAACGCGATCGATAAGCCGCCGAGCGCGGAGCTGCGGCCGGACCAGCTCGACCAGGATTCGTTGCCGCCATACGAGGTGCTGGACCCGATCCTCGAAGCATACGTGGAGGACGACCGGACGGCGGACGAAATAATCGCGATGGGCTTCGACCCCGAGACCGTGCGGCGCGTGATCACCCTGGTGGACCGCAACGAATACAAACGGCGGCAAGCGCCTCCAGGCGTGAAGATTACGCCGCGGGCGTTCGGGCGGGACCGCCGGCTGCCGCTCGCCAGCAAATGGCGCGGGATCTAATGGGGGCATCGGCTGCTGCGCGGGTTTGAGGTCGCCGCGGGCGATGAGCCGGGCGCCGCACTGTAGTCAAGGCGATGAGCCGGGGTGAGGCGGGTTTTCCCGGTGGAAGGCGCGGTTCGGCGGCAGCATGATGGAGAACGATGAAACTCCTCCGCCGCGGCAACACTCCGGCCGCGACTACGGCGCCGCCATCGGCGGCCTGTTTCGGGGCGTGGGTGCTGCGGCAGTTCGCGCAGGGCCGGCTGCTCGCGGAACTCCCGTTTGCGGAGCTGGAACGGACGTGCGCGAACGCCGCTTCGGTCATCTTCGGCGCAGCGATGGCCGCGCCGGAGGCCCTCGACCTCCCGGCGGCGCACACGGCCGAGGCGGCGGCGGAGGCGCGGATCGTTGCGCTTCGCACGGCGAACGGGTTCAAGGCAGCACTCGATGACCGCCGGCACACGGTACTGGCGTGGCCCTGGGAGCACCTCGCGACGCGCGTGGCGTGGCAGGCGGCACAGGCCGGGGCAATTTCGGAGGACACGCTCGGACTGGCGATGCAGACCGTGACGGCGGCGTACAGCAGGTACCACCGAGACCAGTTGGAGACCGTGGTCGGGCTGTGGGAGCAAGTCGTGCGTGGAATCCGCGCAGGTAGCGGTTCGGGGGGACGAACCGCCACCGCGCCGGACCTGGCTGCCATGGGCCGCCAGATGGTAGAGGCGTGGCACGCAGCATCCGAGGGCAGCGGCCACGCCCCTTCGCTTTAGGCCGGCCGATCCTTCCAGGTGGGATCGGTCTGGTCGAAGTAGTAGTTCTGCGCCGTCAGGTGCGTCTCCACGAACGCGGACGGCTGCGGGTACTTGAAGTAGTTCCAGGCGAGCCAGGTGTTGATGCCCGTCAGGGTGTATGGCAGGCCCGCGCCCCAGTTCTTCAGCAGTTCGCGGTTGACATCCTTGCCGATGTCCTGGCGCTTCTTGATATCGAACTCGGCCACGGATTGCGCCGTGAGCTGGTCGATCTTGTCGCTCTTCAGGCCGAACTGCGCCCACTGCGGCTGCGTCGAGTTGTAGATGAGGAAGTTGCTGAGCGTCGGCTCGGGGTCGGCGATCTCGCTGATCCAGCCCCACCACACGTTGTTGTTGCCGTTGCCGTACTGGGCCTTCGAGACCTTCGTCGAGATCGTGGTGTAGTTCTCGATCTTGGCG
>JACPOQ010000011.1 GCA_016191435.1 Chloroflexota bacterium | reverse complement strand
CTCTCGTCGAAGAAGGCGCTGTGCGAATGGCCGACCGAGCGCCAGAAGCCGACCGGCACCGAGCCGTCGGGCACCACGGCCTCGAGCTTGTAGAACGGAAAGGCGTAGGGCGGATTCTCGACGGCGTTGCCCTCGGGCTTGCCCTGCGCCGGCAGGCCGATCACGCGCGCGGGAAACTGATCGGTCGGCGACTGCGCCACCTGGCGCTTGGCGACGCTCACCAGCTTGGGCGTGCCGCCCGAGGTGTCGAGCTCGGCGCGCCAGCGCGCCAGCGCCATCGGCCGATAATAGTCGTGGCGGATGTCCTGCTCGCGCGACCACAGGGCCTGGACGGGCCGCTCCGGCATCGCCATGGCGCAGGTCACGGCCTGGCGCACCAGGTCGACCTCGGCGCGCCGGCCGAAGCCACCGCCCAGGAACGTCGTGCGCACCGTGACCTGGGCCTGCGGCACGTCGGCCGTCTTGCCGGCGATCAGCCTCATCAGGGTCGGCGACTGATTGGGCATCCAGACGTCGACGGCGTTCTTGTCGCCCTGCCGCGTCACCTGTGCCGTGCAGTTCATCGGCTCCATGGTGGTGTGCGCGAGATAAGGCGCGCGGTAGGTCGCCTCGATCGGCCGTACCGTCGCGGGCTTTTTCTCCTCGCCGAGCGTGCGGGTCAGGGCCGGCTTGCCGTCCTGCATCAGGGCCTCGTAGCGCCGCCACAGAGCGGCGCTGTCGAGGGTCGGCTCAGGCCCCGGCTGCCATTGCACCTCGATGCCTTCCTGCAAAAGCTTGCTGGCGCGCCACCAGCTCGTGCCGATCGCGGCGATGCCGCCCGGCACGATGATCACGGTCTCCACGCCCTTGGGCAGGTTGCCCTTGACCTTGAAGCCGGTGGCCGAGCCGCCGAAGGTCGGCGCGTTCAGCACCGCGGCATAGAGAAGACTGGGCCGGCGCACGTCGATGCCGAAGGTCGCCGAGCCCAGCACCTTGGCCGGGATGTCGAGGCGTGGCAGCGGCTTGCCGATAAGCTTGAACTCCGACGGCTTCTTGAGCGGCGGCGCGGGCATCGACGACAGGTCGCCGACATGATCGACCAGCTCGCCGAAGGTGGCGACGCGTCCGCCGCTCTTGCGCCGCACCTCGCCGTCTACGACCACAAGCTCGTTGACCGGCACTGAGGCTTTGCGGCTCGCCGCGCGCAGCAGCAGGTCGCGCGCGACGGCGCCGGCGACGCGCATGGGATGCCAGGCATCGCGCACGCTGGTCGACCCGCCGGTCGCCAGCACGCCTAAAACGCCGCCGAGCTTGCCAGCCATCCAGTGCGCGATATCGACGACCGTGCCCTCTTCCTCCGGCGAGAACGGCAGGCCGTCGATCAGGATGTCGACATTGCGATAGACGCCGTGCTCGGGCGGGTCCTCGACGCGCATCTGGTTCCAGCGCGCGTCCATCTCCTCGGCGACCAGCATGGCAAACGCGGTCTGCACGCCCTGCCCCATCTCGGCGCGCGGCACGGCAACGACCACGCCGTTGTCGCGCGTGATCTTCACCCAGCCGCTGAGGCCAGCTTCGTTCGGCTTGACGTTGAACAGCGTGCGATCACCGAGACGATCGCGCTCGCGGGCGAGCCAGAAGCCGACGCCTAAAAGGCCACCACCGGCGACGCCGCCGATGATTGCCATGCGCCGGGTCCACTTCTTCATGACGCGCCGCCCAGCAGCGCCGCCGCACGATGCACGGCCCGGCGGATGGCGCTGTAGGTGCCGCAGCGGCAGATGTTGGACAGGACCTCGTCGATGTCCTTGTCGCTGGGCTTGGGGTTGGCCTTGAGCAGCGCCACGGCCGACATGATGAAGCCGGGCTGGCAGTATCCGCACTGGGGCACCTGCTCCTCGATCCAGGCCTTCTGCACCGCGTGCAGCTGCCCCAGCGCCAGTCCCTCGATGGTGACGACCGTCTTGCCCTCGACGTCGGAGGCGGCCATCGAGCACGACCGCACGGGCGCGCCGTCGACATGCACGGTGCAGGCGCCGCACGCGGCCACGCCGCACCCGTACTTCGGTCCGACGATATTGAGGTCCTCGCGCAGGACCCAGAGAAGCGGCTTGTCGGCCTCGACGTCCACGCGGGCCGGCTGGCCGTTGACGGTGAACGAGATCATCGCCGGATCAGCGTATCACCCAGGACGAGCACGTCCATCTTCGTCCG
>JACPOQ010000010.1 GCA_016191435.1 Chloroflexota bacterium | reverse complement strand
GGCGCGCTCAGCCTCTACCTCGACTTCGTGAACCTGTTCCAGTTCCTGATGAGCTTCCTCGGCCAGGAACGCGAATAGCGACGACCAGACTTTCAGCGAGGCGCCCGGGCCGAAAGGCCCGGGCGTTTTGCTGTGGGGTGACCAATGGCGGGTGCTAACCGGTTGAGGGCGTTCATCGACAGCGAGGCGGCTTCGGCGATGCCGCTGCTGGGCGCCGCCGTCGCCGCCCTCGTGCTCGCCAACTCGCCCTTTGCCGAGGCGGTCGACAGCCTGTTCCGCATCCGCTTCGGCCTGTCCTTGGGTCCGATCGACCTCAACAAGCCGGTCCTGCTCTGGATCAACGACGGCCTGATGGCGCTCTTCTTCCTGCTGGTCGGGCTGGAGATCAAACGCGAGGTCGTGGAGGGCGCGCTGTCGCAGCCCTCGCAGGTCGCCCTGCCCGTGATGGGGGCGCTGGGCGGCATGGCCGTGCCGGCCGCCGTCTATGTCGCGATCACCTGGTCCGATCCGACGGCGCTGCGCGGCTGGGCGATTCCCGCGGCGACCGACATCGCTTTTTCGCTCGGCGTGCTGGCGGCGCTGGGCAGGCGCGTGCCGCTTGCGCTAAAGGTCTTCCTGACCACGCTCGCCATCGTCGACGATCTCGGCGCCATCGTCGTCATCGCGATCTTCTATACCAGCGACCTCTCGCCCGTGGCGCTTGGCCTTGCCGCCGTGTTCATCGCCGGCCTGGCGATCCTGAACTTCGCCGGCGTGCGGCGATTGCTGCCCTATCTGCTGCTGGGCGTGCTGCTCTGGGTGTCGGTGCTGAAGTCGGGCGTGCATGCGACGCTGGCCGGCGTGGTGCTGGCGCTGTTCATTCCGCTCAAGTCCGCCGGCGAGGCCGACGAGGCGCGACCCGCCATCCGGCTGGAGCACGTGATCAAGCCATGGTCGGCGTGGCTGATCATGCCGGTCTTCGCCTTCGCCAATGCCGGCCTGCCGCTCGGCGGCCTGTCGCTGGCGAGCCTTCTGGCGCCGCTGCCGCTCGGCATCATGGCCGGCCTCTTGGTCGGCAAGCAGATCGGCATCATGCTGGGGGCGGGCCTGCTGATCGCGCTCGGCCTCGCGGCCCTGCCGAGCGGCGCCACGTGGCGCGGGCTCTACGGCGTCGCCATCCTGGGCGGCATCGGCTTTACCATGAGCCTGTTCATCGGCACGCTCGCCTTTCCCGACGATGCCGCGCGCGAGGCGCAAGTGCGGCTGGGCGTGCTGGCGGGCTCGATCCTGTCGGCACTGGCCGGCTGGGCCGTGCTCCGCTCGCAACGCAAATCCGCATAGCTGGGCCAAGATTGCGCGTCGCCTTGGCGGGCCTATACTTTCCCGCCATGCGGCGCACCTCCTACGAACAGATGAACTGCTCGATCGCCTCGGCGCTCGACGTCGTCGGCGAGCCGTGGACGCTCCTGATCGTGCGCGACGCCTTCTATGGCGTGCGCCGGTTCGACGACTTCCAGGAGAATCTCGGCATC
>JACPOQ010000007.1 GCA_016191435.1 Chloroflexota bacterium | reverse complement strand
ATCGACCGGCTGCGCAAGATGACCGTGGAGGCGGGCCGCAAGCCCGACGCCGTCGGGCTCACCTTGCGCGTCACGCAGTTCGGCGAGAACGCGCCGGCCAAGGCGGGCGACGGCGAGCGGCGGTTGTTCTCGGGCAAGCCTGCCGAGCTGGCGGCCGACATCAAGGCGCTCAAGGACATCGGCGTCGGCTGCCTCGACTTCGGCTTCGCCGGCAGCACCGTCGATGCGATTCTGGCCGAGATGCAGAAGTTCCGGCGGGACGTGCTGTCGCTCGTCTGATGCTGGGGGCGCGCCACTCCAGTGGCGCGATCTTCTCTCGCATCAACAAAGACGCGCGACTGGAGTCGCGCGCCCCCCAGCACTAAGCCACCTTCGCCGCGAGCTTCGCCCAGCGGTCGAGGATCGGCAGGATCTTGTCGGACTTCTCCGACTCGAGGCTGACGATGACTCGGACCACGCCCGCGTCCTGATCGCGCCTAAGCTCGCTCTCGTCCTCCTTCGACTCCCAGATCGAGACCGGCAGCGAGGCGAGATCGCGGTTGGCTTCCTTGGCCATCGCCTGGAACTTCGGGATCAGGTCGCGCACCTCGCTATAAGCCTTGCGCCGGCGCAGCGGCATCCAGCCGTCGCCGTAGCGCACGGCGCGGCGCGCACCGTAGGGGAAGGCGCCGCCGACCAGGATCGGCGGGTGCGGCTTCTGGGCCGGCTTGGGCCAGGCCATCATGGGATCGAACGTCACCATGTCGCCGTGATACTCGGCCTTGGACTTGGTCCAGATCACCTTCATGGCCTCGATGCGCTCGCGCACCAGCTTGTGACGGCTCTCGAAGTCGGTGCCGTGGTTCTCCATCTCGTCCTGGTTCCAGCCATTGCCGACGCCGAACAGGAAGCGCCCGCCCGAGACCTGATCGATCGAGGCCACCGCCTTGGCGGTCTGGATGGGATCGCGCTGGTTCACCAGGCAGACGCCGGTGCCGACCTTCAGCTTCCTGGTCACCGCAGCCGCCGCGGTCAGCGTCACGAAGGGATCCATGGCGTCGTAGTACTTCTTGGGAAGCTCTCCCCCACCTGGCCATTCCGACTTGCGCGTCAAGGGGATGTGCGAGTGCTCGGGCGCCCACACCGATTCGAAGCCGCGTTCCTCCAGCGCCGTGGCGAGCTCCGCCGGCGTCATGGAGTAGTCGGTGAAGAACATCGCCGCGCCGATATGCATGGTTTCCTCCTCGATTGTCTGTCACCCCGAGCGAAGCGAGGGGCCTTGAGGCCACAGGAAAGGTCCCTCGCTACGCTCGGGATGACATCGGAACTAAGCGGCCTTCGCCTTCTTGGGCCACCGCGCTTCGACCAGCGGCAGCACCTTGTCGATGAGCTTCCGCGTCTGGGCGATGATCGCATCGCCGTCGGGCCCGACCGGCCGCAGGATGAATTTCTCGACGCCGACGGCGACGTACTCGGCGACCCGGTCGAGGATCACCTTCTCGTCGCCGATGGCGAAGTAGCCCGACGGATCGCGGCCCGTCCGCTTCTGGTACGCCGCCATGGCCGCCGACAGAACGCCGTCGCCCGGGTTGCCGAAGTAGAACGGGAAGGCGCCGCCGTAGTGATCCTCGTCGATCGTGCGGCCCGCTTCCGTCGCCGCCTTCTTGATCGCGGCGACGACTTTGCCGACGGCGTCCGGCTGCTCGGCGCCGGACTGCCAGCCCGTGCCGTAGCGCGCGGTACGCCGGATCGCGGCCTCCGACGAGCCGCCGATCCACATCGGCAGGTCGGGCTGCACCGGCTTGGGCGAAATCGACGCCGCCTTCAGACGCCAATGTTTGCCCTCGAAGTCGACGCTGTCCTCGCGCCACAGCCGGGCGATGATCTGCAGCGCCTCGTCGGTGCGCCGGCCGCGTGTCTTGGTGTCGATGTCGAGCGCTTCCCATTCCGGCCCGAGCGGGCTGCCGATGCCAAAGCCCGGCAGCAGCCGCCCCTCGGACAGCACATCGATGGTGGCGCACTGCTTGGCTAAAAGCACCGGATCGCGCAGCGCCAGCGACACGACGTTCATGCCGAAGCGCAGCCTGCGTGTGCGGCCGGCCAGCGCCGCCATCACCGCCATGCATTCCAGGATCGGCTGGCGACTCACCAGCCGATCGGTCTGCCACAGCGAATCGACACCGCCTGCCTCACAGAGATCGACCCAGCGCCAGTAGTCGCTCGCCCCGGCGAAGGGGAACTCCATCAGGCCGAGGCCGATGGCGACGGTCATGCGGCCAGCGGCAGCTTGGCGAGCGGCGCGATCTTGTCGAGATAGCGCAGGATCTCGTCGCGGCTTTCGTCGGGGATTGCCAGCAGCGCGCTCTGGATGCCGGCCTTGTCGTAGCTCTCCAGCACCTTGGCGTCGTTGGCCGAGCCGAACACGATGGTGGTGATGGTCTTCGGATCGCGGCCCGCCTTCTCCGCCATCTGGTGCAGATGCGCCACACCCTTGACGACATCGAAGCCGCCGCGCGGGCGCGGGAACCAGCCGTCGCAATATTCGATGACACGGCGCAGCGTATGGTCGGTCTCGCCGCCCAGGATCACCGGCGGATGCGGCTTCTGTGCCGGCTTGGGCCACGACCAGACACGGTCGAACTTCACGAACTCGCCGTCGTAGGAGGCCTCTTCCTTGGTCCACAGCTCCTTCATGGCCAGCACATGCTCGCGCATCTGCTTGAAGCGCGTCTGGTACTTCGCGCCGTGGTTTTCCATCTCCTCGACGTTCCAGCCGCCGCCGATGCCGAAGATGAAGCGGCCGCCCGACAGCTGGTCGAGCGAGGCGATGGCCTTGGCCGTCACGATCGGCTCATGCTGCGGCACCAGCATAATGCCGGTGCCGAGCTTGAGCTTCTTGGTCGCCGCGGCGGCAAAGGAAAGCGCCACGAACGGATCGTGGGTGTGCGAGTAGCGCTTGGGCAGCTCACCGCCACCCGGGAAGGGCGACTTGCGGCTGGCCGGGATGTGGGTGTGCTCGGGCACGAACAGCGAATCGAAGCCGCGGTCCTCGAGCGCCCGCGCGAGTTCCGCCATGTTGATTCCGTAGTCCGCCGGGAAATAGAAGGCGCCAACACGCATCGCATCCTCCTTGGTTATTTCTTCGGGGCCTCGACGTGGCCGCCGAAACCCAATCGCATGGCCGACAGCACCTTCTCGGCGAAGGTGTGCTGCTGGCGCGAGCGGAACCGCACGAACAGCGACGCTGCAAGAACATCGGCCGGCACAGCTTCCTCGATGGCGGCCTCGATCGTCCAGCGGCCTTCGCCGCTGTCCTCGACATGGCCGGAGAAGCCTTCGAGCTGCTCATTCTTGGCCAGTGCACTGGCGGTGAGGTCGAGCAGCCACGACGTCACCACGCTGCCGCGCCGCCAGACTTCGGCGACATCGGCGAGATTCAGGTCGTAGCGCTCGTCCGCTGGCAGCTTCTCCGAAGCGCGATGGCGCATGATGTCGAAGCCCTCGGCGAAGGCCTGCATCATGCCGTACTCGATGCCGTTATGGATCATCTTCACGAAATGGCCGGCGCCGACCGGGCCGGCATGCAGGTAGCCCTGCTCGGCGCGTGGATCGAGCTGCTTCTCGCCTTCGCGTTCCTTGGTACGTTCGATCGAACCCACGCCCGGCGCCAGGGCTGAGAAGATCGGATCGAGCCGCTTCACCACGTCGGTGTCGCCGCCGATCATCAGGCAATAGCCGCGCTGCAGGCCCCACACGCCGCCCGACGTGCCGACATCGAGGTACTTGATGCCCTTTGGCGCGAGCTCGCGGGCCCGGCGGACATCGTCCTTAAACATCGTGTTGCCGCCATCGATGATGACGTCACCCGATGTCATCAGGCCGGCGAGCTGGTTGATCGTGTCCTCGGTGATCTTGCCCGCGGGCAGCATCACCCAGACGGTCTTCGGCGCCGGCAGGGCCTCGACCAGGGCGGCCACGGATCCAGCCGCCGTGGCGCCCTCCTTGGCGAGCGCCGCGCCGGGGGCGGGATTGGCGTCGTAGACCACGCAGGAGTGCCCCGCGCGCGTCAGCCGACGCACGATGTTGCCGCCCATCCGTCCGAGGCCAATGACACCGATCTGCATCTGCCGTCCGTCCCCCCGGTGTCCCGGGGGCCGGACCCCCGGGTTATTTCACCTCAACGATGTCGGCCACGCCGACTTTCTTGTCCAGCACCGTTTGCAGGACGACGAAGCGTCCCGCGGAATT
>JACPOQ010000006.1 GCA_016191435.1 Chloroflexota bacterium | reverse complement strand
TAAGGGGTATCCACTTAGCTCCACTAAGCGGGTACACCTTGTTCCTTCTCGGGCAAGATGATGTCGGCGTAGGTCACCGGGTCGGTGACGACGGCCTGCTGTAGCAATCGGTAGAAGAGCATCCCGCGCGAGCTCGAGGTGCGCCGGTTAAAGCGGAAGACGAACTCGTCGAGGTAGGCGTCGAGATGCTCGGGCTGCACGGCGCCGTGATGCGTGCCGAGGATCCAGCGCTTGATGAGCGAGGCCACCCGGTGCACGCCCGCCAGCGTGACGTGGGCGGGGTCTTCGGCGCCGAGCATGACGCTTCTGCGGTGGTCGTAGCCCAGGGCCGCCAGCGAGCGGTAAGCGGCCGAGCCGTCGGTCCTGAGCTGAGTGCCCGGCTCGACCGAGGCCTGCACGAAGGGCACGACGAACTCAGCCGAGTCCGCGGCGATTCGGCGCAGCCGGATACGGCCGAACCCCTTCGGCTCGAGCACCTCGACCGCCAGCGCCACCAGGACCTTGCTGGTGTTGTTCTTCCTGCCTTGGGCGCTTTGCGGCTCGTCGCGGTCGGTGATGGCCAGGTAGGTCTCGTCGACCTCGACCGTGCCGCGCAGCCGATCCCGGTCAGGTCGCACCATCGCGCGGCGCAAGCGATGCAGGATCGCCCAGGCCGTCTGGTAGCTGCCCAACCCGAGTACCCGCTGCAGCCCCAAGGCGCTGACGCCCTGCTTCTGGTTGGTCAGGTACCAGGCCGCGGCCAGCCAGACCCGCAGCGGCGTTCGGGTCTTGTCGAAGATCGTCCCCGCGGTGACCGTGCTCTGGTGTCCGCAGTCCCTGCACATCATGCGGATGCGGGTGGCGCGGTACGGCAAGCTCGCCACGCCACAGCTCGGGCAGACAAAGCCGTTCGGCCAGCGCAGCTCTTCCAGGTACGCCAGGCACGCGTCCTCGGTCGAGAACTCCTCGAGGAACTCGGTCCACGTGCGGGGATAGGGTTGACTGGACATGGCCGCTAGGCTGTATATTTATCCAGTGTATTCCACTGCTGCTGGCGCTAAGTGGATACCCCTTACG
>JACPOQ010000005.1 GCA_016191435.1 Chloroflexota bacterium | reverse complement strand
CGTCTCGCACCCTGCCCGTCGCCGTCAACGGCAGGAAGGTCAAGACCATCGACGTGCATGCCCATTGCCACTTCCGCGATGCCGGCGCGTTGCTGGGTGCCGACGGCGCTTCAGTGCAGCTGCCGCCGGTCAACGGCGCGGCCGAGGCCTTCATCGAGATCGACAAGCGGCTGAAGGCGATGGACGGCCAAGCCGTCGACATGGAGGTGCTGTCGATAAACCCGTTCTGGTACGGCCGCGACCGCGAGCTCGCCGGCCAGATCGTCAAGCTGCAGAACGAGAAGCTGGCCGAACTCTGCGCCTCCAAGCCCGACCGCTTCGCTGCCTTCGCCTCGCTCACCCTGCAGGCGCCCGACCTCGCCGTCCAGGAGCTCGAGACCGCGGTGAAGAAGCAGGGGCTGAAGGGTGCGGCGATCGGCGGCGCGGTCGCCGGCGTGGAATTCTCCGATCCCAAGTTCCATCCGGTGTGGGCCAAGGCCGAGGAACTGGGCGTGCCCTTGTTCATCCATCCGCAGGGCGTGCCCGAGGTTGCCAAGCGGCTCAGCGGCAATGGCTGGCTCGGCAACACCATCGGCAATCCGCTGGAGACCACGATCGCGCTGTCGCACCTGATCTTCGAGGGCACGCTCGACAAGTTCCCCGGCCTAAAAGTGATCGCCGCGCACGGCGGCGGCTACCTGCCCTCCTACGCCGACCGCTCCGACCACGCCTGCATGGTCGGCCCGGCCGGCTGCAAGGCCGACATCGCGCTGAAGAAGAAGCCGACGGAGTACCTGAAGCAGCTCTACTTCGATTCGCTGATCTTCTCGCCCGAGGCGATCCGCCATCTCGCGGCCCAGGTCGGCGCCAGCCAGATCGTGCTGGGCAGCGACTATCCCTATCCCTGGCAGCTCAAGCCCGTGGACCACATCTTCGCCTGCGATTCGCTCAGCGACGATCAGAAGGTGGCGGTGCTGGGCGGCACGGCGGCGAAGCTGCTCAACATCAACGGCTGAGGTATTTGCTCACCGTAACAAAGCTGCCCCGGCCTGGGGTATATTCGGTGTCCGACGGGCGCCCCGGAGGCCTTTGATGCATCGTCGTACACTGCTCGCCGCAACTGCCGGCCTCGCCGCTGGCCTGACCGCAGGCTCTGCTGCGCCAAGCATCGCCCAGACGGCGGGCCGCAAGACGATCCGCCTGGCCAACCGCGTCATCGAGGTCGACGGCAAGCCGGCGACGCGCTATGGCGCCTTCCAGCCGTCCGGCGCGTGGGGCATCACGCTGAATGAAGGCGACGCCTTCGACGTGCGCCTCGAGAACGGCCTCGACGTGCTGTCGGGCCTGCACTGGCACGGGCTGAACCCGCCCTGGCGGCAGGACGGCGTGCCCTATATCTCCGGTCCGCCGATCGCGCCGGGCAAGTTCGCCGACTACAGCTTCCCGGCCCAGCCGGCGGGCACGCGCTGGATGCATTCGCACTTCGGCCTGCAGGAGCAGAACCTGCTCGCCGCGCCGCTGATCGTGCGCGAGCAGAGCGCCATCAAGAGCGGCCTGCAGGAGGTCGTCGTCCTGCTGGAAGACTTCTCCTGGACCAAGCCCAGCCTGATCTTCGAGGAGCTGCGCAAGCCCAAGCCGATGGCGGCCATGGGTAACATGACAGGGGGCAACATGTCGGGCGGCCTGTCGACCATGTCGCGCGGCGGCATGAACATGCCCGGGATGAACGTGCCGGGGAACACGCCATCTGGCGGCGGCATGGACCTGAACGACGTGACCTACGATGCCTTCCTGGCCAACGACCGCACGCTTGCCGACCCGCAGGTGTTCGATGTCGAGAAAGGCGCGGAGGTCCGGCTGCGCATCATCAACGCCGCCGCCTCGACCAATTTCATGATCGAGCTCGGCAACGTCGAAGGCACGGTGCTGACCGTCGACGGCAACCCGGTGGTGCCCTTGAAAGTCCGCCAGTTCCCGCTCGCCATCGCCCAGCGTGTCGACATCGTGGTGCGCCTGCCGGCCGACGGCTCGGCCCTGCCGGTGCTGGCGCGCGGCGAAGGTCTCACCAAGCAGACCGGTGTGGTGCTTCGGCCGCGCGGCGCGGCGGTCGCCAAGATCTCCGAGATGGCGGAGATGGCGGCGCCGGCGCTCGGCCTGATGGACGAGATGAAGCTGCGCGCCGCGCAGCCGCTGCCGTCGCGACGGATCGACCGGTCGGTGCCGGTCGATCTGGTCGGCAACATGTCGGGCTATGTCTGGGGCATGGCGGTGCACGGCATGGAGGGCGTGCCGGTCACCGTGGAAAAGGGCGAGCGCGTCGAGCTGGTGATGCGCAACACCACCATGATGGCCCATCCCATGCACATGCACGGCCCTTCCTTCCAGGTCACGGAGATCAATGGCCAGGCCTTCGCCGGCGCGGTGCGCGACGTGGTCCTGGTGCCGCCACGCACGACCGTGAAGGTCGTGTTCGATGCCGACAATCCCGGCATGTGGGCCTTTCACTGCCACAATCTCTATCACATGGCAGCGGGCATGTTCGCGACCGTGGTCTATCGCGGCTTCAACTGATGCTGGGGGCGCGCCACTAGAGACGGAGCGAAGCTCCGTCGTAAGTGGCGCGTCTTCTCATGCTCTTCTGGACCGCGCGCTTCCAGCGCGCTCATGAGCGAGCCAGAGGCTCGCGGTCCGGAAAATCATGACGCGCCACTGGAGTGGCGCGCCCCCTGCGACTACTTCCATAGTTCGATCAGCGGCCCCTCGCGCCCATGCTCGGGCATCGGCACGTTCGCGACGTTGGTGACCGCCTTGGCGTGGTCGATCTCGCCCGGCCGCTTCTGGTCGAGCGAGCCGTTCAGCGGATAGGCGCCGACCACCAGAAGGTCGCCGCTCGCGTCGACACGGCGATGGCCTGTGCCCGCCGGCAGGACGACGACGTCACCTGCCGCGACCGCGAGCTTGCGACCCTTGGCTCCGCCGAACTCGACGGTCGCCCGGCCGCGCGCGATGCCCAGGACCTCGTGCGTCCCGGTATGAAAGTGCAGGAAGGGATAGATGCCGTTGCGCCAGCCATCGCCCCAGCCATGCGCGGCAAAAGCGCGCTCGAACGGAACGGCAGGATCCTTCTCGCGCTCCAGTGCGAAAGCTGCGCGATAAACAAGCAGCGGCAGGCGAGGATTGTTCGGCGTCTCGCCGTCATCCTCGAAGCGAAAGGCTTGCACCTCGGTCATCGGTCGCTCCTTCCCGACATATCAATTCCGCAACCGGCCGGCCGGGCCGGCGTTGGGAGTCCAAGTGTCCTCCCAAGGAAGACCGATGGTCCACCGTCGATTCATCCTGGCTGGCGGCCTGGCGGCCCTGTCGACCGGCCTGGTTCGCGCCCAGACACCGGCGCGCGAACAGGCGTCGGCGCCCGCCGGCAAGCGACCGAGCTTCCGGCTCGAGGAGGCCGCGCATTTCGACCACCAGGCGACCGGCGTCGCGGTGTCGGCGGACGGTCGTGTTTTCGTCACCTT
>JACPOQ010000009.1 GCA_016191435.1 Chloroflexota bacterium | reverse complement strand
GCATCGTCACCATCCTGGGCGCCAACGGCGCCGGCAAGACCACGGTGCTGAAGACCGTGAGCGGCGTCATGGACCCGCAAAAGGGCAGCGTTTTGTTTGAGGGCCGCGAGATCCGCGGCATGGATCCCGACAAGGTGATGCGGCTCGGCATGAGCCACGTGCCCGAGGGCCGCGAGGTCTTCCCCTTCCTCAGCGTGCGCGAGAACCTGCGCATGGGCGCCTACACGCGCCGCGACCCTGACGGCGTCGCCCAGGACCTCGAGACCGTGTTCGGGTACTTCCCGGTGCTGCGCGAGCGCGCCGAGCAGCGCGCGGGATCGCTGTCGGGCGGCGAGCAGCAGATGCTGGCGATCAGCCGCGCGCTGATGGCCAGGCCGCACCTGATGCTGCTCGACGAGCCGTCGCTGGGCTTGAGCCCCAAGCTGGTGAAGGACATCTTCGAGATCATCGTGCGCATCAACCGCGAGCGCGGCGTCACCATCCTGCTGGTCGAGCAGAACGCCAACATGGCCTTGCAGACCGCCGATTTCGGCTACGTGCTGGAGGTCGGAGGTCGGCCGCATCGTCATGGCCGACACCTGCGAGCGGCTGCTGCAGAAGGAAGACATCAAGGAATTCTATCTCGGCATCAAGGAACAGGGCGCGCGCGGCAAGCGGCGCTGGAAGAAACGCAAGACGTGGCGATGATGGAGAACGCGATGGCGGGCAACGAACGGATCGAGGTCGAAGGCTGCGACACGATTCCCAAGCTGTTCTGGCATCAGGTGAAGGCGCGCGGCGATCGCACCGCCTTCCGTGAGAAGGACCTCGGCATCTGGCGGGCGACGTCGTGGCGCGAGTACGGCGAGCGCGCGCGGGCGGCCGGCATGGGCCTGGTCAAGTTCGGCCTGAGCCACGGCCAGGTCGTGTCGGTGCTGGCCGAGACGGTGCCGGAATGGCTCTACGTCGACATGGGCACGACGGCGGCGGGCGGCGTCAGCAACGGCATCTATCCGACCGATTCGGCCAAGCAGGTCGAGTACATCCTGAACGACAGCCGCACCCGCTTCCTGTTCGTCGAGAACGAGGAGCAGCTCGACAAGTTCCTCGAAGTCCGCGAGCGCTGCCCCGACCTGATAAAAGTCTTCGTCTTCGACATGGAGGGGCTGGCCGATTTCAACGACCCCATGGTCATGCCGTTCGACGAGCTGCTGGCGCTCGGCCGCGACTACGACAAGGCCAATCCCGAACTGTGGGAGAAGCTGGTC
>JACPOQ010000008.1 GCA_016191435.1 Chloroflexota bacterium | reverse complement strand
TTGGCCAATTCTTCCAGCACCTCGACCAGCACGCGCGTGCCGGCGGCGAGGTCGGCGGGCGTGGCGTTCTCGGCCTCGTTGTGGCTGATGCCGCGCTCGCAGGGCACGAAGATCATGCCCGCGGGGCAGAGTCTCGCGATGTGCATGGCGTCATGGCCCGCGCCCGACGGCATGTCCATGTTTGAAAGTTTCAGCGCCTGAGCCTTGGCACGCACCAGGTCGATCACCTTGGGATCGAAGTCGGTCGGCGCCACGTTGGTCACGCGCTCGATCTTGGCGGTGCAGGGTGCGGCCTGCCTGGCCACGATGTCCTTGAGTTTCTTCTCATGCGCTTCCAGCACGTCGCTCGACGGATGGCGCATGTCGATGGTGAAGCTCGCCTTGCCCGGCACGGTGTTGGGCGAGCCGGGCTGGACCTCGACGCGGCCGATGGTGAAGCGCAGCGTGTCGTCGGCGTCGGTGGTGGCCTCGTACATGGCGGCGGCAATGCGTGTCGCCGCCGCGAAGGCATCCTTGCGCGCGGCGCGCGGCGTCGTGCCGGCATGCGCCTCCTCGCCCACGGTCTCGACGATGTAGCGTCGGCTGCCCTGGATGCCGGTGACCACGCCGATGGTCTTGCGCTCGTTCTCGAGCCGCGGGCCCTGCTCGATATGCGCCTCGACATAGCCGTCGAGGGCAAAGCCGGGCTTGCCGTCGCTGAGCGGCGCGGGTGCCGCCTGGAGCGTGCTCGCCAGTGCATCCTTCAGCACGACGCCGTCCCAGTCCTTGGCCAGAAGCATGTCGTCGAGCTTGTAGTGGCCCGCGAACACCGCCGAGCCCATGGCGCCCGGCTGGAAGCGCGAGCCTTCTTCGTTGGTCCAGGCGACGGCGACGACCGGACGCTTGGTCCTGACGCCGGCATCCTCCAGGGCTTCCAGCGCCTCGAAGGCCGCCAGCACGCCGTACATGCCGTCGAAGCGGCCGCCGGTCGGCTGGCTGTCCATGTGCGACCCGCTCATCACCGGCAGCGCCTTGGCATCGCTGCCCTCGCGGCGCACGAACAGATTGCCGATGGCGTCGGTGAAGATCGAAAAGCCGCGCGCCTTGGCCCACGAGGCGAGCAGGTTGCGCGCGGCCGCGTCCTCGGCCGAC
>JACPOQ010000037.1 GCA_016191435.1 Chloroflexota bacterium | reverse complement strand
GCTACGTACGCCACCAGGATTCCTACAGCCTGGGGGCGGCGCGCGTGCTGATGCCGCACATCGTGGCGCCGATGGACGAGCTGATGTCCATGCACACGCCGTGGGACGTGCTGGCCGAGCACTGCAAGCTCTTCGTCTCCTTCGGCGGCGTGCCGCACAAGAACAGCCAGATCAACGCCGGCGGCGCCACCCTCCATCACGTCAAGCGCGGGCTCTACGGCTTGCGCGAGAAAGGCGTGCGGTTCGTCAACGTGACGCCGACCGCCGATGATCTCGACACCGGCGGCGAGGTCGAATGGCTGGCCGTCCGGCCCAACACCGACACCGCGTTGATCCTGGCGCTCTGCCATACGCTGCTGGCGGAGAACCTGCACGACCGCGAGTTCCTCGCGCGCTGCACGGTGGGCTTCGACAAGTTCGCGCCTTCGCTCGCCGGCAAGGACGCGGCGTGGGCCGAGAAGATCACCGGCATTCCCGCGCCGCGCATCGTGGCGCTGGCGCGTGAAATGGCGGCGACGCGCACCACGGTCAGCATCAACTGGTCGCTGCAGCGCAGCCATCACGGCGAGCAGCCGTTCTGGGCGATGATCACGCTGGCCTGCATGCTGGGCCAGGTCGGCCTGCCGGGCGGCGGCTTCGCCGTGGGCTACGGCCCGGTCAACCTGATGGGCAGCGCCTTCCCGAAGTACAGCGGACCGACCTTGCCGCAGGGCACCAACGCCGTCAGCGACTTCATCCCGGTCGCGCGCTTCACCGACATGCTGCTGCAGCCCGGCGGCACGGTGCCGTACAACGGCCGCACCCTCGTCTATCCCGACATCCGGCTGGTCTACTGGGCGGGCGGCAATCCGTTCCATCACCACCAGGACCTCAACCGGCTGATGCTGGCCTGGCGCAAGCCCGAGACCATCGTGTTCCACGAGCAGTTCTGGACGCCCGCCGCGCGCATGGCCGACATCGTGCTGCCGGCCACCACCAGCCTCGAGCGCGACGACATCGGCTACGGCAGCCGCGAGCCCTACCTGATCGCCATGAAGAAGGCGCGCGAGCCGGTCGGCGAGGCGCGCGACGATTTCTGGATCTTCGCCGAGCTCGCCAAGCGGCTCGGCCAGGGCGAGGCCTACACCGAGGGCCGCGACACCATGGCGTGGCTAAAGCACCTCTACGAGCTTTCACGCGCGAAGTCGGCCGAAGCGGGCGTCACGGTCCCGGCGTTCGACGAGTTCTGGCAGGCCGGCATGGCCGAGGCCCAGGGCAAGACCCGCGAGCCGGTGCTGCTGGCCGCGTTCCGCGCCGATCCCGACAAGCATCGGCTCAAGACGCCGTCGGGCAAGATAGAAATCTTCTCGGAGAAGATCGCGTCGTTCGGCTACGACGACTGCCCGGGGCATGCGACCTGGATGGAGCCCATTGAATGGCTGGGCTCCAAGACGGCCGAGCGCTATCCGCTGCACATGCTGTCGGACCAGCCGGCCGACAAGCTGCACAGCCAGCTCGACCACAGCCCGCATGCGCGCGCCACCAAGGTCAAGGGCCGCCAGCCGGTCACCCTGCATCCTGACGATGCCGCCG
>JACPOQ010000014.1 GCA_016191435.1 Chloroflexota bacterium | reverse complement strand
CGCGCTTCCAGCGCGCTCATGATCATGAGCGCGCTGGAAGCGCGCGGTCCGGAAGAATATGACCTGCGACACTCTCGTCAGCGCAAGCCAGCACCTGCGATGCGAATCGATCCGGCGTGCGCGACGAGGCGAAGTCGGCGGCGGAAGACAGATCGATGAAGGTCTGCGGGCCGCCGTCGACCATGCGCTCGATCTCCGCTGCAAGCTTGGCGGGATCGGACGAATCGGCGACCAGGCCAAGACGATGCTCGCGCGTCAGGCGCCCAACCAGGCCGAAGGCCTGGGCCAGGACGGGCCGTCCGGCGCGCGCGGCCCATAGCAGCACGCCGCTCGAACCGACGAAGCGCTGATAGGGTGCCAGGATGACCGCGCTCTGGGTCACGAGACTGTCGAGCTCGGCCTGGTCGAGCCGGCGATCGTCGATGCGCAGCCACAGGGCAGGCTGCTCGCGCGTCAGCGCCGCGCGGCGGGTCTCGATCGCCTCGCGAATCGCCGGATCGACGCGGCCGGCGAAGAGCACGGCGACGCGGGCAGCGATCCGCTGCGGCAGCAGACGGAGCGCATCGAGCACCATCAAAGGGCCTTTGCGCTCCGTCAGATAGCCGAACAACAGGAAGGCGATGCGGCCCGGCGGCACGACGTCGGCGGAGACCACGGTGTCGGCCGCATCGGTTGCCGGATGCGCCGGATCGGGCAGCGCCTGCACCTTGCCGCCATGGCGATAGTGGTCGGCGGCGTGCGCCGGAAAGAACGGATCGAGCGACAGGATCGTCGCCACCGCCGGGTTGCGCAGCATCATGCGGTAGAGCAGGTCCTTGCGCACATCGCGCAGCCATTCACCGAAGCCGGGCCGGTAGTTGCCGAAGGCGGCGTAATGCACGGAAGGACGGAACAGGATGCCGGCCAGCGGCTTGCCGTGCGTGCGAAGCCCGAAGGCGAGCGGCAGGCTGAGCAGGTCGAGGCACAGGAAGAAGCCCATGTCGGCCCCGCTGCGCCGCAGGTAGCGCCGCATGACCCACCAGCGGGCAAAGGCCGCCAGCGACAGCGAGCGATGGCCGCACAGCTTCACCTCGCCCGGTGTCATGGCGATGAAGCGGATGCGGCCGTCGGCG
>JACPOQ010000043.1 GCA_016191435.1 Chloroflexota bacterium | reverse complement strand
CGCCGCCCGTACGCGAGCAATGGCGATCGCCTCGCCGCGCTCCAGCCCTTCCTGGATGACTACAACTACGCTCGGCCACACACTGCTATCGGCAACCGACCACCGGCCTCCCGCCTGTAAACAACGCTGGTGGGAACTACAACTAGGCCGGGACGACCGGGATCGGCGCGTCCGAACGCTCCATCGCCGAGATCCGCACGCGGTTGCGCCCGGCCGCTTTCGCTTCGTAGAGGGCCGCGTCCGCTGCGCGGACGAACTCCGCGGGGCCGTCCATCTCCGGTGCATAGGCCGCGATCCCGATGCTCGCCGTGACGCCCAGGCGCACGCCGCTCGGGAGCTCGTATTCGTGCTCCGCGATCGCGCGCAGCATCCGGGTGGCCAGGCCGCACGCGCCCCGGATGTCGGTCAGCGGCAGCACGATCGCGAACTCCTCGCCACCGTACCGCGCCGGCAGGTCCGTTTCCCGCACCGTATCGAGCACCACGCGCCCAACGGCTTGCAGCATGTTGTCTCCAGCCTGGTGCCCGTAGGTGTCGTTCACCCGCTTGAAGTGGTCCAGGTCGATCATCATCAGGGCGAGCGGCGCCTCGTAGCGGGCGGCCACGCGGACGTGCTCATCGAGGAAGCCGTCGAAGCGGCGGCGCGTGTTGAGCCCCGTCAGCCCATCGATGCTCGCTTCGCTTTCGAGCTGCTCGTTTTCCCGCTCCAGGCGTGCATTTTCCGCTTCAGCGTTGAGCGTGAGTTCCGCGAGCGCTTCGTTTGCGAGCACGAGGATGTCGCTGACGCTCATCCCCATGGGGTCCGGCAGGTCCAGCAGCGCGGCCATTTCGAGGCCGCTGCGCTGCGCTTCCTCGAGCAGTGTGGTCGCGTCGGCATCCGCGATCCCGAACCAGACACGGCAACGATGGAGGAAGCCGGGCAACGCCTCGCTCAGCGCGATGCCCATGAGCAGATCCGCGCCATACGCGCCCACGGCGATGCACTGCACCAGCCGGCGCAGCTCCAGCGGCGCGTCGTTGGGCGAAGCGTAATGCCGCATGCCTTCGATCAACTCTGGCGGCAGGTTCCAGACCTCGCCCAGCGCCGCGCCCACCGCCGCGTGGTCCAGCCCCAGCCGCTCGCGCTCGAACGGCAACAGCCCGGCCGAGTGGCCACCGGCAGCCCGCACGACGTCCTGGTACTGCTCCCCGAGTGCCTGGTTCAGCGCAAGGACGCCCAGGCAATGGGTGAGTCCGCCGAGGAACGCCTCCTCCAACTGTGCGCGGAGGCCCGCATGAGGCGCCAGCGTCCGCGCCACCGTGGCGGCGAACAGTGAGCGCTTCCAGTACGCAGCGTGGTCGAAGCTCTCGCCGTTCTTCCCGCGCGGGTCCCCGACGAGCGAAAATCCGAGCGCGAGCGTCTTCACGCGTCGCAGCCCAAGGACCATGAGCGCCTCGCTCAGCCGCGTCACCCGCCGCGAGCGCGCGTAGTAGCCGGAGTTCGCGCTGCGCAGGATCTTGCTGGCGAGCGCCGGGTCCCTGGAAATCGCGAGCGAAAGCTGGTCCAGAGAGACGTCCGGTTGCTGCACCAGGTCGATGATCTGCATGGCCACCGCGGGGAGGCTGGGCAACTTCGGGGATCGCAACACCTGCTCGAGCAGTTCGTCGTTCATTCCTGATTCCTCACGGCTGTTGTCCCCGAGGGTCGATCGGCAGCGGCCGCCGCGGCGTCCGTCCGCCGCGCCGCCGGACCGCTGTCAGATGGATCATCGTCAGGGTTTTCCTCTACTTCAGGGATTCATGCTTCCCTTTTGGGACTGCTCTCCGCATTTGCGAGCAATCCACGCACGCTTCATCCGGCGTCCGGCGGTTCAGCGGCCGAGTGCCGGTACGTGCGGACCTGGCTCGCGGTCACAAGGCCGAGGTCGCCATCCTCGCGTTCGACCACCTGCCGGCTCGCACATGCCCCTCGCCCGCACTCCAACCCGTCATGCGGCCGCGCTCCTATACACGCCGGGCCCGCCGCCTTGCGCCGCGCCGCCACCGGTGCTCGAATACCCCATGCCCGCAGTCGTGCTCGACCACATCATCCTCCCCGCGCCGGACCTGGAACTCGCCGCCGAGCCCTTCCTCCGGCTCGGACTCACGCTCACGCCACCCGCCTCCCACCTCGAAGGCGGCACCGCCAACCGCGCGTGCTTCGTCTCCCATGCCGGCGCGGAAAGCTACATCGAGCTGCTCACGGTCCACGACCGCGGGGCCGCGGCGGCAGCGCCGGCGAACGCGAGCCTCATTCGAGCCCTGGATTCGGCTCCCGCGCTCCTCCGCCTGATGCTTCGGACCGAGGACCCACGCCCCTTTGATGAGCTCTTCCCCGGCGCGGTCACATCGGTGCGTACCGTCTCCCGCGCCGGCGGCGCCCCCATCGCCGATGTCGCGGAGATGGCCGACGCCGGCCGGGCAGGGTGCGAGTTCCGCGTCATCCGCTATGCCGAAACGCCTTCCGCCCGCTACGCCCGGCACGCGGCCGCGGGCCTCTTTGAACATCGCTTCCCGCTGAAGCGCCTGGACCATCTCGCGCTCATCCCTGCAGATCTCGAAGCTACGACCCATTACTGGACCGGCACCCTCGGCGTGGCCGTCCGCGGCGAAATTGAAGCCCCCGGAATGCTGATCCGCCAGCTCGCAGTCGGCGACACCACGCTCGAGCTGCTCGCGCCCCTGGGCGCCGATAGCCGCCTCGCCGCCCGCCCCCGCGGCCTCATCAGCGTCGCCGCCTTCGAGGTCGCGGACCTCGCCTCCGCCGTCGCCCTCGCTCGCGAGCGTGGCTTCACTCCGAGCGACCCCGGCCCCGGCCCGCTCCCCGGGACCCGCACCGCCACCATCCCGCCGGCCGAATGTAGTGGCCTCGCCCTCCAGCTCCTCCAGCACGTCTAGCCAGCCCTACGGCGGGATCGCCATCGGCTCGATGGGGAACACCGCCGCGACGCCGTTGTGGTCGCTCCCGTAGAGCAGCGTCCCGTCCGCCCGTTTCATCGGCTGGTCCCCGAAGAGTCGGAAGCTCTTCGGCGCCCAGCGGTCATACATCAGGTAGTCCGAATGAACGGTCAGGGGCGGTTGCTCGCCGACCACGCTTTCGCGGCAGCATGTCCCGGCCTCCTCGGCGACATCCTTCAGACCGACAGACTTGTAGAAGTCGTAGGTGGACGCGGCCGTCTGGTCGCTCTGTCCCGCCATGACGATCGTCGGGCCCTTGCCGCGCGTGTTCATCACCCACGCCACGAAATCCGCCGTCTGGGCGGCGCGCGTCTTGTCGCCCCCACCGGTCAGGTGCGTGATGTACACGTCGATCTCGCCCGTCGCACCCGGTCCCTTGACCACCATGTGGAGTGCCGCTCGCCCTTCCCCTGATTCGGAGGTGCGCGGGTTCAGCTCATACCGTTCCGCCCTGATCACGGGGTAGCGGCTAAGGAACAACTCCCCTTCTTCGAACCCCACCTGTTTCGCGAGCGCGTCGCTCTCTTCCTTGCTGGCGCCGGGGAACCAGGGGTTCGCGCGGGCATAGTTGATCTCCATTTTTAGCTCGCGCGCCAGCTTCGCGGCCGCGCTCCCGCGCTCCTTCGTCCACGACGCCGCGTTGAACCCCACGAGGTCCGGGTTGAACTCCTTCAGCTCCTTAATCACGATGTCCAGCCGCTCGTCGAACGTCTCCGCCGCCACCTGGTTCGCCTTGTCCACGGTGAGCGGGCTCAGGAGGTTGATGAACGCCACGCGGAACTCCGTCGCCGGCGCCGGCGTCGCGGTCGGCGTCGCCTTCGGGTCGATGGTCGCAGTCACGGACGGGGCCGCCGTACCCGCCGGGACCACGTCGCCCGCATCGCCGCCCCCGCACCCCGCCACAGACAGTGCCACCAATACGCTGAACGCCACCCAGATCGCCGGGCCCCATCGCCGCCCGCGGCTTCGGCCGTTTTGGCCAATGCCCAATGCCCAACGCCCAACGCCCCATTGACACCGCCCCCCGCCCCTTGCTTCACTGGATCCCACAGGCAACGACGGAGCCGAGTACCGCCCTCCCTCCTGTCCAGCGAGCCCCGTACGGTGCGAGGGGGCACAGGCAGCCGGCGCGAACATCCCTCCCGAGCTTCTCCCTGAAGAGCCATTGGCTCGCGTAAGCGGAGACGGATGCCCACCGTTAACCGGGGCAGGCGCGTGTTGGCGCGCCACCAAGAGCCCGCCTCGTGCGGGAAACAGGGTGGTACCGCGGGCACGCACGCTCGTCCCTGGCTTAGCCGGGGCGGGCGTTTTTTTGTGGGCGCCGGGTCCGGTGGGTGCAGTCATCATAAGTGGTACGAAAGAGCGAACGCGTTGGCCGTACCTGTACAACCATCGGCGCAAATGGGGGTGAACATGTTCCGTCCCGTCGATCCCAGGGTCAGCTTCCCCGACCTCGAACAGCGCATCCTCACATTCTGGCAGGACCACGATATCTTCCGCCGGAGCGTCGAAGAGCGCCCCGAAAACAACCTCTTCATCTTCTACGAAGGGCCCCCCACCGCCAACGCGCGCCCCGGCATCCATCACGTCCTCGCGCGCGTGTTCAAAGACCTCATCCCGCGCTACAAGACGATGCAGGGTTACCGCGTCCCCCGCAAGGCCGGTTGGGACACGCACGGGCTGCCCGTCGAGCTCGAAGTGGAAAAGGAGCTGGGCCTCAACTCCAAGCCGGATATCGAAACGTTCGGCATCGCCGCCTTCAACGAGCGCTGCAAGGCGAGCGTCAGCCGTTACGTCGACGAATGGACCCGCCTCAGCGAGCGCATCGGCTTCTGGGCCGACCTTGACCACCCCTACGTCACCTGGCACAACGACTACATCGAGTCCTGCTGGTGGATCCTCAAGTCGCTCTGGGACCACGCCCTCGTGTACCAGGATTATCGCGTCACGCCGCACTGCCCCCGCTGTGGCACGAGCCTCAGCGACCACGAAGTCTCGCTCGGCTACGAAGACGACACCCCCGACCCGAGCGTGTTTGTGGAGTTCCGAGTTCCGAGTTCCGAGTTCCGAGTGGCGACTGGAATTGAGGTTCCTGACGGGTCCAGGTTGAGCCTGGTGGCGTGGACTACGACGCCGTGGACGCTGCCGGGCAACACAGCCCTCGCCGTGAAGCACGACGCCGCTTATGGCGTCTTCGAACGCGAGGGCGAATACCTCGTGCTCGCGCGTGCTCTTGCGGACAAGGTCCTGGGCGAAGGAGCCGCACCCGTGGGTACGGTTTCAGGGGACCGCCTTGTCGGGCTCCGCTACGAGCCTCTCTACCGCCCCGAAGCGCTCGGCCAGGAAGCCCGCCGCTTCGACCATGAAGGTCGTCTGCGCCCCGTCGGCGACGTCGCCACGACCGATGGCGCCCGGGTCGTCATCACCGCCGGCTACGTCTCGCTCGAGGACGGCTCCGGCATCGTCCACACCGCACCCGCATTTGGCGCCGAGGACTTCGAGCAGGGCAAGGAGTTCGAGCTGCTGTTCGTCCAACCAGTGGACTTGCGCGGGCTTATGGCGCCCGGCCTGCCCGGCGCCGGCAAGTTCGTCAAAGACGCCGACAAGGACATCCTTGGCGACCTCAACGAGCGCGGCCTGCTGCTGAAGAGCGGCACCGTGAAGCACACCTACCCTTTCTGCTGGCGCTGCCATACGCCGCTCCTTTATTACGCCAAGCCCAGCTGGTACATCCGCACCACGAAGCAGAAGGAGGCGCTCATCGCCGGCAACGAGCGCATCAACTGGTATCCCGAACACATCAAGCGCGGCCGCTTCGGCAACTGGCTCGAAAACAATATTGACTGGTCCTTCAGCCGCGAGCGCTACTGGGGCACGCCGCTGCCCTTCTGGAAGTGCGAGAGCTGCTCCGAGTACACCTGCGTCGGTTCGAAGGCCGAGCTCATCGAGCGCGCCACCGACCGCGCGAAAGCCGCCGCGCTCGCCGATTTCCACCGGCCGTACATCGATGAGATCGTGCTCAACTGCGGCTCCTGCGGCGGCTCTATGAAGCGCGTCGCGGAAGTCGCCGACGCCTGGTTCGATAGTGGCGCGATGCCGTACGCGCAGTGGCATTACCCGTTCGAAAACGAGGATGAGTTCCTCAAGCATTATCCCGCTGACTTCATCTGCGAGGCGATCGACCAGACGCGGGGCTGGTTCTACACCCTTCACGCCGAAGCCACCGTGCTCAAAGCGAGCGAGGCCGTGCCCGACGGCATCAGCTTCAAGAACGTCATCTGCCTCGGGCACATCCAGGACGAGCGCGGCAATAAGATGTCCAAGTCCAAAGGCAACGCCGTGGAGCCCTGGTCCGTGCTCGACCAGCACGGCGCCGATGCCACCCGCTGGTACATGTACACCGCCAGCCCGGCCGGCTCATCCCGCCGCTTCAGCAACGGGCTCGTCGAAGAGGGCCTGCGCCGGTTCCTCCTGACCCTCTGGAACACGTACTCGTTCTTCGTCAGCTACGCCAATATCGATGACATCGACCCCCGCACGCCCCCGGCCGGCACGCCCCCGGAGATCGACCGGTGGCTGCTCAGCGAGGTGAACGTGCTCATCGCGAAGGTCACGGCCGAACTCGATGCCTATGACCCCACCGACGCCGCGCGGGCCATCGACGCCTTCGTCGATGACCTGTCGAACTGGTATGTGCGCCGCAGCCGGAGGCGCTTCTGGCGCGGGGTCAGCGAATCCGACGCCGACAAGCAGAGCGCGTACTACACGCTCTGGACCGCGCTCACGACCCTTTCGAAGCTGCTCGCACCCTTCACGCCGTTCGTCGCCGAAGAGCTCTGGCAGAACCTCGTGCGCTCCATCGACCCTGCCGCGCCGGTCTCGGTCCACCTCGCAGCGTGGCCGAAGGCCGACGCAACGAAAGTCGACGAGTCGCTCATCGCCGAGACGCAGCTCGTGAAGCGCGTCTGCTCGCTCGGCCGCGCCGCCCGCGCGAAGGCGCAGATCAAGGTCCGCCAGCCGGTGGCCGAGGTACATGCGGCCGTCCGTTCACAGCGAGAGCACGACGCCCTCCGCCGCAACGAACAGCTCGTGCTCGAAGAGCTGAACGCGAAGCGGCTCGTGCTTATCGAAGAGGAAGGGGACGTCCTTACCTTCGCGGTCAAGCCGAACCTCCGCGTCCTCGGCCCGCGGCTCGGCAGCGCCCTCGGCGAAGTGCGCTCCGCGCTCGCCTCCCTGTCGGCCTCCGGCGTGGACGCGCTCCGGCGCGGCCGGACGATCACCGTCGCCGGCCACGATCTCGCCGGAGACGACGTGCTCCTCCAGGAGGACCCGCGCGAGGGCTTTGCCGCCGCTTCTGAAGGCGGCTATACCGTCGCTATCACAACGGTGCTGACGCCCGAGCTCGAGGACGAGGGCCTCGCGCGCGAAGTCGTCCGCCGCCTCCAGGACATGCGCCGCGACGCTGGCTTCGAGCTCGCCGACCGCATCACCACGTGGTACCAGGGCGATGCCGCGCTCACCCGCATCATGCAGTCGCAGGGCGCCTACATCCGCGCCGAAACCCTCTCGACGGAGCTCATCGACGCCCTCCCGCCAGCCGGCGCCCACACCGCCGTGCAGGACCTCGAGGGCGTCACTGCCACACTCGCCGTCCGCCGTAACCCATAAGGGCGTCGGCGGAACTGCCCCGGTCCTGAACCTGGCGACACACGCCCTCCGCCCCTGACGACGAACTGCCCTGAAATCGCCCCCGAGGCCGCGCCGATCGCGGCCGCGTCGGCGGAACTGCTCCGGTTCCGGGACTGGCGACACACGCTCTCCGCCCCTGACGACGAGCTGCCCTGAAAATCGCCCCCGAGGCCGCGCCGATCGCGGCCCACCACCTCTTTCGAACGCGCCGCCGAGCTGCCGCGCCACCGGCATTCAGTCGTCCAGGCTTGGCCGCTTGCTTGGGCCTCGGGCCTCGGGCCTCGGGCCTCGGGCCTCGGGCCTCGGGCCTCGGGCCTCGGGCCTCGGGCCTCGGGCCTCGGGCCTCGGGCCTCGGGCCTCGGGCCTCGGGCCTCGGGCCTCGGGCCTACTCGCCGGGCTTCCACACCATCAGGAACGCGATCGCGACGACCGATAGCCCCAGCAGCCCGCCGACGATCTGCAGTTGTTTCGCCACCGCCGTGTACTCCGCCGGCAGCGTCCCGGTGTCGGGCACGCCCTCCAGGGTCGCCAGCGCCTTCCCGACGTTCCGGCGCTGCACGAAGACGGCCACCGCGACCGCGGCGATGTACCAGGTCATGGCGAAGGTGAGCCACGCGGGCATGTCGTCCTTGTAGCCCGTCTGGTCGTTGAAGATGAGTCCGAGCCCGAAAAGGAACACCAGTGCTGCCCCCGGCAGGACCACCATGCTTTCGAGCCGCCGCGAGAACCGCAGCATGAAGCGCGTAGCGCCCACGCCCTGCCGCTCCGCGAAGCCCTGCAGGAGCGGGTACACGAACGTCACCCCGAGCGCGATGACGACCGCGATGATGTGTAGGAACAGGAGAAGCTTGTAGCTGTTCAACCGAATCCTCCCGGTGGCGGCTCGCTCGTTGCGATTCTACTCGTGCCGGAGTCAGCGGTCGCCTGCCCCGGCTACGGGCGCGGGCCCGGGTCCTTCGCCGCCAGCGGCAGGCGCAGCCGGAACGGCAAGGGGACGGCCGGCCGCGGCGGCGGCGCAGGCGCCAAGAACGCGTCGGCGCGGTTCGCTCCTGGCAACCATGTCGTGGCGAACGTCAGTCCCGGCTGCGCCGGCAGCCGCAGCGTGACGGCCGCGCCATCGCTGCCGCACGCCGCCGTCGCCACCGCCGCGTCGACGTTCAGCGTGTACCAGGTGCCGCCGTCGAACTCGAACGTTGCGCCACGCCCACAGACCTTGCCGGCCACCAGCGCCTCGATTGCCGTATTCGGGGGCAGCGGCCCGTACCCATCGCCCGCCAGCCCGGCGAAGCTCGCCGGCAGCCGCTGCAGCGAGCGCTGTGCGTTCACCACGCCCGCACCATCCCAGTTCGCCGCCGGACCGTCGGCCTTGTCCACCGCCCCGGCTTCGATCAACGCATGCAGGGCCGCTCCGTCGAGCAGCGGGTCCGCCGCCAGCAGCAGCGCCGCCACCCCCGACACGAGCGGCGTCGAAAACGACGTCCCCGAGACCAGGCGGTACCCGGAGCCGTTGGTGGCAAACGAAGCCAGCGCGAGCATACCCTCGCCTGGCGCGGCCACGCCGACCTCCGGGCCGTAGTTGCTGAACTCCGCCCGCGCCGTCCCCGAGGCGTCCGTCGCCCCAACCGCGAGCACGCCCGGGATCGCCGCCGGGAAGTCCACGCGCGCGCCCCCCGCGTTCCCGACGGCAGCCACCACCAGCACCCCGCGGGCCTGCGCGAACGCGATCGCGGCATCCTGCACCGGGATGCGCGCGGACCCGCCGCCGAGGCTGAGGTTGATGATGCGCGCGCCGTTCTCAACCGCGTACACGATGGCCGCCGACGAATCGAACCGCGAGCCCTTACCCGTGCAGTCCAGCGACTTCAGGTGCATCAGGCTGACGCGCCAGGCCACACCCGTGATCTCCTGGCCGTCGTTCCCGCGCGTGCCGATGAGGCTCGCGACGCTTGTGCCGTGTCCGTAGTCGTCGCGGATGTCGCCAGTGGGTTCGCTCAGCGCATAGGCCGGGTTGTTGCAGCTCTCTGCCGTCGCTTCGTCGTGCAGGAAGAGGCAACCGTGCACGTCGTCGATGCAGCCGTTACCGTCATTGTCGACCCCGTCCGCGGCTACCTCGCCCGGGTTCGTCCACGTGTTCGCCGCCAGCCCCGCGTGGCCAAGGTCCGCGCCGGAATCGATGACCGCCACGATCACGTCGCCGGATCCGGTCTCGAGGTCCCATCCGCCCGCCGCGCCGATGGCGTCCATGTACCAGGCCTGGTCCGGGTAACGCGGGTCGTTTGGGATGCCGCTGCTGCCGTCATCGCCATCGGGCGACACCTCGACCACGCCCGGCAGAGAAATCAAGACGCCACGCATCGACTCCCACGGCACGCCAGGATCGAACGACACCAGCACCGTCCCCAGCGGTTCGATGCGCCCGCGCTCCCGCGCGCCAATCCCCGCGAGTAGCGCCGCAAGGGCGCCGCGTGGCGGCACGCCGCCTGTGAATCGAACCACGGCTCGCCCCGGCGTCCCTGCGGCTGGGGCGGCCTCTCCGCCTTCGGTCATTGCCCGCCGTTCCGGCACACGGGCCATGGCGGCCGCCCGCGCCACCCGTGCCGCAAGCCCGTAGTCCATCTGCGCCGGCGCGGCCGCTGCCACCGCGGTAGCCTCGGCGTCCCCTGCCCGGGCCTGGCCCTCAGCGCGCCGGGCGCGCCCGCCGCTCGCAAGCAACAGGGCAATCACGGCCAACGCCCCGCCCGCCCGCAAGACTTCCCCGGCCGGCGACCGCTTCACAGCCAGCGATGCTACGCACCCGCGCGCAACGCGCGATCTGGCAGCCGCTTAGCGAGCGTCGATCCAGACCTCGTACATTGATATCGAGATCCCGTTGCCACTCTGCGCCACATCGAATGTCCCTGACTGGCCCGGCGCCAGGTTCGAGGGCGATGCGTAGCCCGTTCGCACTCGCAATACGATGCCTTGCGCGTCGTAGAGCGCCACGATCGGTTCTACAGAAGCACGCGACAACGGACCGTTATTCGTCACGGTACCGACGACGTGCGCATATCCGATGGAGTCTGTGTACGTGTTGGTGACTGTGACCGAGAAGCCTGTGACAGGGGGGTCATAGGGCGGCGTCGTGAAGTCGGTGACCGCTACAGTGACCCGGCTGATCCCGGCTGGTGGCGACACCAGGAGCACCGTGAAGGGCGCGTACGAACCTGTCGACATTGTCCGCAAATCGACGTAACCAGTTTCCGTTGTCAACAAAGTGTTCGAGGCCGAGTAGAACCGTGCAGTGACTATCACATACTCAATCGGTGCGCCCAGCCCGTTGACCACTTCGCCATGCACCCAGATAGCGCCAAGGATGTCGGTGTAGTAGGAGCTATTCCGGGTGGTCACGGCCGCCGCCGGGGGTGGGGCTGTTGGTCCGACCGTGGGCGTCATCGTCGGTGTCGGTGTCCGCGCCGGGGTGGCCGGCTGCGTGGGTGTCGGCGTGCTGGTTGGCGTGGCCGTAGCGGCCGGGGCGGTAGGCTGGGGTGTCTGCGCCGATGGGGGCGTCGCTGGCGGCAGCGGTCCACCCGCATAGTTGTCGATGTCGTGCGACACCTGCGGCAGACGCAGCGAATATGGCCGCCCTCCTGCCCCGCCGGTCGCGGTCGCGCCGGGTATGGGCGTGGTCGTCTGTGTGGGTGTCGCGCTAGCCGTGGGTGTGGGTGTCGACGTGCCCGTTGGCGTCGCGGTCGGGGTCGCAGTCGCCGTGGCCGGGATGGCACTTCCGCCCGCGGTGCGGTCGAGCACGCTCAGCGTGCAGCCGTTGCTCGCGCAGTATTGTGTCAGCGCGGCGAGGTGCACGCTCGTGAACCGCACGGCGACGTTGTACGCCGGCGCTTCGCGCGAGTACACGCCAACGACAAAGAGTTCGTTACGTTGCTGGCTGAACGTGTAGATCGGTGAGCCACTCTGGCCCGGATAGGCGTCCATTTGGGTGAATATCCGCGTCGCGTCGACGTTGACAGTGAAGCCGGCTGAGAACCACATTGAGCCCAGCGGCTTGTCCCCCGGATAGCCAGCGCTTGCGGTCACCACGTCCGATGCCGCGAAGTAGCTGTCCGGCACCGAGGCGATCTGCAAATACGGGGCCGTCAGACTTCCGAACGGAGATCCATCAAGGTAGAGCAGGGCCATGTCGTATTCGACGCCGCCAGCATCGATATACCCCTGGGGCACGCTGAATCGCGTGGCGTAGGCCTTCCCGAACGGGAATGCGGAAGGAGTTTCGCCTGGCACCACGGTCACCGAATCCACCGCCAGTTGGCCGTTCTCGATGATGCAGTGCGCCGCCGTCAGCACCACGTTGTAGTTCACCAGCGAGCCGGAGCACTCGCCCAGCAACGAACTTCCATTGAACATCACCAGGTGCACGATCGACCGCCACGGCGCTTGCGTCGTGTCCGTCACCGGGACCCGGTCGTCGCTCCCGAAGATCGTGCCCGCCGCCGATGCGCGCTCAACCGCGTCATCCTGCTTCACCGCCAGGTCACCGTCCGGAACCACGAGATCGCCCGAGACCGGCAACAGCCCGGCCGGGATCGCCGAATCCGGCTGGCCGGCGCCCGCCGCCGCCGCTCCGCCCAGGATGCCGGCGGCGGCAAGGCCCAACCCGAGCACGGCAACACCTGCCGCAAGGAAACGAATCGCTGGTGACTTCATAGGGAACTCCGCTCGTGTGCTGGCAAGCAGGTCGCATGCTACACGATGCAGGAAGACTACCGGCGGATGCCCGGCGTCCGCGCATGTTGGACCGCCGTCGCGTCACCGCTTGACGTTCGCAACCACCACGAATCGGCCAGGTCGCTCCTCGGACCCCGGATCTAACTCAGCACTCAGCAGCACTCAGCACGCCGCACTCACCCCGTGAACCGCACCACCTGGGCCGTCCGCCCCCACAGCTCCTCCAACCGGTAGTACTGGCGCTTGTCCGGCGAGAACAGGTGCACGATCACGTCGCCGAAGTCCAGCAGCACCCAGCCGCTATCGGGCGAACCCTCGCGATGGCGCAGGCCGATGCCTTCCGGCAGGAAATCCTTTTCCAGGTAGTCGGCGAGGGCGCTAAACTGTAACGGAGATTGCGCGGTCGCGATCACGAAATAGTCCGTGAACGTGGCGGTGCGCGAAATGTCGATGAGGGCGATGTCCAGCGCCGAATGGTCCGCAAGGACGTCTACGGCGCGGTTGGCAAGGGCTTCGGAATCCAGCTGCTATTACTCCCGGCGGCTGCCCAGGGGCGCCGTCTGCTCAGGAAAGATGGTATCACACCCATGAACCGTCCTCGTGTCGTCGTCGGCATGTCCGGCGGCGTCGACAGTTCCGTCGCCGCCGCCCTGCTCGTGGAGGGGGGCTACGATGTCGTCGGCGTCACCATGCGGCTCTGGACCGAACAGCGTCCGGAAGAGCTCTCTGGCCATCAGCAGTGCTGCAGCGTCGAAGACACCGACGATGCCCGGCGCGTCGCCGGCCAGCTCGGAATCCGCCACTACGTCATGAACTTCGAAGAGCAATTCCGCGCACACGTCGTCGATAACTTCGTCGCCGAGTACGCCTCCGGCCGCACACCAAACCCCTGCGTCCGCTGCAACGAGCACATCAAGTACCGTGCGCTTTTCGACCGCCTCCCCGCGCTCGAGGCCGATTTCATTGCCACGGGCCACTACGCCCGCGTGGTTCACGATTCATCCGCTCCCCACCGGCTGCTTCGCGCCGCGGACCTCGCGAAGGACCAGTCGTACGTCCTGTACATGCTCCAGCAGGAGCAGCTCGCGCGCCTCCTGCTGCCCATCGGCGAGGTCACGAAGGACCAGGTGCGCGCCCAGGCCCGCCGCCTCGGCCTCGATGTCGCGGACAAGCCCGATAGCGTCGAGATCTGCTTCGTGCCCGGCAACGACTACCGTTCGTTCGTGGCAGAGCGCCTCGAAACCGTGCCGGGCGAGCTGCGCGACACCAATGGCGCGCGCGTCGGCGAACACCGCGGCGTGGCCGCTTACACCGTGGGGCAGCGCAAGGGACTTGGCATCGCGGTCGGCGAGCCGCGCTACGTCACCGCGATCGACCCCGCGCGCAACATCGTCACCATCGGCCCCGAAGACGACCTCTTCGCCGACACCGCGGATGTGGCCGATGTCCGCTGGATCGCGGGCGCGCCGCCGGGGCCCGGGATGCCCCTCGAAGCGAAGGCGCGCTACAAGGCCGAACCCGCGCCCGCGACGCTCATCTCCGCCGGCGAGGGCAAGGCCACCGTGCGCTTCGCGAAGCGCCAGCGCGCCCTCACCCCCGGCCAGGCGATCGCGCTCTACGCCGGCGAGGACGTCCTCGGCGGCGGCACGATCGAGCGCGCATATCGGAGCTGATGGGCCGGGTCGCCCGGTAGTCGCCGCCATACCCCCATACCCCTATACCCCGTCACGCCCCTACGCCGATACGCCACCACCGCCTATCCTGCCCCCATGCAGCCCACGGCAGTCACCCTCCGGGTCCCGGCGACCAGCGCCAATCTCGGCGCCGGCTTCGATTGCCTCGGGCTGGCGCTGGACCTGCAGGCCGCGCTCACCGTCACGTTTCTCCCCTACGAAGTCCCGCCCACCGATGACGTGGGCGAAAAGATGGTGCTTACAGCCGCGCGCCATACCTATGCGCGCCTCGGCCGCCCCGAGCCTGCCGGGATCCGCGTCCGCTACGCGGTCTCCATCCCCCTCGGCCGCGGCCTCGGCGCGAGCGCTGTCGCCCGCGTCGCCGGCGTGCTCGCTGTAAACGAATTCGAAGGCCACCCGTTGACGGAAGGCGACTGTCTCGACCTTGCGAGCGACCTCGAAGGACATGGCGACAACGCCTGCCCCTGCCTCTTCGGCGGCATGCAGGTCTGCGTGGAAGCCTCGCCCGGCCACTACGTCCGCGTCCCCTGCGCCTTCCCCGCCGGCGTCGCCATGGCCATCCTCGTCCCCGACCACTCGATGGCCACAAAAGAAGCGCGCAAGGTCCTTCCCGATAGCTACAGCCGCGCCGATGCCGTCCACAACACCGGCCGCGCCGCGCTTTTCGTCGCCGCCATGGCCGCCGGCCGCATGGACGTGCTCGACGAGGCGACTCGCGACCGCCTCCACCAGCCGCAGCGCGCCGCGCTCTTCCCACCGATGTTCGATATCTTCGCCGCCGCCAAAGGCGCCGGCGCCTATGCTGCCTGGCTCAGCGGCGCCGGCAGCTCCATCGCCGCCATCTGCCCCGCCGACAGCGCCCGGGACGCCGCCGCGGCAATGCTCCAGACGCTCCATTCCGCCGGGATGACGGGCCGCTCGCTCGTCACGCACATCGCCCCCCACGGCGCCCAGGTGTCCCGCATCGAGCTCGTGGCCGGCTGACGCGGCGCTCCATCGGAACCGCGCGCGTCAGCAAGCGGCCAAGCAGTGACAACGCCCACCCGCTTCGCGGAAGCCCGCGATGCCGGCCCCGGAACGGGATCAGCACTCGCTCCCTTTCGGCCGCTTGCTCACGCGCGCGGTTCCGTTACCACAGCCTCGGCCTACTCCAGCCCGAACAGCCGGTCCAGCCCAAGCACCAGGTGGTCCACGTCCATTACCGCCCGCGTCGCGGCGATCACGCCCGGCATGAACGAATCGCGCCCCGTCGTGTCGTGGCGGATGGTCAGCGTCTGGCCGAGCCCACCAAAGATCACTTCCTGGTGCGCGACCAGCCCCGGCAACCGCACCGAATGGATGGCGATCCCGTCCAACTCGCCGCCGCGCGTCCCGGCGACGGTTTCGCGCTCGGTCGGCGGGTGCGTGAACGGCTCTTTGCGCGCCGCCCGCATCAACTCCGCCGTCGTCTTCGCCGTGCCGCTGGGCGCGTCCACCTTCTGGTCGTGGTGCAGCTCGATGATCTCGGCGTTGTCGAAGAAACGCGCCGCCTGCTTCGCGAAGTGCATCATCAGCACCGCCCCGATGGCGAAGTTCGAAGCGATAACGACGCCCACCTTCCGCTCCGCCGCCTCGCGGGCGATGAACTCCATGAACTCCGCCGGCAACCCCGTTGTCCCGATGACCAGCCGCACGCGGGCGTCCAGCGCCGCCGCCGCCAGCGCCGGCGTCCACGCTGCGTTCGAAAAGTCGATGACGACCTGCGGCTTCGCCTGGTTCAGTGCGAACGGCGCGTCGGTGTAGACCTGCAGCCCATCGAGCTCCGTCTCGCGCGAGAGCGCATCGACGAACCCCACCGGCGCCATCCCCGGCGCCGCCGCGACCGCGCCCGCCACCGTCCGCCCCATCTTCCCCGCACCCGAAACCAGCACCCGTATCTCATCCATAACCGCAGAATCCTACCACGCCCGGCCACGCGGTTCGCCACATTGCGCTACGATGCCCGCGGCCACCATCATCAACACCCCCGAAGGCCACTCCATCGGCATCGTTCAGGCCTGACCGCGGGCCCCGCTCCACTGTCGCCGCTTTCCGCGGTGCACCCCAACCCGGCGCCACGCCCTCGAATAGTCAACGCCGTTCACTCGGAGTAGGCTCCGCGGATGCGCGCAAGCCGTCCCGGGGCGCGCCTGAAGGAGCCCGACATGTCGACTGCCACCCAGACCAAACCGTCGTACCTCGGCCTGCTCAACGCCATCGCCCTCGCCGAAGGCCGCGCCGGCGTGTACCTCCGCGCCTGGGCCGCCGTCACGCCCGACCCCGACCTCCGCGCCTGCCTGACCACCGTCGCCGCCCGCGAGACCAGCCATGGCGAGGTCTTCAAGCGCCGCATCGAGGAACTCGGCTTCTCGGTCCTGGACCGCGAGGACCCCAAGTTCGAGCAGACTCTGGCCAAACTCGGATCCCCGGACATCTCCGACCTCGAGAAGGTCCGCCGCGAGGAGCAGGAGACCGAGACCGACTTCTTCGGCCCCATCGAGCAGCAGATCGAGGACGGGATCTTCGATCCCCTGACGGCCGTGCTTCTCCGCTGGTACATCGCCGAGGAGCGGGACTCCACGGCCCGCGCAAAGGCCGCGTACGCCGCCGTCCGCGCCCGCGGCTAACCCGCGCTCCGGGCATACGGCCCCTTCCGCTGCGATAGGCTACGCTTGGGCCGATGGTCCAACGTAACCTGCGCGACGGTCTTATCGAGCCTGGCCCTTCCACCCCTGCTGGCGCACCAACCTCCACCAGCGCACTCTCACGCCGGCGGCGGCGCGTGGCCTTGCTGGCGCTGGCGGCGCTCCTTGTCGCCCTTGCCCCGCTGTCCGCCTCCTGCCAAAAGCCCGATGCCTCGAACACCACCTCGCCTTCGATCCTCGCCCTGGTCGGCGTAAGCGAAGGCAACATCACGTACGCCGACGCCGGCTCCCCGCCGCCGGACACCCCGGCGCCCGCCGGCTGGCAGTTCGATCTCGGCAACGTCCGTTTTTCGAAGCTGGAGAACGAACAGCGCTCGTTGCAGATCGTGACCACCGTGCAGGCGAAACCCGGCCCGGCCCTCGAGCTCTGGATGACCGGCCCTGGTGGCAACATTTTCCGCTGGAGCGGCGGCTCCACTCGCAACTATGACGGTGTCGTCTGCTTCCAGGTGCGGCTCGAAAACGAGACCGAATCGCTTCCGCTCGGTCCCGGAGCATACGCCTTCACCATGGCCTTCCGGGACCCCGCCGATGGCGAGGTCGTAGTGGCGAAAACCGTCACGATCGCGGGCTTTGCTCCCGCCTCCAGGAAGCCAGCGCCCGCGACCGGCTCCAGTGTCGCGCGGGACCTCCTCGGGTGCCCCCGCGCACCGGTCTAGGACGACCCGGGCCATCGCCCGCTACCTTGGCAGCCCGCTGTCGCCGGTCTGGCGCCGCCCGGGCGCGCCCACGTGGAACGGGAACGGGATGACCGTCACATGCCGGCGTGCCTGCAACCGTGATGTCAGCCGCTTGAGACTCTGGTTGACCAGCGGCCGCTGGTACCAACGCTGCCCTTCGAGCACCGGGATCACGAGCACCACCTCGTGTGGCGGCTGGCGCAGGCGGTCGTTGATGTACACGGCGATCGGGTCGGCCACCGTCCGGTACGGGGAATCGATAACGACCAGCGGGATCGCCGGGAACTGCTGGTCCCAGCGCTGCTCCACGGCCTGCGGCGAATCCACATCGAAGGCGACGTGCACTGCGGTCACGTCGGATGAGCGCTCGCACGCGTCGCTCAGGGCCATGATCGTCGCCAGGTTCACTTCCTCCACCGGCACGATGATCGGCGCCGATGAGCGCCCGTGCGGCCGCAGGTCCAGCACGGCGTCTGGCGCCACGAACAACGAACGGTGCAACCGCTTGTAAAACCCGCCGATGCGGAACAGCCAGAGGGTCATGATCGGGAGCAGCACCACGACCATCCAGCCGCCCTGCGTGAACTTCGTCACGAGGATGATGACGAACACCACCGCGGTCGCTACCGCCCCGATGCCATTGATAATCGCCGACCGCCGCCAGCCCGCGTCCTTGATCCGCCGCCAGCGCCGCACCATCCCGGCCTGCGCGAGCGAGAACGAAAGGAAAACCCCGAGCGCGTACAGCGGGATCAGCCGCGTGGTGCTCGCGTTGAACACCACCAGCAGCAGGATGGCGAAGCCCGTCAGGGCAATAATGCCGTAACTGAACACCAGCCGGTTGCCGCGCTGGTGGAAGATCCGCGGCAGGTAGCCGTCGCGCGCGAGGATCGCCCCCAGCAGTGGGAAACCGTTGTAGGCCGTGTTCGCGGCCAGGAAGAGAATGGCGGCGGTGAAGAACTGGAGCGTGTAGTAGAACACGTTGCGCCCGAACACCTGCTCACCGATCTGCGACATCACCGTCTTCTGGTCGCCGTGCAGGTAGACAATGCCGTAGTGGCGCGCGAGCAACGTCGTCCCCAGGAACAGGGCGCCCAGTACCAGCGCCATCGACGTCATCGTCGAGGCCGCGTTCTTCCACTCCGGCGGCTTGAACGCCGATACGCCGTTCGAAATCGCCTCGACGCCCGTGAGGGCCGTGGAGCCCGCCGAGAACGCCCGCAGGATCAGGAACAGCGTGAGCGTCTGCTCGGCTTCGACAGTCCGCGTTGTCTGGCCGACGGCGAAGACGTTCGGCTCGCTGCTCGTGAACACCTTCAGCATGCCCACGACGAGCGTCCCGCCCAGGACGACAATGAACCCGTAGGTTGGGATCGAGAAGATGGTCCCCGATTCCCGGATGCCGCGCAGGTTCCCCAGCGCGATGACCACCACCATGGCGACCGCGATGGGCACGGCATAGCCGTGCGCCGCCGGGAAAGCCGAGTAGATCGCCTCGACCGCGGCCGCGATCGACACGGCCGTCGTGAGCACATAATCGATGAGCAGCGAGGAGGCTGCGAGGAGCCCCGGCGCCACCCCGAGGTTCTCGTGGGCGACGATGTACGCGCCGCCGCCGCCGGGATAGGCGCGGATCGTCTGCCTGTACGAAATCACGACAATCGCGAGGAGCAGAACGATCGCCGCCGAAATCGGGAGGCTGTAGCGTATTGCTCCCGCGCCCGCGAGGACCAGGATCAGCAGGATCTCCTGCGTCGCGTAGGCCGTGGACGAAAGCGCGTCCGAGGAGAAGATGGCGAGCGCTACCTTCTTGCTGAGCCGCTCTTCCTGCAGCCGCGCGTTCGACATGCTGTCGCCAAGCAGGCTATCGCGCGCGCCCAGGTAGCGGCCCCGCCAGCCTCGCCGCTCCTCGGCGTAGGCGGTGGCCTCGAAGCGGTTGCGGCGCTCCCCCGGGACGATGCCGGCGTGCGGCAGTTCCACCCGGATCCGGCTCACGCGTCCGCGGGTGTGGGCAACTGGCTGGTTCTGGCTCGATTCTGGATCCGTCATCTATCCCGGCCACCGCATCCTTTCGGAGCCCGCCCAACGTACACCGAAGACGGTCAAGGGTCATCGCGGGCGCGCAAGCGCCGCGCCTGCCCCTCCCCGTGAGCCTCAGCCAACCGCAACGCCGTTGCTCACAAGCTGCGCCGCGAGCTCGGCATCGAAGCCGAACTCCTCCAACAGCTCGAACGTGTGCTCGCCGGCCGCCGGGGCCCGGTGCGGGAAGCCCCCCAGCGAGCGGCTCCACTCGGCATACGAACGCACGCAGGTCGTTGGCCCGAATTGCGGGTCATCGACGCGCTGGAAGAACCCCTCCGCGACGAACCACGGGTCGCTGAACAGGTCTGCCGGGGCGTTCGCGGGTGCTGCCGGGACGCCGCGCGTCAGCAGCCGGTCGAGCGCCTCCGCGACGGGCATTGCCGCCAGCGCTTCGCCGGCGAGCTTCGCCAGCTCGCCGCCCGCCGCCTCCTTTATCGCGCGTTCCGCCGTCATACGGCCGGCCCACTCGGGATGGCCGAGCGCCAGCGCGAGCGGCTGGAACAGCACGGCCTTCGCCGCCGAGATCGCGATCCAGCCATCGGCGCAGGCATAGAAGCGTTCGAGCGCCAGCGGGCCGATGAAGTCCCGCCCGCCCGTCAGCGCGGGCGGACGCCCTTGGTACCAGGTCAACTCACCCGATTGGAACAGGATCGTCTGGTTCGCAAGGCACGTCTCCACCTCCTGCCCACGGCCGGTGCGCTCGCGGGCGTGGAGCGCGGCCTGGATCCCGAAGGCCGCCATCATCGCCGTGGCTGTGTCGTTCACCGCGATCTGGTGGAACACGGGCTCGTCGTCCCCGCCCTGCGCCCGCATCATCCCGCTGCGCGCCTGCATCAGCGGGTCGAACCCCGGGTCGGCCGCGAGCGTGCCCTTCGGCCCGTAGCCCGTGACCGAACAGGTGATGATCCGCGGGTTGATGGCGCTTAACGTGGCATAGTCGACGCCCAGCCGCTCACGGACTCCGAGCCGGAAGTTGTCCAGCACCACGTCGCTCTGCCGCACCATCTCTTCGAATACCGCCCGTCCATCCGGGCGCTTGATATCGATGGCGATGCTGCGTTTGCCGAGGTTATGGCCCGCGAAGATCAGGCCGTACGGCCGGAAGGGGTCGCCGGCCACGGGTTCGACCTTGACTACGTCCGCGCCGTAGTTCGCCAGCACCGTGGGCGCGAATGTCCCGGCGATGAACGCCCCGAGGTCGAGGATACGCACGCCCTCGAGCGGCCGGCCGCCGGGCACTTCGCCCTGCGCGGCCGACGAGCTCGAGCTGGCGGGCGGCCGTTCGGCCAGGATTGGTGCAACCTCGGCCGGCTCGCAGAAGCCGCGGACCTGCCCCGGGGTGTCGCGCAGCTTCACCGGCACTCCGGGCAATTCCACGCGGCCAAGCTTCGGGTGCATCAGCTCGAGCCGCATCTCGTTGGACGCGACGGTCTCGCCGTGGAACCACTCCTCCCGCACCCCGACCGGCCCCCGCGGCACACCGTTCTCATGAAGGATCCGCAGCCACTCCGCCCGTGGCTTTTCCGCGAACCGCGCCTCCATCCGTTCCATCACCACATCCGCAATCGGCGGCCGCAGCAGGTTCGTGAACTCGCCGTCCACACCCTCCATGGCCATGATTTCCGTCAGCCCGATGGCTTCGAGCGCCTTGAGGAAGAATGGCGCCGTCAACGAGCCCAGGAAGAACCACTCGCCATCGGCGCAGCGATAAAGCCGGTAGTTGGGCACACCCCCGCGGCTGTTGCGCGCAATCCGGACCAGGCCCTCCGCCTGGATGATGCCGCCGCTCTCCACCGACGCCACCGCGTGCAACCCGCTCACCACGAGCGCCTGGCCCTGCCCGCTCTGGCGGCGCTCCCACAGCCCCGCTGCGATCCCGTTGGCCGCGATTGTCGCGTGAGCGTACCCAAGCTGCGGCGTCACGAGCGCCACCGGCCGCTCCTCGAAGCTGAATTGGAGTTGGGCCACGCCGCTCACCGCCGAGAGCAGCAGATGGTCCGGCGGTAGCTGGCTCCAACGCCCGCTGGCGGCGTAGGGCGGCAGCCAGGTGTGCAGCAGCCGCGGGTTCGCAGCGAGCACGGTGGCAGCGTCGAGCCCTAGCCGTTCGAGCTCGCCGGGCCGCGCGTCGAAGACGGCCACATCGGCCGTGGCGATGAGCTGGCGCGCTGCCGTTAGCCCCTCGTATTTCGCTACGTCCAGCGGCAGGCGCCGTTTGTTCCTGTCCCAGCAGAGGAAGCCCGGGTGGCTGCGCGCGGCCGCCGCGCCCGGGCCCTCGACGCGGATGACATCGGCGCCGAAGTCCGCGAACAGCATGGTTGCCATCGCGCCCGCGAGCCCCGAGGTGAAATCGATGATGCGAATGCCGGAGAAAGCGTCAGCCATGGAGCGGCACTATACCGGCCCCGCCTCCAGACCAGAGCGCGCCAGACCGCCGTGGTACGATTGCCCCGTGAGCACCTCCGTCCCGGCCTCGGCTCCCGCCGCCGCAGATGGCGGCTGTCCCCCGGCCGCCCGGATTGCCCACCCGTGACCGCCGCACGCCAATCGCCGTCCGGCGTGTCCGTCGTCGCCGAAGCGGGTGACCCCATCCAGGCCGCCATCTGGGTGGATGCCCTGCGCGACGCCGGCATCGAGGCGCACACCTTCGAACGCGGCGTGGGCGCGGCGCTCGGTGGCGCTGCGACGGGCTGGTCGAACTACCCCGTGATTGTCCCTGCCCGGTCGCTCGGGCAGGCGCGCAGCGTGCTCTCCGACCTCTCCGGGGCCTCCGTGCTCGCGCCCTATCGCGACCCGGCCGAGGCACGCGCCCGCCAATCGCAGGCGTTGCGCATCGCCGCGCTCGTGGTCGCCGGCCTTGTCGCCGCCGGTGTGCTCATGCGCATCCTCGGCGGCTGACTTACCCCGAGAACGGGAGGATCCGCACCCGCCTGTTCGGTTCCTTGCCCGAGCTGCGGCTCTCCAGGTTGTAGCGGGTTGCCAGCTGGTGCTGAACCCGCCGCACGTAGCTGTTCGCCGGCGGCAGCTCGATCGGGCGCCCCTCGTCCATCACCTGCGCGATGGCGTCCTCCGTCTCCCGGAAGACATCGACCATCGGGTCGCGCCGCACCGAGCGTTCGCCACCCTGGAACTGCATGAGCACCTGTTCCATCTGGTAGGCGGTATTGCTCTTGATGATGTAGATCGGGATAGAGCGCTCCTCCGCCTCCCGCAGGGGCGGCGGCTTGCGCCGGTAGTAGGTCCGTAATGTGACCGCGATGTCGGCCTCGCGCACATCCTGCACAACGTCAGCGGCGACGCCCGTTGCGTGCACGGCTTGCTCGAGGCGAGACCGGCTCAGACCGAAAGGGTAGATGCGGATCGCTTTCGCGCCTGGCTCTCGGGGGGCCACGAGCCGTTCGCGCGGCTCTTCCAGCTCGTCCTCCTCGGCGCGGACGTGGCCGCCGCCGCGGCGCCGCGGTTGCCCGAGCTCCCACGGCGCCATCTGCGAAGGGCCGCCCGCCGCGCGCGCCGGCCCGATGCGCCGTTCGTCCTCCGGTTCTTCGTCGACGATCTCGAGCCGCCCGCCGAAGCCGAGTTGCCGTACCTCCGGCGCCGCGTCGTAGCCGCGCAGCATCGCGTCCACAGTCGCGGCGACGTCCGCATGCAATGCGACCCTCTGCCAGCTCTGGATCTCGACGACTACGTCGAAGGTCGGTGGCGCCTTGCGCTCGAGGATAGACTTCTGAGTGCCCCGCCGCCGCGCCTCTTCGTCCCCCAGCGTGACCGATTGGATGCCGCCGATGAGGTCCGCAAGGGTTGGGTTGAGCATCAGGTTTTCGAGCTCGGTGCCGTGGGCGGTGCCCACGAGCTGGACCCCGCGCTCGGCGATCGTGCGCGCCGCGGCTGCCTCCAGCTCCGTCCCGATCTCGTCGATCACGATGACCTCGGGCATGTGGTTTTCCACCGCCTCGATCATCACCGCGTGCTGGTTGGCGGGAGTCGCGACCTGCATGCGGCGCGCGCCGCCGATGGCCGGGTGCGGGATGTCGCCATCGCCGCCGATTTCGTTCGACGTGTCGACAATGATCACGCGCTTGTTCGCGTCGTCCGCGAGGACGCGGGCGACTTCGCGCAGCATCGTCGTCTTGCCTACGCCCGGCCGCCCGAGCAGCAGGATGCTCTTGCCGCCCAGCACCAGGTCTTCGATGACGCGAATAGTGCCGTAGACTGCGCGCCCGATGCGGCAGGTGAGCCCCACGATGGCGCCGCGCCGATTGCGGATACAGGAGATGCGATGGAGCGTGCGCTCGATGCCCGCGCGGTTATCGGCTCCGAATTCGCCGATGTGGCTGATGACGTAGAGCAGGTCATCCTCCGTCACCTCATCGTGGCTGAGCACGATTTCGCGGCCGGGGTAACGCGCCTCCGGGAGGCGCCCGAGGTCCATCACCACTTCCAGCAGGGCGACGCGGCGCTCCTCATCGCGCAGGAATTCGCAGATGTGCGGCGGCAACGCCTCCAGGAGCAGGTCGAGGTCGTCGGTGACGATCTGTTCGGGAAAGGTTGAATCGGACAGTTCGAGCTGTGTCACGGCTAGTGCGGCAACGCCAGCGTTTCCGCCGGCACCGCGACAACCTCCTTCAGCGGGTTCAATAATGCAAGCCGCCGCGCGCAGACCAGCCGTACCCCCAGCGGGCCGTGGCCGCGGGCGAGCGCCTCGCGTTCGATGCTCCCCTGGTCCTCCGCCAGGACGAGCGTGCCGGGCCGGGGCCCGTTCGCTTCGATAATCGCGAGCGTGGCATCCGCCAGTCCCTCGATGCCGCTTTCCACAAGGACACGGCTTTCGCGCTCACCCGTCCCTACCCAGGCCACCAGCCCGCCATCCCGCTCGATCACGAATTCGCGGCTGCAATCGAACGAATCCAGCACCGCGCGCCAGTCCTGCTGCGTCGGCGCCTCCTGCCGGCGGATATGCTCCGGGACCACGCGGCAGTAGAGCCGGAAGATGCCATGCCGGTCGGCGCGGCCGGCGGCCCGGAACAGCGTCTCTGGCTGGCCGCCACCGCGCGCGGGCACCGCATACAGCCGCTCGATGCGATACGCCATCAGCCCGCTTCGCCGGATCGCCTCCTTGTGGGGCGAACCTTCGGCGCACCGCAGGTACAACGTGCGCCCGCCGCGCTGCGCGACCTCGACGCCGAGGCGGTTGAGCAGGCCCGTTACGGCCTCGTCATCCTTATCCCGCGCTAGCCGCAGCGACACGGCCTCCCAGCCTGCCCCGCCGGCGAGCTCCCGCCCGACCACGACGCCCCGGTAGTGCAACCCCCGCTTGATCCCGAGCACCATCGTGCGCGGCATCCGCGGCAGCCGGCCGAGTCCCGTGGCCGCGAGCCCGGAGCTCACGAGCAGGCTCTCGCCCGCGCGCGTGGCGATCACTTCGGTGTCGAGCCGCCGCAGCTGCGGCCACAGGGTCGCCGCGTCGATCGGGCTCAGGGGCTCCGCGTTCAACTCGCTCATCCCGCCGCCCCCGGAGCATCGCCCGCCACCGCTGGCAGCGGCGCGGCGCTGTGCCCGTTCCCATATGCCCGCGGCAACCCCAGGGTGAGGAAGTACTCGTGCAGCCGCGCGTCACCGGTCAGCTCCGGGTGGAACGATGTCGCGAACAGGTTCCCTTCGCGCGCTGCGACAATCGTGCCGTCCGCCAGCATCGCCACCGCCTCCGCCGGCGCCGTCACCGACTCGATCAACGGCGCCCGGATGAACACGGCTCGGAATGGCGGGCCATCGACGCCGTCGACGTCGAGGTCGGCTTCGAAACTGTCCACCTGCCGCCCGAACGCGTTCCGGCGCACGCTGATGTCCATCATCTCGATGCCCGGCCGGTCGAGGTTATCGACGCGCTTCGCCAACAGGATAGCGCCGGCGCAGGTGCCCCACACCGGCCGCCCGCCGGCGCAGAAGTCGCGCAGCGGCTGCTGGAAGCCGTTGCTCAGGATAAGCCGCGCGATGGTCGTGCTTTCGCCGCCTGGGATGATGAGCGCATCGATCCCGTCGAGTTGCGCCACTTTGCGCACTTCGCGCACGGCGTGGCCCAGCGAGGTCAGCATCTCGCGGTGCTCGCGGAAATCGCCCTGCAGGGCAAGCACACCGACGGTCTTTCGATTGGTAGTAGCAGCAGTCATTGGGGCCGAGTGACGGGCTGGACGCCCGCGCAACGCATCACCGAGTACGGCGAGTCGTGGAGGGTGGACCGGGGTCTGAAGCTCACCTGCAACCGTGGCAGCATCCCGTGGAGGCTCCCATCAGTGTACCGCATCGCGATCCCCGCCGGGAGGGCCAATCGTTAACGTATCGCTGCTCCGCGCGCGGCCCGCCCGCCCGCCGGCGGCCGGGAGCTCCGAAACGGACGGCGCCTTCTCCGATCACGCGGAAGCGGCCGCCGATCCCGGCACGGTCACGGGACTACGGCGGCCGGCACCCGGTTCCGGGCGCCGGCCGCGACGGCGCGCCATCGGCGTAGGAGGTTACCTCCGGCGCGCTGCATACCAGGCGCCAGTGGCGACCAGGACAACGGCTCCCGCGATGATCGCGAACATCCTGGAGGTATCGGCGCCGCCCGTCCCCGTCCCCGTCCCGGTGCTCGGCGCGCCTGGCGCCGTTGTAGCGGACGCACCCGCGGTTGCCGAACTGGCGGCGCGCGTCGCTGTCGCCGTGGCTGTTGCCGCAGCTGGCGCGGTGGGTGTTGCCGCCGCTGCCGTCGGCGTTGGCGGGATAGGCGTTGATGTCGCTGCGGCCGTCGTGGCCGTGGCCGTGGCGGCTGCCGTCACGACAATCTTCCCGACCATCGCGTCATTTGCCTGCACGTGCGCTTCGGTGGCGAGACTCTCGCTGGCGTGGATGCTGCAATAGTAATAGTAGGTGCCGGGCGTCGTGAACGCGGTGGTCGTGCCCGTTGTTTGCCCCGAGTTAATGGTCAGGTCCGGCGCCACGCCCTCCAGGTCGATGATGTGCGTCCCGGAGGCCCACGTGAACGTCACCGTGTCGCCCACGTTAATGTTCGAGATGTTCGGCGCGAAGCGATTGGCCGGGCTGCCGACGGTTACGCTCGCGTTCGCTGCACGCGCCGAACCCTGCGTGTGCACGAACCCGCTGCCGGCGAGCGCGACGCCAATCGCGGCGAGCCCCGCAAACCGCGCCCAGCGCGGCAATGCTGATAGTCGCTGCAAGTCGTTTCCTCCCATTTTGACTGCCCCTGACTACGCAAGCCTTCGCGAGTTCGGATTGCACCGGCGGGTGCCGATTCCGTAACAATTTCTGGCTGCGACACGGACGGTTTCGCCATCCGGACGGGCAATTCGCGACGTAGTCACCGGCGATGAACCCCGCGAGCGGTGCTCCCTCCGCCGGTTTCTGCCGCAGCCATGAATCGCGTAGGCTGGGACGCGCACGCATGGAACGCGAAAGCACTGCTCGCGAAGACGAACAACTGCTGGCCGCTGTCGCGGGGCGCAGCGAAGACGCTCTGCGCGCGCTCTATGTCCGCTACGGTGGCCTCGTCTTCAGCCTCGCCCTCCGCATCACGGGCGACCCGCTGACCGCGCAGGAGGTCGTCCAGGACGTGTTCCTCCGTTGCTGGGAGCGCGCCGCCGAGTTCGACCCCGCGAAGGGCGCCGTCCACGCCTGGCTCATGGGCATTGCCCGCAACCGCTCCATCGATGTGCTCCGCGGCGGCCAGCACCGCTCCCGCCAGCGCGACCGCGAACTCCTCCCCGGCGACGACGACCGCCACTCGCGTGCCATGCCCGGCGAGGCCGACGCCATCGTCCTCCAGCTCAGCCTTGCCGATGCCCTGGACTGCCTTACGCCCGGGCAGCGCGAAGCAATCGACCTCGTGCTCGCCGCCGGGCTCACCCAGAGCGAGATCGCGCGCGAGCTTGGCGTGCCCCTCGGCACCGTGAAGACACGCATCCGCGACGGCATGGCCCGCCTCCGCGTGATCCTCGAGGGCGGGGAAAGGGTGGGACGATGATGGCCGGCCCACACGTCGCCGATGACCTCGCCGCCTACGCGCTCGGCGCGCTCGACCCGGAAGACCGCGCACGCGTGGAGGGGCACCTCGCCGGCTGCACCGTGTGCCGCGACGAACTGGCGCGGTATTCCGCCGTCGCCGCGGCGCTCCGCGAAGACAGTAGCGAGGCCGCGCCGCCCGAGCTCGTCTGGGAGCGCATCGCCGCACACATTCGTGCCGGGACGCCTTCGCCCGCCGCCGCCGCGGCGCGCGCGGAGTCCCGCAAGCTGCGGCTGCTCGGTATCGGCTGGGCGGCGACGGCCGCTGCGCTCGTGGCGGTGGTTGCCATCGCCGGCTGGCGCGAATTCCGATCCTCCGATACGAGCGTCGCCGACCTGGCCAGCCGCTCCGAGCTCGTCGTGCCGCTCGCCGGGGCGCCGGGCTACGGATCCGCACCCACCGGCCGGCTCTACGTGAGCGAGGATCGCCAGCAGGGCGGCCTCGCCGTCACCGGCATGCCGGTGCTCAATGGCGATTGGACGTACCAGGTCTGGTTTGTCCGCCGCGACCAGACGCGTGCCAGCGGAGGCACCTTCGACGTGAACGGCAAAGGCGAAGCACTCGTGAAAGTCGCCATCCCCGGCCCGCTGAGCCAATTCGAGGGCGTGGGGATCACCCGCGAGCCCGCCGGCGGGAGCAGCACCACCTGGGGCGCCGACATTCTCTCCGGCCCCCTCTACGAGCGCTGAGGCGACGAATTACGATATCAAGGCCGCGACCGAGAGTGAGGGAATCCCTACCCGGGGTATCGGAGCCCCCAAAGATAGGGGCTACTCAAGGCCCTCCGAAACGCCTAAAGTGCCGCCAACTTCCGAGCACACGAGGCACACCCGTGCAAATCCGCCCGCTCAACCCGCAACGCTGGCTCGTTGAAGCCTTCAACATCAACCAGGCCATCGAAGTCACCGGTGGCCAGCGCGTCCTCTACGTTTCCGGGCAGACATCGAATGACGCCAATGGCGCGCCCATGCACCCCGGCGACCTCGCCGGCCAGTTCAAGCTGGCATGGACGAACCTCGTCGAGGTCCTGGCGAGCGCGGACATGGCGCCAGCGAACATCGTCCGGCTCAACCTCTACACCACCGATGTCGATGCATTTATGGCCGGCGCGGGCGAGATCATCCCCGTCCTCGCCGCCGCCGGCTGCACGCCCGTCGCCACGCTCCTCGGCGTCACCCGCCTCTTCGACCCCGCCATCATGATCGAGATCGAAGCCACCGCCGTCGCCTGAACTGGCGCGCCTCAACCCCGGCGGCTCGCCCGCCACACCGCCCCCTACCCCGCCATCGTCAGCCCCCCGCTGACACTCAACACCTGCCCCGTGACGTACCCCGAGTCGTCGCTGGCGAAAAACACGACCGCGCCCGTGATGTCTTCGGGCTGCCCCAGCCGCCGGAACGGCACCTGCCGCACCATCCCCTCGATGATCTTCGAGCCGGTGTCCCCGCCGGTAATCTCGTCGAGCAACGGCGTGTTGGTGGGTCCGGGGCACACCACGTTCACGCGCACGTTATGGCGGGCCATCTCGCGCGCGATCGTCTTGCTGAAGCCGATGACGCCTGCCTTGCAGGCCGAATACACTGCCTCGCCGCTCGATCCCACGCGCCCCGCATCTGAGCCGATGCTAATGATCGAGCCGCTCCCCTGGTCCGTCATCGCCGGCAGCACCGCCGAGACGCAGTTCACCGGGCCGCGCAGGTTGATATCGATGACCTTGTTCCACGTCTCCGGCTGGCTCCGACTGAACAGTTCGATCTTGTCCCAGCCGGCGTTGTTCACGAGCACATCGATCCGCCCCCAGCGTGCCAGGACGGCCGCCGCCATTGTGCGCACGGCATCGAGGCGGGTGATGTCGCAGGCTGCAGCCCACGCCTCGCCCGGCGCCGCGGCCGCGAGCGCCACCGTCTCCTCCGCGCCCGCGAGGTTGATATCCGCTACGGCGACGTTCGCGCCCTCCTGCGCGAACCGCAGGCAGATTGCCCGCCCTATCCCGCTCCCGCCGCCGGTCACTATCGCCACTTTTCCTTCGAGCCGCATGTTCGCCTCCCGCAGGCGATTCTACGCACACGAGCCCGGCACGGTGCGGGCCGCGGCGCCCGCTCGAAGAGACGCTGACGAAGGCGAGCCGCCGGCTCGCGGTCGCGATGGCCACGAGTGTCGCCGTCCTCGCCGGCGCGATGGCGCTGAACGCGCGCCGGGCCCGCAAATGACCGCCGCGAAACCCCGGTGGCGGCGCCGCCTCGGCGCTGGCTCATCGGCCGCGTCGAGGCCCTTGTGCTCGGATTCGGCACAGCGCTTATCGTCTTCGCCGTGGAGAAGCAGCTCACCGCCGTGCTCGAGCGGCGTGCCCGCCACGCCAGCGCCGGCACTGCCCCCGAACGCGCCGGTTGAACCCCGCCGGCGTGCCGGTCCAGCGGCGCGCCTCCGGTCATCCCCGGAGCCAAACGAATGACGTACCCGGGTCTCAACAACCTGCGCCTCGAAGGTTTCCCGTACCCGTCGCAGCGCATGCCGGTGCTGGCGCCGCGTGGCGCCGTCGCGACGAGCCAGCCGCTGGCCGCACAGGCCGGGTTGCAGGTCCTTCGCGCCGGCGGCAACGCCGTCGATGCCGCCATCGCCACGGCCGCCACGCTGACTGTCGTCGAGCCCAACAACAACGGCATCGGCAGCGATCTCTTCGCCCTCATCTGGGATGGCGCGAAGCTGCACGGGCTCAACGCCTCCGGCCGCGCACCCGCCGCCCACACCCTCGAGCTGTTCGCCGCCCGCGGCCACGAGCGCATCCCCGAAGCCGGCTGGGAGGCGGTGACGGTGCCGGGCGCGCCCGGCGGTTGGCGCGACCTCCACGCGCGCTTCGGCAAGCAGCCGTTTGCCTCGCTCTTCGCCAGCGCCATCGACTATGCGGCCAACGGCTACCCGGTCTCGCCGATGTCGGCCCAGCTCTGGGCGTTCGCCGTCCCGCGCTACCGCGCGCTCCTTCCCGGCGCGCAATCGCGCGGTTGGTTCGAGACCTTCGCTCCCCGCGGTGAGGCGCCTGCGCCCGGCGAGACCTGGCGCTCGCCCGGCCACGCCCGCACCCTGGAAGCCATCGCCGCCAGCAACGCCGGCGACTTCTACGAAGGCGCGCTCGCGGCCGAGATCGAACGCTTCGCGCTGGCCACCGGCGGCCTCCTTCGCCGCGAGGACCTCGCCGCCCACGTGAGCACCTGGGACGAACCCGTGAGCACCAGCTACCGCGGGCACGAAGTCTGGGAGATGCCGCCCAACGGCCAGGGGATCACGGCGCTCATTGCCCTCAACATCCTCGAAGGCTTCGACCTCGCCGCACAGCCGCGCGAATCGGCGCAGGGCTACCACTGGCAAATCGAAAGCCTGAAACTCGCCTTCGCCGATGCCCTGGCCTTCATCGCCGACCCGGCGCACGCCGCCGTGCCGGTGCAGGAGCTGCTGAGCAAGGAGTACGCCGCCACCCGGCGCGCCCAAATCGGCGCCGCGGCCCTGCGGCCCGCCCCGGGCCGCCCCGCAGCCGGCGGCACCGTCTACCTCTGCACTGCCGACTCTGATGGGATGATGGTCTCGCTGATCCAGTCCAATTACATGGGCTTTGGCAGCGGCATCGTTGTGCCGGGCACCGGGATCAGCCTTCAGAACCGCGGCCACGGGTTCAGCCTGGACCCGGCCCACCCCAACCACCTCGCCCCCGGCAAGCGGCCCTACCACACGATCATCCCATCGTTCCTCACTCGTGGCGGCGAGCCGCTTGGCCCGTTCGGCGTGATGGGCGGCTACATGCAGCCCCAGGGCCACCTCCAGGTCGTGGTGAACGAAGTGGATTACGGCATGAACCCGCAGGCCGCGCTCGATGCTCCGCGCTGGCGCTGGAACGAGGGCCGCCGCGTATCGCTCGAGCAGCAGACGCCGCCCAACCTCGTCCACGGCCTGTCTGCGCGCGGGCACAACGTCGCGATCGAGCCCGCCGGTGTGGCCTTCGGCCGCGGCCAGGTCATCCGCCGCCTCGCCGGCGGCGGCTACGTGGCCGGGAGCGACCCCCGCGCCGATGGCTGCGCCGCCGGCTACTGACCGCCCGTTCGGCGGCATTGCCTCCCGCCCGCCGCGCCCACCTCGACGACCGGCTCGCGATATGTCATGGAGCGCTCGACAAAGTCAATTGGACTCGCTAGCGTTTGCGCGCCGCGCCACGACCCAATGCGGCAATCTCGGCGCGCGGAGGACAACCAGTGGCGACCGTCGAAACCGTGAAAGGGCCCATCTCCACTTCGAGCCTCGGTGCCACGCTGATGCACGAGCACGTCTTCGTGCTCAGCACGGAGATCGCGCAAAACTACCCGGAAGGCGACCCCGCGGCCACCGACGAGCGCCGCGTCGCGGATGCCATTGCCCGGCTGAACGAGCTCAAGGCTGCCGGCATCGATACCCTGGTCGACCTCACGGTGGTGGGTCTCGGGCGCTACATCCCCCGGATCCAGCGCATCGCGACCGCCACCGGCATCAACATCGTCGTTGCCACGGGCCTCTATACCTACAACGACGTGCCCCACTACTTCCACTTCCGCGGCCCCGACACCCTGCTTGGCGGCCCCGAGATCATGGTCGACATGTTCGTGAAGGACATCACCGAAGGCATCGCAGGGACTGGCGTCAAGGCCGCCATCCTCAAGTGCGCCACCGATGAGCCCGGCGTAACCCACGGAGTCGAGCGCGTCCTTCGGTCCGTCGCGCGCGCGCACCGCGCCACCGGCGTCCCGATCTCCACGCACACTCATGTAGGCACTCGCCGCGGGCTGGATCAACAGAGGATTTTCGAAAACGAAGGTGTGGACCTCGGCCGCGTCGTGATCGGCCATAGCGGCGATTCGACCGATATCGCCTACCTCGAGGAGATCCTCGCCAATGGCTCTTACATCGGTATGGACCGCTTCGGCATCGATGTCCTGCTGCCCTTCGAGGACCGCGTGAAGACGGTCGCGACGCTCTGCGAGCGCGGCCACGCCGGCCGCATGGTGCTTTCGCACGACGCAGCCTGCGTCAATGACTGGCTCAACGAAGAGGCCATCGCCCAGATGGCGCCGCGTTGGAACTACCTGCATATCTCGCGCGATGTTGTGCCCGCCCTCAAGCAGCGCGGCGTCACCGATGCCCAGGTCAACCAGATGCTCGTCGAGAATCCGCGCGCCATCTTTGAAAAGCAGGGCGCGTACTAAGCCCTCGTCATCTCCCAAACAACAGGCGAAAGGAAGGGACACACGTGGAAGACTTTCGGGCCATCGGGAAGCGGCTGAGCAACTGGGGCCGCTGGGGCAAGGACGACGAAAAAGGCACCACGAACCTGATCACCCCCGAGCGGCTGGTCGCCGCCGGCAAGCTCATCAAGCACGGCAAGATCTTCGACCTCGGCATTCCCATGGGCGCCGATGGCCCGCAGCCCGGCGGCGGACGCATCAACCCCGTCCACCTCATGTCCGAAACGGGCCAGGGCCAGGTGTTCCCCGGTGGCTTCCGCTACGCCGATGACTACATCTTCATGCCCCTGCAGGGCTCCTCGCAGTGGGACAGCCTTGCGCACGTGTACTACGACGATCTGCTCTACAACGGCTTCCCCGCCAGTGATGTCGGCCTCGGCGGCACACTGCACAACTCCATCGACAAGCAGGGCAAGGGCATCGCCGGGCGTGGCGTGCTGCTGGACCTCGTGGCGCTCAAGGGCGTCGATTGCCTGGAGCTCGGTTACGTCATCACCCCCGCCGACCTCGAAGCCGCGGCCACCCGCCAGGGCGTCCAGGTCCTTCCTGGCGATATCCTCTTGTTCCGCACCGGCTGGCGCGGCAAGTTCCTCGCCGAGCGCAACCCCGCCGCCTTCATGTCGGGCGAACCCGGCCTCGGGATGGCCTGCTGCGAATGGCTGCACCAGAAGGATGTCGCCGTGGTCGCCTCCGATAACTGGGCCATCGAGGTCTTGCCCGGCGAGTTCAGCGACGTCGTTTTCAACGTCCACATGGTGCTCATCCGCGATATGGGCATGACGCTCGGCGAGATCCTCGATTTCGAGGAGCTTGCAGCCGACTGCGCCGCAGACGGTGTGTGGGAATTCTTCTTCTGCTCGCCGCCGCTTAAGGTGTCGAAAGCCGTCGGCTCGCCGATCAATCCGCTCGCGATCAAATAGTCTCGAACAAGATTCTCGACATAACCGTTGCGGCTAGTCCTGGCCGGAATGGGCTTCATTGACACCATCTATGCGAGGAACAATACTCGCCTCGGCCTTCGAGCCCGGATTTCGCAGGAGAGGGGAAACAGTGAGCCAGCACAGCAACTACTGGACGCGCCGCATCACCGCGCGTCGCGTCACACGACGGACATTTGTAGCGGGCATCGGCCTGGCCGGCGTGGGGGCCGCCGGCCTCGCGCTGGTCGGCTGCGGCGATGACGACGACAGCAAAAAGACCACGACCACCGGCGGCAAGACGACCAACGTCTCCTCCCTGACCAAGATGCTCAGCCTGCCCAGCGGCAAGGAGGCCGGTCAAGGCCTCACGCTCAAGGTCGGCGCGGTGCTCGCCCTCAGCGAATCGGGCGCTTACTACGGCGGCACCATGTCCAAGGGCATCGATCTCGCCGTGGAGCAGATTAAGTCGCTCGGCGGCCCAACCTTCACCGTCAGCTACAAGGACCACAAGTCCGGCAATGCCGAAGCCGGGGCCGCGGCCGCACGCGAGCTCGGCATCGCCAACACGCCCATGGTCCTCGCATCCTACGCCGCCGACATCGGCGCGATGCTGCCGGCCATCAAGCAGTACAAGATGCTCACGCTCGATGGTGGCGGCGGCGCGCCCCCCGCCTTCCAGGGCCAGCCCTACTTCTATGGCACCCGCGCCGTCACCCCCGACGACACCTTCCCGGGCGTGTACCAGTACGTACCGAAGAAGTTCCCGAATGCCAAGAAGGTGCTCTACGTCATCTGGGACGTCGGCGATGCCGTGGTAAAGCCCAGCGAGGCGAACCTGCAGGCCACCCTCACCAAGAACGGCCTCACCTACCTCGGCATGGAGACGGCGCCCATCGGGACGACCGATTACTCCACCCTGCTCGCCCGCATCAAGCAGAAGAACGCCGATATCATCCAGCTCGGCATTTGGGGGCTGGACCCCGGCTTCTTTATGAAGCAATACGACACCGCCGGCATCAACGCCCAGGTCATCGGCTCCGAGTTCACGCCCGATGCCGCGAAGGTCGCCGGCGCCGCCTACGACAAGTACATCTTCTCCTTCGACTTCTTCGATATCGACAACCCGCCGAACCCGTGGGGCAAGCTCTTCGTCGATTCCTTCAAGGCGAAATACCCCGATGCCGTGCCGGACTTCTACGCGGCCGACTTCTACGAGAACACCTTCAGCCTCTGGGACCTCGTCCGCCGCGTCGTCGCCAAGAACGGCGATCCCAATAGTGGCGACCAGCTGGACCAGGCGCTGCAGGCCAACCCCATCTTCAAGAGCGTCTACGGCGGCGACGCCAATACCCCCGGCGAGCTCGGCATCGACGTGAAGACGCACTCCGTCTCCAAGCGCGCGCTTGGCGTGTTCACCGTCAAGGGCGGCAAGACGAGCATGGCCGCGTCGTTCGATATCGGGGGCGCCAGCTTCAAGATGATGTAGCCGCCCGCACAGCCATCGGCCAGATGCGGCGGAGACGCACGGATCCGCCGCATCTGTTTGTCCAGAGGCGGGAAGAATCGCGGAAGGGGTGAGTCGTGGACTTCACGCTGTTTCAACAGCTCTTCGTGAACGGCATCATCACGGGCACACGCTACGGCGCGCTCGGGGTAGGCTTCGGGCTCATCCTCGGCGTCACCGGGCGGTTCCATTTCGCCTACTCCACCACCTACGTGGTCACCGCGTACGCGGCCATCCTCGCCGCCGAGCAGGGCGTGCCGCTCGTGCTCGCGTTGATCATCGGCCTGGCCGTCGGCGCCATCCTCGGCATGCTCATCGAAGGCATCATCTACCGGCCCCTGCAAACCAGTGCGCCGACGCTCGCGCTGCTCGCGATCTTTATCTCGTCGCTCGGCATCGTCATTGCCGGGCAGAACCTTATCCGGCTGTACGCAGGCTCGCGCAGCAAGATCCTCGATACCGGTTTTACCGTGAAGGGGCTTTCACTCGGCGAAAACACCTTCACCTCGCTCGATGTGGTGATGGTGATATCGCTGTGGGCCGTCATCCTCGGCGTCTGGGCGCTCATCCGCTTCAGCGAGCCCGGGCGGATGATCAACGCCGTGCGTGTGAACCCGGAAATGGCGCGCGTGGTCGGGGTCGATTCTGGCCGCATTTACCTCGCCGTCTTCGGCATTGGATCCGTGGTCGCCGGCAGCGTCGCCATCCTCTCGGCGATGAAATACGCTGCCCTCCCGGATATGGGCCAGCAACCCACCTTCCTCGCGTTTGTCGTCGCGTTCCTCGCTGGCATCGGCTCTGGCCCACTGCGGACCGCGCTCACCGGCCTCGCGGTGGGCATGATAGAAAGCCTGAGCGGCCTCTGGCTGAGCTCGCAATGGGCGCCGCTCGTCGTCTTTTCACTGCTGTTCATCTACGTCGCCGTGAAGCCTTTCTCGTTGGGGACCTCCTTCCCGGCGAGGGCCCGCCGGCTCTTGCCGCTGGGCGCGCGTTAGGGGGCCGGACGTGGAATATCAGATCGACATCTTCAACCAGATGCTCATTTTTGCCATCTTCGCGCTCTCATTGAACCTGCTCATCGGTTACGGCGGGCAGGTCTCCGTCGCGCACGCGGCGCTCGGAGCGGCGGGCGGCTACACCGCCGCGTACCTCTCCGTTGAATACGGCGTCCCCTACATTCCGGCCACGCTTTTCGCGATCGGCGCGGGGACGCTCATCGGCACGGCCGTGAGCGTCCCCGCGCTTCGCCTGAGCATGGATTACCTCATCCTCCTCACGCTTTCCTTATCGACCGTGTTGCTCACGCTCATCGTCAGCCTGAAGTACTTCGGCGGCAGCTATGGGCTCCTCGGGATCGGCGGCGTAAGCGTGTTCGGCAAGGACATCGTCCGCCCGAGCGACTACCTCAAGATCCTGCTGCCGCTTCTCGTAGTCCTGTTCTTGGCGTGCTGGCGCCTGGGCCACTCGCCCTTCGGACGCGTGCTAAAAGGCATCCGCGAAGACGAGATTGCTACGCGATCGCTCGGCAAAGACGTGTTCATGTACAAGGTCGGGCTCTTCGCTATCACCTCGGCCATGGCCGGGCTTGGCGGCGCGGCGCTCGTCTATTACAGCCAGATCGCCTCGCCCAGCCAGTTCAGCTTCGATGTCGCCACCACCATGATCGCGATGATCATCATCGGCGGGATGGGCAACCTCTGGGGCTCGCTGCTCGGGGTCGTCCTCGTCGTCGTCTCCAGGCCCGTGCTCGAAAAGCAGGTGAACGCAAGCCCCGAAGATGCGTCCTTGTACCGGCTCATCATCTATGGCGCCGCGCTCGTCGTCGTCATGCGCCTGCGCCCCGAGGGGCTGATCCCGGAAAGCGCCTCCTTGCGCGCCGGTGTCGCCTGGATCCGGCGGCTGGCCGGCCGCCTCCCCGCCCCGCCTGCCCCGGCGGCCGGCAGCGCCGATGCCACGCCGCCACACATCGCCGCCGCTCGCGTGGCCCGCGCCCGGCCCGGCAACGGCCTGGTCGAGGACGTGTCGCAGCTCGAGGCAGCGGTGCAGGTCACCGGACTCGTGAAGCACTTCGGCGGCATCCGCGCCGTGGATGGCCTCGATTTCCGCCTCGCTGCCGGGCGCATCACCGGCCTCGTCGGCCCCAACGGTGCCGGCAAGACCACCGTCTTCAACCTCATCACCGGCGCCATCCGCCCGGACGCGGGCGTGGTCACGCTGCGCGGCAACAACATCACGAACATCCCGCCGCACCGCGTCGCGCGCCGGGGCATGGTGCGGTCGTTCCAGGATGTGCGCACGCTGCCGCGCCTGTCGGTGCTCGAAAACGTCGCCCTCGCCGTCCCCAACCAGCCCGGCGAGCACCTCGGCAACCTCTTCTTCCGTCCCGGCTCAACCGCGCGCGCCGGCCGCGAGGCACGCGAGAAGGCCATCGAAGCGCTGCGCTTCGTGGGCATGGAATCGCGGCTGGAGTATCCCGCCGGGGCCCTCGGCTACGGCGAGCAGAAGCTCGTCGCGCTTGCCCGCATGCTCGCCACCGGCGCCGATGTCCTCCTCCTCGATGAGCCCGCCTCCGGCATCGACCAGAGCTGGCTGGACCCCATCCTCGAGGTCATCCTCCAGACGCGCGACATGGGCAAGACGATCTGCATCGTCGAACACAACCTGCACGTCGTGGAGCGCCTCGCCGACTGGGTCTACTTCATGGAAGCCGGGATCGTGACCGCCCAGGGCACCATGCGCGACCTTATTAGCCAGCCGCGGCTTGCGGAGGTGTACTTTGGCAACGCCTGACCAGGTGCCCGCACTTCCCCCTCCGGGCGCTTCCGCCGATTGCCTCGTGGTGCAGGGGCTGAGTGCCGGCTACAACAAGCGCCCGGTCGTGTTCGATGCCAGCCTGCGCGTCGGCGAAGGCGAAATTGTCACGCTCGTGGGCCACAACGGCGCCGGCAAGAGCACGACGCTGCGCACCATTTGCGGACTCAACCGGCCCTTCGGCGGCACCGTCAGTTACCGCGGCAGCGATGTTTCGCACGTGCGTTGTGCCCAGAAGGTGAAGCTCGGTATCTCCTTCATCCCCTCCGAGCGTTTCACCTTCAGCCAGCTCAGCGTGCAGGACAACCTCCGTCTCGGCGGCCTGCCCGTGAAGGACGCGGCCCTCCGCAGCGAGACCATTGCCCGCGTGTTCGAAATGTTCCCCGTGCTCCGCACGCGCACGCGGCAGGTAGCCGGGACCATGAGCGGTGGCGAACAGCGCATGCTCAGCCTTGGGATCTCGCTGATGTCGCGGCCGCAACTGCTGCTCCTGGACGAGCCTTCGCTGGGCCTCGCCCCCGCCGTCGTGCAGCGCATCATGGAGCTGATCAAGGAGCTGGCCGAGCGCGATGGTCTCTCCGTGTTGCTGGTGGAGCAGAACGTTGCCCAGGCGCTGCGCATCGCCAACCGCGTCTACGTCATGCGCGCCGGCCGCGTTATCCTCGAAGAGACCGCCGAGCGCATGCGCCAACGCGACCATCTTTGGGACCTTTTCTAGTCCCCAGTTCCGAGTCGGTGATGGCGTGGCGCCCGAGTCGCCCCCTTGCCGCCATGCACGATCCCGGTCCACCCTCCACAGAATCGTGACTCTCAATTCCCTGGGACCTACCCGCCCGGCCGCTCCCCCGCCGCCCCCGAGGCGAACGCCGCATCGATCTCCGCCGGGCTCTTCCCCGCGACGGTTGCCAGCACTTCGCGGGTGTGCTGCCCGAGGCGTGGCGCCGGGCCGCGGATATCCCCGGGCGTCCGCCCGAGCCGCCAGGCGATGCCGTCGTGCGGCCACGAGCCCATGTCGGGGTCGAAGACCGTCTGGAAGTATCCGCGCAGCCGCAATTGCAGGTCGTCCACCTGGTCCCGCGGTGTCAGCACAGGTGCGGCCGCCACGCCGATCGCCTGGAGGCGTTCGGCCGCGGCCGCGTCCTCCTGGAGCACGCTCCACCCCATGATCGAGGCGTCGATTTCGTACTCGTTCGCGCGGCGCTCCGCCAGCGTAGGGTACGCCTCGGCCAGGTCCTCCCGTTCGATGACCGCGCAGAGGCGCTTCCACTGTTCGTCGTCGCGGACGGCGATCGTGAGCCAGCGGTCTTCGCCGTCGCACGGGTAGCAGCCGTGCGGCGCCATGTCCGGGTGCCGGTTCCCCTTGGGTGCGGGCGCCAGCCCCCGCGACAGCGCCGCGAACTGCTCGCCGATCATGGAGATGATGCTCTCGTGCCCGGAGATGTCTATGTACTGGCCCTCGCCCGTCGCGTTCCGGTGCATCAGCGACATGGCGACCGTCGCCGCGGCCATCGCGCCGGATATCGGGTCCCCGTACGCGATGCCGGAGTTGTACGGCTGCGGCGAATCCGAGTACACGTTCAGCGAAGCCAGGCCGCTGAGCTGCTCCATGTTCGTGCCGACGCCGGCGAGCCCGGAATCTGGCCCTTCCTGCCCGTACCCGGAGATCGAAACCATGATGATATCCGGGCGGCGCTGCCGCAGGTCATCGTAGCCGAGCCCGATTTTCGCCATGCGCCCCGCCTTGAAGTTCTCGATCACGACGTCGCACTCCGCCGCGACATCCAGCAGCAGCGCGCGCCCGGCGGCCGTCCCCGGGTCGACGGCGAGGCTCTTCTTGCCGCGCGCGTAGTTGTTGAAGTACGCGCTCACGTCGTACGGGCGCGGGTGCGTGTAGTCGTTCGATACGGTGCGGACGAGGTCAAGGCGGCCCACCGGCTCCACCTTGATCACCTCGGCGCCGAAGTCGGCGAGCCACTTCGTGGCATACGGCCCCGCCCAGTACGCGGTGAAATCGAGCACCCGGATGCCATCGAACAGCCCGCCCGCGCGGCGGTCGCGAGGGAGGGCGCGGGGCGTGCCGCCCGGGAACACCGCCGCCGGCAAGTTCGTGGGAGGCGGCGCGAGGGCCGGCTCGGGCGTTCGCAACGTCCGCGGGACCACCCGCCGCCGCTCCCCCGCGAGGAGCGCCATGGCCTCCGGCTGGCTCAGTTCGCCCAGCGGGGGCGCCGGCCGCGACTCCCACGGTGTGCGGCTCAGCGCAGCCGGCGCCCCTGGCACTTCGACCGTCCCACCGCCAGGCAGCGGCAGCTTTACGAAGAAGCCGCGCTCGCGCAGGTGCGGGCTGGCCGCCACATCGGCGATGGAATAGACCGGCGCGATGGTCATCCCGGACTCCCGGCCCGCGACCCGGATTTCCTCCTTGGTGTGCGCAGCTAACCACGCCATCGTTCGCGGCGCGAACTCCTCGCTCGCCATTACGAGCCCGAGCACTGATTGTGCCCGCGGGTCCGCCGCGAGCTCCGGCCAGTCCGCCACCTGCGCAAACAGCGGCACCTGGCCCGGCGTACAGAAGATGCCGGCGTAGCCATCGCGGCACGGGTAGATGCCCATCAGCGCGAACCGCGCCTTGCCGCTGCGCGGCGTCGCCAGGCCGCCGAAGCGCCCCGATGGCCCGAACCCTTCGAGCGCGCCGGCCATCACCTCCACTGCGCTCAGGTCGACTTGCTGGCCCAGCCCCGTCTCCGAGCGGCCGAGGAGTGCGAACGCCGTGGCGGCGAATCCTTGCAGACCAAGCTGGAGCCAGCCCTGCTCGCCGCCCGGGCAGAGCGGCTCGCGGTCGGGTTCGCCCGTCAGCGACATTTGCCCGCCGAGTCCCGCCACGGTGATGTTCTCGGCTTTCCAGTCGCGCCGCGGGCCGCTGTCGCCGAAGCCGGTGAGGGTCGTGTAGACGAGCGCCGGGTTCACCGCGCTCAATGCGGTGTACCCCAATCCGAGCGCCTCCATGGCGGGCGACGGCCGGTCCACGACCAGGACGTCCGCCCGCACCGCCAGGCCGCGCAGAAAATCCGCGTCCGCAGGCGAATCCAGATCCGCGATCACGCTGCGCTTGCCCATGCCGAGGTAGGCGAACATCGGCGCCGCCTCCGGGTCCGGCACGTCCGCGCCCGGGACCACGCGCATCCGCCGCGCAAGGTCGCCCGCCGGCGGCTCGACCTTCAGCACGGTTGCGCCGTACCCGGCGAGCAGCCGCCCGCAGTACCCGGTGGCAATCCCGGCGCCGATTTCGAGAACGGTATAGCCGGCAAGCAGACCACTCATGTTCGTACCTCCAGGCATGTCGGCGCGATCATACGCCAGCGGACGGGGCAGGTGCCGGTCGGTTGCCTCCGCGGCCGAAGGCTCTCGACTCGGGCAGTCCCGTGCTGCGTTCGGGCTCAGCGCCGTGCGCCGTCGGGAACCCGGCTCCGCGCACCGCATGCTCTTGGCCGTGCGCCGAAACGCGTCCCCGGCTGCTTTCCGGCCAACGCCCAATAGCCAAGGGCCAATGGCCTAACGGATGCTGCGGGGGTTCAGGTCGGCGGGGATCGCCTTGCCCGCGTCCGTGTACGCCTTCGTGATGGCCTCCATCGCGGGGCCGCCATAGGCTCGCTTGTTCCTCACCACCATGTCGTAGGACTCACGCACCGGGTCCAGCATCCCCTGGAAATGCGGCATCACGTAGCGCGCAAACAGCTCGTAGCTGTGGAGCGTCTTGTCGCGGTTCGCCCAATCGTGCGCGAGCACCATGAAGCCGCCGAATCCGCCCGTCGCCTCCTGCAGCCGCTCAAGCGCGCCGATCGCGTCTTCGGGCGTCCCGACAATGGCCGTGTCCTCGGCGATCTCCTGCTCCAGCGTGATGTCGTTGCGGAGCCCACCGGTCCGCCCGAAGTAGTGGTGGCGCTCGTAGAGACGGCCCTCGGCCACGTCGCGGATCGCCTCGTCGCGCGAATCGGCCAGGTGGACGCGGATCACGAGCCGCCACTCCTCTCGCCGGATCTCCTGCCCGTGCCTCGCCGCCGATTCCTCGCCCATCTTCCAGTACTCGGCCAGGTTCTTCTTCCCGCCGACCAGGCCCGCGCCGAGCGACAGCACGCCCACCCCGTGCTTCCCCGCCAGCACCATCCCGGATGGCGACGTGGTGCTCGCCACCGCGATGGGGAAGCGCGGTTTCGTGTACGGCAGCAGTTGCAGCCGTGCCTCCTGGAGCTCGTACCAGTCCGTGCGCTCGGTGACTACTTCGCCGTTGATGAGCCGCAGGATTGCGCCCAGCGCCTCGTCCATGCGCCCGCGCTGCGTCACGGGCTCGATCCCCATCATCACCGCATCGGAGACAAGCGCCCCGGGCCCCACCCCGAGCATCGCCCGGCCGCGCGTCATGTAGTCCAGCTGCACGTAACGGTCCGCGACCATCATTGGGTGGTGGTAGGGGAGGCTCACGACGCCCGAGCCGATACGGATGCGCTTCGTCCGCTCACCCGCGGCCGCGATGAACAACGCCGGGTCGGCGATGATCTCCCAGCCCGCCGAGTGGTGCTCGCCCACCCACGCCTCGTCGTACCCAAGCTCATCGCACCAGTCGATGAGCTCTAGATCGCGGCGCATGGCAAGCAACGGGTTCTCCCCGACCCGGTGAAATGGAGCCATGAACGTCCCGAACGTCATCGGCTGCGTCATGTGGTGGTTCCTTGCTTCGGCATCGATGTCTCCTGCGAGGCCGCCCGGCCGCGTGCCAAAGCCTACGCTGCCCGCGGCGAAGAAGCGGTGGACACCAGCAGCGGCGTTGGCTCAGTCACGGAAGCGGATCGATACCTGCCCCGACGGCGCGACCACGACATCGAACGGCTTCTCGAAGATCGGCGCCGCGCGCGTCAGGCCCTGGATCCCCGCCTGCAGCCCGATGGAGAGAATCCGCATCGTCAGCGGCGTCGCGATACGTTTGATGAAGTCCTCGTCGCTGATAGTGGGGTCGAACGCGGGGCGGATCTCGCGCATCCAGAGTTCGTCGACTTCGGTCCAGCGCGCATCGAGGATCTCGTCGATGGTGAGCTTCATCTGGCGCACGATCTCCTGGTCGCTCGGTCGCGCTGGGGCGGGTTCAGGGCTCGTCATTCGAACAGGAGTGCCACGTGGGCCGAATCGACGTATTCGTTGAGCGAGGTGACCTGGCCGCCGGCCACTGTGCAGATGACGCACGCCGGGATCGCGACGGGCGCCCCCTTGCGGTTCATGCCCCGGAGCGTGTGCTGCTGGACGAACCCGGACGGCGTTGCCTCGCGGCGGACGTCTTCGTACCGGTATCCGCGGATGTTGCGTGTCACCCAGCGCAGCACCCGCAGGTTCTCGTCGACCGTCTGCGGCTCGCCCCCGGCGTTGACCCAGATGCGCGCGCCGGGCGCATAGATCGCGCGGACGGCTTCGAGGTCCGCGCTGGTTATCGCTTCGAAGAAGCGCTGTGCCACGCCCGTCGCGGTGCGGTCCAAGATTTCGGTCATGGGACTCCTCGCACGCCCGGCGCAAATGTGGAGGCGGGGGCCGGGGGAGGGAAGCCCGGCCCCGCCAGAGAGGGGTACGCTCGATTAGACAGCGGCGAGGCTGCGCCCAAGGAGTGTCAGGCTTCCCGGGTTCTGCATGTTGCCGATGTTCGTTTGGGCCCACTGAGTGCCAAGGTCGAGGGCGCGTTCGTTGATCGGGATGAGGTGGTGGCGATGCGCCGGCAGCGCCTCGCCCAGGCTTTTCTTCGCCGACTCCACCGAAACCACCCGCGATACTTCGAGGAACGCGCCGAAGGCCACAAGCGTCGCTTGCAGGCTATTCCCGAGCTCCTCAATCGCGAGGTCCGTCGCGGGGATCGGCAGGTAGGCGATATCGGTGCGATTCGGGGCGAGCGTGATCTGCGTATCGATCTTCATCCCCAGGCCTTCGCCCGAGGTCATCTTCGTGTCGCTGGTGCCGTATTTGATCGAGGTGTTGTAGACCATGAGCCCGCCGGGATCGATGAGCGGCTCGAAGCGCAGGAACGAGTTCGGGTGCATTGCAAGGCAGCCGTCCAGCGGCTGCATGATCACCGGCGACGCCTCCACACGGCCATCGGCGACGACCACGAGGCATTCGCAGATGCCCCCGCGCTGGGCGCCCTGGAACATACTGAAGTACATCGAGCGCTTGCCCTCGGCGAGTGCTGAATGCCCGAGGAGCTGGCTGCCGACGAGGATGCCCTGGCCGCCAACCCCGGAAATGACGAGTTCGCGCTGCATTCCGTCTCTCCTCAGCTCAACCGCGCCAGCGGCGCTTCGACCGGCGGGTGCGTGGCCGGGTCCCAGTCCTTCAGGATGCCCACCGGCTTGTCCTTCAGCATCACTTCTTCGTGGTACTTCACCGCTTCGACCGGCGTCATGCGCCAGCCCGTGGGGCACGTCGTCATGCATTCCACGAAGGCAAAGCCCGCGCCGGCCATGCACACTTCCATCGCCCGCCGGATGACTTTCTGGCCGCGATAGACGTAGGCCGGGTCGTGCGTCGAAATACGCCCGACGAACGCCGCGCCGGGCAGCATCGCCAGCATCTCGCAGATCGGGATGGGTGAGCCGTGCGTCGCCTGGTTGCGTCCCATCGGCGAGGTTGGCGTCTTCAGGCCCATCGGCGCGCCCATCGTGAACTGCCCGCCGGTGTCGCCGAACACGCCGTTGTTGCCGAGGATCACCAGCACGTTCTGGCCCGAGGCCGCCGCGTGGATGACTTCGTTGAGCCCTTCGTTGAGCATGCCGCCGTCGCCCTGGAACGCGATCGCGAGCGCGCCCGGCTGCGCCATCTTCATCCCGCGGACGGTCGAAACCGAGCGGCCATGGAGCGCAATCGTGATGTCCCCGGGGATGATCTCGTGCATGTATTCGAGGCACGCGATGTCGGCCGCGGCCACGAGCTTCGCCGGGTTCGCCCGCTCGATCTCTTCGATGAGCGCACGGGACCAGGCGCCGTACCCACAGCCCTGGCACCACGGCGTCCCTTCCTCGACGAAGATGTGCGGCCGCTCGAAGACGGCCTTTCCAGTTTTCGGGGCTTCCGCTGTACTCGTCATGCCAGGACCTCTACCTTTCCGATGAGCCGCTTGAGCTCTGCTTCGATCTCCTGTGGCGTGGGCGCTGCGCCGCCCGGGCGTCCGTAGAACTCGACCGGGCAGCGGCCTGCCACCGATCGCTCGACGTCTTCGACCATCTGGCCGCTGTTGCATTCGAAGACGCTCAGCTTCTGCACCCGCCCCGCTGCGTCATTGATGACGGCCACCGGGAACGGGAACAGCGTGATCGGCCGGATCAACCCGATCTTCATCCCCTGCTCGCGTAGCAGCTTCAGCACCGGCAGGATCATGCGCGCCATGGTGCCGTAGGCTACAACCGCGACCTCGGCGTCTTCCATTTCGAACAGTTCGGCGCGGGCCGGGAACGAACGGTACTTGTCCGCACGCTTGCGGGCCGACTTCTCGCCGCGGCTCATGGTGCCGAAGTTCTCGTCCACGCCCGTCGCGACATTCGCAGCGGTCACGCCGCCCGGCGCCGATTGCGCCAGCCCGCCGCGCCGCGGCCGGTTCCGGTCGCCCGTGAGCGCCCAGTCCTTGGGCGCGAGGCCCTCGGTCTTCATCGGCCCGAACTCGACCACTTCCATCGTCAGCCCAAGCGTGTAGTCACACATGATCATGACCGGGTTGCGGTAGAGGTCGGCGAGGTAGAACGCTTCCATCGTCAGGTCGACGGCTTCCTGCGTCCCCATAGGCGCGAGCACGAACATCTTCTCGTCGCCGTGGCTCGGCGCCTTCGTCGCCTGGAAGTAGTCCGCCTGCGAGATGCTAAGGCCGCCGGCGCGCGGAAAGTTGAAGACCACGCACGGCACTTCCGCGCTCATAATCCAGCCCAGCGATTCCGAGATCAGCGAGATGCCGGTGCCCGTCGAGGCGAAAGCCACGCGCCCGCCGGCCGCGCCAAAACCGTACATGTAGGCGCCGCCTTCGAGCTCGCTCTCGGTGAAGTGCGGCAACGCGCCGGGGAATTCGCCGCAGCGCTTGATCCAGTACTCCGCCATGTCTTCCACCGGCGTGATCGGGTAGGCGCAGAAGAGCTGGCAGCCCGCGCGCAGCGAGGCCTCGACGAGCGCCTCCGGCGCCCGCATGAACATGGTGTCTTTCAGGTCGTTCATTCGTGAGCCTCCCGGTCAGTCACGGTAGATGTCGATGCACACGTCCGGGCAGACGCGTGCGCATTCCTGGCAACCGGTGCAGTTGTCCTGCACGACAATCGCCACCGGGTACCCGCGCGCGCCGAGCGTCTTCGAAAGCGCGAGGGTCTCCTGCGGGCAGTAGTACACGCAGAGGTCGCAGCCCTTGCATTTGTTCTCGTCGATCTCCACGCGGGCTGGCTTCTTGACTACCGCCGGGTGTTTTTCAAGGACCGCCATGCACATACCTCCACGGTTTCAAAGGCGTCGCCACGGTGGCGCGCCGGGCTCAGACTCTCGGCAGGCCGAGGCCTCGGGTCGCGATGATGTTCCGCTGGATTTCGCTGGTGCCGCCTGCGATGGTCATCGAGACCATGCGCATGTGGTCCTCGCTCGGGATGCCGTCCAGAGGCGCACGTTTGTCCTCGGCTCGCAGGTTGCCCCGCAGCCCGTACGCGTTCACGAGCGTGTTGGCGATGCGCTGGCCCAGCTCGGTCGAGTAGAGCTTCGCCACGCTCGCTTCGTAGTTCGGGATCTTCCCCGCGCTTTGCAGCCACGCCACCCGGTACGAGAGCTGATGGCCGATTTCGCAGGCGACCACGAGATCGGCGAGCACACTGCGCAGCCGCTGGCGCCGGGATGGCTCGAAGCCGCGGATGCCGGCGATCGCGTCATCGAGCAGGCGCCGCGCGGAAGCCGTCCCGCCTACGCTCGAGCGCTCGAAGTCCAGCGTCGTGGTGGCGATGTACCAGCCGCGGTTCTCTTCGCCCAACCGTTGCGACACCGGGATGCGCACGTCTTCGAGGAACACCTCGTTGAAGCCGTGGCGGTTCGCCATGTTGATCAACGGCCGCACCGTCACACCCGGCGAATGCATGTCCAGCAGGAAGTACGAGATGCCGCGATGCTTGGGCGCGTCCGGGTCCGTGCGGCAGAGCAGGATGCACCAGTCGGCAAGGTGGCCATACGACGTCCAGATCTTCTGGCCGTTGACAACGTAGCTATCGCCGTCGCGGACCGCGCGCGTCTGCAGTGATGCCAGGTCCGACCCGGATCCCGGCTCAGAGAAGCCCTGGCACCACACGGTCGCGCCGCTCGTGATGCCGCCGAGGTGCTGGGCCTTCTGCTCGGGCGTCCCATACGTGAAGATCGTCGGGCCCGCGAACCCTACCGGGATCGTTTGCAGCGTCGTGGGCGCGCGGCGGTAGGCGAAGCGCTCAGAGAACACCGTCTGCTCCAGCGGCGTTGCCGCCATGCCGCCGTACTCTTTCGGCCAGGATGGCGCGATCCATCCCTTCTCCGCGAGCTTCCGCGAGAACGCGCGGGCACTGTCGTACTCATGCTCCGGATCGGCCGTTTCGCCAACCTCGGCCAGTACACCATCGAGCCAGGTGTCGATGTCGCCCTTCAGTTGCTGCAATGCGGGGTCGAGGCCAAATTCCAAGTCATTCTCCTCTACGTGTTGCGCAGCCGCGGGTCGAGCACGTCCCGCAGTGCGTCGCCCAGCATGTTGAAGCTGAAGACGGTCACCGTGATCGCCAGCCCCGGGAAGATAGCCAGCCATGGCGCGATCTGTAGGTACTGGCGGTCCACGCTCAGGGCCTGCCCCCACGATGGCGTCGGCGGCGTGACCCCGAAGCCAAGGAACGAGAGCGCCGCCTCCGCAAGGATCGCGTTTCCCACCGCCAGGGTCCCCACCACGACTGTCGGCGCGACGATGTTCGGCAGCGTGTGCCGCAACATCAGCCGCGGCGTGGTCGCGCTCACTGCCCGCGCCGCCTCGATGTAGGGCGCGTCGCGCACGGCGATCGTCGCCCCGCGGATGACCCGTGACATCCCGGGCGCCGCGAGGAAGCCCAGCACCAGGATGATGGTGACGGTGTCACCTCCCGCAAATGCCACCACCGAGAGCACGATCACAATGCCCGGAAGCGACATAAACGTGTCGATGAGCCGCTGCAGGAGGGCGTCATACCAGCCGCCGATGAAGCCGGAGGTCATGCCGATGACGAGGGCCGTCAGCGTCCCCAACGCCGCCGCGCCCAGGCCGATTTTCACGGTCGCGCGGGCGCCGTAGATGATCCGCGAAAAGGAATCGCGGCTTTGCCGGTCGGTGCCCATCAGGTGGGACCTGCTGGGCGCGCTCAGCTGTGCGCCTGCCTTTTCGGCGTAGCCATAGGGTGCGATCACTGGCGCGAAGATTGCCGCCAGCACGATGACCGCGATGATGCACGCGCTGACCGCGCCGAGCGGCTTCTGCCGCGCGAACCGGGTCGCACGAGATGCCCACCGGCTCACGTATCCGCCGCTATGCGGTGCGAGCACGGGGATCGCGATGGCTTCGTTCTGGATCTGCAAACGGTCCTCCTCCGGGCCTAGACGCGCACGCGCGGATCGACCACGCGGTAGCTGATGTCAACGATGAAGTTCAGGAGCACCACCGCCACCGTAAGCATGACGGTGACGCCCTGGACCACCGGGTAATCACGCCGCGAGATGCCTTCGTACAGGTACGAGCCAACACCCGGGAGCGTGAACACCGTTTCGAAGATGACGGTGCCGGCCAGCAGGACAGCCACTTGCACGCCGATGATCGAAAGCAGCGGGAGCATCGCATTCCGCAGGCAATGCCGGATGATCACCACGCGCCCATCGAGGCCCTTCGCCCGCGCCGTTCGCACATAGTCCTGCCGGAGGACCTCCAGCATCATCGAACGCGTCATGCGCATGAGCACCGCCGCGAGCGCAATGCTCATCACCAGCGCCGGTACCAGGATCTGCTGCAGGTTGGAGGCCGGGTCCTCCGCGAACGTTTTGAAGCCGATGGGCAGGGTCCAGCCCCACCAGTAGGCCGGCAGCACGATTACCAGGGTGCCGAGCCAGAATCCGGGGATCGCCAGCCCACCGATCCCGACCGTGCGCACAACATAATCCCAAATCGAGTCCTGCCGGACCGCCGCGACAACCCCCGCCGGGATCCCGATGAGCACCGCGAAGAGCGTCGCGAAGAACGTCAGCTCGAACGTGATCGGGAGCCGGTCGGTCAGCAGCGTCTTCATGACCGGCTGACCCGACCAGATCGAGTTGCCGAAATCGCCCGAGACGGCCTGCCTCATGAATTTCCCGTACTGCACCGGGATCGAATCGGCGATGCCGAGCTGTTCCCGGATCGCGTCCGCGTCCTGCTTCGAGTACTGCGAACTATCGAGCAGCAGTGTCACCGCATCGCCCGGGATAACCCGGACGAGGATGAACACGGCCGTCAACGCGAGGAACAGCGTCGGGACCATCAGGCTCAGGCGGCGCAGCACGAATTGGCTCATGGTTCAGTCCCGCGCGTGGGTCAGGCGTCCAGCCACATGTCGGCGAGGTACCAGCCTATGGTCGATGACCCCGCCGAAATGGTGCCAACGAAGTTCTTCACCTTCTTCCGCACCGCAATCTGCGACTTCTGGTACCAGATGTCGGAGGCCACCGGGGTGCCCTTCAACATGTACTTCTGGATATCGACGATTTGCTGGTGGCGCTTCGCCGAATCCTCTTCCTGCGCCTCCTTGGCGATCATGGCGTCGTAGGCCGGGTCCGCGAAGCTCCAATAGTTGCGGGTCCCTGTCGAGCTGAAGCTGTTGTTCAGCGGCGTGTGCGGGTCGCCATAGGCAGCGTACGTCGCCGCCGTAAACTGCAGTTGCTTCTTGGTCTCGGCGTCCTTCATCGCGGCGAATTCCATCACGTTCAGCTTCAGGTTGATGCCGATCCGCTTCAGCATCGGCACGAGCGCTTCCGCGCGGTCGATGTGGTGTGCGTTATACGCCTTGGTGGTGTTTATGATGATCTCGACGCCGTCCACCCCCGCCGCGGCGATCAGGTCCTTGGCTTCCTTTATCTCCGCGTCCGTCGTCTTCGGGCCGAAGCCCGGCAGCTTCGCCACCTCCGCCTCGGGCACGCCCCAGTTCGGGTTGCTGAACAGCCCCGCGTTCTTTTGCTTCGCGCCCGGGAAGGACGCCTGGCCCATGGCCGTGCGGTCGATAACGAGGTTGATCGCGCGCCGCACGCGCTCGTCGCTCAGAGGCGCTTTGTCGTTCGGCCCGCCGATGAGCGACAACACCACATCGACCTGGTCGAATTCGTAGATCTGCACGTCGTTCGCCTTGAACGTATCGGCGAGCAGGTCCGGCAGCACGTCCGAGATGTCCGCCTGGCCCGACTTGAATGCTGCGCCTCGCGCGTCCGCATCGAGGATCGTCGTGTACACGACTTTGTCGATGTACGGCTTCTTGCCCCAGTAGTCGGGGTTGCGCACGAGCGTCGCACCCTTGCTCGAATCCGCGTTCTGCGCGATGTACGGCCCGAAGCCCACGATCGATTCGCCGCGCTTCAGGTCGCCGTACTTCTCGACGACTTCCGGCGCCACGATGACCGACCACTTGTCCGAAAGGGGCGTCAGGATTGGCACGAACGGCGACTTGAGCTTCACCGTCATCGTGTTCTTATCCGTGGCCGTGAACGACTCGACGAAGGAGAAGCTGGATGCGCGTGGCGCCGCCGGGCCGGGCGTGGAGATGCGCTTGAAGCTGTAGACCACGTCGTCGGCAGTCACCGGGCGGCCGTTGACGGGCGCGATGTTCTGCCACTTCGCCGCCGGGTTGAGCTGGAAAACGAGGGTCAGCGGGTCGGGCTTCTCCCACTTCGTCGCCAGGTCCGGCGCCGGGTTCAGCGTGACCGATTCCTGCTTCAGCAGCCCATGGCTCGCGGCCCGGTAGAGGTCCGGCGCGAAGTGCTCGGTCGTGCTGTGGGGGTCGAGCTGGGCATCGGCCGTGGCCCACATCAGGTTCAGCGTGCCGCCCGTCTTCGCTTGCGCGGTGCTTACAGCCAGCGGCGTCGCCGTGGCCTTGTTGCCCGCCGCGCCTACATCGCCGGAGCCCGAGGTGGTGTCATCGTCTCCGCCGCCACACGCCACCGACGTCAGCAGGCCGGCCGCCGTGATACCGCTTCCGTAGAGGAATGTTCGGCGCGAAAGCCCCTTGCGCCGCAGCCAGTAGTTCGAACGTGCCTCCATGTGGTTGGAACCCCCTCCATATGTATGCGGACAGCCACAACGGCCGCTCCGCGTGCCCGTCGGCACCAACGTCGACCGTCCCCGGGGCTGTCTTCCCGGGGCCGGTTGGCGATGGCGCACTGTATCGACTTCCCATACACGGCGTCAACTTTCTTTTCGGCGGCGCTCGATTTTACCCGGCCACCGTGGTATGAGTACCTCCCGTGAATCCGCCCCGCCGAACCGCACTATGACCACCGCGCTGAACGGCGGCGGACGGCCCCCCGGTGCTCTACCGGGCACGCTCGTTGTTGAGTGGAGCGCCGGCCGGCCCGGCGCCTATGCCGGCAAGTTGCTGCGCGGCCTCGGCGCCGAGGTCGTGCTCCTGGAGCCCCCCGCGGGCGGCCGGGACGCCGCGCTCGGGCCTGGCCCCATCCCCACCCACGACGCCGAGCTCGCGGCCCGCATCCGCTTCTTGCACGGGGGCAAGCAGTCTCTCACCTTCGATCCCGCCGATGCGCGCAGCCGAGAGATCGCCGGCGCCGTGCTCGCCCGCGCCGACATCCTCTTGCTCCAGCGCCCCCTCGCCGAGGCCGAACACGCCGCGATGAGGCCCGAAGATCTCGCCGCCCGCTGGCCGAACTTGATTGTCGTGACCATGACGCTCGCGGGGCTCCGCGGCGAGCAGCGCTACTGGCGCCAATCGGACCTTGTCGCCCATGCCATCGGTGGCACCGCCTTTGCTACGCCGGCGCGCGTCCCCGATCCCGCCACCTACCCGCCGCTCAAGCCCGGCGGCTACCAGGCGGACTACACAACCGGGCTGACCGCTGCCAACGCTGCGTTGCTCGGCCTCCAGTTGCGCCGCCGCACCGGCGCCGGCCAGCTCATCGATGTCTCCGCGCAGGCCACACTCGCCTCGTACATGCGCATGGACGTCGCCTACCGCACCTACGGCATGGGCGACGCCATGAACATCAGCGGGCTCTCGCGGCAGTCGCTCACCGGCCGCCCCTCGACTATCTGGGGCCTCGTGCCCTGCAAGGACGGTTATTTCGCCTTCCAGGCCACCGAGCAGTACCAGTGGGACGGCCTTATGCGGATGATGGGCGACCCGGCATGGGCGAAGGATTCGCGCTTCCAGGACCCCGTCGAGCGCGCCGCCCGGTGGGACGAGATCGAACCGCACTTCGTCGGCTGGTTCGCGGACCGCACCAAGCGCGACATCTTCCACGCAGGCCAGGCCGAGCACGTGCCCGTCTTCCCCTGCTTCAATGTGGAAGAGCTGGTGCGCGATGAGCAGCAGGTCGCCCGCGCCTTCTTCGTGGACCTTCCCGCGGATGACGGCGCGCGGCTCATCAAGGTGCCGGGCGCGGTTGTGCACCTGGAACGGACGCCCTGGCAGCCCTCGTTCGACCCGCCCGCGCCCGGCGAGCACACCGAAGCCCTCGCGCAACGTTTCGCCGCGGTAGGTGCGCCATGACGCTTCCACTTGAAGGTGTGCGCGTTGCCGATTTCTCGTGGGTCATCGCCGGTCCCTACGCAACCGAGTTCCTCGCGCTCCTCGGCGCGGAGGTCATCAAGATCGAGAGCTCGGTGCACACGGATGTGAACCGCCGCCTCCCGCCCATGGCGGATGGCATCGCCGGGCCTGAGCGCAGCGGTCTCTGGCAGGGGCTCAATCTCAACAAGAAGAGCGTCACCCTGAACCTCCTGAAGCCGGAGGCGCAGGCGCTCGCCCGCGAGATCGTGAGCCACTGCGATATCGCTATCGAGAACTTCTCCTTCGGCCAGCTGGAGAAGTTCAATCTCGGTTACGAGGACCTAAAGCAGGTCCGCCCGGACCTCATCATGGTCACGTCCTCGGGTCTCGGCCGCACGGGGCCCTACCGTGCCTACGTCACCTTTGGCCCGCCGATGACTGCCTACACCGGCCTCGCTTCGCTCACCGGCCAGGACGGCGGCCCCCCCGAGCGCTGGGTCGGCGGGCTCTGGAGCGACCACCAGGCTGCCGTCACCTCGCTTTTCGGCCTTCTTGCCGCGCTCGAACACCGGGACCGCACCGGCGAGGGCCAGCTCGTCGAATACTCGATGGTCGAAGCGATCGCCGGCCAGCTGCCGGACGCCCTCATTGAGCTCGCGGCCACGGGCGAAGTGCCAGGGCCCATCGGCAACCGGGACCGCGGCATGTGCCCCCATGGCATCTATCCCGCCGCCGGCGACGACCGCTGGGTTGCTATCGCCGTCCAGGACGACGCCGATTGGCGGCGCCTGAAGCAGGCCATCCCCGGCGTCGCCTGGTGGGCGGACGCGGACCTGGATACCGCCGCCGGGCGCCTGGCCCGGCGTGCAGAGATCGAAGCCACCCTCGAAGCCTGGACGCGCGCGCGGGACCCATTCGACATCGCTGGCCTGCTGCGCTCCCACGGTATCGGCGCCGGCGTGGTCGCCACCGTGGAGGACCTGCTCGAAGACCCGGCGCTCCGCGACCGCGGCTTCTTCCTCACGCAGGACCACCCGGAGGTCGGGAGCCGCGAGATTGCCGGCCTCGGCTTCGATATGCCGGCGATGGCGGGCCTGCCCGTGCGCCACGCGCCCTTGCTGGGCGAACACAACTGGGAGATCTTCGTCGAATGGCTGGGCATGGAACCGGAGCGCTTCGGAGAACTCGTCGCGAACGAGGTGATCGTTTGACCGCCTCTGCGATTGGCGCTGCTTGCGCTCAGGCGCTCGGGCGCGAAGCGGCGATCCCCGAAAGGATCATTGTCATGAACAGCTCGTTGATCTCTTCCATCGAGAGCGCACCCCCGGGCCGGAACCAGCGTTCGAAGTTCCCGGTCATGCCGATGATGCCGAACGCGGCAATCTTGGTGTTGCCCAGGGGCCGGAAATCGCCCTTCGCGACGCCTTCTTCGAGAAGGGAGATGAACGTATCGGTGTAATTTCTACGTAGCCCGATATACATGGCCTGGTGTTCCGGCGTCATGAAGCGGATATCCCGCACCATGTTCACCGCCAGCACGACCGCCAGCTCGGACGCCGTCCCTTGCACGCTGGACCGTAGCAAGTCGAGGAGCACGAGCCGTAGACGGTCGGTAACGCTGAGCGGGTAGCCGACGATCGTATCGAGCCGCTGATTCAGCGCGTATTGGGCGTCGTAGAAGATTTCGAAGAAGAGCTCTTCTTTCGAGGGTATGTGGTACGAAACACTCGCCCGTGGCATCTGCAGCAAGTCTGCGATGTCCTGTATGCTTGCGTCCGCGAATCCCTTCGCGAGGAACACTTCACTGGCAGCGCGCTTCACCGATTCTCTGGTTGATTCGCGGCGTGGCGATCCCATAGGCAAGCGCTCCACCCATCAGTGTGGGCGAATAGTATCACATCCGGTGACTTACGGCGTGCATCTATCGCTCGTTGGGCCTTTGCATTGCACCGCTCCACCAATACCGGGACTTAACGGCGGAATGTCGTTGAAGCGCAACAATAATTCACGTCACGTTCAACATCTCGATCAGGCTTCGTTGCCCAGCCCCGCGGCTTTGTAGCGCGCCGCCAGTTCCGCATAGCCCTGGTTCCACCTGGTGGTGTTGGCCCGCAGCTCTTCCGAAAGCGGCCGCACCTGCGCGGGCACGCCCGCCGCGAAGGAGAAGTCGGGTATGGTCGTGCCCGGCCGTACCACCGCCCCGGCCGCCACCACGCAATGGCTGCCGATGACGGCGCCATCCAGCAGCGTCGCGTTGTTGCCGATGAGTGTCGAGTCGCCAATCCGCCGGCAATGCACCACGCAGTTGTGCCCGATCGTCACATGGTCGCCGATTTCCAGGGCGTCGGGGCCATAGTGCAGGGTCGTGTTGTCCTCGATGTGGGTGTTCGCGCCGATGCGGATGGGTCCGAAATCGGCCCGCACTACGGCTCCGGGCCATACCGACGACCGTTCGCCGAGCGTCACATCGCCAACGACGTACGCCGCCTCGCTGACGAACGCCGAGGCGGCGATGACCGGGTGCTTGTCTTCGAACGCTCGAATCACTCGTTGTTCTCCTCTGGGGATTCCTCCGCCCGTTGGCCGAGCGGCATGTCATAACAATGCCGACGAGTAAAGCACGCTTCACGCCGCGGCTTCCTTGAATCCGGCCTGGCCGCTCGTCGCCAAATTGGAACAACTATGGCACTGGATCGCCGTTGCCGGTATTGGCCGTGAATCACGTTCGTGGGAGCTTCGAGCCTGTGAGCGGAGTTCTGTCGAGGGATTAGAGGTGCGCACCATGCGCGGCAGTCTACTTGCAGCACCGCGGACACCAGTCGGGAAATTGTTCGCAGTCCTCATCGGCGCCTTTGCCCTGCTCGCGGTGACTGCGGCGCATGCAACCGCGCCGCCCACCGTCACGGGCCTCTCTCTGACGAGCGGGCCCGCCGCGGGTGGTACATCCGTGACCATCACCGGGACGAGCCTTGGCGATGCTACGGGGGTCACGTTCGGCACCACTCCCGCCGCCTCCTTCACGGTTCAAAGCGACACGAGCATCGTCGCCACCAGCCCCGCGCATGCCGCCGGCACGGTCGATGTGTTCGTCACCACGCCGTTCGGCACAAGCCCGGCCGCCGAAGCCGCGACGAAGTTCACCTATCGCGTCCCGGTAGTCACGGGTGTGACCCCGGCGACCGGGAGCACTGCCGGTGGCATCTCCGTCACCATTGCGGGCACCGGGCTCTCCGGCGCAACCCTGGTGACGTTCGGGGACACTGCCGCAACCATCGTGAGCAACTCGGATACGGCGATCGTCGTGACGAACCCGGCCCACACCGCCGGCACCGTTGATGTGCTCGTCACCACGCCATACGGCACCAACACCGCGTCGGTCGCGGACCAGTTCACCTACGCGAACCTCGCCGCCATCGCGGTCACGTCCGTCAGCCCGTCAACCGGCCCCGCATCAGGTGGGACGGGCGTTGTTGTCGCCGGATACGGATTCATGGGGGCCACGGCTGTCACCTTCGGCGGCTCCCCGGCCGCCAGCTTTAGCGTCATCAACGACACCACGATCGTCGCGGTGAGCCCGGCCCACGCCGCGGGCGCCGTCGACATCGTCGTCACCTCGCCCTCCGGCACGAGCGCCACCGGCGCCGCCGACGTGTTCACTTACACCGCCGCCAGCGTCGTCGTCACGGCTATCAGTCCGGTCAGCGGGCCCGTGGCCGGCGGCACCAGTGTGACCATCACCGGCTCAGGCTTCACCGGCGCGACCGCGGTCACCTTCGGTGGCATGGCGGCAACCTCCTTCACGGTCCAGAGCGACACCACGATCCTGGCGCTCAGCCCCGCCCACGCCGTCGGCATGGTCGACGTCCAGGTGACCGCGCCCGGTGGGACCAGCGCCGTCACCGCCGCGGACCAGTTCACCTACACCGGCGTCATCAGCGTCACGAGCGTGACGCCATCGAGCGGCCCCGTCGCCGGCGGCACCGTTGTGTCGGTGGTAGGCTCCGGCTTCACCGGCGCGACAAGCGTCACCTTCGGTGGTGTCGGCGCCACGTTCACGATCGTGAGCGATACACAGATCACCGCCACCGCCCCCGCCGCTTCGGGGCCGGGAGTCGTCAACGTCCAGGTCAGCAACGCGACGAACAGCAGCGCGGTCAGTTCCGCCAACCGCTATACCTACATCGCGCCCGGACCGACGGTGACGGGTCTCAGCCCCTCGTCGGGCCCATCGGGTGGCGGGACCATCGTCACCATCAACGGCACAGGCTTCTCATTTGCGACTTCGGTGGTTTTCGGCGGGATCGGCACGGGCTTCAACATCCTCAGCGATACGCAGATCACCGTGGTGAGCCCGCCGCACGCGCCCGGCACCATCGATGTCGTGGTCTCGAACAGCGGGGGGCCCAGCACCAACACCTCCGCCGACAACTTCCTGTACGTCGCCGGCCTGCCCATCTGCCCGGCTATCCCGCTCTGGGTGAACGACCTCGCCTACGGCAGCATCGGCGGCGGGTTCTACTACGACCCCGTGAGCGGCCTGGTGTGGACCGGCCAGCGTGGCTGGCACATCTTCTCGCCGCAGCCGCCGCGCCCATCGCCGCAGCCGCTGTGGGTGAACGCGTATACCTACGGGAGCATCGGCCAGGGCTTCTGGTGGGACCCGGTCAGTGGCCTCGCCTGGACCGGTGAGCGTGGCTGGCACCAGTACAGCCCGCAGGGCTGCACGACGGGGTAGCCCACCCCGGTTCTGCTAGACTCGCTCCTCGCAATCGCAGGAGGCTGGCGCTGGGAGTCGAGATCCTGTTCCAATCCGCTACTGCACTCGCCCGGGCCATCCGTTCGGGCGAGTGTTCTGCGTCCGAAGTGGTCGCGGCCCATCTCGCGCACATCGAAAGGGTCGACCCGGCGCTCCACGCCGTGGTCGCCGTACGTGCCGAAGGTGCGCTCGCCGACGCCCGCGACGCCGCCGGCCTCTGGCTCCCGCCGCCCCTCGCCATCACGGCCAATGCTCCAGCCCCATAACCGGGGTCCCTCATCCCCTCAGCCGTCCGCGTGCCAGTGCGTGTACGTGGGCGGCCAGTCCGGGCGTTTCTTGTACGTCGCGAGCATCGCGTGCTCGATGTCGAACGCGAACAGCTGCTCCGCGTCGTTGGTGTCCCCACCGGTCGCGCGATACACCGCTGCGACCTCGTCGTGCAGCGCCGGGTCGCCGTTGATCGCCTCCACCGTGCCCGTGAGGTAGAACTCGTCGTCGACCTCTTCGGCGGGGAAGCTGTGGAGCGCGTAGCGGCCGTCGTCCAGCAGGTCCCGGCGCTTCGGCGAATCGATAATGAACGCCCACAGCCCGCCCGCGGCGATGATGGGGCAGAACGGGTGGAGCCGCGGGCCGCCATCCGCGCGCACGGTCGCGAGGTAGCCCAGCCCGATCCCCACGCGGTAAATGAGCGCGCGCCCGGCCGTCGCCATCTCGGGCGCTGCCGCTTCGAACTCTTGCCATGTCGCCATCGGGAGCCGTCCTTCGGCCGCGTATTCTGCCGGGGCGGCGGCGCCGCTCACGCCGCCGCCGGTCATGTCCACTCCCCGCGCCGCGCAGTCTCGCCTTCTCCCGCGACATCTCCTGTCGCGCACGTGGGCTAAACGCGCCTCAGTCCCTCAGTCCCTCAGTCCCTCAGCCCGGCCGCCGCCTCACTCCCCCACGAACCGCGGCTCCCGCTTCTCCACGAACGCGAGCACCGCCTCCTTGCTGTCGCGGCTGAGCCCGCTGAGGCGCATGTTCATCGCCTCCTGGTCGAGCAGCTGCTGCAAGGTCGATGTCTCGGCGAGGTTCAGGTTCTCCTTCATCCGCCGGTAGGTCGCGGTCGGCCCGGCGGCGAGCTTCGCGCAGAAGGTCAACGCTTCCTCCATCAGGTCGTCCTGCGGCACCACGCGGTTCGCGATGTGCAGCTCGAGCGCGCGCGCCGCATCGAAGATCTCCGCGGTGAAATACAGCTCGCGCGCCAGCCCGTTCCCGACGAGGCGTTGCAGGTAGTAGCTCCCGCCGTAGTCCCCGCTCAGGCCGACGTTGCGGAACGCCGTCCCGAACTTCGCCTTGTCGCCGCAAATACGGACGTCACACGCGAGCGCCATGCTCATGCCCGCGCCCACCGCATGGCCGTTCACGATTGCGACCGTCGGCTTGCCCATGGTATGCAGCTTGTGGCTCACGGCCGTCTGGTTGTGCCGCAATCCCCGAACCTGCGCCTCGAGCGCGGCCACCGGGTTCTCCGGCGGGCCAGCGTCCGCGGTCTTGCCTTCGTTGCGGCGCTGCATGTTCGTGACATCGCCGCCGGCGCAGAAGGCGCGCCCGGCGCCCGTGAGCGCGACACAGCGCACGGCCGCATCGCGTTCGCAATCGGCCAGGTACTCGGCGAGCAGCGGCATCATGTCGCCACCCATGGAGTTCAGTCGCTCGGGCCGGTTCAGGGTGATGAGTGCGACACCGTCATCGCGCTTGTCGATAAGGCAATCCGACATAGGAGGCTCCGGGCTGTTGATAGCGCCATCCTACGCCCCGTGGTCGCAGCCGCGCGCCCGGCCCGGTATTGTGCCGCCCGAGGAGGTGCCCCATGCCCGATACAGAGGAGTGGCTCGCCCAGGTTACCGAGGACATCATCGAGCCCGCGCGACCCATCTGTGACCCACACCACCACCTCTGGGACCGCGGAGGCAGCACGTACATGCTCGATGAGCTGCTCGCCGACACCGGTAGCGGCCACAACGTCGTCAGCACCGTGTTCGTGGAATGCATGTCCGGCTACCGCGCCGATGGCCCGGAAGCGATGCGGCCGGTCGGCGAAACGGATTTCGTCGAGGCCGTCGCGAAGGAGAGCGCAAGCGGCCGCCACGGCGCCACCCGCGCCTGCGCCGGCATCGTCAGCTTCGCCGACCTCACGCTCGGCGATGATGTGGTGCCTGTCCTCGAAGCGCACGCAGCTGCCAGCCCACGCTTCCGCGGCATCCGCCACGCCTCCGGCTGGCACGCCAGTCCCGATGTCCGTAACTCCCACACCAACCCGCCGCCCGGCCTGCTCGCCGATGCTGCCTTCCGCACGGGTTTCTCCCATCTCGGCCGCATGGGCTTCTCCTTCGACGCCTGGTGCTACCACGAGCAAATCCCGGAACTGACGGCCCTCGCGCGAGCCTTCCCCGATGTCCCGATCGTCCTCGATCACTTCGGTGGGCCTCTCGGCATCGGCCCCTACGCCGGCCACGCCGACGAGGTGTTCGCCACGTGGAAGCGCAACATCGATGACCTCGCCGGTTGCCCGAACGTGGTCGTCAAAATTGGCGGGATCAATATGCCGATCAACGGCTTCGGCTGGCACGAACGTCCGAAACCGCCCACCTCGGCGGAGCTCGCCGAGGCCACCGGCCGTTACTACCTCCACACGATCGAACGCTTCGGCCCGCAACGTTGCATGTTCGAAAGCAACTTCCCGGTGGATAAGGCCAGCTGCTCGTACGCGGTGCTCTGGAACACCTTCAAGCGCATCGCCGCCGGCTTCTCCGAAGCAGATAAAGCCGCGCTGTTCCACGACACCGCCACGCGCGTCTACCGCCTGGCGTCCTGAACGGGGTCGAAACCAAAGCGATTCGTGAGTAATCCGCAACGCGCTGGGCGTGTTCGCGACCGTGAGGTCTGCATCCGCGGGGTAGCGTTCGAAGAGGTCCTAAGGAGGGACACGCTATGGGAATCGGATTCAGCATTTTCATGGTCGCCGTTGGCGCCATCCTCGCGTTCGCGGTCGATTACAGGGTCGTGGGCATTGATATCCAGGCCATCGGATGGATCTTGATGATCGTTGGCGTCCTTGGTGCGGTGCTCTCGTTGCTCTTCTGGAGCAGCTTTGCCGCGTGGTGGCCGGGGCACTGGGGCGGCCGCTCGACCTACATCGAGTCCGCGCCGGACATCGTCTACCGCGAATCGCCGCGCACGATCATCGAGCGCGACGCCCCCACCCGGTACCACGATGTCGAGCGCACGGTGACCCGTGAGTATGGGCCGCCGCCCGACCAGCCCCAGGGCACGTAGCGGCGTAGGGACGCAACGGCGTAGGGGCGTAATGGCGTGGGAGCCGCGTGCCTGATGGGGACGGGTGCGTTACCACCTCACGCCGACACGCCGACACGCCGACACGCCGACACGCCGACACGCCGACACGCCGACACGCCGACCCGCCGACCCGCCGACCCGCCGACACGCCTCTATTCCGTCGCGCGCTCGAAGGCGACCGCCGCTGCCCCCAGCAGCCCTGCGTCGTCGCCCAGCGCGCTCAGCCGCAACGATGTGCCCGAGGCCGGCCCATAGGCGATGGAGAACATCGCCTCGCGCATGGGCGCCAGGAACATCTCGCCCATCACCAGCATCCCGCCGCTGAGCGTCACGGCATCGGGGTTGAGCACGTTTACGAGGCTCCCGAGCCCGAGGCCTAGCAGGTGTCCCCCATGGCGGATCTCCGCCTCGCAGGCACGGTCGCCGGCCTTCGCCGCCAGGAACAGGTCCGCGCTTGTGGGCTCGCGGTAGCCCACGATTTCTTTCAGCACCGGCGACGCGCTCTTCGCGAGCAGCCGCCTGGCCCGCGCCGCGAAGGCCACGCCGCTCACCATCGCCTCCAGGCAGCCGCGCGAACCGCAGGCGCAGCGTGGGCCACCGGGGTCGATAATCGTGTGGCCAATCTCCCCTGCGAAGCCTTTCGCGCCCCGGTAGAGCCGCCCATCGATGACGAGCCCGCCGCCGATGCCCGTCCCGATGGTCGCGTGCAGCAGGTGGCGGCAGCCCTGGCCGGCACCGAACCGCCATTCGCCCAGCGCCGCGGCGCTTGCGTCGTTTTCGATCGCCACCGGGATGCCCAGCTGCGACGCCAGTGGCACGGTCAGCACGAGGTTGCGAAAGCCGGCAATGTTCGGTGCGATGATGACCTTGCCCTCATCGGCGCTGATCAGGCCCGGCGAGGCGAGGCAGGCGCCCACCGGCGCGTCCGCCGCCGAAGAGGCGACCGCCTTCAGCAACGCCGCGATCTCCCCGAGGATGACGTGCGATTCCGCCGTCGCGGGGGTGCGGATGTCCCGGCGGCCCGTGATCCGCCCGTTCTCCTCGACAAGCGCGGCCCGGACGTGGGTCCCCCCGAGATCAGCGGCGACCACCGTCCGTGCCATCGGTACTACTGTAGCGAACTATTCGCGGACGCGAAGTGAAAGCAGCGTAACAACGCCGCCGCCCGCGGCCCCAGCCCGGCAGCATATGGCGAATCGTCGCCCCCCGCGATAGAGAATCGGTGGCTGGCCGGTAGAATGCCGGGGTGTTCGACGCGTGGCAGCTGCACCTGGTCGAGTCGTGCCGTATCGCGCACCTGGGGACGCTCGCGCGCGACGGCCGCCCCCACCTCGTGCCCGTCTGCTTTGCCCATCTCGATGGCCAGTTCGCCATCGTCGTCGATGAGAAGCCGAAGCGCCCCGGGGAGCTGGCCCGCGTCCGCAACATCGCCCGCGACCCGCGCGTGACCCTGCTCTTCGACCACTACGACGACGCTGACTGGACGCGCCTCGCGTGGGTGCGCGTCGAGGGTGAAGCCCGCGTGCTCGCGCGTGGCGATTCCTGGCCGGCCGCGCTTGTCGCGCTTCGTGCCCGCTATCCTCAGTACCGCGCGATGGCGCTCGAAGGCCTCCCACTCATCGCCATCACGCCAACCCGGGTGGTAACCTGGCGTGCTGCTGGCGCGCCTGCCGGCGCACCGGGCCCGCGTTAGCTCACCGCCCCGCGAGCGGCAGCCGCGCACCGCTGTTCGCCAGCAGCGGCGTAAACAAGCCATCGCTAGAACCGACCGAGCCGGCCCGGTTTCCGCCTTCGGCGGGTTACCGGGTGGTCCATCGCTTGTGATAGGCTTCTCAATCCGGGCAAGCCCGGGGGAGAGTCATCTTGGAGCAGTCAGAATCCGACCTCATCGCGGCCGTGCGCGAACTCGCCCGTGGCAAGTTCGCGGCGCGTGCCCGCGAACACGACCTCGAGGGCACGTTCGTCGCCGAGAACATCGGCGAGCTGCGTGCGCTCCGCATCCCCGCGATGGGCCTCGGCGCGGACCTGGGTGGCCTCGGCGTCACCCCCGAAACGCACATCCGTGTCGTCGAGGAAGTGGCTTACGGCGATGGCTCCACCGCCGTCGCGCTGAACATGCACCTGTTCGCCGCGGAGGCGCTGCTCGGCCTGCCGCCCTTCCCCCGCCGCGACGCGGTGCTCCAGGACGTCGGCAAGAACGCTGCCCTGCTCTGCGGACCCGTCTCCATCCCCTCGGGCGAGCTCGACAACCGCGCGAGCGGGCTGCGCGCCATCGAAGACGGCGATGTCCTCAAGGTTAACGGCCGCGTTGGCTTCGCCTCGATGAGCGAGGGCGCGAAGTATGTGATGGCCGTCGGCACGGTCGCGCGCGGCGAGGGCGCCGAACCGGACATCGCGATGATGATGCCCGCCATCGATTCACCTGGCATCCGCATCCTCGGGAACTGGGACGCTATGGGCTTCCGCGCGACCGCCAGCCACGACCTCGCCTTCGAGGACGTGTCGGTACCGAAGGGCGAGGCGCTGGTGGCGCCCATGGCGATGATTCGTGTCATCATCGAGGCGGCGGCCGCGAACCCCGTGCTTGCCCAGCAGCGTGCGCGCGGCGCCCTCGGCATCTGCGCCATCTGGCTCGGCCTCGCGCAAGCCGCGTTCGACTTCACGGTTGACTATGTCGGCAAGCGCCATGGCCTGGCAGCCGGCGATACCACCCTTTTCGGCCAGGTCGGTTATCGCGGCGCCGAGCCATGGGCGCAGGTCGGCATCGGCGAGATGGACCACTGGCTCGAAACCGGCCGCATCGTCCTCTACGACATGGTCCGCCGCCTCGGCACCCCGTTCGCTTCGACCCAGGAGTTCAACCGCGCGATGGTCCGCGTCGTCTACCACCTGCGCCGCATGAGCGAAGAGGTCTCGGCTGGCGCGATGCGCGTCTGCGGCGCCCACGCCTACGTCCGCTCGCGGCCGCTGGAGCGCATCTTCCGCGACATGGTGGGCTGCAACGTGATGGCCTGGAAGACGGACCAGCTCCGGCAGACGCTCGGGATGGCCGCGCTCGGCATGCCGATCGCCATTGGCGGGCCATCGCCCACGTAAGTGCCGCCCGGCCGCCATATCGGCTCAAATTCGCGAACGTACAGGGATATCGCGGCATGCCGCCCCCGCATTAGGGGGATTCCCTCATGGGCCCGCCCCCGGACCGGACGAAACTCTGACTACGAGAGCCATGACCAGAGCGCCGAACCCGAAGCGTGCCCATGAGGCGATGCCGGCCCCGGCTACAGGGGACGAAGAACTCGCGGCTGCCCGCGGCAGGTTGCTTACCGAGGTGGCTGTCCTGCTCTCGGGGGGCGAGCCGCTCGAATCGCTCTGTACGCAACTGCCTGGCCTCCTGGCCCGCGCCATCCCGTTCGACTACATCGAACTCATCGTCGCCACCGCCACCTACGGCCACTTCGATGTCGTGTTCGCCGAGCCCGCTCTTCCCGCCCGGCCACCCGTCTCCGTCCTCCGGCCCGACCACCTCGAACCCCTCACGCAATACCGTCACCTTATCCAGCAGTACCGCCCTTCGAGCATCGATGGAAGCGGGCCGAATGCTTTCAACGCCGCGGGCTTGAAACGGATGGCCGGCGCGACGCTGCTGAAGGACGGAAAAGTCCATGGATTGCTGACCCTCGGGCGCTTCGCCGAAGACCATTTCGCCCCGGCGGAGTGTGAATTTCTGAAAGTGGTCGGCATGCTCCTCGCACAGGCGGTCGAGAGCCGCGAGCGGCTGGCGCGGGCACATGCCGAAGCCGCCCGCAACCGCCTGCTCAACGAGCTCTCCATCCTCGTGAACGCCGGAGAGCCGATCGAGACGCTGTTCGACCGCGTCTCCGACCTCCTCGCGGGCGCCATCGCGTTCGATCGCGTCGGCTTCGTGATACTCGACGCCGAGGGCCGGCGCCTCGTGCGGGTGAAACCAGGTGCCGGCGAGGGGGAACCGGGCAGCACCATTACCTTCGAAGAAGCCGGCATCGAGGCCGTCCTCGCGTCACCCGAGCTCGTCGTCCCCTACACCCTCCCCGAAGTGCCAAGGACGCCCTTCGACGAAGAACTCCGCGCACGCGGCGTGAAGCGCGGCGCCGTCGTGCTGCTGCGGCACGCCGGTCAGACGTTCGGGATGGTCCACGTCACCCGTTACACCGATGTCCCCTTCAGCGCGGACGACGTGGCCTTCCTCGAAGTGGTGGCCACGCTGATAGCTCAGGCGATCGCCGCCGAGCGCCGGCGCCGTGATGCCGAGCGCGAAGCCACCGGCCACCGCCTCCTCAATGAGCTTGCCCTTATCGTCAACGCCGGCGAACCGCTCGCCGCAGGCTTCGACCGCATCGCCGACCTCGTGCGGCAGGCCGCCGATGTTGATGTGGTCTGCCTCGCCGCCGGCGATGGCGACGGCGACCTCGAGGTTGTCGGCGCCGAATCGATCCGCCTCTGCGGCGGCCGCGAGCGCATCAGCCTCGCCGAAAGCGGGATGGCGCGCATTCGCGACGGCGGCGGAACCATTGCCGAATTCCGGTCGGACAGGCAGCAGGGGCACGAGACGATCCCTATCACCGAGGGTCTGGTCCGCGGCATTAGTGCCCTGCTGATGGACGGGCCAACCAGCATCGGCGTCCTCATGGTTGGCCGGCGGACCAACACACGATTCAGCGCCCGCGACAAGGCGCTGGTCGAAGTGATCGCGGCGCTGCTCGCCCGTGCGGCCGCAACCCTCCTGCGGATCCGCCGCACCAACGACGAAGCGGACGAGCACCGCATCCTCGCCGAACTCACCGCCACCGCGGCGGCGGAGCCGGAGCCAACGCGCCTGGTCGCGTTCATGAACCGTCACCTCCAGGGCCGCTTCCCGGGCATTGTGGTGGGCTACGGGTTCATAGAAGGCGAAACGACCGTCTACCCCAACCCCCGGACCAACACCGACTACCGGCAGCCGTTCGATCGCTACACCCGCGAAGCCCTCGCGGCCGGCCAGGTGCGCGGCCCCTTCCCGAACGAAAAAGCCGCGCCGGACAACCCCGTCAGCCACTTCGCGCTCTACGATTGCGCGCTTACTGCCTCGCGTGCCGCCGGGCGGGATGTCGGCCTCCTGCTGATGGCCATGAGCCACGACCGTTACACCTTCAGCGCGCGCGACCTCCGGTTTTTCAGCGTCATCGCCCAGGTCCTCGGCCCGGCGATGGCGGCCTCGCGCGAAGCCGCGAAGACCGCACGCGAACGCGCGCTCTACAACCTCGCCCTCGATTCCCTCTCCGATGCCGTGCTCCTCATCGACCACGACCTTCGCGCCGTGTTCGCGAACCCCGCCGGCCGCCGCCTCATCGACTCCGTGCGCACCAAGGGCCGCACGCTCGCGGAGCTGATGCCGCGGCTCGGACCCGAGACCCGCCAGGCGCTGCGCGCGGCGCTCGATGGTGGCCTCCGGTCCCGCTGCCTGACCCCGATCGGCGTCCCGGGCGGCGAAGAGTGGTTCGATGTCGAAGCCATCCCGCTCGACCACCCGCTCTATCGCTTGCTCATTGTCGCGACCGATGTGACCGTGCGCCGCCGCCGCGAAGCGGAGGAACGCCGCCACCAGGAGGAACTCGAGCACGAGCGCTCGCTCTACCGCGTCACCCTTGAATCGCTCAGCGAAGCAGTCGTCCTGATCGCCGACCACCCTTCCCAGCCGGGCCAACTGGAGATTTCGTACGCGAACCCTGCCGGGCGGGCACTTGGCCGCCGCCTCAACCCAACGGGTATGCCCGTCGCCGACCGGATGGCGGCGCTCCCACCGGAGCTTCGCGGCCCGTTCGTCGCCGCGCTCGAAGGTCGTGAGGTTTCTAGCGGCCGCTCATCGATGGACCGTGATGACGGTCGTCGCTGGTATGAATGGGAGATGAGGCCGCTCGACCGCGCTCCCCTGCGCATGCTCTTCGTCGCGAACGATGTCACCTCGGAGGTCGAACGCGAAGCCGAAACCCTGGCGCACCGCGCACAGATGGAGCAGGCGGGCAAGCTCGCGGCGCTCGGCGAGCTCATCGGCGGCGTCGCCCATGAGCTGAACAATCCGCTCACGGCGATCCTCGGGTTCGCCGAGGTTATTGCGAACTCCGCCGCCGGGCCGGCCGTCGCCGAAGAGCTCGGCATCATCCAGAAGGAGGCGCTACGCGCCCGCAACGTCGTCCGCGACCTGTTGTTCATGGCCCGCCCCGGCGTCATCGAGCGCGGCGACGTGGACCTGCGGGAGATCCTCCACCACGCCGAGCGCCTTCGCCGCGCCGCCTGGGCCGCGAGCGGTATCGCCGTCTCCATCGATTGCTCCGGCGTCAAAGAGAGCGTGTGGGCAAACGGCCAGCAACTGACCCAGGTGCTCCTGAATCTTGTCTCGAACGCCGAGATCGCCGTGGCCGGCCGCGAACGCCCCGCGATCGCCCTTTCCGCGACCACCACCGCCGACGAGGCGACCATCACCGTCGCCGACAACGGCCGCGGCATGGACGCCCAGACCCAGACGCGCATCTTCGAACCCTTCTACACCACCCAGGGCGGCACCGGCCTCGGCCTGAGCCTCTCGTACTCGATGGTCGCGTCGCACAACGGCCGAATCGAAGTGGAGGCCCACCCGGGCGATGGCGCGAGGTTCACCGTCCGCATACCGTTGCGCGCGGAGCCGGCGGCACAGCCACCCGAGCTCGCTGCCCCACGGGCCATGCGCTTCCTCGTCGTCGATGACGACGCGAGCGTGCGCAACGTCTGCCGCCGCCTGATCACCAGCATGGGCCATGAATGCGTCACCTCGACGGGGAGCCGCGGCGCAGCCGAAGCTGCCGCTACCGGCGATTTCGATGTCGTGCTCTGCGATTACCGGCTCTCGGGCGAAACCGCGAACGACGTGCTCGCCGCCTTTGAACACACCGCGCCCCAGCTCATCGAGCGTACCGTGCTCGTCACCGGCGCGACTACGGATCCCGGCGTCATCGACCTGGTGGAGCGCCGCAAAATCCGGGTGCTGCCGAAGCCCTACGGCTCCGAGGACATCGCCGCGCTCGCCGCCGGCGCCTGACCCGCCCGCGGCCCCCCGTTTGCCCGCCGCCGCCGCCCTCCCTACCATCCTTCGAATGGCCGATGGATACGCCACCGACGCCGAGTTCTACGACCGCATTCACGCGGACCGCGAGGCGGATATCGGGCTCTGGCAGGCGTTCGCCGCCCGCACCGACCGCCCGGTGCTCGAAGTCGGCACCGGCACGGGCCGGATAAGCGTCGCACTGGCGCTCGCCGGCGCGACCGTCTCCGCGATCGACCCTTCGCCCGCGATGCTCGCGCGGGCCCGTGGCCGCGCCGAACAGCGTGGCGCCGATGTCGCCTTCTTCCAGGGCACGGCCGACCAGGTAGCCCTCGAACCCGACCATTACGGCTTCGTTTTGATCCCCGCTGACGTGTTCCTCTACTGCGGTGATGGCGAGCAGCAGCTCGCAACGCTGCGCGCCCTCGCCGCCTGCATGACCTTCAACGGCCTCCTCGCGCTGGACCTCCCGGGGCCTGCGATGGCGCTGGACCCGGCCACGAACGGCCAGCCCCAGCTCGTCTTCAGCGGCGCCGGCGAAGACGGCGACGCCTTCGATGCCTGGCACGTCCACGAAGACGACCTCGGCGCCCAGTCGCGCTGGCTGCGCGTCATCTACGAATGGGTCGCCGCCGATGCCGTCGTGCGCCGCCGCACGAGCGAGCACCACCTGCGCTACGTCTACCGCTTCGAGGCCGAGTACCTGCTGCGCCTGGCGGGCCTCGCCGTCGCCGATGTCTACGGCGACTACGACATCGGCCCCCTGACTAACGACAGCGAGCGCATGATCATCACTGCCCGGAGGCTGCGCGGATGACGACGCGCGTGGTGCTCGATGCGATGGGTGGCGACCGCGCGCCCGGGGAGATCGTCGCGGGCGCGCTCATGGCCGTCGGCGGCCTCGGCATCGAATTGATCCTCGTGGGCCAGGCCGAGGCCATCCGCCGCGAGCTTGAAGGCACCACCGATGTACCGGGCCTCCGCATCGTCGATGCGCGCGACGTGATCGAGATGGAGGAACATCCCACCGAGGCCGTGCGCGCCAAGCCCAACGCCTCTATCAACGTTGGGCTGCGGATGGTCAAAGCCGGGCAGGCCGATGCGTTCGTCACCGCCGGTAACACGGGCGCAACCATGGCCGCGGCGCTCCTCACGCTCGGGCGCGTGAAGGGCATCGGCCGCCCGGCGCTCGCGACCGTTTTCCCGGCCGCGAACGACGGCCTCACCATCTTCCTCGATGTCGGCGCCAACGCCGATTGCCGCCCCATCCACCTGACCCAGTTTGCCTACATGGGGGCCGCCTACATGGAGCGCATGTTCGCCATCGCCCGCCCACGCGTTGCGCTGCTCTCCATCGGTGAGGAGGACTCGAAGGGCAGCCAGCTCGTGATCGAAGTCAACAAGGCGCTTCGCGCCGGCCGCCTCAACTTCGTCGGCAATGTCGAAGGCAAAGACCTCAGCAGCGGCATGTGCGAAGTCGTCGTAATGGACGGCTTCACCGGCAACGTCGTCATCAAGACCGTCGAAGGCATCGCCGACCTGTTCTTCAACGAAGTGCGGCGCGCAGTCGAGCTGACCCCCTGGAACCGCGCTGCCGGACTCGTGCTGTATTCCGAGTTGCGTAAGGTGAAGCGCCGGCTCGATTACGCCGAGTACGGCGGGGCGCAGTTGCTTGGCGTCGATGGCGTCACCGTCATCGCCCACGGGCGCTCGAACGCACGGGCGATCTTCAGCGCCGTCCGCGCCGCCCGCGACGCCGTCCAGAACGGCGTCCTCGATGTCATCCGCGAGGTTGCCCGCGAGATCCCGGCGAAGCGCACCGGCCCGAGGGCCGCAGGCGCTGCCGCTTCGCTCGACGACCACACCCTCGACTGAGCGTTGTCACTGACCGGGCCTCGGCCCCGCCGCAGTCCCCCATCGCCTGGCGCGATGAGCCCTTCGGCGACGGACGCGGCCGGCCCACGCCGTAGCGCCAGGCCGTCACTCAGGACTCAGCACCCAGAACTCAGCACTCGATACGCTGGCGCGCCGCGAACCCGCCCTCGAGGGTGTGCCAGTACTCGATGTCCCGCTCGCCGAGCCGGTAACACAGGTACACGAGCGTGCCGTCGCGCTCGTGGTAGAAATCCACGAGGCCGGTCTCGGGGTCTTTCAGCTCCACGCCCCACTCGTCCAGCTGCTGGGCGGCCGCCGTCAGGCGGCGATTCAGCGTCCGCGCGTGGTCCTCGCCCGCGTCGGCCCAGGGGTCTTCGGTGCGTGACCCATCGGCCGTGGCGCCCCGCCGTTCGATGGCCGTGGCCGCGCTCAGCGCTTTCAGCTCGGCGATCAGGTCGCGGATAGCCTCCAGCACCGGGACTACCCGCGGCAGCAGCAGGCGCGCTTCCTCCAGCGAATACACCACCATCCGGTTACACGAACAGGTGCAGCGGCATGGTCGTGGGGTGGATTGAGGCGCCGCTTTCGAGGTGTCCCCGCTCCATCAGCTCATCGTGCACCCCCGGCCCGATGACAACGTTCCGGCCGATGCGCAGCCCCGATGGGATCGTCCCCCGCTTGCCCACGATACTGATGCCCGCGTTCACGATGTCCGGGCGCTCGAAGTTGGGGATGTTCGCGTTTCCTTCGCCAACCATTGCCCCGCGCCCCACCGTGACTTCCTTGTCGATGATGCAGCGGTCGATCACCGCGCCCGCCTGGATCAGGCAGCGATGCTGGATGACCGAGTCCCGCACCTCCGCCCCTTCCTCGATGACGACGCCCGGCGAGATCACCGACCGCGTCACCCTGCCCGATATGTGCGCAGCCGGCGACACGATCGTGTTGCACACCGAGGCGTTCGGCCCGAACTTCGCCGGTGGCAGGCTCGCGCCGGCGGTCCGCAGGCGGACGTCCGGGTCATCGAGCCGCAGCGGAGCGTTGGGCTTCAGCAGGTCCATGTTCGCCTCCCAGTACGATTCCACCGTGCCCACGTCCCGCCAGTAGTCCTGGTACTGGTACCCGAACACGCGGTGCGTCTGGTACATCCGCGGAATGATGTTGCGGCCGAAGTCGTGCTTGCTCGCGTCGCCGTCGTCCGCATCCGCCTGCAGCTGCTCGACGAGCACGTCTTTGTTGAAGCAGTACACGCCCATCGAAACCCACGGCGACCGCGGGTGTGCCGGCTTCTCCTGCCAATCGATGATGCGGCCGCCGCCATCGAGGTCCAGCACGCCGAAGCGGTGCGCCTCCTCGCGCGGCACCGAATACACGGCCACCGTCGCGTCCGCGCCCTGGCTGCGGTGGTATGCCACCATGTTCCGGTAGGAAGTCAGGTAGATGTGGTCGCCGGCGAGGATGACGACCTCGCGGGCCCGCGATTCCTCGATCACGTAGAGGTTCTGGTAGACCGCGTCGGCGGTGCCCTGGTACCAGTCCATGTCCGCCCGGCCGAGATACGGCTGCAATATCTGGATCCCCCCCTCCAGCGTATCGAAGCCCCATGGGCGGCCGGCCCCGATGTGGTTCACCAGTGAGCGGGGCCGGTACTGCGTCAGTACCGCCACCTTGCTGATGCCGCTGTTCGCGCAATTGCTGAGCGCGAAATCGATGATCCGGTAGTGGCCCCCGAACACGACGGCCGGCTTGGCGCGCTGCTCCGACAGGATCGAGAGCCGATCCCCCTGGCCGCCCGCCAGGATCATCGCGAGGACATTCTGCATGACCGCCCCCCGGCGTACTTCTCCCGAATTGTACGCGGGCGGCCTATCGCTTGTACCGCGGCATTCCGGCGCCGCGCATGCTCTGTAACGGAACTGCCGTGTGCCTACGACAACGCCGTCACAGCCTGCGAGCGAAGCGCCATCGCGAATGCGCAATCGCGGCAAATGACCGTCACGAACGAGCTCGGCTCGGACCGTCCTGGACACTCGATATCCCGGACGACCAGCCGGCTATGGACGCGCGTCACGCGGCCGCAGAGCGGGCAGGGTGGGTGAACCTGGTGGCTTCGAGTCATCTCCAACCTCGAAACCCCGCCGCACAGCAGTATGCCTCGCGCGGCCTCATCAGCGAATCAGGGAACAGCCTAACGCTCGCCGCCGCCGTCCCCGAACTTCCAGTCCCATCCGGGACGGTGTTCTCTCGCATGCGAGCTTCCCATTCCCCTCATTTGTCCACTTCACGGCGCGTCCTTCTCTCCCGATATCTAGCGTATCCAGCACGCAGGGACGTGACTTTGGCCGGCACACCGGACTTCATCGCGCTGCTATCCGATGCGGACTCGCTGCAGTTGATGCTGTTCGCCTGCCCCGACGGCGTGATCGCTACCGACCGCGCCGATGACGTGCTGCTGTACACCGGCTCCAGCGAGCTGATGTTCGGGTTTTCCCCCATCGAAGTCATGCGCCAATCCGTCCGCCGGCTGTTCGCCACGCCCGATGGCTACGGCCACTTTCGCAGCCAGCTCGAACGCGACTCGCGCGTCGTAAACCTCGAAGTGCTCGCCGCGCGCAAGGACGGCCCGCCCTTCATCGCCGCCTTTTCCGCCGCCCTCATCCGGGACCGTTACGGCAGCGAGACGGGCTCCGTCATCTACATCCGCGACCACAGCAAGATGCGCGCGATCGAAAGCGCCCTGCGCGACAACAACCGCCGTCTGAACGACCTCGTGCGTACGCTCAACCACGTCGCCCAGCACGACCAGCTGACGGGGATGCTCTATCGCGGCAGCGCCATCGAAGCCGCCGAAGCCGCACTGCTGGCCAGCGGCCTCAATGGCGCGCCCTTCGGCGTCGCGCTGTTCGACCTGGACCACTTCAAGAGCGTGAACGACTCCTACGGCCACCTCGTCGGCGACGAGGTGCTCGCATCGCTGGCCGACGTGCTCAAAAGCGCCGCCCGCCAGGACGACATCATCGGCCGTTTCGGTGGCGAGGAGTTCATCTCCTTCCTCCCCGATGCCGACCTCGAATCCGTCGCCGCGTTCGCCGAACGCGTCCGCGTCGCCATCGGCGATGCCCGCGTGCAGGTCGGCAACGAAGTCCACATCAACGTCACCATCTCCGCCGGTGTAGCCGCCGTCCCTACGTGCGCCGACAGCCTCCAGGAGGCGATCCGCGTCGCCGACGACCGGCTGCTGCTCGCGAAGCGCCACGGCCGCAACATGGTCGTCGCGGACGACGCGCTGCAGGAAAAGAGCGCCGCATGAGTGACGACCTGCCCGTCAACTTCGAGGCACGCAACCGCCTCCGCTCGATCGTCAACCGTACTCAGGAAGTGACGCCGCTGCGCGCTGTCGCGGCAAAGGCCATCCAACTTGCCGAGGACGAGCGCTCGGCGGCAATGGACCTCGCCACCGTGCTCAGCTCCGACCAGGCGCTCACCGCGCGGCTGCTGCGCCTTTCGAACTCCGCGTACTACGGCTACGCGCGCCGCATTAGCAACGTACGCGAAGCCGTCATCCTGCTCGGCATGCGCACGGTGCGCTCCGTCGCCATCACGTCCGGCATTATCGATGCGATGAGCGTCCCGGACGGTGGCGGCTTTCAGAGGGACCTCTTCTGGGCGCACAGCGTTTGCGTTGGCCTCGTCGCCGAGACCATCGCCCGCGAAACCCGCGCCGCCCGCCCCGAAGACGCGTTCACGGCTGGCGTCATCCACGACGTTGGCAAGCTCGCGATGATGCTCACCGAACCCGAACGCTTCGCCGAAGTCCTGGACCTCGTGCAGCACGAGGGCATGCGCTACCGCGACGCCGAATACGCCGTCTTTGGCGTCACGCACCAGCAGGTCGGCGGCCGCCTCGCCGAGCGCTGGAAGTTCCCCGACCAGCTGGCCAGCGCCGTCCGCTCGCATCATCCCACGAAACCGGTCAGCACCATCGAGACGCTGGACGACGTCGTCGCTGTCGCGAACCTGGCCTGCAACCGCGAAGGCCTCGCCTGCGGCTTCGATTACACCGCCGACGCCTCCCGCAAGGCTATCGAAGCCCTGCCCCCGCGCGCGGAGGATGCCATCCGCAAGGTGCATGGCGGCATGGTCACTATCGAGGAGAAGGCGCGCGCCTTCCTCCTCCACGTCACCGCCCGCGCGCCCCGCTGGTACCACACCGGCGAGAAGGCCGCCGGCGACGATGGCCCCGAAATCGTACGCAACGTGGCCTGATTGGCGCCCGCCCGCATGCCGATTCTCTTTGCAGGGGAGTAAGACATGGACGCACAGGTTCAAACCGATCCGGGCGACGCGGCGCCGCCGCCAAATCGCAAGAAGCTTTTGGTGCGCCTCGCGATCATGGGCCTCTGGGCCGCGCTCATCCTCATCCAGGGTGCCCGCGTGGCCGGCGACCCCACCTTTTCGAACATCTTTGCGGTCGCCGCCTTCACGCTGCTGTTCTTCGCCGTGAACGCCCAGCTCCTGCTCCTTCGCTACATGGGCCACCGCCGCTGGCGCCGCGCCATGAGCCGCCTCCACGGCTCCGCCTACATCAGCGACCTCGAAGGGCTGCCCAACCGCAACTATCTTCTTTCGGAGTTGCGCCGCGAGATGCCCCGCGCCCGCACCATCGAGGTGCCCTTCGTCCTCGTCATCCTCTCCCTCGATACCATCGATGAGGTCCGCGAACGCCGCGGCGATGAGTTCGCCGACCGCGCCGTCCGCGGCCTCGCCGATGTCCTCAAGCGCTTCACCCGCACGTCCGACTTCATCGCGCACCTCGGCGGCCACCGCTTCTGCGTGATGCTCAACGAATGCAAGCGCGAGGACTCGTTCATCTACCTGCAGCGCGTGCCGGGCACCATCGCGGTGAGCGATGGCCGCCAGATGTTCGAAGTGCCCGTCGCCGCGCGGCTCCACGAGTACGATATGGAGGCGCTCTATGCCACCGACGTGCTCCGCGACGCCGAGGAATCGAAGCCGCTGCACCGCAAGACACAGGCCAGGTTCAACGCCCTCGCCGCGTGACACACTCGAAGATCATCCCGTCCCTCAGCCCCCTGAGCCGGGGTCTATCCCCTTGACACATGTAACCCGCAGAGGATGGCCGGGCTATCGTTCGGGTCGTGGAACTGTACTCCGAGCAGGACGTGCTCACGAAGGTGGTGGTTCCCGACCTCGCAGCCCTCGGATACGACGAGGGCAAAAAGCGAAGTAACGTAGTCATCCGGTACAACCACCCTATCAAGGTTCAGCAGGGCCGCGAGATCAAGACGATCTTTGCCGATGTGGTGGTCTTCGTAAATGGCACTCCCGTCATCGTCATTGACGGGAAAAACCCCCGCGAATATCTGACCGAGGGCGACCGGGAACAGGTAATCTCGTACGCCCGGCTGTTACCTGACATTGCGCCCTATGCGGCACTTTGCAACAGCTCATGGCAGATTTTCGACGCGGTCAGCAAACAGCAGATTAAGGCTCTGCCCCAGCTCGGCGACCTGCTTTCTGACTTGAACCGGCGACGGCTCACTCAGAACGAACGCAAGTCGCTCATTGACCAGGCGACGCGCACCTTGTTCGCAATCGACAGCGCCCGCGACCTATCGAGGCTCATGCGGCGCTGTCACGACATCATCCGCAACCTCAAGGGTTACGACCCAACCAAGGCCTTCGATGAGTTGTCGAAGGTTCTCTTCGCCAAGATGTACGAAGAGCGAGAGATCGCTGACGGGCGACGCGAACACAATCGCTTCACGCTCTCAGCCGTGAAGGACATGCGGAAGCAAGGCGTCGAGATCATCCAAACGCTCTGGAGAGACACCGTTTCGTCAGACCGCTACCGCGAAGTCTTTTCAGATGACGCCACCGAAAGCGACATCGCTCTGCCGCCCGAAGCCATCGACAAGATCATTGCCATCCTCGAGGACAAGAGCCTCGGACAGACCGACCTTGACGTAAAGGGGGTAGCCTTCGAAGAGTTCCTGTCTTCCACCTACCGAGGCGGGGGGCTTGGCCAGTACTTCACCCCTCGCGAAGTCGTCACTTTCATGGTCGATTTGGTCGCTCCGGCCATCGGCGACCGCGTCATCGATCCATCGTGCGGTTCGGGCGGATTCATCATTCGCGCTTACGACTCCGTGAGCGAGCGCATCCGTGCGTCAGACTTCTCCGATCGGGAAAAGGAGCGGCTACTTACCGCTCTCGCGAATGAGTGCCTGGTCGGCATTGACTGGGAACAGCGCGCGGCCCGTACCTGCAAGATGAACATGATCCTGCATGGCGATGGCCACGCAGGGGTTTACCAGGCGAACGCCCTAGACCTCGAAGAGGTCTCGCGCAAAGTCGAGGAACGAAAGAGGTTCTACCCATCTGCCCCGACGATTGACGAGGGCGCGTTTGATGTCGTCCTAACGAATCCGCCATTCGGGGCGAACGACAGCGAGGCCCGCATTCTTGCGGCCTACGAGTTGGGCCGAATCGGGAAGAGCCAAAAGCGCGAAGTCCTTTTGCTAGAACGGCAGATCCGGTTGCTTCGCCCTGGAGGACGGTTGGCGGTGGTGATTCCCGAGGGAATCCTTTCCAACAAGGGTGACCGGCGCATCCGTGAGTACATCATGGACGAATGCGTGATTCAGGCGGTGATACGGCTTCCACAGGACGCTTTCAAGATGAGCGAAGGGGCAGCCTGTACGAGCATTCTGTTCGCCGTCAAAAGAGACCCTGACGCGAAGCCTGCCGCCGTGCAAGGGCCGATCTTCTTCGCCCGCGCCGAGTACATCGGCATTTCGCCATCCGGGAAGCCTATCCCTCAGAACGATCTACTCGCCATCCGCGAGCAGTACGAGCGTTTCAAGGAAGGCGATTGGGACGGGATCGAACTGGAACAGCTAACCGATGGAACTATGCGATTCGTGCGCGCGAAGCCAAGCGATGATGAGCGGCTGTGGTTGGAACCTTCGGTGAACAGGACGAGTCTGCTTTACGACCGGCTCAGCTACGTCGTTCGGCCCCCCATGATCCGAGATCGATTCAGTTACACCTACTTCCACCCCGAGTATTGGCGGACGATGGAAGCCATCGCCGCGATGCCTGCTCCGGCGACGCTGGCCGATCTCTCCACCGCCCCGTACCCCCTTCGCGGCCGCAAGCCCTCGGAGGAATCAGCCGAGGGCATACCGATCCTGAAGGTACGCAATGTTACGGGGCACGGCATCGACCTGGACTCGGAGTATGCCCCCGACTCGGACCAAACCCGCGCGGAGTCCGCGAAGGCACTCTTGCAGCGGAATGACATCCTGATCACTTCTACGGGCGAAGGCACGATCGGGCGTGTCGAAATCTACCCATACGATGAGCCCGCGATCGCGGACAACCACGTGACCATTTGTCGTTTACGGGCTGGTGCGAACGTCCAGTTTGTTGCCGAGTTCCTTCGAAGCGAGTACGGGCAGATCCAAATGCTCCGGCACGTTTCGGGGTCAACCGGCCAGACTGAACTACTGATCGATCACGTCCGATCCTTGCTCGTGCCGATGCCTGACCCGGCTGTGCAAAACGAGATCGTGTCCGGGATGGAAGTGGCGCGGCGTGCCGAGAGCGAATTGACAGGCAAAGCAGATCAGCTGCGGACTGAGAGCGCCGAGGTGATGGCGCTCGGTAGGAGAGACATGATGCGACGGCTTACGGCTGACGGCGCTACCGTCGCGGGTGCCACCCAGCGCACCCACACGGGCTTTGAGATTCCAGTCGGGACGCGCCAAGCGTTTGAATCCTCGCTCGACAAGGCGGCTAAGAAACGGCTCCCGGAGCCGCCTTCCGAATCTGACTGAGGAAGGCTTCAAACATCCCGGCCTCGTCCTTCCGATGGTTGTAGCGGAAGGTGTACTCGTTGACGTAGCTCTGGAGGTAGGCAGCGCCGACCGCGTGGTGAGCGCCCCGGATGCCGTTCTTAAGCAGGCTCCAAAACCCTTCGATGGTGTGGTGTGGACGTTGCCACGGACGTAGACGCGGGCGGAATGGTTGATGCGGTGGTGCTGGTAGCCGCGCTTTCCGAGTCCGTTGTACGCGGCGTGCTCGTCAGTGAAGACGGTTGCGTGGGGCATGATGTGCTCGCTGGCAATGGGGAGCAGAGTGGTCTTTTGGACGTTCTTGGCGACCTTCGCTTTGACCTTCCCGCCCCGTTCCACGGCGCCGACGATGGGCGTCTTGTTTGCGAGAGCTGTAGCCCGGCTGTTGGCCAGTGTGCCCTTCGCGACCGGGGAAGTACCGCTTGCCGCCGTGCTAAGTCTCGTCCACTTCGACTTCGCCCTGGAGAGGTCCGGAGTCCTCTTCGAGGAGAGCCCGAATCTGCTTGAACATCCGCCACGCCGTTTTGTAGGTGACGCCAAGCTCGCGCTCTAGCTGCTTGGCGCTGATACCGCCACGGGTCTGCGACATCAAGAACATCGCGTAGAACCAAAGCCGTAGCGGCGTGGCCGAGCCTTCGAAGATGGTTCCGGCCATTGGGTACTCTTGATGGCCGCAATTCTGGCATTCGTAGCACGTCCGAGACTTCACCCGATGATGCTTGGTGACCGCCTCGCATTTCGGGCAATAGATGCCATCCGGGTACAGACGGGCAACCAAAGCCTCTAGGCACGCCGCGTCGTCGGGATACTCCCGATCGAACTCGAAAATCGTGTACCGGCTCTCCGATGCACTACTGCGTTGCGGGCCGTTCCGATCGACTTTGCTCATGCATGTAGTCTACCGAAAGCATGTACATGTAGCAAGGGGATAATTACCCCCTGAGCCTCTCAGCCCCTGCCTACTGCCCCCAGACCGTCCCGCCGTCTACGTTGATCGCCTGCCCGGTGATCCACTTCCCGTGGTCCGTCACCAGGAACAGCACCATCTCCGCGCACTCGCTGCCATCGCCCGCATACCCGAGCGGGATGCGTTTCAGCGTCTCGCGCCACGCATCGCCACGGCCGATGTCGTCCATCCGGTACGTATCGATGATGCCCGGGCAGACGGCGTTGACGCGGATGCCGCTCGCCGCCAACTCCAACGCCTGGGCGCGGCTAAGCGCGTTGATCCCCGCCTTCGACGCCGAATACGCCGCCGTGTTGGGCCCCGCCAGCTTGCTCGCAATCGATGAAATGTTGACGATGCTGCCGCCGTCGCCCTGCTTGAGCATCTGCCGCGCCGCCGCCCGCGAAAGCAGGAACGTCCCATCGAGGTTCGTCACCAGGACCTTCTTCCAGGTCTCGTAGCTCAGCTCGGTGACTGGCACGCGGTCATCGCCGCGCGCCGCGCCCGCGTTGTTCACGACGATGTCGAGCCGCCCGAAGTCCGCCACGGTGCGCGCGACGAGCGCCTCCACCGCCGCCTCGTCGCTGATATCCGAAACCAGTGCGAGGCACGTGCCTCCGGCCTGCCGGATTTCATCCGCAACGCTTTCGATGTCTCGCCAGCCGGCCGCCTTCTCGTCGTCCGGGTAGCGCTCCGGGGGACGGCCGGTGCCTGTGATCACGACGTTCGCGCCTGCCGCTGCCAGCAGCTTCGCAATCGGGCGTCCGATGCTGCGCATCCGGCCCGCGCCCGTGACAATCGCGACCTTCCCCGCCAGTTCCTGTTCCATGCGTCCCTCCCGGTGAGCTTCGTTGTGACCGGAATCCTACGGGCTGGCCACCTCGACCGCACGGCACGGAAAAGGGGCCACACGGGTGGCCCCTTCCGTAACAACTTGAGTTTTTCCCGCGGTCCGGACTTCGGCGTCCGAAATCGCTGTGGGCGAACGCCCGGCTTGCGTTAGTGCATCGCGCCTTCAGGCGGCGTGCTCATCCATTCCTTCATCGCGCGCTCACCCGGACGGTCGACATGCACCTTGTCGTCGACCTTCGTGACCCACGAGGTCGGGATCCAGTGGTGTTGCCCCGTCCTGTCCCTGGTCAGCTTGATCGTGTTGCCCTTGTCGAGGTGGTCAACGACTCCAAACTGGTCTTCGTTCGAACACACGACGGGCATGTGTTCCTTGATTTTGGTGGTGTCCATATGCTGTCTCCTTCTTGGCGCCGGCCGGCGGGACGGCCTCTTCTTGCCTCCACCGTATCAACTCACGCGCGCCCTGCGGCGCCGCCCCGGGTGCGGGTTGGCTTGCGATTCCGTGGCGAACCCATCGAGCTTTACCGCGCCGGGGCGGCGATGATCAGCGCTCCCGGACCCTCGCATAAGGACTTTCCCGCTGCCCGGTGGTAGGCCTCCACGGGTAGGGTTGGAGCGTGCACCAACGCCCTCGCCCGCCGCACGCGCGCCCGCCTTCTCCCGGTGCCGGCATCGCCTCGCGCGCGCTGCAAAATCCCCGGATCCTCATCCCCGTCGCGGTCGTGGTCGGCGTTCTTGCGCTCGCCTTCGGCGTCCAGCCCGGTGGCGATGGCAACGCTGCTGCGAAGCAGGATGCGCCCGCCACCGTCGCCATCACCACACCCGCGGCCAGCCCCTCGGCCACGACTGCCCCAACGAAAGCTCCGGCCCAACTCGCGGCGGCCTCCGCGACGGCCGCCGAGCCCGGCTCGACTGCCGAGGTTGCCGGCGCCCGCGCCACGCCGGCCGGCGCTTCGCCCACGCCACAGGTCGATTTCAGCCGCGAGACGACGCAGTGTGGCTCTCTGCAGGAAACCGCAACGGCGGTCACCGTCGAGCAGGCCATCTCCGGCGTCTCCATCCGCGCCAACCGTGTCGCCACCTACCCCATCGAATACTTCCGCTGCATTCTCATGGCCACCGGGGGCCAGGAATCGATTGCGCTCGCCAGCTCGGTTTCGAAGGCGCAGAAAGACGGCGCCACGCACGCCGTCCTCATCGACCTCTGGCTCACAAACGCCGCGAAGGACTTCGGGCAGGTGAGCCTCCGCAGCGCGACGCTCGCCGCGGCCGGCTCGAGTTTTTCCCCGCTCGCCACCCTCGGCGGCCGCTCCGATGTTGTCGTTTCGAGCGGCCAGGGCCGCAGCGTCACCCTCGTCATGACGATCAAGAACACCGTCGGCACGAACACCGGCCCGATGACGCTCGCCATCGATGCCCCGATGGCGAACGGCAGGCAACTCGCCGGTAAGTACCAGCTCTTCCTCCCCACGCCGTGACCGCCGTGTCTCCTTCGCGGAAAGTAACCCTAACCTCCACGACACACCGGTGACCGGTGGCGATATCTTCACCAATGCCACGCCACGCGGTGCTGCACCGCGGCGCCCTCATCGAGGAGCAGCGATGACCCGCACGTTCGCCCGCCGGGCCCTCCTGGCCGCCGCGCTCGCCGCCGCACTCGCGCTCGCCGCCTGCGGCGGAGGCGGCGGCGGCACGGCGACGCCCGCCGATGAGGACCCGCCCGCCGTCTCCGGCCGCGTGGGCGGCGGCGCCACCGCGCGCTCCGACGACGGCCGCCTCGATGTCACGAGCCCGACCAGGACGACCGCCGTCGATGTCACCATCCGCGAGCTTCGCACGCCGCCGGCGCCGCCGGCGGGCTGGAAGCTCCTCGTCCCCGTCTACGAAATCGTCGGCAAAGACGAAAATGGCCCGCTTACGAAGCTCGACCAGCCCATGGGCCTGAAGTTCTCCGTCCCCGGCGACGGCATCGCGACTGTCCTCTATTACGACGGCGCTAAGTGGGCCGTCATCGAAAGCGAGCGCGACCCTGCGGGCAACGTGACGGCCGCGATCGACCACCTCTCGCCGTATACCGTGGGCAAGCCCGTTACTGGCGCCGGCTCGGGCGGCCCCACGCCGGCACCGCCCTGGACGCCGACGCCACGGGGCGCGAAATCCGGGCCGGCCCTCGGCACCCCCACCGTCCCGCCGCCGACCGCACCGCCCGGCATCGCCGCCGACGCGCCCACGCCGCTCAGGCCCGCCGCCACGCCCACCCCTCGCAGCCCCGTTGCCACACCTGGCGCGAATGTCACCGTCGTCACTGGCAGCGTCAGCAGCCAGCAGGCGAAGGCCGGGCTGGAGCAGGTCGCCGAGAAGTACAAGGGCCGCAAAGTCACCGTCTCCGGCGCCCAGGGCTACACCGCCGGCGCGGCGATCGCGCTCCCGCCGTCGCTCGAGTCGCTCCTCGCCACCGCGGGCGGGTCGCTGTATTACGGTATCTACAGCGGCGTGAACGAAGTCGCCACCACCGTCGCGACCTCGGGCTCGGTCAGCGGCACGCTCAGCTTCTTCGCCGAGCCGAAAACGTCGTTTCCCGCCACCGCCGACGACGCGCTGGCGCAGCTCAGGCAACTCTTCCCCGGCGCCTCCGGTGCATACGCCGTCACCCAGAGTGGCACGACCGGATACATCTTCACGGCCACGACCGGTGCGGCGGCCTATGTCCTTGGCTTCGTGCAGTACCAGTCCGTGCCAATCGCCTACCTCGTAGCCGGCACCGGCACCTACAGCGCCTCCGTCGCAGCGAGCGGCCGCTAGCCTTCGAGCCCCACACTCATCAGGCCGAGGCCTCGACCCGCTGCCAGCCGCCGCCAACCCCCCAGTCCCTCAGCCCCTCGGCCCTTACCTTCCTGTTGTGTCCTTCCCTCCGCTGCGCCAGACTGCGGTGCATATCTCACGACAGGATCACACCCCATGCCACGCCGCCTCGCCGTCTCCGTCGGGTTCACCGGCAACCCCGAGCAGAACCAGGAACTCCTCAAGCGCATCAAGATCGCCGAGGAGGTCGGCGTCGAAGCCGTCTTCACCGCCGAGACCTGGGGCCGCGACCAGTTCTCGCTCCTCACACAGATCGCCCTGAACACGTCGAAGATCAAGCTCGGCACGGGCATCGCGCCCGTCTTCGGACGCTCGCCCGCCGTCCTCGCGATGACCGCCGCCACCCTCGACGAGATCTCCGGGGGCCGTGTCATCCTCGGCCTCGGCACCTCGGGCGCGCGCGTCATCGAACACTGGCACGGCGAGAAATTCGAAAAACCCCTCCAGCGCCTCAAGGAGTACACGGAGATCATCAACATGATCATCTCCGGCGAAAAAGTGTTCTACGACGGCGAGATCTTCAAGCTCCAGCGTGGCTTCAAGCTGCTCTTCAACCCCGTCCGCAACCACATCCCCATCTACATCGCCTCCATCTCGCCGAAGAGCATGGAAGGCGTCGGCGAAGTCGCCGATGGCTGGATGCCCATCTACTGGCCGAAGTCGAAATTCAAGGATGGCCTCGAAACCGTGAACGCCGGCGCCCGCAAGCGCGGTCGCCCGGAGGGCTCCGTCGAGACGGTCGCGTCCCTCACGACAGTTATCGAAGAGGACCCCGCGAAGGCGAAGCGGCTCGCCGCCGGCCCCATCTCCTGGTACGTCACCAACATGGGCGACTTCTACCACCAGATGCTCACACGCAACGGCTTCGGTGCCGAGGTCGCCGCGATGCGTAAGGCCGGCGAAGAGCACAAGCCCATGCCCTTCCAGACCAACGACGAGCTCATGGCCGCCATGGGCGACAGGATGCTCGAGGAAACCGCAATCTGGGGCGACCTCGAAACCGTCGCGCTCGGCATCGAAGAGCGCCGCCAGCTCGGCGTCGACCTCCCCATCGTCGGCATGCCCGCGGGCGACCCCTCGCGCGTCGAACGCGTGCTGGGGACACTCGTCAGCTAAGCCCGACACACGGCCGCCGAGGCGCAGTTCGCCGAATGAAAGAGGCGCCCCCGAAAGGGCGCCTCTTCTGCCGTGCCCTGGTCCGGGGACGGCGCTATTTGTTCTTGCTCGCCACGGAGCTCACGCATTGGCCCTGGTTCTTGAAGGCGGGGTTGTTAAAGCCCTTCCACCCGTCGCCCTTGCACTGGTCCTTGTTTGTGGGAGGGCCGACAAGGGCGGGCCCGGACGATATGGTCAGGTTATCGATGAGGAAGCCCTGTCCCACCGTCGCAGGCGCCGCCTCCCCGCCCGTCCGGAAGAGGATGGAGTCCACCGTGCGCGTCGGGTTCCCTTCGCAGTCCCGGAAGTAATCCTCCCAACTCGTGCCCGTGAGCTTCAGCACACCATCGACGTACACCTGGACGACGTCGTTGGCGGGTCCGTCGACGAACTTCATCGTTACTCTAATCGTGTGCGGGACCGTGCGGTCGAGGCCCGACGCCACGTTCGTCAAAACGAACCCGTCTTCGCCAGTCGAGCACGCGGGGTCCAGGGCCCTCCGGTAGTCGTAGAAGTTGACCTCCAGGCCGGCGGGCGTGTCAGCCATCTGCACCCAGCTCATGCGCGCGCCGTCCCCGCGGTCCGGGCTGGCAACGACGCTGAGGCCCGGCTGCTCGGCGAGGGGCGCCGTGGAAGCGAAGACCCATTGCGCCTCGAAATACGGCTGCCGCGTGCCACCCGAGAGCCCGTCGCCCACGGCCCCCGTCTCCCCGGCCTCGTCGGCGAGCGGCTTCGAGAACGTCTGGTCGCCATAACATCCGCTTGTCACAGCGTTCGAGATGCGCAGGCTTTTTGTCCCGAACGATGCCGGCGCGCCGACGCCGTTGTTGACGACCTCGTGGTCGTAAACCGCGCAGCCGGAGCCTGCGGCGCCGGTGCTGGACCAGCCGTCCTGGCCGTTGATGGTGCCTGCCGTATAGGTCTCGAAATTGATGGAGATGGAGTCCGCGAACGCGACGCCAAACGCCGCTCCGAATGCGGCCGTGAGCGCCGCGCCGAGGATGGTCAGCTTCTTTTTCTTCATATTCTCTCTCCAGGTTGTGCAAGGGCTGCCGCGCCATGCGCCGGGCCGCGCGCTTGCGGCGGCCCGGCCATTCCTTGGGGAATGTGTGCGCACCATAATGGTTTCGAAGCGGGAATCACAGGCAACCTCGCGCAACCGGAGCGTCGCGACCTTCACAGCGCGCCTGACTCACCGTTTCCCGCGCCCCGGCTTGCCATGCCTGCCGCGGCCCGCTAGCCTCACCGGCACCACCAGGGAGCACGATGCAAATGCCACTCGACCCCAACGCCAAAGCTGTCTTGGAAGCCATGGCCGCGCTCAACGCACCGCCCCTTTCGACGCTCACGCCGGAACAGGCGCGGATGTCTTTCTCCGCCATGCCTGTCCCGCCCATTGCGACGCCTGCCGCGCGCGTCCAGGACACCACGGTGCCCGGCCCTGCCGGCGACATCCCCGTCCGCGTCTACGCCAACCCGGGCGACCGCGGCACGCTCGTCTTCTTCCACGGCGGTGGCTTCGTCCTCGGCGATATCGCCTCCCACGACGAGATCTGCCACTCCCTCGCGCACGCCGCCGGCTGCTCGATCGTCTCGGTCGATTACCGCCTCGCACCCGAGCACCCGTACCCGGCCGCCACCGAAGACGCTTACGCCGCGACGGCCTGGATCGCCGCCAACGGCGCCGCGCAGCTCGGCCTCGATACGTCCCGCATTGCTGTCGGCGGCGATAGCGCCGGCGGCAATCTCGCGGCTGTCGTCTCGCTCATGGCCCGCGACCGCGGCGGCCCGGCCATCGCCCTGCAGTTCCTTATTTATCCCGCCGTCGATATGGCCTTCGATTACCCCTCGTTCACCGAGAACGGCGCCGGCTACTTCCTCGACCAGGACACCATCAACTACTTCACCAACCACTACGTCCCCGGCAGCTCGCGCGCCGGCGAGCCGTACCTCTCGCCGATCCTCGCGAGCAGCCACGCCGGGCTGCCCCCGGCCCTCATCCAGACGGCGGAGTTCGACCCGTTGCGCGACCAGGGCCCCGCCTATGGCGAAAAGCTTCGGGCGGCCGGGGTCGAGGCCGCCGTCACCTGCTACGACGGCATGATCCACGGCTTTTACAACCTGGGCTTCGCCTGGCCCGCCCGCGACCGCGCGATCGCCGAGGCCGCCACCAGCCTGCGCGCGGCGCTCGGCGCCGTCGCCGTCCACTAGCACGCAAGCGCCCGCAAAGGAGGGGTCCAGATGCCACTCGATCCACAGGTCCAGGTAGTGCTCGAAGCCATGGCCGGCGCCGGCCTCGGCGAAGGTCTCAATGCCTTCAAAAACATGGGCGCGGTGGAAGCGCGCCAGATGATGGAAATGATGCGCGTTGAGGCGCCGCTCGACCCCGTCGGCAGCACCGAAGACCGTACCATCCCCGGCCCCGCCGGTGAGATCCCCGTGCGGATCTACCGCCCGGAGGGGGCGACCGGCACCCTCCCCGTGCTCGTGTACTACCACGGCGGCGGCTGGGTCATCGGCAACATCGAATCGCATGACCCCGCCTGCCGCACGCTCTGCTACAACACCGGCTGCGTCGTCATCTCCGTGGACTACCGCCTCGCGCCGGAACACAAATACCCCGCTGCCGCGGATGATTCCTACGCCGCCGTGAAGTGGGTCGCCGAGAACGCCGCCTCGCTCGGAATCGACCCGGCCCGTATCGCGGTCGGCGGCGATAGCGCCGGCGGCAACCTTGCCGCGGTCGTGTGCCTCATGGCGCGCGATAAGGGCGGCCCGCCCATCGCCTTCCAGATGCTCATCTACCCTGTCGTGGACCACTGCTACGGCACCGAGTCCTACCGCGTCAACGGCAACGGCTACCTGCTCACCGAGCTCTCGATGCGCTGGTTCTGGGGCCACTACCTGCCGAGCGAGGTCCACGGCCTCGAGCCATACGCCTCGCCCTGGCGCGCCGAAAGCCTCGCCGGCCTCCCGCCCGCGCTCGTCCAGACGGCCGAATTCGACCCCCTCCGCGACGAAGGCGAAGCCTATGCCGCGCGCCTCAAAGAGGCCGGCGTCCCCGTCCAAACGAAGCGCTACAGCGGTCTCATCCACGGCTATTTCGGCATGGCCGCCACCATCGACGCGGCGAAAGTCGCCCACCAGGAAGCCGCCAGCGCCCTCAAGACCGCCTTCAACTTGAAGTAGCGCCAGGTTTCGGCCAGCGAACGTCAGGGGCTTGGCCGCACCGCGGCTCAGGCCCCCAGCGCTCGCGCTACCGTCTCCAGCGCCTCCAGCGCCTCGTCCGTCGAGCGCAGCAGCACGTCCGAAAGCTCCGCGATCTCCTCCGGCGTTTCCGCGCCGCCCGCCACGCCCGCCAGCAGCACATGCACGCCGTTTCGGCCGAGTTCCAGCGCCGCCTTGAACATCGCCACGTCCGTGCGGTCGTCGCCAAGGCAGAGGAGGGATTTCACCCGGAACGCGTGCGCCAGCGCGCTGAGCGCGAGGTCCTTGCCGCCCTGGGCATCCGGCAGCACTTCGAACACCATCCGGCCTTCCCGCAGCCGCAGCTCCGGCGGCAGGTCCTTCAGCACGGCGCGAAGCTGCGGCTCCAGCTCCGGCGTCTGGCGGAAGTGAAACGCCGTCGAGATCGCCTTGCGCTCGACGTGCAGGTATGCGCTCGGCACCGCCGATACCACCCGCTGCTCGATCCGCTCCAGCGCCGCGCTCAGCCGGACGCGGTCCACCCCCGGTAGCAGGTCGGTCTCGAAGCTCGTCTCCAGCCCATGGCTGCCGATGACGATCACGCCCTCGCACGGGACCAGCCGCCGCGCGGTATTCAGGTCCCGCCCGGTGATCACCGCCACCTTCGCGACTGTCGACAGGCGGTCCAGCACGGCCAGGCTGGGCGCCGGGACGCGCGCTTCCGCCGCCGACTGCGTGATCGGCGCCAGGGTCCCATCGAGGTCGGTGGCGATGAGCAACGGGCCCCGCGCCGCCGCCAGCGCGCGAAACTGCTCGATCGAGGCGAGACTCAGCATTCGGTATCCTCCAGGTCGCCCAGGAAACTCGTGGCCCATGCGCGCGCGTCGTGCTCGCGCACCGCCGCGATCAGCCGGTCGCTTACTCGTGGCAGCTCCCCGGCGATGGCCGCGAGCAGCGTCTCTTCCATCGCGCGGGGGTCAAGTGGGTCTACGCTCACAAGTCCATCCTCTTCGAACCCGGCGTACGCGCTCGCTACGCCGGCATCCTTCCCCGTGATGATAGTCGCCCGCTCGCCCGGCGCCCGCAGCGACTGCGCGACTGCCGCCTGCAGCGGCACCAGGTTCATCCCGTCGGCCAGCGATGAGGTGAAGACCACGTCGGCGTCCCGTTGCAGTGCGACCACTTCGGCCCACGGTATCGCCTCTCGCAGATGCAGGAACCCCCGGCCCCGCGCCGCGGCCATGTGCGCGGCTTCCCTCGCCGCCGCGGCTGTGACCTCCTCGAACCGCCGGTACACGGCCACGCCTTCGCGCGTGGGCGCGGCGATGCCTGCGTAGGCGAACCGCCCGCCCCCGCCGAAGACGCTCGTGATCGCCCGCAGCCGCTCCGGGATCCCCTTGGTGAAATCGGAGCGCTCGAGGCCCGCCACGAGCGGATCACCTCGCGCACGCAGTTGCACCACCCGCCCCATCGCCTCCGCCCCGCGGGCGACTTCGAGCAGCTGATCGCAATCGATCCCCACCGGGTACACACCCACCCGCACGAACCGATTGCCCACGGCCAGCCCGCCCGGCGCTTCCATCGCGCCCGCGAGTACTGCAGCCGCCTGCGCGAAGCGATCGGCGTCACCCTGCGATTGCAGCCCGACGAGCCCGGCGCCCAGCATCCCCGCGACCACCTCCGCCAGCCGCTCCATCCCTTCGCTATCAACGACCTTGGCGGCGACGTCCACGTCCGGGAACGGCGTGTGCAGGAAGTAGCCGATGCGCCCACCGAACCCGCTCTCTCGCAGCATCGCCGGCGCCAGCGCGAGCTGGTAATCGTGAACCCACGCCGACCCCGCGCCGCCCTCCTCGGCGCCCGCCTTCGCGAACGCCTGGTTCACCAACTGGAACGCGGCCCACTCATCCGCGCCGGGCGTCGCCGGCCGTGGGTAGTAGTCGGTGCAGAGCGGAAAGGGGCGGCTCACCAGGTGCAGCAACGGCCAGAGAAAGCTGTTCGAAGTCAGCGAGTAGTGCCCGTTCCATGTTGACTCGTCGAAATAGAGCCGCCGGTGGCGCAGCCCGCCGCGCCCGGTCGCCAGCGTCTCGAAACCGCGTTCATCGGTGAACTCGCGGTCGTGCGCCCCTCGGCCGGCGCCGATCCACGTCGTGCCCGTGCCTTCCGACCACGGGGCGATCAGCGGCCGCACCGCCGCCAGCAGCCCGCCTTCGATCGCCGGCGTCGGCCCATCCGGCGCCCCGGGCGGCGTCAGGTGGTCGACGTACGCCCGGTTCGCCAAAATCAAATCTGCCCTGGGTTCCATCCCGTTAGTATAGGGGGACGACTCGCACCCCCGGCCGCCGCGGACACCCTTCGCAACACCCTTGCGACGCTCCGTCCCGCCAACCGGGACTCGGTGCTCAGGACTCAGCACTCAGGACTCAGCACTCAGCACTCAGCACTCAGGACTCCCTAATACGCCGCCGGCCCCGCTCCCCTGCCGGTGTCCGCCACCGTCTCCCAATCGTCGAGCGCCCCGTCTGCGCGCGTCCACAATGGCAGCGGGAGGTCGAAATACCGCGCAAGCCCGGCGACATACGGCTCGTACAACGCTCGCAGCGCTGCCAGCCGTTCCCACCTCAAGTCCGTGGCATCGGCCATGTCCGCACCGATGAGCGGAGCCAGCTTCCGCATCGAATTGACGTCCAGTCGCCCGGCCGTGTGGAAGTCCGGGGCGGCGTTGAACACCTGCGCCAGGTCGACAGCCGTGTGCCGCGCAAGCGCAAACGTCAACGACGCCGGCCACGTGAGCGAACTCCCGCGCTTCACCTGCAGCAGTGCGCAGGTATCGAGCACCGCCGTCAGCGCGCCGACCCACGATTGCCGGTCGTGGTGCGAGCGGAAGTACCCCAGCACGGGGTACGAAAGGTGGCTCTCGAGGATGTCGGCGCACCACCGTTCCCAGTCTTTCAGCAAGTCCGCGAGCCCGGCCGCGTCCTCCGCCTCGTGCGTCCGTCGCAAAAGCTCGCCCGCTGCTGGCGGCGATCCCGCCCGCGCATCCAGCACCGAGATGGCCGCCTCCCGCCGCGCGAACGACTGGTACAGCATCGGCAGATAGCCGATGACGAGCGCGAGGAAGCCGAAGCCCATCCCCGCCTCGATCACCGTGAGCGCCCGCGCCGACCGCGTGATCGGCGTCACGTCCCCGAGGCCGAGCGTGAAGAACGACTCGCCGCTGAAGAAGATGTCCGTCAGCAGGCCCTTGCCGCCGCGCGGGTCCGCGAGGTTCGAGCCCATCGCCCAGTGCAGCAACCCGAACGCGAACACGAGCCCTATGGCCCAGAGCACCGTGAGCACCAGCAGCGATCCGGGGCCGTAAATGGCGAAGAAAGCGTCACGGTTCGCCTCATTGCGGAGCAGCCGCAGGCCTATCCAGCGCGTCGTCCCCCACGAGTAGCGGTAGTAGTAGCGGACCAGCCGAAGCCGCCCGCCGATGCGCCGCGGCAGCACCACCGTCTCGAACGCATCCACCAGCACGAGCGCGATGAGCCCCACCGCGAGCAGCGCCGCCCCGGCCGCGATCATCGCGCTGCGCCGGCCGGCGTGCCGGCCGCCCGGCCGCCACTCCCGCACCGGGCCACGGCCGTCCCAGACGGGATCTTCGAACGCTTCACGGGTGCCTCACAGGTCTGTGCGAATCGTATCGTCCGCCAGCGGGAGGCGCCCGCGCGTGCATCTCTTGACCGTCACTAGTCATAAAAGATTGGTGCGTACTTGATAAATCGGGTTAGATTGCGTAAGCGCCCCGCCGTCGCCCCGCGCCGGCCGTACCCCGATGGCCCGGAGGACACGCATGAACACTCACCGAACGCAGGAGCACGCCACGGCCTGGCGCCTCGCGCTTCTCGCCACCCTCGCGCTCGCGAGTCTCGGCGTCTTCGCCACGCGCACCGAGCGGGCATCGGGTTTGAACTCGACCTCGCGGGCGGCCTCCGTGGCGGCCGTAGGCGACACGCCAGTGGTGACTTCGGTGTCTCCGGCCTCGGTACCCGCGCTTCCCGCCGCACCAGTGAGCCCAATCACTGTCACGGGCCAGAATTTCATCGGCGCCGATATCGTCAATGTCGGCCTGCCGGGGAGCGGTTCGACCGCCTGCCTCATCGTCGGTGGCACGGTCACCGCCACGAGTCTGCAATGCAGCGCACCCGCGAAGGCCGCGGGCTCCTATGTCGTCCAGGTGCACACGGCGACGGGCGGCACGGGCCAGAGTTCGGTGCCCATCATCACCTACGGCACCGCGCCGACCGTGACGAACCTTTCGCCGAATAGCGGGCCGTCCAGTGGCGGCGCCGGCGTCGTCATCATTACCGGCACCGGCTTCTCCACCTCGCCCGGCGCCAACGTCGTCACCTTCGGCGGCAATACCGCCCAGGTCCTCTCCATCTCGCAGACCACCGCCCCGACCGGCACGCTTACGGTAAGCCCGCCGGCCGGCAGCGGCACCGTCGATGTCCGCGTGACGGTCAACGGCGTCGTCAGCCTCGATACGGGCACGCTGGACAATTACACCTACACCGGCGGCCCGACCGTCACGCTCGTCTCGCCCAACAGCGGCCCGGCCGGCACCCTCGTGACCGTCACCGGCACCGGTTTCTCCACGGTCCCGGGCGCGACGACGGTGGCGTTTGGCGGGCTCGCCGCGGCCGTCAATGTCATCAGCTCGACGTCTCTCCAGGCCACCAGCCCGGCCAACGGCACCGGCACCGTGAATGTGGTGGTGACGGTTGCCAACCTTTCGAGCGTCGATAATGGCGTGCTCGACGACTACACCTACGGTTCAGCGGGCCTCACCATCACCTCGATTACGCCAACCGCTGGTCCGTTGGCAGGTGGCAACACCGTGACCATAGTTGGCACGGGCTTCAACCTCACGCCAAGCCTCAATACCGTTACCTTCGGCGGCGCCGCTGCTACGGTCACGGCCAGCACCGCGACATCGCTGACCGTGGTGGTCCCGGCGAGCGCAACGGCGGGCGCAGTCAACCTGACGGTTACCAACCAAACGACGCTCCTCACCGCGACTGCGACTGGTGGTTACACATACACGAGCGGGCCTATCATTTCGAGCATCACCCCCAACACCGGCAGCACCGCGGGCGGAACCCTTGTCACCATCACGGGGGCGAACTTCCCGCAAAGCGGGGTGACCGTGTTCTTCGGCAACGTCCAGTCGCCCCCGAATGCCCTGACGGTGAACTTGCAGGGGACACAGGTCACCATCACATCGCCCGCCCAGCCGGCGGGCACGGTGAGCGTCCGTATCACCGCCCCGAACGGCACGAGCCCGGACGCCGGGACGGCCGACGACTTCACCTACACGGCCACTGGCGTCCCGACCGTCACGGGAGTGAGCCCCAACTCCGGACCCGTTGGCGGCGGCACGGTCGTGACCCTCACGGGCACAGGATTCTCAGGCGCCGCGCCGGTGACTGTGAGCTTTGGGAGTGGCCTGACTGTCCCGGTGACATGGAACCCCGCCGCGGCAACTGGCACCTCGAACGTCATCCTCAGCGACTCCCAGATCCGCGTCACAAGCCCCGCGAAGGCCACCGCGGGCGCCGTGAACGTAACCGTCACGACCGGTTCGGGGACGAGCATCAGCACCGCCACGTTCACATATGGCGACACCACCGCCACCATCACCTACCAGCTCTTCCCCGGCTTCACCCTCATCGGTTGGGGCGGGAAGAACGGCATCCTGGTGCTCGATGCGCTCAAGGGCATCGAAAGCCCGGACAACCCCGCGACCGTCGATATCTCGGCGAAGGTCGGGGTCGTCTACAAGTGGAGCCCGAACGGCGCCGGGTGCCGCAACGGCGAGGCCTCGTGCTGGCTCGGCTACTTCCCCGGCTCGAACATCCCCGGCGTCAACGACTTCACGACCTTCGTCTCGAACGAGGGGTACTTCATCTCCATCCTGCCGGGCAACACCCAGACCGCCTGGGTCGTCGTCCAGGGGCCGTGAGGCGCGTAGGGGCGTAACGGCGTGGTGGCGTAACGGCGTGGGGGCGTACCCCCGCTTACAGTCGGTGCGAGGGCGATTTAGCGCGACACGCCGACACGCCCACACGCCGCCTACGCCATCGCGTTCGCGATCTCGTCCTCGTTCAGCTTCGGCCCGACCACCGAGCAATGCAGGTCCTCCCGCCGCAGCAGGCGCTTTGCCACCGCCTGCACTTCCTCCGCGGTGATCGCCTCGATCTGTGTCACGACGTCGTCGATGCTTTCGATCGCGTCCTTCGTGATGAGCAGCTCGCCGTGGCGCTGGCCCAGCGAATGCGCCGTCTCCAGGGAGAGCCGGAACCGCCCGATGTTGTGGTCCTTCGCCTTCCGCAACTCCTCTTCCGGCACTCGCGTATCGGCGAGCTTCCACGCCTCTTCGAGGCAGCATTGCACTGCCTCGGCCAGGTGCTCGCGGTTGACGCCCGCCGAGATCGTGAATACACCCGCATCGGCCAGGTACCCGTACCCGGACCCGACGGAGTACGCCAGCCCGCGCCGCTCGCGCACCTCCCGGAACAGCCGCGACGACATGCCCGCGCCGAGCACGTCGTTCATCAGCCGCAACGCGAACCGGTCCGGGTCGTCGCGCCCGAAAATCGGCAGGCCGATGAACATGCTGCACTGGTCGACGTCCCGCGATTCGGTGACGACCTTCGGGCCGGTCGTCGCCGGGTCATACGAGGTGACGCCGGGGATCGTGCCCCGCGGCACGTCCTTGAACAGCGGCTCCGCCAGCTCCACAACGCGCTTGTGGTTCGTATTTCCGGCCACTGAAAGCACGATGTTCGATGGGTGGTACCAGTCGCCGATATGTGAGACAAAGTCCGCCCGCTGCATCTCTTGGACCAGCTCCACAGAGCCCCCGACATCCCAACCCGGCGGCTGCGCGCCATACACCGCCGTGCCGATGAGCCGCCCCGCCCAGGCGCCGGGGTTGTCGTGGTTTCGCTTCAGCTCTTGCTGCACGACCGTGCGCTCGCGGTCGATCTCTTCCTGCTCCAGCTTCGAGTGCAGCAGCATGTCCGCCGTAACGTCGATCGCCGTGTCGAGCCGGTCGAACGGCACGATGTTCCAATAGCAGGTGAACTCTTTGTTCGTGTAGGCGTTCAGCGTCCCGCCCGCGCCCTCGATCTCCTCGGCGATCATCACGGCGTCCGGGCGCCGCTCGGTGCCCTTGAACACCATGTGCTCGAGGAAGTGCGTGATCCCGTTGAGCCGCTGCGGCTCCGACCGCGAGCCCACGCCCACGAACAGGTTGATCGAAACCGCCTGCGTCGCCGGCATCGGCGTCGTCACAATCCGCAGACCGTTTGGTAAAGTGGTTTGTTCCCAGGTTACGGCCAAAAGGGTGTGCCCCTCCCTCTCATTGAGGCCGTATTCTAACCAGCCCGCCGCTTCCCGAAAGTCCAGCAGCCTTACAATCCGCACGCAATTCGAACCTTCGCCGGACGGCTTCCTTTTCTGAGGGATGGCCGGCCTCAGCAGTCAGGATTCAGCACTCACCACTTACACTGACTTCATGCCGCCGCTCGCCGCCCGCATCGCCCCGAACTGGACTAGCGCCGCCGGCGCCCTTGAAGGCGTCCTCGCCTTCCTCGGCCAGCCGCTGCCCCGCCACGCGATCATGGGACTCACCGGTCACGCCTGGCACTTCTGCCTCGGGGCCCATGGCGGCGTGGTCGCGCTCCCTTCCGGCGTCGCGGACCTCGATTGGGAGGCGATGGCCGGCCGATACGGGCGCACCGGGTTCACCTGGGAGCGCTTCGGCGGGCAGCTCCCGGAGGACGGCGATTGGGCCGAGATGCGCGCCGCCGCCGCTGCCTGGGCCATCCCCCACCTCGAAGCCGGCCGCCCCCTCATCGGCTGGGACTTCCACCTCCACGAGCACGCCGTCGTCCACGGCTACGACCGCGAACGCGATGGCTTCCTCGTCGATGACCTGCTGACGGGCCAGGCAGGCCCCTTCGTCGCGCTCGCCGATTGGCCGTCCGCGCTCGGTGGGATCGAATTGCTAGTGCCCATCGCCGCGGTCGAAACGGATCCCATCGAGGCGGTCGCCGCATCCCTCCAGACGGCGCTCCTCTGTTTCGCGGGCGGCGATGGCCCGGCCGACGGCCAGCCGCGAGGCACCGCCGGACTCGAAGCCTGGGCGGAGGCGTTCGACGCCGAGACCGAGATCGACCGCGCCGGCAACGCCTACCTGCTCGCCGTCCTCCAGACCGCGCGCCTCGACGGCGCCGCCTTCCTCGCCGACCTCGCCGAAAGCCTCTCCGAGCTCGCGGGACCCCTGCGTCTCGCCGAACGCGCCATCCGCGACGAATCGCAGGCGCTCGCTCCACTCCTAACGCTCTTCCCGTTCCCCTCGGGCGGCCATGGCAACGTCTCGAATGCCGGCCTCCGCCGCGGCGCCGCCATGGCCATGCGCAGAGCCGCCGCCCACGAGCGCGCCGCCGCCGGTCACATCGCCGCAGCACTCGCGCTGTTCGAATAACGCCCAACTTTGAGATCACAATCTGTGATCTCAAAGTTCATCGGCCGTGTTCGCGGGGCGGGTGCGCTTTCGTTCGCATTGGGCTAACCTTTATCCATGCCTCATTGGGTTGTCGAAGGTCAGCTCGCCGCGAGCCAGCGTCCCGGCTATCGCCCCGGCCCGGAACTGCTCGTGCATCCGGACGAAGTCGAGCACTGGACGCGCAGCACGCAGGATTTCGGCATCGCCTCCATCATCTGCCTGCTCTCCGATGACCAGCTGCCGCTCTACCGCAAGGCCTTGCCCTCCGGCCTGATTGCGCACTACCAGGCTTCCGGCTTTTCGGTCCACCACCTGCCCACGTTCGACGGTCAGACGCATCCGTTCACGAACGAGCAGTACGAGCAGGCGTGGGAGGCGTTCCAGAACTTGCCCAAGCCGGTGCTCGTCCACTGCAGCGCCGGCATGGACCGCACCGGCCGCATCATCCAGCACATCGTCCAGCGCATGCGCGAATCCGAACCCGTCGCGGCCAGCGCGGCCGGCGGCTAAGCCACTTCCCCGGCCTGCTCCATCTCGCCCGCCGTTTCTTTCGAGACGGCTATCGAGTGCACAGTGGCGACCACCGCCTTCGGCTTGCGCCAGCGCCACACGAGCCCCGTCGTCAGAGCCGCTCCGCTCACCCCCGAGACGTTCGCAACGGTGCCAACCACGTCCCCGCGGGCGATGAAGTACACCAGCCAGGAGCTCAGCCCCGCCGTCATCACCACCCACGCGAGCAACGAATACCCGTCGACATCGCGGGTGCGCAAGATCCGCGCGATGTTCGGGATCCAGAACACCTGCGTCAGGACCACCGCCACCCAGCCAACGACAGTAACCAGTGCCGCGCTCCTACTCGAACTGACCAAAACGGTACCAGCACCGCGATTAACAAGCCGCCCACGCTCCATCGCGGTCCTACCAAACCGCCCGAAGCGCTGGGTTTCCTGCCAATGGCCAACGGCCAATAGCCAATGGCCGTTACCTCATCTCTCCCTCCAGCAGCCCCATCACCACCACGTCCTCATACTTCCCCCGCCGGTACTGCGCGTCCCGCCGCACGCCCTCGACCACGAACCCGATCTTCTCGTACACGTGCCGCGCCCGCTCGTTCATCGCGAACACGTCGAGTTCTATGCGGTGGAGGTTCATGGTCTCGAAGCCGAAGCGGCAGACCGTGCGCATCGTGTCCGTGCCATAGCCGCCGTCCCAGTAGGCCTTCTCCCCGATCATGATGCCGAGCACCGCCGTGCGGTTCTCTGCGCTCATCCGCTCGAGGCTCGTGCCCCCGATGAGCTTCTTGTCCGCGATGGTCTCGACCCCGAAGCTGGCGTAGCCGTAGCCAATTTCGCTCGTGCGCTCGATGAACGCCTTCTCCTGCCCGTGTGACAGCGGATACCGTACGCTCAGAAACTCCGTTACTTCCGCGTCGTTCACCCATTGATGCAGCAGCGGCTCGTCTTCCGGCTCCCGCGCCCGCAGCCGGATAAGTTCGCCCTCGAACGGCGATTGGCTCATTCCCATTTCAGCTCCCCCTCGAGCAGCCCCATCAGCATGTCGCCTGTCACCGCCACATCGTACCCGGCCGCGGCCCGGTAGTATTCGCGCCATGACAGACTTCCCCACTCTCGCCGCCACCGCCGCCGCTACCCTCAGCGATTTTGAGGCCACCCTGCGCTCCATCACCGATGCCGACGTTCACCGCGCCGACCCGGATGGCGGCTGGACCGTCGCAGAGGTCGCATCGCACATCCATCTCAGCGGCCTGCTCGTCATCGCCGCATTCGAACGTCTCAGCCACCACGATCACCTGTTCATCTTTCGCGAAGAGCTCGGCCACGATGTCATCGGCGCCACGCCCCATTCCGCCGAAGAAGCCGCGAACCGCATAGCCAGCCTGCGCCTGGCACTCACCGATTGCCTTCCCGGCCTGCCGCCGGCCCTCCTCGAAAGGACTGTGGAGGTCCCGCCCTTCGGCGAGCTCTCAATGACAGCGCTAGGCCCCGGCGTCATCGCCCATCTCGCGAACCACACCGAACAGGCTCGCGGCATCCTCCGCAAGCGCGGCGCCATCGCCTGACAGCTGGGCGTCGTTTTCGTAGCGGACTCACGGGCTATTGGAATGCTTGAAACTACTGATTCAGCTCCGGTGAAAGGGCGAACCCCTCAGCCTTCGCCGCCTCCGCGAGGCGACGGTCGAGTGCTAAAAAATTGGACAGAGGAGCGCCATTGGCGCGCGCCGCGAGGGCAGCGGCAAGCTGCAACGCGTCGGCCGCGCGGAGCGGGTGGCGTTGGAGCAGTTCCGTCGCGAGCGTTCGAATCGCCCGCTGCGGCAGCATTTCGATCCACCCTTCCTTAAAGGAATCTGAGCCGTGTCATGGCGAGGTCGGTCGCATGGGCGTTGATGCCGAGTTCACGTCTTCGTCGGGCGACAGCGGACGTGCATTCCACTTCCGTGGTCCACCACACCACCATCGCTGGGTCATTCGCCAGCAGCCCCCTGAGGGCCCCGGTCGCTGGCTCGTCCAACAACAGTGGAACCACTGCCGAAGTATCCCAGAATCTCACCAGCCTTCGCGCCGCTCGTCGATCACCGCCGTCACGAGGCCACTGACGGGTTCCCCCCCCGATGCGAGGTTGGCCGGATCCACGTGACCGCCGCCAACGCTCACCACGCCTTCACGAAGTGCGACTGCCACCCAGTCCGCATCGGTGCCGTTCAGCGGTGGTTGGCCTTCGTCCACCCGAATTGGTGCCGAGCGGTCGCCCAGCGCTAACTGGGCCCCCACCGGGACCAGCCGCGCCACAGGCTCGCCGCCATCCGTTATTTCTACTTCTTCGCCAGCGCGCGCCCGCGCGATGAGCGCTCGCAGTTCGCTCTGCGCTTCTGCCACCGTCGTTCGCTTCATTGCCCAAGGATAACTCATCCGCACCCGGCCGCGATTGCCGCCAACTGCTGGTGGCGGGGAAACGAACGAGAAGCCGCGCCGCATTCCTACGACCGGGACTCCTCGAGCTGCCTTCCTTGCCCATAGCGAACGGCCAAAAGCCAATGGCCAACGAGAAGCCCCGCCGCATTCCTGCGACGGGGCTCCCCGGAGCTGGCTTTCTCGCCAATGGCCAATGGCCAACGGCCAACAGCTAACTAATGAAAAGCGGCGCCAGCACCAGCGTGATCGTGCTGAGCAACTTCACCAGCACGTGCAGCGCCGGCCCGGCCGTGTCCTTGAACGGGTCACCCACGGTATCGCCGACCACGGCCGCGGCGTGGGTCTCTGTCCCCTTGCCGATGACGTTGCCCGCGTCGTCCTTCATCCCGCCCGATTCGATGAACTTCTTCGCGTTGTCCCACGCTCCACCGGCGTTGTTCAGGTAGGTCGCGAGCAGCACGCCGCCGATCGTGCCCACCATCAGCAGCCCGGCCACGGAGAGCCAGCCCTCGTTGCCGTTGCCGCCGAAGGCGTAGCGGAAGATGACGCCCACCGCGATCGGCAGGCCGACCGCGAGGATGCCGGGCACGATCATCTCCTTCAGCGCCGCCCGCGTGGTGATGTCCACCGCTCGCGCGTAATCGGGCCGCTCCTCATATGTCATGATCCCTGGGTGCTCGCGGAACTGGCGGCGGACCTCTTCGATGATGCCGCCGGCGGCCTTGCCCACCGCCCGGATGGAGAGCGAGCTGAAGAGGAAGGCAAGCATCACGCCCAGGAACGCGCCGACGAACACCTCCACCTTGCCGAGGTTAATCGGCATGATGCGCGGCAACGGGATCGGGCTTCCCAGCTTCCCGCTGCCCGGGTCTTTCGTCGCGTTCACCTGGTCCACGGTGATCTTGCCGTCGGAGACCTTCTTGTCGAGGAACGCCTGCGCTTCCTGCTGGGGTGCCGTCAGCAGGATCTGGCTGTCGCGCTTCTCGAGGTTCGCCGCCTTGAAGCGGTCGCGTGCCGCCGCGATCTGCTGCGTGACCTGTGCCTTCGTGTCAGCACCCTGCGGCACCAGGTCGAGATCCTGGACGTTCTCCGCATACCGGCCGGGGTCGTCGTAGGCGATCTTGCCGAACTCCACGCGCACCTCATCGAGGTACGCGGTGAACAGCAGGAACGCCGCCAGCGCCGCGGAGCCCACGGCGTAGCCCTTCGTAAGCGCCTTCGTCGTGTTGCCGACGGCGTCCAGCGCGTCGGTGATTTCGCGCGCCTCGGGCTTCGTGCCCTCGGCCATCTCCGTGATCCCGCCCGCGTTGTCGGTGATGGGCCCGAAGGTGTCCATCGCGAGCACGTACGCCGCCGACATCAGCATGCCCATTGTCGCCACGGCCGTCCCGAAGACGCCGGTCGAGATGTCGGAGACGTTCGTCAGGTCCGCCTGCTGGCCGAGCACGAACGACAGCACGAGCGCAACGCCGACGGTGATCGCCGTCACGGCCGTGGTCTCGAACCCGACGGCCGTGCCGATGATCATGTTCGTCGCGGCGCCCGTGCGGCTCGCCCGCGCGATTTCCTGCACCGGCCGCCAGGCGCCCGCCGTGTAGTACTGCGTGATGTACACGAACGCGATGCCTGTCGCGATGCCGACAAGGCCGCAGAAGAAGAACCAGTACCAGACGTCGCCAAGCATCGCCGAGGTCGTTATGGCCAGCCCGCCGATGCTCAGCGCCGTGATTACCCAGTACCCGCCATTGAGCGCGCCCATCGGGTCCTTGATGCGCTTCGACCAGAACGGAACCGTCAGCATGCCGAGGATCGTCGCGAACACGCCGAACGATCGCAGCACGAGCGGGAAGAGGATCCACTCCACCTTCCCCGTCGCCGTGAAGATGGCGACGCCAAGAATCATCGCGCCGATGTTCTCGGCGCTCATCGATTCGAAGAGGTCGGCGCCGCGGCCAGCGCAGTCGCCCACGTTGTCGCCCACGAGGTCCGCGACCACCGCCGCGTTGCGCGGGTCGTCCTCGGGGATGCCCGCCTCGACCTTGCCGACGAGGTCCGCGCCCACATCGGCGGCCTTCGTGTAGATACCGCCGCCGAGCTGGGCGAACAGCGCCACGAAGCTCGCGCCGAAGCCGAAACCCACGATCAGGAAGGGCGTCTCATCGATGTCGTTGCCGAGCAGCCGGCTGTAGATGGCGAAGATGCTCGACACGCCGATGAGGCTGAGCGCCACCACCAGGAAGCCCGAGACCGCGCCGCCGCGCAGCGCCGTATTAATCGCGTCCGAAAGGCTGTTCTGCGCCGCCGAGGCCGTCCGCCCGTTCGCGCGCACCGCGATCGACATCCCGATGTAGCCCGAAAGCCCCGATGCCGCTGCCCCCACGATAAATGCGACGGACGTCAGCACCCCGCGTTCCGTGGAGCTCTGGAAGGTGCCCACCACGACGCCGACGATCACCGAAGTGACGATGGCGAGGATGCCGATGGTGCGGTACTGGCGTTTCAGGAACGCGTTCGCGCCTTCCAGGATCGTCCCCGCGACCTCCTGCATCGTAGCTGTGCCCTTGTCCCTCCGCAGGACATCGAGCGCGAGCCAGATCGCGAACAGAACCGCCGCGGCGGAAGCCAGCGGGATCATGATCTGGGCCAGGAGCATTGGTTGTTCTCCCCTTCTGGAAATCTGGTGCTCTTCCGGGCACACCGAACCGGCGGCCGCCCTCGCGACGCGCCGAAGCGAGGCGGATAGTAGCAGCCGCATACCTTAAGGAAAAACGTCTTTTCCGAGGTGAAACGACCGTTCACGTTTGCATGACCGTGCCGAATTGACGAGTTTTGGGCGGCCGCCTGGTACCTGTGCAGAGGGAGCCGCCCCCATGTCTCGCGGCGCGGTGGACGCTCGCACGGCTGCTGCTGGGGCGGATCACAGTCCTCGGCCGCGCCCGCTCGCAGCCCTCACCGCGCCGCCGGTATCTGCCGCAACACGGGCAGTCTTCCGCGGGCGGCTTTCACCCATATATCACGAAAGTAAACGTCTCGCGCCGATAAATGCACGATCTATCTCTATTCAGTGAGCCTCCCGCGCCAGTATCCTCAACGTGCGGATTGTCGTGCCAGGCCGGGGTGAGTAGTTGAAGTTCGGGGTCCTACGCCGGATAACGGGCGATGGGCAGGTGGTCGAGTATGGGATCGACCTCACGTCCGTCGTGGTCGGCCGCGCCGAAGGCAGCCCGATTGTCCTCGACGACCTCAGCGTCGCCCGCCGCCACGCCCGCCTCAGCATCGATAGCGGCCGCCTCATGGTCGAAGACCTCGGCTCCGCCACCGGCACGTTCATCGACGGCCAGCGCATCGAACCCAACGACCCCAGCCTCGTCGAGGATGGTCAGGAGCTGCGCTTCGGTGAGGTTGCGCTCACCTTCGCGGCGCCCGCGGCGCTGCCGCCGGAATTCTCGCTCGGGTCTGGCGTGGCAACCCGCGGCGCGCTTTCTGTTGATGATGCCGCCGCGCCGGACCTTCCCGCCGCCATCCGCGCCGCCCTCGATGGGCCCGTCGATGCGGCCCAGCCCGGTGGCAGCCCCGTCACCGCCACGCTCACCGTCTACAACCGGGGCCAGGTGGTCGATGGCCTCGATCTTGCCATCGCCGGCCTCCCCGCCGAATGGGTCGAACTCGGCGATTCGTCGCTGATCCTTCTGCCCGATGGCAGCGCGACGGTCCCCCTCTCCTTTAACCCGCCGCGCGTCCAGGATGCCGAAGCCGGTATCTACGACTTCAGCGTCGTGATCACCTCTCGCGAGACGGGCCGCGAGCTCGTCGTGCCGGGACAGCTCACCGTCCTGCCGTTCGCCAGCACCGCCTTCACGCTCCGGCCCATCCGCGGCAAGCGCGATTTCGAGCTCATAGCCGAGAACCGCGGCAACCGCCCCATGAGCTACGACCTCGGCGGCGCCGACGATGAAGAAGCGTTCATCTATCGCTTCGACGCGCCCTCCATCGATATCCCGCCCGGGGCGCAGCGCTCGCTGCCGTTCCGGGTGCTCCGCAAGAAACGCCCGCTCTTCGGCCCGAAGACGATCGCGCCCTTCGCCGTCACCGGGTCCGTCGATGACGAGCCGGCCCAGCCCATCGCGACGGGCCAGCTCGTCATCCGGCCGCCGTTGCAGCCGCTCCAGCGCCCGGCGATGTTCGCCTTCGCCGCCGCCATGGCGATTGTCCTGGTCCTGCTCGCGGTGGTGGTCCTGCCCGATGGCATCCTTGGCGGCAAGGGCGGCGTCGCGACCGCCAACGCCGAGGCGCCCTTCGATGGCGTCCACATGTGCGACAAGAGCAGCGCCGCCGCCCAGCAGGCAAAGCAGGCCCAGGACCAGGCCGCCGCCCAGCAGGGCCCGGTTCAGTCCGCCGCTGCCGGCCCCGGCTCTGGTGGGCCTTACTTCATGCAAAACGACCCCGCCTGGGGCGCCGATGAATATGCCAAGGCACGCGACCCCGAGTTCGGCCCCGACTGGTGCGGCGTCTCCGTCGCCCAGTGCGGCTGCGCCATGACCTCCGTCACCAACATGATGGCCCTCTTCCAGATCCTCGTAATGCCCGATGGCAGGCCGCTCACGCCGCAGACCGTGAACGAATGGTTCAACCTCAATGCCCGCAAGACCTCTCGGGGCTGGGTCAGTCAAGGCTACATTTACGGAGACGTCATCTGGACCGCCGCGAACCAGCTTTCCGGCGAGATCGCCCAGAAATACCCCGGCACCCGCACGGTCCGCTTCGCCCGCACCGGCACCGGCTCCGACGAGGAAGTCCGCGAGCAGCTCAAGTTGGGGCGCCCCATCCTCATCGAAGTCCCCGGCCACTGGATTGCCGCCGTCGGACTCGAAGGCGACAAGATCCTCATTGCCGACCCTTTCTACAAAGATCGCACCACCCTCGACGCCTACAAGGGCAAGATAAAGAGCTCGGTCATCTTCGAGCCCAGCGAGGATCTCAGCGCCGTCGTCATTAGCGCGCCCTCCAGCGTCCGCGTCCGCGTGACCGATAAGGAGGGACGCGTCGTCGGGACGCTCAACACTGGCAGCCGCGATGAAGCGGCGAAAGTCGCCCAGACGGACATCCCCGGCGCCTCCTACAGCGCTCGCGCGGCCTGGCGCGACCCGACCTGCGTCGCGAGCGCCCCCCCGCCCGATGCCGGCACCAACCAGATCTTCCTGCCCGGCAAGCGCGAGGACTACAAGATCGAAGTCCTTGATACGTCCGGCGGCGCCACCAGCGTCGCTATCCACACCTACAACTCGGCCGGCACCCCCTCCGTCCGCACGCTCGACAACCCCGGCTCCCTCGTCGCTCAGCTTGCCTACGACCCGAGCGCGAAAGCGCCCGATATCAAGGTCCTCGTGGGCGTCCAGCCCACGCCCGACCCGAAGGCTACCCCCAGTGCCTCGCCCTCCGCCGGGTCAGCCACGCCCGCACCCACCCAGGGCGGTGGCGCGAACGGTGCGAAGCCGGGCGAGACGACGCTCTCCGTCTCGGTCCCCGCCGGCGCCACGAAGCTCGAAGTCGCGAGCAACCTCGGCTTCGCCCTCGGCGACGTCATCCGCATCAGCCCCGGCGCCGCCAACCAGGAAGACAACGTCATCACCGGCTTCGGGTCGTTCCTCTTGGCCGAGCCCTTACGCTTCGCGCACGGCGCGGGCGAGCCGATAATCCGCCTCGGGGCGCCTGCGAACCCAACAGGGTCGGCCACGCCGCCGCCTGCGCAAGGGCCGCCGCCGACTGCCGAGTTCGTCGCGCCCGATAGCGTGGCGCTCTCCTGCGGCACTACCGTGACGGACCAGCCGAAGCTCGCCACGCTCATCTGCACGGCCAAGATCACCGGCGACTACAGCACCACGCGCTGGACCCTCAACGGCGTCGTGCAGGGCTTGTTCACCGGGCAGACGGCGCTGTTCACGTCCTTCACGAAGGACACCAGCACCGCCATCGCCATTACTGCGTGCAATAGGACCGCGTGCAAGTCCACTGCGACCACCGAGCAGGTGCGCTTCGCCGTGACCGCCGCGCCCGAGGTCACGCCAACGGTCGCCCCTACCCCCACGCCCGTCCCCATCCCGGAAAGCGGCATCACCGTCACCTGCCAAACGACGTTCGAGCAGAACCCCTCGCGCGTGGAATTTCGGTGCAAGGTCCTTTCCAAGATTTCCTTCTCGACCGTCAGCTGGGTCCTGAAGAACAAGAACACCATCCTCGCGACCCCGACCCTCAACTCCTCCGAGTACGACTTCACGCTTACAAGCGCAGTCCCGGACAGCGATGGCTTCGCGAAGATCGAATTGACGGCGAACGGCTGCAACGGGTCCGATTGCCAGCTCTCGCCGCCGCAGGTCTTCCCCATCCCCGTCGCTTCGGTCGTGATGACAGTCGTTCCGTCGGAACCCGTGCCTCTAAATAGCACCGTCAACCTTTTCGCTGTTGTCACCGGGGGCGTCGCCCCAGCGGGCGGGGCGGTCACGTTCTTTGACGAATCCACCACCTGCAGCGATCCACCTCCGGCCCACCCGTGCCCTATTGGGCTCGACGTAACGATCACTGAGCTAAAAGGTTTTGGAGTCGCAAATCTTGTGATTCCTACGGGTAACTTCCCGCTGTCCACGGTTGGCTTGCACAATATCCGAGCAAAGTATAACGGTGGCAAGAACATTCTCCAGAGCGGATTTAGCCCTGTAGTCCCATTGACATTGCTCAAGGCCGTAGATGACCTCTGTGATTCTGTCGATAACAATCTGGATCAAATAATCGACGATCAGTGTGAATTTCCCGGACATGGTGGGCTCCCTAATACACGAAATGTCGGTGCCGGTACGATATTAACGGATATCGACATCGATCCATCAGGAACTACGTCTACATCCAGACTCATTGACCTTGCCGCTGGACCCGCTGGGGCACTTACTGTCTCTGCGTCCGCCACGGTCTCGCCCCAGGCTGGAGAGGTTGACTTCTGTCCAGAATGCCTTCGGCAGGTGTACTTCGGGGTTGGTTCCAATGCGGCGAACAATCCGGTCACTCCTCAGAAGGGCCCAGTCTGTGTGGGTTTCGTCGTTCCCAAAGACGCCGCCTTCTCCATCTCGTCGATTCCCATTCCAGACGGAATCCCCTCTACGCCCGGCAGATATTATGTACGCGCAACGTCATCTCTCCAACCAGAATGTGGTACACCTCCTGTTGGTGACCCGGGCACGACGATCGGGCGGTTCGTGGTCAAAGGTGAAACCTCTGTCACGCTGTGCCCGGCAGAGAGGCCCTGTGGCTCTTCTTCCATTTACATCGGTGGCGAGATCACGTTAACGGCCCTCGTTACGGTCGCAGCCCCTGGGAGTGGCATGGCCAACGGCCAGCTCCAGTTCAAGGACACGCAGACGGGTAGAGTTTACGGGCCTGTTCCGGTGGTGAATGGTGTCGCCGTATTCACGCAAAATCCTGCCGACCTGGGACCGTTGTCAGACAATTCTCCTGTAGGGATTCACACGTTCCGGGCAGAATTCTTGGATGGCACTAACCCGGCCGATCCAGAGGGAATTTCCTATTACCACGGTTTCGACACAGCCACCTGTGAGAATGAACCGGAACCGGGCGGCCAAACCTGTTCCGTGGATATCACGGTGCTGCCTTCCAATACCACATTATCACTTACTTCTGCATTTGCCGGGGTGCAACTCGGCCAGTCACTGACTGGATGCGACCAACCGGACTGCACTACCTTACAGGCGGTCATTCCGGCTGGTTCATCTGATCCGACGCACCCGGGTTACTTTGGTCCGCACGAAGGATTTGTGCAGTTCTGGGACGGCTCAGCGTTACTCGGGACAGTGCCAGTCGTATCTCAGGCGGCATCCCTCGATTTGCTTTCGCGCCCGGTCTATGGGCCGTTGGCGTCGGGAGGTGCACAGGTCACGGGACTCCGAGATTTGTTTGCTCGTTACTGCCCGGACATTGTCGGTGGCGATTGTGTGGAGAAGGGAAACTATCGTTCGACTGCGGCAGCGCCGCCCCCCGGCGCACCGGAACGGCTATCGCTAACGGTGGACCCTCAGCCGACGGGGCTCGCACTGACTGGTCCGAGCAACGCCAAGCTCGGGGCGGCGGGCGCCACCACGATCACCGCCACCATTTCCCCAGGGAGTTATGGTGCATGGAAGGGAACCGTCGATTTTACAGTCGAGGGCCAGGTCTTCAGTGCGCCTGTTGTCGGGGGAGTCGCACAATTGTCGCTTGATCTCTCGTCCGGGCTCAGCGCTGCCGGGCTCAATGCCGGGCCGCATGCCATCGCCGCAATTTGGAATACACCGCCGGTGACGAACTATCGTGGTTCAGCCACCACGGGCTCGCTCACCGTCACTGCCGCCACAACCGTCGTCACGCTCGATGCCATTCCGTCTCCGATCACCGTGGGCGCGCCCACGACCTTCACCGCACGCCTCGGCCTCGCCGCCGGTGTCACCTGCGCCACGGCTCCTGCGTGCTTCGGCGGCATCACTGGCGTCGTCGAGTTCCGCCGCGGCTACGTCGATGAGGCGAACCCCGGCACCCTCGTCGGCTCCGTCACGCCGGGCGCCACCGACGGCGTCGCCGTGCTCGCCCTCGATGCAACGCAGTCCGCCACGCAGCTGCCGGCCGGCCCCGCCGCCTACGACATCACGGTCCGCTACGTGCCGCCCGCGAGCGGCAACTACGCACCGGGCGTCTCCGCCCCGCGCAGCCTGAAGGTGGACCCGTCCGCCACCACGATCGTCGTCCAGGCCTGCAAGGACGACGGCGCCCCCACCTGCACCAGCACCGTCAACCTCGGCGACCCCGTGAAGCTCACCGCGCTCATCGTCCCCTCCATCCCCGGCGCTCGTCCATTCAGCGGCACCGTCACCTTCAAGAACGAGCTCAACCAGACCATCGCGACCGCCACGGTCGTACCGATCATCGGTGGCGGGATCGCCGTCGCGAACCTGCTCGCGCCGCCATCCACGCTCGCGCCCGGGACCACGCACCAGGTCAGCGCGACCTACTCTGGCGCCGAGGATTACGCCGCCAGCGCGACGACCGTCCCCTCGCCGCTGACGGTGAACCAGGCGCCCACGGCCACCGCCCTCACCCTCGCCCCGGCCACTATCGCGCTCGGCCAGGACCTCACGCTGATCGCGGCCGTTTCCGTCGCTGACCCCAACATCCTGCCCGGCCTCTTCGGCCCGTTCGGCGGCGAAGTCCAGTTCCTCATCGGTACGCAGGTCATCGCCACAGACACGACCATCTCCGACGGCCAGGCCAGCGTGACCGTGCAGGTCGCGCCGTCACTGACTTCCCCGCCGCTCGGCGTTGGGACCTACAACGTGACCGCCCGCTACTGCCCCACAGGGCTCGATGCCGCCTGCGCCGGCACCCCGACGGGCAACTACGCGCCCTCAACCTCGGCCGCCTCCACGCTGACCGTGACAAAACCCGCCCCGACCGTCACCGTCAGCTTCCCGGGCTCGAGCCCGGCCGGCCACGTGAAGCTCGGGAGCAACGTCAGCGTCTCGGCCCAGCTGTCCACGCCGATCGCCGGCGTCGGCAGCTATGCGGGCACGGTCTCGTTCTACCGCGGCTCGGTCAATGTTGCGAACCTGCTTGCGGGCGGCTCGGGTATCGCCGTGAACGCCGCCACCAACCAGGCGAACACGACTGTCACCGCGACCTTCGCGAACTTCCCCGGCGCGGGCGAATACGACATCATCGCCGTCTTCAGTGGCGACCCGGCCTACGCCGACGTCACCTCCGCGCCCGTGCGCCTCACCGTCGACGCCTTCCAGCCCGTGGTCACCCTCAACGCGCCCACCACGCCAATCACGGTCGGCACCGCGGTTACGCTCACGGCCGGCCTTGGCGCCAATACCTACGGCGACTTCAGCGGCACGGTCGAATTCCGCCGCGATTTCGTTGACGCCGGCAACGCCGGCACCCTGCTTGGCACAGCCGTCCCCGGCGCCACAACCGGCACCGCCACGCTTTCGCTAACCGCGAGCGAATCCGCCACGCTCCTGCCCGCGGGCGCCACCTACACGATCACCGCGCACTTCCTTGGGATAACCAACTACGCACCGGGCATCTCCGCCGGCCGCAACCTCACCGTGAACCAGGCCCCCACGACCACGACAGTGCAGGCCTGCCTCGCGCCCAGCGGTGGACCCTGTGACACAAGCGTGACGCTTGGCGACCAGGTTAACCTGATCGCGGTCATCATCCCGTCTTCGGGAGGCACCGCCATTGCGGGCGCTCGCGCGTGGAGTGGCACCGTCACCTTCACCGAGTCCGTCAACGGGTCGTTCTCGGTCCAGGCCCAGGTGGTCCCGAACGTGCTTGGTGGCCTCGCGATAGCCACCGTCGCCGCCGACACCGATTCCGCGACCACGCTCGGTACCGGCGCCCATACCATCACGGCCACCTTCAGTGGCGCCGGCGACTACGCCGGGAGCGTCTCCGTCACCTCCGCGCCACTGACCGTGGCCCAGCTCCCGACCACCGTCTCCCTCACGGCCGCACCCAACCCCGTCGCGCTTGGCGACGCGCTGACGCTGACCGCGAGCCTCTCGCCCGGCGGATTCGGGCCATATGGCGGCACGGTTGATTTCTTGGCCCAGCAGGGCGCGGGCGCACCGATCGCGCTTGGCACGGCTGCGCCCACGAACGGCCAGGCCAGCATCACCTTCGATTCGAACACGAAGCTCTCGGTGGGCACCTACAACGTGACCGCGCGCTATTGCCCGCCCGGCGGCGGCGCCTGCCCGAGCGCCACCCCAACCGGCAACTACGCTACCGGCGTCTCGGCGGCGACGGTGCTCGTCGTGAGCAAGCCGCAACCGACCGTGACGGTGACGTTCTCCGGCAGCACGCCAGCGGGCCACGTCGCCCTTGGCAGCACGGTCACCTTGAACGCGGACTTCAGCGCCGCCGGGTACGGCGCCTATACCGGCACAGTCAACTTCTACCGGGACCAGGTGAACCCGGGCCGCCTGCTTGGCCCCGGCGTGTTCAGCGGCGGCACCTCCTCCCTGCTTGTCACCGCGAACGGCGCGAGTTTTCCTTCAGGCGCCGGCGACTACGACATCATCGCCGTGCTCACAGGCGACCCCATTTACGCGGACGCGACGTCGGCCCCGGTCCGCCTGACGGTCGACCCGTTTACGCCCACGGTGACGCTGGACGCGCCCACTTCGCCGATCACCGTCGGCACGGGCGTCACGCTCACGGCCCGCCTTGGCGCCAACACATACGGCAACTTCAGCGGTAACGTCGAATTCCGCCGCGGTTACGTCAACGCAGGCAACCCCGGCGTCCTGCTCGGCTCCGCCTCCGTCGGCGCGAACAGCGGCGACGCCTCGCTGACGCTCAGTGCCAGCCAATCCGCCACGCTCCTGCCCGCCGGGGCCACCTACTCCATCAGCGCCCACTTCCTCGGCGGCAACAACTACGCCCCGGCGGCCAGTACCGGGAAGTCGCTGACCGTGAACCAGGCCCCGACCACCACCATCGGTCAGGCCTGCGCCGTCGTGAACGGCCAGTGCTCCGGCTCGGGTCCCGTCAGCGTTGGTGAGCAGATCAAGCTTGTCGCCGTCATCATCCCAACCGCCGGCGGGACGGCCATCGCCGGCGCCCGCCCCTGGACGGGCACAGTCACCTTCACCGACTCGGCCAACCCGTCGTTCTCCGTCACCGCTGAAGTCCTGCCGAACGCCCTTGGCGGCCTCGCCTCTTACATCGTCGACACCGGCGCCAATTCGGCGACCACGCTCGGCGCCGGCACGCACCAGATCACCGCCACCTTCAACGGCGGGGATGATTACGCGGCCAGCGCCGACACCACGCCCGCTGCCATCGACGTAAACAAGCTGACGACCACCATTGCCCTTTCGATGGGCCCCAACCCGGTGACTTCCGCAGGCAGCGTGACCTTCACCGCTACCTTGAGCGCCAACGGCAGCGCCGCCTACACCGGCAACGTGGTCGAATTCCGCGATGACTACGTGAGCGAGGCGTCGCCCGGCACGCTCCTCGGCGCCGCCACCAGCGTCACGAACTCGCAGGCCGTCCAGACGGTGAGCGCCGCCGGGCTCACCGCCGGGACCCATCTCATCACCGCGCGCTTCCTGGGTGACGCCAACCACATGCCCAGCGTTTCCTCGCCGGCATCATCGCTCACCGTCCTCCAGGATGTCGCGATCACCGCCGCGGCGTCCCCCAACCCGGTCGCGCTGGGCAGCTCGTCCACGCTCACTGTGACCTTCCCGGCAGTGGGTGCGCTCGGCGCCTATGACGCCACGGGCGGCGCCGTGACCTTCTGGGAAGGCCCGACCCAGGTCGGTGGCGCGGCCACCTTCTCGGGCGGCACGCAGGCCACCCTTTCCGTCGATGCGGATGCGAACGCCGGCGGCAATAATCTCGGCCCCGGTCTCCACGCCATCGTCGCGAAGTACTCCGGCAACGGCGCCTATGCGCCGGCGCAGTCCGCCGCGTTCGTGGTCACCATCTCCGCGGCCCCGACCACGCTCATGATGACCGCGAATGGCTCATCGACACCGTCGGTGCTCATCGGCGACGTCATCAACCTGAGCGCCGCGCTCTCCGGCGGCGGGACCGCGACGACAGGCCTGTTCAATGCGGGATCCGCGACGGTGACCTTCTACGCCAATGGCGTCGCGCTGGCCGGCGCCGTGACCCTTAATCCCGGCACCGCCAACGCGACGACTGCCACCCAGTCCGTCACCTCTTCGCTATCCCTGTTGCCTGCCGGCACCTACAGCCTGACCGCCGTCTACTCGGGCAACGCCCAGCACGCGGCCCAGACCTCAGCGCCGATCACCCTCACGGTGACGAAGGGCTCCACCGTGGCCACGACCGCCTTCGGCACCGGCACTACCTCGCCGTTCCTTGTCGGCCCCGACGCGACCTTCCGCGTCACACTCACCTCCTCGACCGGATTCATCCCCGAAAGCGGCACTGTCGTCCTCTACCAATCGGCCAGCGGCACCGGCGGCTGGAACGCCATCGACGTGAGCAACACCCAGGTGAGCGCAGGCGTCTACGACTTCAGCGTGCCCACTTCGAGTGGCAGCTCGCTCGGCGTTGGGACGCACTTCCTGATGGCCGTGTACCTCGGCAACAGCAACTTCAACGGGAGCACCAACCCCGGCACGAACCTCGGCCCGCTCATCGTCCAGCAGCCCACTACTACGACGCTGTCGTTTTCCCCCGCGTCGCCCCCTCGCACCGGCCCGATCACGATTACTGCTACGATTTCACCTACATCTGCGGGGAGCCTTGCCTCCTGCACGGTCACCTTCGCCGAGGTCGTCAGCGGCACCCCCACCGACTTCACACAGACGGTGGCCTTCACAGCTCCCGGCACCTTCGATCTGACGCTGCCGGCGAACTTCTATTCCACCGCGGGGCCCCGCGACATTCGTGCTACTTTTGCCGCCTGCGCCAACTATGGCGGTTCCATCGCGAACGCCACGCTTACCGTCACATGATCATCGTCATTCCAGTTGCTGGCAGCCAGCTTCCAGCCCCGCTATCCTCTGCCCTGCGCGGCACAGGTGGCGATTTGGCGGGTGGGGTCTCCAGGTGAAGTTCGGCGTCCTACGGGTGACAACGGCCGACGGCAGGTCCCGGGAATATCCGATTGACCTCCCGTCGCTCGTGCTTGGCCGCGCCGGCGGCTGCAGCGTCATCATCGATGACCTCTCCGTCGCCCGGCGCCATGCCCGCCTCTCCATCGATTCGGGCCGCCTCATGGTCGAAGACCTCGGCTCGCAGACCGGCACCTTCATCGACGGCCAGCGCATCCCGGCCGACACGCCCAGCCTCGTCGAAAGCTCCTCCGATATCCGCCTCGGTGATGTAACCGTCCGCTACGAGGCGGCGCCGCAAGCGCTCGCCGAAGCGCCGATCGTGGTCGCCGGCCCCGAGGAGGCGGACCGCGAGGATTCGCTCGAAGTCCCGGGCGAAGCCGGCCTGCCCGCCGAGATGGCGGCCTCCATCCAGGTCTCGCTCTCCCCGCCTCCTGCCCCGATTGGCGCCGGTACCGCCCCCGGCGTCGCCTACCTCACCGTCCGCAACCGCGGCCGCGTGGTGGACGAGCTGAACCTCGTGGTCAACGACCTCCCCCCGGAGTGGGTGCGCCTGAGCACGAGCAAGCTCGTCCTCCTCCCCGGCGACCAGGCGGAAGTCACGATCATCGTGGCGCCCCCCCGCCGCTCCGATGCCCGCGCTGGTGACTACCGCTTCTCGGTCTCGGTCGTCTCGGGCGAAAGCGGCCGCGAAGTCCTCACCGAGGGCCAGATCACGGTCCTGCCCTTCGAGGGCACGGAGCTCGCCCTCCGGCCCGTCCGCAGCAAGCGCAACTTCACCCTCGCCGCCGTGAACCGGGGCAACGCCCTCGCCACCTATTCACTCTCCGGTGTTGACGACGAAGAGGCCTTCCTCTACCAGTTCGAAGCTCCGGCAATCGACCTCCAGGCCGGCGAGGAGCGCCTTCTCGGCTTCCGCGTCACCCCCAAAGACCGCAGCATGTTCGGCCAGCCCGAGACCGTGGGGTTCCGCGTCCTCGCCACCTCCACCACCGACCCGGCGACACGCGTCACCACCGATGGCCAGCTCTACGTCGTCCATCCTCTCCAAAAGTGGAAGAAGCCATTCCTCCTCATCGGCGTGCTCCTCATCGCGCTCGCCGCCCTCGGCATCTCCTGGCGCTACCCCAACACGCCGGCCGGCCTCCTGGCCTTCGGCAAGAACAACTACACCAGCGTGAAAAACTGGGTGAGCGGCCGCAAGGAGACGAACGCCAACGACCCCGAAGCCCTCTATGCCGGCGTCGTCGTGTGCGAGAAAAAGGGCAACCAGTCCCAACTCGTGACGGCCGGCCTCGGCGATGCCCCCCTCTTCTCCCAGCGCGACCCCGCCTGGGCGACTGAAACCTACGCGAAGCAGGATGACACGTCCTTCCCCGGCGGCTACTGCGGCAAGGACCTCGCACAATGCGGCTCCGGCATCACCTCCGTTGCCACCATCATGGCGCTGTTCGAAGTCCTCACCATGCCCGATGGCCAGCCGCTGAACCCGAAAACGGTGAACGCGTGGTTCAACGCCCAGGCGCGCAAGACGGGCCGCGGCTGGGTGAGCCAGGGCTACGTCTACGGCGATCCCGTCTGGTCGGCGGTGAACCAGCTCTCCGGCGAGATCGCGAAGGCCATTCCCGGGACCCGCACCGTGCGCTTCGCTGGCCTCGGCAGCGGCTCCGATGACGAGGTCCGCTCCGAGCTGAAGGCCGGCCGCTTCGTGATCCTTGACCTCCCCGGCTATTACATCGCCGCCGTCGGCCTCGATGGCGACAAGATCCTCATCAACGACCCCTACTACCGCGACCGCAAGACCCTCGATTTCTACAAGGGCAAGGTCACCGGTTCGGTGCTCTTCGAGCCCTCGACCGACCTCAGCTCCGTTGTCGTCACGGTCCCCAGCGATATGCGTCTGCGCGTCACCGATGCCACCGGCAAAGTCGTCGGTACACTCACGACCGCGGCGCCGGCCGCCGCCCAACTGGACGCCCAGACGGCGATCAACGGCTCGAGCTATCGCTTCAAGCGCGCCCGGCGCGACCCCACCTGCGTCGAGAGCCCCCCGCCGACTGACGCGGGCACGAACCAGATCGCCCTGCCCGGCAACATCGGCCAGTACAAGATCGAAGTCATTGCGGCCAAGGGCGGCAAGACCAGCGCCGCCATCCACACCTACGACCAGCGTGGCCAGGTCTCCCTGCGCGCCGACGACGCCGACGGCCCGCTCGTCATCGGCCTGGGGTACGACCCCACGAAGCCCGCCCCGATCGTGACCATCAGTGGCGGCGCTTCCGACGGCGGCGCCCCCGCCGTCAGCGCCTCCGCCACGACCTCGACCATTGGCGGTGATATCGCCCCCGGCACGGGCGGCGCCGCGGGCGCGGCCACGCCCACCGCGACGAGGATCGCTACGCCCCTCCCCGGCGCCGGGACGCCTGGAGCGGGCACGCCCGCCGCCGGCCCGGCCACGCCCACCGCGCCGCCGACGGCCACGCCCACCCCGCCCAGGCCGCCGAACAACGTGACCCTCGTCTGCACGCCCACCTACGCAACGGATCCCATGAGTGCCACCGTCTCCTGTACCGCGGCCGTAGATGGCGGCGGCGCGAGCAACAGCCTCAATTGGACCGTGAACGGCATCCAGTACGCACCTGCCGCGAACAAGACCACACTTGCCGTCTCCTTTGCGCAGGATGTGCCCTTACCGGTACAGATCGGGATCAATGCCTGTAACGCCGGCGCCTGTAAGTCGGCCGCGTGGAGTGGCAAGGTGCAGTTCCCGAGCACTACGCCCGTCCCCGGCACAACCCCCAAGCCCTCCGGGACCGCCACCGCCACGCCGGCGCCCGCGGTCACGAACGCCTCCGTCGTCTGTTCCGTTACTTACGATCCCTACGCCTTCAAGCGCGGCGCTCTGCACTGCGATGCGGAGTTCTTCGGCCAGTTCACCGCGACCCACTGGGAAGTCGGTCCGGGCGCCTCGCCCGCGGTCTTCGATACCGGCATTCAGTCCTACGATGGCACCGTGCCGCTCGGTCTCAGCGATGCGCCCATCAGCGTCATTGTGAACGTGCGCATCTGCAACCTGGCGACCTGCGTGAACCCCGGCCCGGTCACCACCGTCGTCCAGTACATCCCGGGAGTTGCGCTCGCGGTTGTTTCCACGTGTTTGGGACAATCCGGGTCCTTCGTCGCATTGAACTCGGGCGAGACCGGCTACGCCCAGTGGTTCGTGAACGGGATTGCCACCGGGGGGCAGCAGTTCCTCGACGGGGGCACTGCTTGCCTCGATGCGAGCGGGCTTTCTTCGGGAGACGCCGTGACCGTCCTCTATGGTGGGAGCCAGGTCTTCAAAAGCACGCGGACATGGTGATGACCAGCGAAAGGCCCTCAGTGGCATCCTCGCCGCCCGTCCTCGATCCCGCCATCGAACGTGGCATCGGCCTCGTGCATGAGCTCCTCCGGCTCGAGGTTGCGCGCCTGCGTGCCGAGGGCGTACCTGTCGGTGAAGACGAATACCGCGGCCTCTATACGTCCGACAGCGAAGCCGACCGCCTCCTCGATGCGGGCGCCCGCCTCGCGGTGGCCGAAGGCGCCGGCTTCGCTGCCGCCCGGGCTTCGATTGACGCCCTCATCGCCGAAGGCGGCGGGCCGCTGCGGTCGCTCGCCCGCCTCGGCAGCCTCTCTCCCTTCGAAGCCGGCGTGCTGTTGCTCTGCCTCGCCTCCGAAGCCGACCTCGGCACCGAGCGCCTCATCGGCTACGTCCAGGACGATGTCACGAAGAAGCGTCCGCGCGTGGACCTCGCCCTCCGCCTGCTCGCGGGGCCGGGCGAGATGACCGGCGCCCGCGAGGCCTTCGCCGCCGGCGGCGCCCTCCGCCGCCTACGCCTCGTCGCCCTCCACGACGAGCCCGGCCAGCCGCACACTCCGCTCCTCGCCCGCTCGCTTGCCCTCGACCCACGCATTGCGGGCTACCTCCTCGGCGAGACCGTCATGGATGAGTCGCTGCACGCCTTCGCCACTCGGAATGAGGGAGCGGATGCGTCTTCCGTTTCGCTCCCGCCCGCGCTCGCCGAACAGGCCGCCGCTCTTGCGGCCCTGCCCGCCACACGCCTCTCCCCGCCCGTCATTGCCTTCTCAGGCCCCGACCCGGCGGCGCACCGCGCGCTCAGCCGCCAGCTCGCGGCCTCCGCCGGCCTTTCGCTCATTACCGTCGATTTCGCCGAGCTCGCCCTCGATATCGGCTTCGAAGCCGCTTCCGTTGTCGCAACGCGCGAGGGCGCGCTACAAGAGGCCGCCGTCCTCCTCGAAGGCGTCGACCGCCTGCCCGCCGCCGATGGCGAACGTCTCACCACCCGCCTCCGCGATGAACCGGTAGCGCCACTCGTCCTGCTCGCCTCGCGGGGGGCGTTCAACTGGCCCGGCCTCACGGTCGCCCTCCCTGGACTCGATTTCGAGGCGCTGCGCACCAGCTGGCAGCGCCATCTCGATGGCGAACAGGTCAGCGAAGATGACCTCACAGCCCTCGCCGGCAAGTTCCGGCTCGCCTCCAACAGCATTACCGCGGCCGTCGCCGGCGCCCGCGGACACGCCCGCTGGCGCGACCCCGAGAACCCCGTCGTCAGGCTCGAAGATCTCTATGCCGCTGCCCGCACGCAATCGACACCCATCCTCAGCGACCTCGCCCGCAAGATAGTCCCCCACTACGCATGGGACGACATCGTCCTCCCCGCGGATGCCCGCCAGCAGCTCCGCGAGATGTGCTCGTTCGTGGAGCACCGCCACCTCGTCTACGACGTCTGGGGGCTCGGCCGGAAACTCGCGATGGGCAAAGGCCTGATGGCGCTCTTCGCCGGCAACTCCGGTACCGGTAAGACCATGGCCGCCGATGTTATGGCCGGCACCCTCGCGCTGGACCTCTACAAAATCGACCTCTCCGGCGTCGTCAGCAAGTACATCGGTGAAACCGAGAAGAACCTCGGCAGCATCTTCGCCGAAGCCGAGACTTCGAACGCCATCCTCTTCTTCGATGAAGCCGACGCGCTCTTCGGCAAGCGCTCGGAGGTGAAGGACGCCCACGACCGTTATGCCAACATCGAAACCGCGTACCTGCTCCAGAAGATGGAGGAGTATTCGGGCGTCGTTATCCTCGCCACCAACCTGAAGATGAACCTCGATGAGGCGTTCCTGCGCCGCCTCCACTTCGTCATCGATTTCCCCATGCCGGAAGAAGACGACCGCAAGCGCATCTGGCAGAGCACGCTCCCGCCCGGGCTGCCGCTCGCCGAGGACCTCGATCTCAGCTTCCTCGCTCGCCAGTTCAAGATCGCGGGCGGAAACATTCGCAACATCGTGCTTGCCGCCGCCTTCCTCGCGGCCAGCGAAGGGAGCGCCGTGGGCATGAGCCACTGCATTCGCGGCGTGCGCCGCGAGTATCAGAAGCTGGGCAGGATGGTGACAGATGCCGAGTTCGGCCAATACATCGGACTGTTGCGCGAATAGCGCTTGCGCAATCGCGTATCATCATGGCATTCGCACGGCCGGAGTCCGTCGCGCGCGCCTATCACTCGCCCCGGAGGCGTCCCATGTCTGATTCTCAGCTCTCCTTCGATGATCACGCTACCCGCCGCCGTTCAAGCGAGACCGCGCCGCAATCGAAGCTGAACGCGCCACCCGCGCACCCCTTGATCCGGTTGCAGCGCCAGGTTGGGAACTCCGTCGTCTCGCGCATGCTGGCCCAGCGCACCGGCGAGGAAGAGATGGCGGCCAAGCACGACCCGGCCCTCGCCCAGCGCGCCGAAGAGGAAGAGATGGCGGCCAAGCACGACCCGGCGCTTGCCCAACGCGCCGAGGAAGAGGAGATGGCGGCCAAGCACGACCCGGCGCTTGCCCAACGCGCCGAGGAAGAGGAGATGGCGGCGAAGCACGACCCCGCGCTCGCCCAGCGCGAGGGTGAGGAAGAGGAGATGGCGGCGAAGCACGACCCGGCCCTGGCCCAGCGCGAGGGTGAGGAAGAGGAGATGGCGGCCAAGCACGACCCCGCCCTGGCCCAGCGCGAGGGTGAGGAAGAGGAGATGGCGGCCAAGCACGACCCGGCCCTCGCCCAGCGCGCCGATGAGGAAGAGATGGCGGCCAAGCACGACCCGGCGCTCGCCCAGCGCGCGGAAGAGGAGGAGATGGCGGCCAAGCACGACCCGGCCCTTGGCCAGCGCAAGGCGGCCGCACCGCGTGTCGGCCTCGAAGGCGGCGCCATCGGTGAGGACCTGCAGGCGCGCATCAATTCGCGCCGCGGCTCCGGTTCGGCCCTCAATGACGGCCTTCGCGGCACCATGGAGCGCTCCATGGGCGCCTCCTTCGCCGATGTCCGCGTGCACCGCGATCCCGAATCCGACGCGCTCAACCGCAGCATCACCGCCAAGGCTTTCACCACCGGCAGCGACATCTTCCTCCGCGAGGACCAGAACCCGACCGATTCGCACCTCCTGGCGCATGAGCTCACGCACGTTGTCCAGCAGCGCGCCATGGGTGGCCGCGGGGGCGGCGGCATGACGGTCGGCGCCCACGACGACGCGCACGAGCAGCAGGCCGACGCCGTTTCGCAGGCCGTCAACTCCGGCGCCCAGCGGCGCGTCGCCGATGAAGTGAAGCACTGACACCCGGCGCCGCCGCTAACAGGGACTGAGGACGCATGTTCAACGACGTAGACGAGTCGCTGCGTAACCTGCTCGTAGCCGATATGCCCATCGACCGCAACGAGGTCGATATCTCGTTCGAGCGCCCGGCGCGCGAATGGTCCAGCCGGCTTTCAAAGCCAACACTGAACCTGTTCCTCTTCGACGTCCGCGAGCGGACGGAAATTCGCGACGACATGCCCTTTGTCCAGCGCACAGCCAACGGCTCCGCCTTCACCCGCCGCCCCGCGCGCCGTATCGACCTCTCCTATTCAGTGACGGCGTGGGCCAAAGAGCCTGCAGATGAGCACCGCATCCTCGCGCGCACGCTCGCCTGCATGTTCCGCCACGGCGCGGTACCGGAGCAGCACCTGCAAGGCGAGCTCGGGCTCGCCGATTGGCCCCTGCTCGTGCGCATCATGCCGCCCGACTACCTGGCCAAGCCGGCGGACTTCTGGGGCGTCATGGATAACGAGATGCGCGCCGCCCTCACGTGGGTGGCGACAGTGCCGATGGACCCCTTCCTCCCGGTCGAAGGCCCGATGGTCCGCACCGCCGCGTTCGATTTCGCGGCCGTCGGCGAAACATGGCGAGAGCGCTTCCAGTTTGTTGGGGGCATCGCCCATGCCCCCGGCGACCTGCTCGCCGGCGTGCCGCGGGTGCGCGTCTCGGTGCGCGGCACCACCCTCGAAGCGACCACCGCCGAGGACGGCACCTTCACCTTCGGGGCGCTGCCATCCGGCGACTATGTGTGGCAGCTGGAGCTGCCCGATGGCCGCACCATCGAACATCCGGTGACCGTCCCGGCCCCGGCCTACAACATCGAGATAGCTATAAGGTAAAGTACAAAAGGAGATAGGCCCGGAGGATGCGTCCCCGCCGGGCACGTTTGCTCTTTGTCCACCGAAAAAAAACTTGCGACGCATCGATATGAAACTGCTACTATTGCGCGGCGTTTCGTTATCGCAGACGGGTAGGAAGAGGAGACATCCATGGCATCCGCGTACCTCACGCCGGGCGTCTACGTCGAAGAAGTAGACCGAGGCTCCAAGCCGATTGAAGGGGTTGGCACCGCTGTCGCCGCCTTCCTCGGCGTCGCAGAGAAAGGACCGTTCGGAAAAGCGACGATGGTCGCCAACTGGTCGCAATATGTGGACCAGTTCGGTGGCTTCGTGCCTGGCGCCTACATGGCCCAGTCCGTCTACGGGTACTTTAACAACGGTGGCACCCTGTGCTTCGTCGTCCGCGTTGGCAGCGAGGACGCCGCCGAGATCCCGGCGCCGCAAGCCGTCGCGGAGATCACCTCGAAGGCGAGCGGCAACCCCGTCACGCTCAAGGCGCTCTCCCGCGAAAGCGGCGCCGCCGCCGAGGGCATCAGCGTCGAATCCGCCGACGGCCCCGATGATACCTTCACCCTCACGGTGAAGAAGGGCACGACCGAGGAGAAGTTCGAAGGCTTGACCATGGCTCGCGGCGCCAAGAACGCCCTCGAAGTCGTGAACAAGACCTCGACGCTTATCACGCTCGAAGAAGTGCGCGTGCAGGGCATCGGCGTCCCGGAGCGGGCCCCCGCAACTGGCACCTACGCGCTCGCCGTCAGCGGCACCATGGCGCTCGCGCCCGTGGACCCCGGCCAGTACGAAGGCGCCGTCGCCGACCGCACCGGTCTCGGCGGCCTCGAAGCCATTGACCAGGTGACGATGGTCTGCGCCCCGGACATCATGGCCGCTTACCAAAACGGCGCCCTCGATAGGGATGGCGTCAAGGCCGTCCAGCTCGCCATGATCGCCCACTGCGAGCGCATGGGTGACCGCGTCGCCATCCTCGACCCGCTGCCCGAGCTCAACGCTCAGGAAGCTTACGAGTGGCGCGTCAACGAAGCTGGCTACGATTCCAAGTACGCCGCCCTGTACTACCCCTGGATCCAGGTCGCGAACCCGATCCCGGGTGGCGCCACGACCGCCGTCATGCCGCCCTCGGGGCATATGGCCGGCGTTTGGGCGCGCAGCGATGGCGAGCGTGGTGTCCACAAGGCGCCCGCGAACGAAGTCATCCGCGGCGTCCTCGGGCTCGGCCTCCAGCTCACCAATAGCGAGCAGAGCGTGCTCAACCCCGTCGGCGTCAACTGCATCCGCGCCTTCCCCGGCCGCGGCATCCGTGTCTGGGGCGCGCGTACCCTCTCGAGCGACCCGTCGTGGCGTTACCTCAACGTCCGCCGGCTCTTCAACTACGTCGAGAAGTCCATCTTCAACGGCACCCAGTGGGTCGTCTTCGAACCCAACGACATGGGCCTTTGGGAGAAGGTGAAGCGCGATATCAACGCCTTCCTCACCCGCGTCTGGATGGACGGCGCGCTCTTCGGCGGCACGCCCAGCGAGGCTTTCTTCGTGAAGTGCGACGCCGAGAACAACCCGGCGGCCACCCGCGACGTTGGCCAGTTGATCGTGGACATCGGCATCGCGCCGGTGAAGCCCGCAGAATTCGTCATCTTCCGCATCGGCCAGTACAGCCCCGAATAGCGGCCACGTAAGAGAAAGGAGTAGCCCGACATGCCGGTTGACCCGACCAAGCAAGACGTCATCACTACCTTCCAGTGGGTCATCGAGATCGATGGCCTCGACTGGGGGTTCTTTCGCGAGTGCAGCGGCCTTTCGTCCGAGCACGAAGTCGTCGAAGTCAAGGCTACGTCGGCCAAGGGCATCGACTTCGTCCGCAAGACGCCCGGGCGTCTCAAGTGGGGCGACATCGCCCTCAAGCGCGGCCTCACCACCGGCGATGACATGTGGAAATGGCGCAAGGCGATTGAGGACGGCGGTATCGCCAGCCAGCGCAAGAACGGCTCCGTCGTCATGTACGATTACGCCGGCGCCGAAGTGGCCCGCTGGAACTTCAAGAACGCCTGGCCATCGAAGTACGGCGGCCCGAGCCTGAATGTCGGCTCCAGCGAGGCTGCCGTGGAGGAGCTCACGCTCGTCCACGAAGGCATCGACCGCATCAAATAACGAAGGGTTGGCCGTCACGGTCGAGCCTGTGCACGAGGCGGTGGGTAGCTCCTGGCTGGCCACCGTCTCGTAGCCGTTTATCAGAGGTAGGATGTCCAGCCTCCAAACCGAGTTCGAATTCACGTTGCCGCGCGGTTACGTCGATGACAGTGGCGCCGTGCACCGCAAGGGCTCCATGCGCCTGGCCACCGCCTTCGATGAAATCGCGCCGCTGCGCGATCCCCGCGTCCGCCAGAACCAGGCGTACCTGGTCATCATCCTGCTGTCCCGCGTCGTCACCCACCTTGGGACCATTACCCAGGTCACGCCGCACGAAATGGAGAACCTCTTCACCAGCGACCTCGCGTTTCTCCAGCGGCTCTACCGCCAGGTAAACGAACGCGGTACCTCCATCGTCACGGCCCAATGCCCCGGTTGCGGTACCGAAGTGGAGGTCGATATCGCCAGCCTGGGGGGATCGCCGGCTACCCCCTCGGAAGAATCTACGAGGAGGTAGCCTACCTCGCCTACCACTTTCACTGGCCGATGGACGACATCCTTGCCCTGGACCACGCCGAACGCCGGAAGTGGGTCGATGAGGTGGCTTCCATCAATCGCAAGCTGAACGAGGGCAAGGAGCTATAACGCCATGCCAAACCCGGGAACAGAATCCCCAGAGTATTTGGCCTTCCAGTTCGCCGTCGAAATCGATGGCCTCCAGGCCGGCTGGTTCACCGAATGCTCGGGCCTCGATATGAAGACCGACGTCTACGAGTACAAAGAAGGCGGCCTCAATGGCTACACCCACAAGCTCCCCGGCCGCACCAGCTTTTCGAACCTCACACTAAAGCGCGGCATGGTCGATACCTCCACGCTCTACGATTGGTATGTGCGCCTGATTTCCAAGGCCGATAAGTCCGCCGAGCTGCGCCGTGTTTCCGTCGTCCAGATGTCGCTCACGCATGAAGAGATCCATCGTTGGAACCTGGAGAAGGCATTTCCGGTGAAGTGGGTTGGTCCCAGCTTCCACGCCGACCAATCGGCCCAGAGCGTCGAGTCCTTCGAGCTCGCATTCGAACAACTCGCCCTGGTCCGGCGTTAGGGGTTAGCAGAGGAGGCGGCTGGTGGCGCGGTTGTGGCGGTTTGGGAGAGCGCGCGGAGGTTCCGAGCATGACGGCGCCGCGCTTCCGGATGCCCCGGCCGCGGAGACCGCCGGCCCCGAAACGCCACCCGTAAGCGCCCCCGTCGCCCGCGAGGCCGACCGGCCCCCGGCTGGCGCCCTGGCTTCTCCCGAGCCCGCCGGATCGCCTGACACCGCGTCCGCGCCACAGCCACCGGCACATCCGACGGCCGCACCGCGACCTCGTGAAGCGCCTTCCGCCGAGGACCTGGCCGAGTCCCGCGATTTCGAGCGTTCACTCGTCGCCCGGCTCGTAGATCAGGCGCGCGGGCCTATCCTTGGGGCCAACGGCGGCCTGCGGACGACCGCCGTCATGATGAGCGAGGCCAGCGACCTGAGCGCGCGTCTCGATGCCTCGCCACTCGCCGACGACGTGGTGCGAAAGGGCGAGTCCTCGTCCACGGTCGCGTCCGACGACTTCGCCGGCACGCTTCCCAGCTTGATGAGCTTCTCTGACCCCGACGCCATCATTGCCGGCGATGCACAGGAGATGCCGTTCGGCAACCGCGTCGAGCGCCGCCGCTACGAGCCCGACGCCGTGCCAGCGCAGCCCACGCTCCCCGCCGGTATTCCCACGCTGCGTGCCACCGACGAACCCACGTGGCTCGCTGCCAGCCGGGCACGCCAGGTGGTCGACCCGGAGCCAGCGCGCACTCCGGTACCTTCCTCCGCTGACGCGCCTGTCCCCGCCGCCATCCGCCGCTGGGCCGAGCCTGAATCGCGGCGCCCCGAGCCGGCGCCCCAGGTCCTCGCTGCCCCGGATCTGCCGCTCGGGCGTTCGCTTTCATCGATGCCGCCGCCCGCGCCGACTGGCCGGCCGCGCCGCCTGAGCGACGCCGTCCAGTACGTCCAGACCGACGCCCTCCGCGACGCGCCCGACCCATCCGCCTCGCCCGGGGGCGTTCGCACCATGCGCGAGTCTGGACCGGTGGCATCTCCCCCGCCGCCGCCCGCGACTTCGCCAGTCCAGCGCGCCGCCGAATCGCCGGCCCCCACTGCCGGGGCATCCGCCCTCCCGTTTGCTGACCCGGCCACCAGTGCGTCTGAGGCAACGGCCGGCATCCCCGCGCCCGTCCGGCGCATCCCCGAGGACCCCGAGGTCCCGACGGACCTGACGCTGGCTTCGCCACGTCCGCCGGCCCCCGCGGCGGTCATCCCGAATGCTGCCGCCTCGATCGCTCCGGCTCCGGCGGCCCCGGCCGCCGCCCAGCGCGAGACCGCTGGTACGCCCGTCGCGCCGCCCGCACCCGAAGCCGCACCGCCCGCACCCGTCGCGCCGCCCGCGCAATCCCCGGCTGCGGAAGCCACGCCACAGGCGCCCGTCGCACCTGACCGCGACGCCGGACCCGGACCAGCCACGCCGTCGGCCGGGCCGGCACCATCGCCCGCGCCCGCGTCCGCGCCTGCTGCCGCCGCGCAAGAGGATTCGACATCGGCGGCCGTGTTACCCGTCCTCAACGAAGCCGCCGGCCCGCTTGAATCCGTCTCAGCGGAGCCGGCCGTGACCATCTCCCGTCTCGCGGACATCCCTGCCGTAGACATCCCTGCCGTAGACATCCCGACAGTAGACATCTCTACCGCAGCCATCCCTACCGTGGACGCCGCGGGCGACGAACCCGCCCCCGGGTCCGTCAGGCCCTCCGAGCCGGCCGAGCCGGCGCCTCCCGCCGACCTGCCGTTCCATCAGCCGCTCGCGGCCGCCCGGCCCGTGGCCGGTACACCACCGTCAGCCTCACCCGCGGGCGAGGAAACGCCCCAGGCCGCCTCAGGCTCCCTGGCCGCGCCCCCGGCCATCGAGGCCCCGTCAGCCGTCCATACGGAGGCGGCGCCCCCGCCCCCGTCCCCGGCAGCTGTCGCGCCCCCGGCTACCGGCGCCCCCTCGGCCGTCTCCACGGCGGCGGCGCTCCCGCCCGCTTCCTCGGCAGCTGCCGCGCCCCCGGCGAGTGAAGCCGCTCTCCCGCCCGTCATCCCGTCCCCTGTCTCTGCCACCTCCGTCCCATCGCCCCTTGTTGCCGCCCGCACCGCCGACGGCGAGCCGCCGCCGCCCGACCTCGTGCTTGCCCGGCCTCGCGGCGCCGACGCCAGCCCCGCGCCCTCCGCCACCGACTCGCACGGCGCTCCGGCACCCTCATCGCCGGGGATCGCCTCTGTGTCCGCCACCGATTCGGCTGCACGCACCCCGGAACTGGCGGAGTCAACGGAAACGCGCGCCGGGCCACCCGCCGCGGATATGCCGTCCGCTCCTCCCGCCAGCCCTGCGCGCTTCCCCACCGGTACGCAGCCGCCCGCCCCTGTGGCCCGTGACGGCGCCCCGGGAGCGGCCGACGCCCCTGCCGATATCCCGTCGGCAGTCGTCGCCCGGTTCCCGGAGGCCTCGGCGTCTCCTCCACTTGCCTCACCGCTGCCGGGCGCCGATGCCACCGGCGCACTCCCCACCGCCACTGCCGACGGGATATCGCCTGGCTCCGCGGCCATCACCGCCGTCCCTGGTGGTCCTCCGTTGTCGCCGCCCGATCTTCCGCTCGTGGCGCGCAGCACCGTCGCCGCACCGGGCTCCGGCGAAGTTCCTCGGAGTCCAGCACCCTCTGCCGCAGCGATTGCGCCCGCAGGGTCGGCCAGCACCGTGCCGCCATCGGCTGGAGCCCCTGCGCCCTCGCTCGCGGACGCGCAGCGAACGCCCACAGCGCCGGCGCCCAGCCCCGCCTCGCCCCTGACCCGTGACGCGTCCGATGTCGCCGGACCGGCGGCGCCGCCGCTTCCTGCGGCTGATGTCCTCGCCGCCGCCAGTGCCGCGACGGTGAGCGGTGTGCCCGCCGATCGCCCGTCCCCGGACGAAAACTCGCTGCCGCCGGCGTCTCCCGCGGCAGCGGCCGGGGTCGCCACGCCGGACTTCATGGCCCGTATCGCCGCATCCGCGCCTGAAGCGCGGGATGCCCCCGCGGACCTGACCCTTGCGCGCCGCGCTGACCCGGCGACCGGCCATTCTCTATCGCCAGCGGCGGCCACTCCCGCGGGCGCGCCAGACGCCCCGGCCCCGGCCGCTCCAGCCTCCGCCGTATCGGCGCCGCACGTCCCTTTCGATTCGGCGCCCGCGCCGGCGGCAGCGGTCACCGCCGCGCCGGCCGTGCCCACCGGTATCGCGCCCGCCGCCCCGGGCGCGCCCGGCGAAACGGCCGCAGCCCCGGCGCCCGGCCGATCCATTGCTCCCTCGCGCGCGGAACCCTTGCCGACCGCCGACACCGCCATCGAGGCGGCCAACTCAGCGAGCCAGGTGCTCCCGTTCGCCGAACCCGACGCTGCGCCGCTCGGTGACGCACAGCTGGAGGCCCCCGCCGCTGCGGCCGACGCGTCGCTTCCCGCGGATCTCCCGTTCGTCTCGCGGCTCGCCGGCTCGCCGGCGCCGCCCGACGCGGCCGCTTCCGATGCGCCGCAGCCCCCGGGCACTGGCGCGGCCGCGCCCGGCCCGCCACTCGCAACGGCCGAGCCCTCGCCGAATCTGCCGAACACGCCGCCGCTCCCGCAAAGCCCCCCCGCCCTCACCGATTCTCCGCAGCCGCCGCTGCCGCCGGCCACCGTCACTCCGCACAGTGCAGGCGCGCCCACGGCCGTGATCGCGCGCACCCCGGGCCCCGCACCGTCTCCCGCGCCCGCTCTCCCGCTGGCGGACCGAACCCGGGGCGAGGCCGCGCCGGCCGCCGGCCCCGCGGCAGCTGCGCCAGCCCGCACCACGGTGACACCATCTTCCGCCGGCGAGGCGGCATCACCTCCCGGCCGGCCGCCGGCAGCAGGCTTGCCGCTGGCAAACCGCGCCCCCACCGAGAGCGCGCCCGCGGCCCCGCGTCCCGATGCCGCCTTGTCTTCCAGCCCCTCACCGGCGGCGACTCCCCCCGCGGCCGGCCCGGCGCCCGCCCCCGTGGTGGCGCCGCCCACGCCCGGTTCCCCCGTCGTTCCGCAACTGGAGGATGTGCCGGCGGCGGCTGCGTTCGATGCCGGCATCGCCCGGCAGGCCGCCCCCGAGGGCGCGCCGAGCGCGGTCGCGGCCGCCGCCACCGGCGCCGCTTCCGGGTACGCCACGCCCGAGCTCGAATTCCGCGCGGCTGGCCGCGAGCCGTTTTCGGCCGCGTCTGCGGGCAACATCGCCCGCCTCGCCGCGGATGCGCCCGTCCCGGACCGGCCCGCCGCTGCCGACCTTGAGTCTCTGCTGCCGCCCACACTGCCGGCGGAGGGCTCGCCCGCCGCCGCGATCCCGCCCGGCCCTCCGCCGGATTCGGCTGCCGCCGCGCTCTCGCCGCTGCCGTTCGCCTCGCCGCCCCCCGTCTCGCTCGGCCGCTCCATGGGCGCCGCACCGGACCAGCCCGCGGCACCGTCCCACGCCGTCGCCCGCGCCTCCGCGGCCGCGCTACCGGACGCGCCGCCACCCGCGCCGGTCCGGACGGCAGCCGCCCTCCCGCTGGTCGCCCGTAGCTTCGACCCCGCCGGCGGGACAACCGCCACCCGCGAGTCCGCCATCGCTCCGGTCGCCAGCGCGTTCTCACCGATCCTCGAGTTGCCGTTTGCCGAGCCTCTCGAAGAGCCCGGCCCCCAGGCGACCGCGGCTGCAGGTCCGTGGGTTGCGGCGCCCGCCGCCACCCGCGAGCCGTCGGTCCCGTCTCAGACGCCGGTGGCCCGTGCTGTTGCCACTGCCCCTGCGCCTCGCCGCCAGCACTCCGAGACGGCCGAGACCACCGGGCTTCCGCTTGCCGCGCTCGCACTCCCGGCAGCCGATATGCCGCTCGCCACGCCGCCGGCCGCCATCGCCCGGGTGGTCGAGCAGGTGACTCCCCCGAGCGAAACCACCGTCGCCCGCGCCACCGCCATGAGTACAACAACTGTGCAGCGGGCCGAAGGCGACGACGCCACGAAGGCGCCAGACCTCGCCCAGATCACGGAAAGTGTGTGGCAGGACATCCGCCGCCGGCTCCAGGTTGAACGTGAGCGCGAGCGAGGCTGGATGTGAACCGCCATCCCACGTTCATTGCATGTAAGGTGAAGCAACCATGACGACGCAACTTCAGAAGGCGAAGCTCACGAACCTCAACGACAACCAGTCCGTTGAGTTCATGTTCAACCCCACGGAGTACACGCTTTCGAAGACCAACAACTGGACCGATGCTGTGTCGGCTGGTTCGAACACTTCCGGCCTGCAGTTCAGTGGTGGAAACCCGGCCGAACTGAGGCTCAATCTCTTCTTCGATACGCACATCAAGGGCGAGGATGTCCGCACCCACGTGGATAAGCTCTGGAAGCTCGCCGCGATCGACACCAGCAAGCAAGACCCGGTGACCAAGAAGAGCACGCCCCCCGTCTGCGAGTTCCGTTGGGGCTCAACCTGGTCGTTCAAGGTTGTCGTCACCAGCATTTCTGCCAAGTTCGAACTCTTCCTCGGCGATGGCACCCCCACCCGCGCCACCGTCGATCTGGGCCTGAAGCAGGCCCAGGATACCGGGCTGTACCCGTCACAGAACCCCACCTCGGGCGGCGCCGCGGGCCACCGCCGCCACACGGTGACGCAGCGCGAGACCCTCGACCTCATCGCCGCGCGGGAATACGGCGAATCACGGCACTGGCGCTTCATCGCGAAGTCCAACGGGATCGACAACCCGCTCGATATCTACCCCGGCATGGTGCTCGCGCTGCCGCCGCTGGAGGCCTAGCCGATGCCCACCGACATGCCTCTTCTGCCTTCCGTCCACATCAAGTTCGCGGGTGCATCGGCAAGCGCCGCCTTCGCCGGCGACCTGCTATCTGTCGAGGTCGAAGACTCACTCCACGTGCCTTCTATGTGCACGCTCTCTGTCGCGATGTCCAGCGAGCTCATCGGCATGTCCTACGTCGATGAGTCGTACCTCAATATCGGTACTGAACTCGCCGTAGCCGTTGATATGGGCGCGGGAGACGTCCCGCTTTTCAAGGGGGAAATCACTGCCCTTGAACCACACTACAACGGGATCTCCGGACTCAGTGTGCTGGTTATTCGTGCTTACCATAAGATGCATCGCCTCCACAATGGCCGGAAGACGAGGACATTCACCAGTTCCGGCGATTCCGACCTCTTCGACACGGTCGCCGGCGAAATCGGGCTCACCTTCGAGGGTGATGGCCTCGCCACTGGTGTCCATGACTGGATCGTCCAGGATAACGAGACGAACTGGGAGTTTCTCACCCGCCGCGCACGCCGTACCGGGCTCATCCTCATGGGCGGCGATGGCAAGCTCATTGCGAAGAAGGTCGATGGTCTCACGTCTGCAAGCCCGCTCATCGCCGAATGGGGCGTCGATATCATCGACTTCCGCCCGCGCTTCAGCGTCGCCGCCTACCAGACGGGTACCGAGGCCCGCGGCTGGGATGTCAAACAGAAACAGGTAATCGTTGGTTCCTCAGGCACGCCGGCCCGCGCCGCCGAAGGCGGGGTCACGGGCGGACTTGCGGCGGGCCAGTCCGCCTTCGGGGCAGCGGCGCTCGCCATCGTCGACGCCCCGCTGAAGGATCAGTCCGAGGCCGAGGCCCTCGCCACCGCGATCGCCAACCAGGTCGAAGGCGCCAACCTCAAAGCCGACGGAGTGCTCACCGGCAACCCCGCCATCACGGCCGGTTCGGTGATCCAGTTCAAGAATGTCGGCACCCGGTTCAGCGGCAAGTACCTCGTCACGAGCGCGCTCCACCGCTTCGATTCTGACGGGTACCAGACTCGCATCGGGGTGAGCGGCTTTTCCCCGGATACCCTTCATAGTCTCCTCTCCGGGGGCGCCGGCATCCAGGACCGCGAAGTCGCCGGCCCCCGCCGCACCGCCGCGATCGCTGTCGTCACCAATACCGACGACCCCGATAGCCTCAGCCGCGTCAAGGTGAAATACCCCTGGCTGAGCGATCAGGACGAAAGCTTCTGGGCGCGAATGGCCACACCCATGGCGGGCAACGGCCGCGGCTTTCAATTTCTCCCGGAAGTGAACGATGAAGTGCTCGTCGCATTCGAACACGGCGACATGCATTCCCCAATCGTGATCGGCGCGCTCTGGAACGGAGTCGATGCACCGCCTCTCACGTCGTCCGAGGCGGTCGCTAACGGCAAGACAATCAAACGCACCATCAAGTCAACCTCCGGCCACACTGTTTCGCTCATCGACAAGTCTGGCTCCGAATCAATCGAGATCATCGACAAGACGACCAAGAACAAGGTCGTAATCACGTCATCAGACAACACCATCACCATCGAATCCGACGCCAAAGTAATAGTTAAGTCGAACGAGATCGACATCAAGGGCACCCAGAAGGTCAACATCGAGGCCACCGATATCATCCTCAAGGGTACCAACATCAAGATCACCGCGGATGCCGAGCTCCAGATGAAAGGCACCGCCGGCGCGACCCTCGATGGTGGCCCGAACGTCGAGGTGAAGTCCAGCGCCAAGGGCAGCGTCTCGGCGGGCGCGCTCCTGGAAGTAAAGGGCATGCCCGTCAAAATCAACTGAGGAGTGTGCTGCGCGCGCCTATTTTGGGGCGCGCCTGAGGTTGCCATCGGGTAAGCTGACCCGGCAGCTTCAGGGCAAGCCAAATCATGGAACACACCGAACTCATCGGACGGGGATGGTCATTTCCGCTACGCCCGGATGGCGCCGGCGGCATTTCCATGTCCACCGGCACCCTCGAAATCGATGAATCCATCATCCTCATCCTCTCGACGGCGCTCGGCGAGCGCGTTATGCGCCCCAACTTCGGTTGCCGCATCCACGAGCTCGTGTTCCATCCCGTCATCGGCGAAACGCTGGGCCTCGCCAAGCGCTACGTCGAGGAGGCGCTCGCCTGGTGGGAGCCGCGCATCGATGTCCTCGACGTGCGCCCCGAACCCGACCCGGCCGATGCCACGGGTGGCAAGCTGCTCATCACCATCGTCTACCGCGTGCGTTCAACGAAAGACGAACGCGCGCTCGTCTATCCCTTCTACACCATCAACGACGAATAGCCCGGGCCCGGCCTTTCGCGCCGCAAACAAGGACCGGAGATACGAGATTCAGGCCAATGCCGCTTCCAGACCCTCAGCTCGATGACCGCACCTTCCAGGACCTCGTCAACGAGGCCAAGCGCCTCATCCCCCGCTACACTCCGGAATGGACCGACCACAACGTCTCCGACCCCGGCGTTACGCTCATCGAGCTCTTCGCGTGGATGACGGACCTGCTCCTCTACCGCCTTAACCGCGTGCCCGAGAAGAACTACATCCGCTTCATGGACCTCCTCGGCGTCCAGCTCAAGGAAGCCATCCCGGCGCGTACGCGCGTCACGTTCATGCTCTCGGCGCCCCAGCTCGGCCCGATTACCATCGCCCGCGGCACCGAGGTCTCGACGCTGCGCGCCGGCGACCGCCCCGGGGTGTCGTTCACAACCGACGAGGACCTCGTCATCTGGCCGCCGACGCTGCGCCACTGCCTCTTCTCCAGCGATGGCCAGACCTATACGGATTACCTCCTTCGCCTCGAAAGCGATGGCGAATTCTTCGATGCCTTCCAGCGCATCCCCCTGCCCGGCGACGCCCTCTACTTCGGCTTCGCCGAAAACCTGAGCTCGCACGTCGTCACCCTCGCGCTCGATTGCATGCTCGAAGGCGTCGGCGTCGATCCCAAGGATCCTCCGCTCGCCTGGGAAGCATGGTGTGGCGATGTCCGCGGCTGGACGCGCGCCCGCGTTGAAAGTGACGGCACGGGCGGCCTGAACCAGCCCGGCATCATCCGCCTGCACCTCCCGATCGGCATGGAGACGCTCACGCTCGCGCGCCGCACCGGCCACTGGCTTCGCCTGCGCGTCCTCCAGCCGCGCCCACGACAGCCAACCTACTCGGCCTCGCCGCGCGTCAACACGCTGCGTACCAACGCCCTTGGCGGCGATGCCGGCGCCACCCATTCGATGCTCGTGATTAGCGAGGTGCTCGGCCGCAGCGGCGGCGTCCCCGGCGAGTCGTTCACCCTGCGCCAGGTCCCCGTGCTCGCTCGGCGGCCGGATGAGCACATCGAGGTCGAGGACGAAGACGGCCACTGGGTCGATTGGGAAGAAGTCGCTTCGTTCCGCGATTCCGGCCCCGATGACCGGCATTACACCATCGATGGCGTCTCCGGCACCGTCGCCTTCGGCCCTATGATCCGCCAGCAGAACGGCACCGAGCGGCCTTACGGCGCCACCCCGCACAAGGGCAGCGCGATCCGCATGATCCGCTACCGCAAGGGCGGCGGCGTCGAGGGCAACGTCGGCGCCAACACGCTCACCGTGCTCAAGACCGCCATCCCCTACATCGCCTCGGTGACGAACCCCGAAGCCGCCCGCGGCGGCCTCGACCCGGAGTCGCTGGATGAGGCGAAGTTCCGCGGCCCCGAGATGCTGCGCTCGCAGGACCGCGCCGTCACCGTGGAGGACTACGAATTCCTCGCCAAAGAAGCCTCCCGCCGCGTCGCCCGCGCCCGCTGCATCCAGGTGCGCACCGATGGCAGCGGCAGCACCGTCCCGCCCGGCACTGTCGAGCTCCTCATCGTGCCCGTGCTCCCGCTGGACCACCCACGAACGTTGCAGACGCTGCAGCCATCCCCTGAGCTGCTCGATGAAGTCAAGCGCTACTTGGACGAGCGCCGCCTGCTCGGCACGCAGCTCGCGGTCGATGGCCCCGCCTTTGTCGGCGTATCTGTTGATGCCACGGTTGTGGCGCAACTCCAGGCCAGCGTCGAAGAGGTCCGCCAGGCCGTCCACGCCCGCATCATCGAATACCTCGATCCCCTCGCCGGCGGCCCCGAGGGCGCGGGCTGGCCCTTCGGCCGGGACCTCTATCTCTCGGAGATGCAGTCTATCGTGCAGTCCGTCCCCGGCGTCGAGTTCGCCCAGGACGTGACCCTCTACCAGGTCGACATCCAGACCGGACAGTCCCGCGCGGCCGGCCAGAAAATCACCATCGCGGAGGACGTGCTACTGCTGTCCTATGAGCACACCGTCACGGTCGCGCCGAGGCTGCGCTGAGCATGAGCGACGATTCAACTACCGTTGTGGAAGATGCCCCACCGGAGGCCACGCCGCCTGCGGAGCTGTCGCTGACTGTGCCCGCGGCGCCCGCGCTGCCCGCCGCAAGTGGCGGCAACGGCAGTGGCGGCGCCCTCCCGCCGGCGCCCCCGCGCCGGGACCTCACACCTGGCGGCGATGCCGCCGTTGCCCCTCCGGGCGTGCCGTTCGGGCGTAGCAGCTACCTCAACTTCCTCCCCGGCGTTTACAGCGGAGATGAGTTCCTTGGCCGCTTCTTGCTCATCTTCGAACATATCCTTAACCCCATCGAGCGCAACGTCGCCAACATCCCGTACGTGTTCGACCCTCTGCTCACACCCGCGGGCGTGCTCCCCTGGCTCGGTGGCTGGCTTGGGCTCGTCGTTGACCCCCGCTGGCCGGAATCGCGCCGCCGCGACCTGGTGCATTCCGCCATGCGCCTCTACCGCTGGCGCGGCACCCGCCGGGGTCTCAGCGAACTCCTGAGGCTCTACACGGGCGCCGCCGCCGAAATCACCGAACCCACGCTCAGCCAGATCAGCGTCGACAAAGAGCGCGCCTACCGCTTCCACGTGAAGGTCACGGAACTCCCCGGCGAGCGACTCGATGAGGCCATGGTCCGCGGCATCATCGATACCGAGAAGCCCGCCTTCACGGCCTACACCCTCGAGATCATCCGCGCCGGGTAAACCCTCCCACCGTTAGTCCTCGGGCCTGGCTTCGTCCTCTTCCACGATGCGTTTCAGGTTTACCAGCGACTCGTCCGCGAACTCGACGAAGCTCCGGAGGAATTCGCGGTAGATCGCCGCAATGGGCGCTGCCTCCACGCGGAAATGCGATTCCCGGCCCCGCCGGGTTGCGCGGACGAGGCCCGCCCGCCGCAGCACACCCACGTGCCGCGCCACCGCCGGCCGGCTGACCCTGGGAAACGCCGCCGCGACTTCGCCGGCAGACAGGCCAGGGTTGTCGCGCAGCAATTCGAGGATGGCGCGCCGCGTCGCGCTCGCCAGCGCCGCATACGGGTCAGCCGCCAACCGGTGTCCCCTCGATAATCTCGCTGAGCCGCAGCAGGTGGTGGTTGTCCCAGCCCGATTCGAAGCCGTTGAGTTCCGCACCCGGCGTCCGCGAGGCTTCCTCGAACCCGTGATGGATCAGTTCGACCATGGTCCCGCCGGCCCGCGCCGAAAGCAGGAACGTGATCTGCGGTGGCCTCAGCCAACCGTGCCCCTCCCAATCCTGCTCGAATGTGAGCTCACGCGGCGGGTCATACACGAGCACCTTGCCGGCGAATAGCAGCCGCGCACCCGCAGACTCCCCGGCATCCGTGACGACCATGCCGCCGACGCGCGGCTCGTACGCCGTCAGCGTGTGGCCCGTCCCGAACCATGCCTTCATGCGCTCGAACGACTCGAACTCCTGCCACACGCGCTCGGGTGGGGCGGCAATCCACCCGGACCGCCGGACGTGCAACGGACCAATTATGGTAGTCATGGGCTCGACTCCTTCGCAATGCGTAACAATCATGTTACGCGTCGTACAATGACACAGCGTCCATTGGCGCGTCAACCCTCTACCGTCAGATCCGGTTCCCGCTCCCAGGTAACCCGGCCCTACAGTGCGCAGTCACCGGAAGGCGCGCCCCATGGTGGGCTACCGCTACGGCCCCACGTCCCCATGCCGCCGTGCCGCGCCTGGGTCATGCCGGCCCTAACTGTGATGTCTGGGTCTCAGGACTCAGTCGCCCGGCACTCCTGCCTCTACGGCGAAAACATCAACCACGGCTCGCCGGTGCCATCCGCCTTCTTCTCCGCCGACCACCCCTTGACCGTCCCGCCCTTGTCAATCGACCACCAGATGTAGCCGTCCGCCTCTTTCTTGTCCGAGGTGATCTTCACCTTGTCGCCGTCGCAGATCTCGGCGATGCGCGCCCCGCTGAGGCTTGGGTCGGTACGCACGCCCAGGCATTTGCCCGTCGGCGAGTTGATGACCACCGCGTTCGTGCCGTTCGCCAGCACCGCCGGTGCAGCCGATGGCGCTGCGGTCGCGCTGGCGCCCGCCGGCGCCGAGGCATTCGGCGTCACCCCCGTCGCGGGCGTGCCGCCGCCGCCGAAGTCGATTTTCGGGATGAGCCACGCGCCGAGGCCCACCACGCCCAGCAGCACGACCGCCGCCACCACCCACTTCCAGTACCGCAACGGCGGGCTGATCGCGATCTGCCCGTCGCCCGAAGCCTGCGCCGTGCCCACGCCGCCGCGCGGCTTTACCGCCACCCGGAACGGCAGCATCTCGACGTTCCCGAACAGCGGCTTCTTCTTCGGCGACACCTCGAGCTTCACCGTCCGCTGCTCCCCAGCCTTCAGCTCGACCACATCCGCTTCGAGCTTGTAGGCGAGCATCTCGCGGTCATCCGCCGCGGTGATGGTGTACGCCGCGGCCGCATTCCCGAGGTTCTGCACGACAAGCCCGAAGTCGCCGCCGCCCTTCGATTCGACCGCGAGCGTCACACCCTCGAATGGGAGCACGGTGCAGCGCCCCAGCACGCGCACTTCCTTGCCCGTATCACGCGAAACCACCGCGACCGAGAACGCGTACTCGCCGGCCACCGATTCCGCCGCGCGCGCCGGCTGGATGACGATCGTGACCTCGTCCTTTGCCGCCGAAACGAGCGAGAGCTGCGGCCGGCTGATGCGCACCCACGCTTGCGGCAGGTCCACGACGCTGATCGTGAACTGGTCGACCGATGCTCCCCGGTTCTGGACCACCACTGTCGCGGTCGTGGTGCCGCCCACGGCTACCGGCGCATTCGGCGACGCCAGCGACACGCTGAACGTTGTCTGCGCGTCGCCACCGGATGTCGTTGCACCGGCCACGACGAAGTTGCCGGCGCCGCTGCCGCCTGCGGAGATCGGCACGTAGAACTTCACTTCCACGTCGCCCACCCGCAGGGGTTGGCCTTCCTGGATCGGTGCGGCCGTGTTCGGCGCCACCCGCTGGCTCCCGACGAACGTCCCGTTCGCCGATCCGAGGTCTTCGATCGTCACCTTGCCATCGTCCACGCGCAGCAGTGCGTGCCGGCGCGAGACCGAGACGTGGTCGATGACCACGCCGTTCCCCTCCGAGCGCCCGAGCGTGACGGCGGGCGCCTCCACCGGGTATTCGCGAATCTGCCCGTCCGGTGTCGTGACGCGGAGCGTTCCGTATTCCATGCCTACTCTTCCGGGGCGTTGGACAGCGCCCGGCCATCTCGCCGGGTGCCGGTCAGTCTTCGGCCTTCCTGGCTCACGGCTCCCGCCCCACACCGCACACCCGGCCGCCGCCTTGCCAACGCCATGCAGTGCGCAGGATACGCGGGCAATCCTTCCAAAGCCACCGTTTGGCCTGTTCTTTCGTCCACGCCGTTCTCGCGCCCGTGCGCCCGCGGAAGGGGCGGCTCAGCTAATGCTGAGCCCGCCATCCAGCGCAATCGCCTGGCCCGTCAGGTACATCGGGCTATCGAGCAGCAGGAACACGGCCATTGCCGCCACTTCCTCCAGCTTCGCGTAGCGGCTCGCCGGGATCATCGCCTCGTACTGCGATTTCGCCGCCTGCATGTCTCCCAGCCCGCGCTCGATCCGCCGCATCATCTCGCTCTCGACAGGCCCCGGGCAGAGCGCGTTCACCGCGATGCCCTGCGCTGCGTACTCCACGGCCGCCGTCTTCGTCAGCCCGATGACGGCGTGCTTGCTCGCGCCGTAGGCAGAGAGCATTGGCGTCGCGATCATCCCCGCGACCGATGCCGTGTTCACGATCCGGGGAGTCTCGCCGTGCCGCAGAAGTGGATACATCGCTTTCAACCCGAGGAACACGCCCCGCAGATTCACCGCCATCACGCGGTCCCATTCCTCCACCGGGAAACTCGCCAGCGGCGCGTCCACGCCTTCGATGCCGGCGTTGTTGAAGAAGAAGTTGGCGTTGCCCCAGAGCTCCTGGCAGGCCGCGGCATAGCTCAGCACGTCGCCCTCGATGGAGACGTCTGCGACGCACGCCTCGCCGATGCCGCCCGCGGTGGCCACTGCCTTCGCGGCCTTTTCGGCGAGCTCTTGCTCGCGGTCTACGCAGAGCACCCCCACGCCGCGCCGGCCGAGCGCCTCGCACACCGCCATCCCGATGTCCCCGCCCGCTCCTGTAACGACACCTACCTTGCGATCCATAGCGTTACCCCGGTTGGTGCTCCATCCAGCGTACGCACACCCGGGCCCGGCCGGATGTCCCGTTGGATCCCCCTTCACCGGACCGGCCGGAACCTTTCGCTGCGACCCGATTGGGCCCCGCATCCCGGGCCGTCCGGCCGTGGCCGGCGAGCGGCACGCCGCTACCGTCTCGAAGGAGGTACGCCATGACTCAGCAGCAAACGGCCGTCGCCGATGACCTCGCCGCCGACGTTGCCCTCGATATTCAGGCGTGGCGCCACGCGCTCAACCCGTCCGTCGCCCGGCTGCTCGACCGGTACTCCGATCCAGCCCCCGCACTCACACCCGGGCCTGAGTCGGCGTTACAGCGCCTCTTCGAGGCCCAGATCGCGTTCGCGAATGCGCTCCCGAACCCCGCCGCCTGGTTCGGACCGCCTGGCGCCGAGCCCAGCATCCTCAGCCGCTATACCGATGTCGCAACGGCCTGGGCGACCCTCTGGTTCCCGCGCAACTGACCGGCCCGTCCGCGCTCGAATCGCGACGCGCCACGCGCCACTCGCGGATCCCGGCTACGCCCGCGGCAGCCCCAGCCCCCGGGTCGCGATGATGTTGCGCTGGATTTCGCTTGTACCGCCGGCGATGGTCATCGGCACGCTCCCGACATACTCCACCGCCGCCCGGCCGCCGAGCGGCGCCGATCCGTCGGTGATCCCTCCCCAGAGCCCGAGCATCTTTAGCGTCGTGCGCGCGATCTTCTGGCTCAGCTCCGAATTGAAAAGCTTCCCGATTGAGGCCTCGTAGTTCGGGATCTGGCCTGCCGCCTGCATCGAAACCACGCGCTGCGAAAGCAGCATGGCCGTCTGCGTCTCTATCCAGCGGTCGGCCCACGCTAAGCGGGCCGCCTCGTAGTCCGTCGGCGCAATCTCGGGCTTGTGCGCCCGCAGCCACTTCAGGTTGTCCTCCACGTGTTGCCGCTGTCCGACGGCGTTGCCGATGCCGGAGCGCTCGAAATCGAGCGTCGTGGTGCCCACATACCAGCCGCGGTTGATCTCGCCCACCGCGTTGCTCACCGGTACGCGCACGTCTTCGAAGTACACCTCGTTGAAGTGGTGCTGGTTGGCCATGTTCACCAGTGGCCGCACCGAGATCCCCGGCGATTTCATGTCGATCAGCAGGTAGGTGATGCCGCGGTGCTTCGGTGCGTCCGGGTCGGTCCGCGTCAGGCAGAAGCACCAGTCCGCCTCGTGTGCACCCGAGGTCCAAATTTTCTGGCCATTCACAACGAAGTCGTCGCCGTCGCGGATGGCGCGTGTCTGGAGGCTCGCAAGGTCCGAGCCGCTGCCCGGCTCGCTGTAGCCCTGGCACCACGTCGTATCGCCCGAAAGGATGCGCGGGATGTGGGTCTTCTTCTGCTCCTCGGTCCCGTGCGCGATGAGCGTCGGGCCCAGCATCATCACGCCGATGCCGCCGAGCTGCGGCGCCCGCGCCTCGGCGAACTCCTCGTTCAGGATGGATTGCTCGACGGGCGTGAGCCCGGCTCCGCCGTACTCCTTCGGCCACGCCGCGGCGATCCAGCCACGCCCCGCGAGCGCCTTTCGCCACTTTTCGAAGGCGGCGCTGCGCTGTGGCCGGCCAAAGCGTTCAACCTCGCCCAGGTCCGCCGGTAGTTCGTCTTTCAGGAACGTGCGGACTTCGTTGCGCCACGCCGCCTGCGCCGGGGTGTCGTCCCAGTCCATGCATCCTCCACGCACGATGATCTCGTCGTGGCCGAATCCTACCAGCCGCCGGAGGATGCGGGTACCGCCGTGTGGGACCGCCGGGTAGGGGTATGGGCGTGTGCGTGCCCGTTTACTTTCCGCGGGGCCCGTCACTCGATGGCGAGGAGCTACGCGGCCACTCCCTGCCCCCAACACCAGACAACCCCTCGAACCTGCCAACCGGTTTGTTCGCGCCCGTGCGAGATTTCACAAACCTTCGCCCTGTGCTAACATCCCACGGGTTTATCCCAGTCTGCTCTCGTACATTTCGCCCGGCGGTCCACCCGCGACCGCCCGGCTGCCGCAGGAGGCCCGGCTACCGCGTGAACATCATCGTCTGCGTCAAACAAATCCCCGATCCCGAGACCCCCGCGTCCTCCTTTCGCGTCGATGAGGCAGCGAAAAAGGTCATCCCCGCGCAGGGCATCGCGCCCGTCGTGAACCCCTACGACCCGCAGGCCACCGAAGCCGCCCTGCGCCTCAAGGACGCTGATGGCGGCGGCAAGGTCACCGTCATCAGCCTCGGCCCCGATTCCGCCCGCGACGCCATCAAGCACGCGCTCGCCATGGGCGCCGATGAAGGCGTCCTCCTTAACGACCCCGCCTTCGCCGATATCGATAACTTTCAGACCGCGAACGCCATCGCCAAAGCCATCCAGAAGGTCGGCGAGTTCGACCTCATCCTCATGGGCCGCGCCTCCGCCGACTGGGACATGGGCGTCGTCCCGACGGGCGTCGGCCAGCTTCTCGGCGTGCCCGTGGTCACCGTCGCCAAGGCCATCGAGAAGTCCGGCGCGGGTATCAAAGTCGAACGCGTGCTCGACGATGGTTTCCAGTCGGTCGAAGTCTCGCTGCCGGCCATCGTTTCGGTTTCGAACGAATTCGGCGAGCCACGCTATCCGCAACTCCGCCAGATCATGCTCGCGGCAAAGAAGACGGTGCAGGTCTGGAGCGCCGCCGACATCGGCCTTGACGCGGCCGATGTCGGCGCCGCCAACCGCGTGATGCCGCTCGAAGCGCTCTACGTCCCGAAAGTCGAGAGCAACGTCGAGATCATCGAAGGCGATACGCCGGAAGACAAGGCTCGCAACCTCGCCCAGAAGCTTCGCGCCGCGAAGCTCATTTAAGGAGCAGACGAATGCCCGGAATTCTCGTCGTCGCCGAACCCCTCGAAGGCAGCCTCTCCGGCGTCTCGCATGAGTTGCTCGGCGCCGCGCGCCAGCTTTCGGCACAGGGTGGCGGCCCCGTCGCCGCGTTCATCGCCGGCAGCGAAGCCCAGGCGAAGGAAACGATCGCATACGGCGCCGATAGCGCGTTCGCGGCCACCAACCCCGCGCTTGCCGCCGGCACCGCCGAGGTCCTCCTCCCGGCCGTGCAGGCTGCCATCGCCCAGTCCGGGGCCGAAATCGTCCTGCTCGCCCAGAGCAGCCTCGGCCGCGACCTCGGCCCCGCACTCGCCTTCGCCAACAAGACCGGCGTCGCCATGGACTGCGTCGAGCTAAAGATCGAGGGCGGCCGCCTCCGCGTCACCCGCGCCGCCTACGGCGGCAACGCTCGCGCCGAGCACACCTGGCGCGGCAACCCCCAGGTTGCGACGATCAAAGCCAAGTCCTTCGACCCGCTCGCCGCCGACGCCTCGCGTAGCGGCGCCGTGACCACCATCGATGCCGCGGGCGAGGCCCGCATCAAGGTGTTGGGCATCGAAAAGGCAACCTCCACCGGCATCAAGCTCGAAGACGCCGCCATCGTCGTCAGCGGCGGCCGCGGTCTGGGCGACCAGAGCGCCTTCCAGCTGCTCGAGCAGCTTGCCAGCGCCCTCAAGGTCGCCGCCGTCGGCGCCTCCCGTGCCGCCTGCGACCTCGGCTGGTGGCCCCCGGCCCAGCAAGTCGGCCTCACCGGCAAAAATGTGTCGCCGAACCTCTATATCGCCGTCGCCATCAGCGGCGCCAGCCAGCATATGGCCGGCATGTCGGGTTCGAAGAACATCGTCGCCATCAACAAAGACGCCGATGCGAACATGGTCAAAGTCAGCAAGTTCGCCATCGTCGATGACTACCGAAAGGTCGTCCCCGCCCTCATCGAAGAAATCAAGAAGCTCGGCTGACCGCGCGCCGGGCATGCGGCAACGCGGCCGTTCGATCGCGAGTCCGCGCTAGCGGTCCTTAAGCAGCGCCGCGAGGCTCCCGCGTGCGAGGAGGGGGCAAAGCAGCGGCGCCGCCGCCGCGACCAGGAGCGCACTCGAGCCAGATGTCACCACGGCGAGACGCAACGCCCCCGGCGTCAGCGAATAATCAAACACGCGCGCGAAGGCCGCTGCCCACAACAGCGCTGCAGCCCAGGCGAGGACGCAAACCACCCACGTCTCGAAGGCGAATGACAGCGCGAGCGCCGAGCGCGGCGTGCCCAGCGCGATGTAGAGGCCAAGCTCCGTCCGCCGGAACCATGCGGCCAGTGCAAAAATCCCGGTCAGAAGAGCGGCTGTCACCAGCCAGCCGAGCCGCTGGGGACGGTCGCGGAGCTCGTCGGCCGGGTCCCGCGCGAACTCTCCTTGCCGCAGGTACGGGCGCGTGACAGCCTCCACCGATCCATCCGTGAGTTGTGCACTCAGGGAAGCGAGGCCGGCTTCGTACGCAGACGGCTCGAACTCCACCCAGCATTCGTCGACACGGCCGCTTGCTGGCACGACATCGAGCACCCAGCGCCCCGCCTGCGGATTGCGTTGCATGGTCTCGACGACCGAGGTCACGGTCGGCCGCTCCCCCACCTCGGTGACGGGTAACCCGGGCCGAACGCCGAGTTCGGTCGCCGCCGCCCTTCCGAGGACGAGCGCGGCGCCGCTCGCCGCCGGCACGCGCCAGCTCGGGTCCCACACACGCAAGACACCCTCGGTCACGCCTGCCGCCTGAAAGAGGACGCCGGGCTGTGTGGCAAACGTCACCTGCCCGCGCGACCGCAAGCCTCCCGAAGACACCGTGCCTCGTTGCCCGGCGAGGGCGGCACACCCGGCCGCTTGTACTCCCTCCTGGCCGCTGGCGATGGCGACATACCCGCCGCCCGCGACGAGCGAACGCTGGAATGCCAACAGGTCGCTCGCCACCCGGAGTTCGGCAAACGCCAGCGACCCAAACACGAGCGTCGCCCCCACAAAGAGGAACGCCGTCCTCGTTCCGTTCGCTCGCAGGTTGAGCAAAGTCTCGCGCAGAAGCGCGCTGATCCGCCAACTCACCGCGCCTCCTCGACCAGACGGCCATCGACAATCCTAACGATGCGGGCGCACCGCCCGGCGACTTCGAGGTCGTGCGTTGCGAGGATCACGCCGGTGCCCGCCGGGCGCCGCTCAAGCAGTGCCTCAATCACCTCCAGCGTCGTCGCATGGTCGAGTTGGCCGGTCGGCTCATCCGCGAGGATGAACCGCGGCCGCGCGGCGAGCGCTCGCGCGATGCAGACCCGTTGCAATTCGCCGCCAGAAAGCAGCCGCGCCTCCTTCTGCGCGAGATGCCCGACACCGACCGCGTCCAATGCCGCCCGGGCGCGCGTGCGCGCTTCCACATGCCCATACCCCCGGATCAGGAGCCCGAGCGCCGCATTGTCAACGGCGGTACGCCGCGCAAGTGCGTTCGCAGTCTGGAACACCCAGCCGAACATTTCGGCGCGGATTCGGTCCAACGATGCGCCCCGCTGCCGCGCAGGCACGCCGTCGAACAGGACCCGGCCTGCCGACGGTTCGGTGAGCAGCCCAATAATCGCCAGCAGCGTCGTCTTCCCGGAGCCCGACGGCCCGGTCAGAGCAACCGTCTCGCCCGGCGGGACGACGAGCGACAGGTCCCGGAGGACTCGTGTGCCGGGCCCATAGCTGTGGGTGATGCCAACGAGCCTTATGGACATTCGGGGCGCTCGAGCACGGCCGCGGGATTGACGAGCACCTGCGCGCCCGGCGCGAGGCCATCCGTCACGTTTGTGACGCCCGCCCTCGCGCTCGCCACCTTCACGGCCACCGCGCGGTACGCACGTCCGTCCGCCACCCAGGCGCAGAGGTCGCCCCGCCGGTTGGACTGGATGGCCGTAGATGCCACGCCCAGCACCAGCAGCGGGGACTTCCGGCGCACCGTCCCGGTGGCTGATTCGGCATCCGGCTTGAGCGCTTTCGCGAGCGCTGGAAGGGCGTTTGGAGATACGGACAGCGACCCGCCCGGCGCCATGGCGAACGTACCGCCGCCTATCTCCACCTGCCATTCCGCCGCGCCATCCAGCGCCAGAGCCTCCTGGTTGAGGGGCGCAATCGTCGCCGTGGTGAGACTCGATTGCGCCGTGGCGATGGACGCCCCCGCGGGTGGCGCCGGGCGCCCCACCTGCAGGTCCACGCTCCCGACGGGGAACGGGTCCACCGGCAACCAGACGACCCAGCCAGGATCGAACACGCTGGTCACCGGAGCTACTCCAAGCGCCGCCGCGAGCGCGCGGGTAGCCGTCGCGGTCGCCTGCGTGGCCACGCTTGGGTCGGTCGGCGCGGACTTCAAGAAGCCCTTCATGAGGAGCAGGCGGTGCAACTCGGCGACATCGGCGCCTTCCGCCCCCACCGCTATCGGCCGGTAAAACGGTTGCGCCGAGGCGAACGCCAGGCGCGATACCCCCGCCACGCTCGCCACCGTGTCGCCCGATGTCAGTGAGCCATCAGGCTGCGCCGCAACCGCGGTCACGACGCCGGCCCACGCCGGCGCCGACAGCGGCTGGCCCTTCGCCCACGCCGGCGTGAGCTTGACCGGCTTTTCGTCGGTGATCTCGCGCGGTGTTGGCGCGGCGAAGACCGGCGCGGCGTCAAAAGTCACCCCCGCGAGGGTGTCCTCCGCCCCCGTACGCAGCCACCACAGCAGCCCGAGGGGGACGCCGAGGACCACGCCCGCCACGACAATGGCGGCGACCCGCCCCTTCGCCTCGAAGCCCCGTCTCAGCACGCGCGCCTACCCTCCCGAGAAGTTGGGCAGCTTCAGTTGCTGGCTCACTGTACGCACACACGCGAGGAACGTGTCGCTCGGGCGCCCCGTGCCGTTGAACCGGCGGAAGTCATCAACCGTTGGTCGCTCCGGTGCGAACGCTGCGCCAGCCCGGCGAAGGCAGTCGCCAAGCGCGTTGTTTCCCGCCTGGATCTGTTCTTTCGTCGGCATGTGAGACATCGACCAGAGCGAGCCGAGCGGTTCCCAGTATTCGCTCGCGCAGGCGGCCGCCGCCGCCTCCGTGCCCACCGGCATGAAGATTTCGAAGTTATAGGTGCCGAAGGCAGATTGCATCGAGCCCTCACCAAAAGACGCCCCAGCCTCGGCGATGCACTGCTGGTAGGCGCCTGCCAGGCGGTCGTAGCCAGCCCGATCGAGGCGATTGCCTGCGAGCAGCGACAACTGGAACGCATGCTGGCCGTCGTTAAGCTGCTTTAGTGTCACGGCGTCCACGGTAACGGAATCGGTGGCGGGCGTGGCCCGCCCGGGCGAACTGCCCGAGCAGGCCACGCTCACGAACATCGCGGCGATGGCCGCCACCACCACGAAGCCTCGGCGTGTGTGCAACAGACGCCCGTGTCGCCATCTGCAGCCTGCATTGCCGGACACTCTCATCCGCCAAATCCCTTCAAGCCCGTTTCATCCGACACGCTCGCCGAACAGGGGCCAAACTCCGCAGGATACGCCTGGCGCGCCGCCGTCAACTCCTGGCTGGTCGGGTGCTCCGGGACATCCACTCCGGCGGCGCGTAGACACGCCCCGAGCAGGTCGCGCGCGGACTGGACCTCCGCCTCCGACGGCGCGTTCTGTAAAGACCACGCATCCCGGACGGCCCGGAGGCGCTCATCAACGCAACGGTTGAGCTTGGCCTGATTTGCCTGAAATTGGGCGTCACCGCCGAGATCCACGGAGAAATCGTAGTAGATCCCTCGCTTGTCCAACGTGGGCCCATCGACGATGAGGCCGGCCGACCGGATGCAGCGGACTGCATCCAGCACGGCCGCTTCGTATTGAGTGAACGTGACCGTTGCCGGTGTGGAGGAGGGTGACGCGGATTGAGAGCCGCACGCCGACAAGAGTGCCGACGCAAGAAGCATAAGAGCTGGCAATAGGCGTGTGGCTCGCATCCCTACCCCGAATTTCACTTTTTGGCTTAGTTCGTGGCGGAAGTTCCCGTTGATGACGTGCAAATAGGCCCGGGAGTGCAGATGCGATGATATGCGGATGCCCCGGTCCATGTGCTGTTGGCGGCCTGTAACGCGATGTTGTAGGTCACGTTCGTAACCGAACCTTGATAGCGCCACGATCCACCGGAGTCGCGGAATGAATAGCTGTCCACGTCCTGGTAGTAGCAATAGGCGCCGCTCAGGTTGTCGAACGTACCGACCGACGGCGTGACGCCAGTGTAGGCGTTTGAGTATCCAACGCCGGTTGTGCAGCTTCCGACGCTGAGTGGCACCGACTGGCTTCCCGCCTCAGCGGCGAGAATAATGCTGAGAGACATAACTGCCATGGTCACAAGCAGTGAGAATCGGCAAATGTATCTTCGGCTCATGATGTTCTCCTTCACTAGCATTGGGAGCCTGGCCAGGCGAAGGCACTGTCACACAGGGCCGGGGAGCGCGTCCCGCCTTATCCGGTCGCAAAAACGATCCGGTTTTCGATCAGCATCTTTGCGTGCGCGAGACATGGACGGTCGCAATGGAGATGCACGGTAAACCATTGAGTAACAACGGCGAGGTCACGTTTCATCCCCGTCGGGCCGAGGATAACGTCCTCTAATCGTTCAAACGCGCGCCGCAGTGAGTCCGGTGCGTATCCCACGATCCCGGCCAGCTCGCCGTTGCCGCATCCCCAGCACCGCGCCGCAAGGATCCGTTGCTCGAATGCGCTCAGCGCCGGGAGATGATGCGCCGCGAGGATCGACGCGAGTTCGGCTCGACTGCCATGACGGGCATGCGCTTGCCTCCGCTCGCCAGCCCCCCGCAGGCCCGATGCGATGGCAGAGAGTAGAGCACACGCGCCGATGTCGCAGCAAGCGCCCGGAGGAATGCATTTACCCTTGGCGCGCGGTGCCGTGTACGCCCGGACGAGTTCGACCCCGCGTTCCGCCGCGCCGCGCTAGGATTTACGGGCTACCGCCACCCGAAGGACCACCGCATGCCCCGCATGAAACCCGAAGACTTCGACGCCTTCCTCCAGCAGCCCATCGTCGGCGTCATCTCCACCCTGCGGGCCGACGGCATGCCCTACACCGTGCCCATCTGGTGGCTCTGGAAAGACGGCGCCATCTGGCTCACCGGCACCTACTCCCGCGTCTGGTGCAAGCAGCTCCTTAAGGACCCGCGCGCCTCGCTCTGCATCGAGGCCGGGCCGCCGTTCACCGGCCACGTCGGCTTCGACGGCCTCTGTGAAGGCCTCCATCGTCCCGATTTCGACATCTGGCCCATCTCGCGCGAGCTCGCCGACAAGTACGTGGGCCGCAACGACCCCGCCAACACCGAAGCCGTGGACAAGTTCTTCGCCAACATGCAGACCGAGCCCCGCTTGCTCTTCCGCATGGTCCCGAAAGTCACCCGCGCCATCGACATGCGCGTCTACCGCGGCAAACGCGCCGACCGCGACTACCAGGCAATGCAAGGGAACAGGGGCTGAGGGGCCAAGCGTCTAGCGGCTGCACACGCCGGCCATTCGCCCTCTGAGCGCGCTCGGAACTTGGAACTCGCGCCTCGGAACTTCTACGCCAGGCACTGGCCCGCGAGGCTCGTGATGGCCGTCGTCCGGCGCCCCTGGGCGATGTCGTCCAGGAACCCGTTCGTCGTGTACCCGACCGATATCCCCGTCTCCGGATCCCCGATGGCGACCTGCCCGCCGGCGCCCGCGTGGCCGAACGCCCGCGGCGAGAACGTGTTGCCAAAGCCGCGCACGTTCGCGTTGCCATCGTCCCCTGCGACGCAGACCGCAAGTGCGCGGTTCACCGGGTGGCCCAGGATCGGGTCGCGGTGGATGTTCGTCGTACGCACCCGCGTTGCCCACTCGATTGTCTCTGCCTTCAGGATGCGCGTGCCGTCGGCCGTCACCCCGCCGTTGACCAGCGGCTGGTAGAACATCGCGAGGTCCGCCGCGCGACCGATCCCGCCGCCACCCGGCACCCCCACCCTGCGCACCTCGGGGTTGTTGAACCCAAGGATCGCCTCCGGGGTGACCTCGCCCCAACCGCCCGGCGGCGGCGTCGGCGGCACCAGGTGCACCACATCCGCCACGCGGTAGTCCTCGCTCGCGGGCAAGCCAATGAAGAAGTTGTCGAGCCCCATGGGGTCGAGGATGCGCTCGCGCAGGAACGCCCGGAAATCCTTGCCCGTCCGGCGTTCGATGATCTCCGCCAGCACCCAGTGCGCCGATGTTGCGTGGTAGATGAACTGCGTGCCCGGCTCGAAATTCAGCCGCCATTGCGAGAATCGCTGCAGCCGGCGCTCGTGATTATCCCAATCGCCCGCCTGGAACGGCGCCATCGGGAACCCGCCGATGTGCAGCATCGTCTGCTCGACGGTGATGTTCTCTTTCCCGTTCGTCCCGAACTCCGGGATGATGTCGGCCACCCGCTCGTCGAGCCGCAACAGGTCATCTTCGAACAGCGTCCAGACCGCCGCCGCCACGAACGCCTTCGTCGAGGAAAACACCACGAAGAGCGTCTCGTCCGTCACCGGAGTCATCTTCCCCGCGATCGGCACCTCGCCAAACGACCGAAAGCCCGCCAGTTGCCCGTGCCGCGCGAGCGCCACCTGGCAGCCCTGCAGCGTCCCGTCGTCGACATCGCGTTTCGCCCGCGCGAATAGCGCCTCGAGCTTGCCGCTATCGATGCCCAGATCTTCGGGCCGGGTCGCCGTCACCGGTGATGCCATCGCTGTCCTCCAGAGGGCCAGTAGCCATTGGCTCGAGTCCTCAACGTTCGCGCGGACGATAGCACACCCCGCCATCACGTTGGGAAAGGCCCCCAACCGGGGCAAGACGACGGACGCCGCTCTTCAGTGGCGAGCCTGTGCCGCGGCGCGTCCCCAAATTGTGCAAATGGCGAAGGCTCGTCCATCGCCTCCAGCATTGCCAGCCCCGCCCGCTACGCCATCCGTGCGACGGTAACCGCAAACACGGCGGTCGTCGCCGACTCCACATCGAGGCCACCGAAAATGGCCTCGACCTTCGGCGTCGCGTCCGCGACGACCCCCGCGATGGCGGCCGCGGGCACAACCCACACCTGCGAATGCGTCTGTTCGCGAAGCTCGCGGAGCATTTCCCGGCCGCTCTGGTGCTCGGTCCACCGCGCGAGCTCGCGTTCCTCGACCTGCGCACCGGCGGCGCCCACCGCGTCTCGGAACACCGAACCGGTGGCGCGATACGTCCTCGATGGCCGCGGAGTGATTCCCGTCCTCGCCTCGATCACCTGCCGGATCGCCTCTCCTGCCTCTCGTGCACGCCCGTCGCCTCCTTCGTAGTTCGTCGCGCACGAAAGGAGCGCTCCGCCCGGCCGCACGACGCGAAGCGCCTCCTGGACCGTCGCCGCCGCATCTGGCACCAGGTGGAGGATGTGCACGAACAACACGGCATCGAAGGTGCCGCCGGGGAACGGCAGGCGGCCGGCTTCGGCCAGCACCGCGCCGATGTCGCGCCGCTTGTCTCGCAAGACCGCGAGCATTTTCGGCGAGATGTCCACGCCCGTCACGCGGACCCCGCGCGCCGCAAGCGGCGCCGCGATGCGCCCGGTGCCGATGCCCACCTCGAGCACGCCCATGCCGGTCGCTCCTGGGCCGAGCGCAGCCCTGAGGCCATCGGCCACCGCCGCCTCGGCAACTGGCGAAAGCCCGCGCGTCGCGTCGTAGATATCCGCGACGCGGTCGAAGTTGTTCAGCCCGTCCTTCCGGCCCACACGCGAATGGTACGCCGGCCTTCGCGACCGGGACGAGGCCGGGCCTCGTGATTCATGGCCTTCTGCCGCGGGCCCCGCCTCCCCTACACTGGGCGTATGGGACGCGGTCCGAACTCCGGCGACTCCCGGCTCGTCTACTCGACCGACGGCGGCCGCGGCCGCCCGCCGCTCACCCCCCATAACCGCAAGCCGCCGGGCGCCCCTCCTGCTGCTGGAAAGCCCGCGGCCCCGGACGACGGCGTCGTCCGCATCATGCGCGACCGCAAAGGCCGCGGCGGCAAGACCGCCACCGCCATCACCGGCCTCCCCGGCACCGAGCCCGAGCTCGACGCCGTGCTCAAGAAGCTCAAGCAGCAGTGCGCCGCCGGCGGCAGCCGGGAGGGCCGCACGCTCCTGATCCAGGGTGACCACCGCGATGCGCTCCTCGCGACCCTCACGGCGCTCGGCCACAAGGCCCGGCTTGCCGGCGGCTAACACGCCGCGTTGCGCGCCAATCGGCCGGGGAATACCCTCGCCCCAGCCGTGCCGGCCCTCGACCTTCCGGGATCCCGCCGCAAAGGAGCTGTCCGCGCGATGGCTGCCCCGACAAGCGAAGACGAGCCGCCTGCCCAGGCTGCCGCACCCTCGCCGGAGGACCTCGAACTCCTCGCCCTCTTCCGCGATTGGAAGAACGAGGTGTAAGACAACGCCCTCGCCGTCCTCCGCGGTGCCGCTGTGGTTCCCGCGTCCGCCCTCGCGTATCGTTCCCTGCATGCACGAACCCGCCCGCTACCGCGTCGGCGCCTTCGACCTCGCGATCATCTCCGATGGCTTCATCAAGCTCGATGCGGGCGCCGTCAACGGCCTCATCCCGAAGGTCCTCTGGGAGCCGGCGCTCGGCAAGGAGAACATCGACGAGCTGAACCGCATGCGGATGGGCCTGAACTGTATGGTCGTCCGCCGTGGCGGCGACGTGCTGATCGTCGAGACGGGCATGGGCGACAAGCACGGGCCCCAGGTGCGCGAAAAAATCTTCCCCGGGGATTACGGCTACCTCATGGGCGCCCTCGCGAAGCTCGACCTCCGCCCCGAGGATGTGACCGCCGTCGCCAACACCCATCTCCACGCCGACCACTCCGGCTGGAACACCGTGCGCAAGGGCAGCGAAGTTGTCCCCGCCTTCCCCAACGCGCGCTACTTCGCGCAGGCCGGCGAATACGAAGCCGCCATGCACCCCAACGAACGCACAAAGGCCACGTACTTTGCCGAGAACTTCGAACCCGTCATGCGTTCCGGCCAACTGGAGCTCGTGACCGGCGAGGTCGAGGTCATCCCCGGCGTGCACTTCATGGCCACGCCCGGCCACACCGCCGACCACGCCTCGCTGGTCCTCTCGTCCAACGGCGAGACCGCCATCTACACGGGCGACCTCGTCCACCACGCCACCCAGATCGAACGCGCGGCCTGGATCTCCGCATTCGATATCCTCCCGCTCGTCACGCTCGAATCGAAAAAGCGCTTCGCCGAGCGCGCCATCCGCGAAAACGCGCTCATCATTTGCGCCCACGAGTCTTTCCCGGGCGCCGGGCGGCTCGTCGAAGACGATGGCCGCCGCCGCTTCATCCGCGAATGACTGATCCCGCGCGCGTCTACCACCTCGCCCTCCGCGACGTGCACGCCAGCCTTGGCGCGACGTTCGCCGTCCACACCGGCTGGTCGCTCCCGGAACGGTACGGCGACTTCGCCGCCGAGCACACCGCCATCAGGGGCCATGCGGCGCTCGTGGACCGCTCCCAGCGGAGCCGCTTCATCGTCAGCGGCACCGATGCGCTCGACGTGCTCCAGGCGACATTCACCGGCCACCTGCGCGAACTGGAGGAGGGCCGGGCGATGCGCACCGTCGCGCTCGATGACGCGGGCCGCATCCGCGACCTGGCACTCGTCGCCCGCACGGGCGGCATCGCCTACCTCGTCGTGGGCGAGCCCGGCCAGCGCTTCGAGACGCGCGAGCGGCTCCAGGCCGCCGCCGGCCCCGATTTCGATGTCCGCATCGATGACCGCACGGAGACCACGTGTCTCCTCGGCCTGGCCGGGCCGGCCGCGGCGGACGTTGCCTGCGAGCACCTCAGCGACGGCCTGCCCGCTCGCCTCCAGCAGCTGCACGCCGTCACCTTCGAGTTCCACGGCTTCCGCACTCTCGCCACGCGCACGAGCGACCTCGGCGAAGATGGCTTCGAATTCATGCTCGCGCCCCCCGTCGCGCAGCACGTCATCGAGACACTCCGCGGGGCCGGCGTGCCCCTCGCTGGCACTGCCGCGCAGGAAGTGGCGCGCGTCGAGTCCTGCATTCCCGCCTTCGACCCCGACCTCGCGCCCGGCCTTTCGCCCGCCGAAGCCGATCTCGACCTGCTCCTCGGCATCCCCGGCGGCGCCGACGCTCGCATCCTCGCCGCCGTCCTCATCGAAAGCGAGACCATCCTCGACCCGGGCACCCCGCTTCTCGCCGCCGGCGCGCGCGCCGGGGAGCTCCGGTCCTGCGTGCGCTCGCCCGCACTTGGCGCTACGCTCGGACTTGCAATTATCGCTTCGCGCTCAGCCTTGCCGGGAATCGAGCTTGAACTCGCCGGGCATCGGGCGATGGTGGTCGCGAAACCATTCTACCGACGGAGAAACTGAACCATGGGTCTGCCAGGAGGCCTCGATCACCTGCAGGTGTACCAGCCCGACTGGATCGGCGTGGTGGAACTCAACATTGGCGACGCGTGGCGCGCGCGCTGGACCGACGCCGCGGAGCTGCCCGCCAACGCCCCCATCTTCTACGCCTACGCGCTGACCTTCATGGGCGACAAGGGGTACACGACCCGCCCCGAAGGCGCGCCCACCTGGGGCATCGTCGAAGGGCCGCTCGCGAACGGCGAGAAGCCCGGCGCCTTCGTGAAACGCGCCGCGAAAGAGCAGGTTGGCGCGACGATCGCCCGCACCGAGCTCATCGGCTACCTCGACTGCAAAGCGACGAAGTTCAACCCCGACTTCGACCCCGGCGAGATCACCGTCCGGCCCGTCTATATCGCCATCGCGAAGAAAGTCGATAACCTCCCCGAGGGCTCGACCTATCAGCGCCGCCGCATGCCGCTCAACGAATTCACCGTCGCCGTCCGCAAGCGCTACCCGGAAATCGTGGTCTACCTCGAGAAGGCCATCGACCGCTACATGGTCCTGCGCGCGAAAGGCGAGGTCTAGCTGTTAGCTAATAGCTGCTAGCTGTTAGTAAGCGGTCCGCGTCGATGATCTGTCGTCGGTGTCCATCATATTCCTGCCGCTGACTCCTGTTAGCCACACTCCGGAGAGGCGTGCCTCGCTCGATCTAGCGGCTAGCAGCTAATAGCTAATAGCTTCCGCCGCTACTTTCCCGAATACACCCGGTCGAGAAGTTCGAACAACTTCGGGTCGTACTGTTTGAGCCAGGCCCGGTCTCTGCGGCCGCCCGGCTCCCCGTAGAGGAAGTACGACTGGGTGGCATCGGCGAAGTACTCGTTTGGGTTGGTCGCCGCGTACTGGCGCTTGTACTTCCCCGCATCCAGCGCTTCCTGGTACAGGAATCTGATCTCGTAGTAGTCCGCCTGCGCGACGCTCCAGTTCTGCACCAGGTGCCCGAGCTCGTGGTACAGCACGTTCAGCCCGCTGCACGGGCCACTCTCGTCTCCCACGAGGTCGAGCTCGTTCACGGTCGCAACCGGGTAGTCGGCGCGGTCCGCGATGCCGCAGACTCGCGTGAAGAACTCCTGCCCGAATTGCTGCGCCAGGCAGCCAAACTCCGGCAGGTCGAGGACGCCCTGCCCCGGCTCGGCGATGATCACGTAGGCGCCTTGCGCCGTCATCGCGCCGATCAGGTCGTTGCCGGCGAACATCGTGCGTAAGGTTGCCTCGGCGGCGTCGAAGGCCTGCGCGGATACCGCCGGCCCTCCTACCACCGTCAGTCCGAGCACCTCGCGCCGCGGAGTGTAGAGCGCCGAGAATGAGCGCGGCTGCCCCGGATCGGGGCGCCGCAGGACGTCCTGGCAGACTGTTGCGTCGGGCTTGAACTGCGGACCGGAGGGCGCCGGCGCGCCGGCCCTCTCGGTGGCGCTACCGGCGGGCGACGCTGGTGAATTTGCGGTGCCGCCGTTCTCCGCCACGTAAACGCCGGCGGCGATCGCGCCGACCACGAGCAGCGCGAGCACCGGCAACAGGAACGCGAAGAGACGCATTGAGCTTCAAGCTTCGCAACCGCAAGCCCACGCGTAAAGATAGGCTGCTTAACCGTGCCCTCGCCGGCCGCCAATCAGCGCGACGGCGCCGGCCCTGAGACTACCCGATCCAGAGCTCCGAACCCACGGCGTCCGGCAGGGGACCCTCCATCGAGAAGCGCCGGAGCTCGCGGCGGCCGGTGAGCGGCAGGAAGCAATGCACGCAGTTCCGCGGCCGCGGCAATTCAACCGGGACGATCGTCTTGTGGTGCCCGTGGACCTTGCACGTCAGCTCGAACTCGATCACTTCCAGGTGCACCGCCGTGCCCTTCCTGCCTCTTCGGCTTGCGTTTCGAGGGATCCCCAGCATAGGCCGTGTGTCCACGAAGTCCAGACCGAGTCGATAACGCTGGCGTTAAGATATGTCGCCATTGCATAACGAACGCGCCGCCGGTGGACTGCCGCCCGCCGCGCTCGTCGATTGCGACCCGAGGGCGCCGCGCGTACAACTGCGCTCATGCCCGCCGCGCCCGTAATCATCGAAGCTGCGATCAACGGCGCCACGCCGAAAACGCGCAACCCCGCCGTGCCGCGGTCGCCGGCGGAAGTCGCGGCCGAAGGCTTGCGCGGTCTTGCCGCCGGTGCCGCGATCGTTCACAACCACAATGACGAGCCCGTCGTCGGCGGCCGCTCGGGCGTCCACGATCCTGCGCCCTACATCGAAGCCTGGCGCGCAATCCTCGCGGAGCGCCCGGACGCGCTGCTCTATCCGACGATGGCCTCGGGCGGCCCGCACACCACCATCTCTGAGCGGTACGCCCACATCCCGGCCCTCGCGGAGGCAGGCGTGCTCCGGGTCGGACTCGTTGACCCCGGCTCCGTGAACGTCGGCGGCGCCGACCACGACGGGCTCCCCGCCGCCATCGACGCTACCTACGTCAACACCTTCGCCGACGCCCGCCATATGTTCGAGACCTGCGCCGCGCTCGATCTCGGGCCGAGCATCTCCTGCTTCGAGCCCGGGTTTGTGCGCGTCGTCCTCCGCTATTGGAGGGCGGGCAGGCTGCCCGCCGGCTCCCTCGTCAAGTTCTATTTCGGCGGCGAGTACGTAAACTTCGGCCTACCGCCCACGGCGCCATCCCTCGATGCCTACCTCGCAATGATCGAGGGCACCGGCCTCACGTGGTCGGTGGCCGTCCTTGGCGGCGATGTCGTGGGCTGCGGCCTTGCCCGTCTCGCGCTCGAACGCGGCGGTCATGTCCGCGTCGGCCTCGAGGATTACGCAGGTCCACGGACCCCAACCAACGTGGACCTCATCGGCGAACTCGTCGCACTCTGCGGCAGCGTCGGCCGCCCGGTCGCCACCTGCGGCGAAGCCGCCGCCATTCTCGGGCTCCCGCGATCACCCGGAGTACGGTAACGGTCGCTCGCTCGACACCGCTCCAGCCTTGCGCCGGACGCGCATGGGCGCCAATGCTGACCGCACCGTTTCGCCCCTTCGAGGTCCCATTTGTTCGATCGCTTCCAGTCCCGCGACATCGCCACGACCGGTACCAGGATCTACCTGCGTATCGGCGGCGAGGGCCCGCCGCTTCTGCTGCTCCACGGTTACCCCGAGACCGGCGCCATGTGGCACAAGATCGCGCCCGCGCTCGCCCGCGACTTCACGGTCGTCATCCCCGACCTGCGCGGGTACGGCCGTTCGGGCAAGCCGGACTCCGCCCCAGGGCACGAGCCCCATTCCAAGCGCGCAATGGCGCTCGACATGGTCGAAGTCATGGGCGCGCTTGGCCACGAACGCTTCGCGCTCGCTGGCCACGACCGTGGCGGCCGCGTCTCGTACCGGCTGGCGCTGGACCACCCGGGCGTCCTCACGCGCCTCGCCGTGCTCGACATCGTCCCGACGCTTGACACCTGGGAGGCGATGGGGATGCGCCAGGCGATGGGTTCGTACCACTGGCTCTTCCTCGCGCAGCCGGCCCGCCTTCCTGAAACGCTCATCGGCCACGACCCGCTTTTCTACCTCGACGAAACGCTGGGGCGCTGGACGCGCGACAAGGCCTCCTTCACGCCCGAAGCGCTCGCCGAGTACCAGGCCGCCTTCAACGACCCCGCAACCATCCATGCCTGCTGCGAGGATTACCGGGCCGGCGCCACGATCGACCTCGAACTCGATCGCGCGGACCGCGCGGCGGGCCGCCGCATCACGTGCCCGATGCTTGTGCTCTGGGGCGACCGCGGCCGGCCTGGCGAAGGCTCCCAACTCGAGACCTGGCGCGGCTGGGCCGGCGACGTGCGCGGCCAAACGGTCCCCGGCGGCCACTTCCTCCCCGAAGAGTCCCCCAGCGAAACCCTCGCCGCCCTCCAAAGCTTCTTCCGCGAACCCTGAATGGACGACCCTTGGGCGGCCCGCGCCGGCGGCTTCATCACGCCCACACGCCCACACGCCACTACGGGCTCCGGTGGCCGGCCGTGCAGGCGGCCGGCCACCGCCCTCTGCGACGCTGCGCCTTAATCGCCCTCCCATTGGATGAGCTGCATGTAATTCCCGTCGGGGTCGAGGAAGGTTGAGATGGTCCCGCCCCACGCCTCCGTGCCCTGGCTACGGATGAAGGTCACACCCGCCGCCTTCAGCCGCGCCTCCTCGGCCGCGACATCCTTCACGCGCAGGCTCATGAGGTACCGCTGGGGCTCTTTGGCCTTCCCGTGCACCTCGCTGTGACCATCGAACATGAACGGGGTGCCGCCGGCAAGAAACGCCTGCGGGCCCATCCCTTCGAGCTGCGGCAACCCCACCACGTCCCGGTAGAAGGCCCCAAGCACCTCCGGCTGCTCGCTTGTGATGTTGACCATGAACGTCATTGCTTCCATTGGATGCCTCCAACTGCAGGTTGGACGCGCAAGATAGTAGAACAGGCGTTCGCATGTCAATAGGGCAGGGCGCGAAGTCCTCTTCGGCCTGGGGCGCGACATAGACCTCGCGCCGCACAAATGTTCGCCCCGAGCCGCCCCATCAGCGCGGCCGCATGCGACAATGGTTCCCGGTCCCTGCTCCACACTCGGAACTCGGAACTCGGAACTCGGAACTCGCCACATGGCCATCCAGGTCACCCTCATCTCCCATAGCCCGGACCCGCTCCGCTCGCTCTACATGGCATACCGCACGTGTTACAGCCAGCTCACGCCGAAGCAGATCCTCGATCGCATCGGCGATGACCGCATTACCGATGCCCAGATGCGCCAGTTCATCGAGGAGCGCCTGAAGACCGGCCACGCCAGTCCCCTCGAGCAGGTCTGGTTCGAATTCGGCATCTCCGGCGTCTCGCGCGCCTTCAGCCACCAGTTCGTGCGCCATCGCGTCGGTATCTCCTTCGAACAGCAGAGCCAGCGCTATGTGACCTACAAGGAGGGTGAGTTCCCCTTCACGGTCCCCGAAACCGTGCGCAAAGCTGGCATGGCGCCCCAGATGGAGGAGCTCTTCGGGCGCGTCGCGCAGCTCTATGAAGAGATGGTCGCGGCTGGTATCCCCGCCGAGGATGCGCGCTTCCTCCTCCCCAACGCCACGAACACGAACTTTAAGATCACCGTCAACTTCCAGAGCCTGCTGCACATCTGCGACTTGCGCCTCTGCACACGCGCGCAATGGGAGTTCCGGAAGGTCGCGGCGCTCATGCGCAGCGAAGTCATGAAGGTCGTGCCGGAGCTCGGGAAGTACCTCCAACCGAAGTGCGGCGAGCTCCGTATGGGGTATTGCGACGAATCGGAGAAAGACTGGGCCGCCTGCCCCATTGGCCGCGTGCGTCCCCACAAGGACGCGCTCTTCCGCCTCTACGACGCCCACCGCCGCGGCGAGCTCGCGCCCCTCGGCGAGGCCGAGTTCGCCGTCATCGAAGAACACGACCTCGTCGAACCCCGGTAGTCGTGCCCCCGCCGGTACGCCCGGGGCCACCCATCGCCTGCCCGGTGGGCGCGCCGGGTGTTACCCTGCGCCGATGGCCGCACCCAGGCGCTCCGGCCGGCTTCTCCTCCCCGCCCTGCCACTGGGGCGAGCAATGCCGTGGGTGCTGGCGGCGGTGGCCGCGGTCATCGGCGCCACCGGCCTCTTAACCGGCGACACGCCGCTTACGGTTCTCGGGGCCGCGGGCCTGTTTGCCGTCCTTGTGGCCTTCCCCGGCGCGCATCTCCTCCTCGGCCGCGAGAGCGAGCACGGCGATCCCCCGGAACCGCCACCGCCCCCGGGACGCTGAGACCCACGCACGCGAAAGGGCCGGGGAAACGCTCCCCGGCCCCTCGATTGTCGGCGGCTGGCGCTAGAGCCGGGCTCAGGCCTTGTGGCCGTTGCCGCCCTGGCCATCCACGACGCCCTTGGGCGTGATCTTGAACGACTTCGCGCGCGCTTCGGGCTTCTTCGGGATCTCCAGTTTGAGCATGCCGTGATCGAAGGTTGCCTCCGCGTGCTCGGCATCGACCGTCGGCGGAAGCCGCAGCATGCGCTCGAAGCTGCCGTAGCGAAGCTCGCGGCGGAGGTAGTTGTTCTCCTCCTTCTCGTCCTTCTGTTCGAACTCGCCCTTGATCGTGAGCACGTCATCCTCGACCGAGATGTCGACCTGCGACGGGTCCACTCCGGGGATCGCCGCTTTCACCACGTAGTGGTCGTTGGTCTCGTAGACATCGAGGCCGAGGTTCGTGGCCCCGAAGTCTTCGCCGCTTCGTAGACTTGGCAGGCGGCCGAAGCTCTGGTCAAAGAGCCGATCCATGACGTTGCGCATCGAAGACAGCTCGTTCATTGGGTCCCAGCGGGTGAGGGCAGTGGGCATTGCGGTTGACCTCCTTTTGTTCTTGCCCTGGATGTCCGGATCGTAGATCGACTCAATCAGCGATGCAACAACCTTGATGAATCTGTTATAAGAGTTCCCCACATCTATTCCTATTGGATGCCTTCGTCCCGCCATGCTAAGCTCGACGCATGGCCAAGGACTTCTACGATGCGCTCGGCGTCTCTCGGACCGCCTCTGACAAGGAGATCCGCAGCGCCTACCGCAAGCTCGCGCGCAAGTACCACCCGGACGTCACTCCCAACGACCGGGCGGCCGAGTCGCGCTTCAAAGAGGTCACCGCCGCCTTCGAAGTCCTCTCAGACGCCGAAAAGCGCAAGAAGTACGACAAGTACGGCGACCGCTGGGAACAGGCGGACCAGATCGAAGAGATGCAGAAGCGCCAGTCCGCCGCCAGTTGGGCCCGCAACGGACCGGGCAGCGGCACCTCATTCGAGGCGAGCGGCCTCGGTGATTTTGGCTCCATCTTCGATAACCTCTTCCGCCGGGAACGGGGTGGCCCTCGCTCGCAGCCGTCGAACCGCCGCGGCCAGGATGTCGAAACGCCCATCGAGGTGTCCCTCGAAGAGGCGTTCAACGGTACTACCCGCACCATCCGCCTCCAGGGCGCCGAAACCTGCCGCGTCTGCGGCGGCACCGGGGAAGTCGCCGGCGCTCTCTGCCACACCTGCGACGGCACAGGCCAGGTCCTCAAGGATCGCCGCCTGGAAGTCCGTGTCCCGGCGGGCGTGAAGACGGGCTCGCGCGTGCGCGTGGCCGGTGAGGGCCGTCCCGGCATCGGCGGCGGCGTCAACGGCGACCTCTACCTGCTCGTGACCGTCCAGCAGCACAACCGCTTCGAGCGCAAGGGCGATGACCTCTACATCGATGTGACCGTGCCCTACACCGATGCGGTCCTCGGCGGGGAAGTCCCCGTCCAGACAATGAGCGGCCGCGTGATGCTCCGCATCCCCGAGCTCACCCAGAACGGCCGCCAGATCCGGCTCGCGGGCAAAGGCATGCCCGCGCTCGGCCCCGGCGCCGCACGGGGCGACCTGTTCGCCCGCATCCGTATCCAGCTCCCCGAGCGCCTCAGCGCCGAGGAGCGCGCCCTCTTCGAACAACTCCGGGACCTCGAAAAGCGCCCCGAAGCCGCAACCACCTGAAAGGAGGTGACGTGCCATGACCCAGATCCGCGACGGCGTTGACGAGCCGCTTTCCGATGACGAGCCCTGTTACGTCATCTCCATCGCCGCGCGTCTCGTTGGCATGCACCAGCAGACGCTCCGCTACTACGAGAACGCCGGTTTGGTCGCGCCCCGGCGCACCACGGGCAACATCCGCATGTACTCGAACGGCGACATCCAGCGCATCCGCCAGGCCAAGAAGCTCATCGATGACCTCGGGGTGAACCTCGCCGGCGTCGAGATCATCCTGCGCATGGGCGAACAGCTGCGCCAGGTCCAGACCGAGCTCGACCGCACCCGCGCCGAACTTGACCGCCTGCGCGCCACCCGCTTGCCGGCGCCGTACCGCGGTGCCGGCGCCAGGAGCGACGGATGAGCGCACTCGCCTGGCGCCTGCACGCATTCGCCTCCCGCGCCCCGCATCGCCCGGGGCACGCACCCGCCCTCATCGCCACCCAGTCCCCGACCCGGAGGTCCCCCGGATGATGCGACAAGACAGATTCACCGAGCAGGCCCAGCAGGTCCTCGCCGCTTCCCAGGAGATGGTGCGCCAGCAGCGCAACAGCCAGTGGGGCGTCCCCCACGTCCTTGCCGCCCTGATCGGGCTGCAGGGCGGCCTCGCCCAGCAGGTCCTGCAGAAGCTCGACGTGGACCTCAACCGGCTGCGCACCCGCGTCGGCGAAGTCCTCAAAGGCCTCCCGCGCCTGCAGTACGACGTCGTCCAGATCTACACCACGCCTGAAGTCGTCCGCATGCTCGAAGTCGCCAACGCCGAGGCCGACCGCCTCAAGGACGACTACGTCGGCGTCGAGCACCTGCTCATCGCCATCGCCGATAACGAAGAGAGCGGCGCCAACCGCCTGCTCGCCGAATTCGGAGTCACCAAGGAGGCCATCTACCGTGCACTTCAGGACGTCCGTGGGAAGTCCCGCGTGACCAGCCCCAATGCCGAAGAGCGCTACCAGAGCCTCGAAAAATACGCCACCGACCTCACGAAGCTTGCCGAGGACGGCAAGCTCGACCCCGTCATCGGCCGCGAACTGGAAGTGCGGCGTGTGATGCAGATCCTCAACCGCCGCTCCAAGAACAACCCCGTCGTCATCGGCGAGGCTGGCGTGGGCAAGACGGCCATCGTCGAAGGCCTGGCTCAGCGCATCGCCAGCGGCGATGTCCCCGAGAACCTGAAGGACAAGCGCGTGCTTGCCCTCGATATGGGCGCGCTCGTCGCCGGGTCCAAGTTCCGCGGCGAGTTCGAAGAACGCCTCAAGGCCGTGATGGAGGAGGTCAAGCAGTCTAACGGCGAGGTCATCCTCTTCATCGATGAGCTGCACAATGTCATGGGTGCGGGCGGCGCCGAGGGCGCGATCGATGCCAGCAACCTGATGAAGCCGGCCCTTGCCCGTGGCGAGCTCCACGCCATCGGCGCGACCACCCTGGACGAGTATCGCACCCGCATCGAGAAGGATCCCGCGCTCGAACGCCGCTTCGCGCCCGTCTACGTGGAGGAGCCGAGCGTCGAAGATACCATCGCCATCCTTCGCGGCCTGCGCCCGCGCTACGAAGCGCACCACAAGGTCGAAATCACGGACGAGGCGGTCGAAGCCGCCGCACGCCTCTCGGCGCGCTACATCACCGGCCGCCAGCTCCCCGATAAGGCGATCGACCTGATCGATGAGGCCGCCAGCAAGCACGTGATCGACTCCCAGGCGCTCCCCGACGGCGTCCGCGATATCCGCATGCGCCTCGACAAGCTCGCAGATGAGGCCGAAGCCGCCATCCAAAAGGAGGACTACGAAGCCTCCGCGCGCATCAAGCAGGAAGTGCTCCAGCTCCAGCAAGAGTACGCGGCGAAGCGCGAAGAGTGGGCCAGGGAGCACCACATCGACCTCACCGTCACCGAGGAGGACATCGCGAGCCTCGTCGGCCAGATGACGGGCATCCCCGTCTCCCGCCTCGAAGAGACCGAGTCGGACAAGCTGCTGAAGATGGAGGAGTACCTCCACAAGCGCGTCATCGGCCAGGAGCGGGCGATCGTCGCGGTCTCCGATGCCATCCGCCGCGCCCGCGCCGGCCTGAAGGATCCGACGCGCCCGATCGGCTCGTTCATCTTTCTCGGCCCCACCGGCGTCGGGAAGACCGAGCTCGCCAAGTCGCTCGCCCAGTACCTCTTCGATGATGAAGAGGCGATGGTGCGGCTCGACATGTCCGAGTTCCAGGAGCGCCACACCGTCAGCCGCCTGATCGGTTCGCCTCCCGGCTACGTGGGCTACGACGAGGGCGGCGGGCTCACCGAGTCCATCCGCCGGCGGCCCTACAGCCTCGTCCTCTTCGACGAGATCGAAAAGGCCCACCCCGACGTGTTCAACACCCTCCTGCAGATCCTCGACGATGGCCGCCTGACCGATGGCCACGGCCGCACCGTGGACTTCCGCAACACCGTCATCGTAATGACGAGCAACCTCGGCACCGGGGCCCAGGAGCGCGCCTCCTTCGGCTTCACCCGCCGCCAGGAGACCACGAGCGACTACGAACGCATGAAGACCACCGTCGAGAACGCGCTCCGCGAGTTCTTCCGGCCGGAATTCCTCAACCGCATCGATGAGGTCATCATCTTCGAGCCGCTCACCCGCGAAGAGCTCGAGAAGATCGTCGACCTGCTCGCCGAAGAAGTCCGCGGCCGCCTCGATGAGCGCGATGTCGACTTCGAGCTGACCATCGCCGCCAAGGACGAGCTCGTCCGCGAAGGCTACGACCCCGCGTTCGGGGCCCGGCCGCTCCGCCGCACCGTCCAGCGGCGCATCGAGAACGAGCTCGCCCGGCGCATCCTCGCCGGCGAAATCCGCAACGGCCAGACCGTCACCGTCGACTTCCTGGACGGCGAGTTCCGCTTCATCGCCCGCGAGGGCACCGTCCGCAAGCCCGGCGCGGACGGCGCCACCGGCGACGACGGCAACGTCATCGAAGGCGAAGTCGTCAACGTCGGCGGCTGAAACGTGTCGGCGTAGGCGGCGTAGCGGTGTAACGGCGTCATCAACGCCCCCACGCCGACACGCCCCTACCTGCTACGATCCCCTCGTGCCGCCGAAGCCGGCCCCGAAGGACCCGACCTTGACTCAACTCGAAGAACGCACCGGCGTCGACCACGCCCGTATCCGCTCCGCCGTCAACGAACTCCTCGGCGCCATCGGCGAAGACCCGACGCGCGAAGGCCTGCTCGAAACGCCCCGGCGCATCGCCGACATGTACGCCGAGATCTTCAGCGGCATGACAATCGATCCCGTCGAGTACCTCAAGGTGGGCTTCGAAGTCGCGCACGATGAGATGGTCATCCTCCGCGATATCCCCTTCTATTCCATGTGCGAACACCACTTCCTGCCGTTCCACGGCCGGGCCCACGTGGGCTACATCCCGGATGGCCGTGTCGCCGGCGTCAGCAAGCTCGCACGCGTCGTCGATGCCTTTGCGCGCCGCCCCCAGATCCAGGAGCAGCTCACGAGCCAGGTCGCGCAGGCGATCATGGACGGCCTGAACGCCGATGGCGTTGCCGTCGTCATCGAAGCCGAACACCTCTGCATGACCATGCGCGGCGTCCAAAAACCCGGCAGCCGCATGATCACGAGCGCGATGCGCGGCCAATTCAAGCAATCCTCCGTCACTCGCGCGGAATTCCTCTCGCTCGTCGCCGGGCGGTGAGGCGTAACGGCGTGGGGGCGTATCGGTGTGACGGCGTGGGCAGCGCGGCATGAGTTCCAGCTATGCCGCTACGTTTCGTGACCTTGAGGTGTACCGCGTCGCGATTGAAGCGAGCATGTCGGTCTTCGAACTGACCAGGCGCTTCCCTGCTGAAGAACGATTCTCGATGGTGGACCAGATTCGCCGGTCGTCGCGTTCGGTATGCGCCAATATCGGCGATGCGTGGAGAAAGCGACGCTATCGTGCGGCCTTCGTCGCCAAACTAAGTGACGCCGAAGGCGAGGCGGCGGAGACGCAAGTTTGGCTCGACCTCGCGCGGCGATGCAATTACATCTCCCACGACGAGCTCGCGAATCTGTTGGATGTTTATGACCACGTACTCGCCCAGCTCGTAAAGATGATCGCCAACGCCGACCGTTGGATCGTGTCGCCCCGGCCGCCGTCCAGAGGGAGCGCATCGTGAGCGACCCGGAAACGCCGATACGCCGACACGCCCCTACGCCCCTACGGCTCACCGACAGCGAGGAACTCGCCGCGCTCGCCCCCGGCTGGTCCGCGCTCCACGCGGCCACGCCCGGCGCGACGCCGTTCACCCATCCCGCCTGGCACGAGGCCTGGCTGCGCCATTTCGGCGCCGGAACGGCGCCCGTCTTCCTCGCGGTACGCATCGCCGATGAGCTCGCCGGCGTGGCCGCGTTGGACCTCCAGCGGGACCGTGCCCGCTCGCTCGGCGACGCCAGTGTCCGGGACTACGGCGGCCCGCTTGCCGCGCCCGGTCACGAAGCGCAGGTCGCGCGCGGCGTCCTCGAATGGCTCGCTGAAGATCTCACGCCGGCGCTCGAACTCCGTGGCCTCCCCGCCGATTCCCCCATCGCCGCCGCGTTCGAGGATGCCGCCGGCGACCTCGGCTGGGCTTGCGCCCGTGAACCGGAGGCCGTGTGCCCGGTGCTTGCACTTCCGCGCGGCTTCGAGGCCTTCGTTGCCTCACTCCACAAGCACGAGCGCCACGAACTGCGCCGCAAGCTTCGCCACCTGGAAGCTGCCGGCGCGGCCGTCTACGCCAGCACTGGTGACCCGATCGAAGTGGCCGCAGCCATGGACGCATTCCTGGCGATGATGCGCGCCAGCCGCGGCGACAAGGACGCGTTTCTTACGCTCACGATGGAGGCCTTCTTCCGCGACCTCGCGGCCTCGTTCGCCACGTTGGGGATGGCCCGCATGGGCACCCTTGCCCTCCAGGACAGGCCCATCGCCATGCTCCTCGCGTTCGAATCCCCGGGCACGACGTTTCTCTACAACAGCGGCTACGACCCGGATTGGGCCGCCCTGGCGCCCGGGCTGCTGTCCAAGGTCTACGCCATTCGCGAGGCCATCGAGCGCGGCCAGGGGCGCTTCGACTTCCTGCGTGGGGACGAAGACTACAAGCGTCGCCTCGGCGGCGTCCCCCGCGAGCTTCTCACGCTCCGCCTGCGCCAGCGTTAGGGCTGCCGCTGCGCCGACACGCCGTTACACAAAGCGCCGCGCCGCGCATAATCGCGCCATGGCCCAGATTCCCTCCGCGGCACAGCCGCGCTACGCCGCCCGTTGCCGCTACCTCCGTATGACCATGGGCGACCGCGCCGGCGGGAATCTCGTGAACCTCTGCCTGCATATCGTCCGCGAAGGGCGCGAATGCGTCGGCCCCTTCCTCGATGACACAGAGACGCACTGTGGCCTCTGGGAGGCGGCGGAGAAGCGGAACGGCGTAGAGGCGAGGCGAACGTAACGGCGTAACGGCGTCCGCCCCACTGCCACACGCTGGCGTGCCCCGACGCTGACACGCCGACACGTAGCCGTCCCCATTTCTCCACCTTCTCCGCACTCTTCCACCACCCCGCCCGGCCGTTAGGGCGTTAGCATGCCGGTGGCAGGCAGGTGGACGAAATGATCAAGATGGACTTCAGCTGGGGCGCGTTCCTGATCTATCTGGCCGGGCTGGTCTTCCTCGTGCTCGGCGGCTTCTATGGGCTCATCGAAAGCCGCCACCCCGCCTTCCTGGCGCCGATCTTCATGGGCCTCTTCTTCTTCTACCTGTGCTGGGAAGCCGTCGTCGGCGATACCGAGGCCACCCCGCCCCCCTCGAAACAGCGCTGACCAGGGGCCGGCCTATCGGCTCCTAGCTCGCGTTCGCCTTCGCCTGCCGCCGGGCCCTCACCCGCTCGCGGAGCAGGTGGAGCGCCGCCGGCGCCACCGAGATCGTCACCATCAGCACGACAAGGCCCGTGAAGAACACCTCGATGTTCGGGACGGCTTTGCCCACGTAGTAACCCACCAGCACCATGGACACGACCCAGCTCACCCCGCCGAGGATGTTGTACACAGCGAACTTCCGGTAGGGCATCGCCGCCGCCCCCGCGACCGTCGGCGCGAATGTGCGGATGAAGGCCAGGAAGCGCGCGATCACGATGGTCTTGCCGCCGTGCCGGTCGTAAAAGTCACGCGCGCGCTCGAGGTGCTTGCGGTGGAACAGCCGCGAGTCCTCCCGATTGAACAGCCGCGGGCCGGTGTGCTTACCCACCTGGTAGCCCACGGCGTCGCCCAGGACCGCCGCGACAATCAGCAGCGGGATCAGCAGCCAGAGGCCGTTCTCACCGGCGACACTCAGGTGCCCGCGCTGTACCAGCAGCCCGGCGGTCACCAACAACGTGTCACCCGGCAGGAAAAACCCGATCAGGAGGCCCGTTTCGGCGAAAACAATGAGGAAGAGCCCGGGATACCCGACGGCGTTGATGAGTGCTTGGAGGTCGATCGGCATGGTGCTCCACGATCGTACCCTGTTGACGGAATATGTGCGTTCCCATCTGTAAATGTTGCGAGACCTCGGCCACGGCGAACGCGAGCTAGACGCCGTATCGCGCCGCGAAATCCGATTCCCCGAGTGTGGCCCCGTGCCGCCGTTCGCTGACCGCCAGCTCCATGCGCGACAGTTGGGCCAGACCCTTCCGTGTGTCGCTTGCCACGCGCGCCTTGTCCTGCCGCTTCAGCCGCGTCCGGAACAGCCAGTACGTGAACTCTTTCCAATCCGGATAGCTGACCGGGTCGCCGAGCATGACGCCCGTTTCCTCGTAGTACTGGGCGCGCAGCTCGATTAGCGGCTTGCCGTACACCCGCTCGAACATCGTTTCGTCGTCTTCTTCGTGGCCCCACGGGCGGTTGCGGTTCTGCTTGTGGATGTCTTCCTCGACGGCGAGCTGCAGCGCCTCTTCGACCAGCACGCCGTAGAGGTAGTTCAGATGCGCGGAGTGCTTCGCGGGCCCCAGCCGCTCGATGAACTCGCTGTCCTCGATGGCGGCCGGCCACTCGCCCTGGAACAGGAGCGCGTCGCACTCGCCTGCGGGGATCAGGTCGAGCGCCTCGCCCGTAAGTCGTTCCGCAAGGAGCAGCCAATCGAACGCGTCGCCGCCAATCAGGTAACGGTAGTGCCGGTCGCCGATGCGTTCTTCCGGCACGCGCCAGCGGCCAACCGCTTCGAGCAGCGCATCGAACCAGTGCCGCCCCGTGAGGATCTGGTGACGCATCCGCAGGATGGTCTCCTCGGGTGCGGGCAGGTAGCTCTGCTCGTCGAGGTCAGGCCCGGCGCCCGGTGCATGCGCGGCTTCAGCAGGCGACGTCATACGCTCCCTCAGGATAGCAGACGGCATGTGTGGCGGCGGAAAACAGGGCTGGATTACCGGGTGATCGGCCGCGTGCACCCCGCCCGCGCTAAACCTGTCCCGGCACCACCACGACCTTGCAGTCGTTCGGGTCCGCCAGCGCACTGAATGTCGCCGGCAGCTCCGCCAGTCCCACCGTGCGCGTGACCAATGGCGCCGTATCGATGCTCCCCGATGCGAACGCCGCCAGCGCCTCGGCATATTCCCCCGCGGTGTACCCGAGCACGAATTGGAGCGTCAGCTGCTTGTTGATGCCCATCAGCGGCATGATCTTGTCTTCTTTCATGCACACGCCGACGACGATCACGCGCCCCTGCATCTGCACCAGCTCCATCGCCTGCTGCAACGTCCCCTCAATGCCGACACATTCGAACACGACATCAGGCGCCGCCACTACCAGACCGCCCCCATACGACGAGTCCTCGGGCCGTCCCGGCGCCGGGATGAACAGCGCCTCCGAGAGCGCTTCCGCGAGGTCAACCTCGCGCGGGTTGAACACGTCGTCCGCGCCGAGTTGCTTCGCCAGTGCGCGCCGCTCCGCCGAGGGGTCGCTCACGGCCACGTACCGGGCCTTGTCGTGCTTGAGCCACAGGAGCGTCATCAGCCCGATGGGCCCGGCGCCCATGATCAGCGCGCTCTCCGAAGCGCCCATCCGCGCCTCCCGCACTGCGTGGAGGCCGACGGCGCACGGCTCGGTCGTCGCCGCGACACGGTCGCTGACGTTATCCGGCACTCGCAAGAGCAACGGCGCGGCCATGACCACGAACTCACTGTACGCGCCCGGCGTCTCCGGGCTGTAGCCGATGGCGAGGAACCCACCCGGCGACTCCGGCGACACGAGCACCGGCATCGAGGTGACGCGCGTGCCGGGCGCCCACTCCCCCGCGCCAGGCCCCGCCTCTACCACCTCCGCGACGAACTCGTGGCCCATGACGATGCCCGCGGAAAGGTCCCGCCCGTACCATGCGTTGCGGCGGCTCGCCTTCGCCGTTTCCATCATCTCCTCCATGAACCGCGCCGCGTGAAGGTCGCTCCCGCAGATGCCGCAGGCGAGCACACGCGCCAGCACCTGGCCCGGTCCCGGCGCCGGCTTCGCCACCTCCTCAATCGTCAGTTCTTTGCCACGGAGTACCATTGCGCGCATCAGCCAACCCGGTTCGTCGAAGTTCGCCCACTATAATGAACTTGCCCGGCGGCGTCCCCACGGGCGAAGATGCGGGCTGTGGACCGCCTCTTGCTCGCGACCAATAACCCCGGCAAGGTTCGCGAATTCCGCCGGCTGCTGGCCGATGTTCCCTTCGAAATCGTTACCCCGGCCGCGCTCGGCATCGACATCGATGTGGTCGAGGATGGCGCGAGCTACGCCGAAAACGCCGCGAAGAAAGCGCGCGCCTTCGCGGCCGCCGCAGGTTGCCTCGCCATCGCCGACGACTCCGGCATCGAAGTCGATGGGCTCGGTGGGCGCCCCGGGATGCTCTCGGCGCGCTATGGCGGCGCCGGCCTCGACGACGCGGGCCGCGTCTCGCTCCTGCTCACCGAACTCGATGGCATACCCGGCAGCAAACGTACCGCGCGGTACCGCGCCGTGATCGCCATCGCCCGCCCGGATGGCCAGGTCCACCTCTTCGAAGGCGCGATGGAAGGCTGCATCGGCCACGCACGGCGAGGCGCCGGCGGCTTCGGCTACGACCCGGTGTTCGTCGTCGCCGGTGGCCGCACGGCGGCTGAACTAGCGGACGCCGAGAAAGACCTCGTGAGCCACCGCGGCAAGGCTGCACGGCTGGCCGCAGCCTACCTGCGGGGCCTCGTATCGTGAGCCGGCCACCCCGGAGAGCGGCCCGTTCAGTCGTGCTCGTGGCGCTCCCGGCGATGATGATTTTCGCCAGCTGCGGCGGCACAAGCTCGCTGCCCGCTGCGCCGCCCTGCCCCGCCGCCACGGCGACGCCCCCCGGCCCGCGCAACGCGGACTTTCGCTACCAGCAGACGGTGATGAGCGGGGTGACTGCCCTGGCGAACCTCACCAGCGAATTCCGTGGACGCTGGCCCGATGGCAAGTTCTCGAGCGACCCAAATTTCCGCACCGAATTCGTCACCTATGCCGGCAACGCGACCTGCCTTGCCTCGCGGCTCCGCACGATGACGCCCCAGCCCGCCTCCCACGTCATGGACTTCAAGCAACGGTTCGATGCCGCCCTTGGTGCCTACCTCGGCGCCTTCGACGGCGGCCTGAAAGCCATTCAACGGCGCAACGTCAGCGAGTACCGCACCTTCAACAAGGATCTCGATGCCGCCGCCCAGGCGCTGAACGAGGTGGTGCTCACGCTGAACCGCTAACGGACACACAAGCCGGAGGGGAGGGCACTTGCCCTCCCCTCCGATCTCTCCCCCCCGGGACATCCGCATCTGCGCCGGCGGCGCGCGACGCACTCATTGGTGAGCCTTTACTGGAGCCCACGCCTCTACTACGAGTGGTGTGGCCGCGAGGTTTTCACCGAAATGTGAATTTCCGCAAGCTCTTCGGCGGCGAACGCCGCGGTCCGGCCCGTTGCCCGGCGCGCGTGACCGGCGCGTATGATGCGCGGCAACCCACCTGCACCGCGCGGAGGCTCGAACCATGCAAATGAAAGCCGCAATTTTCCACGGCGCCCACCAGCCCCTCACCATCGAACAAGTCGAAGTCGATACCCCCATGGCGAACGAAGTCCTCGTCCGCACCATGGCCAGCGGCGTCTGCCACAGCGACCTCCACTTCGTTGATGGCTACTACACCATGCCGACGCCGAGCATCCTCGGGCACGAAGCGGCCGGCATCGTCGAGTCGGTCGGCGCGAACGTCACCTACGTGCAGCCCGGTGACCACGTGATCGCCTGCCTCTCGGTGTTCTGCGGCCACTGCGAGCGCTGCCTCTCGGGTGAGCCGTTCCTTTGCCGTAGCCCCGAAGTGCGCCGCGGCCCTGGCGACCCGCCGAAATACACCTGGCAGGGGACCCCGGTCACCCAATTCGCCAACCTCTCCAGCTACGCCCAGTACATGCTCGTACACCAGAACGCCGTCGTGAAAATGCGCGACGACATGCCCTTCGAAGCGGCGGCGCTCATTGGTTGCGGTGTCACCACCGGCGTCGGCGCGGCGCTCAACACGGCCGCGGTCAAGCCCGGCTCGACGGTCGCCGTCTTCGGTGCGGGCGGCGTGGGGCTCGCGGCCATCCAGGGCGCGCGCATCGGCGGCGCTCGCATGATCATCGCCGTCGATATGATCGAGTCCAAGCTCGCGACGGCCCGCGAGCTCGGCGCAACCCACAGTGTCGACGCCTCCAGCGGCGACCCGGTGGACAAGATCCGCGAGCTCACCGGCGGCGGCGCCGACTACACGTTCGAATGCATCGGGCTCAAGCGTGCCGCCGAGCAGGCGTTCGAAAGCATCCGCGACGGCGGCACGGCAACCATCGTCGGCATGATCCCGGTGGGCCAGAAGATCGAGCTCGAAGGCAGCACCTTCCTCCGCCAGAAGCGCATCCAGGGCTGCACCATGGGCTCGAACCGCTTCCGTGTGGACATGCCCCGCTACATCGATTTCTACCAGCAGGGCCGCCTCAAGCTTGACGAGATGATCACCCGCACCGGCGCTCTCGAAGACGTGAATGAGGCGTTCCGCGCCATGAAGGCGGGCGAGGTGGCCCGCACGGTGCTCAAGTTCTGAGCAGCACCGCGGACAACGATGAGATGCGGCCGGCCGAACCCGAAGGTTCGTCCGGCGGCGGCACGATCGATGACGCACGCCTCGAGGCCCTGCGCCGCGGCGTCGGCGGCTACCAGCGGCACATCTTCCTCTGCACCGGCCCCGATTGCTGCTCGCCCGAAGTCGGAGACGCCGCCTGGCGGACCCTCAAGAGCGCCGTCGCCCGCATCAACGGCTCCGGCGATGCGGCCTCCCGCGTGTATCGAACGAAGGTCGGCTGTCTCCGCATCTGCACAGCCGGCCCCACCGCCGTCGTCTACCCCGAAGGCGTCTGGTACGCCGGGCTCCACGGCGAAGCGCTGGAGCGCGTCATCGAAGAGCACCTCGCCGGCGGCCGTCCCGTGCTGGACCTGGCGATCGGCTCGAACCCGCTCCCAGGCTGATTCCTGCCCGCCTCCTTGCGGCGCGGCGCCGGCAAGCCAGTGCCCCTTTTCCCGGTGCCGAGCCAGCGCTGCCCCACCGGGCGTCGCGTATCCGCCCGCTCTGTGAGCCGGTATAACATCCTGACGGGCCGGATCAACCGGAATGATTCGGACGCTCCGGAGGCGCCATGGACCCCCGACTCGAACCCGTCGCCGCAGAGACGCGACAATCGCGAGCGCTTCGAAACCTTTTGCCGCTCGCTGAGTGCCGAAGAGCTCGCTCGCCCCATCCCCGCCAGCCACTGGCGCGTCATCGACTACATCAGTCACCTCGCGAGCATCGACCTCTACGTTGGCCCCTGGTTCGAGGCCATGGCCGAAGGACGCAAGTGGGCGCCTGCCGGCGACAACGGCGACATGTTCAGCATCGACGTGTGGAACGACGCCCGCATCGGCGAGCGCAAGGACCACGGTGTCGAGACTTTGCTCGCCGGAGCCGCCCGCCACCGCGCCGACATCTTCGCCACCTTCGAGCGCTTCGGCGACGAAGCCCTCACGCGCCGCTTCGACTTCCACGACCGAAACATCAGCTTCGTCACCTACCTCCGCCTCTGGGCCGGACACGACCCGGCCCACACGCGCGACATGCTCGCGGCACTCCCCGAGCGCGCGCACGAACCCTCACTGACCGCGTGGCTCTCCCGCTACAACTTCGGGGAAACCGTTCGGTAGCCGCTGTCCTCAACGGCCGCCATTCGCGGTGGCCGCGTTGCCCTTGGGGCGGCTCTGGTTGTGGCTGCCGCGCCTACACCTCCGGGCCCGCGATCTCTCGCCCGGCGAGCCTCCGCCGGTACACATCCCCTTCCCGGAACCACCGCCGGTCCTCGAGCTCCCGGCGCAGCGGCTCCAGCGAAGGGTCGGCCGGCACCTCGATCGTGTGATAACCATTCGTCTCTGCGTAGAGCGCGGCACGCTCGGCCATCCAAAGTTCGATGCCCCGGCCCCGATACTCATCGCGGAGCACCGGCACACGCAACGCCGCCAGGCCTCCGCCCGCATCCCGCACCGCCGTGAACCCCGCGATCCGCTCGCCGTCCGCCAGCACGAACACCCCCGGCCGCGCGCCCTGCGTGTACACCCATGGGTCCTCGCCCGTGAGTTCGCCGATCGCATCTGCGTCTGCGCGGCGCTGCTCTCGCACCGTGAGCAGCGGCAGCCGCTTCTCCATGAGCACACGCGTTCCACCCGCTCCGGCCGCGTGCCCGATGGGCCGGTAGCCGCGGCGTTCGAACATGTCCTGGAGCACCGAGCCGGCCGGCGCCCGCAGGCGGACCAGCCGCAGGCCCGCATCCTGCGCTCCCATTTCGACGGCCCGGATGAGGGCGCGGCCCGCGCCCGGCGCCGCCGCCGCCAGCAGGTCGAGCCAGCCGATGCCCTCCTCGTCCCACCACCGCACCACGCCCACGATGGCGCCACCGCGCTCCGCGACGAGCACCCGGCTGCCAGTCTGCGCGAGCACGGCGAGCCCCGTCCGAAGCGATGTCTCCACCTCCGGGAACGAGTCGAGTTCGTCCCCGAACGCGGCGCCCACCACCTTTGCCGAAGCGGGCGCGTCGTCATCGGTCATGCGCCGGACGGTGAAGCGCACCTAGACGGGCTCGAGGAATTCGAGCCGGTTGCCGAAGGGGTCGATGGCGTAGAACCGGCGGTACCCGGGCAGTTGGCGGTCGACTTGCGTCACGATGCCCGCGGCTTCGAGCCGCTGCTTCAGGGCGTCGAGCCCGTCCGTGAGCAGCGCCGGGTGCCGCCGTGCCGGCGCGACTTCCGGTTCGACGCCGCAGTGAATTTCCTGTGGGCCGCATTCGAACCACGCGCCGCCGCGGTCCGCCAGCGAATCGGGCTTGGCGACCTCCGCCAGGCCGAGCAGGTCGCCATAGAACCAGCGCGCCTTCTCTTCGCCCCCGGGCGTCATGCCCACCTGCACGTGGGCTATGCCGTTGATCGCCATCGCAGTCCTCTCCCGCGCATCCGGTGTCAGGCCGCTCTCAGCTTGCGCCGCGCCGCGCTCGTCACGTGGTCCAGCATCCCCATGAGGCCCTGGCCCTTCCCCATCGAAAGGTCCTTCCCGTAAATGTTGAAGATGACGTCCGTCGGGACATTCGCCACTTCCTCCAGCGGCCGGCCGGAGAGCGACTCGGCCATGATCACCGCCCAGGACTTCGCCGAAAGACCCTGTGGGTTTTCGACCGCGAAGTGGTACTTCTGCGTGCCATCCGGCAGGTCCTCGGCCCACACGTATGCCTCGGATTCGCACCGCGTCACGTGGTTCGCTTCCGGGAACGGCCGCGTCGCGATGCGCGGCTCCACGTCGTGGAAGCGGTCGGCGTACTCGATCAGGATCTCGGCGCGCTCGCTCCGGTCGGCCAACGACAGGTCGTCGATGAGCTCCTTCAGTTTTGGCGGCAGGTCCGTCATATCTCCATTATGGCGCATCGAGCGCCACGTTCTTCCAGGCACGAAGCAACCGCCAGACCCGCCACGTCCGTGGAGGACGCGCCAGGCTCGCCCGGCGCACCAACGCCCGGCGCCCTACTTCTCGATGGGCACCCCGACAGAGTTGCCCCACTCAGTCCAGCTGCCGTCGTAGTTGCGGACCTTTTCGAACCCGAGCAGGTACGTGAGCACGAACCACGTGTGGCTCGAACGTTCGCCGATCCGGCAGTACGCGATCACGTCGTCCTTCGGCTTCAGCCCCTGCTCCTGCTCGTAGATGGCCTTCAGTTCGTCTGCGGACTTGAACGTCCCGTCCTCCGGGTTCGCCGCTCGCGCCCAGGGCACGCTGCGTGCCCCCGGGATGTGCCCGCCGCGCAGGACACCCTCCTGCGGGTATTCGGGCATATGCGTCTTCTCGCCGCTGTACTCAGCGGGGCTGCGCACGTCCACCAGCGGCTTGTTGTCGGCCTGGTGCTTCAGCACCTGCTCCTTGAACGCCCGGATCTTCGTGTCATCGCGCCTGGGTGCGTCGTAGTGCGTCGCCGGGTATGCCGGCACGTCGCGAGTGAGCGTGCGGCCTTCCTGCTCCCACTTCAGCCGTCCGCCGTCCATTACTTTCGCGTTCTTGTGGTCGAACAACTGGAACACCCAGAACGCGTACGTCGCCCACCAGTTGTTCTTGTCGCCATAGAACACGACCGTTGTGTCCTTGGTCACGCCGATCTTCGACATCAGCTTGTCGAAGCCCTCTTTGCCGAGGTAGTCACGGCGCACCGGGTCATTCAGGTCGGCCACCCAGTCCACCTGCACGGCGCCGGGAATGTGCCCCGAAGGGTAGAGCAGCGTGTCTTCGTTCGATTCGATAAGGCGGATATTGGGGTCGTTCAGGTGCTCGGCCACCCAATCGGTGCTGACGAGCACTTCGGGCGTTGCGTAGCCCCGTTCGGCGATCGCGGTCACTTTCGTCCTCCTGCGGAGAATCCGTGCTGGTCGGTCCAGCGGGCCTCTAAGCCTAGCAAGCGTCCGTGTGAAAGTCGAACGATGAACTCAACAATGGTTCGGCATGAGGCTTCTCCGGCCGATTCGAAGACCGCTCCGCACGGCCCGATTGCCTGCATTCCGGCCAATGGCGAATGGCGAATGGCCGCCTAATACCCCGGGGGCCGCTGGAACCCGCCCAGCACCGGGCTCGCGAGCGCTGCGAAGGCGATGGTCGTCCGGTCATGCAGGTACGGCCCGATGGCCTGCCAGCCCGCCGGCAGCCCCGCCGCGGTGCGCCCGACCGGCATCACCGTCGCGGGCAGCAGGCTTGCGCCCGCGAGCGCGCTCCACGTGATTACCTGCCGGTACGGCCGGTCCACGCCATCGACCGGGATCACGCTGCGTTCGAAGTCGGCGCGCTCGATGTGCGCGAACGCGGTCGTGAACATCGCCGGCGCGAGCAGCACATCGAACGACTCGAAGAACACCGCCCACTTGCGCCGGAACTGCTGGCGCACCTCGTCGGCAGCGATCCACTCCTTGTGATCGACCGCCGCCTGCGTGTACGGCGTGATCGCTGCCCCGAGCAGCGGGTTGTAGGCGTGGAACGCCTCTTCGAGCGTGAACGGCGGCCGCGCCGCCGCATCGACCTTCGCACCCGCCCGCTCCAGCTTCGCGAGACCCGCCTCGAAGACGGCCAACTGCGGCCGTTCGGTCGCGCACCACGGGTCCGTAAGCCAGGCCGCGATGCGGAAGTCCCTCAGCGCTGCCCGCCGCGGCGCCGGCAGTTCGAGCCGCCATGCCACGGCGTCCAGGGCATCCGGCCCCGCGAGCACGCCGAGGGCGAGCTCGAGGTCCTCCGCGCTCCGCGCGATCGGGCCGTTCACGTTGATGTCGCGGTGGTGCAGCGAACCCGGCGCGCCGGGGATGTGCCCGCGCTCCGGCACAATGCCCCACGACGGCTTGTGCCCGAACACTCCGCAGCAATGCGACGGGATCCGGATGGACCCGCCGATGTCGCTGCCGAGCTCCAGCGGCCCCAGCCCCGCCGCCATCGCCGCCGCCGAGCCCCCGGAAGACCCACCGGGGATGCGCGACCGGTCCCACGGGTTGTTCGTCCGCCCGAACACGGGGTTCACGGTCTGCACGTCCATGGTCTGCGTGGGCGTGTTCGTCTTCCCGAAGATAATCGCGCCCGCGGCCTTCAGCCGCGCCACCACATCGGCGTCCTTCGCCGGCACATGGTCGCTGAGCGCGGTGTCGCCGCACGTCGTGCGCATGCCTTCGGTTTCGAAGCAATCCTTCACCGTCATCGGTAGCCCGTGGAGCGGCCCGAGCCATTCGCCACGCGCCGCCGCCTCGTCCGCCACGGCCGCGGCCGCCTCCGCGCGGTCGATATCGAGCGTGACGACCGCGTTGAGCCCGAGGTTGTGTTCCTCGATCCGCCCCAGGTAGAGGTCGAGCAGCTCGCGGCTCGAAACCTCCTTGCGGCGGAGCGCCGCGGTCAACTCGGTGGCGGTGGAGAATGCGTCAATGGTCACCGCTGGCCTCCCTCTGAGGCCGCGATTCTAAGCCCGCCCGCCGCCGCCGTCAGCCCGTCGAGATAGAGGGGGAAACTCACGCGCTACGCGTTTCGGGAGTCCAGCCGTGCGGATATCGTGCTGCCATCACGCGCTCCAGCTCCAGCTCCTCCGCGATTTCCGCATCGAAATGCTCCCGGTTCGCCAGGTAGTACGCGATCCCGGCGTAAATCTTCGCGAGCGTCGCGCTCGGGAAGTTTTCGGCCATCTCCTCGGGGCTCATCCCGGCCGCGTAGCACGCGCCGACGGCCACCACTCGGACTCGGGTCCCCGCAAGGCACGGCCGCCCGCCCGTGACACCTTCCCGCGACTCTATCATGCTCCCAACATCGACAATAGCGCCCGCGGCCATGGCAGCCAGCGTATCAGCTAAGCCCACACACCCCCACACGCCGTGACGCCCCTACGCCCACACGCCCACCCAGTGCTACCTTCCCCCCATGCATGCCGATGCCGTGATCGTCGCCGCCGGCTCTTCCACCCGTTTCGGCGGCACGGACAAGCTCTTCACCGACCTCTGCGGGCGCCCCGTCCTCGCCTGGTCGCTGGCCGCATTCGAAGCCGCCGAGGGAATCCGCCGCCTCACCGTCGTGACCACCGCGGCCAACATCGACCGCGTCCGTGAGCTGGCCGCCGTGTGGGCCGCCCGCACCTGCTTCGCCGTGCTCCCCGGCGGCGCCCGCCGCCGCGATAGCGTCGAGGCCGGGCTGCGCGCGTCCTCCACTACCTATGTCGCGATCCATGACGGCGCCCGCCCGCTCGTCACGCCTGCGCTCATCGCCGCCTGCCTCGCCGCCGCCGAGGGCCACCATGGCGCCATCGCCTCCACGCCCGTCACCGACACCATCAAGGAGGTCGACGGTGGCATCATCGCCGGCCACCCCGATCGCGACCGCCTCTGGGCCGCCCAGACCCCGCAGGTCGTGCGCCGCGAAGCCTGGCTGGCCGCCGCCGCGGCCGGCGACAACGACGAAACCGACGATGCCGCCATGCTCGCCCGCTTCGGTCTCGAAGTCGCCGTCGTCGATGGTGGCGCCGAGAACCTGAAAATCACCCGCCCGCTCGACCTGCTGGTCGCGGCGGCCATCTTGCGTGCGCGAGGCGAGCGATGATGCGCGTCGGCCAGGGCGAGGACATCCACCGCATCGACGATGCCCGCACGCTCGTGCTCGGCGGTGTCATCATCGAGGAGGGCCCCGGACTCGCCGGACACAGCGACGCCGATGTCCTCCTCCACGCCATCACCGACGCCGTCCTCGGCGCCGCCGCCCTTGGCGACATCGGCCAGTACTTCCCGCCCACCGACCCGCGTTACGCCCACGCCGATAGCGCCGACTTCCTCCGCGTCGCCACCAGGCTCGCCCGCGACGCCGGCTGGGAGGTGGCGAACATCGACGCGACCGTGCGCGCCGAGCGCCCGAAGCTCGCCCCGTACATCGCGCACCTCCGCAGGCGCATCGCCGAGATCGCCGCGCTCGATCCCGGCCAGGTCAGCGTAAAGGCGAAGAGCGGGGAAGGCCTCGATGCCGTTGGTCGCGGCGAAGCTATGGCCGCGACCGCGGTCGTCCTCCTCGAACGCCCCCCAACCCGGTAGCCGCGCCCCTTGGCTGGCGCTGTTCGCACCCAAAGATCGTCGCCGACCGCGCCTCGCCGCGCGCCGGTGCCAGGATGGAAGCACCGTTGGGCCATCTTTTTTTAGGCCGCCCGGCCCATTGAAACCGCCCGCGCCGCGAGGTAGGATCAGGCCGGAACAACCGTCCCGCGGGACGTTCCAAGGAGGTACGAAGCCATGAACGAGATTCGCCTTCATGCGCTGTACCGAGTCTGGATCGTGCAGAGTTAGACGGTCTGCAGACTCCTTCGAAACCGAGGAACCGGGAGGTAGCAAGATGAAAGTCAAGCTCCACGCCCTGTACCGAGTTTGGTTCGGTCCGATTGTTGGCTCGCGCTAGCGGGCCACGCACAGGTGTTCCGGCAGGCTAGCGAGTACGTATCCCGCCCCTCAACCATCAGGGACGCGGCTCCGTTCCGGAGGCAAGCAGGCAAAAGCCCGCCTGGAACACAAGCACCAGAAAGAAAACAGGCCCCGCAGACGCGGGGCCTGTTTGCGCCCACAGGGTTGGTCTGGACGTTCGACCCTCAAAGGCTATGGCGCCCACAGGCTGAGCCTGCGAAGATGCCCCGGGGAGTGGAGCCGCGATGCGCCTGAATTCCGCCTGCCACGCCGCCTGGTACGAACTCAACATCTCCTCCGCCGACGACTGCGTCAGCGCCTGCTGCTACTACTCCGGCGAAAAGGACCCCTGGCTCGACGAGCCCATGCCGCTTGACCACTACTGGAACAGCGACCGCATGAAGGCCATCCGCCGCCTCAACAGCCCCAACGGCGGCGACCTTTCGGGCGGTTGCGCGAGTTGCTACTTCTTCGACCACCGCGGCGAAGCGGAACTTTACTACCCACGATTCTTGAACGAAGAGCCGGACTGGAGCCCCGCGCAGGCTGAGAACTGGAAGTTGGCGGTCGAGGACTATCAGGCCGGGCGCGAGAAGACGCGCGCCACTCCGATGCGGTTCTACGTCAATTTCGGCTTCGCCTGCAATTTGTCATGCGTGATGTGCCACCAGGTCCCAAGGCGTGGCACGTTGAGGCGTCAGGTCTCCGCGGAATCTGTGCTCGCCTGGCGCGAAGAGCTAAAGCGGGCCATCGACATCACGGTCATCGGCGGCGAGCCATTTGTCCTCGTTGAAGCGCTTAAGTTCATGCGGGCCATTATCGAAGATCCGGAGTTCGAGTCAGTTCATCTCACCATCTGCACGAATGGCACCCTGCACCACAAGTTCATGGACCTGCTTCGCAAGAAGAAGAACCTCCACCTCGTTGTCAGCCTCGATTCGATGGGAGAAGAGTACGAGGCGATTCGACTCGGCGCGTCGTGGAACGCCGTCGCCGAGAACATCGCCAGCTTCATCGAGACCGGTCGCGAACTCGGGTTCCCATGGCACGTCCAGTCGCCCTGCATGGTTCTGGCGACGAACATTCCGCGCCTTGAAGACTATGCCCGCTGGTGTCTGGACCACGGCATTCGCCCGAGCTTCTACGATTTCATCGATGCTCGTGGAATCGAGGCGACGTTCGAACGCGAGAATGTTATCGCCCATCCGGAGTTGCTGCTTGGCATCTCCGACTGGGCCGGGCATTTCGAGCGCGCGATTGCTGTACTTCAACCGTCCCGCTTTTCGAGTGGAGCCGTCCAACTGGAAAATCTGTATGCACGGGCATCGACGAACCTCGCCGTCTACCTCAGCCGCCGCGATGATGTTTCCGGTGTCCTCGAAAGCTCCACCTGGACGTCCGTCCTCGACCTGCGGGCCGCCCAGCTCGCCGGGGAGCTCGAACGGAACTTCTACGACGCCAACGGCCAACTCGAATGGCGTGCTGAGGAATCTGCGTTGCTCATGGAGTCCGGCACGCTCAACGACCACGTGGCCACTCGTTTCGTAGACATCGGTGCCGCCGAGCCGCAATGGCTTCGCGTGGCGTGCGAATGGCCGGCGCACGCTAAGGCGCCACAAGCCCGGAGCTACGTTCAGGATGACGCATTCCAAACCGTGGCCGAAGCCGACCGCGCCCTCGATGGGTGCGTGGAGCAGCGCGTGTTTCGCGTCGAAGCCACATCAAAGAGTGTCCGCATCGTATTCACGGGGACGCCGGGTGCGGAGGTTGTGCTCCCGACCCGCATCTCGATCGCCCGGCCAGCGTCAAGCGGCGCGCTTATCGGCCTCGACTCCATCGTCGAAATGGCCCCCGCCCGCCCGAAATACTGAGTTGGCCCTGTCAGGGCATGGCTTTCAAGCGAGCCAACTCTTCTTTCGCATGCGCAGCGAGAGCCTCCGCAGGTGCTTCGCCGGACGTCCCGAGCGGCAAAAGGAAGATATAGAGGAAGTTCGCCTGTCCCGTCCGATTGGCGATTGCCTGCACGTATTCAGGACCGGTGGCCAACGTCTTGAGATTCAGGTCGTAGCAATATTCGGTCACTCGTCCATCAGTGCCGAGATACGAGATGGTGTAGTACTTACCAAGCTCCTCGACCGCCCCCGGCGACGCTGCAGGCAACGCTGCGGGTTTGCACATTTGTTTCGTCGAGGCAATTTCGACCCTGTCTGCCTGCCGAGATCCGAGAAGATCCAGCAATCTGGAAAAGTCTAGCGGTTGGCCGTCCTCTTTCAGCGTGAAGCCCAGAAATGCGTCTTGGACGGAGAGGACGGACCGCCCATCGACCATTATTTGTACAAGGGAAACAACGTGGGTCCAGGAGCCCTCGAGCTGGCCCATGTTGTACGCGTAGCTTGTGTAGCCGAAGAGCCTGTACAACCCCGTGAGGACGTTCGCCGTGCCCCCGCAGGCAAATCCACCGCGGTTTTCGAGCAGCAGTTCCATGACAAACGCCAGCTTTTGAGAGATCTGGGCGCCATAGTCGTTGTCGAGAAGGCACACCGGTGCGGCGCTATCAATGAATCCGTAGGCCCACTCCCGCAGAGCATTGACCTTGGTCCAGTCGTCCGCTGCTGGGTTAGCGAGCACCGGAACCTGCTCCTCGACGTATTGCTTCAGCCAGAACCGGGCGATCTGCTCATAGTCTTCGGGATACAGCGCGGTTCCGTCGGCAGCTGTCCCCACCGCCGGTGCGGTTGTTGAAGACGATCCCGGTGCGGTGGCGTTGGACACCGCAGAGGGCTGGGCAGTCGGGACCTCGCTAGCGGCGCCGTCGTTTCCGCCGCAACTCCCCAGCAGGAAGAGCACGAGCACCAGGCCAACGGCAATCGAAGCACATCGCCATCGCCGCCGCTCCGGCCGGGTGCTCAGGCAACTTCGCATGGCCGCCACTATAAGTCAGCGTCCCTGCGGAGGATACCAACGGAACAGCTTGGCGGCAGCGGGGCGCCGAGCCTACGGCCAGGGGTAGGCCTGGAGTTGCGTAGACAGTTTTGCAGGATGTATGCCATCCGTCTCTGTGCCTGGCACACGTCATAATCACTTATCGAATGCGTGAATCCTGACCATGGATCGCGGGGTTTCCCCCATCGATGCTTCCCGAAAGGGTTGCTTTCATGAGCCTCACCGGGAGATAGTGTTGGCCGTCCCGGCGTTGGCGGGGTGCCTTTTCGCTTGCGAGAAGGGCGCCGGGGGCCGGTTCCGGCCGCCCCCGCCTATCTGCGTTGGTAAGGACGGTCCCTTTTGACCGAACCACTCCAGGTGGGCCAGTTCGCGATCGTTGATGGCGAACCGGTCGACCGGGGCCCCAATGCCGGGATTTTTCACGGCAAAGGGCCTGTCGACGACAGGGCTGAGCTCTACATCGTCGCCGAAGGCACCACGCCCGCCGGCGAGGCGTTCGCGGGCCATGTCGTCTCGACTGCGGGGCATGCGTGGGGCGGCCTCGATATGAGCCTCACGGGGGCCCTCCAGCGCATCTTCCAGGATGCCCAGCGCAACCTCATCGATTGGAACCGCAAGTCCATCGCGCCCCACCGCGTCAGCCTGGGCATCTGTTGCCTCGGGCGCCGCGGTGGCCAGGCCGTCATCGCGCAGGCCGGCCCCTCCGCCGCCTTCCACATGTCGAACGGCGCCGTCACCGCGTATTTCGCGGACGAAGCCCACGGCCGCCCCCTCGGCGCCGGCGCCATCGATGCGCAGCTGACGGCCGTCACCTTCGCCCCCGGCGACCGCCTGCTGCTCGTCTCCACCGCCGCGCTCGCCGCCTGCGATGACGAGATCATCGCCGGCATTCTCCAGTTGCCCGCCGAGCAGGTGCTGCCCGAACTCTGGCACCGTGTCCAGGACCTCAGGCATGTCACCGTTGTGCTCGTGACCTCACCTGGCCGGCCCTCGGACTTCGCGCGCAAGGCCGAGGACAACGATGGCTTCGTCATCGACGCCACCAGCAGCCTCCCCGCTCCCGAGCCCGCGGCCGCAGAGGCCCGCACCGCGAACGAAACCGAACCCTCGAACTCGTTCCAGCCGAGCCTCTTCATCGAAGACCAGCCGGTCGAGCTTGCCGCCGCCGCACGCCAGCAGCTCATCAGCATCGGCATCCGCGCGCGCAGCGCGTCGCGCGTCCCCGCCGTTGCCGCCGAGCGCATTGAGCCGCTGCGCCGGGCCTCGGGCGAAAACGTCCTCGCGCGGCTCGCCGAAGAGCGCCGCGTGACCGCCGCATTCTCCCGCGCCGCCGCACTGCCCCAGCAGGCGCCGGCCGCCGTCCATGCCTCGCGGCCCGTGTGGCGCGGCGCCGGCCCGGCGGGTCAGCCCGAACCGCCGCCGGCCATGGCCTCGAACGAGCAGCGCCGCCAGCACCAGCGCCGCGGCAGCTTCTCCCGCGGCCTTGTGCGCGAAGAAGCTCCTCCCGCTCCCGCCGTCAATACCGATGACATCCCGCTTGTGAACGAGCTTGCCGAAGGCCTCCGCTCGCGCCCGGCCGTGCTGAGTAGCATGAGCGAGACCATCGCCGGCGAAAACGCGAGCACCATCAGCACCGGCGGCAGCCTCGTGCGCGTCCGCTCGAAGCACTCCGGCCGCTGGAAGGGCGGCGGTAGCCTTTCGCGCCGCACCATCACGGCCGACAAGCTGCCTCCGACGTGGCTCGTGATCCTCGTTGGACTTTCCATCCTCTTGACGCTCGTCGGCCTGGTCACCGTGCCCCGGATGCTCGGCAAGGAGCAGGGCCAGCGGTACGCCACCCTCATCGATGGCGCCCAACTGAAGATTGCCGTTGCAGGTTCGCAGCAGGATGCGACCGAGAAGCGCAAGGCGCTCACCGAAGCCCAGGCCCTCCTCCTCGAAGCCCGCGACTCGCCCGACCGCGGCCCGGAAGCCGAGCAGCTCATCGCCGAAGTCGCCGCGGCGCTCTCCAACATGGACGCGATCAAGACGCCTGCAGCCGTCGACGTGCTCGGCAGCCTGGAGCAGTTCGGCGACAAGCCCGTCGCCGCCACCCGTCTCGAGATCTCCGCCGACACCGCCTTCGTCCTCGACAGCGCCTCCAACCAGGTCATCGCCATGCCGCTGGATGGACAAACTGACCGCAAAGTCATCTACAGCGAGGACAAGGACGCGAAGCGCGGGCGCCCCATCGCCTCCGCCTTCCTCGATAGCCAGGACCTTGGCGGCCCGTCCCTCCTGCTCGTCGATAGCGGCCGCGCGTTGTGGGCGTACTCCGCTTCGGCGGGCCTGCGCCAGGTGGCGTTCAGCGCACCCGGCAACCTCACCGTGACCGACATCGCCGTCTATGGCCGCGACCTCTACGTCCTCGATTCGCAGCAGTCCGTTGTCTACCGCTTCTCGCCCTCGGATGGCGGCTTCAGCGGCCCGCCCACGAAGGTGCTCGATACCCCGGACCTCGCCGCCGCCCGCCGCCTGATGGTTGATTCCGAGATCGTCACGGCCGATGCCAATGGCGCGGTCCGCCGGTTCGCCGGCACCCTCTCGCTCGTTCTCTCCGAGTCCGGCATCGATAAGCGGCTCGTCGCGCCCGAGGCGCCGCAGCCCGTCTCGAAGAACGGCGACCTCGCCCTGCTCGACGCCTCGAACGACCGCCTCATCGTCCTCCGCCGCGATGGCGCGTTCGACCGCCAGTACCGCCACCCCGATTTCAAGGCGATGAGCGCCTTTGCCATCCACAACGGCGTCGCGTACGTCTTCAGTGGCGGCAAGCTCCGCCGCGTGACCTTCTAGCCAGCCGCGCGTCCTCGCCCCCGGGTCCTTCGTCTATGGCAGCTCGATGATGCGCACCGTACCGGCGTCGCCATCGACTTCGATGAGTGCGCCATCCGGGATCCGCTGCGAGGCGCCCGTCACCGAAACCACGCATGGGATCCCCAGCTCTCGGCTGACGATGATCGCGTGGCTCAGTGCTGCGCCAACATCCACAACCACCCCGGCCGAGGGCACGAACAGCGGCGTCCACGCCGGGTCCGTCATTGGCGCGATGAGGATGTCGCCCGGCTCGAGGATGGTCGGGTCGGCGGGGCTGAGCACCACCCGCGCGCGCCCCCGCGCCAGGCCCGGGCACCCCGGCATCCCCTGGAGCACCTGCCCCGCGGTTACCGCCTCGACGACGCGGTCCGAGCGCTTCGGCCACGTGGTGTTCGGCGGCGGTGGCCCGTTGATGATGAACGGCGGCTCCAGCGTCAGGAGCCATTCGTGGTAGCGCTTTCGCGGCTCGATGAGTCCCCGCAGCTCGCCGAGCTTGCCCTCCGTCATCGCCCGCAACTCGTCCTCGAAGAGGAAGCAGATGTCGTTGGGCTGGTCGATCGCGCCGCGCGCAACGGCCCGCCGCCCAATTTCCCAGATGGCCACGCGGCTCTCTTCGATCACGCGGATGATGTTCGTCTTCGAACGCTCACGCCCGGGCACGAACCTCGCGGCGCTCGCCGCGGCGGCCAGGAACTGGGCCTTCGCCGCTGCATCGGCGCTCAAAACCTCCGAGATCTCCTCGATCAGCGCCTTCCGTTCCGCTTCCCGCGAGGCGTTGTTGCCCATCGGCGATTCCGAATCCGCCGCGAGCCGCATGCGGTCGATGGCGGCGAGCGCGATGTCAGGCTTCGTCTCCCACGAGGGCGCCATGATGTCCCACTCGTTCGGCCCGCGGGACCCGAACTCATCGAGGAAGCCGTCCAGGGCCCGGCAGAAGGCGGTCACATCCGGCTCCGATGATGCACGCAGCTTCTCATTCAGCCCGGCCGGGCCGCCGTCGAACAGCGCCGTGAGCATCGCCGATTCCCGCACCGCCCGGCTCAACTCCCACATCGCGAACGACGGCGCCGCCGAGTCGACGCCGCCCAGCCCCGCGAGCAGCCGCATCGCCGCCTCGGGCCGCCCGATCGCGGCGCAGATCGCAGCCAGCACGCCGGGACCGATCGCGGCAGCGCCGCTCTGGTTGATGTGCTGGTCGAACATCCGGCGGCACACCGGCCGCAGGCTCACCGCGCGTTCCAGCAGCTCCGCGTCCGTCAGCGATTCCAGCGGCGGCCGCGCGGCGTGGATCTCGCGCGCATACCGGCGGTCTTCCTCCAGCTCGCTCTGGTCGCCATCACCGAGCACCCACCCGAGCCATTCCGTCATCCTGGCCGTGGTGGCCGGGTTCGTGTGCCAGGGTTCCTGCACATATGGCGGGACGTCCGGGTGGTCGCCGAAATAGGCCGCGTCGATCGCCGCCGCCGACATCCCAGGTGTGCGTTCGCCCCACACGCGGATCCAGGAGGCATTGAGGTAGCCGTAGCCGCCGCAGAGGCCAATCCAGTCCGTGCGGTCCGGGTTCGGGTCGAGCTCTTCGTCCCCGACCCCGAGGCGGTTCACCGAGCAGTCGCGCCAGCCCGCCATGGATCCGCCCTTGTCCCAGACGAGGTCCCAGCCGGCCGGGCTCGGCGGCTCGGGCACCACCTCCCCGACGTTCGCCCGCGTCAGGAATGGGGCCTTCGGGCGGTATGGTTGGTCTTCGATCCAGCGAATGTCGGGCATCCTTCGCCTCCGGTATGTGCGCGCGGCATTCGTATACCGTTAACACCACACCGTCAACCGCGTTGACGCCGAGGCGTGCTCCGGCGCGGAGCGCCCGCCGGGCGGCTACGCCTGTTTCTGGCCCTTCGCGATCCCTGCGACGCCTTCCAGTGCTCTGCCGTTCGGCGAGACCTCGGCCGCTGCCGCAGCCGGCGTGACGGTGGGCGCGTCCGCGGGTTTCCGCGGCGGCCGCCGGATGCTCCAGCGCCGGAAGCGCTCCTCGATCGGCTTTGGCCCGTCGCGTTTCTCGCGCTCCGCCCGGTCCTTGAGGAAGTCCGCTTTCGTTCGCCCACCCACCTGGCTCGTGTGGCAGAGAATCGCCGCCACCTTCGTCTCCCAGTGCGCCGTGATATCGACCGTGTAATCCGGGTTGTCGGCGCCCGCAAGCAGCACTTCGTTGACCTGGTGCGATTCCAGGCCGTCCTCCTCGTGCGCGGGGTAGAACAGCCGGTCCCGCACCAGCGGGTAGATGGCGTCCGCGGTGACTGTCCCCACGTTGCGGTGGTCGCGATGGTTGAACGACGCCCGGAACGCGTCCCAGGTAATGACCACGTCCGGCCGGTGCAGCCGCAGCAGCCGCACGATCTGTCCCCGCAGTTCATGCTCATCCACCGTGAAGCCATCCGGGTAGCCGAGCAGCACCAGTTCCTTCACGCCCAGCGCGCGGCAGGCGTCGCGCTGCTCCTGTTCACGCACGGCAGCCAGCTTCTCCGGGTGCATCTCCGGGTCGTGCGTGCCCTTGTCGCCGCTCGTCACCAGCACGTAAGTCACGTCCCAGCCTTCGGCGCACCACCTGGCCACGGTGCCCGCGCACAGGAACTCCGCATCATCCGGGTGCGCCATGATTACCATCGCGCGGGCGGGGCCCTCGATGGGGGGCGGCGCTTCCTGCTGCGCCGAGCCCACCGGCGGCGCGGGCGGCGAAGGCGTGCCCGGCTTGATGCTGCTGCTGTCCCCGAGCAATGCGTCCCCCTTCGCCTTCTTCTTCTCTTTCTTCTGCTTGCTCATGCTCGGCCGCCTGTCACACGTGGTGCGCTCTATTGAACCACAGACACCCATCGCCGTGGCTCGCGGAGACCTCTCTCTCCGGCCGGGAAAGAATCTCGCCGCGGGGCATTGACTTTCGGGCCGGTGCATCGTAATTTTCCGATATGGAGGTCCACACTCATGCCAACCCTTTCCGATGACGAAGTCCGCGCCAGCGTCGCGAAGGCCTATGGCGGCCGCGTCCGCCCCGTCCTCGAGCGCACCGAAGACATCCCCCTCACCATCGTCGCCGCCGCCGGGGGCAGCTGTTGCGGTGGCGATGACGACAGTTGCGCGGTCGAGCCCGTCGCCGAGGCAACCGCCGTCGCCGACCCCTGTTGCGGCGAGGAATCCGGCGAGCTTCAGCTCACGAATGTCGCGAAGCTCTATGCCGATGCGAATGTCGCCGACCTGCCCGCGACGGTGACCGACGTCGCCTTCGGCTGCGGCAACCCCACGGCAATCGCCGCCCTCCAGCCCGGCGAGACCGTGCTCGACCTCGGTTCGGGCGGCGGCATCGATTGCTTCCTTGCGGCCAAGATGGTCGGCGCCACCGGCCGCGTCTTCGGCGTCGATATGACCCCCGAGATGCTGGCGCTCGCGCGCAAGAACGCGGTCAAGGTTGGCGCGCACAACGTGGAGTTCCGGCTCGGCGAGATCGAGCACCTGCCGATCGCCGATGGCTCCATCGATGTCGTCATCTCGAACTGCGTCATCAACCTCTCGCCCGATAAGGACCAGGTCTTTCGCGAAGCCGCGCGCGTGCTCCGGCCCGGAGGCCGCCTCCAGGTCTCGGACATCGTCTGGACCCGCCCCGTTCCCGCGGAGACGAAGGCCGACATGGAGCAGTGGGCCGGCTGCATCGCCGGCGCCCTCGAGGAGCAGGATTATCTCGCGCGGATCGCGGCCGCGGGGCTCATCGATGTGACCTCCGTCGCCACCGAATACCCCGGCGGCCGCGGCATTGCCTCGGCCAACGTCGTTGCCTTCAAGCCGGCCTAACAAGCCCGGTTTCGGCAGTGAAATGCGCGAGGTTCATGTCATCCATTTGTAACTTGACATGCCGATGTCCGGGTGTACGGTGGCGGTGAGTCCAGGGAAGCGGTCTGGCGCAGCGACGCCACGAAGGCCCTCCCGGTGCGAAATGGGGGTAAGACGCATGCGAAGCAAGCTTCACGCCGTCTATGGAGTCTGGATTGTGCAGAGTTAAGGCCCGCATGCCGCGGGCCTCGTTAGGCCAGCCGAGGCCGCATTTCCCCGCTGAAGACATTCCCGGAGAAAAGCAGCCCAGCGATGCGGGCCAGTCCGCCGGATCGCCCTTGCATAGGGCGGCACAGCGAGGCGGAAGCGACTTGGGTCGGCCGAAATTGCAATGGCATTGCCCGCCTTACAGGCGGAATCACAAGCATCAGGCCCCGGAACTCACCGGGGCCTGTTTGCGTCCCGCGCGCATCCCCGGATTATCGGTACTTCCTCATCCGAACCCCCGCCAGCTTCCGGAGCGATGGATCGCGGTGTGCGGCGCCAGTGCGAGGAGAGCGCGGGCGCCGGTGTCCAGACTCTTCGCCTGCCTGCCCGGAAGCAATCAGCCGCCCGCCGTGCAAGAATGCTCGCGGCCCCCCTTTGGGCCCCGGAGGTTGGCATGGGCAGGCTCGAAGGCAAGGTTGCGATTGTGACGGGCGGCGCGCGCGGTCAGGGCGGCGCCGAATCCGCGCTCTTCGCGCGCGAAGGCGCCCAGGTTGTGGTCGCGGACGTGCTCGATGACGACGGACGGAAGACGGCGGCCGCTGCCGGCGGCATCTTCTTCCACCTGGACGTCTCGAACGAAGAGGCCTGGGGCAAAATGGTCGCCGAAGTCATGGACCGCTTCGGCCACATCGATGTGCTGGTGAACAACGCCGGCATCTTTCGCCCCGGCCGGCTCACTGACACCTCCCTCGCCGACTACATGCACATGATCGACATCAACCAGGTGGGCGTGTTCCTGGGCATGAAGGCCGTCGCCGGGCCGATGATCAACGCCGGCCGCGGCTCGATCGTCAACATCTCCTCGATCGCCGGCATGCAGGCGTCGGCGAACGGCTTCGCCTACGGCGCCAGCAAATGGGCCGTGCGCGGCATGACAAAGACGGCGGCGCGCGAGCTCGGGCGTTTCGGCATCCGCGTCAACTCCATCCACCCCGGTCTGATCGACACCCCGATGCTCCACGAGCTCCCCGGCGTCGATGCCGATGGCGGCGCGCGCATGCTCCGGGGCGTCCCCATCCGGCGCGTGGCCCAGCCCGAGGAGGTCGCCAACCTCGCCCTCTACCTCGCCTCCGACGAGAGCAGCTACTCGACCGGCTCTGAGTTCATCGTCGATGGCGGGGCCACGGCCTGAGGCCTCCATGGACGCTCTGAGCGATTCGGCAATCGTGGTGGAGGCGGTACGGCAGGGTCTCGGCGAGCCCGAGACGCCCGTCGAGGGCGCGCGGCTGCTCGCCGGCGGCGCCATGCACGACTCCTGGGCCGCCGATGCCGCCGGCCCCGGCGGCCGCCACGAGCTGGTGGTGCGTCTCTCGCCCCCCGGCCGTGATGACTCCGCCAAGACACGCGTGGAGTTCGCGCTCCTCCGCACCATGCACGCCCGCGGCCTGCTCGTGCCGAAGCCCCTGTACGTCGGCGAAAACGTGCGTGGCCAGACCTTCATGCTGATGGAGCGCGTGCGCGGCGATTCGAACCCGCGTCAACTGCTCACCGCGCCTGCTTTCAAACACGCCCGCACGGTGCTGGTCACGCAGCTCGCGGAGCAAGTCGCCATGATCCACCGTGTCTCCCCGCAGGATGCCGGGTCGCCGCTTCGCGTCACCGGCGAGGACCAGGACCCCGTCCTCGCCGAATGCGACCGCCTCGAAGTCGAGTACCGGGAGGTCGCCCTGAATCCGCACCCCGTGATCATCTGGGCGTTCCGTAAGGTGCGGCGCATGGCCGCCGGGCTCGCGCCCCGTACGGGCCCCCTCCACGTCGTCCACGGCGACCTCCGCGTCGGCAACCTCATGTACGACGAGCAAGGCCTCACATCGATCCTCGACTGGGAGGGAGTCCACATCGGCGAGGCCGAGGACGACCTCATGTGGTTCTGCACGCGCGTCTGGCGCTTCTCGCGCCCGGACCTGCCCGCCGGCGGCCTCGCCACCCGCGAGGAGTGGATATCTGCCTACGAACGCTTCTCCGGCCGTACGATCGATCGCCGGCGGTTCGCGCTGTGGGAGGTGCTTGGCAACATCCGCTGGGCGCTCGTCACGATGCGCCAATCGAAGCAGCACATCGACGGTACGGTGAAGAGCCACGAGCTGCTCGCCATCGGCCGGCGCACGCCGGATACCGAGCTCGAGATCCTGCGCCTGCTCGGCGCGAAAGGAGAAACCCATGCAGGACAGGCCTGACGCCGCCGAGCTGCTCGAAGCCGTGGAAGACTTCCTCCGCGGCCAGAGCGCCGCAGCGAGCGAACGGTGGCTGCGCTTCCAGCTGCTCGTCGCCGCGAACACGCTGGGCATCGTGCGCCGCGAGATGCTGCACGAAGACCACTACACCCACGAGGAGTGGCAGCGCCTCGACGGCCTGCTCGGCGCCCAGGAACCCCCGGCCGCCCACGGCGCCTTCGCCGCCGCTCTTCGCACGCGGGACGCGGAGCTCTGCGCGCGCATCGCCCGCGGCGACTTCGATGCCCCCGAGGCCGAGGCCAGGCTCTTCGAACACTTCTGGCAGACCATCGAGGACAAAGTCCGCATCGCCAATCCCGCGGAGTTAACCCGCTAGCCCGGGTGCATGGCGAGGGCCATGGCGATGTCGTAGGCTGATCCTGTATGCCGCTCATAGCAGACATCCGCGAAGACATCAGCGCCACGCTGGAGCGCGACCCCGCCGCCCGCAGCGCCGTCGAAGTCGTGCTGTTCTACCCCGGGTTCCACGCGCGTCTGGCCCACCGCTTCGCCAACGCGCTCTACCGGCGGGGCGTACCGTTGCTGCCGCGGGGCATGATGCACGCCGCCCGCTTCCTCACCGGCATCGAGATCCACCCCGGCGCGACCATCGGCCCACGCTTTTTCATCGACCACGGCATGGGCGTCGTCATCGGCGAGACGGCCGAAATCGGCGCCAACGTGACCCTGTACCAGGGCGTCACCCTCGGCGGCACGAGCACCCGGCGCGTCAAGCGCCACCCTACCCTGCGCGATGGCGTTGTCGTCGGCGCCGGCGCGAAGGTCATCGGCGCCGTGGTTATCGGCGAGAACGCACGCGTGGGCGCCGGCTCCGTGGTGGTCACCAACGTGCCGGCGAACGCAACGATCGTCGGCGTGCCCGGCCACATCGTCGCCTTTCGCGATGAGTCGAACGGCGTTATCCAGCGCCTCCCGGACCCCGAGTGGGAGCGCCTCGAGGAGCTCGACAGGAAGGTGCAGGCGATGCACGAGCTCGTCGAGCACCTCGAAGAGCACATTACCGGCCTCCACAACGGCCACCACGACGAAGAGATCCCTGCCGTCACCAGCGAGTAGCGCCCCGCGAGCTCCCCGGCCGCTACCGAGCCCCGATCGGCCGCAGCATGCCCCGGAGCGAAAGTACCGCAACCGTTGCGGCGGCCAGCAGCGCGCACGCCGCACCGAGCGCGAATGGCGCCGCCGGCGCCACGAACTCCCAGAGCAGGCCGGCAATGACGCTCGCGGCCAGCGCCGCCAGGCCAGACGCCCCCTGGAACAGGCCCATAGCGGTCGAACGGCGGTCTGGCGGCGCAAGGTCCGCTACCAGCGCCTTCGAGACACCGTCGGTCAGCGCGATGTAGGCGCCGTAGATGATGAAGAGCGGCCACACAGCCGCCCGCGAGCCAGCCAGCGCGAAGCCTCCATAGACACCCGCGAACACCCCGTACCCCACCACCAGCAGCCATTCACGCGGGATGCGGTCGGAGATAGCACCGGCCGGGAACGAGAGGGCGCCGTAGACGGCGTTGTAGGCGATGTACGCCACGATTACGAGCGTCGTCGTGAGCCCAAGGTCCCTGGCGCGCAGGATCAGGAACGCATCCGATGAGTTCCCCGCCATGAAGATGATCGTGGCCCCGAGCAGGAGCAGGAACGGGGCCGGGAGCCCGGCCAGCGTGCCGCGCCGCTCATCGACATCCGTCTCGGCCGGCGCGGGAGGTCGCGATTCGGGTAGCCAGTACAGCGCCGCCAGGGAGACGAACCCGGGGATCGCAGCAAGGAGGATGATCAACCGCAGCCGGTGCGCAAGGACGGCAAGGAAGAGCAGCCCCAACAGCGGCCCGATAACCGCACCGGTGGTGTCCATCGCCCGGTGGAAGCCGAAGACCTTTCCACGGGTTGCCTCCTCCGACGCGTCGGCCAGCAGCGCGTCTCGCGGCGCCGTCCGGATGCCCTTCCCGAAGCGGTCAACACTCCGCCCTACCAGCGCCACCGGCCACACGATTGCCAGCCCGACGATCAGTTTGCCCACCATAGCCAGGCCGTAGCCCGCGACGATGAACGGCTTCCGCGCCCCGACGCGGTCGGCCCACGGTCCGGTGAACAGCTTGGTGAGGTTCGCCGTCCCCTCTGCGACCCCCTCGATTACGCCCACCGCCAGGACCGGCGCTCCCAGCGTGCCCGTCAGGAACAGCGGGACGATGGGATAGACCAGCTCGCTCGAAACATCGGCGAAGAACGAGGCTACCCCGAGCACCAGCACCGGGCCCGTCAGCCACGCCGGCATTCGCCAGGCACGACGTGTCCCCGCACGGGCGGTGCCGGCGCGCTCCGATTTCATTCTCGCTCCAGCGTACGAGGCGCGCCTGCCACGGCCCGTAAGGAACTCCGCCGGGAGCGCACGTCTACCTCGCGATCGGCAGCGGCCCTGGCTCGGCCGCTGGCTCCGCGCCGTCCTCACGCGTCACCAGGAACCCGCAATCCGCCGGGTGCTGGTCCATGTTGTAGTGGAACTTGTACATCTCCAGCGGCCCGCTCGCCAGCTCGTACGCCTCCACCCGGATCGCGGCGGTCACGGCGGCGAAGGCCGCTGCCAGCTCGTCGATGTTGTCGGCGTAGCAGTAGGCGAAGGTCCCGCCGGGGAAGAACGTGGTCTTTGCCGGCGCAGGCGGCCGGTAGTCGCTGCGAATCGGCACGGCCGTGCGGATGAACACGGTACCCTCGGACTTCGGCAGCGCCATCGCGACGGCGGCAATGTCGATCCGCCCCAGCGCCGGCCGAACCTTCAGCCGCCACGCGTTGAACTCCTCCCAGAGCGCGCCAAACGAACGCCAATAGGCATCGATGGGCTCTTCCGGCGCCTCCCGTTCGAAGTACGCGAGGCGCATCTCCGGCAACCGGGCAACGCGCACCACGCGCTCAAAGCTCAAGGGATGCCCCCGGCATCCTTCAGCGCGATGATCGCGTCCCAATCGAGGCCCATGTCGAGCAGCACCTGTTCGGTGTCCTGGCCCAGCTCTGGCGCCCAGCGGCCCGGCGCCACCGGCGTCCCGTAGAACACCGCCGGAGTGGCCACCTGGCGCTTCGGCCCATCCGGGCTTTCGATTTCGACGAACACGCCGGCCGTCTCGGCGAGTGGGTCCGCCGCCAGCTCGGCGATGGTCTGCACCGGCGCGTACCAGACGTTCTCGCGGTCGAAGATCGGGCCCCACTCCGCGAGGCTCTTCTTCGCCAGCAGCTTGTCCAGCGCTGCCACCACCGCCTCCGCGTTCGCCAGCCGGCTCACGATGCTGGCGAAGCGCGGGTCGTCGTCCAGGTAGCCGGCGTCGAGCGCCCGCACCAGGTCCGGCCAGTGCCGGTCGGCCTGCAGCAGCAGCAGCCAGAACCAGCGCCCTTCGCTGTCGCGGAAGCTGTTGATGATCGGGTTCGGCGAATGGCGGCGGTCGTACGGCGGGCCGAGCGCGCCCAGCCGCAATTGGGTGTTCAGGTCCCAGCCCATCATGTAGGCGCCCACCCGCAGCAGCGACACCGCCACGCGCTGGCCCTTCCCCGTCTTCTCCCGGTTGTACAGTGCCGCCGAAACCGCGCCGGCGGCGTTCGCGCCCGTCATGTGGTCGCCCATGCCGCCCCGTTGCTGCGGTGGCTCGCCCTCGTTGTTCGGCATGAGGCTCGCGGCCACGGCGCCGCGTGACCAGAACGCGCCGACGTCGTACGCCGCGCGGTTCGCGTCCTCGCCTTCAACGCCGTAGCCACTGACCTGGCAGTAAATGAGTCTCGGGTTGCGGGCGGCGCACTGCTCGTAATCGAGCCCGAACTTCTCCAGCACCCGTGGCCGCATGTTGCTGACGAACACGTCCGCCTCATCGACCAGCCGCCGCGCGATGGCCGCACCCTGATCATTTGCCAGGTCCAGGCAAATGCTTCGCTTGCCGCGATTATCGAGCTCGAACGGCGGATTCTCGGGGATGCCGAGGATGCCGGCGAAGAGCCCCCGAAAGGGATCACCATCCGGCGGCTCGATCTTCGTCACCTGCGCGCCCCAGTCACCCAGGATCGCGGCGCACGATGGTCCTGCCACCCATACCCCCAATTCGACCACCTTGATGCCTTCGAGCGGACCGGGCATGCGCGTCTCCCCCAAATGCTGTCGCGGCGATTCTAGCGGCCGCGCCGCGCGGGTACACCGCCGTCCGGCTGCCCGCACACCGAGACGGCTATCGAGTATTCCCTACGCGAACAGGTCCCGCAATTTCAGTTCGAACCCGGGGGCCGTAAACCCTGCGTCGTCGCTTGTGAGCGTGTCATCGCCGGTGAGAGTCCGCACGCGGTCGGCGTCGTACACGGTGACGGTCTCCCGGCGCGGGTCGACGACCCACACGCGCGGCGCACCGGCGTCGAGGTACTGTCCGACTTTTTGCAGCCATTCCGTGCGCCGGTCGTTTGGGGAAAGTACCTCGATTGCGAGCGATGGGGGCCCATCGAACGGGTCATCGGGGAGGCCGCCGAACGGCACGCGATCGGCATTGACGACGGCCGAATCCGGCGCTCGGACGACATCGGGACCCCGCGCGAGGAGGAACGCGGCCTCGCCGAGCAGGATCCCAAGCCCGTGCTCATCGATGAAGGCGCTGAGGGCGCGGTCCAGCCGTCGCGCCAGGTAACCGTGCCGGGCACCGGCTGGCGGCATCGTCACAACCTTTCCGTCAACGAGCTCCATCTTCCCGCCCGATGGGTCATCGGGGAGCGCCATGAACTCCTCGGCCGTCAGCAAACGTTCCGCAACCGATGTCATGCGAACAGGTCCCGCAGTCTCAGTTCGAACCCCGGGGCCGTAAACCCCGCGTCGTCGCTTGTGAGCGTGTCGTCGCCGGTGAACACGTGGGCATCGCCCCCGGGGCGGTATACCGTGACGGAGCGCGACCTGGGGCGCACAAGCCACACACGCTCGGACCCGGCGCCGAGATATTCGAGCACCTTCTCGGAGACTTCGCGATCCCGGTCGTCGGGCGAGACCACGTCTACCGCGAGCGTCGGAGCGCCGCCGACATACCTGGCCCGGTCTCTGGCGGGGTCCAGCCGCGCCGCTGCAGCGAAGGCCACATCCGGCGCTCGTACCAGATCTGGACCCGAGCGCAGCAGAAACTCGACTTCGAAGTTCACTTTCCCCAGGTCGTGGTCGCGGACGAACGCGCGCAAGAGGTCGTAGACGGCAGCGGACAGGTCGCCGTGTTCTTCGCCTGGCGGCGGCATCGTCACAACCTTTCCATCAACGAGCTCCATCTTCCCGCCCGATGGGTCATCGGGGAGCGCCATGAACTCCTCGGCCGTCAGCAAACGTTCCGCAACCGATGTCATGCGCACAGCATATCGCGCCGCCGTTGGCGATGGGCCGTTTTCGCGTGCGTCCCGTATCATCGCCCGCATCTGAACCCCCCCCGAGGAGTTGCCTGTGTGCTACGACATCGACGCCCGGCCGCCCATCCTGCCCATCGCCGGCGCGGCAATTGATAGCGAGGACGCCGTCCTCACATCCGCCGATGGTACGAAGTTCGCCGCCTTCGCCGCCCGCGCAGGGCGCCCAAACGGGGCCGGCATCGTCGTCTTGCCGGATGTCCGCGGCCTTTTCAGCTTCTACGAGGAGCTGGCGCTCCGCTTCGCCGAAGAGGGGATCAACGCCATCGCCTTCGATTACTTCGGGCGCACCGCAGGGGTCGCCAGGCGCGATGCCGAGTTCCCGTGGCTCGATAACGTGAAGCAGACGAAGTTCGACCAGATCTCGGCCGATGTCGCCGCGAACGTCGCCTACCTGCGCTCGCCGGCGGGCGGGTCCTGCACGTCCGTCTTCACGGTTGGCTTCTGTTTCGGCGGGTCGAACTCCTGGCTCCAGGCCGCCGAGGGCCACGGCCTTGCCGGCGCTATCGGATTCTACGGCCGGCCCGGCCCCAGCTTCGTCGATAACTCGCCTGGCCCGTTGCAGCGCGCCGCCGAAATGAAGTGCCCGCTCCTCGGCCTCATGGGCGGCGCCGATGCGGGCATCCCCGAGACCGAGGTCCAGGCGTTCCGCGAAGCGCTCAATGCGGCTGGCGTCCCGAACGAGATCGTGAGCTACCCGGGCGCCCCGCACAGCTTCTTCGACCGCACCTACGACGAGCACGCCGAAGCCTCAGCCGACGCCTGGAAGCGCTGCCTGGCGTTCATCGCCGCCAACAGAAAATAGGCGCCGCGGCGCGCATCGAGGCGGGAGGCGGCCGTGTGAGGCCGCCTCTCATGTTCATTACGCGTCCGTGGCCGCTACACGGTTGCCCGCGTGGCCGCCTTCGCCGCGGCGCCCATCGTCCGGTTCGGCTGTTCGACGCGGAGTGGCCGCCAGGACCGGTGCAGGCAGCGGCGCGCGAGCCCCGGCCTACGATACCTGCGTGTCCGTGCCTTCGTCCTCGAGGTCGAGGTCTGCGTCATCCTCGCGACCCGGCTTGCGAAAGAACAGGTACGCCGACCCTAGCCCGATGGCGAGAAAGAAGCCGATCCCCAGCACCAGCAGCGGCGCGTTCGAATCCGTCCCGGAGACTTCCTTCTGCGCTGGCGGCGTAGCCACCTGGCCGTCGTCGTGGCCGCCGATCACCGGCAGTGATGGCTGCGGTCCGCCCTGGTCTACGGGCAGTTCCGCGCCGCGCGCGATCGTCACCCCGGCGAAGATGAGGAACAGCAGCAGCGGGATCCCGATCATTAGCAGCGCCCGCCGCCCAGGCGAGCCGCGGTCCACGGTCGACAACGAAGTCCCCCGTGCGGGAGGCGCCCGCTTCTTCAGTGTACGGCCAGCCATGCCGGCGTGGCACCCCAAGCCGCCCCACCCAAGCACGCAAAGACGGGGCAGGATTCCTGCCCCGTCTGTTCTCGCTCTTGCGCGCGACTTACCGGTTGCGGCCGCGGACCGCGAACACGCCCGTGGCGCCCGCCGCGAGCAACGCCGCCCCGGCGAGCACGACGCCCAGCATGAACGTGTCGATGCCGCCGCTGGAGTTGGCCAGGCCGGTGCCGGTCCCCGGTGCGCCCGGGATCGTGACGGCCGGGATCTGGGCCCGCACCACGCCGCCCGGGTACGCGATCGAATGCACGTTGGCGTAGATCGTCCCGGCGCGCAGCGCCGCGAGGAACGCGTCCATGTCGCCCTTCATCGGCCCCACCAGACTGTCCACCGTGATGGTGCCGCCGACGTCAATCGAGTTCACGCCGTTCGTGTCAGGCCCGAACAGGAACGCCACCACCGGCCCGTTCGTGCCCGCGGCGCCGCTGTGGAAGTGGGACATCGTGAGCCCCGTGCCCGTTGCCTGCAGCCGGTAGGTGATGGTGCTCCCGGAAATCGTCGCCGTCAGGCGGCCAGTCTGGCTGCCCGGCACAGGCGGTACTTCCTCCGCGCCTGTCAGGACCACATCGATCGAACCGCCCGGGCCGGGCTTATTCGCCGCCGGGGTCCCGATCGTGCCTGCCGGCGTCGTCGCGGGAGGCGTGGTCGCCGTCGGCGTAGCGGTAGCGGTGGCCGTCGGGGTCGTGGTGGAGGTGGCGGTGGCGGTGGTGGTGCCGGTCGCTGTGGCTGTTGTCGTGCCGGTCGCCGTTGCCGTTGCCGTAGCGCTCGTTGTCGCTGTCGCCGTCGATGTTGCCGTGGCTGTCGTGGTGGTGGTTGTCGTCGGCGTTGCCGTGGCGGTCGCCGTGCTGGTTGGCGTTTGAGCGTTGGCGCTTCCGCCGATCAGGAGCGCCGCCGTTGCGCCGAACAGGATGGCGGCGATGGCCGCCGTGCTTGCCAGCAATAGTCGTCGGGTTCTTCGCATGAGTTTTGGAGTCCTCCCTGGTTTGGTTCGCGGCTGAAATCCTCGTTACTTTACGTTACGCACGCGCGCTGTAGATCGCTTTCGGGCACGTGCAGAAATGAAGTAGATGGAACCGTAACTTCGCCTATCGGCGAAAGTGCCCGTGATTAGCGGCGGCCGTGCGGCTTGTCAGCCGCGCGAGGCGTACATTCTGGGCGGCGGCAGACGGGCTGAGACCCGTGAGGCTTCACAATGATCCGTTTGCTGTGGGTGATTCGCGTTCGAGCCCTCCCGCACAGCTACGGGCGCAGGTTCGCCGGCCCCCGGAAGTACGTCCCCGAATGCGGCGGCAGTACCAACCGCCCCTCCCGCACCGCGGGGCTGCGCCCGAAACCGCCGTAGCGAGGCTCATCGGAACAGATCACGGTTTCGAGCGTCTCGCAGCCCTCCAGCTCCGCGTCCGCCTCCCCGCCGAAGTTCGCGGCAATCACCCTCCGCTCGCCGTTCCAGACGATCTCCACCGTCACCGCCGCGCCCCACGCCTGCGCCCGCAGCTCCGTCCGCCCCCGCCGCGCGACCCGCAAGGGCTCGTCGTGCGCTCGTAATCGCAACAGCTCCCGGTAGTACGCGAGCACCAGCGCCCCCGCGCCGTATGTCGCCTCGCTGTGGCGCAGCTGCGATTGCCGGTACGTCCGCTCGGCCTGCGGGTCGGGGATCGCCTCGCGCGCCGCCGGGTCCCGGAACGCCGCGAAGGCCGCGAATTCCGCGCGCCGGCCCTCCGTCACGGCCCGGCCGAGTTCGGCGTCGTGGTCCGTGAAGTACAGGAACGGAGTCGAGGCGAGGAACTCCTGCCCCTGGAACAGCAGCGGTGTCTGCGGGAGCAGGAGCAGCAGGGTTGTCGCCGCAAGGTAGTCCCCGAGCGAGGCGGTCGTGTTGAGCCGGAGCCCCTGCGCGCGATTGCCCACCTGGTCGTGGTTCTGGATGCAATACACGAACTGCCGCCAGGGCTGGTCCGGAGCAGGCGTGCCTCGTTCGGTCCCGGTCGCCGCATCGAACTGGCCTTCGAAGAAAAAGCCGTGCTCGATTGTCCGCGCCAGCTCGCTCGCCGAGCCGCTGTAGCTGCCGAGGTACCCCTCGCGTTCGCCGTGGATGATCGTCCGCACGCAATGATGGAAGTCGTCCGCCCAAACGCCGTCGAAGCCGTAGCCGCCGGCTTCCCGCGGCTCGAGGTAGCGCACGTCGTTCTCGATGGTCTCGGCGTACAGGTAGGGCCGCCGGCCGCGGTGGCGATGCGCCCCGATTGCGTCGTGCAGCTCGGCGAGGATCCGTCGCGGCGAGTCGTCCCGGATCTCGTGCGTGGCGTCCAGCCGGAAGCCGTCGATGTGATACTCGTGGACCCACATCAGCAGGTTCTCGGCGAAGAATCTCCGCACCTCGGCCGCCCCTTCGTCGTCGAAGTTCACCGCATCGCCCCACGGCGTCTTGTGCCGGGGAGTCGTGTAGTGCTCGGAAAACACGCCGGTGTAGTTGCCGCTCGGCCCGAAATGGTTGAACACCACATCGAGGATGACCGCGAGCCCCTCGCCATGGGCGGCGTTGACGAATCGCCGGAGCCCATCCGGTCCGCCGTACACCGCTGCCGGCGCGAAGAGCGCCGCGCCGTCGTAGCCCCAGTTCCAACGCCCCGGGAACGAAGCCACGGGCATCACTTCGATGACGTTGATGCCCAGTTGCCGCAGCCGTCGGAGCTGGCCGATTGCTGCATCGAACGTGCCTTCTGGCGTGAGCGTGCCGATGTGGCACTCGTACAGCACGACGTCGGCGACGTCGACCGGCTCGAAGCTCGAGTCGTCCCACGCGAACGAACGCGGGTCCACCACCTCGGAAGCCAGGTGCACGCCGTCGGGCTGGCTGCGCGAGCACGGGTCCGGCGCAATCACGCCGCCGACGACATACCGGTACCGCGCGCCTGCTCCCAGCCCTGCGACATCCGCCACGCGATACTCGCCTTCCGGTTCCAGCGTCACTGGCCGCCAAGCGCCGCCTTCCGCAATTTCGAGGACCAGGTCTCGCGGCCGTGGCGCCCAAACGCGGAACAGTGTGCGGCCGTCGCCCACGACGGCCCCCAGTGTCGGCCGCCATTCGGCAGCGCTCATTCCTTCTCCCGTACGAGCACCGCCACAGGGAACTTCGCAAGCACCTGGGCCAGCGGCGCCTCACCGCCGCCGCGCACGCACCCGCTGATGGCGTCGCGCCACCGGCCCTCGCTCAGATGCACAGTCGTGTTTCCCCAGGCATCGCCGCGCATCCCTTTGCCGTTCATCATCGCCGCCACGTGGATCGGCGTCACCACGGCGAGCGCTTCACCGCCGCCGGTGCGTTCGAAGGCGAAGACGTGGCTTGCTTGCGGCCCACTCGCGACAAGCGGACCGTACCCGTCGCCCGCGAGCGGGAGCGCGCACTGTTCGCGGATCGTCAGCAGCCGGCGAGTCAACCAGACCTTGGCAGCATCTCCCTGGTTCTTGTCGAGCGCCGGGGGCTCCATCGGCAGCAGCGGCAGTGCCCGCGCACGGCTCTCGAAGTCCACCGGCTGGCGATTATCGGGGTCGGTCATGTGCAGCGCAATGCACTCGGTCCCCTGGTAGAAGTCCGGAAAGCCCGGGGCCATCACCTTGAGCGTCAGCCCGGTGAGCGAGTTCATCAGCCCCGGCAGCTGGATGCGGCGCACGAATTGCTCTATCCGCCGCAGGAAGGCGCCTGCGCGCCGCGGGTTCAGGATTGCCTCGATGAAGGCGTGCGTGGCTGCTTCGTACTCCGCGTCCGGCCGGATCCAGCTCGTGTGCGCCTTGGCTTCGCGCATCGCCTTCGTCGCGTGTTCATGGATGCGCCGGCGGTAGTCGTCGGTCAACCCTGCGGCCGGCCACGTCGCCACCAGCGACTGGTACAGGTAGTACTCGAAGTTGTGTGTCGGCGTGCCTTCGTTGTCTGCGGGCACGCGGTGCCGGTCATTGAGCCGCTTCCACGCCAGCACCTCCCGGTGCCACTCCCGCGGCAGCTCGGAGATCACGTGCAGCCGGGCGCGGGCGTCTTCGCTGCGCTTCGTGTCGTGCGTCGAGCTCGCCGACATGCCCGCCGGCCACTCCTCGGCCCGCCGCGCGAACCACGCCTGCACCTCGCTCGCGGCCATCCCGCCGCCTTCCGGGTCGCCCCCGACTTCGTTCAGCGAGATCAGCCGCGTGAAGCGGAAGAACGTCGTATCTTCGACCCCCTTCGCCATGATCGGGCCGGAGAGCTGCTGGAAGCGCCGCCGGAAGTGGCTGCGGCGCTCGACCTCCTCGGCGTCCTGGGTGCCCTCGAGCAGGAGCACCTCGCCGAGGAAGCTGAGCGCGTCCTGCGAGATGTACTGCTCGCGCCGGCGCGCCTGCGCGATCGCCGCCTCGATCTCGCTCCGCCCAAGCTCGCCGGTCGCGCCCGCATCCAGGTAGGTGCGGTACACGGGAAAACACGCGAGCACCGTCGTGATCGCCTCGCGCAGCGCCCGCAGCGTGTGGTCGCGGTGCAGCCGTTGCCGCTGCGCCAGCCGGTGCAGCTGCAAGGCCAGCACGTTTATCTCCCCCATGAACGCCGTCCGCGCTACGTGCCGCTTCGCTTCGTAGGTGAAGCGGCCATACGGGGGCGCCACGCCCACGAACGTCTCCCACGTATCGTCCAGCGCCGGCCGGCTCGAGCGTTGCGCTAGCAGCCCATCGACCCGCGCCATGAAGTCGTACCCGGTGGTGCCATCCACCGGCCAGTGGCGAGGCAGGCGCTCATCGCGTTCGAGGATCTTTTCGACGTAGATCGGCACGCGTTCGTCCGTGACGGCGGCGGCTGCCTCATCGAGCCCCCCGCGCAGCCGCTGCAGGTAGGCCGCCGGGTCGTAGAGCCCATCCGGGTGGTCCACCCGCACCCCGGTGACAATCCCATGCGCCACGAGGTCGAACAGCAGGCGATGCACTTCGGCGAACACGTCTTCGCGCTCGACGCGGATCCCCGCCAGTGAGTTCACATCGAAGAAGCGGCGGTAGTTCAGCTCTTCGCCTGCCACCCGCCAGTCCACCAGCCGGTAGTGCTGCTGGCTGAGCACCTGGTCCAACCGGTCAAAGCTGCGCGCGTCGCCGGGGCTGCCGTTGGCGTTCTCCAGGGACTGCTCGACAAACCCCCGCAACACGGGCTCGGAGTGGAGGATATCGCGCCAGCGGGCCAGCAACGGTTCGCTGCGCTCCGCGTCGGCGCGTTGCAGCCCGTCGAGCACGTCGACGAACGTCGAAAGCGCCGCCGGGTCCTGGAGTTCGTCCCGTAGCCCGACCGGCGGCAGGCCGAGCAGCCCGGCATACGAAGCGGGTGCGATCGGCAGGATCGTGTCGAAGTACCGCACCGCGATTTCGTCCTCGGCGAGCACGAGCCGCAACTCCCCTGCTTCCAGGGCCGCCCCGGAGGGCTTCCCGAGGACGGGCACCACGAGCGTTCCCGACGCCATCTGCGGCTGCGCCTCCCAGTCGATGTCGAAGTAGGAGGCGAACCGCGATGCCTGGCCGTACCGCAGCACGTCGCGCCACCAGGGGTTATTCCAGCCCACGCCCACGTGATTCGGCACGATGTCCGCGATGAGGCCCATGTCGCGCGCCGCCAGCGCCTCGCCGAGCTCGTAAAGCCCGGTGATCCCACCCAACTCGGGGTTCACCTGCCCGTGGTCGAACACGTCGTAGCCGTGCATGCTCCCGGCCGCCGCCGTGAAGAATGGCGACGCGTAGAGATGAGAAATGCCCAGGTCCTGCAAATACGGTACGGCCCGGCAGGCGGCTTCGAACGGGAAGTCCCGGTGGAGTTGCAACCGGTAGCTGGCGCGGGGCGTGCCGTAGCGGCTCATGGTTGGATCACGGCCGGCCGGTCCGATGGCTTAACGAGCAATCGCTGCGTGGCTGCGAGGCGATGGTTTCGGCTGCTTCACTGCGCGGCGCGCTCGCACGACACGGTGGCTGGCGAGGTCTACCACCCACTCGACGGCACTCTCCCGTTCTTTTTCGGTTGGCCTGTGCAGTTCCGGATCGCTCGGGATCGCCATCGCGTCGCGTTGCATCCTGTCCTCGCGTGCTATAGCCCCACACCGAACCCGGTTGGCGGCCGCGCCGCCACCGCTGGCCTGGGCTAAGCCCCGACAGCATAGGCAGGCGTTGGTCGCCGGTCTGTTGCGGCGGCTCCGACTTGCATTGCAGTTCCATTACCGTGGGACCAACGCGGAGTCCGCCCCCGGCCAGCCGGGGCTCCCCGCTAGGTATCGAGGTTCTTCACCTGCGTGGCGTGCGCCTGGATGAACCGGCGGCGCGGCGCCACATCGTCGCCCATGAGCTCGAAGAACGTCACATCGGCGGTGGCAGCATCTTCGACACCCACTTGCAGCAACATGCGGTTGGCCGGATGCATCGTCGTGTCCCACAGCTGCTCCGCGTTCATTTCGCCGAGGCCCTTGAAGCGCTGGACGTTGATGTTCTTCTTGCCTTTCGTGAACGCGTCCAGTTCGGTATCGCTATAGAAGTAGTTGATGCTCTTGCCGGATTGCGCCCGGTACAGCGGCGGCTGCGCGATGTAGAGGTAGCCGCCTTCGATGAGCGTCGGCATGTTGCGGAAGAAGAACGTCAGCAACAGCGTCCGGATATGGGCGCCATCGACGTCCGCGTCGGTCATGATCACGACCTTGTGGTACCGCAGCTTCGTGACATCGAAGGTCTCGCGGATGCCCGTGCCCAGCGCCGAGATCACGAGGCGGATCGCTTCGTGGCTCAGCATCTTGTCCGGCCGCGCTTTTTCCACGTTCAGGATCTTGCCGAACAGCGGCAGGATCGCCTGGAACTTGCGGTCCCGGCCCTGCTTGGCCGAACCGCCGGCGCTATCGCCCTCGACGATGAAAATCTCTGATTCGCTCGGGTCTCGGCTGGAGCAGTCGGCGAGCTTGCCCGGCAGCGAGCCGCTTTCCAGGGCGCTCTTGCGATGCACGAGGTCGCGCGCCTTGCGCGCCGCTTCCCGCGCCCGCGAGGCCATGAGGCACTTGTCGATGATCCGGCGGCCATCCGAGGGGTTCTCCTCCAGGTGCTGCGTGAGCGCATCGGAGAGCGCGCTTTGCACCTGCCCCGCCACTTCCATGTTGCCGAGCCGGGTCTTCGTCTGGCCCTCGAACTGTGGCTCCGGCAGCTTCACCGAGATCACGGCCACCAGGCCTTCGCGCACGTCCTCACCGGTGAGGTTCGGGTCGTTGTCCTTGAGGATTTTCGCCTTGCGCGCATAGTCGTTGAGGACGCGCGTCAGCGCTGTCCGGAAGCCCGTCAGGTGGCTGCCGCCGTCGATCGTGTTGATCGAGTTCGCGAACGTGAACACTGACTCGTTGAAGCCGTCGTTGTACTGGATCGCGCATTCGATCTGGTTGCCCTCGATTTCGCGCTCGACATAAATCGGATCGGGGTTCAACGGTTCCCGCCCGACGTTCAGGTGCCGGACGAAGCTCTTGATGCCGCCTTCGAAGTAATAGTTCGTCTCCCGCCCATCGCGCTCATCGAACAGGTGAAACCACACGCCTTTGGTCAGGTAGGCGTACTGCCGCAGGCGGTCGGCTTCCACCCGGAAATCGAAGTCGATGCTTTCGAAAATCGAATCATCGGGCAGGAAGCCTACCGTGGTCCCGTGCCGCCGCGGACCCGGCAGCTTCGATGGCACAAGGTCCGTCTGCGGGATGCCCTTGCGGTACTCCTGCCGGTAGACCTTGCCCGCGTGCGTCGGGCCCTGCGCATCCGGGTCCGGCACCACTTCGACCCAAAGCTCGCTCGAAAGCGCGTTCACCACGCTCGCGCCGACGCCGTGGAGGCCGCCGGAGACCTTGTATCCGCCGCCGCCGAACTTGCCCCCGGCGTGGAGCACCGTCATCACGGTCTCCACCGCCGTCCGCCCGGTCTGGCGCTGGATGTCGACGGGGATGCCGCGGCCGTTGTCTGAAACAGTCACCCAACCATCGGCGCGGATGATGACCTCGACGCGGTCGCAGAAGCCCGCCATCGCCTCATCGACGGCGTTATCGACGAGCTCCTTGATCAGGTGGTGCAACCCCGACTTGTCGGTCGTGCCGATGTACATGCCCGGCCGGCGCCGGACCGCTTCGAGGCCCTCCAGGACCTGGATGTTTTCGGCGGTATAGGAGGATGCTGGTTGTGTTGTCATACGGGGAGAATCACGCCTCGATGGAAGCCAACTCCCGCCGCGAAAGCGAGAGAATCGCGTATCCATTGTTCTACGGGAAATCGTGCGCTCATATGATCAGTTTACCACAGGCGCTTGCTTTTCGCGAATCTGGGGCGTCCCGCACGGAAGGCCTCGGGCCTCCCTCGGTGATCCCGGCGTAAACCATCAACTACCTTCGGAAGCCCTCTGACATCACACTGCCACGTTGTGGCCGATACTCTTCAGAGAGGAAGTTACGTGGCCTTTGATACACCCCGCCGGCTGTCCCGCTCCGCCCGCGTGGCGAGCGCCGGCGCCCGCATCTACATCGGCTACAAGCGCACCCAGCGAAGCGCCCGCAAGCTCTCGCCCGAGGCCGCGGCAGTCGCCTGGGAACGCCGCCACGAGGAGGTCGCCGAGCGCCTCTACCGGCTCGCCATCGACCTCAAGGGCCTCTACATCAAGACCGGCCAGTTCGTCGGCACGCGCTCCGATATCGTCCCCGCGGCATACTCGCGTTCGCTCTCACGATTGCAGGACCAGGTCCCACCGCGGCCCGTCACCGTTATCCGCACAACCATCGAACGTGAGTTCGGCCGGCCCGTCACATCGCTTTTCGCCACCTTCGATGACACGCCCCTGGCCGCGGCGTCGCTCGCGCAGGTCCACCGCGCCACACTCCCCGGCGGCCGCGAAGTCGTGGTCAAGGTCCAGTACCCCGAAGTCGACGCGCTCGTGCGCCTCGATATCCGCAACCTGAGGACCATCATTGGGCTCGTGGCCCGCCGCGAACCGCGCTTCGACTACCGCGCCGTCGTTGCTGAGATTGGGAAGCAAGTGCCGCTCGAACTCGACTTCGTCCGCGAGGCGGAGATGACGCGCCGCGTCCGCGTGAACCTCGCCCCGCTGCCCGGCATTGTGGTCCCGGAGGTCATCGATGGCCTCGTGACCCGCCGCGTCCTTGTGACCGCCTACCTGCCCGGCCGGCGTCTGCTCGGCCCCGTCGCCGCGGGCGAATCACTGGCCACCGGCGCCGCCCTTGCCCGCGCCATCACCGATGCCTTCGGTCACCAGATCCTGGTCGATGGCTTGTTCCAGGCCGACCCTCACCCCGGCAACCTGCTCGTCCTGCCCGATGGCCGCGTCGGGCTCCTCGATTTCGGGCTGACGAAAGAACTCCCGGATGCGGTGCGCCTCTCGTTCGCCCGCCTCGTCATTGCCGCCGCGGATCGCAATCCCGCGGCCGTGCTCGCCGCGTTCGCCGAGCTCGGCCTCCGCACGGGCAGCGACCACCCCGATGACGCGCTCGCGTTGATGCACCTGTTCCTTGGCCCGCCCGGAGCTGGCCGCGGGAGCGGCGCTGGCTTCGTCAGCCGCGATCCCGAGAAGCTCCTCGACCGTAGCCCCCTCGAAGCCATCCCGGGCGACCTCATCCTCCTCGGCCGGGTCGTTGGGCTGCTGCGCGGCGTGTGCGCTTCGCTCGGGTCGCCGCTCACGCCCATGCAGATGCTCCGGCCGTTCGCGGAGCGTGCCCTCGCGGAGCCTCTCGCCGCCGCCGGCGCATAAGCCGTGGCTGGGGATTATTCCGCGAGGCCGGGAGTGGGGCCCGGCCTCGCGGACGCGCGGAGAGGGGATTCCGCGCGTGCCTGGCATCGCTGCCACCCGGACGGCAGGACCCTTGCGCTCCTGTCCAGAACGGTATGGCCCGACGCCAACTTGGCGGCACCCCGATTATTCGGGCCGGGATCGTCCGGAGGCATAACGCCGGCCAGCTATGGATCTCCCGTACCCTTACAAAACTGTGGCGTCTGTGACGGCAACTACACTTTGGTCCCCTGGTCACACGCTCTAAGAGCTCTCTTATTCGCAGATGCCCCCGGGCCAGGAGCTCGATCCCGAGCGAGGAGCGTGCCGTACCCTCACAGATACGCAGCACCAACGGTCAGGTGCGCGGACCCGAACGCCGCTGATCGCGCCGCCGCGGACTCTGCCCGCCCCGGCCTGCCACCGTTGAAGGCAACCACGGTCGGTTGAAGCGACCGCCACGCAGTTCGAGTTCGCTCGCCGATCGCAGCGCCTCGACCGGTGGTTCCGTCCACCGATGGGAACGACGGGCTATTCTGATAGCGATTCAGCCCCCGAGGATCGCCCTGGCTGCCCAACGCACACCCATCCTTGCAATCGACCCGGTACACCCGGACCCGGCCACCGTGGCGCGGGCGGCCAGCATCATCCGCGCCGGCGGCCTCGTGGCATTTCCCACCGAAACCGTCTACGGCCTCGGTGCGAACGCCCTCGACCAGGCCGCTGTCCTTCGCATCTTCGCGGCCAAAGAGCGGGCGGCCCACGATCCGCTCATCGTCCACATCGCCGCAGTCGAAGACCTCGACGCTGTCGCTGCTCGGCTGCCGCCCCTCACCGGCCAGCTCGCGGCGCGGTTCTGGCCGGGTCCGCTGACGCTAGTCGTCCCTCGCGGGCCGGCCGTCGCGCCCGCCGTCAGCGCCGGGCTCGACACCGTTGCGGTGCGGATGCCGTCGCACGCCGTCGCCCTGGCAGTGATCCGGGCGGCCGGTGTACCCATCGCCGCCCCCAGCGCCAATCGCTTCATGCACACGAGCGCGACGACCGCTGCCCATGTCCGCGATGACCTCGACGGCCGCATCGACCTCATCCTCGATGGCGGCCCGGCGACCGTCGGCGTCGAATCAACGGTGCTCGATCTCTGCTCCTCGCCTCCACGGCTGCTGCGCCCGGGGGCGATCCCGGTCGAGGCGATTGTTGCAGTCATCGGCGAAGTGGCGTTCGGCCCGCCGCCGGCGGTCGACGCCGACGTGCGCGCGCCCGGCATGCTCGACAGGCACTACGCCCCGCGAGCGCACCTGACGTATCTCGTCGGCGAAAGCCCCTGGGCGGCAGCCGAAATGCGCCGTCGCACCGGCGAAGCCATCGCCCGTGGAGTCACGGTCGGCCAGCTATTGACCCTGGGCAGCGCTGCCGCCCCCGTTCCGCCGCCGGGCGTGCTGGTCGAGGTGCTCGGGAACGAAGGCGACATCGAGACCATCGCCGCGCGGCTGTACGCCGCGATTCGCTCACTCGATGAGCGTGGCGCAGGCGAAGTGTTCGTGGCCCAACCGGGAAGTGCCGGCCTCGCACGCGCGGTGCATGACCGCCTAACGCGCGCAGCCAGCGAAATCGTCCGCCAGGACGGGGTTTAAGCGCGCCAGTTGGGCAAGCTCCTTTTCGACCTCTGCCAGCTCGGTGGCGAGCCGATCCCGGTAGGACTCGAGCATTTTCAGCTCCGATTCGCGGTCGGCGATGTGCATCACCCCGCGGTCGCGGCGGATCTCACGAAGCCCAAGTGCGCTGATTGCGGTCATAGCCAATCCTCCGTGCCGTAGTCGCGGCGGTGGCTCGAGCATCGCCGCCGGAGCGTTACGTGGCGCGTACTTCTGGTGGCCAAAGTGTTGCAGATCCGCAAATGCCGTTAACTCGCAGCCACGCGGCGCGTTACAGGGCCGTTAACCCGCCGGCGCCCCACGGACCCCGTGATGTCCACCCCCGGGCATGCCCGTCCACCGGCCCGCAGCGCCGGAAAATGTCGCCAGGGACGCGAATCCGAATTGGGAAGTACCAGTGTCACATCCTCGGCGCCGCCCCGGCCGTACGAAGGCTCCGGCGCCGGAAAGTGTCGCCACGCCTCAGCCCGTACTTGATCTGTCAACCACGTAAACCGGATCGGGGCTGAAATTGCAGGGAATTTGCAGGGAATGCGCCTTTGGACATAGAACTGCAATGCCCGTCCACCGCACTATTACTGCATGGCAACCGGGACAGTCAGCAGAAGGCACGGCTTCGACCTCACCGACGCGCGTCTCACCGTGGTGTGCGCGTGGTGTGGCAAGTGCCTGCAGCCCGGCGGGCCGCTCATCTCGCATGGGATGTGCGCGGGCTGCGCCGATAGCTTCGTCTCCAACGCCCTCGTCTCCACCTGAGCCACAGTCACCGCGCAGCCCCGCAGCCCCGCAACCGCGGGGCTTTCTGTTGTCCCCGCAAGGACTCAACGCCCAGGACCCGGGCTTCCTAAAACTGCGCCCGCACGTTCGAATCCTTGTCCATCACTGCCCTGGCAAGCGACGCTTGGAACTCTGCCATCTGCCGGCGCAACTTGTCGTCGCCGGCGCCGAGGATGCGGACTGCCATGAGCCCGGCATTCCGCGCGCCGCCGATGGCCATCGTCGCCACCGGCACGCCCGCCGGCATCTGGACCATCGATAGCAGCGAATCCAGCCCGGCGGTGTGTTGCAGTGGGATCGGCACACCGATGACCGGCAGTGGCGTGCCCGCGGCAACGATCCCGGCCAGGTGAGCCGCCCCGCCCGCTCCCGCGATGATGACCCGCAGTCCGCGCTCCTCCGCGGTTTGGGCGTATTCCAGCGTGAGGCCGGGCGTGCGGTGCGCCGAGAGTACGCGCACCTCGCACGGGACACCGAACTCGGCCAGCGCCTCCATCGCCGCCCGCATCACGGCCACGTCGGAATCGCTCCCCATGATTACGCCCACCAGCGGCTTATCTGCGACCATGATTGCCCTCCCCCCGGCGCCTCAGCGCTTCGTTTAGATGTAGATACTAGCGATTGGCGCCGAGAAGCATCGCCGCCGCCCGATGCACCCGCGCGCGGACTTCGGCGGCGTCATCCCCCAACGCGGTCACGTGCCCGAGCCACCGCCCCGCGGCGGGCTCGCTGCCGTAAAGGTGTACGTGCACGCCGGGCACGGCCAGCGCCTCGCGGATGTTCAGGCGCGGATCAGTCAATGATTCGTCGCCGACGACGGCGAGGGCCACCACTGCCGGCGCCGTCAACCGTGAATCGCCCAGCGGCCAATCGAGCACCGCCCGCAGATGGTTTTCGAACTGCGACGTGCCGCACCCCTCGATGCTGAAGTGCCCGGAGTTGTGCGGCCGCACCTTCACCCTGTTGATCAGCAGCACGCCATCAGCGAGGAACAGCTCCAGCGCCATAATCCCTACGGCATCGACGATCCCCGCGATGCGCAGCGCCAGCTCCCGCGCCTGCGAGGTCAGCCGCGGGCCGATGTCCGCGGGCGCCACCACCTCCCGGCACATGCCGTCCACTCGCACAGTCTCGACCACGGGATACACCACGCTCTCGCCGCCCGGCCGGCGGGCCACGAGCACGGCCACCTCCCGTTCGATCGGCACGAATGCCTCGGCGAGCAACTCCATCGACGGCCCGGCCTGGGCATACGCCGCCGCGGCGTTGCTTGCGTTCCTCGCGATCCAGATGCCGCGGCCGCGCGCTGCCTTGAGCACCACTGGCCACCCGTGGTTATGGGCGAACACTTCAACATCCGCGATCGCCGCTACCGGGGCGTGCGGGGGCACGGGCAGCCGGAGCACGCGAAACTGCTCCCGCTGGTACCGCAAGTCCTGTGCAAACAGCAGCGCGCCCGGGCCGGGCCGAAGCTCATGGCCGCGCGCGACCAGTTGCTCCAGGCGGTCGGCCGCTACCATTTCGTGGGCGAAGGTCACCACGTCGCAACCATCGGCGAAGCGTGCCAGCGCCGCAAGGCCGGCCGGCTCGCCGAGTTCGACGCCCGCCGCCGCCAGCGCCGCCGGGTCTTCCGGGCGTTCGGCCAGCACGCGCATGGACAATCCCAGCCCGATGCCGGCCTGGTACGTCATCCGCGCCACTGGCCCCCCGCCGACCATCCCCACACGAGACAGCAATGGACGCCCGAGAATCGGATTGTCGGCCATCACACCCCAAACTTCACGCGGCGGGTTGGCCTCGATCATGCAGTGGGCGCCCCCTAACCTCAACGAGCCGCGTCCTCGCTGCTAGACTGGACCAGGCGGGAGATCGCCAAAGGACCAACTGATGGACCGCTGGGAGCAGCGCGCACGCAAGCTGGAGAAGCGCCGCCACGCCATGCGCGTCAGCGGCCGCTCCCTGCTGACAGCCGTGCGTGCCGCCGAGATCAAGCGCGCCCGCCGCCTCGGTATCGCCGCGCCAGCGCCGCACCATAAGCCGCCGGCCGCGCGCTAAATCGGCCGGCGCAGGTCGCGCGCGACCTTATTGGGGTCGATGAACCAGCCGAGCACCCACGACACGACGGAGATGATCACGGCGCCCCAGAACGCGTCCCAGAAGCCGTCGATTGTGAAGTTGATGGAATCGAACTTCCCCGCGATCCAGGCGGTAAGCGCGAGCATTCCAGTGTTCAGGACCAGCAGGAACAGCCCCAGCGTGAGGACCGTCAGCGGGAGCGAGACCCAGAACAGGGCCGGCTTCACGAGCGCATTGAGCAGCCCGAGAATCAGCGCCACGATGACCGTGCTCCGCCATCCGTCGAGGTGGATCCCGCTAATCAACTGCGCCGCGACCCACACGGCCACCGTGAGGATTGCCCAGCGGACGAAGAAAGCAATCACCTGTTCACCCCGCGACGGCCGCCGGCTGAAACCGGCAAAGGCATAGACCATCCGTGTACTCATCTGTGAATTGTGGCATAGCCGCGCGCGGCATAGGCCGTTTGCAACGGTATCGCCATGGACCACTATTGGGCGGACGCGCGTTGCGGGTGGACGGGCGCCGAAGGAGGGCCTGTGACCGAACCCTTTGCGCCATCGAAAACGGAGCTGCTCGAGCTGCTTCGCCGGACGGGCGATGAGTTTGTCGCGGCGGTGCACGCGCAGCCCGCGAACAGCCTGCTTTCGGGCCGCTACGAACACGGCTGGACCGCGAGGCAAATCCTCGCGCACGTGGCCGCGATCGAGTGGACGTATCCGCGGCTCATCGACATCGCCCGCGATGCCGTCGCCGGCCCCAAACCCGCCGATGGCAAGCCCAATCGCGAAATCCGTGACGGCATCGATGGCTATAACGCCCGCCAGGTCGAGAAACGCGCGAACGCCAGCATCGATGATCTCGTCAACGAATTCGCGGCGAATCGCGCACAGACCATCGCCGCCATCGAAGCAGCCGATGATGGCCTGCTCGCAACCCCGCTCACGTCCTCCGGGGGCCGCAGCGGGCCGCTCGCCCAGGTCTTCCGCGAAGTCGCCGTTGACCACGTCCGCGCCCACCTCGCCGACATCCTCGGGCCCTGAGAGAGTGCAGAGTTGCCGCCGCCTGGGTCACGGATCGTTTACGCTCCGGTCGTGCCACAGCCAACGCCGATCGAACTCCTCACGCTTGCGAAAGCAGTCGCGCTCGAAGCCGGCGGCTTTGTCCGTTCCAGTGCCGGGCAGGTGCGCCGGCAGATCGAAACCAAGTCCACCGCTACCGATATGGTCACCGAGGTGGACCGCGAGTCCGAAGCGCTGATTATCGGACGCATCCTCGCGGCGCGGCCCGGCGATGGGATTCTCGGGGAGGAGGGCGGCGGACGCGAAAGCCAGTCCGGCGTCCGCTGGATCATCGACCCCCTCGACGGCACCACGAACTTCCTGTACGGCTTCCCGGCGTTTAGCGTTTCGGTCGCGGCGGAACTGGACGGCGCCGTCGTCGCCGGCGCGGTATATGACGCCGTCCACGACGAGTGCTTCTGGGCCGCGCGTGGCGGGGGTGCGTTCCTCGATGCCACTCGCATCCACGTTTCCACCGCCAGCGACCTCGCCCGCGCGCTCATCGGTACCGGCTTCGGCTACTCCGCCGAGCGCCGGACATCGCAGGTCAACGTCCTCGCCCACGTGGTGCCCCGCGTCCGCGATATCCGCCGCGGGGGCTCGGCCGCGCTCGACCACTGTTGGGTCGCCTGCGGCCGCCTCGATGCCTATTACGAACGGGGCGTGCAACTCTGGGACTATGCCGCCGGTGCGCTCATCGTCGAAGAGGCTGGCGGCGTTACGGCGCAGCTCGCGGGCGGTGAGCTCGACGGTGCGCGGCTTGCCGCTCCAAGCGCGCTGCTCGCGCCCCTCAGCGAGCTCCTGTTCGCTGCCGCCGCCGCGGCCAGCCGCGCCTGACCGTGCGCATCCTCGTCGCGCCCCAGGAGTTCAAGGGCAGCCTGGCCGCTGAGGATGCGGCCGACGCGATCGCCGCCGGGCTCCTTCGCGTGCACCCCGGCTGGCAGATCGACCGCCTGCCGCTCTCCGATGGCGGTCCCGGGTTCATCGATGCCCTCCGGCGGGCCGTCCCCGCCGATTCCCACGCAGCCGCCGTCCACGACGCCCTTGGCCGCCGTGTCCTGGGGCGCTTCATCACCCTGCGTGATTCCCGCACCGCCGTCGTCGAAGCCGCTCAGGCGAACGGCCTTATGCACCTCCAGGACTCCGAGCTCGACCCGCTGCGCGCCGATACAGCCGGCGTCGGCGAGCTGATCGCCGCCGCGCTCGCGCTCCACCCGCGGCGGCTCATCGTCGGCGTCGGTGGCAGTGCGACCAACGACGGAGGCGCGGGGATGGCTCGCGCGCTCGGAGCGCTCCTCAGCGACGGCGCCGGCCGCGCGCTCCCGCCGGGCGGCGCCGCGCTCGCGGACCTCGCCCGCATCGATTGGCGGCCGCCCGCCTCCCTTTCCGGCGTCGAAATCGTGGTGGCGACAGATGTCACGAACCCGCTCACGGGCCCGGACGGGGCGTCGGTGACGTACGGCCCACAGAAGGGCGCATCGCCGGCGCAGGTGGACCAGCTCGATGCGGCGCTCACCCGCTACGCCATGGTCCTCAAACGTTCGCTCGGCCGCGATGTGGACCGCGTGCCCGGCGCGGGCGCCGCCGGCGGCCTCGCCGCCGGCCTCGTCGCGTTTCTCGGCGCGCGCATCGAAAGCGGCTTCGACATCATCGCCGAAGCCACCAACCTCCCCGCCCGCCTCGCCGCTGCCGACCTCGTCATCACGGGTGAGGGCAGCTTCGATAGCCAGTCGCGCCGGGGCAAAGTCACTGGCCGGGTGCTCGAACTTGCTCGCACGAACGGCAAACCGTGCGTCGTCTTCGCTGGCCGCGCCGACACGGCGTCCGCCTCCGTCCTCACGCTCGCGGCCCTCGAACCCGACGCCGGGACCGTGATGCGCGACGCGGCGGCGCTCCTCGAAACGCTCGCCGCCACCTGGGCGCAATCACGGTAGACCCCCCTCCGGCCTTGGCCCGAAACGACCTTCTGTACCCCTCCAGGGGGCCCATTGGCCCGCCGACCCCGGCGCGGTTGGCGTCCATGCTGGCCACTGACGAATAACTCCACGGAGGTGCGCCCATGCGCCCATTCCTAACCATCGCCGCGATTGCCGCCGGGGCCGGCGCTGCAGTCGCCGGTTTGCGCCGCTGGGGTTCGGTTTGCGCGGCGACCGCGGAGGAGACCGCCCGCCCCATGCCCGGTGACGAATGCGTCGCGGCGCCCGGCTACGCGGTTACGCGCGCCATCACCATCGATGCCCAGCCCGCCGACATCTGGCCCTGGCTCGTGCAGATGGGCAACGGCCGTGGCGGCCTCTACAGCTACGACTTCCTCGACCGCCTTTTCGGCTTCCTTGATGGCCCGAGCAGCGACCGCATCCTCCCCGAATTTCAGCATCTCGAGGCGGGCGATACCATCCCCATCGGCAAGGGCGCCGATTTCCCCGTCTATGCCGTTGAGGATGGCCGTTCGCTCGTGCTTGGCGGCAGCGAGGGCATGCAGTGGACCTGGCAGATGGCGCTCTACCCGCAACGCAATGGCACCACGCGCTTCGTCTCCCGTAACCTCGGCGCGCTGCCGCCGGGCTGGCGCTCCCGCTTCACGTTGCTCGGGCTGCGCCCCGCCGCGTTCATCATGACGCGCCGTTGGCTCATCGGGGTCAAACAGCGCGCCGAACGCCACGCCGCCGAACGCGAGGTCGACCTCGAAGCGGAGCTCGCCGGCTTCTACCAGCCCGACACCGCAGACATAGCGGGCTGAGCCCGGCCGGTTTACTGCATCCCGAGGCGCACGAACTGGTCGCCGGGCGCCTCCACTTCCTTCAGCGCCTGCCGGAGCTTGTCCGCGGCCTCGGCTTCGGCGCGTTCGCCGCGGCGGTTCTCTTCCTCGCCGGGGTCGAGCGTCAGGTCGTACAGGTGATTGCCGCTGAAACGTGCGATCGCCCAGTACGGCACGTTGTCGCCGGCGGCGAACGGCTGGCGGATGACCGGGATGCGCGATCCGGGCATGCGGTCGAGCCACGCCCGCTCGTCCGGGACCGGGAACCGGTAGCCGTGCCGCGCATGGTGGATCGGCATCGAGGACCAGCGGTTCGACCACATCGATAGTGGTGCATTTTCACCTTCTGGCGCGCGGGCGTACTTGTGCGTCGCATCGATGAGGTGCACCTCCCGGCCCCAGACCCCCGCCAGCGCCCAGTCGCGCACCGACTGCCGCTCGCCCGTGATCACCGGGATCAGCGAACGCCCGTGGGTGCGATGCTCCGGCGTCACGCCAAAAAGGTCTGCCAGGGTGGCGAAGATGTCCACGTTCGTGCTCAGGGCGTCGGTCGTGCCTGCCGGCCGGCCGGGCCACGCCACCATCAGCGGGATGTGCCCGAGCGGCTCGTACATGGGCACACCCGGCTTGCCCCAGATGTCCTTCTCGCCGAGGTAGTGGCCGTGGTCGGTGCAGACGATGACGGCCGTCGTCTCCCAGAGCCCTTGCCGCTCGATCGCCGCCACAAGCCTCCCGAACCAATGGTCGATCATCGTCAGCTTGCCGCCGTAGCAGGCGCGCACCTGCCGCGCCTGGCGTTCGTCCATGATGCCCCGGCGCCGCGCCCCGACCGCGTAGGGCGGCCAGATGAGGTGCGGCCCCTGCCAGCTGCCGTCGTACAACGAGGCGTACGGCTCGGGCGTATCGAACGGCTCGTGCGGGTCGAATTCGTCGACGAACAGCAGGAAGCCGTCGTGTGCCGGGGCCGAATCCTCGATCCAGCGCGCCGCCGCGGCCATCGTGCGCGGACCAGGAAAGTCCTCTTCGCCACGGAAATAGCCGCGGTTCAACTCGTAGTTGCGCGTCGATTGCACGAGATTGCCGGCGGCGTCCCACGCCGGCGCCCCCACCCAACTCGGGTCCGGGCGCGTCTTCCACGGGTCGTTCTCGTGGCCGCGTTCGTATTCCCACGCGCTGAAGTCCGTGTGGTAGTTTTCGCCGCCAGTCTCGAACAGGTGGGGGTGGTCGGAAATGAGCTTCGTGACCACGCCCGCGTCGCGCAGGTACGCCGTCAGGGGCTGCTCCCACAGCTCGATCGAACCCCAGGGCTTCCACAGGAAATCGAGCGCGCCGCAGAGGATGTCGTGCCGCGCCGGCATGCACGGCAGCGACCCCGAGTAATGTTTCTCGAAGCGCAGCGCCCGTTGTGCGAACGCGTCAAGATTGGGTGTCGCGAACTCCCGCCCGCCGTACGCACCAAGCATGTGCCGGTTCAGGCTGTCGAGCAGGATCACGATCGCGTTTCGCGGCTTTGCGGAGATGCCCTGCTTCGGTTCCTCCACAGCGGCCATCGCGCTAATCGTCCAGCCCGGCCAGCCAGTCGAGCACGAGCGCGTTGAACTCCGCAGGCCGCTCCTGGTGCAGGAAGTGTCCCGAACCCTCCCAGCCCACCGCACGCGACTTCGGGTGCGCGAGGACCGACGCCTCCCACGCGGCCATCGCCTGCGGGTCGTCCCGGCCGGCGCGGAAGCTCAGCGCTGGACATCTCACCTTGCGCAGCACCTCCTCCGATTCCGGGTTGAACATGAACTGTCCCGGGTCCACGAGTCCCTGGAACGTCTTCGCCACCACCGCGTGCGAAAGGCCCTCGAGGCGCCGCGCATGCCAGGTCCGCAGGTTCAGCGGCGATGCGGCCGGGTAGAACATCTGCAAGAACAGGCCCTTCGCGACTTCCTTGCCGTCCGGCGCCAGCAGCGCCGGCATCAGCTGGTCCACGAGCGCCTTCGTCTCCGCGCCGTTCCCGTACGCCGCGTCCACCGGGACGATGGCGCGCACGATGTCCGCGTCCGCCACGGCCATTGCCACGGCGACCGCACCGCCAAGCGAGTGCCCGATAACCACCGCGGGCGTGGCGGTGAGCTGCCGCAAAAGCGCCGCCAGGTCAGCCGCGAATTCTCGCGGCGTATACCCCTCCTCCGTTTCCTGAGAACGCCCGTGCCCGCGCAGGTCCACCGCAATCACGCGGTACCCGGCCCCCAGGAACGCCGGGATCTGCCAGCTCCAGTCGTGCGAATCGCACGTCCAGCCGTGGACCAGTAGCAGGGGCTGCCCGCTGCCTTCATCCGTGTAGAACAGGGTCGTGTCGCGCACCTGTGCAAACGCCATCGATTCGCCTCCGTCGTCTCCCGCCGGCCTGGCGCCGGCCGCGCAAGATTACCCGGTCTTCAGCGCATGTCCAGATCGCCGCGAGATGCCCTTGGCGGCCGCCGTCGCCCATCGCCCCCTCCGCGCGTAGGCTCCGTGCGTGCCCACGATCGATTCCCACACGCACGTGTTCGCGGCGGCGCAGGCAGAGGCTCGCGGGGAGCTTTGCGCCCGCGATGCCGCGTTCGCCGAGATGTACGCCCACCCGAAGGCCGCGATCGCCACGCCGGCGGAGCTGCTCGCCGCGATGGACGCGGCCGGGGTCGAACGCGCCGTGGCCGCGGGCTTCGCCTTCACCGCGGCCGCGGACATCGGTGAGCAGAACGCCTGCCTCCTCGCCGCCATGCGTGAAGCGCCCCGGCGCATCATCCCGCTGGCGACAATCAACCTCGCCGATGATTCCTGGCGGCGCGTTGCCGAGGAGGCGCTGGCCGCCGGTGCGCGCGGATTCGGCGAGTTGCGCCCGCACAACCAGCGCTGGGACCCGCTCGGGGCCGCCGGCCACGGTCTCTGCGATCTCGCGGGCGCCGCGGGCGCCGTCCTCCTCTGGCACGTGAGCGAACCCGTCGGGCACACGTACCCCGGCAAGCACGGCGGCATATCGCCGGCTGAGCTCTGCCAGCTCGCCAGTGTGCATCCCGCGACGCGGATGATCGCCGCCCACCTCGGCGGCGGGCTCCCCTTCTACCTTCAGATGCCGGAAATTCGCGCAGCGCTCGCCAACGTCTGGTTCGATACGGCGGCCGCTTCGCTGCTGTATGATGAACACAGCGTTGCACGCGCCGTTGACTTGGCGGGGACGGGGCGTGTGCTCTTCGGATCTGATTACCCGCTGCTTTCGCCCAGCCGCCAGCTGCAGCGCCTTCGCGCGCTGCTCCCCGACGGCATCGCGCAGGCAGTGTGTGGCGATAACGCGGCAACCTTGTTTGCGGATTAACACGACCAATGAATACCCCAACCGATCACGTCAGGCTGTTCGTGGCCTGTGAAGTCCCGGAGGATGCGCGCGAGACCATCGGCGGCATCATCGAGACGCTGAAGTCCAGGAGCGGGAATGCCGTGCGCTGGATCCGCCCCGATGGCGTCCACGTCACGCTGAAGTTTCTCGGTGAAGTCCACGTCAAGCAGCTCCCTGCGGTGAAGCTCGCTATTCAGGAAGCCGTCGTCGGGCACTCCCCATTCGAGCTCGAATACTCCAACATCGGCACCTTCGGCGGCCGCGAAGGCCTCCGCCTGATGTGGGTCGGTATCGCGGGCGACGTGCTCCGGCTCGAAGCACTCGTCCGCGCGGTCAATGCGGCGCTCGCCGTGGTCGGCTTCGAACCCGAGCGCCGGCCCTTTCGCCCCCACCTCACCCTCGGCCGCGTCCGCGACGAGATCCCTACGCGCCAGCGCGCCGAGATCGAGGTCGCGGTCGGCAAGATGGACGTGCCGCCGACCGGCTGGCGCACGACGCAGGTCTCCCTCATGCGCAGCCGCCTGACCACGCAGGGCGCCATCTACGAAGTGCTCGCTACCTTCCCCCTCCGCGTCTCTCAGATGGCCCAACCGTAGGGGCCAGTCGCCCGAGCCGCCGGTGCGTACGGCCTTCTGGACCATTAGCGGTGACGGAGCGGCGAGTGCGAATGCGTCAGGCGCCGAGTCGGCTGCTCGAGAGCGGCCGCCCAAGTCACCGCGCCCTGTAATCCAAACCAAATGCGAGATGCCCGCACACCCTCAGCCGTCTCAATACGCTGCCCGCTGTCAATCCCCGGTCGCATGCAGCGGATCGTTGTAATGGATATCCCGCACCGCGCGCGTGAAATGGAGCGTCTCCTCGGGTTCGTAGCCGAGGACAAGCAACGCCTGGCGCATCATCTCGAGGCCCCCTTCATATTCCGGCACCACGATCTCGTTCGCCCCCAGCGACCGCATCAGCGGTGCATCGGTGGCGTGCTTCGCACGGACGATGATAGGCACCGCGGGGTTGAGCTTGCGCGTGTTCGCGATCACGAGCAGCGCCGTGTTCTCATCCGGGACGGCCACGACGACGAGCCGCGCGCCAGCCATCCCCGCCAGCGACAGTACCTCGGTGCTTGCCGCGTCGCCCCAGATGGTGGGGATAGAGGCCGCGGTGAGCCGCCGCGCGAGCCGGATATCCGCTTCGATGACACCGAATGCGACGCCCAGTTGGGCCAGCGCGTGGCCCGTCAGTTCTCCCACGCGACCGTAGCCCACGATAACCGCGTGCCCGGAAACCGGCATGGCCGCCCCGGGCAGCGATCCCTGCCGGTCGATGAGCCGCCACAGCGGCCCCGTCCGCCGCAGGGTCCGTTCCAGCCACGCGATCGACCAGAACGCCAGCGGATTCAGCGTGATCGAAATCGCCGCAACCGCTAGTACGACGTTGTAGGTCGCAGGCGTCATTAGATTCAGGCTGAGGCCCTGGTCGGCGATGATGAACGAGAATTCGCCGAGCTGCGCCAGCCCGGCCCCAACGACCAGCGCCGTTCGCCCGGGATAGTGGAAGCAGGCTGCCACCACAAATGCGATGGCCGCGTTCACGAAAAGCACCGCCACGAGCACTGCTGCCAACAGCCCGATGTGGTCCCAGACGACGCCCGGGTCCAGCAGCATCCCCACCGAGACAAAGAACAGGACCGCGAACGCCTCGCGCAACGGGATTACGTCGGCAGCGGCCTGGTGGCTCGTTTCCGTCTCGCTTATGACGACACCAGCCACGAACGCCCCGAGCGCGACCGACAGGCCGAAAGCGGCGGCCCCCGTCGCGATCCCGAGCGCCCCCGCCACCACCGCGAGGATGAACAGCTCTCGTGACCCGGTGCGCGCGACCCACACCAGCAACCACGGCACCGCACGCGAACCGACGACGAGCAACACGCCGATGAACAGTATCGCCTTGCTTATGGCGAGCGCCGTCTCGCGCAGCACGTTGCCGCCTGCGTCCGGCGCCAACGCCGGCAGCAGCACCAGGAAGAGCACCGTTGCGATGTCCTGGACGATGAGCCACGCGATCGCCACGCGCCCGTGGATCGATTCGACGAGTCCCCGCTCCTCCAGGGAACGGATGAGGACCACCGTGCTGGCGATGCTGATCGCGAGGCCCAGCACAATCGCCTGCCGCAGCTCAAGCCCGAAGCCGAGGCCGATGGCCGTGCCGACTCCCGTCGCCAGCGAGATCTGGGCGACCGCACCCGGGATGGCGATTGCCTTCACCGCGAGGAGGTCGCGCACGTTGAAGTGCAGGCCCACTCCGAACATCAAGAAGATGACGCCCAGTTCAGCCAGCTGGCGCAGCGCCTCTGTGTTCGCTTCATAGCCCGGCGTGAACGGGCTGATCGCGACGCCCGCCGCGAGGTATCCCACCACGGGCGAGAGCCCTAGCGCCCGCGCGCCAATGCCGCCGCCGAACGCCAGGGCGAGCGCGATCGCAATGTTGTTCAGGAGATTGAAATCTTCCAGGGTAGCGGTCCTTGCTACTCGGTGGGCAGAACGGCGGTGCGAATACGGCTGTGGAAGGGGACCGCTGCATTGTATCCCAGGCGCCACCGTCCCTCTCGATCGGAGTGGCCCCGGAAATTCCCACGCCAGGCAATAGCGTGTCCTCCGCGCCTCTGCGGTCCCCGCCCCCATGCCCTATGCTTGCGCGCGATGGGCGGCCTCTTTCGCATCTCGCACAGCAAAGTCCAGAGCTTTGACCGCTGCCGCAAGCAGTACTGGTACCGGCACGTCAGCGGCCTCGAGCCGCCGGCACCGCCGCCGCCCACACCGCCGGGGGTGATCGGCACCGGCGTCCACCGGGCTATGAAGTTCCTTTGCCAGACCGGCGACGCCGATGACGGCCGCAACGAGCTCGATGCGTACCTGCGCATGCCCGCCCACGAATGCGCCGGACCGGGCACCGAAGCCTACGCCGCTGCCTTCCAGATGTTCGAAAACGGCTGCCAGGCCCACGACACCATCATCGCCCAGCGCAGCTGGGCCGAGCTCGATACCTGGATCGCCCGCCCGGGCGATGGCGTCACCCTCCAGGCCCGCATCGACCGCGCCGACCGCCTCGGACCCCTGGCCTGGCAGGTCATCGATTGGAAGACCGGCCGCTGGGATATGGACGAGATCGTTGATGCGCAGCTCGACCTCGGCCACGTGGTCGTGCGCGTGACGAAGCAGCTCCCCGCCGCCGCCGAAGTCACGGCCATCGCCTGGAACCTGCGCAACGGCCGCCGGCGCATCCGCGCCCTGCGCCGCTCCGATGCCGTTGCCACCATCCGCCGCTTCGTCGGGATCGCCCGCCGCATCCAGGAGACCACTGAATTCGAAGCCACCCCGAGCGGCGCCTGTGGCTTCTGCGAATGGCGCCCGCAATGCCCCGATGCGGCCCGCGCCGAAGCTGGCGAGATCGAGTGGCTCGAAGACGACGAACCCGAACTGCCGGCCGGCGCCTCCGAGGAAGACATCCCCGCCGAACTTCCGTGAGCCCGCAGGCCGTGGTCTGCACTTCCCTGGATCGTGAATCGTGAATCGCGGATCGCGCTAGAATGCGCCGACCATCTCTGGAGGCGCCGAATGGCCGACCATCCCATCCCAACCGAGGGCGAAGTCCGCACCTACTTCGATATCTGCAGCAACTGGGGCCGCTGGGGCGCCGAAGACAGCGCCGGCACCATAAATCTCATCACACCCGAAAAGCGTCGCGCGGCCGCGGGCCTTGTGAAATCGGGCCGCGCCGTGTCGCTCGCCTATGCCTGGAACACCGTTGGCGGGCCCGGCAACTGGAACCCCGCCCAGCACTTCCTCCGCACCGGCCCCGATTACGCCGTCGACTACATCGGGATCCTTTTCCACGGCTACGCCACCACCCACATGGACGCCCTCTGCCACATCTTCTGGGAAGACAAGATGTGGAACGGCAAGCCCGTCACCGACGTCACAACCATCGGCGCGAAGTCGGGCGCCGTCGACGCCTGGGCCAACGGCATCACCACCCGCGGCGTGCTCATCGATATCCCTCGCTTCCGCGGCGTCAGCCACGTAACCATCGACCAGCCGGTGCGCGGCTGGGAGATCGAAGCCGCCGCCGAGAAGCAGGGGTCGCCGCTTGAGCCCGGTGACGCCGTGCTCGTCTACAGCGGCCGTGCCGCGTTTTACGCTGCCAACCCGGACGCCACTCCCGGCCGCCCGCCGGCCGCCGGCCTCCACGCCGACGTCTGCCCGGTCCTGAAAAAGCACGACGCTGCCCTTCTCGGCTGGGATCAGCTCGATGCCCGCCCGTCCGGCTACGACCTCTTCGAAAACCCGCCACGCGCAGGCGGCCCGGTACACGTCCTCGCGATCGTCTTCATGGGCCTGCCGCTGCTGGACAATGCCCGTCTCGAACCCCTTGCCGCCGCCTGCGCCGAGGAGAACCGCTGGGAGTTCCTGCTCACCGTGAACCCGCTCAATATCCGTGGCGGCACCGGCTCGCCCGTGAACCCGGTGGCAGTGTTCTAGGGGGCGATTGGCCTTTAGCCATTGGTCGGCGCCCGTGTCCGGCGGCGATGCCGCCGGGTGTGATCGCGTCAGCTCGCCCCGAGCTCGCCCGATCCGGGCCGGCCGCGCTGAGCGTTGATCACGGCCAAGGGCGGCGCAGCCGCAGAGGGCCGCTTTCCGGCCAATGGCTAATGGCCAATAGCTAATGGCCATTGGCTCCCCTGCCGATGATCTTGCGTGACAGAACCGGCGGTCGAACGTGAACCTTCGCCGGCGATGGCGCGCCAGCCACGCCCGCTCCACCGCCATTGGCGGCGGCCGGCGTAGAATCCGCCCCACCGAGGAGTGCCGATCGTGCGGTTCCGGCTTCGAAGCAACCAGCATCTCATTCCGGCCGCGCGGCTGGAGTCCGGCGGCTCCGCATCCGAATCAGCCGTAGCCGTCGCCGAGGCGTCCGCGCCTGCCAGGCCCACCGCACCGGCTCCGGCTCCGGCCGCCGCCCACGCCGTCCCGCCTTCGATCGCCAACCGCCTCGCTGCCTCGACTCAGCGTTCCCAGTATGGCAGCGGCGATGTCCGCGCCGAGCGCCTCGTCCGCCAGGTGCGTGGCGAGATGGCCGAACTCCGCGAGACATTCGAAGCGCTGCGCGCCGTCCCCGAAGACCTGACGGCCGTGGACCTCGATGCGATCGCCGCGAACCCCGGAGCCGCCACTGCGCTCCCGCCGGCGATGCTCATCCGCGCGCTCATCGCAACCTACGAATCGAACCGCCGCCTGGAACGGAAGGTCGCGAAGCTGAAGGACGAAACCGATTCCCTCCGTGGCCGTGTCCGCGACCTGAAGCAGGATCGCGCCTGGTTCCGCGGCCGCATGGAAACGCTCGACGACGTCATCGAGGCCTTGCACGCGAACATCGACGACCTGCGCCACCACCGCGACAACACCCGGCCCGTCGCCGCCCCGGCGCAGCCCCGCGCGCTGCGCGCCAGTGGCCAGGCGCCCGGTGTCGCCGCCGTGCCGGCCCCGTCGCTTCCGCCTGCCCAGGTGGAGGAGGCATGAGCACCGGCGGGGTGGTCCCCGCGCCCAGGCGCCACGCCCTCGCCGGCGAAGCCGGCCGGCTTCGCCGCGAAGCGCAGGCGCGCTACACCGAGGTCGACCTGCTCGTCGTCACCCTGCGAGACCACGTCCGCGACCTCCAGGTCGAGCGCGAGCGGCTGCTCGACGAGATTGCCCGGCTTCGCGACACCGCCCGCCGCGAGTCGGCGGTGTGGATGTGGCGCGGCCAGCGCCCGCAGGCCATCGCTGCCCGATAGCGCGCTGTAACTCCCCACGTCCGATCGGCACGGTTCTTGAATGCGCGCCTGCGTAGCATGAGCGCTGATGGCGGCCCGCGCTCGGCCGCACGAAAGGACTGTCCCCATGAAAACGAAAGTTGTGGCAGCCGGTGTCGCCGGCGCCGGTGCAGCCGGGTTCCTCGCCGCCCGCGCCATGCGCCACGGCGGCGGCTCCGAAGACGGCATCGATGGCTCGGCGAAATCGCCGGAGCTTCGCCAGCACCTCAGCGACCTGATAGCGCTCGATAACCACCTCGTCACGGTCCTCCAGCGGCAGGCCGAAAGCCCGGAAGTCGAGGAGTTCCCCGGCGCGCGCGGGATCATCAACACCATGCTCACCACCACTTCCGCTCAGATGGCAAGCCTCGAAGGCTGCGCCGAGGATCTCGGCGGCGCAGGCCAATCGGCCGTGAAATCCGCCGTCACATCCGTCACCGGCATGGTCACGGGGCTGTTCGACCGCAGCCGCGGCGAGCCCGTCTCCCGCATGCTGCGTGACGACTACGCGGCGCTGAACCTCTGCGCCGTCAGCAACACCATGCTGCATACCACCGCGCTCGGCCTGGGCGAGCAACAGGTGGCGACGGTCGCACAGCGCAACCTCGAGGACATGACGCCGCTCATCATGCAACTCAACCGGGAAATCCCGCGCGTCGTGTTGGGCGAACTCAGCCGCGAAGGCGTGCCTGTCGACCCAACCGTCGGCGACCAGGCCATCGAAGACATGCAACGCGCCTGGCAGCGCTAACCGCGCTCGATCCTTCAGACACGAGATCCGCGAGCCGGCGCGGCGCTGTACTGAATCGTGAATCGTGAATCCCAACCCGTTCGTGTAAGCTCGCCCCACCAGCATTCGTGGAGACAGCAGCAATGGGTTACGAACAGATCCTCTTCGAGCAGCGCGGCAGCGTCGGCCTCATCACCCTCAATCGCCCCGAGAAGCTGAACGCATGGACGTCGCACATGATGGTCGAGATGCGCTCCGCCATCGACCACTGCATGGCCGAGCCGAGCATCGCCGCCGTCGTCGTGACAGGTGCAGGCCGCGCCTTCTGCGCCGGCGCCGATATCGGCGGCGAATTCCAGGCGCGCGCCCAGAAACGCGAGCGCGGCGAACCTGATCGCGAACCCGAGGCCGCTACCGGCGAGAACGACTGGGTCACGTACCTTCGCAACCTGCCCAAGCCGACCATCGCCGCGATCAATGGCACCGCCGTTGGTATCGGCGTCACGCAGGTGTTGCCGATGGATATCCGCATCGCCAGCGAGCAGGCGAAGTTCGGCATGTTTTTCGTCCGCATGGGGCTTGTCCCCGAACTTGCCAGTTCCGCCCTCCTCCCGCAGATGATCGGCTCCGCGCGCGCGCTCGAATGGTGCCTCACCGGCCGCCTCGTCCCTGCCGCCGAAGCGCGCGAAGCGGGCCTGATCAGCGAAGTCGTGCCAGGCGATAAGCTCCTCGACCGCGCGCTTGAGCTCGGGGAGCAGCTCGCCAACAACTCCGCCCCGTCGATGGTCATGATCCGCGAGCTCCTGCGCGTAAACGGCACCCAGTCCGATACGAAGCTCGCGATGCGGCGTGAAGGCGAAGCGCTGCAGAAGGCCTACGCCTCGCCCGAACACAAGGAAGCCATCGCCGCGTTCTTCGAAAAGCGCCCGCCGGTGTTCCGCCGCTAGCGTGCCCGTTGCCATGCGCTTGCTGCTACGAAACTGACGGTGAGGCTGATCTTGCCTGCCCGCCCGCGGCCAGGCCTCGCACCCTGGCAGCTTGCGCCAGATCAGGGCGCCAAACAGGTCGCTCCCGGCACCGGGCGACAGTTCCCGAAGTTGAGGTTCGTGGTTGCAGGGGGGATCGTCACGGTGTACGTGCCGGGGCCTGCGGGGAGGGTTTGCGTCCACCCCGGCATGAGCACCTCGGATACGGTATAGGTCCCCGCCGGGATCGCACCGAAACAATACGACCCATTGGCGCCGGTTGTCGTTGTAGAGCTGCCCGGAGAAAGGCTTATTGTCCAGCCTGCGAGCCCCGGTTCGCCCGCGTCCTTCACGCCGTTGCCGTTCAGATCGTTGAATTTCGTCCCGCAGATCTCCGACAATTGGCCCTGGCTGAACCTGTTCCCGAAGTCGATGTTTGTCGCCGAGGGAGGCACGGTCACAGTGGTCATCCCGCCCGGCGGGCTAGTCGGCGTCCAGCCAACCTGCACCACTTCCGAGACCGTGTATGTCCCGGGTGAGAGCGAGCTGAAGCAATAGCTCCCGTTGGCGTCCGTTGTCGTTGTAGAGCTGCCTGGAGAAAGGTTTATTGTCCAGCCTGCGAGCCCCGGTTCGCCCGCGTCCTTCACGCCGTTACCGTTCAGATCGTTGAATTTCGTCCCGCAGATCTCCGACAATTGGCCCTGGCTGAACCTGTTCCCGAAGTCGATGTTTGTCGCCGAGGGAGGCACGGTCACAGTGGTCATCCCGCCCGGCGGGCTAGTCGGCGTCCAGCCGACCTGCACCACTTCCGAGACCGTGTACGTCCCGGGTGAGAGCGAGCCGAAACAATAGCTCCCGTTGGCGTCCGTTGTCGTCGTGAAGCTGCCAGGCGTGAGGATTATCGTCCACCCCGGCAGCGCCGGCTCACCGGTATCCTTCGCGCCGTTGCCGTTGAGGTCGTTGTACTTGATCCCGCAGATTCGAGTCGAAGGACTGCCCCGGACCAACCAATCCTCGGTCTCTCCGTACTTGAACCCGGCCACCGGGCCCCGCCCGTCGGGCTGCGGCGGCCCCGGCGGGTCGACAGCCGGTTGGTCGCTCAGGCTGATCCGCATCCACACGTCTTTGGTTGGGTCGAATGCCTGGGCCGTGAAAAGCGGCGTGGTCACGGTGAGCGTGAGCGGCCCCGAGCCGGGCGGAATAACCTGATCCTGCACGGCCCATTCATTGAAGCTGCCCGTGATCGCCGGCCCCGCGGCGCACTTTCCGCTATCTTCCCAGTCACCGTCCTGAGTGAAATCGAACCAGGCGTTGACGTACAAGGGCTGCGTCGTGACGGCCGCGAAGCTCACGCTGTAGGTGAACTGGATCTGGCTGCAAAAGGTGGTCGGCAGCGCGGGCAGCGAGACGATGCCGTCATCGTTGAGGTCCTTATCAGCCTGGTCGAGGATGGGAACGATGTTGTTCGTGGGATCCTGGTCTGGGCCAACGTCCGCCTCGTTTTCGAAGCTGACGCCCGGGCCGAGCCACGCGACTGCCTTTGGTTGGAGGTGCTTGGGCCCCGGCGGGCTAGAACTGAAGACTGTCGGGAACCGGCCCTGCGTGCTCGGAAGGTAGGCGGTCATCGCCGGGCTTCCGGGCGCGTTGTTGGTGCTGTCGGGAGCATCGCCGAGGTCGGCAAGAGGGTCCTTCGGAGGGAGCGTATCCTTACACTTTCCGGCCGTGTTGGCATTGAATATGGCCTGGATTTCGGCCTGCGTGAGCGCGCGGTTGAAGAGTTCGAGTTCGTCAATGGTGATCTCGTGACGGCCCACGTTGGGCAAGAGCAGCCCCGGCAGGAAACTGGCGCCAATCAACATCGGCGCCGTGTTGTCGATACTGCCCGCGATTGGATTGAAGGTGCCGGCAGGTAGTCCATCAATGTAGAACGCACCTGACAGGCTCGATCGGTCTACCGTGACGGCCACGTGGTACCAGGCGGTAGACGTGATCAGGGCAGTGCTCGTATAGGTGGTGCCGTTCATCACCAACTTCAGCTCGCGGCCCCCCGACTGATTGCCTTGTGTGTAGAGGGCGTACCCGATCCCGGCCGAGTCAACCTTATAGACAATGAGCGAGAGGAAGTTCGCGTCCACAATCGTCACGGGCCTGATCCAGGCGTCGATTGTGAAATCGCCCGTTCCGAAGTCCAGGTCGGATTGCGGCGCGACCTCTATGTAGGTACCCGGAAAGTACATGGCTCCGCCCACCTGGCCCGAGACTGGGTTCGGTCCATTTGGGGACCCCACCAGCCCTCCCGGCCTGGGCGTCCCCACGTTGTTCACGGTGGAACTCGGTGCCAGAGCGATATCGTTCACGGCGGCCGCGCCCGTGAGCTCATCGAGCGGATACCAGGCGACCATTCCAGTGGGAGGGACGATGCAGCCGGGCGGGGCCTGCGGGCCCGGGGCGGAATCCGCCGCCAGCAGCGGGAGCAGAGCTCGACGGGGAAGCGTCGATGCGGCGTGCGAGCCTGCCAACGCGATGGTCAGGGTCAGCAGGACGCCGGCAAGACCGTTCAGCGCAAGAAAGGCAACGGCGCGCCGCATTGTAAACATGATGAAGCTCCCGCTTCGAGCGAATCCGGCGAAGCATATCAGCAATACGACGATGTTGGAATACAGTGCGATGGTTTATGACGTTAGAGACACTTCGTGACTGAGATGTTGACACGAAGGCATTCGGCCGGGGTGAGTTTCCCGCGCCAGTGCCGTCCTCCGGCCGCTTCTTTACGCCCACACGCCGACACGCCGACACCCCGACACGCCGACACGCCGACACCGCTCCTACCGCCCGTCCAGCCACGCGTTGAACTTCGGCTCGCGCTTCTCCCGGAATGCCGCCACCCCTTCGCGGCTGTCCGCGTGATGGTCGCTGATCGCCGTCTTCGCGGCGATTTCGTCGAGCGCGTGCGCGAAGGTCATCTCCGCCGCGTTGTACACCGAACGCTTCAAGAGCCGCATCGAAACCTGCGGGCCGTTTGCCAGCTCCGTCGCGAGCGCCATGCTGCGCTCCATCAACTGGCCGGCCGGCACCACTTCGTGCACCAGGCCCAGCTCCAGCGCTTCCGCCGCCGACACGATCCGCTTCCGCATGAGGAAGTCCATCGTCTTCGCCACGCCCATCATCTGCACCAGCAGGAACTGCCCACCCTCGTCCGGGAGCAACCCGAAGCGCAACGTCGCGCTCCCCAGGCGCGCCGTGTCGGACGCGATCCGGAAGTCGCAGGCGAGCGCCATCGAGAGCCCCGTCTGGATAGCGATACCGTTGACCGCCGCGATCGAAAGCTTGTCGAGGTTTCGCAGCGCCGCATTCACCGGCTGCGAGAGCACCCGCAGCCCCTCGTACGTCCCGATGGGATTCTCGTGGCCGCGCGGGATCGGCGGCACCAGGCCTTCGGCCTCGTGCGGCCGCCGGCCGCTCATGTCGTCGCCCGCGCAGAAGGCCCTCCCCGACCCGGTGATGACCACCACCCGCACGCGGTCATCCATCTGGGCCTGCGCCAGCGTCTCGACGAGGTCGCGCTTGGCCTCTTGCGTGGTGCCGTTCAGCCGCTCCGGCTGATTGAACGTGATAACCGCGATGCCCGGCTCGTGCATCGCCACTTCGAACCCGCGGAACGTGCCCGTTTCCATCTGCTGCCTCCTGCCGCCGCATCCTGCCTCCCCCGCCGCGGGCGCGCAAGGATACCGGCAGGGGGCCGGCCCCGGCTGCGCGCGGACGCCGGGCGGGAGCGCGGCCACGGGGGAAGCTGGAGCATCCCCGCCGCCCCGTGATACGCTACGGGTCCCGCGCTGGGGACTCGTCTAATGGTAGGACAGCAGATTCTGGATCTGTATGTGGGGGTTCGACTCCTCCGTCCCCAGCCAAAGCGCTTCGCCCCGTCCGCGCGCGTTTTCGATGGCCGGCTAGTCAGGCGTACGATAGCGCTCAGGAGTCTCGTCGAACTATGAGCGACTTATTCGCCTACACCCCCGACCAGGTCTCTCGCGTGACCGGGCTGACCCGCCGCCAGCTTTCGTACTGGGACAAGACCGGGTTCTTCAGTCCACACTTCACGGGGGCGAACCGCCCGTGCTTCCGCCAGATGTATTCCTTCGAGGATGTCGTCGGCCTCCGCACGGTCGCGAACCTTCGCCACCGGCTGCCACTTCAGGAACTCCGCCGTATTGGCGCATGGCTCCATGAGCGCTACGAAGAGCCGTGGGCCACTCTTCGGTTTTTTGTTGTGGGAAGGCAAGTCGTGTTCGAAGACCCAATTGGCCACCGGGCGGTGGCCGGGAGCGATCAGGTTGTGCTGCCGGTCCGGCTCGTGGAAGTGGAACGCGAGGTGTCGGATGCCGCGGAAGCGCTGCTCGTGCGCGAACCCGGCCAGGTCGCGCACATCACAAGGAATCGGTTCGTCCAGCACAATGCGTGGGTGCTCGATGGCACCCGCATTCCGACGTCCGCGGTGTGGGACTTCCACCAGGCTGGCTACGACCGCGCATCAATCCAGAAAGAATACCCGCGTCTGACACTTGCGGACGTTGAGGCTGCCATCGAATTCGAGCGACGACGCGCGACAACCAGGGCCGGGTAAACGCGCTTGCCGGCGCAGATGCGCCTGCTCATCGATGAGAATGTCCCGGATTCGGTCGCCGTCTTCTTCCGCGAGCGGGGCCACCGCGTCGATCTTGTACGCGAGCGGCTCGGACAAATGACACCCGACGACTTCATTGCGTGGGTTGGCGATTCGATGGGTGCAGTCGTCGTCACAATCGATAAGGACTTCCGCGCGATCGTTGAGCGCGTTCCCAAAGGCGGCCGCCGCAAGTTCAACGCACTCGGGCGCATTTCGCTTCGCTGTCGCGAGTGACAGGCGCTCAGTCGATTGCGAGAGTTCATCGAAGAAATTGAGCGTGAGTACGAACGGATGGAGGCCCGCGCCGACGCACGCCTCATCGTCGAAATCACAGGGACGAGCTACCGGATCGTTCGATAACGATTCCTCATCCGCACTCCCGCCGCCACCCGTACAACGGTCCGCGTCCGCAGCGCCGTCCCGCGCCCCCCGCATTTCATTCACGTGGCTTGAATTTCCCCCCGCCGGGCGTAGGCTCGCCCTCAACACAACACAAGGTGTGAGGGCCAGACATGCACGACCTGGTTATTCGCAACGGCGCCATCGTCGATGGCACAGGGGCGCCGCGCTTCATCGGCGACGTCGCCATCGATGCCGGCACGATCTCCGCCGTCGGCACCGTCGAAGACCGCGGCGCCCGCGAGATCGATGCCGCCGGCCTGCTGGTCACGCCCGGCTTCGTCGATATCCACACGCACTACGATGGCCAGGCCACGTGGGACAGCCTCATCGCCCCATCCTCGTGGCACGGCGTCACCTCGGTCGTGATGGGCAACTGCGGCGTCGGCTTCGCCCCCGCCGCCCCCGACCGCCACGACTTCCTCATCGCGCTCATGGAAGGCGTCGAAGACATCCCCGGCAGCGCCCTCGCCGAAGGCCTCCCGTGGGACTGGGAGTCGCTCCCCGAATACTTCGATTCAGTTGACCGGCGTCCACACACCGTCGACATCGGCGCCCAGGTGCCGCACGCCGCCCTCCGCGCCTATGTCATGGGCGAACGCGGCGCCGACCACGAAGCCGACCCGAGCCCTGGCGAGATCGAGCAGATGGCCCGGCTCACGAAGGAAGGTCTGATGGCCGGCGCCCTCGGCTTCGCCACCTCCCGCACGGTCAACCACCGCTCCCGCGATGGGGCCAAGATCGGCAGCCTCACCGCCTCCACGGAGGAGCTCCTCGGCATCGGCCAGGCCCTGAAGGAGGCAAAGCGCGGCGTCTTCCAGTTCGTCTCCGACTTCCGCGACATCGATTTCGAATTCGGCCTCATGCGGCGCATCGCCGAAGAGTGCGGCCGGCCGCTCTCCGTCAGCCTTCTCCAGGCGGACCAGGCCCCGGACAAGTGGCGTTCGATCCTCAGCATGATCGAGCAGGCCGCCGCCGAAGGGGTCGATATGAAGGCCCAGGTCTGCGCCCGCCCGGTCGGTCTCCTGCTCGGCCTCCAGGGGTCGCTCAACCCGTTCATGCTCACGCCCGCCTACCGCTCGATCGCGAAGCTCTCGCTCGCGGAGCGCGTCGCCCGCATGCGTGACCCCGAGCTCCGCGCCCGCATCATCGATGAGTACAGCGAGGGTATCGGCGCCTCCCCGGCCGTCGCTGCCTCCCGCTCGCTCGACAAGATCTTCAACCTGGGCGACCCGCCGAACTACGAGCCGGACCCTTCGGAGAGCATCGCGGCGCAGGCCCGCCGCGATGGCGTCGATCCTGCCGGCCTCATCTACGACCTTCTCCTCGACAACGAGGGCCGCGCGCTCCTCTACCAGCCATTCGGCAACTATGCCGAGTTCAACCTCGATGCCGCGCGCGAGATGGTGCTCTCCGACCGCACGCTCTTCGGCCTTTCCGATGGCGGCGCCCACGTTGGCGCCATCTGCGATGCCAGCTTCCCGACCTACAACATCGCCCACTGGTGCCGCGACCGCTCGCGCGGCGCCGGCCTGCCGCTCGAATTCGTGGTCAAAGGCCAGACCTCGGACACCGCCCGCCACGTCGGCTGGTTCGACCGCGGCGTGCTGGCGCCCGGCTACAAGGCGGACCTGAACGTCATCGATTTCGATGCGCTGGGGCTCTACCCGCCGCAAATCGTCCATGATCTCCCCGCGGGCGGCCGCCGCCTGCTCCAGCGCGCGAAAGGCTACCGCTACACCATCAAGGCAGGCGCTGTGACGTTCGAAAACGGCGAGCACACGGGCGAGCTGCCCGGCCGTCTCGTCCGCGGCGCCCAGCCCACGCCGGCGTAGCACCGCCTGTCCGTGGCCGGACGCTCGCGCCCGGCCCCAGTCCCACTACGGCGCCGCCGTCTGCAACGCGGCGATGCTCGCGTCGAGGTCCGCCGTGTTGCGCACTCCGCGCATCACCCGCAGGAACACGCCCACGTCTTTCGTCAGCGCCCACACCTGGTCCACCTTGTCGCCAATCGGGTTGGATGATTGCGCGCTCGCCGCATACGTCCCGTAGAACGCGAAATACGCCTGGTTCAGCCGCCGGATGGGCACGCCGTGCGCGTTGAAGAACTGGCGCCTCTCCTCCATCAGCTTCTCCGCGTCATCCACCTTGCCCGCCGCCAGCAGCGCGTCCACGTCAAGGCGAAGTTTCCGCATCTCCGCCGTGAAATCGATGTCGACGGGCTGGCCCGGCGGCCCCGCCCCGTTCGCATCCGCCGGCAGCTGAACCGGGTGCTGCTTGCGGACCACGTTCGCGATCTCGCGCCCCGCGAGCTCGGCCGTCGTTTCGTTCAGCGTCTCGGCCTCGCCGCCCTTCCCCCACTGCTCGCCCAGCGGGAAGAACGCGAGATAATGGTGGACCCACTCGTGCGAGGCCGTGTCCAGCAGCGAGTCGTACGATCGGTCGTCGCGCACGATCGCGGGGTAGGCCGCCAGCCCGCCGAGCGGCACCACCACCGTCACGGTTTTCGCGTTCGTCGTCTTCTTTTCGATGGCCTCCACTTGCCCGAGGCTAAGGCCCGTCTTCAACAGCGTGTCCCCGGAGCGCTCGATCTTGTCGCGCGGCGAACGCACGAGCAGCTGCGGCGGGTTTGTCAGTTCGAAATCGACCGGGGGCCAGGTGAGCTTGATCGCGTTGAACAACGGCAGCCGGAGCTGCAGCCCCTCGCTCGCCACCGCCTGCCCGATGTACCGCTCGAGCAGCCGTTCGACGTCGTTCTCGTACACCGAACGCTCGTTTTCGATAGTGGCGATGAGCGTTACGTCCGGCGTTGCCGAGTCTTCCGCGCCGCGCAGCGCGCTCGTGAGCTTGAAGTACGCCAGCAACGCGCGCTCGCCCTCCGAATCATCCGGGTCAGGGCCAATCCCGGCGCGGGCGAAGACGTTGTCGAGGAGTGTGCTCGCCTCCCAGCGCCAGAGGTGGTACTCATCGCCGCCAACCGGCCCCCGATCGATGAACAGGCTCGCCACGAATCCCAGGCTGAGCCCGAGCAGGAGCGCGCCCGTGACCACCAGCACCCACGCGTTTGGCCGCCACGGACGGTACTCGACGGGCGCCGCCAGGGCGGGCAGCGGGATGTGCGGCATTCGCGAAAGCATACGGCCGCGCGCCCAAAGCGCCTGTCAAGCCATGGTTGAACCAGTCCCGCTTTCGCGCGATACTCAGAGTTCGTGCCGAAGTGGCGGAATGGCAGACGCGCTACGTTCAGGGCGTAGTGTCCTTCACGGGCGTGCGAGTTCAAATCTCGCCTTCGGCACCAGTTTCCCAGGCGCCCGTAGCGCAGTGGATAGCGCGTTTGGTTGCGGACCAAAAGGTCGGAGGTTCGAGTCCTCCCGGGCGTACCAGCATCGGAGCGAAGCGGCCCCGCCACGTCGCGGGGCTTTTGCCTGCCCGAAAAGCCACCGATCGCTACCTGGCAGCCAGGGGCGCAATGCATGCGGCGCTCATACACACGGCTGACTCGCACCCGGGTGCCGATCTGTGATGCTCGACTCCCATTCCTTCAGCCCCTCAGTCCCTCAGCCCCTCAGCCCATCAGGACTCTCTCGCCCGGGATCAGGCATCTCCCCTAACGCGTCCCATCCGATTTGCCGTAATACTTATAGGAGCGATAGCCGCGACTGAGGGGTTGGAGCATGGGCAGGCAGGTCCTCGTGGTGGATGACGAAGAGATCGTGCGGCGCGTGCTCTGCCGCCTGCTGGCGACGCTCGGATTCACGCCACTGGCCGTAGAGAGCGGAGACGAAGCCGTCGCGCTCTTCCGCTCGGCGCCCCACCGCTACTCGCTCGTGCTTCTCGATGTGACCATGCCGCCCCCCGATGGCGAAGCCACGCTGCGCGCCCTCCGCGAAATCCGCCCCGGCGTGCCCGTGATTATGATGAGCGGCTACTGCGAAGAGGACATCCTCAGCCGCCTCGCCGCCGCCGACCACCCGGACGACTTCCTCGAAAAGCCTTTCACCACCACAGCGCTCGCCTCCAAGCTCAACGCTTTCCGCGCCGCCTGAATCGCGCCGCTCGCCGCCACTGGTGGGGCATTCGGCCACTACCCCTGCCCGATAGCCAATGCCCTGCCCCGCCCGTACAGTGCGCCTCATATCATCCCGGAGGCCACCCATGAAGATTGGCATCGGCATCGACACGTCCGGCACGCTCGCCGAAGTGCTCCCCAAGATCCAGCGCGCCGAAGCCGATGGCTTCGCTGCTGTCTGGATCCCCAACATCTTCAGCTACGACGCCATCACGCTGCTCGCCCTCGCCGGCAACGTCACGAGCACGATCGAGCTCGGTACGTTCGTCGTCCCCACCTACCCCCGCCACCCTGCAGCGCTCGCGCAACAGGCGCTCACCGCCGCCGCCGCCACCAACGGGCGCTTCACCCTCGGCATCGGCCTCAGCCATCGCATCGTGATCGAAGACATGTTCGGGCTGGACTACTCGAAGCCCATCCGCCACACACGCGAATACCTCACCATTCTCATGCGCGCCCTCACCGGCGAGCCCACGCGCTTCCAGGGAGAGCAGTATCGCGTCGCCTTCCAGACGGCGGTCCCGGGCGCCACCAAGCCGCCGGTTATCGTCGCGGCTCTTGGCCCGCAGATGCTGAAGCTCGCCGGCTCCCTCGCTGATGGCACCGCCACCTGGATGGGCGGCCCGAAATACCTCGAGGACACCGCCGTGCCCATTATCACGAAGGCCGCCGCCGAGGCCGGCCGCCCCGCGCCACGCATCGTTTCCGGCTTCCCCGTCGCCGTCACCAACGACCCCGATGGCGCGCGCGCCGCCGCGTCGGAGCTCTTCGCCATCTACGGGCAGCTCCCCTCGTACCGCGCCGTCCTCGATGTCGAAGGCGCCGCCGACGCCGCCGGCGTGGCCATCGTCGGAAACGAGGACGACGTCACGCGCCAACTGCGCCACCTCGCCGAGGCCGGCGTCACCGATTTCAACGCCTCGCCCTTCCCCGTCCGCTCCGACCCCGGCGCGCTCGCCCGGACCATGGGCCATATGGCGCACATCGCGAAGAACGGCCTGTAGGAGCTGTTAGCCAGAACGCCACCGCCCGGGCCATGGATCGGGTCGGTCGGGTACCACCCGGCACGCCAAATGCGGCCCTTCGGCCGTCCCCGGACCGCTCGCTGAGATGTACCGTGGCGCACGCACCCTCGGTGTGCACCGCACGTGCGCGTGCGCCTGGCTAATGGCCAACAGCCAATGGCCCGCGCCCCGCGCGTCGCGGTTCCCGGCCGAATAGCGTACAAATGGCACATTACCCAACGGAGGCACACCACCATGGTCGATGGAGTCCTGCAGGTCTCGGAAGACACCAAACAACGCCGCGCGTACGTCACGCAGTTCATGGAAGAGCACATCTACCCGAACGAGCCCCTGCTGATGAAGCACAGCGACGAGTCCGAGGCGCTCGTCAAGGAGCTCCAGAAGATCAACAAGGCGAACGGCTACTGGGCCCCCCACCTTCCCAAAGAAGCGGGCGGCATGGGCATCGGCTTCCTCACCTACGCCTACATGAACGAGATCATCGGTCGCAGCCTCGTCGCCTCCCGCCCCTTCGGCTCCCAGGCGCCTGATTCTGGCAACGCCGAGATCCTGCACCAGTTCGGTTCTCCCGAGATCAAAGAACGCTTCCTCAAGCCCCTCGTCGCAGGCGATGTCCGCTCCTGCTTCTCCATGACCGAGCCCGCCGTCTCCGGCGCCGACCCCACCGGCCTCCAGACCACCGCCGTCCGCGAAGGCGACGAGTGGGTCATCAACGGCCGCAAGTGGTTCAGCTCCGGCGCCTATGGAGCCGCTTTCGCCATCGTCATGTGCGTTACCGACCCGGATGCGCCCGCGCACAGCCGCATGAGCCAGATCGTCGTCCCCACCGATACACCCGGCTTCAAGATCGAGCGCCGCGTCGAAGTCTGGGGCGAAGAAGATTCCAACCACCCGGTCATCCATTACGACAACGTCCGCGTCCCTGTGACGAACATCCTCGGCCCGCAGGGCGCCGGCTTCCGCCTCTCGCAGAAGCGCCTCGGCCCCGGCCGCATCCACCACTGCATGCGCGCCCTCGGCCAGGCCAGCCGCGCCTTCGACCTCATGTGCCAACGCGCCCTCACCCGCGAAGCCTTCGGCGGCCCGCTCGCCGATAAGCAGACCATCCAGAACTGGATCGCCGATGGCCTCACGAACATCCAGGCCGCTCGCCTGCTGACCATGCAGGCCGCGCAGAAGATCGATTCCGGCGACGAGGCCCGCGTTGAGGTCTCGATGATCAAGTTCTTCGTCGTGAACGTCGCCTGCAAGGTCATCGATGACGCCATCCAGGTCCACGGCGCCAAGGGCGTTACCACCGATACGCCGCTCCAGGCGATGTACAAGTCCGCCCGCATCCTGCGCATCGCCGATGGCCCGGACGAAGTGCACCGCATGGTCGTCGCGCGCCACGCCCTCCGCAAGTACCGCCAGGGCGGCACCTGGGACTTCGGCGAGTTCTAGCGGAAGTCCTGAGTCGTGAGTGCTGGGCGCCGAGCCCACGCCGAACGGCGAACGCAACCAGGGGGCACGTACGCGTGCCCCCTCTTCACGTGGGGTGCGATATCCTGGCCCGCCACACTTCCCGATCGCCGCGAACCGCTCGGTGGCCGCCCATTCCCACCGGGTATACTGACAGGCGAGAGGTAGCGGAGATGACGACGGCTGAAGCTTCGACGCGTCACGTCACGCCGGAAGAGCTGCAGGCGATGCCCGACGGCGACGCGTACGAATTGATCGATGGCGAACTGCGGGAGCGGAACGTGAGTGCGGAATCAAGCCGAATTGCAGCTAATGTGACGTACCTCCTCGTGGGCTATGCCCAGACACATGGCGGGATGGTATTCGCAACGGATCTTGGACTGAAGATATTTCCCGGTCGCCCAAATCATGTTCCGCGCCCTGATGGAAGCTTTGTCGCAGCCGGCCGCGTCCACGACGATGTCACTCCCTCGACAGGTTTCCTCGAGATCGTCCCGGACCTCGTGGTCGAAGTGGTTTCGCCCAACGACACGGCGTATGGACTGGACGCGAAGGTTCGTGACTACCTCGGCGTCGGAGTGCGGTTGGTGTGGGTCGCCTATCCGGAGGCCCGCTACGTTATGGTCTGGCGGGCTGATGGGTCGCTATCCATGGTTGGAAACGGCGACATGTTGCGCGGCGAAGATGTGCTGCCCGGGTTCGAAACACCGGTGGCGGAGTTGTTCCCGAAGCGCGCTGCGGTTGCGCCCGTGGAGTCCGCCGGCAGCTAAGGAGCATCAACGGGTGAGCGCGCCGTAGGCCTCGGGGATGCGGTCGCGGATCACGTTCGTGCCCGGGGCCCGCTCTTTCGAGCGCGAGAGCGCGAGGTTCGCCGTCGTGGTCATTGCAGCGCCGCTGCCCGCCGGTGACATAACCGCGATCGCCCCGTCCGGCGAGGCAACCATCGCTCCACCGGTCCACGCGCTGGCCACGTACACCTTGTTCTCGTCGGCACGAGTGCGGGTGACTTGCTCGATCATCGGACGGGCTTCGAACGCGGACCAGGCCAGGATGTCGGCGCCTTCCAGGGCAAGGCAGCGAGCTACCTCGGGGACAAGTCCCTCGTCGCCGCAAACGAGCGCGACGTGCCCAAACGGTGTCGGCACCACCGGCGCGTTGAGTTCCCCGAGTTCGATGCCGCGGCCGTGCGTGGCGAGGTGGTCGTAGGTGTGCTCGGGCGTCACGAGCACAGCCGACTGGCGCCACATACAGCCATTCGTGGCCACGGCGAGGGCTAGCGCGCCACCATGCTGCTTCACGGCGGATTCCAGCAGCGGCAGGCCGACTTCCCAGCCTTCGGGCCCGCTCGTGCCACCACACACCACGAGGTCGGCGCCCTTCGCGCGAAGGCCGGCGAACCGTGCGGCGATGGTGGCGGCATCGAGCGTGGCTGCACCCGGTACGACGGCAACCCGGCCTCGCGCGCTGGAGGGGATCAGCGGCCGGTCTTCGGCCGCGGTGGCGGGCAGGTCCGCGGTCGGGCGCGTGAGGGCGCCGTAAAGGCCCGGCCGGCGTGGTACGATCTCGGCGGCCATCGGCTGTACGTCGAAGACCACGACGGCTTCCCTGTCGCTGGCGGCGCAGACGCGGGTTGCGCCGGTGGGGTCGATCACGCAAGACCGCCCGGCGTAGACGATGCTGCCGTCCTCCGTGCCCCATTTGTCGGCCGCGGCGACCCAAACGCCGTTCTCGGCGGCGCGTGTGGGCATCAGGTATTCGCACTGCGTGGTGCTGAGTTCGCTCATCGAGCGCCCGCTCGAGACCCACGCCGTGAGGTCAAGAATTACCTCGGCCCCGTTGACGGCCAGCGAGCGCGCGATCTCGGGCAGGCGGCCGTCGGCGCAGATGAGGATACCGAAACGGCAGAAGCCGGCATCGAACACTGGAAACGAGCGGCCCAGCGTGAACCAGTTGTTGTCGAAGTGCCAGAGGAAGCTCTTGTCGTAACGGCCGCGGCTTTCGCCGTCGGGGCCGAAGACGAGGCCGCTGTTCGTGAGCGTACCGCCGTCGTGGGGGACAGCAATGCCTGCCGCGAGCCAGTAGCCGTAACGTTTCGCTTTGGCGGCGAAGAGGTCGCGGGCGGATTCGAAGGAGGGGACGCCGGGACGCGCGTAGGGATTGGCGTCGCGGACGTAGTAGGCGGGATACGAACACTCCGGCAGGGCAACGAGTTGCGCTCCGGCCGCACCGGCCTCATCGAGGGCGTGTGCGACGTTCTCGAGATCGGAAGCGGCGTCTTCAAGGTCGAAGGCCCGCACCTGGCAGAGGGCGACGCGAAATGGCTGCATGCGGACAGGGTACTACAGGGGGTCGGGAGCGACGCCGAAGGCGCTCGGACGGTTGTTTGTTCGGGCCGGGTGGACAATCTTGGCGGCGTGGATAACGCGTCGTTCGAAGCACTGAAGGCGGTGTACAGCGGCCGCTACTGGGCGCGGATGGGCATCGAGTTTCTCACCATCGGCAATGGGCGATGCACGTGCCGGATTTTGCTGGAGGAGCACCACTTCAACTACAACGATGTGGTCCACGGCGGCGTGATTTCGGGCCTGATCGATTCGGTGGCGGGTATGGCCGTGCGCACCGTGCGGACGCAGCACGAGATCGACGAACGTGCCCACGCGACCAGCGACCTTCACGTCAGCTATCTCTCGCCCGCGCGGGGCACTGAACTGCGTGCCGAGGGCCGGGTCATCAAGGCGGGCCACACGGCCGTCTTTGTGGAGGCCGACGTCCGCGACGATCAGGACCGCTTCGTGGCACGCGGGCTGGCGACCTTCGTCATCGGGCCGCCGCGGATGCCGCTCCGGGATACGGAATGAATGGCGCCGCACATCGATATCGAGGTGCGCACGAAGGGCCCGGCGCGGCCGCTGCCGGAGTGCCCGTATCGCTTCCCGGACCCGTCGGCGTGTGACGCTGAGGGGCTCGTGGCGCAGGGTGGCGACTTCGCGCCGGCGACCATCGTCGCGGCCTACCGCGCCGGCATCTTCCCCTGGCCGCACCCGCGCGCGGAGATGCTCTGGTTTTCGCCCGACCCGCGCGCGGTGATCGAGATCGGCGCGCTCCACGTCTCGCGGCGATTGGCGCGGACCGTGGCGGGCGCGCGGTTCCACGTGACCGTCGACGCGGCCTTCGAGCGCGTCATGCGGGCCTGCGCGGACCGGCCGGGCGAAGGGACGTGGATCACGCCGCGCCTGATCGCCGGATACGTCGCGCTCCACGAGCAGGGTTGGGCGCATAGCATCGAAACATGGACCGAAGATGGCGCCCTCGCCGGTGGCATCTACGGGGTGGGCGTGGGGGCGATGTTCGGGGCCGAATCGATGTTCCACCGCGTAACCGACGCTTCGAAGGTCGCGATGGTCGCCATGATGCAGCACGCGCGGGCGATCGGGCTGCGGTTCGTGGATATCCAGGTGTTGACTCCGCACACGGCGAGCATGGGAGCGGTGGAGATACCGCGGCCGGAGCATCTACGGCGGATGCGGGCGGCCGCGTTGGAGCCGGTCTCGTGGGCATAAGAGACATTGGCCACTGGCAGGAACGCCGGCGACACCGGCGGCGGTCGAGATGGTAACGGGAGCGACGACATCAAACGCCGCGGCGCTGATGTCGCGCGAGGGCGCGGTCGATGAGCGCGTTGGTGCTGCCGAGTGCTGCCCGCGGATCCAGGGCGAGTTCCAGCTCTTCCCGAGATAAGTGGGCTGCGACGGCCGGGTCGGTGCGGAGCGCTTCGGCGAAGGTGGTGGGCTGTTCCTGCGCGCGGCGGGCGATGGCGTCGATAAGCTCGCGGGCTTCGTTGCTCCCCATGTGCTCCGCGAGCACGGTCGTCACGTGTTCGGCCGAGAGCGCTCCGCCAGAAGCGGCGACGTTCGCCAGCATGCGCTGCTCGATGACCTGCAGGTTTTCGACGACTGCGCGGAGCTGTGCCGCCGCCGCGGCACTCAATTGGAAGAGCTCCGCGAGGCTCTCCCACTCGGCCTGCCAGGCTCCGGCGGCGCGTTCATGTTCCTGCAGCATGGAACTGAAGAACAACGGCACGAGGGCGTGCGCGCGGTGGACACAGGCGCGGACGTTGATGGCGCCTGCGGGGTTGCGCTTGTTCGGCATGGCGGATGAACGGCCGCCGGCGCCTTCCGTCACCTCCGCGACTTCGCTCTGGGCGAGGAGCGTTATATCGAGCGCCACCTTGCCCATGGCGCCAACGGCGATGCCGAGCGCGGCGGCGAGTTCGGCGACGCGGCCGCGGTTGGTGTGCCAGGGGAAGCCGGGGTCTGCCAGGCCGAGCTCTTCGGCAAGATAGCCGGCGACCACGAGCGCGTTGGGCCCGAGCGCATCGAGCGTGCCGCCGGCCCCGCCGAGCTGGATCGCGAGCATCGTGCCCGCGATTCGGGCCAGCCGGTCGCGAGATTCGACGAGGGCGACGAGCCAGTTAGCAGCCTTCAGGCCGAACGTGATGGGCACGGCCTGCTGGAGGAGGGTACGGCCGGCCATGAGCGATTCGCGATGGCGCTCCGCGAGGGCAGCGCACGCTGCTGTACACCCGGCCATGTCCGCATCAATGAGCGCCAGGGCGTCGCGGGCAAGGAGCATCATCGCCGTATCGAGGATGTCCTGGCTGGTGGCGCCGGCGTGCAGGTGGGCGGAAACCTCGGGTGGCAGGCTGCGCCGGAGCGCCTCGACCATCGGCACGACGGGGTTGGCGGCAGCGGCGGCGTCGCGGCCAATCTCCCCGGCGTCGAGGGCGCCAGCCGCGCAGGCGGCGGTGATCGCGGCGCCCGCCTCCGCCGGGATGGCGCCTGCGCGCGCCTGTGCCCGCGCAAGCGCCGCTTCGACAGCGAGCATCGCATCGAGCCACGCGCGGCCGGAGACGGCCGCGCCCATCGCGGGCGTGCTGAAGATCGCGGAAAACAGGCCGTCAGATGGCAAAGAAGGCCGTTTCCCGCTCGCCCTGCAGGCGGATATCGAAGCGAAACGCGGACGGGCCATCCGGCGCGGCGATGAGCGACTCCCGGGCATCGTCCCCGAGCGCTACGAGCACGGGGTCGGCCGCGTTCGCGCGCGCTTCGTCACCGAAGTAGATGCGCGTGGCCAGGCGGTTCAGGAGGCCACGCGCGAAGACCGAGACGTTGATGTGCGGCGCCTGGAGCACCTCGCCGTCGCCGGGGACAGGTCCGGGCTTCACCGTGATGAAGCGGAAGCTGCCGTCCGGGCGGGTGTGGCAACGGCCCCAGCCGGTGAAATCGGGGTCGAGGAGCAGCTCGCGGTCGTCCGCGGGGTGGGCGTAACGGCCGGCGCGGTTCGCCTGCCACAACTCGATGAGGGCGTCGCCAACGGGATCCCCGGCGCCGTCGAACACCTGCCCGTGGATTTCCATGGCGCCCGGCGCACCGGGCGCCACCAGTTCGTTGCTCCCCAGGGCGGTCATGATCGCGAAGAAGGGGCCGACCGTCTGCGAAGGCGTCGGGAGCGCAGTCATGCGTCCTCCGAGGGCGTTGCTCCGGGGCCGCCGAGCACGATATCGAAGCGGTAGCCGAGGGCCCAGCCCTCCTCGGTCAGGTCCGTGTCGAAGGCGGCGACGAGGCACTCGCGGGCGGTGGGGTCGGGGACGGATTCGAGGATGGGGTCGTAGCGGAGAAGGGGGTCGCCTTCGAAGTACATCTGCGTGATCAGCCGGCTCGCGTGCGATGGGCCGAACAGGGAGAAGTGGATGTGGGCCGGCCGCCAGGCGTTCGGGTGGTTCGCCCATGGGTACGCGCCGGGCTTGATGGTGGTGAAGCGGTAGCGGCCCTCGCCATCGGTGAGGCAGCGGCCGCCACCGGTGAAGTTGGGGTCGAGGGGGGCGGCGTGCTTGTCGGCTTCGTGCGCGTAACGGCCGGCCGCGTTCGCCTGCCAGACCTCGACGAGCGTGTGGGGGATGGGTTGGCCGCCGCCGTCGGTCACGCGGCCTGCAACGATGATGCGCTGCCCCTGGGGCTCGCCCGCGTGCTGGCGCGTGAGGTCGTCGTCAAAGGGGCCGAGCGTCTCTTCGCCGAACAGCGGGCCCGTGATCTCCGAGAGGGTTGGCTTTAGCGGGATGAGTGGGCGCGATGGGGCGCGGAGCACGGTCGAGCGGTACGCCGGATACAGCTGCGGCGGGTGGACGCTCATGCGTTCGCCGTCCACGGCCCCTCCGCGGCGGGCGCCGTATCACGGCAAGCCCGGCCGAAACCGTAGGATAACGCATCGTGAGCGGCTGGAGGCAATGGATGACGCGGGTGCCATATCCGGACGACGATGAACTGGCCGCGGGCGCGGGCACGATCCTGGACGACCTGCAGGCGCGGCGCGGATATCTCCCGAGCCTGCACCGGACGCTCGCGCATAGCCCGGCGCTCTTGCGCGGGTTCCTCGACCTGACCGCGGCGATCCGGGACGAGACGGCGCTGGACGCGAAGCTGCGGGAGCTGGCGATCCTTGCGATCGCGCAGCGGACGGGCGCGGCGACGCAGTGGCTCAGCCACATCCCACTGGCACGTGCGGCCGGGCTGCGCGAAGAGCAGGTGCTCGCACTGCCCGTCTGGCGGCGCCACCCGGCGTTCTCGGCGGAGGAGCGGGCCGTAATCGCGTTCGCGGAGGCCGCTACCGCCCGGGTGGGCATCGCGGAGGACGTGTGGGCGGGCGTGCGAGTGTTTCTCGATGACCGGCAGCTGGTGGAGCTGGCGTTCGTGGTTGGCTACTACAACCTGGTGGCCCGGTTCCTCGAGGCGTTGGAGGTCGACACCGACCGGGAGTACATGGCGGAGGCGCTTCAGACGTCTTCGATGCCCACGTAGTTTTCGGCGAAGCTCGCCCCGGCCGCGGCGGAGCGGGCGACATACTCAAGCTGCGCCAGCTGGAGACGGCGGCGGTAGGCGACGTCCGGCAGGTCGTCGGGCAGGCAGTGGATCATCCAGGACATCCAGTTCGAGAACTCCTGCACGCGCCAGACTCGGCGCAGGCACGTCTCGGAGTAAGCCTCGAGCCCCGAATCGTCGCCCGACTGGTACCAGTCGGCCAGCGCCGCAGCGAGCACGCGAGCGTCGGAGATCGCAAGGTTCATGCCCTTGGCGCCGGTCGGCGGCACGATGTGGGCGGCGTCGCCCGCGATGTACAGCCGCCCGTAGCGCATGGGCTCAATGACGAAGCTGCGCATCTCGGTGATGTTCTTTTCGATAATGGGCCCCTCCTTCAGGGTCCAGCCATCGTTGGTCGCGAGGCGGGTGCGGAGCTCCTCCCAGATTCGGTCGTCCGGCCAGTTCTCGATGACATCGTCAGCGTCGCACTGGAGATAGAAGCGGCTGATTTCGGACGTCCGCAGCATGTGGCCGGCGAAACCGCGTGCGTGCAGGGCGTAGATGATCTCGTGGGTGGAAGGCGGCACGGCGGCGAGAATGCCGACCCAACCGAAGGGCAGCCGCTGTTCGTAGGTCGTCAGGACCCCGGCCGGGACCGACGGGCGCGAGACACCGTGGAAGCCATCACAGCCGGCGACGAAGTCGCATTCGAGCTCGCGCGCCTCGCCGGCGGCGCGGTACGTGATCCGCGGCGACTCGGAATCGAGCCCGTGGAGCGCCACCTCCTCGGCTTCGAAGACGATGTCGCCGCCGGCCGCGAGGCGCAGCCGGACGAGGTCGGCGACGAGCTCCTGCTGGGCGTAGACCAGCATCTCGCGGCCCCCATAGAGGTCGGTGTAGGGGATGCGATGGCGGGCGCCCCCGAAGCGGAGGTCCGTGCCGCGGTGGGCGAGACCTTCACGCAACATGCGCTCGCCCAGTCCATGACTGCGGAGCAGCTCAACGGTGCGGTGTTCAAGGAGGCCGGCGCGCACGCGCTTCTCGATGTACGCACGGCTGTATTTTTCGAGCACGACGGATTGAATCCCATGCTCGGCGAGGAGGTGGGCGAGCACGAGCCCGGCCGGGCCCGCGCCGACGATGCCGACCTGCGTTCGCGCCATCGCGTACCCCTCCGGTGCGGCGATTCGACCACCGGCGCGAGGACGCGTCAAGGGAGACTGGACGGAACGGGCGATGAGCTGCTTGGCCGGCATAGGTGGGCGCGGGCTCGAACTCTACGGCGAATGTCCGCTCGATTCACGCTCGACGTAACAACTCGCCCAATGGCAGTTTCCCGCCGCAACTGTCACGAATCGTTTCAGTTTAAGGGATGGCGCCCGCCCATCTCATGCGGGATGCCGGGACGGACCCAACGAACCTTCGCACTTTGGATCCCCAGTTGTAAAATCTCTGACGATCAGTAAAGAACTGTTGCGTTGCAAGATTTGGGGGGGGCAGTATATCCCTCAAGAGCGGCGGAGGAGAAGATGAGGCTGGTAAGGTATCTCGCCGCAACGCTTGCCGCGTTGTTGCTTTCGATCGGGTCAAACGCGGCGCTTGCGTCCCATCCGGGAGACTCGACCGGTAACTTCTATAGCGAGGGCTGCAATGGGACAGGAACCAGCCACGGGTTGATCGGCTACCCAGTAACAGAAACTGTGTCGTCCTTCGGTAACTCGTGTGGCTGGTATTATTTGAGTTGCAGCTGGGTCGTCGGGAGTAATGTATACGCCGGATGCGTTGGCTGGAAAAATTCACCGAATACCACGGCCAGCCCCTATGGCTTTTCCACTCGCGGGGTCTACGCGACTCATAGCCTGTGCAACGCGGGCGGAACGTGTGGAGCGGCAGTCTACCGAGGCACCAGCTACATTCACCCCTGAACGTTGGGAGGACGTCATGAATCGCACAACGTTTGGCCTGGCCGGCCTGGCGATCGCGGCCGCTCTGGCGATCGCGGCCGCTATCGGCGGAGGGCTGTACCTCATCAATTCGAATCAGTCGCAGGCCGGTCAAGACGGCCTCCGATTGACGGACTCGGAGGTCGCCGAGTCCAACGCTCGAATCAGTCAGGGCCAGCAGGAGTTAATTGCCGACGGTGTCGTGACGTGGAGCGATTACGAGACTGCGTTCGGCCGGTACGTCGCCTGCCAGGTAGCCGCGGGCGGGACGCTCGAAGAGCCGGCTCACGCAAACAAGTGGCGGCGCCTGGAGGCGACGGTCGCGCTTCCCGCCGGGAACGACCCGGGCGCTGCCGACGGGGTCATCCGCAGCTGCTACTCCGAGAATCTGTCGTTGATAGACCAACTCTGGAGCATGTACAACGCCCCGTCAGAGAGCGACCTCAAAGATGCACGGAAGATGTTCGCTGGATGCCTGCGTGCCGCAGGCTACACAGACGTTCCAGAACAGCCAGCGCGCGAAGAATTGGTGCGCTGGTGGCCGAGCCAGGGCGGCAACATCCCCCCGGCGATCTTCTACGGCTGCCAGGCGGGAGTCGACCAGGCCTTCGGGCTCCAGGGTTTCGGGGGCTGATTGGACCCCGGCGAACTGAGTCCGGCTTCGCCGTGCGAGGCGCCGTCTCGAAAATTGCGCATCTCAGGGGGCCGTTCGTCGCGGCCGGACGAGGCGCCGGTCCGCGGCCGCCCCTGACCGCCTACGGGCGCTTACAATTGGGCGATGGAAGCGATCCTTGCCGCCATCCAGCCCTACGACATCCACGGCACGCGCTACTTCAAGATCCTCTACGCCACAAAAGACCAGCCCGACCGCATGACCGAAGGCCGCGTCGCCGCTGAGGGCATCTACCGCGGCGCACAGCCCGGCGACCGCATCGACATCAGGTTTCTGCTTGGCGTGATCGACGAAGTTACGAAGCTGGACTGACGCCGCGTTGGTCTCGCTCTCGTGCACGGGTGTTTGTTAGACTGGGGCGAATTGTTTCGCCGTCCAGCGACCGGAGCAGACCATGGCCACGTTGATCCCCACGCCAACCTCGATCCCGTCTGCTGCCGGGCATTCCATCGCCTGGCCGCGGGAGCGGGAGATCCCGCCTCAAGGCGCGCCCCTGCCGGCCGGCACCGTGGTGGTTTCGGCTGACAGCCACATCATGGAGAGCGCCGACCTGTGGAAGGAGCGGCTGCCGGCGCGGTTCAAGGACGATGCGCCGCGGCTCTGGTGGGACGACGACGGTTTTTCGCACCTCGAAGCCGAGGGCCGGCTGCTGGATGTGCCCGGGCTGAACACGATGCTTGTCGAGGGGCGCGTGGGTATGGCAGACCTCGATGAGCGGCTGCGCGACCTCGACGCCGAGGGCGTCGATAAGGAGATAATTTTCCCCCAGAGGACACTTTCGCTGGTGGGGCTCCAGAACCTGGAGCTGCGGGACGCCTGCATGAAGGCGTACAACGAATGGCTCGCGGACTACTGCAAGGGCGCGCCGGAGCGGCTCTACGGAGTGGGGATCCTGAACTGGTGGCAGCCGGAGGCGGCGCGCGACAACCTGCAGGCGCTGCGCGCGCAGGGCTACCACGCGATGGAGATCCCGTCGTCGCCGCCTGGCGTCTACTACAACAGCCACGCGATGGAGCCGCTCTGGGACGCGATTGAGGAGAGCGGTTACCCCATCTCCTTCCACATCGGCGAGAACATCCAGACGCGCGGGCTGGGCGCCCTGGGCACGTTCCAAATGCAAACGTTCGCACCCTTCCGGCGGCTCTTCGGCCTGATGGTGTTCTCGGGCATCCTCGAACGGCACCCGGGGCTCAAGGTGGTGTTCACCGAAGGCGGGTGCCACTGGGTGCCGGCCGCGCTCTTCGATGCGGACCGCATCTACCGGGACTTCGAAAGCGAAGTGAACCCGAAGCTCGCCAACCCGCCCAGCTACTACTGGTGGAAGAACTGCTACGCGACGTTCCAGGAAGACCCGGTCGGGCTGAAGCTGCTCGACGACACGGGGCCGCACAAGGTGCTCTGGGCCTCCGACTACCCCCACCCGGAGAGCACGCTGGGGTATACGGCCAGGACGATCCGGGACATTTTCGCCGCCACGACCGTGCAGAACGCGAAGAAGATCGTGGGCGGCACCGCGGTCGAGATCTGGGATTTGTAGTTCCCGGCCGCGTATCGTCAACTCGGCCGAACGCCGCCACGCCGCACGGGACGGCTCCTTTCGTGTAGGCCTATGGGTCTGGGGGAATCCATGCGGCGATGTGAGTTCGCCGGGGCTGTCCCATACGCACTGTCATGGCCGGGGCGCGGTGATCCGCAGCGTGACCGCGTAGGGCGAAGGGAGCGGCTCAGGCAAGCGCACGGCGAGGTCGATGCCTTCGCGCCGCCACATCAGATGCCCGCTGTGCCCGAGCATCTCGACCGTGCTGCCATCGGCGGGCGCGAAGTTGAGGATGGCCGCCTCGCGGCCGGCGGGCGTGCCGAGCACGTGGACGTAGGTGACGGCGCCACACGTGGTGAAGCGCACCTCGAGGCCCGAGCGCGTTGCGCCCGCCGGGCGCTGCCACGGGCGCGTTTCGAAGATCCCTTCGCCGCACGTTTCGAGCCAGGCGCCGAGCTCTTCGAGCCGGGCGCGCTGCGTTTCCGGGATGGAGCCGTCGGCCCGCGGACCCACGTTCAGGAGCAGGTTCCCGCCCCGGCTGACGATGTCGATGAACAGGTGGACCAGCGGCTCCGCCCGCAGGTAGTCGTCCTGGCCCTCCTCGCGGTTGTAGCCGAAGGAGTGGCCGATGCCGCGCACCGCTTCGAACTTCTTCGCGGGGACGCCTTCGATGGCCTGGTATTCGGGCGTCGTGAAGTCGTGGTGGACGGTAACTTCGCGGCCCGAGGCCGTCGCGCGGGACCGGAAGCGATCATTGATGACGCCATCGGGGACGCGGGCATAGTAGTCGCGCATGAGCGCGGCCACTTCCGCGCGCGGGCCGGGCAGGTGGATGTCGTTCCACATGCAGGCGGGCTCATAGCGGTCGATGAGCTCGCGCCAGTGGGCCACCGCGTAATCGATGTAGGCGCGGTCGCGCGGGATGGCGGCGGCGAAATCGGCGAACGAGCGGATGGGGATGTCGTTCCAGGGCCAATCGAGGCCGCCCGAGTAGTAGACCCCGAATCGCATGCCCCGGCCCCGGACAGCCGCCGCCAGCTCGCCGATGAGGTCGCGCGTGGCGGCGTAGCCATCCGGCGCATGGGGGTTGCGGTGGGCACTGGGCCAGAGCAGGAAGCCGTCGTGATGTTTTGCCACGGGGACCACATAGCGGGCCTTGCAGCGCGCGAACAGGTCGGACCACTCGCCAGGATCCCAGAAACGGTGGGCGTCGTTGAACATTGGCCCGAAGGATTCGTAGCCGAAGTCGGCGCCGTACTGGTCGGCATGGTGGATGTGGACCGGGCTGCCGGGGATGTGGAGGGAGTTGCGGTACCATTCGGCATAGGGGTTGTCGCGAAACTGATCGGCCTGGTCCCAGATGGCGCCGGAGCGCGGCGCCCAGGCGGGCACCGAGTACGGCCCCCAGTGGACCATGATCCCGAGCTTGGCGTCGTCGAACCAGCCGGGCAACGGGCGGCTGACGAGGTCGAAACGCTCGGTCACGGGTGGTTAGCCGGGCGGTTCGCGAAGGCGGGCACGACGTCAATCTACACCAGATGACTACGCTGGAACGGCTGCCTGCTGGACGGAGCGGGGGACGACCCCACGCGCTGGGTCGGCTGCCTCACACGAACGCTTCGAAGAACGGCGGGTCCACAGCGAACGAACGCACCTCCTTGAGCCCGAGTCCGAGCGACTGGCACATCGCGACGAGCTTGTCTCCATCAACGAGCTCAATAGGCGGGACGCCGTCACGGACGGCCTCCTTTCGCGCTTCCGCCGTAAACGTACCGGTAGTGAGAATGATCCCTTTGTCGGCACGTCCTGCCATTGCGCCCCTAAAATTGCGCACCTGGGAAGGCGCCACCGAGCCCTGATATCGCTTGCATTGGAACAGCACCTTGAAGCTCACAAGCGCGTTCACTTCGAGGACGCCGATCCCGTCGATACCACCGTCGTTGGCGCGTCCTGTCACCTCGACGGTCTGAAAGCCCGCTTCACGAAGGAGACGTTGGCAAAAACGCTCGAAGCCACCAGGCGACATGGAGCCAGGGCGACCGAGAAGATCCGCCCGATAGTCGAGGGCAGGCGTCAATCCAGCCGGATCGGACTGTTCAGTAGGAGGATCAAGCTCGTCCTGAGTTTCGTCGATTACGGCATCGGCTTTGCCAAACTGGCTGTGGACGGACTGGAAGATACTGTTCGCTGTCCCAGCGTCGAGCGTCAGGCGTTCCCGGCCGACATCCGTCAGTTGCCAAACACCTCGCACGGAAGAATCAATGAATCCAGCCTTCACCAGGTAGAACCGCGCCCATGCCACGCGGTTGGCGAAGCGGGGCTCCTTGCCGGGAGCGGCATCCTGAAGTTGCTCCGGCGTCAGGTGGAGCATCTCGGCCACCTTGTCCGCAACCTCGCGCGGCCGTCCCGAGCCGCCGAGGGCGTCGAGAGCCCTGAGCACCGGGCCAAAGTACTCAACGAACTGGGGCACCGGCGCCTCCTTCCGCTTCAGTGACCGTCCGGGCATTCCCGCGATGTGGATTCTATCGCAGCGGGCACGTGTCCCGCCCGATGGTTCCGATGCGCCGGTCGCCTTTCAATGCGAAATAAATACGTAACGGGCAATCGGCCGCCTCCCCCCGCGGCAAGCGCGCGAGGCTATGTCGCCATAGCCGGGGCCGATGGTAGAATCATGTGTCTGTATACAATGACCCGCGTCCCACCACGGGGCGCGCTCGAAGGAGATCTGCCGCATGCCCGACATCGCCCGGGGCCTCGAAGGCATCAATGTCACCGCTACCAAGCTCTGCCGCATCGATGGCGTCAAGGGCGAGCTCGTGTACAGCGGCTACAACATCTACGACCTCGCCGAGCACTCGACGTTCGAAGAAGTGGCCTTCCTGCTCTGGAACCAGCGGCTCCCGGGCAAGACGGAGCTCGCGGAATTGAACGGCCGGCTCGTGTCGGAGCGAGGACTCGACGACGTCATCGCGCGGCTGCTGGGCGAACTCTGGCCGCACGTCCGGCCGATGCGCACGCTGGAGATCGCCGTCGAAGTGCTCGGCGCGATCGACCCCCAATCGAGCGACCTGACTCAGGCGCAGCTGAAGCTGACGGCGGCGCGGCTGACGGCGAAGATGGCCACTGTTATCGCCGCCTACGATCGCCTCCGCAACGGCAAGCAGCCGCTGTCGCCGCGCGACGACCTCGGCCACGCGGCGAACTTCCTCTACATGCTCACCGGGACGGAGCCCACGGACCTCGCGAAGCGCGTCTTCGATGTCGCGCTCATCCTGCACGCCGAGCACGAAATGAACGCCTCGACGTTCTCGGCGATGGTGACCGGGTCCACCTTGAGCGACATGTACTCGGCGATAGCCTCGGCGATTGGGACCCTCAAAGGCCCCCTCCACGGCGGCGCCAACGAGGCCGTCTACAAGGTGCTGGACGCGATCAAGGACGAGCAGAACATTGCGCCGTACGTCGAGGCGCTCCTCGGCCGCGGCGAGCGTGTGATGGGCATCGGCCATCGCATCTATAAGACCACCGACCCGCGCGCCGTGATCCTCGAGCGGCTGGGGAACGAAGTCGCGGAGACGTCGCCGGATCGGTGGTATTTCGACCTTTCACTGAAGCTGCGCGATTACCTCGGGCGGAAGCTCGAAGGGAAGCCGCTCTACCCGAACGTGGACTTCTTCAGCGCGTCCGTGTACCGCATGCTCGGCATCCCCAGCGACCTCTACACGCCGATCTTCGCGCTGGCGCGCATCACCGGCTGGACCGCGCACCTCCTGGAGCAGTACGCGGACAACCGCCTCGTTCGGCCGAACGCGCTCTACGAGGGCGCCGAGAACCGCCAGTACACGCCAATCGCGCAACGCTCCGCGGTGTGACCATCGTCATCGACCAGGGCGGGCTGGGGGACCTGGCGGAGGTCGAGGCGCTCCGGCGGCTCATCGGCTGGGACGGCGCCCGCTGGTTGATTCAGCCGCTGTTGCAGGAGCAGGGGCTGGTGTTGTGCGCGCGACGACGGGAGACTCGTGGGCGCGGGGATGGCCGCGCTTTTCGGGACCATCGGGTTCATTGGCAACATGACGGTGTTGCCGGCACGGCAGGGACAGGGCATTGGGCGCCAGATCTTCGGGCAGCTCATTGTCTTGCTTCCATGATGGCCCCGTGCGGCCTCAAGTAGCGCCACAACCCGCCGCCCCTATACTGGCCCTATGGCGGAGCAACACGAACTGGAACTGGCGACCGGCGACGAGGAAGAGACGCGCGGTGTGGGCGAGCGCCTGGGCCGTGCGCTCCGCAAGGGCGACATCGTGCTCCTGAGCGGCGACCTCGGCACGGGCAAGACCTGCTTCACGCAAGGGATCGGCCGCGGGCTCGACTGCAGCTCATCCGTGAACAGCCCCTCGTTCGTCCTCATGAACGAATATGAGGGCCGCGAAAAGCTGTTCCACGTGGACCTCTACCGGATCGAGGACGTGGAAGAACTGGACGACCTCGGGCTGTGGGATTACGCCGAACGCGGCGTCCTGGTCATCGAATGGCCCGAGCGCGGGGCGGACCTGCTCCCCGGCGATGGGCTCGTCATCGAGCTGCGCTACGGCGATATCGACCACCAGCGGCGCTTCCGCTTCCTGCCACGCGGGCCTCGCGGCGAAGAGCTCGTGGGCACCCTCACTGCGGCGTGAGCGCCGTCCTCGCCATCGACACGGCCTCCAGCGCGTTCGCCCTTGCGATCGCGATCGATGGTGTCTGCGCGTCCTCGGTGTCCGCCGATGCCGCGCAGGACCACTCCCGTCTGCTGTTGCCCGCGATCGACCGCTTGCTGCACGCGCACCGCGACGAGCTCGCCGGCATCGTCGCCGTGCGCGGACCGGGGAGCTATGCCGGGCTCCGCGTCGGGCTGGCCACGGCCGAGGGCCTCGCGCTCGCACGCGGCATCCCGCTGCGTGGCATCGGCACGCTGGAGGCAGTCGCCGCCGCCGTCGATTGCGGTGATCTGACGGTCATCCACCCCGCCGGGCGGGGCGAGTTCGCCGCCCAGGATGTCCGCAACGGCGCCCTGCAGGGCATGCCCTGGATCGCGCGGCCCGAAGAGCTCGCGGGGCCCATCGCTGGCGAAGGCGCGGGGGCACTCGGGAGTTGCGAGGTGACGGCCGAAGAGCGATGCCGCGCCGCGTTGCGTTTGGGTATCGCCCTGCTGGGCGAAGCGGGCGGCGGCGATTCCGAGGCATTTTATCTGCGAGAACCGAACATCACCCGGCCGCGCCGCGCCGCAGTGCACGCGTCCGGCCGGGCGAACCCCGGAGGTTAGATGGAACCAAGAGAACGCACCCTTGTGCTCGTGAAGCCGGATGCGATGCAGCGCGGGCTCGCCGGCGAGATCATCGGCCGCCTGGAGCGGCGCGGCCTGCGCCTCGCCGCGATGAAGCTGATGCGCATCGATGAGAGCCTGGCGCGAAAGCATTACGCCGAGCACGAAGGCAAGCCCTTCTTCGCTGGCCTTGTGGAATACATCACGAGCGCGCCCGTGGTGGCGATAGTGTTCGAAGGGACGAGCGCGATCCAGGCAGTGCGCGCCATCGTCGGCGCGACGAACCCGGCCGACGCAGCGCCCGGAAGCATCCGCGCGGACTTTGGGCTCGAACGCGGACGCAACCTCGTCCACGCGAGCGACAGCCCGGTGAGCGGCATCCGCGAATCGCAGCTGTTCTTCGCGCCCGAGGAGTTCGTGGCGTGGGAGCGAGACGCGGACCGGTGGATCTTTGAGTAGTCCGGAGTCCTGAGTGCTGAGTCAGCCGGAGCCGCCAGTGGCGCGCGAACTGAGTTCAGGTTGACTGTTGCGAGGGCGGGCGAAATCGTTCGGGCATCAACCCGCCGACTGCGGGCCCGGACGTTCGCCGTGACGCAGCAGACCGAGGCCTTGATCCAGGGCCGGCCGGAGACGCTCCCCGCCCTCCAGCGGATAGACCAGTACGCGAAGGCGCTCGACCGGGCGGTGCAGTTGACGCAGATTGCCGACGCGAAGGCGGCGCCGGTGCTCGCGCTCCAGGCAACCCTCGCGGCGGTAACCGTCTCGCAATCGAGCGCGGTGGGGCAGCTGCTCGACGCCGGCCAGCACAGCGGATTCGTGATCGTTCTCGCCGCCGTGTTGCTTCTTGCCTACGCCGGCACGGGCATCTTTGCGGGCGTGCTGGGCGTGCTGGTCTACCTGCCGCGGGCCCCGCGGCCCGGTCAGGCAGGGCGGTCCGAACCAGCATCCTTGATCTACTTCGACGATATCCGGCGGATGCCACGCGATCTATTCCTGCAGCGCGCCTCCCAACAGGAGTTCGCGGCGTTCGAACGCGACATCATGACGCAGGTGCACACGGTTTCGGGCGTGGCGGCGCTGAAGATGGGCTACGTCCGCGCCGCGCTGCTGGCCACCATCGTGACATTCGCCGCCTGGTTGCCGCTCATTGCATGGGCCCAGGCGTAGCCGCCGGTGGTGCGCGCTGCACGGGACGGCCGCGGCCACTTCCTGTGCCGCCGGCGCCATTCGCCCGTAGAATCGGGGCGGCGCCGCGATGGCGCGCGGAGGGTTTCATGGCAGGACGGCTGGAGGATCGGGTCGCAGTAGTGACCGGCGGCGCAAGTGGGATTGGCCGGGCGACCGCGATCCGGTTCGCGGAGGAAGGCGCCGACTTGGTCGTCGCAGACTTGAGCGCAGAGCGTGGCGCCGAGACGGTGGCCGCCGTGAAGGCGCTTGGGCGCAAAGCGGCGTTCGTGCGTACGGACACGAGCCAGAACGCGGACTGTGAAGCCCTCGCCGATGCGGCGGCCGGCACATTCGGGCGCATCGACGTGCTGGTGGCGGCGGCCGGCATCTCGCACGCACTCTACGTCAGCGGCGCCCCTACCGAGTCGGTCCAGGGCACGCGCGACGCGGCAATGCTCATCAACAAGCCGGTCGAGTACTGGGAGAAGGTGCTCAACGTGAACTTGACCGGCGTGATGCTGACCGACCGTGCGATCGCGCGGAAGATGATCGAAGGCGGCAAGGGCGGTTCTATCATCAACATCGCTTCCGGCGCGGCGAAGATCCCCATCCAGGGCGCGGCCGATTACTGCGTATCGAAGGCGGGCGTGTGGATGCTCACGAAGGTGCTCGCGCTCGAGCTCGCAGCGCACCGCATCCGCGTCAACGCCATCGGGCCTGGCTTCATCGAAACACCGATGACCGCGAGTATGCGCAGCGACGAGGACCGGCTACGGGCACTGATCGCCAGCACGCCGATCGGGCGGCTGGGCGTGCCGGAGGACATCGCCAACAGCGCGCTGTTCCTCGCGAGCGACGAATCGAGCTTCTATACCGGCGAGATCCTGTTCCCGGATGGTGGCCTCTTCACGGGCTGACCGCGGGCAGCGCCAGTTCGGCCTCGGCGAGCTTGCGTGCAACAGCGAGGCGGGCGGACGAGTCGAGGGCGGCGAACTCGGCTTCGATAGCGACGAATTGGCCGTCATCCTCCACGAGCAGCACCTTGTCGCCGAGCCACCAGGCGTGCCCGCCGATGCCATCGACTGTGGCGCCGGCGCGACCGGGCATCGCCGTGAGCGCCTTCAAGAAGATCCCGGAGAGCCCCGGCTTCACGCTGTAGCGCGCGACGCCCACTTCGTTCCCATTGCCATCGCCGAAGCGCTGGGATGAGGCGCCGGGGAACGAGAGTCCTTCGAACTGGCTCGCCGAAGCCATGGGCGCGAGGTCGAGGCCAGTGATTTCGCGCAGCAGCGCCGGCGTCAACGCCGCGGGCGCTGCGGTTGCGGCCGCCGCGGCGCGCGTGGCCGAGACTGCTGGCGCGGCGCTCGGTTGTGCGCGTTCCACAACCTGGAAGCTGCGGACATGCCAGAGGTGCGGCGAACGCATCACCTTGACGTGGTCGCCGCGGGAGGTAGCCGGCATACCCTTTGGGAACCGCAGCGCGACCGTCTCGGTGACCTTGCCGTCGTCGACGGCCACGCGCCCGTCCCAGGTCTTCACGACGTTGCCTTCGAGCGCGACGCTGCGGTTCACGTCGAGAGCGCCACGGACCAGCCGGATCAGCCCGGCAAGTAACCGGATCCCGATGTAGAGGCCCATGAGGCCGAAGATTCCCGTGAAGAATCCGGCGAGTGCGAGAATCCTGCCGTCGGTTTCGCCGATATCCCGGAGCATGTCACGGGCCACGCCCCAAGTGGCGGGCAGGACGATCGGGAACAGGAAGACCGCAATCCCACCAAAGAGCACCGTCCGGCCCAGCCCGCCCAAAAGGACGAGGATCGGCGCATCGCCGAAGCCGAAGCGCTCCGGGTACCGCACGCGGATCTGGCGCCAGGTGCCGGTGGTGCGGCTCCAGGCGACCTCGGGGTCGGCGGCTGCGAAGGGCAGCGCCTCAGTGGTCGCCTGCGCCGCGCCAAGGGCAACGCCATAGGCAAGGTACCGCTCCCAGACCGTGACGGCGGAGGGCGGCAGGTCATCGAACGCATCGCGGGAGCGGAGGTACTGGCGCACGCCGAGCCAGCGAGCACAGGCGGCGCTGCCGGCGGGCGTATCGCGCAGGTCGCGCAGCCGGACCAGCCCAACCATGGCGGCAATCCACGTGACCGCACCGATCCAGTACCAGTCGGAAGGCGCAAATGAGTCGGAGGTGGAGTCCCGGGATTCGCCGAGGCGTGAGAGGGCAAACGCCGAGGCGAGCAGCGCCAGCGCCGCCGCGAGGACGATCCCGAGCAGCGTCCAATCGGCGCGTGTCCAGCGGGTGCGCGCGAGTCGCCGGCTCCTCGCATCGTTGACGACTGATTTCGAGAAACGCTTGCGCCAGGCGCCGGCTTCCCCGGGATCGCCGAGGTCGAGCGCTTCAATCGGGGCCGAGCGGCCCGTGGCGCGCGACCGCACCCAGTCCATCACCTGGGACTCGTAGGGCGAAAGGGAATCGCCGGGCGAGGGCGCGTCGCGGACGCGGACCACGACGTCGTCGCCGTATTGTTCGATGCCGAGATACCGGCGGGCGGCGAGGTCGACGAGCGTTGCAGCCATGGAGGTCCGCGTAACGCGCCAGCGATTCACGAGCAGGTTGACGACGGCCGGCGGTTCGGGGCCGAGGTCAGTGGTCTCGGGGCCGGCATCGGGCATGCGCGGGAACGTAGCGAACCAGCGCCAGGCGAAGAGCAGCAGCCACGCGGCCATAGCCGCGCCGCCACCCACCAGCAGCGCGAGCGAACCACCTTCGAATCCGGTGAACTGGCTCCCGGTCGGGATATCGATGCCCACAACGACCTCCGCACGCGCCGCCCCGCCGGCGCCCGCAGTGTACCGAATCGCCCGGTTGCGCGAATCCGGAACTGCGACGCGCCGCACCCCGGCTGGTCTCGTAGAATGCGGGACGCCGCGCCTGCGGCGGAGGACGCAGCGATGGAAGAATTCAGGGACAAAGTCGCCGTAATCACGGGCGGTGCGAGCGGGATCGGCCTCGCGACCGCGAAAGCGCTGGCCGGCGAGGGAATGAAGCTCGTGCTCGCCGACATCGAGCAGACCGCGCTCGACCGGGCAGTGCCGGACGTGGCGGCGCTCGGCGTCGAATGCATCGGCGTGAAGACCGATGTCGGCGAACGCCCCGAGGTGATCGCGCTTGCGAACACGGCATGGTCGCACTTTGGCGCCGTACACGTGCTCTTCAACAACGCCGGCGTCGCAGTGGCCGGGCCGATCGCGGAGATGAAGCACGCCGACTGGGAGTGGCTCATCCGCGTCAACCTGTGGGGCGTCATCCACGGGATCGAAGCGTTCGTTCCGCGGATGATCGCGCAGGACCAGGGTGGGCACGTGCTAAGCACCGCTTCGTTCGCGGGCCTTGTGCCGAACGAGGGGCTCGGCGTCTACTGTGTCACCAAGTACGGCGTGGTGGCGCTGTCGGAAGTACTGTTCCGCGAGCTCAGTCCCCACAACATCGGCGTCTCGGTCCTGTGCCCGATGCGCGTGGCGACGAACATCAACACCTCGCAGCGCAACCGGCCGATCGAGTTCGGTGGGGGGCACGAGTTGCCCGCCGGCAGCGGCGGCGAAGAAGGCCGTTCGCAGGCGGGCCGCGAACTCCAGGTGAGCGACGTCGCGCCCATGATCGTCAAGGCGATCCGGGAGCGGCAGCTCTATATCCTCCCGCATGAAGAGAGCCGCGGGTTCATCCAGGCGCGGTTCCGCCGCATCGACCGCACATTCGACGCCTGATGCAAGCCGCGCGAACGTTCGCTCGCCTTGCGGTAGCATTGCCGGGGGCCGGGACACGTGGCGCCGCCGGCGCTGGGGGTGGACCGCACGCACCGCATTCTCGTCCCCGCCTTCGGGGCGATCTCACGGGAGAGTTGGCATGCGACAGGACTCAGATGGGACGTGCGGGGGTGTAAGGCTCCCATGACGACATACATCATGTCGAGGCTGGGGCAGGCAGCGATCACAATCCTGGGCATCTCGCTCGTCGTGTTCGCGCTTGCGCGGCTGAGCGGCGATGCCTCGGCGCTGCTGATCCCACCGGACGCCACCGCCGATCAAAAAGCCGATACGCGCACCCGTCTCGGGCTCGATAAGCCGCTGCCCGTGCAGTACGGCATCTTCCTGAAGGGCATCGCCACGGGCGACTTCGGCAAGTCCTTCCGCTTCGGCGAACCGTCGCTGAAGGTGTTCTGGCAGCGCTTCCCGAACACGCTGCAGCTGGCCGCGGTGGCGGCGTTCATCGCGCTGAGCGGCGGCATCCTCATCGGCGTCCTCAGCGCCGTGAAAGCCGGGGGCCTGGCGGACCGCATTTCGAGCCTCATCGCGCTGCTCGGCCAGGCCGTGCCGTCGTTCCTGATTGGGATCCTGATGATCGTGTTCTTCTCGGTGGAGTTGGGCTGGCTGCCAACGTCCGGGAAAGCAGGACCGAAGACATACATCATGCCCGGTATCGCGCTCGCCTGGTATTCCATGGCCGCGCTCACGCGGATGACGAAGTCTTCGATGCTCGACGTCATGGATACCGATTACATCCGGCTGGCGCGCCTCAAAGGGTTGCCGGAACGCACCGTCATCTGGAAGCACGCTTTCCGCAACGCGCTTGTGCCCATCCTCACGTTGTTCTCGTTGCAGTTGATCTTCTTCATCAGCGGCTCCGTGATCATCGAAAACATCTTCGCCTGGCCGGGAATTGGCCAGCTTACCGTGCAGGCCATCTTTTCGCGAGACTACCCGCTCGTCCAGACGATTGTGTTCGTGACTTCTTCGATACTGGTGCTGCTGAACGTGGCCGTCGACCTTCTCTACGCGTTTATCGACCCGCGGATCCGGCTGTCATGAGCCAGGAAGTACAACCGTTCGAGGGAGCACCGATTGTCACGCCGGTGGAGATTGGCCCGCGGCCGCGATTCCGCGGGCTTCGGGCGATCCGCCGCTACCCCGTCATCCCGCTGTTCATCATCGGCGTTGTTGTCCTGTCGGGTTTGCTGGCGCCCTGGATCCAGCCGCACGAGCCGAACAGCCCCGACCTGCTGGCGTCATTGGAACAGCCCGTGGGGTTCGGTGGCGATTGGTCCCACCCGCTGGGAACAGATGAGCTCGGCCGCGACGTCCTTAGCCGGGTCATCAGCGGTGCGCGGATTTCGTTGCTGATCTCACTGTCCGTAGTACTGGGCGCCGGCGCCATCGGGACCGTACTGGCGCTGGTGGCGGGCTACTTTGGCGGCATCCTCGATGCGGTCATCTCGCGCATCACCGACGTGTTCCTTTCGGTGCCGTTCCTGCTGGTGGCGATAGCGGTGGTGGGTGCGTGGGGGGCCAGCACCCAACACCTTGTCGTGGTGCTCGTGTTCATGACATGGTCGGGGTACGCCCGCGTACTCCGCGGCGAGGTCCTACGGATACGCAACCTGGAGTTCGTGAAGCTCGCCAGGGTCGCCGGCTGCAGCAACGGACGCATCCTCTTCAGCCACATCCTCCCGAACATCGTCAACCCGCTCGTCATCCTCGCCACGCTGCAGCTCAGCGCCGTGATCATCATCGAAGCGAGCCTCAGTTACCTCGGCCTGGGCGTGCCGCTGCCGCAGGCGACCTGGGGCGGGATGCTTGCCGAGGGCAAGAACTACATCGGGGTATCCAATGCGATGGTCATCATTCCCGGCGTGACAATCGCGCTCACGTGCCTCTCCATCAACCTCTTCGGCGACTGGCTGCGCGTGCGGCTGGACCCGCGGTTCCGCCAGCTATGAGCCGTGCGCCTTCGACCCAAAGCCGCCACCTCCTCGAAGTCAAGGACCTGCGTACCCACTTCTTCACGCGCAACGGGGTGGCCAAAGCCGTCGACGGTGTCTCGTTTTCGCTCGACCGTGGGCAGACGCTCGGCCTCGTGGGCGAATCCGGCAGCGGCAAGACCGTGACGCTCATGTCCATCGTCCGGCTTATCCCGAAGCCCGCAGGCCGGATCGTGAGCGGCGAAGTCCTGCTCGAAGGGCGCGACTTGCTCAAGCTCAGCGACCGCGATATGCGCGAGGTACGGGGCGCGGAGATATCCGTCGTCACACAGGACCCCATGACTTCCTTGAACCCACTGTACACGATAGGGAACCAGATGGAGGAGCCGTTGCGCTACCACCAGCACATTCGCAGTCACTCCGAGCTGCGGAGCCATGTGCTCGATGCGCTGAAGAAAGTGGGCATCCCCGTGCCGGAGCGGCGTATGAAGAGCTACCCCCACCAGCTCAGCGGCGGCCAGCGCCAGCGCATCGTCACGGCCATGGCGATCGAGTGTCAGCCGTCGTTGCTTATCGCCGACGAACCGACGACGGCGCTCGATGTCACAGTGCAGATCCAGATTCTCCGGCTGCTGCGCGAAGTCCAGAAGGAGATGAACCTCGGGATGATCGTCGTGACCCACGACCTCGCGGTGGTCGCGCGCGTGTGCGACGTCGTGGCGGTGATGTATGCGGGCCGGATTGTCGAGAAGGCGCCCATCGTCGAGATGTTCGAAAAGCCTTCGCACCCCTACACGCAGGCGCTAATGAAGGCAGTCGAAGGCGAGCGCGACGCGACAGGACGGCTCTACACAATCGAAGGCCAACCGCCGGACGTGCGTCGCCTCTCGCCGGGCTGCCCCTTCGCTCCACGCTGCCCGAAGGTGATGGATATTTGCCGCGGCGAGTACCCCCCGGTCGCCTCCCTGTCGTCGCAACACACGGTGTCATGCTGGGCCGCGATGAAGGAGAACGGCATCGAGCACATCGGCCTCGCTCCGGGGGTGGCTTCGTGACAATTCAGGATCGGACGCGGCCGGCGACGCCGCCGGCATCGGCCGTGATAACGATCGAGGCGGTGTCGAAGGTCTACCCCGTGCGCGGTGGCGTGCTCAAGGCCGTCGACAACGTCAGCCTGAGCATCCCACGGGGAAAGACCGTCGGCGTCGTCGGCGAATCCGGCTGTGGCAAGACGACGCTGAGCCGGCTCGTGCTTCGCATGGAGCCGCCAACCGAAGGGCGAGTCCTGTTCGGCGGGCGGGACGTCTGGAAGCTGGGCCGCTCCGAGCGGAAGGGCTTCCACCGCGGCGTTGCGGCGGTCTTTCAGGACCCGTATAGCTCGCTCAACCCGCGCCACCGCGTTTCGCAGATCGTGCTGGAACCGGTGCGCGTGAACATGGGCCGCGAAAGTGGCGGCCTCAGCCGTGTGCGCTTGAACGATCTCCTGCGGTCGGTGGGGTTGCCCGAGGCGGCGGCGGGGCTCTACCCCCACGAGTTCAGCGGCGGGCAACGGCAGCGCATCGCGATCGCCCGGGCGATCTCGCTCTCGCCCGATCTGGTAGTGCTGGATGAGCCGGTGTCCGCACTCGACGTCTCGATCCGCGCACAGATCCTGAACCTGCTGAAGGACCTGCAGCAGCAGATAGGCGGAGCATACCTGTTCATCGCCCACGACCTGGCCGCCGTCCGGCACATGAGCGACGAGATTGCGGTGATGTACCTGGGTGCGGTGGTGGAGTACGCGCCCGTGCAGGCGATTTACAACGCGCCGAAGCATCCATACACACAGGGGCTGCTCGCCGCATCCCTACCGCCCGACCCGCGCAGACCCAACCTCGACGCCACCATCTTCGGGGAGATCCCGAGCCCCATCGACCCACCCAGCGGATGCCGCTTCCGTACTCGCTGCCCGATCGCGGTCGCCCATTGCGCCGAGGAGCGGCCACCACTCCGCGAGCGCGGTGATGGCCATTTGGTGGCGTGCCACCTGGCCGATTAGCGAGATCTCACCAGGCGGATCGACCGTACCAAAATTGGCGAGCACCAGCCGTCACGGCGGTTCGCGAGATGACAATAGGAGACGCGCTGCGTATAAGGTGTCTACGAGGCTGTGGCGACGGCCTGACGCCCACGGGGATTGGCGGAGGGGCGTAAGCTGCTGCACCGCGCCCGCGACGCAACTCCACGAGCACTGCCGCCGCCGCCTCGGCGCGGCCCACGAACGATCGACCGTTTTGGAGGGTAACAGGAATGACTGACAACTACTGGACGCGCCGGCGGTTCGGGCGCCGCGCCGTGCTCCGCACATCCGGATTGGGCGTGGCCGGCCTCGGCGCGGCCGCGCTCGTCGGGTGCGGCGACGATGACGACAAGAGCTCCGCGACGGCGGCTCCCGGCGGTGGGACCACGACCAGTGGGACAACGCCTTCGGCGACGAAGGTGACGACCGCGGCAAAGCCGGCGGGCCAGATCAACGTCGCGGTCTCGACCCTCATGGAGCAGTCCACAAGCCCGTTCTTCCAGACGGGCGGCGGTTCGTTCGTGTTGTACTCACAGGCGTTCGAAGGCTTTTACAACACTGGCATGGACGGCAAGTCCGAGCCGCGGCTGGCCGAAAGCATGGAGATGATCGACGGGCAGAACATCCGCTTCAAGCTCCGCAAGGGCGTGAAGTTTTCGGACGGGAGCCCGCTGACGATCGAGGACATTAAATGGTCGTACGACTCGTACGTGAACAACGACCCCCTCGCCGGCCAGGCGGCGCGCCTGAAGAAGGGCGTCGCAAAGATTGACTACCCGGACGAGTCGACCGTGGTGGTCTCGTTCACGCAGCCGGTGCCTTTCGCGATGGAAGAGTTTGGCGTGCTTGGCGCCTCGCGCGGTTGGCCGATCGCTTCGAAGGCTTACTTCGACAAAGTCGGCGCGGACACGTTCAAGAGTTCGCCCGTTGCCACAGCGCCGTGGCATATCACGAAAAACGTGGTTGGCCAGTACGTCGAGATGGAAGCGAACGAGAACTACTGGAACCCGGCGGGCGTCCCGCGCGTGAAGACTGTGCGCATCAACCTGGTGCCGGAGCAGACGACCCGCATCGCGCAGATCAAGACCGGCGAAGCGGACATCATCGAAGGCATCATTGGGCCGGCGGCGGACACCCTGAAAAACGAGTCCAACATCAAGATCGTGGACACGAAGAACACAGCGCAGCTCACCGTGCGATTCCAGGACCTGTGGGATGCGAACACCAAGTCGGTGCAGGCCGACCCGCGGTTCAGGGAAGCGCTCATCCTCGCCGTGAACCAGGACCAGGTAGCGAAGTCGCTCTTGAAGCTCGGGAGCCCCTCGCCACAGGTGCTCATCTTCCCGAACTCTTCGGGCTATGACGCGAACATCTTCAAGGCGCCGAAGCAGGACGTGGCGCGCGCGAAGGCACTGATGAAGGAGGCGGGCGCCGAGGGGCAAAGCATGCGGCTCGGCGCCTACACCTCGTCGTCGTATCCCTTGATCCCCGAGATCATGCAGGCGTACTCGGGTTTCTGGAAGGACATCGGCCTGAACACGCAGATTGCGGTCCAGGAATCCGGCAGCTACTTCACCGACTTCCAGAAGCACACGCCGCGCGGGCTGGGCGCGATCTCCTTCCCTAACTTCTCTTCCGGGGCCATCTTGCTCGTGACCTACTTCAAAGCTGGCGCGCCGTATTCGACGATGGACAACATCCCCGAAATCCAGGCCGTGATCAGCGAACTGGAGAAGGAGTTCGACTCCAAGAAGCAGGACGAGCTCGTGACGAAGGGGATGAAGATCGCGTACGACAAGTTCCTCTACATCCCGGCGCCCTACGTCGATTCGCTCTGGGCCGTGGGCAAGAAGGTCAAGGACTGGACGCGCATCGCGGGCATCCCGTACACGAACAGCTTCAACACGCTCACCCTCGCCTAGGCGGGCCGCTTGTGGCGCCAGAGGGCTAGGGTCCGTTAGGGATCGTCGCCCTTCTGCCTGCCCGCCGATTGGTTCGAGCGACGTGAATCGTTACACTCTGAATCCGGAGGAATCGAGTGACCAACCGTGTCTGTGAGCTGTTCGGGGTGCGCTACCCGGTGGTAATGGGCGCCATTTCCCAAACGCCCGAACTGGCGGCCGCCATCTCCAACGCCGGCGGCCTCGGGTGCATCGCGGGCGCCGCTGCGCCCACCGAGCAAATGCGCGAGAAGATCCGGCGCTTCCGCGAGCTATCGGACAAGCCCTTCGCCATCAACTTCCCGATCGTCCTCACGCCGGAGAAGCAACTCAACGAGAAGATGCACCTGATGCTCGAAGAGAAGGTGCCGGTGGTCATCACGTCGGCGGGCAACCCGAAACTGTGGACGGCGTTTCTCAAGGACGGCGGCTGCAAGGTCGCCCACGTGCTGCCCACGCTGTACCACGCGAAGAAGGCGGTCGAGGCCGGCGTTGACGCCATCATCGCCGAGCCGGCGGAATCGGGCGGATACCGCGGGGAACAGGAAGTGAGCATGATGGTGCTCATCCCCACGATCCGGCGGGCGTTCCCGCAGGTGCCGCTGATCGCCGCCGGCGCCGTGGCCGATGGCCCCGGCTTCGCGGCCGTGATGGCGCTCGGCGCGGAGGGCGTGCAACTCGGCACGCGGTTCCTGGCCACGGTCGAGGCGAACGCGCCGGAACACACGCGCAAGCTGATCCTCGCGGCCATCGATACCTCCACGATGTCGGCCGAAGGGCGCGTGAAGCCGCGCGTTTCGAAGCCCGATTTCTCGATGGAAGTGCTCGGCGAAAAGCGCCAGGTGCAGATGGGCCAGGTATCGGCGCTGATCACGGATATCAAGCCCGTGGAAGCCGTGATGCGGGAGCTCATCGAGGGCGGGTTCGCGGCGGCGAGGGCTTCGGCGGATGCGCTGGGCGAACTCGCCGCCGCGCGCGTCTAAAGGCGCCGAGCGTGGCTGCACCGCTGGCGGGCATCCGCGTCCTGGAGGTGGCGAACTGGCTCGCCGGGCCGAGCGCCGGGGCGATCCTGGCCGACCTCGGGGCCGACGTCGTGAAGGTCGAGCCGCCCGGCGGCGACGTCTACCGGCACCTGCTCATGTTGTCGGCAGGCTACGAGTTCGAGTTCGCGGCCTGCTACGGCTTCGAGCTCGACAACCGCGGGAAGCGTTCGGTGACACTCGACCTGGAGGCGCCGGGCGGCCCGGACGTGCTGCGGCGGCTGGCCGTGGACGCCGACATCGTGATCACGAATCTGACGGCCGGACGCTGCCAACGTTACGGGTTCCGGTACGAGGATGTACACGCCGTGAACCCGCGCGCGATTTATTCGACCGTGACCGGCTATGGCGCCCGGGGCGACGACGCCAGCCGGCCCGGCTTCGATATCACCGCGTTCTGGGCTCGCTCCGGGATCATGAGCCTGCTGGGCGAACCGGACGCGCCGCCCACGCTGTGCCGCGGCGGGATGGGCGACCACACGACGGGTCTGAACTTGCTCGCGGCACTCCTCGTTGCGCTCCGCGTCCGCGACCAGACAGGCGAAGGCCAGCAGGTGGAGGTCACGCTGCAGAACACGGGCATGTGGACGCTGGCGCTGGACGTCGCCTCCGCGCTGGTGTCGCAGGAGCAACCCGTGAGGAAGCAGCGCACGGAACCAGCGAATCCGATAACGAACACGTACCTGTGCCGCGACGGCAAATGGATCTTCCTGATGATGCCTACGGCCGATTGGTGGCCGCGGTTCTGCCGGCTTATTGGGCGCGATGATTGGGTGAGCGACCCGCGCCTGCAAACGCCCCAGGGGCGGAAAGAGCACACACGCGAGCTCACGGCGCAGATAGAGCCCGTGATGGCGAGCCGCGACCTGGCCGAGTGGGGCCATATCCTCGACGAGCAACGCATGATCTGGGCGCCGGTCGCGACGCTGACTGATGTGACGAGCGACCCGCAGGCGCGCGCGATGGGCTGGTATACGACCATCGAGCACCCCAAACTCGGCCGCTTCGAGACGCTGGACACGCCATTCAAGGTGTACGGCGCCGACATCGGCGCGCGTGGGCCGGCGCCGGCGCCGGGCGAGCAGACCTTCGAGGTGCTCGCGGCAGCTGGGCTATCGGCGGACGAGATTGGGGATCTCGCGGCGAGCGGCGTTTTTGGGTAGCCCCGGCAACGCCTTGAGCCCGCCCTCCGGCCGGGACTGGATACGAATCGTGATTGCGCCGAAAGGTCCGCGGCGCGTTGGCGCATAGCCGGTGTATTCTCCGCGGCGGACGATCGCCTCAGAGTGCGGGGCAGGGTTGCACCGGCCATCCAGCAAGGAGGCAAGCGAGATGCCACGAGGTAAAGGGCCCGGACCGAGCGTCAAAGACCCGAAACGCTACGAGGCGCTCCGCGATGACGGGCTGACGAAACAGAAGGCGGCGCGCATCGCGAACAGCGACCCGAAGGAGATGGCGCGCCACCGCCGTCACAGTGGCGGCTACGACGAATGGTCGAAGGACGACCTGATGGCGAAGGCCCGCGATATCGACATCAAGGGGCGCTCGACCATGACGAAAGCGGAGCTGGTGCAGGCGTTGCGCAAGGGCGAGTGAACCGCGCGCTGGCGATTGTGCGCTACTTGTTATACCGGCGGCGGCGATCCCGGCCGCCGGCCTGGCTGCGGCCGTAGCGGACCGGGCCGGGGCGGCCAGCGACGGCGGCGAAGGCTGCGAGCTCCTCTGCATCGCTGCCAATCATTGAGCGCCGCAGCTCCACCACCTGGTCGCGCAGCGCGGCGGCCTTTTCGAACTCCAGCGCCTTCGCCGCCTGCTTCATCTGCGATTCGAGTTCCTTGATCATGCGCAGCGCCTCGTCTTTGGGCATCTCCTTGCGCGGGCCGGCGTCGTATTCGGTGCGGCCTTCCGCGACCTGCAGCCGGACATGGTCGGTGATGTCGCGGACGGCGCGGACGATGCTGAGAGCCTCGATGCCGTGCTCGGCGTTGTATTCCGCCTGGAGCTTGCGCCGCCGGTACGTCTCATCGATGGCGTTCTGCATGCTGAGCGTGACCTGGTCGGCGTACATGATGACGCGCCCTTCGATGTGCCGGGCGGCGCGGCCGATCGTCTGGATGAGCGACCGGTTCGAGCGCAGGTAGCCCTCTTTGTCCGCATCGAGGATGCAGACGAGCGAGACTTCAGGAAGGTCGAGCCCTTCGCGCAGGAGGTTGATGCCGACGACGACGTCGTACACCCCGAGCCGCAGGTCGCGCAGGATTTCGACGCGGTCCATCGTCGTGACTTCGCTGTGGAGGTAGTGGGTCTTGATGCCCATCTCCGTGAGATAGTCGGCGAGGTCCTCGGCCATCTTCTTCGTGAGCGTTGTGACGAGCACGCGCTGGCCCTTGTCGATGGTCAGCCGCACCTCATCCATCAGGTCATCGACCTGGTTCCTGGTGGGCCGCACTTCAATCTCGGGGTCGATGATGCCCGTCGGCCGGATGACCTGCTCGACGACCTGCGTGGAGCGTTGGACCTCGTAGTCCGCCGGCGTGGCGCTCACGAAGATCGCCTGCTTGATGTGGCGGTCGAACTCCTCGAACGTCAGCGGGCGGTTGTCGAGCGCGCTCGGCAGGCGGAAGCCGAATTCGACGAGCGTGGTCTTGCGCGCGCGGTCGCCGAAAAATTGTCCCTGCACCTGGGGCAGCGTCATGTGCGACTCATCGACCACCAGGAGCCAATCGTCGGGGAAGTAGTCAAGCAGGCACCACGGCGTCATGCCGGCCTCGCGGAGTTGGAGGTGCCGGGAATAATTCTCGATGCCGGCGCAGTAGCCGGTCTCGCGCATGGATTCGATGTCGTAGTGGGTGCGCTCTTCGAGGCGGGCCGCTTCGAGGATCTTACCCTGGCTGTTGAGGAACTCGACCTGGTCCGCCAGCTCCGCTTCGATGCGCTCGACGGCCTGCACCATGCGGTCGCTGGTGGTCACGAAGTGCTTCGCGGGGAAGATCTCGATCTCGTCGCGCTCGGAGACGATCTCGCCGGTGAGGGGGTCGAGCTCGACGATGCGCTCCACGTCGTCGCCAAAGAAGTCGATGCGGACGGCGAGCTCTTCGTAGCTGGGGAGGATGGTGAGCGAATCGCCGCGGAGTCGGAACTTGCCGCGGACGACGTTCATATCGTTGCGTTCGTACTGCATGCTGACCATGCGGCGGATGGCCTCGGCGCGCTTAAACGGCTGCCCGACCTTGAAGCCGAGGACGAACTCCTGGTACTGCTCAGGCTCGCCGAGGCCGTAGATGCACGAGACGCTGGCGACGATGATGACGTCGCGGCGCGTGAAGAGCGCCCGCGTGGCCGCGTGGCGGAGCTTGTCGATCTCCTCGTTGATATCCGCGTCTTTGGCGATGTAGGTGTCGGTGCGCGGGATGTAGGCCTCGGGCTGGTAGTAGTCGTAGTACGAAACAAAGTACTCGACCGCGTTCTCGGGGAAGAACTCCTTGAGCTCCGAGCAGAGCTGGGCGGCGAGCGTCTTGTTGTGCGCGAGCACGAGCGTGGGACGGCCGGTCTGCTGGATGACGTTCGCGATAGTGAACGTCTTGCCCGAACCCGTGACGCCGAGGAGCGTCTGGTAGCGGTCGCCGCGCTCCACGCCTTCGACGAGCTGCGCGATGGCGGTCGGCTGGTCGCCGGTCGGCTGGTAGTCGGACGTGATGTGGAAATCACCGCGCGCGGGCGCAGTGGGGGTGAGCAGAGCCATGCGGGATATGGTACCAGAACGAGAGAAGGGAGAACATCCGTTCGAGCCTCGAGCCCAGAAAACGAGGGCCGCGGGCGAACCCTCGCCCGCGGCCCCTGGGCGTTCTGCCTACCGCGTGAGCCAGGCGAATTGCTGAGGCTTTCGCTGGCTCTGGGCGCTGATCATGATGTTGACGATGCTGGGCCGCGTGTCCGCGAGCGCTTCTTTCAGCGTGGGCTCGAGGTCGGCGGGCTCGGTAACGAAGTAGCCCTTGCCGCCAAAGGCTTCGGCGATTTTTTCGTAGTGCGCCTGCGGCGTGTAGGCGGACGGCGGGATGCGCGCGGGGTCGAGGACGTCCGGGCCGCCGCCGATGCCGTTGTTGTTGATGATGATGAAGGTGATGTTGAGGCCGTAGCGGATGGCGGTTTCGAACTCCATGCCGCTGAAGCCGAACGCGGAGTCGCCTTCGACGCACACGACCTTCTTGTCCGGGTTCACCACGGCGGCGGCGATGGCCTGGCCAAGGCCGACCCCCATCGTGCCGAAGGACCCGGCATCGAGGCGGTGGCGGGGCAGGAAGTTCGGCATTACCGTGCGGCCGATGTCCATCGTGCTGGCGCCTTCGTTGCTGATAAAGGCGTCCCGCGGGATCAGGTCGCGGATTTCGCGGAGCACGCGGTAGTAGCCCATGGGGACGCTGTCGTCGGCGAGCATGGGCTCCACCGTGGCGGCGTTGTCGCGCATCTTGCCCTGCAGGCCGGTCCACCACGTGGTCTCCGACGGGTACTGCCATGGGTGCTTCTCGAGCTCGGCGTTGAGCTGGCCCGTGATGGCGCGGGCATCGCCGACGAGCGCGACCTCGGTCGAGACATTGTTGCCAATCTCCTCGGCGTTGATGTCCATCTGGATGACGCGGACGTTCTCGTTGAAGCGCGGCGGCAGGCCGAAGTGGAGGATCCAGTTGAGGCGGGCTCCAATCAGGAGCACGAGGTCGGCGTTCTGCAGCGCGAACGAGCGGGCCGGCGCAATGGACTGGGGATGGTCGTCAGGGATGAGGCCCTTGCCCATCGGCGTCGCAAGGTAGGGCAGTCCGGTGCTTTCGACGAACTTGAGGACTTCGTCCTCGGCGCGCGAGTAGGCGGCGCCCTTGCCGACAATCACGAGGGGCCGCTCGGCGGACTTCAGCGCGGCGAGCGCGGCCTGGATGCTCTCCTGTGGCGCGAGCGTGCGCGGCGGCTCGGGGCAGCGCGGCGGGAACTTCAGTTCGTCTTCCTCGATCGAGCCGGTAATGATGTCGCCGGGGAGGTCCAGGTAGACGGCGCCGGGGCGGCCGTAGATGGCGGAGCGCACCGCCTGCTCCACGTAGAAGGGAAGGCGGGCGATGCTATCGGGGCGGGCGGCGTATTTCACGTAGGGCCGCGCCGATTCGATCTGGGGGGCTTCCTGGAAGGCGCCCTGGCCGTTCTGGTACGAATCGTTGGCGCCGCCGATGAGGATCATCGGCCAGCAGTTCGACCACGCGTTGGCGAGGCCCGCGATGCCGTGGATCATCCCTGGCCCCGAGACGCCGAGGCAGACGCCCGGCCGCCCGGTCAGGTAACCGACGGCGCCGGCGGCATAGCTGGCCGACTGTTCGTTGCGGAATCCAAGGAACTTGATCCCTTCGCGCTGGGCGAAAATGGCGATCGGGATGACCGGGATGCCCACGATCCCGAACATGTACTCGACGCCCTGCTGCTTTAGCGAACGCGCGACGATCTGCGCGCCGGTGATGGTAGCCATGTGCGAATCTCCCGTTGGTGGTGAGGCCGCATCATACCCGTGTCGGCGTAGGGGCGTAGGGGGGGTACCGGCGTGCCGGTTGACGCCGAAAGCCGAGTGGTGAATCGGAAATCGCGAATCGTAAATTCCTAGGTGAGGCCGGCGGCGTGGAGGATCTGGTTCGCGTGGTCGTGGCAGTGGCGTGCGTAGATTTCGAGCCAGACTTCCGGCGTGTAAACCCCGATTTCGTTGTGGGTGCCGGCCCGCTGCCATTCGCCAGGGGTCATGCGATTCAGGATATCGACGGTACTTTCGCGGGCGGCCTTGATCGCTGCGAGCGAGGGCTCGATCGGGCGGTCGTAGTAGACGCGCTTCGCCCACACTTCTTCCGGGTAGCCGACGATGTCCACGTTCTCCTCGGCAATCAGCCGGCGAAGGCGCAGGCACGACGTCATTTCGCTATCGGCCAGGTGGTGGATGATCTGGCGCGGCGTCCAACTGCCGTCCGCTGGCGCGAGGTCGAGGTTGGCGGCGCCAACTTTCGCGACGGCATCGCTGACGGCGCGGAAGCCGTCAGCATACCGCTCGATGAGTTGCGTGCGTTGAATGTGGTCCATCCCACCATCCTCACTAAATCATGAATCACGAATCGTGAATCGTGGATTATCGTTAGGCGCCGAGCCAACGCCACTGGCGTTTCGCGTCCACACGCACGAGGTTGCCCGCGCCCGGTGGGGGAAAGTGGCCGCCAAGCACCGTCAGCCCCTCGGCCTCCATCCGGGCGGCGAGCGCAGCCCGCGAGGCCGTCGACCGTGCCGGGTCCATGTCATGGACGGCGACGAAGTGGTCGTCCACGAGCTCGGCGGGGTGGTGGGCCGCGTCGCCGGTTATCAGGCCGCGTTCGCTGCCCGCACCCACGAGGACGCACGTGTGGCCCGGCGTATGGCCGGGGCTGGCGACGAGGCTGAGGCCCGGGGCGGGTTCGTACCCATCATCAACGGTAAGCAGCTGCCCGCGCTCTTCGAGCGGGCGCACGCAGCGTGCAATGTCGCGGCTCTTGGTGCCCGACCAGTACGCCCATTCGGTCTTCGTCACGACGTAGCTGGCGTTCGGGAACGTGGGGACGGCTTCGCCATCGAGCGTGGTGACGTTCCACCCGATGTGGTCGGCGTGGAGGTGCGTGAACACCACCGTATCGACGGCGTTGGCATCGATGCCCGCGTCCTTGAGCGCGCCGGGGAGGTAGCCGACGTCCCCGGCGAAGCCCGCACGGCCGAGAGAGCCGAGTTCGGGGCCGATACCCGTATCAACCAGCACGAGCTTGCCCGCGGTGCGGATGACGAACGTCGTCATCGGCATAGACATGTTGCCGGAGTCATCGACCCCGTCGAACGGGCGAAACGTCTCGATGTCAGCCCCCGGGAACATCCCCGCGAGCGGTACCGCGAGCTCGCCGTCGGAAAACGCGTCCACCGTGATGGCCCCAAACGACAACCGCTGCATGGATCCCCTCCGCGGGAGCGATCCTAGCAGGTTGGCGCCAGGCCATGAGGGTCATCGGCGTCCTTTCGAAGGCGCGCGCACACGGGATCGGCCGGATGGAATCCGCGATGAGTCAACCGCCGGCGCTGGTGCGCCCAGGTCGCGGTAGCGCTCGTGGAGATGCCTTTTCGAGCGCGACCGGCCGCCGCTGTGCTGCCAATTGGAGGTGAAGGGCCCGTCCAAACGACGAATGGCTCAGCGCTGCTTTTCGCTGCCGGGCCTCGCGGAATCGCGCATCCGGCGGTCGTGGGCAGCGCGTTCCCGATCCCGTTCCGCCTGGTGCTCGCGGTCGGCGGTCGGGGCGATGCTGGTGAGCGGCGTGAACGACGGCGGGTCGCTCGCCGGGAACGAGTCGGCGGAATCGTCATCGACGATGTTGCCGTAGCGCCGCGACTCGTCCTCGCCGGACTCTTCCGGGATCGGGTTTTCCTTGTCCTTCGTCCTGCCGATGGCCTGCTTGTCCACTGCTGCCTCCGTCGGGACGGCAACGCGTCCCTGCGTCCAGCGTCGCGAGCACGGGAAGCGCGTGGCGTTACAGGGGCTGGCCGCGGCGTTGCAGCCCCGTTGCACTGCCACGGCGGACGCCACCCGCCCATCGTGCCCCGGCCGGCCGTCCTCCAGGACATCGGTGACGGGCACGGGCGAGGCCATGCCGGTAGACTGGCCGCATCACCCGCCGCCGCGCGGCGCGAAGGAGTTTGGCAATGGACGAACAGGCGAAGAAGACAGCGCTCCGGATGATCCCGTACGGCCTCTTTGTGCTGGGCGTCGGCGAAGGCGATAGGGCGACCGCTTCGACCATCAACTGGGTGACGCAAGCGTCCTTTGCGCCGCCGCTGGTGGTGGTCGCGGTGAAGACCGATAGCGTGACGTTCGAGCGGCTGAAGGAAACGCCGAAGTTCGCGGTGAGCGTGCTCGGCACAGGCCAGAAGGACCTCGCCTTCGCGTTCTTCAAGCATGTCGAGCCGGCGAACGGCAAGTTTGGCGATAACGCCTACGAAACCCGCACCACCGGCGCGCCGATCATCTCCGATGCGCCGGCCTGGTGGGAGTGCGAGCTGGTCACGATTGTCGAAGAAGGCGACCACGCCGTGGTCGTCGGGCGAGTGGTGGAGGCGGGGGTCAAGCGCGAAAGTGCGCCGCTGACGCTGGAGGAAGTGGGCGTGAAGTACGGGGGCTGAGCAGAGTCCGAATCCTGACTTCTGAGTCCCGGGCGGATCCCGGTCCCGCGCCGGGTGGCAGCGCGGGGCGGTTGGGACATCCAGCGCGGCTACTACTGCCACCGCACGTCGCAACCGGGTCGCAGCCCCCTGCTCGCTTCGACTCCGGACCCCGGTGTCCTCCGCGCCGCTCTGAGCGCCGCGCTACGGCTTCGGCTGCAGGATGAACACCGTGAGCTCCGTCGGGAGCTGGCTCTTCGACACCTGGAACCGCGGCTGCGGCTCCGGCTTCGCCCCCGATTCCTTCAGGAATCGCTCCAGGGTCTCCAGCTCCGCCGTCTCGAACTCGGTTTTGTAGTTCATCGGGATGGCGACGCGCGCGTCGATCGTCGTCATCACGTCGGCCGCGTTCGCGCTGTTCAGCGAATTCCCGCCCCCCACGGGCATCAACAGGATGTCGACCCCCTTGATGTCGTCCAGCATGCCGACGCCCGCGCCCGGGCCTGGCAGCCCGAGGTGCGCCACGCGGATCCCGTCGAGCTCGTAGACAAAGGCCACGTTACGCCGCCCGTCCGCGCGCTTCGTCGCCACGCCCGTGACGAGCACGCCCCCGACTTCGTACTCACCGGGCGCATCCAGCACGACCTTCTGGCCGGTCACCAGGTCGACGTCGCTGTAGCCCGGTTCATCCCGGTTGCTGAGCGTGACCACGTCCGCCGTCATTTTCCCCAGCCGGTAGCCGCTTTCCGGCGGGCAAGGGTCGGTGACCACCACGCCCTCTCGCCCTTTGAGCCGGAAACAGGTGCGGCCCAGCCACGTTATTTCTATCGCCATGCATCGATGGTAGCGCGGGCCGGGCTTACTCGCCCCCGGGGGCACTTTGCGGGCTACGTCTGCAGCAGCAGCGCCACGTTCGAGCCCCCGAGCCCGAGGCTCGTCACGAGCACGCAATCGACCTTCTCCGCACGCGTCTCCCGGACGTAGGCGAGATCGAGGTCCGCTTTCGCCGATTCGAAACCAGCGATCGGGAAGACGTGCTGCCGCCTCAGCGTCTCCAGCGCCAGCGCGACGGAAAGCGGTCCGCTCGCCGCGAGCGCGAACCCCAGCGAGCCGTGGCCCGTGGTCACTCCGGCGTAATAGGCGTGCCGGCCGAAGGTGCGCTTCAGCCCGTACCCTTCGGCGAAATCCACCTCGCTCCGCCCATCCGCGCACGAAACAGCAAGGTCCACCTGGTTCTGGAGGTAGCCCGCGTCCGCGAGTGCCGCCTGCATCACCCGCCCTGCCTCGGGTGCGCCGCTGACCGCCAGCGGCTCGGTTCCCGGGTCGAACAGCTCTGCTTTCCCGGCAATCCGCGCGATTGTGGTCGCCCCTCGCCCTGCGGCATGCTCCTCCGACTCCACGACGACGTACGCCGCGCCCTCCGCGGGCACAAACCCAATATGGCCCACATCGAACGGACGCGAATGCTCGCGTGATGAGTACCCCTGGGCGCGCAGCTGCTCCAGTACCGGCGCCTGTAGTGCCTGCGCCGCACCGGCCAGCACGATGTCGGCTTCGCCCCGCGCGACCATATGTCCCGCCGCGACAATCGCCGCCATCCCGCTCGAAAACGCCCCTCCGACCACCGCAGCTGCACCGCGGATGCCGAGTGCGCGCGCCGCCACGTGGCCATAGGGCACGAACAGCGTCGGCTGGCCTGGCGCGCGGTACGGCAGTCCGTCCACCAGCGCGAACCGCCGCGAGTCGCCCGCGCCGGCGGACAACCCGGCCGAAGCGAGCGCTTGCAGCGCAGCATCGAGGGCGATGAGCGAACCGGGATCCAGGAAGTGCGCCAGGTTGCGAGGGATGTCGCCATGCGCGCGGTAGTTGTCCGGGACCGGCGCCGCGAAGTAGTTCGTGCCGCCCTCAGGGTCGAACACGCGCCCGGCGCGCTCCTTCGCCGCCGCCGCCTCCCACGCGCGCGAAGCTCCGCTCCCCCATGTGGATACGGCACCATACCCCGTGATTGCCGGGCGGCGCGCGGAGGGCTCAACTGGCGAGGTCAGTTACTCCAGTTCCTCATCGAGGAATTCGTCGTCGTCCTGGCGCCGGCGCCAGAACATGACCGCGGCCGCCACGGCGCCAATGAGTGCGAAAATGCCGAGGAACTTCTTCAAGTACCCAACCTCCTTGCCTGCCTCGTGCCCAGCAACCCCGGACGCTCGCACACGAGGGGCGGAACAAAAAGTATAGGCTCCGCTGCCCCCCGGCGCGAGCGGCAGGCCACATTTGCCTCGAACCAGCGGGACGATCGGTCCGTCTCCCCGCCGTTCGGGGCCGCCACCGGGCGATGGTACACTCGCTGGATGGACCCGCAGCGTGCCACGGCCGATCACACGCGGACAGGCACGAGCCGCGTCGTCGGGCTGTTCACGGCGCCAGTCGCCGGCGAGCCCATGATGTCCCACCGCCGCATCGAGCTCATCCCCGGCGTCGGCATTGCCGGCGATCGCTACGCCCTCGGCCTCGGACACTGGAGCGACCCCAAATGGCCCGACCAGCAGGTCACCTTCGTCGAGGCTGAAGTCGCCGCCGGACTCGGGCTGGCCCCGGAGGAGCTCCGCCGCAACATTGCCGTCGCAGGCGTCCAGCTCACGGAACTTGTCGGCCGCGATTTCCACGTCGGCGGCGTCCGCTTCCGCGGCGTCCGCCAATGCGAACCCTGCGCCTACATCGAGTCGCTTACGCGCCCCGGCATCTTGAAGGCCCTGCGTGACCGGGGCGGCCTGCGCGCCGCCATCCTCTCTGCCGGGACCGTCGCCATCGGCGATGAGCTCGTGTTGTCGCGCTAACCGTCCCGGTCCGGATTCACTAGAATGGCCCCCACCACGGAGGCCAAATGAACAGCTTTCCTGCCACGCCGGGCCTGCATCCCGCCCGCGGCTACTCCCACGTTGCGGTCACGCCGCCGGGCGCCCGCACCATCTACATCGCCGGCCAGATCGCGCTCGATGCCAACGACAACCTTGTCGGCGAAGGCGACCTCGCCGCTCAGCTCCGCCAGGCGCTCGCGAACCTGCAGCTCGCCCTCGGTGCGGCCGGCGCCACCCTCGCCGATGTCGTGAAGCTCAACACCTACGTCGTTGCCCTCGAACCTTCCCACCGCGCCATCATCCGCGATGTCCGCGCCGAGTTCTTCGGCCAGGGGCCGTATCCCGCTTCCACGCTGGTCGGCGTCACCGCCCTCGCCCTCCCGGGGCTTATGGTCGAAGTCGAGGCCATTGCCGCCCTGAGCTGACGCACCCACGATTGGAGACCCCGCAATGACTGTCCGCTACGAAAGCGAAGGCGCCATCGCCATTGTCACCATCGACCGCCCGGAGGTCCGCAACGCGGTCGATGGGCCAACAGCGAGTGCCCTCGCCGCCGCTTTTCGCCGCTTCGATAGCGATGAGGCGCTCTCAATCGCCATCCTCACCGGCGCCGAAGGCGCCTTCTGTGCCGGCGCCGACCTCAAGGCTATCTCCGACGCGCGCGGCAACCGCGTCACGGCCGAAGGCGATGGGCCGCTTGGCTGCACGCGCATGCTGCTTTCGAAGCCCGTGATCGCGGCCGTCGAAGGCCACGCCGTAGCCGGCGGCCTCGAGCTCGCCCTCTGGTGCGACCTCCGGGTCGCGGCCCGCGATGCCGTGTTCGGCGTCTATTGCCGCCGCTGGGGCGTGCCGCTCGTCGATGGCGGCACCATCCGCCTGCCACGCCTCATCGGGCAGAGCCACGCCCTCGACATGATCCTGACAGGGCGTGGCGTGAGCGGCGAGGAGGCGCTCAGCATGGGCCTCGCCAACCGGCTCGTGGAGCACGGCGAAGCGCTCGCCAGCGCGAAAGTGCTGGCGGCGCAGCTCGCCGCCTTCCCTCAACGCTGCCTTCGTGCCGACCGCCTCTCCTCGTACGAGCAATGGAGCAGGGACCTCCCGGCCGCGCTCCAAAACGAATATGCCCACGGCATCGAAGTCGTCCGCTCCGGCGAGACCCGCGAAGGCGCCACGCGCTTCGCGCAAGGCGCCGGCCGCCACGGCTCCTTCGCCTGAGCCTTGCTACTTCTTCCGGCGTGGGCCCGCGCCGGCGCCCGTTCGCGGGACCGCTTTCTTTACGTGCGCCTCACCGCCGTGCAGCCTTACGACGCCCTGCTCGATGACCTTCTTCGCCCCCGCGGTCCGCATATCCACGAACGCGAAGCTGTCGTACAGGTCGATCGTGCCAACCGTCGATGGCGCCACACCTGCCTGCGTCGCGAACGCCTCCACGAGGTCCTGGGGCCGTACGCCCTGCTTGCGCCCCGCATCGATGAACAGCCGCACCATCCCCGCTTCCACGGCCGAATCCGGTTCGGGCTCCGCCGGCTCACCTTCGCCACCCACGAATGACCCGTCGCCGCGGCCGCTGCCGCCGCCCGTTGCCGCGAGATAGAGGGCGGCCCGCGCGATCGCAAGCGGTTCGTGCTCCTGCGCGAGCCCTTCGAGCAGCCGCCCGAACGGCTCTCCGGCGCCACTTTCGATCGTCTCTCGCAACGCGCTCACGAACGCTTCGCGCCGCCGCGCAGCGATGTCGGCCTGCGTCGGCAGCTTGAGCTGCTTCATCTTCTTCCGCGTCTGCTGCTCGATGGAATGCAGCAGGCGCGTTTCCCGCGGCGTCACGAGCGTAATCGCCTCGCCCTTCGCGCCCATCCGCCCGGTCCGCCCGATGCGATGCACGTACGCATCGGCGTCATCCGGGATGTCGTAGTTGATCACGTGCGAGACATCCGGGATGTCGAGCCCGCGCGCCGCCACGTCCGTCGCCACCAGGATCTCGGCACGATTGTCCCGGAACGCCCGCAGCTGCAATTCGCGTTGGGCCTGGCTGATGTCCCCGTGGATCGCCGCCGTCGAATATCCCCGGGACTGCAGCGCTTCCGCGAGCGTGTCCACCTCGCGCTTGGTGCGGCAGAAGATGATTGCCGATGGAGGTTGCTCGAAATCGAGTATCCGTGCCAGCACGTCGAGCTTTGAACGGTAGGGCGTCTCGTACCAGAACTGTTGCGTCTGCGGCGCGGTCCGCGTCTCCTGCGCGATCATGATGCGCTCGGGCTCCCGCAGGTAGCGCCGGGCGAGCGCTTCGATGCGCGCCGGGATCGTCGCCGAGAACAGGCCGATCTGCCGCTCCGCCGGCACCTTGTCGAGGATGAACTCGATGTCCTCGAGGAAGCCCATGTCGAGCATCTCGTCGGCTTCGTCCAGCACCACCATGCTGGTCGTGTCCAGCCGCAGCGTCTCGCGCCGCACGTGGTCCATGATCCGGCCCGGTGTCCCGACCACGACGTGCACGCCCGCCTTCAGCGCACGCAGCTGCCGGTCATACGGCTGCCCCCCGTAGATCGGCAGCACCGTGATCCCACGGCCGTGCCCGAGCGCATGCACCGCCTCGGCCACCTGGACCGCGAGTTCGCGCGTCGGCAGCACGACGATCGCCTGGACCCCCGCGCGCCGGGTGTTGATGCGCTCGATGATCGGGATCGCGAACGCCGCCGTCTTGCCCGTCCCCGTTTGCGCCTGCGCGACCACGTCGCGGCCCGCCATCATTGGTGGGATCGCGAGGGCCTGGATCGGTGACGGCTCTTCGTAGCCAAGCGCGTTGATGCTTTCGAGCACTTCGGCGCTGAGTCCGAGTTCAGAGAACGTGGTGGGCATCGGGCATTCCTATCGGTGGCGCGGGCGCGTCAAGCGCCGGCCTGAGCCCACATGATATGGCGGCCGCCTCCTACGCCGTTCGGCGTTAGCTGCCGGCGGCGTTCTGGCGCCGGCGCCTACTCCGCCAGCGCCGCCTTGAGGCGGTCAATCTGCGGGATCGGCGTTGGGTCGATACCTTCCAGCAGCGCCACGTAACACGACACATAGTCGCCCCACGCGGTCGCCAGCAGCAGTTGCTCCAGCACCGTCGTCCCGCCCGGTGCAAGACGGTGCACGGGAATGCCTGCTTCTTCGAAAAACGAGCAGGTGAGCTCGAACCGGCGCTGCGTCCCGGTGGAATACAGCGCAGGCGATTCCAGCGTCGTAACCGCCAGCTGCTCTTTGTGCCGCCCGCCGCGCTCCAGCCCCACGATGAGATTGTGGTCCGCCTCGGGCAGCGATTCGAACGCGCCCAGCGATTTGCCATTCTCGGCGAGCTGGTTACGGAAGCGCGCCGCTGCGCGTTCGAGGTGTTCCGCCCCGAACACGATCGGGAACCGCCCATGGAGCGCCAGCGCCAGCTGCTTCGCGCCGTTCTTCGCCACCGGGCAGGTGGGGACGAGGTCCTGCGTGACGAACCCGTGGTGCATCTCCCCGGCTCGGCGGATATCGGCGGTGCCCACCGGGCTGATGCCAAGACGCGTCCCGAGCCGCAACAGCGGCGCGAGCGTATGCACCGTCGTTGCCCGCGGCGAGGCGTTGTACGTGATGGTGTGCGCGGGAACGCCGTCCAGGTGGCAACGCCTGCCCAGCCGCCCGCCCCTGGTGATCGCCATGAGCGCCGCGCCACGCTTCCAGGCGTCGTCGTAGCACGCCAGCGCTTCGCCCGTGTCGCCGCTGTAGGAGCAGACGACCACCAGCGTGCGGTCCGAGACGTAGTTCGGCAGCGATGTCCCGCGCACGACGGTTACCGGGATTTCGGATGTGCTCGCGCAGATGGCAGCGAAGTAGTCGCCGGCCGTGGCCGAGCCGCCCATGCCCGCGATTACCACGCTCGCTACATCGCTGGCCCCCGGCGGCAGCGCGAGGTCGAGACTCGCCTCCCACGCCCGCACGAACTCCCGGCCAACAGCTTCGATGTGGCCGAACATGCCCGATGCGTCCAGCGCGAGGAGGCCCGGGTCGTCCAGGTCTTTCACCGTGCGACGCCTGCTATCAACTTCCCGGCTTCGAGCACGGGCCGGACCAGCTGATTGTCCGTGACTTCGGTGTAGATGCGCAGCAGCGGCTCTGTCCCCGAAAGCCGCAGCAGCAGCCACCCCTCCGCGATGAAGAACCGCCACCCGTCCACACGGTCCCGCGAGATGATCGGGCGGCCGGCAATCTCCGTCGGCTCGGCCGCATCTAGCAGCGCTTTCACGCGCGCATTGGAGCCGGGCTCGAGCTCGAAGTCCAGCCGTTCGTAGAAGTGCTCGCCCGTGATGGCGAACACCTCCTGCAGCAACGCGGAAGGCGGTTTCCCCGTCGCCGCGACGTAATCCATCAGGTAAAGCCCCGAAAGGATCCCATCGCGTTCGGGCAGGTGGCCGCGGAAGCCGTAGCCGCCGCTCTCCTCCCCCCCGATGAGCGCGTCTTCGCGCATCATGAGCGGCCCAATGTGTTTGAACCCTACGGGCGTCTCGAACGACGGCACCCCGTAGTGCTTGGCCAGCAGTGTCGCCATGTTCGTCGTCGTCACCGATTTCACGACTGCCCCTCGCAGGCCGCGATTGCCGAGCAGGTAGTTCACCAACAGCGCGAACGTGCGTAGCTGGTCCACATACACCCCGTGCTCATCGACGAGCCCCACGCGGTCGGCGTCACCGTCGTTCGCCACGCCGATACTGAAGCGGCCGCTCGCCATCGCTCCGAGGAACTCGCCCAGGTTCGGCTCGATGGGCTCCGGCGCGCGGATGCCCGGAAACGCCGGATTTCGGTCCGTGTGTATTTCGGTGACGGTCGTGCTCCCGCCTGAAAGCAGCTCCGTCAACAGGCCCACCCCCGTGCCATACATAGGGTCGAGCGCGATGTTCAGCCCCGCGTGCTTGATTCGCTCGACGTCCACGAGCTCCGCGAGCCGGCGGAGATACCCCGGCACCGGGTCGAAGCGCTCGATCAGCGGAGATTCGGCCCCGGCGAGCCTGACCGCACCTTCCGTCGCGAGGATCGCCGGCACGCGCCGCTCGATGTCCTCGACAATCTCGGGGCTCGCGCTCCCCCCGTAATGCGGTTTCACCTTGATCCCGTTCCAGCGGAATGGGTTGTGGCTGCTGGTGACGACCACGCCGCCGCACGCCCCGCCTTCGATAATGCGATAGCTGATCGCGGGGGTTGGCGCCGGCCGGGTCGCCAGCATCACCTTGAAGCCGTTCCCCGCCATAACCCGCGCCACCGCCATCGCGAACTCGTCCGAAAGGAAGCGTGTGTCGTACCCGACGACCACTGGCCGATCCTGCCCATAGGTCTCGTGGAAGTGGTCCGCTATTCCCTGGCTGCACGCGCGCACGTTATCGAACGTGAACGTCTCGGCGATGATGGCACGCCATCCGTCCGTCCCAAAATGAACCGGGTTCTCATTCATTCCCGCCATCATACCGCGCGCCGGAATCGACCGACGCCCCCGGGGGCACCGTCGCTCCGGCCGATATCGTTGCGTTCGACCCCACCACGGCGTGAGTCAGGACGGCGCCGTCCCCGATGGTCACGCCTTCCGCAAGCACGCTGTCGCTGATGCGCGCGCCATCGCCCACGCGCACGTGCTCCCACAGGACGGAGTCCGTCACGCGGCTCGCCCCCACAATGCTGCCGGGTCCGATGCAGGAGCCGTCGACCGCCGCCTTCACGTCTACCACGGCGTCGCCCGCGATTACGTTGGCGCCAGCCTGGTCCACGAGCGCCCGGTTTAGCTCCAGGTAACGAGCGGGCGTCCCGATGTCGGCCCACAGGCCCTCGAAGCGATAGCCCAGCACCGGCCGCCGCCGCGCCACGAGCGACGGAAACAGAGTTTCCTCCACGCGCACGGCGCCGGGCGGGATCTCGTCGACCAGCCCCGGCTCGAAAACCCACACGCCAGCGTTCACGAGGTTGCTCGGGGCCGTGCCCGGCGGCGGCTTTTCCACGAAGCCGGTCACCATGCTCCGCTCGTCGAGTACCGCCACCCCAAACTGTGCCGGGTCAGCCACCGGGTAGAGCGCGAGCGTGAGGTCCGCCGCCGATTGCTCATGCGCCGCGAGCGCATGCTTGAACTCGAAGTCGATGAACACGTCGCCGTTCAGCACGGCGAAGCGCCCATCGACCCCGGCCTCGCGGACGGCGTTCCGGATGGCGCCGCCGGATTCCAGCCGCTCCCGCTCCTGGACGATTGCCAGCTCCATCCCGGCGGCGCGCCCTGCCGGGTACGCAGCCGCGAGGTCCTCGTTATCGCGCCCCAGCGCGAGCACCGCCCGCTCGAACCCCGATCGCGCGAGCCAATCGAACAGGTACGAGATCGCGGGCCGGTTGCAGACGGGCACCAGGCTCTTGTGCCGGCGCGCCGTCAACGGCCGCAGGCGCGTGCCCTGCCCGCCCACGAGGATGATCGCGTCCATCAGCGCAGCCTACGCCTCAACCGCCAAGCCCGGCCGCGTGCCGCAGGTCCGCCGCCCGCCCCGTGTCTTCCCACGGAAAATCCAGGTCGACCCGCCCGAAGTGGCCGTATGCGGCGGTAGCGGCGTACATCGGCCGCCGCAAGTCCAGGTCCTGGATGATCGCCCCGGGCCGCAGGTCAAAGTGCTTGCGCACCGCCGCCAGGATCACCGAGTCGGACACTTTCCCCGTGCCAAACGTCTCGACCCCGATGGAGGTCGGTTGCGCCACGCCGATAGCGTACGAAAGCAGGAACTCACAGCGCGACGCCAGCCCCGCCGCGACGATGTTCTTTGCCACCCACCGCGCCGCGTACGCGCCCGAACGGTCGACCTTCGTCGGGTCCTTGCCGCTGAAGGCGCCGCCCCCGTGCCGTGCAATCCCTCCGTAGCTATCGACGATGATTTTCCGCCCGGTCAGGCCCGCGTCGCCCTTTGGCCCCCCGACGACGAATCGCCCCGATGGGTTCACGTATACCCTCGTCGCCTGGTCGATGAGCCGGTCATCGACGATCGTCTTGATGATGTGCGCCGTCACGTCTGTCGAGATTGTCTCGTTGTCCACGTCCGGCGAATGCTGTGTCGAAATCACAACCGCTTCGGCGCGGACCGGGTTCCAGTGTTCGTCGTATTCGATGCTCACCTGGGATTTGCCATCGGGGCGCAGCCACGGCAGCTCGCCACTCTTGCGCGCCTCCGCGAGCCTCCGCGTGAGCCGGTGCGCCAGCGAAATCGTGAGCGGCATCAGTTCAGGCGTCTCGATGCACGCAAAACCGATCATCATTCCCTGGTCGCCGGCCCCGGTGTCCAGCGCGTCCGATTCCAGCTTGCCGTGCCGGACCTCGTAGGATCGATCGACGCCCTGCTTGATGTCCGGAGACTGCTCATTGATCGCCGTGATTACGCCGCACGTCTCGGCATCGAACCCGATATCCGAAGAGATGTAGCCGATCCCGCGGATCGTGTCGCGCACGATCCCGGGGATGTCGACATAGGCCGTGGTCGTAATCTCGCCCGTGACGAGCACGAGCCCGTTCGTGATCGCGGTCTCGCAGGCGACGCGCGCCATCCGGTCCTGCGTCAGGATCGCGTCGAGCACCGAATCCGAAATCTGGTCGCAGACCTTGTCAGGGTGGCCCTCCGTCACGGATTCGGAGGTGAGGAGTTTTCGTTCGGTCATCGCGGTATGCTGTCCCTCTCATAGAACGTCCGGGTGGCTGCATCGGGAATCGATGAGCCCCTCGAAAAACGAAGGGCCGGCCGCGATTTCACGGGGGCTGCCCCTCGGGCGGAGGGGCGGGCAGCGTGGGCGCCCGCCTTTTGTTGCCTTCGGCTCGCGCCGCCGGCCGCGTCGTCTTGGCACCTTGGAGGCTTAACCAGGTTGCCGGGCTTCGCGGGCTGCCCCGCCCACCCTCTGGACGCTGCGACAATGCTACCAGCCCGCCTGCACCCGTGGAAATCTCCGTCGCGTGAAATCCGAACCTTGGCCCGACGCTCTGGAAGCGACCCGGCAGGCCCTGCTACGCGAAGCCCCTCGAACTGTCCCGCGACGCGCGCGAGTTCCTCGCCATGCGTCTCGCAGCGAGCGTCGGAAAGTCCATCGACTGGTGGGCGAAGTGCCGCCTCACGTATCGATCCAGACGCAACAAAGCGAATAGCCAGCAGCTAACAAGCTGTTACGTCCCCTCCTGCCAGCTCGTCAGGTACTTCTGCTGCTCTGCCGTCAGGTAGTCGATGCGCACGCCCATCGCGTGCAGTTTCAGCCGCGCGATCTCCTGGTCGATCTCGTCTGGCAGCTCATAGACCGCGTTCGTCAGCTTGTGATGGTTCGTCGCGATCCACTCGGCGCCCAGCGCCTGGTTCGCGAACGACATGTCCATCACGGCCGCCGGGTGCCCCTCCGCCGCCGCCAGGTTCACAAGCCGCCCTTCGCCTAGCAGGAAGAGCTTGCGCCCGTCCTGCAGCCGGAACTCCTCGACGGAGTCGCGGATGCGCCGCCTGCCCTCGCTCATCGCCGTGAGCGCCTTCAGGTTGATCTCGCTGTCGAAATGGCCGCTGTTGGCGAGGATCGCACCGTCCTTCATCGATTCCAGGTGCTCTCGGTCGATGACGTTGAGGTCGCCCGTGAGCGTGACGAAGAAGTCGCCTTCGCGCGCCGCATCGGCGATCGGCATCACGCGGTAGCCATCCATCACCGCTTCCAGCGCCTTCACCGGGTTCACCTCGGTCACGATCACCTGCGCTCCCATGCCCCGCGCCCGGCTGGCCACGCCCCGCCCGCACCAGCCGTACCCGACGACCACGAAGTTCTTCCCCGCCAGCAGCACGTTCGTTGCGCGGATAATGCCGTCGACCGTCGATTGGCCCGTCCCGTAGCGGTTGTCGAACAGATGCTTCGTGTCCGATTCGTTGATCGCAACAATCGGGTAGCCGAGCGCGCCGTCAGCCGCCATTGCCTTCAACCGGATGACCCCCGTCGTGGTCTCCTCGGTCCCCCCGACCACGCCCGGCAGCAGATCGCGGCGGTCCTTGTGCAGCACCGCGACCACGTCCGCGCCATCGTCCATGGTCAGCTGCGGGGCATGTTCGAGCGCCTGGTGGATGTGCCTGTAGTAGGTTTCGTTGTCCTCGCCCGTGATCGCGAACACCGGGATGCCGTACTCGGCCACAAGCGCGGCCGCTACGTCGTCCTGCGTCGAAAGCGGGTTGCTCGCGCACACGCGCAGGTCCGCGCCGGCGTCGCGCAGCGCGATCGCGAGGTTCGCCGTCTCCGTCGTTACGTGCAGGCAGGCCGCCATGCGAATGTCTTTCAGCGGCTTTTCGCGCAGGAAGCGCTCGCGGATGAGCCGGAGGACGGGCATCTCGCGCTCCGCCCATTCGATCCGGCGCACCCCGTCCTGGGCAAGCGCGATGTTGGCGATGTCGTTCGGGACCGTCATGGAGTTCACCTTCTGCTGATGGATGTGAGGCGCGTGGAGAGAGGCCGGCGATTCACCGCCGGGCGCGCGTCACCGCCGGAGTGTTACGAAGGCACCATCATACTTGCGGCCGCGAATAGCCGCCCGAGCGCGCCGGAACACGCCCCCGAGCCCTGCCGGGTCGCGGCGCGCCGCGCTCGCTTCCACCAGCTGACACACTTCCTGGAACCCCAGCCGCTCGTAAGCGGCCACCGCCGGCAGATTCTTCGGGTCCACGGTGAGCACGACGTAGCTGCACGTCTTCAGCAACGCCGCGGTCACGGCGCTCGTGGCGGCCGTCGCGAAGCCCCGGCCGCGGAAACCGGGATGCGTGAACACGTTGCCCACGACCGCCACGCCCTCCTGCCGCGAAACGACATGTGTGCCCGCAATCGCAACGAGCCGCCCCTCGGCGATTACCCCGCGGTAGACCCCCGCATCGATGTGCTCGGGGATGTAGTAGCTGGGTCCGCCCTCGGTGCTGTACAGCGAATTGATCCGGCGGATGTCCACGCCCCCGAGCGCCACCACGTGCACCGCGCTCGCAGGCTGGAAGCGCTCCGCCGTCACCGCCATGCGGATCATGGGTTGCTGGCTCGCGATCCGGTACACCTCCTGCAGCGCATCGAGATGCTGCGGCTGGCACGTCGCGTACGTGTGCGACGGCCCAGGATGGATCGAAAGGATCGCCGAGACCGCCAGGGGGTCGCCCATGACGAACGTCGCGTCGCCGAGCCCGCCCCGGCTGTGGAGCACCAGCCCGGTCCCCGTGTCACCGCGGGCCCAGAACCAGCGCGTGCGTTCGAACAGGCCCGGCTCCAGTTGCCCCAGCGCGTAGGCGGTGTACTCGATTCGCGGCCGCAGAAGCTCCCGGATGCGCTCGCGCTCGCGCACCTGCTGCACCACGTAATCGAGATGCGTGCGCGCCGCGCCCTGCCACCGGACGTCACGTTCGGCCATCTACTCCAACACCTCGAAGTGCGTCAGCGCGCGGAACTCGCGATAACGCGCCTCCACTTCCTCCCGCCTGAGCGTTAGCAGCCGCGCGGCGCCAAAGCCCTCCACATCGAACGACGCCACCGTTGAGCCATAGATGATAGCGCGCCGGATTGCCGCGGTGTTGACTTCCTCCACTGTGTCGAGATAGCCGAGAAAGCCACCCGCGAACGCGTCGCCCGCGCCGGTCGGGTCGATCACTTCCTCGAGCGGGTAACCAGCCGCCACGAAGTAGTCGTCTTCGCTCGCAAACGCAGCTCCATACTCGCCCAGCTTGATGATGACGCCACGGGGCCCGGCGGCGAGCAACGTCCGCCCTGCCCGCGCGATGCTGGGCGTCCGTGCGAGTTCCCGCGCCTCAGCTTCGTTCAGGCTCACGAAGTGCGCCCGGCCGAGCGTCTCCATCAGTTCCCCCGGCATGCTATCGATGTAGAACTTGATGGTGTCGATGATCGTCGTCCGCGCGCACGCGAGCTGCCCCAGCAACCCTCGCTGCATCAGCGGGTCTCCGGCCGCAAGGAACGCGCTCGAAGAATCCTCCCAACCCGCGGGAAGCACCGGCCGCCAGCCGGCGTTCACGCCCAGTTCCGTGTACACCGTGTCGCGCAAATTCATGTCGTAGCGATAACGGCCGCCCCACCGGCTGGTCGTCCCCGGCTCGACCGTCAGCCCCGCGAGATCGATGCCGGTTTTCTCCAGCGTCGCCCGGTGGCGCTCCGGGAAGTCCTCACCGACCGCCGCCAGGAGCCGCACGTCCGTAAAGAGCGACGCCGCGAGCGCCGCGGCCAGCGCCGAACCACCGAGCGCATCGCTCACCTTCGCGAAGGGGGTCTCTATCTCGTCGATTGCCACCCAGCCCGCCACCAGCACCGTCACCGTTTCGCCTCCAGCCGCCGCCGCAGGATTGGGGCCAGGCGCTCCAACGCCATGCCCGGGATCGCGGCCGGTGGGGTTACCAGTGCGGCGTCCAGTGCCGTCACCGCCGGGCACGCGCTCACATCCGGGAGCGCCGCCACGAATGCCCGCACGACCTCGCGGCTCAGCTCGACGTTCTTACGCAGCACCGTAAACACGGTCGCCGCATCCACGGCGTCGTGCCCGGCGTGCCACGAGTCGTAGTCGGTCACGGCTGCGAGCAGCGCGTACGGCAGCTCGGCTTCGCGCGCCAGTTTCGCCTCCGGCAGCGCCGTCATCCCGACGATGCTCGCGCCCCACGACCGGTACAACTCGCTCTCCGCGCGCGTCCCGAAGGCCGGGCCTTCGATCACAATATACGAGCCGCCATCGTGTGCACCCGCCCCGGCTGCGGCCGCTGCCGCGATCACGCTCTGGCGCATCACGTCTGAGAAAGGGTCGCCGAAGGCAACGTGCGCGACGACTCCTTCACCAAAGAATGTCGCCGCCCGCCCGCCGCGCGTGCGGTCGATGATCTGGTCCGGGACGACGAGCTCGCCGGGCCGGTAATCCTCGCGCAGGCTCCCGACGGCCGAGACGGCGAGCACGCGTTGCACCTCCAGCGACTTCAGGGCCCAGAAGTTCGCGCGCTGAGGCAGCTCCGACGGTAACAGCGTGTGGCGCCGACCGTGGCGCGCCAGGAACGCCACACGCACTCCCTCGAGCGTGCCCACCCGGATGACGTCGCTCGGCTTTCCAAACGGCGTGTTGACCGCGATCTCCTCGATCGCCGCTAGCCCGGGCATGTCATAGAACCCGGATCCACCCAGGACGGCCAGTTCGATCGGCTGCGGCACAGGAACGCTCATGTCGTGAGTTATGGGCAGTGTACTGTCTCGTTGCTACAGCCGCTGGCCGCTCATGGCGCGGATGGACTCGCCGTACGGCCGCCGCAGGATGCCGCGCTCGGTGGCAATCGCCGCGATCAACTCCGCAGGCGTCACATCGAACGCCGGGTTGTACGCGTCTGCACCCTGCGGGCCCCACCGGCTCGTTCCGAACCCGCCCACTTCGTCCGCCGCCCGGAACTCGATCGGGATGCCCGTGCCATCCGGACATCCAGTGTCGATCGTGGTCCACGGGGCCGCTACAAAGAACGGCACACCGTGCCGCGCCGCGACGGCCGCCAGCCCATACGTCCCGATCTTGTTCGCCGTGTCGCCGTTCGCGGCTATCCGGTCCGCCCCCGTCATCACCGCCTGCACCCGTCCGCTCGCGATGAGCGACGCCGCCGCCGTGTCCGGCAGCAGTGTCGCCGGGATCCCGAGGCGCTGCAGCTCCCACATCGTCAGGCGCGCGCCCTGCAGCAACGGGCGCGTCTCGGTCGCGTAGCAGCGCGTCAGCCGCCCCTGTTCCCATGCCGTGCGGATGGCGCCTAGCGCCGTCCCGATCCCGCCAGTGGCGAGCGCCCCGGTGTTGCAGTGCGTGAGCACCGCGCCGCCATCGGGCAGGAGCGCGGCCCCGGCGAGGCCGATCGTCCGGTCCTCCTCGACCCGCTCCGCCGCAAACGCAGCCGCGAAGTCCCAGAGCGCGCACGCGCGCCGCCCTTCATCGGGCCCCTCCGCCCGTGCCGCCGCCACGGCCCGCGCAACCATCGTCCCGAGATCCACCGCCGTCGGCCGCGTCGCGACGAGCTCGGCCGCGGCCGCCGCCAACGCCGCATCCGATGCGCCGCGCGTTTGTGCCCCTATCGCCATGCCTGCCGCACCCGCTATCCCGAGCAAGGGCGCTCCGCGCACGCGCAGCGACCGTATCGCCTCGCATAGCGCCGGCACGTCCGCGATCAGAACTCGCCGCTCCTCGCCGGGCAGCAGCGTTTGGTCGAGGATATCGACGCCAACCCCGGGCGTTATTCGCAGCGGCTCAATCTCCTGCATATCGCCGAGTGTACCGCGGCCGCCTGCGGCGCCTCGCGCGGCGTTCACCCGAGGACGGGCCTGGCACCACGCAGACCGCATCGCCGGCCTGGCGCCATTCGCCAATCGCCAACTCGAATGGTCAGGCCTTGAGCCACGCGAGCAACTCCGGGCTCAGCAGCCTGGCGTTGAGCTCCTCGTCGCTGAGGGAGATGAAGCCCTTGAGGTCCTGGACGATGACCGCGCTTGTGTTTTCGAACCGCTGCGCGACTTCCCGGATGAACTTGAAGTCCGGGTTCGTATCGCAAAAGCCGATGAACACAAAGTACACGCGGTCGCCGCGCGTTTGCGCGTCCTCCAGCACGCGGCTGGCGAGCGGATCGTCGCTCTCGTTGTTCTCGCCGTCCGTAAGGAAGAAAACGATCGAGCGCTTCTTCTCCGCCGGCGCCTCCGCGGCCGGTCGCCGCCCGAAGAAGCGGCTGATGAACCCCTGCTGCTCCTTCGCGGGGATCCAACCGAAGTGCTGGAGGTTGCGTTCCAGCACGTAGCTATACGTGGTGCCGCCGGCCCACCCGGGCACGCGGCCGACGACCTTCCGCTTGAGATACCCTTCGGCATCATCGGGCGTCACCACTCCCACGTGGTGCACGTGCCGCTCCCCGTCCGAGAAGGTGAAGACGTCGATCCTCCCGTCGGGGTCGAGCACCATGCCGTACGGCACCAGCCGCTCGAGGAGCCTGCTTGTCGTGCCCTCCTCGTGCTCGTGCTCGAACGAGCCTGAGACATCGATATCGAAGATGAGCTCCGCCTTGACGTCCGTCTTGACGCCGGCCTTGTCCAGGTTGAGGCGAAGGGTCTGGGCCGACTTGTTCAGGTCGAGAGATAACATGGTGCCTGTCCTTTACGTTTGCATTTGCTCGAGGATTTTCCGCAGCTGAAAGCTCATCTCGCCGGCTTCGGTCGGCGTGGGCGTCCGCCCGGACAGCACGGTGAGCGAAGCGATGCTCCCCAGCCACCCGGGCACCATCACGAGCGCCACGTTCTGGATAGCGCTGATGAGGCGCAACGGCTGTTCGATCTGGCTCTCCCGCATCGTCACGCTACCCCGGATCTGCAGTGCCGTCTGCGTCAGGCTCATGCTGCGCTCCAGGAAACGTCGCGAGATATCCTCGCTTTTGTCTTGAAAATAGGTGGAGAGGAACTGCGCCGCGAGCGCAGATGCCTCCACTTCTTTCCCTAGCTCATCGATGCGGCTCGAAGATTGCTCTATCTGAATCCTGAGTTTCAAGAGGTCGTCCGTGGCCGCGCTCATGAGCTTCACGAGCTGGTCGAGTTCTTCCCGCGCTGCCTGGAGCTCCTCCCGCGTGTCGATCTTCTTCGACATCTTCTTGAAAATGTTGCCGAACCCGCCGCCGTTGCGTGGTGCGCCGGCGACCGCGACGAGATCGATCGACCTGAGGATATCGGTCATCCGATTCAGGTGTACGGTCACCCTCGTGAGCACATCGGCCTGCGAACGCGCAAGCGTGTCGGATACGAGGTCGGCGTAAGCGCGCTGAAGCTCGTGTCCCCAGAGCACGACAGTCCCGCCGCTCGCGTCTTCAGCGACGTACCCCTCGATGAGGCGGACCGCCCGCTCGCGCAGGCCGGGGTCCGTGCCTGGTGCCAGGCTCTCGAGGTCATCGGACGTAACAGCGATACGCTCGCGGGCCGTGCCGGCAATGGCAGTTGGCGCCGTTACGTGCGGTGCGGCCGCTGGCCGGCCGGAGGCCGGGTGCGTCGCGGCCCCCGTATCTATCACCGTCGGCTGCAGGTGCGCGGGCGCCCGCGCCGCCGCGCCCCCTGCCGGCTCCGCATCGCTCCGGGTGGGCGGCCTCAAAATCGTTGGCCCCAAGATCCTCGGCGTGGCCGGCTTTTGCGGCGAGGCTCGCGGACCCTCCTCCTCCGGCATTCGGCGCACCTCAGGAGAACTGGCCGAGGACGTCGTTGAAGGTGCCGACGAACCCTCGTCCGACGGGCGCGTACTCCCAGCCGTTCTCGCCGAGAATCGCCGACCCAAACTGCACGACGTTGAACTCCTTGAACTCATCCGAGAGCTGGTACGCACCGAGTTCCTGGCCGCTATCATCGGAAATGGAGATGCCAGCCTGCTCGATCTCGTCGAACGTCTCCACTTCGCCCTGCGAATGAATGGTGACGAAGATCGGGATCTCATTCACCCCTTCCGGCAGCCGCGTGCCATCGATAATGATGGACTCCGACTTTCCCTGCTCGCGTATGTCTGGCGAATGCACCAGGGCGCCTTCCGGAGTGGCAAACGAGCCGTCCGGGTTCGTTGGCAGCACACCCGCCTTCGGGTTCATCAGCTTCGTGTTGTAGGTGGAGAGGATGCTCTCGAGCCGGTCCACCTTCGCGCCCGAGCCGGCGTTCCGGGCCTCAAGCGCATGGACGTCGACATCGTGCACGTGCTCGTGGCCGCACTCCCAGTGGACCTTCACCGTGAAGCGTGCGCCTTTCGTTAGCGACAACTGCAGCTTCTGGACAGGTTCACCGGGTTTTTCGAGAGACAGAGTCAACATCGATCATTCCTCCTGTCCGGGCGCCCTTGTCTGTCGTGACCGCCCGCGAGCCAGCTCAGGGGACGGCCTGCGCTTGCTCGAGCGACGCGAGTTCCTGCCGGGCGGCCGCGAACTTCTGCCGCGCCTGCTCGAACTTCTCTTCCGTCGCCTGCCGCGCAACCTGGACGAGGCCGTGGATCTCCTTCGTCGTGGCGATGATCTGCTCGATCTGCTGCGCCTGGGCGAGGCGGTTATCCCCCGGCGCCTGCGCCGCCGAGACCGCGACGTCCTTCACCGCGCGCCCACGGATTTCGCTGAGCTGCCGGTCGAGCTGGGCCTGGCGATTTGCGACCTGCTGCACGCTCATCACCGCGAACGCACCGTTCAGCGAGAGAAGCGTCATCTTGATGGATGCGAACCGCGACGCCACCGTGGTCGCCGTCTCCTGCAGCGTCGCCACGCCGGCTTGCTCGATCTGCTGGATAACCAGCCGGTCGGCCGGGAGGCGCGTGTACGTCCCCTCAAGCGCGAGCGCGCGGCTCTCGAGGAGCCTCAGCCGGTCTTGCAACTCCTGGACCCGGGCCTGTTCCGCGACATCGGCCGGGTTGAGCTTCGCCTGCTCCGCTGCGACGTAGCTGCGCGCCCTGTCGGTGAAGGCCCGCGCAACACCCGCCGCGATCGTGAACTCGGCGAAGTGCGTCCCGTAGCTCTGCTTCAACGTATCGAGCGACTTCAGCTCCGCGAAGAGCTTCTGCATCTCACTCTCGAGCTGATTCTCCAACGCGCCCATCTCATCGGCCAACGTCTTCGTCCGTCCGGTGACGAGTTCGCCAATCTCAGCCATCAGTTCCTGCGCAAGCTGGTCGCGCCCCTTGCCGCGCAGCCTGCCGAGGAGCGTCGCAAGAAATCCCGGTTTTTCACCCTTCTTGATCTGTTCAAGGACTTCCGGAAGGTTGGCATCATCGACACCCTTCTGGAGCCTGCTGAACAGCTCGAAGACCTGCGCGGCCGTGTTTTTGTCGAGCCGCGCGAGGAACCCGTCGAGCGTGCGCTGGAGCGAGGTCTCGGCATCGAGTCCGATCTTAATCACGTCGCCCGAACGCATGGATGCGAAGTCGAGCGCAGCGAGCGCCTTTTCGGCCTCGGGCACCTGCTCGGGCTTCAGCACAATCGCCCCCGTGTCCAGTGGCGCCGGGGCCGCCGGCGCCGCCACGACTGTGGGCCCCGGTGTTGCAGCCGTTGGCGCCGAAGGGGACGGGTCGCCCGGTGGTGGCGTCGCGCCGGGTTCCGGTGATTCGTTCGGGAGTGATCCCATGGAAAGCTCCTTGTAGTTCTGCAGCGCCGGCGTCATCGGAGAGCCTGCGGCCGTGCCACAACGATCCGACGCCTACAGAACTACTATAGTGCACGGTGCCAAACAGAGGTCACGCGAACGTTACCCGCCCGGATACCCTCGGGACGGTCCGCTCCTCGCGGATGCACTCGTGTGCAACCGAACCCGGCGTTGCTTCGCGCTGCCGGGCAGAATGCAGCGGCCGGACCGGCCCTGCCCATAGCGGGACCCGGGCCTGGCGAATCTAGCTCCGCCCCGATGCCGCCCGCACCGAGCGTTCCAGCGCCTCGAGGTCGTCGCCCAGCCGCGACCGCGTGCCGTTGTCGATACCGGCGACCACGTCGCCGACATGCTGCTGCAGCGTCCTTTTGATCCCGCGCACCAGCTCCCGGCCCGAATCCGTCAATTCGAGCCGCACGGCGCGCCTGTCATCGAGGTCGCGGCGCCGGCCGATGTGGCCGGCTCGCTCGAGCCGATCCAGCACACCGGTGACGGTTTGCGATTGCTGCGAAAGGTAGTCGGCCACGAGGTGTGGCTGCGGGCGGTCGAACGAATCGACCGCAAGCAACGTCACCGCCTGGATAAACGTGACGTTGTGATCGCGGCCGAGGCGCTGGTCAAGCTCGCGGACGATCGCGTTCGTCGTCCGGTAGAGCCCGGTGACGAGGGCGAGTTCCGGCTTTGTAACTGCATTCATCGTCAGTGAAGCGTACCACTCGTGTTTCCCCACTAGGGATAACATGGTGATACGTACATGGAAATGAAACGCATCAGTGTCTTTTTGCTCACGAAAGGACAACCCTTGAGAACAGCTCGATAGAGCGATAGGTGCTTCCTGGCGCCACGCCCGGCGGTATTGCCCACCAGTACAGGTGTGTCACCGGCTGCGTTGCCGCTATCCGTTCGATGATCTCCTGCGCCCGCGCGGGCGTCACTACGATATCGGGCCGTCCCGCCCTGAACTCCGCGGCGGTCCCCGGCTCGCGGTCGAAGATGGGCATGCCTGCCGCGCCGAACCAGCTCGCGTACTGCCTCATCTGGTAGAGCGTGTGCTCGCCGATTTCCGCCCAGGCCGCATCCGGGTCCTCGGCGATGAGCGCCCAGGGCAGGCTGAGCGCGATCGGCTGCGGCCCGCGCCCGAGCTTCGCGAGCTCCGCCTGGAACACCGGGATCACGGCGCCGGCCGCCACCAGCCCGTCGCCGAGTCGCGCCGCCCGGCGCACCGCCGCATCCGAAAACCCGCCGATCCACAGCGGCATCGGCTCCTGCACCGGCTTTGGCGTCACGTTGATGTCGGAGTACCGGTAGTAGTTGCCTTCGAAACTGAACGTCTCGCGCGCCCACGATTTGCGCAGCACCTGCACCGCTTCTTCCATCCGGCCCGCCCGCGTCCGCCGGTCGATAGCGAAGCCCGTGAACTCCTCGCGCTTGTAGCCGATAGCCACGCCCAGGTCCAGCCGCCCGCCGCTAATCACGTCCACAGTCGCCGCGTCCTCTGCTACCCGAACCGGGTCGTGCAGCGGCAGCAGCAGCACATTCGTGCCGATGCGCGCCCGCGTCGTGCGCGCCGCGATCGCCGCACAGATGGGCAACAGCGAAGGAGAATATGCGTCGTCGATGAAGTGGTGCTCGCTCGTCCAGATGTTGTCGAACCCCAGCCGCTCCGCATACGCGATGTGCTCGAACGTGCGTGCGTAGAGTTCGTCCACGGGCCGCCGCCACGGTTCCGGGTTCCGGAAGTCGTACCACAGCCCAAACGAGATCGTGCGGCCGCCAAAATCCTTCATCGTTTCCTACGCGTACTTGATCAGGCTAAAGACCGGGTAGCTCCCGAGTTTCGCCCGCCCTCGCAGCGCCTCCAGTTCGATCACGAAGCCCATCCCGGCGATCGTCCCTCCGATCAGTTCGACCAGCTTCGCCGTTGCCAGCGCCGTGCCGCCCGTCGCCAGCAGGTCATCGACGATGTAGGCGCGCTGGCCCTGCGCCAGGGCGTCGGCGTGGATGTCCAGGCGGCTCTCGCCGTACTCCAGCGAGTATTCGACCGACATCCGCGCCGCCGGCAGCTTCCCCGCCTTCCGCACCGGCACGAACGGCAGGCTCAGCCGGTCCGCCAGCGGCGTCCCGAAGATGAACCCGCGCGATTCAATCCCGACGATCGCCTCCGGCCGGTGCTGCTTCGCCTCGTGCTCCAGCGCATCCATCACCGCGCCAAACGCCGCCGGGTCCCCGAGCAATGGCGTGATGTCGCGAAACAGGACCCCCGCGCTCGGGAAATCCGGCACATTCCGTATCACCGCGGCGAGGTCCATGCCCGCATTCTACTCAGGACTTGGCACTCAGCACTCAGCACTTCCGGTCTACGCCGCGATGAACCCCAGCTGCGCCCACTTCTGCCCCAGCAGCACGTCCGCCGGCGTCCCCAGCCAGCGCTCGATGACCGTCGCGTACACCGAGCGGAAGTCCGTCGTGAAGGGCGTGTTGCCATTGTCGATGAGCTTCGAAAGGTCCGGCGGGTCGCCGTACAGCCCCTTCTGCACTTGCTTACCCAGCGCGAAACAGACACTCGCCGCGCCGTGGTCCGTGCCGCCATTCGCGTTTTCGCCTACGCGCCGCCCGAACTCGCTCCACGTCAGCACCAGCACGTCGTCCGCCTTGCCCTGAGCCTCAAGGTCCTGGTAGAACGCCGTCAGCCCTTCGTCCAGGCTTTTCAGCAGGTCTTCCTGCTCCGCCAGCTGGTTGTTGTGCGTATCGAAGCCCCCGAGCGTGATGTGTCCCACTCGCATCCCAAGGTTTCCCACGATCGCCTCCGCCAGCACCGAAAGCCCCGACCCGAACGACGTTGCCGGGTAGGTCACGGCCGGCTTGTAGGCGCTTGCCGCTCCCGCCAGCGACTTCGAGCTGGACATCGCCGTTTGCACCGTCGTCTCCAGGAGCGCGCCGTAGGGCGACGATGCCGGGTATTGCTCGTACAGCTTCATGAGCGTCGCCGTCCGCGGTTCACCATCCGCCGCCGACTTCCCGCCGACTTTCACCGCATAATCCGCCTGGTCCTGCAGAGAAGGGATCGAGACATTCTCCGTGTACATCTCCGCCGGCGTCCCCGTGCCGATGTTGAAGCCGAGAAACGGGTCGTGTTGCGCGGTTTCGAGTTTTTCCAGCGTCCGCCCGAGCCAGCCATCGCGCAGTGCGAGGTCCGGGTCGCCCGATTGCCAGATCGCCATCGACTTGAAGTGGCTGTAGTTCTGTTGCGGGTAGCCAACGCCGCGCACCACCGCGAGCTTGCCGCTGTCCCACAACCCCTTGAAGCCGCTCATCGCCGGGTGTAGCGCGAAGCCTTCGGCCAGCGGCAGCACCTTGTCCTCGGGCAGCGCCAGCACGGAGCGCGAGGAGCGGTATACCGGGTCCAGGTACGGGACCAGCGTGTTCAGCCCGTCGTTGCCGCCCGCCATCTGCACCAGCACGAGGATCTTGCCGTTGTCCGGCGCCACGTACGCCGGGTTCTGGGCGGCGAACGCCACCGCCCCTTTCAGCAGCGAATGCGCCGTCGTGCCGATACTGACGAGCGCGACCCCGCCCTTCACGAAATCTCTGCGCGAAATCATGCCCGTCCTCCTCGCCTAAATGAGCTGGTACTCGGGGCTGCCGAGCACGAGATAGGCGACGCTCGCCGCCCGGTTCTGCGGATTGCTGATGCTCCGCGCAAACGCCACGATGCCGTCGCGCGATGCCGCCGCGATATTCGCATCGACCAGGCGCGCCAGCACCGCATCGACAGCGTCCTCCGGGGACGCCGCCCCGGCGGCGGCCGGTATCGCCAGTGGCCCGCGCTGGTTGTACAGCAAGGCATCGAGAAAGTTCACCCGCGCGAAAAACGTCCCCGAAGAGAGCCAGCTCGCCCCACCCGGCCAGCCCGCCACGGCCGGCGGCTCGAACAGCACCTGGCCCATCGCCCCTCGCGCCTGCCGGTTGTTCACCGCCACCTTGAAGTCGGTCTCGATCGAGCTCCAGCCCGCGCACCGCGCCGACGATGAACTCCACCGGGCTGCGGACGAACCCCCTGTACGATGCTTCTGAGTAGAACTCGTCGCTCACGAGGATCGCCCGCACCACGTCCTTGATGCTGTGCCCGCTGCTGTCCCAGACTTTTGCCAGCCGATCGATGGTCGCCGGGTCCGGGTTGTAGTTCGCGAACTCCGTGAACAGCCGCGTCGTGATGAACTTTGCCGTCGCGGGCTGCTGCATGATCACGTCGACGATCCCGTCGCCATCGAAGTTGCCAGTCTTGCCGAGGAACGTCTTCGTGCCGTTGTCGTGCTGCCGCGGCTGTACCACGAACCGCGGCTCCCAATCCGCGTAGACCTGGTCCTGGATATCCTTACGCTCCTGCTGGCTAAGCCCGTCGAGGCTCTTTGCCGGGCGCGCCGGCTGCGTGTATCGCCACCCGGTGAAGGCCCGCGCGCTCTCGCGTACGTCCGTCTCGGTGTAGTTCCCCACGCCCATCGTGAAGAGCTCCATCAACTCGCGGGCGTAGTTCTCGTTCGGGTGCTCCTTCGAACTCGTGTCTGTGTCCAGGTACAGCATCATCGCCGGGTCTTTGCTGACCGCCTTGACGAGGTCGTCGTACTTCCCCAGCGCCTGGGACCGGAATAGCTCGTTCTGCGTGACCATCAGCTTCGCTCGCTGGCCGCCAATCTTGCTCACCGCCGAAGTCAGCAGGCCGTGCCAGATGAGCGTCATCCGCTCTTCCAGCGGCCGCGCCGTGTAGGCCATGCGCGTCAGCCACCAGCGCTGCATATCCGCCAGGAGCGTGCCCTGGCCTGCCGGCGGCGTCCCGGGCTTCTTCAGGTTGAAGTTCAGTTTCGCGATGCGTGCGTCCAGCGCCGAGTTGTCGATCGATTTGTAGTTCAGCAGCCGGTCCGCCGCTTCCTCCCGGCTCAATTTCGCGAACGCGTCGATCTCGGCCTTCGTCCCGCCGAAACCAGCGCGCCGCAGCAGGTGCGCCGCCCGCCGTAGCGGGTCGCTGATCTGCGTCTGGGCCGGGTCGGCCGCGGGCGTCGCGTACGCGACCGACGATCCTTCATCCAGGTCGGCGTTGCGCGCCGTACCCGTCTTCGCCGCAGGCCCGCCATCCGCCTGCCTGGCCAGCCCTACGATCGCGACCGCCGTACCGGCAGCCGCCATGCTCGCGCCGCCCGCGAGCAACGCCCGCCGCGTTGCCCGGCGCTCCAGCAAGCTTCGCCGTGCCACCGGTGGTTCTGAATTCATGCCGCTACTCCCGGAAGTGGACCTTCACGAATGCTATGGCCGCGATGGGCCGCAGGGTGCCGGGTGTGACGGCGAAATGCGAGCATCTCTGCACTTCTTTACGGTGCGCTGCCGCGCCCGCACCACTACGCATCGCGCCCATCCGCCCACGACTCTAAACCCGCGCTCGATGCGCGAAGCACGAGACAGCCGCCTCTGGCCGCCGGTGGAGAGAGATAGACCGTCAGCGCGATCGACGGGCGTGGCGGCTCGCTCGGCTCACTATGTGGGCCTGAGCCAGCGCGATCTCCACTGAGGAATGCGCGTGTCGTATCACCTCGAACGCGCCGGACAGCGGCATCGTGTCCGAGGCGCGGCTCCTGGGCGGATCGCCCCGACGGTAGAGGAGCGGCCCGCAGCCCAACCGCCGAGGCCGCCAGAATGCAGAATAGCAGACCAACACGCGAAACAGTTCGCGGAGACGTGAGTCACGGCCGACGGGTCGGCCGACGGGTCACTGGCCGATGTACCCGGGCAGGTCGAACTTGGACGCGACGGAACTAGCGCAACCTCGATACAATTGATCCGGTTGACTGCTGCGCCCGGGGCCGTCTGGATACGCCAATTTCATCAGTTCGACCCCGGATGGATGCGGCGGGGCTTTCACCCCCGCGGCGTTCAGGCACCTGGCGATTTCGTCGCGTGCCGCTTGCATTTCGGATTGTGTCGGCGCCACATAATCGGCCCAAAGTGGGCGAAGCACCGAGACGTAATTGTTTTCACAGGCGCCCAGGGCCGATGCCATTTCCGCCCGAGTGGCCCCCTCGGCAGGAGAACTTTGAACGTACTGGTATTCGCCTCGAGCGCTTAGTTCAGGCCCGGGACGGCCAGGCTTACCTGGCTCGGGAAATGCGAGAATCGTGAACCCCGTGTTTTGTTCGCATCGGACCGCGGCGAACACGGCTGTCTCATATTCCGAGAACGTTAGTACTCCGTCGGACAGAAGTTTGGCCTGGTACTCACTCGCAGTCGAGAGCAATCCCGGCAGCAGAGCGGGCGGTATCTTGTAGTCCGATCTCGCGCGGGGATCAGATGAGCCTGCTGCAGCGGACGTGGCCCAAACGACGCCGATGCCGATCAACGCCGCCCCCAGGACGGCAAACAGCGAATTCCGTTTCGTGACAGGTAATCGCGAGTTCACTTGTATGTCCGATCCTTCTGCCGCTATCGCAGCCTAGGTCTGAGCGCCGGGCATTTCTATGCCCCATCGGCGGATTCAACGGCCGTCCTGGCGGCGGGATCGGAGTTCCGCCGGCTCCTGAGCTCCTACTTCATCGAACGGTGGAGGCAGCATGTGAGATGAAGGCCCGCCCAGAAACCAAGAAATTCGAGGCTAGGTTGATTCCCACATGGGATCGCTACGACTTCTTGGAAAGCTCTGATCCGCTCGCGGGTTCGTCGAGGTGAAAGCCACAAAGGCCCTTGAGCTTCCCGCAGTGGTCCGGAAACGAAACGCGCCACCAAGAGCCGTTGGTCATCATCGGGAAGATCTGGCAAATGCAATTCGCGTATTCTCTTCAATGCCCCCTCGCTCTCGGCCACACTAACTCCTTCCGCCGGTGTCAGTCCATCAATTCGAACAGCATCTGACGCTCCGCCCGCGCAATTCTAGTTGGTTGTACTCGCCTTTTCAACAACACTATGGCGCCGATTAGCTTCCGTTCGCCGCCGCCACCGGCGCATCCGGATTCGCCGCCCATTAGGGACGCCTTCGCGCCGACGCTCCGCAAGCCCGCCGCCCGACCTGCGGATCCAGCCTTCCTCCAGGCGTCTGACAAGAAGCAGCCGGCCGTACTCGTTGAGCTTCGCGTTAGCATGGGACATGGGGGCCTCCGTGGTCAGGTGTGACAACCCAAACCAACGGCATGGCCCCTCACGTCGTCAAGCTATCTGTATAAGCTGATGACTACTTCCTGTGCGCAACCTTGGTGGGAACTACAGCTAGCCCCCGGCGGGCGCACCGGCGACGGGCCTCCCGGTCATGTCCTCATGCAGCGGCGCCTCCAGCGCATGCACTCGGGGCAGCACGTCACTCGCGAACAATCGCATTGAGCGCTCGGCCGTGGCCGCCGGCATGCCTCCAAACCGGAAGTTCACGATGATCTCCTCCGCGCTCGTCATGCGCTGCACGTGCCGAAGCTTTTCCAGCACCTGGTCCGGCGTGCCCCAGGCCTGCGGCCGGGCGGCGTATTGCCCAACCTCTTCGATGCTCTTGGTGTTCAGGAGCTCGCCGAACTTTGCGTACTGCTCATAGCCCTTCGTGTGCTTGAACCGCTCGACCTCCTTCCAGCCGTAGTGCCGCTGCACGCTGTCCTGCGCTTCGATCGTGTGCCGCACGATCGTGTCCCACGCCTCCGCTTCGGTGTCGAAGCAGGCCACGTGGACCACGACGGTTGGCTGCACCGGCGCCCAACCCTTCTCCGCCCGCGTCGCGTTGAAGCCGCGCACGTCTTCACGGTATTCCTCCCAGCTTTTCTGATTCGTCATCAGCATCCCGAGGCCGGCGTTCGCCGTGATTGGCAGCGTTTCCGGGCTCGTCCAGGCCACCCGCATCCGGTCGATGAGCGCCTGCGGGTTGCGTGGCCGCGGCCGGATCGTCGTCTCCGGGATCGTATAGAAGTCGCCTTCGTGCGAGAACCACTCCTGCGTCAGGGCCTTGCGGAGCACGGTCAGCGCCTCGGCGAAGCGGTCGCGGGATTCGCCCATCGGCACGCGGTAGGCGTCGAATTCGCGCTTCGCGGCGCCACGTCCCAACCCCAGCGTGAGCTGCCGGCCCTGCAGCAGGTTATCAAGCACGCACACCTGCTCCGCCACCACCACGGGGTCGTACCACGGCAGGACGATCACCATCGTCCCGAAATCGATGCGGCTCGTCTTTCCGGCGAAATAAGTCAGCTGCTGGATCGCGCCGGCCGTCATGATGTACGGAGAAAAGTGATGGTCGATCGCCCAGTAGGAATCGAAGCCGAGGGGCTCCACCAACCCGCCGAGGTGGAGCTCTTCTTCGTACAGCTGGCTGTCGCTAACGGCCGGCGGGGCCGGGCGGTGCGCCTCGAAGCGCTCCCAATCCGTGAAGTTCTGGTAGTTGAAATGGACGCCGATGCGCATCTGCACCCTCCGTTGCCTCCCCTTCGAGGCTGTGCCGCATCCTAGCATTTCGCGCCGCCACCCGCGTCCGCCCCGGCAATGCCCGGCATGCTTCGCGCGCGGCGCGTTGCCGCCCCGCACCTCTCGCCACCGGCGCCGTCAACCCGCCCGTGCCGCCGTACCACGCGGGCCCACCGCGCCGCTCCTCTCATAACGCCGCGACTCCAGGCCCTGTACGATGCCGGCATGTTCATCGTCGATGCTCAGGTGCACGTTTGGGCCGCCGATTCACCCGAGCGCCCATGGCCTCCGGGCCGCGCGGCACAGGCGCAAAAGCCCTACCCGGTAACGCCTGAAGTGGTGGTCGAAGCGATGGACACGGCCGGCGTGGACCGCACCGTGCTCGTCCCGCCGTCGTGGGAAGGCGACCGCAACGATGTCGCACTCGCCGGTGCACGGCGGTACCCCGAAACGCTTCGGCGTCATGGGCCGGCTCGCCATCGAGGCCCCGGCCCCGGAGTTGCTGTCACATTGGCGCGACCAGCCCGGCATGCTCGGCGTCCGCGCCACCTTCCATGCCCGCCACCAGCGGGCGTGGCTCGCCGATGGCACCGCCGACTGGCTCTGGGCCGCGGCGGAGCTGGCGGGCGTCCCGCTGATGGTGTTCGTCCCGGGCTCGGTCCCGGCCATCGGCGCCGTCGCCGAGCGGCACCCGGGGCTCAAGCTGACCATCGACCACCTCGCGCTCTGGGGCCCGCCCGGCGAGGCCGCGTTCGCGAATCTCGGCGAAGTGCTCGCGCTCGCGCGCTTCCCGAACGTCGCCGTGAAGGCCTCCGCGCTCCCCTGCTACAGCGCCCAGCCCTACCCTTTCGCCGATGTCCACGGCTACATCCGGCAGGTCTACGACGCCTTCGGGCCGCGCCGCATGTTCTGGGGCACCGATTGGACGCGCCTGCCCTGCACCTGGCGCGAAGCCATCACGCTCTTCACCGACGAGCTCACCTGGCTCACGCCCGAGGACAAAGAGTGGATCATGGGCCGCGCCATCTGTGACTGGCTGGACTGGCCCGCGCTCCCAGCCGGCTGAACCGGCCCCCTCGCTTCCGCTCATCCCGCCGGGGCGCAAGTGTAGAGCGTCTGAAGCCCATCGAAGCCCTTGAGCGCGACCGGCGCGCGTTCGGTCGCTGTGATGTCCGGGCGGCCGGCGATGCGCTGGCGCGTAGCGGCACTGACCACGATTTCGCCGCCCGACGCACACGCCGCCGTGCGCGCCGCATAGTTCACGTCGCGCCCGAAGAAGTCGCCCTCTTCCCGCAACGCCTCGCCCGTGTGGATGCCAATCCGCACCGCGATCGGCACCTCGGCCGTGGCGTTGCGGCCGCGGAAGGTGCGTTGCACCGCGATCGCGAAATCAATAGCCAGATCGGTGGCCGCGAACGCGACCATGAAGCCGTCGCCCATGGACTTCACTTCGTGCCCCCGGTGGCGCGCAATCTCCTCCCGCACGAGCCTGTTGTGTTCGCGCACCAACTCCAGCCAGGCCTCATCACCGACCCGCTCATTGATGGCGGTTGAGTTCTCAATGTCCGTGAACAGCAGCGTGACCGTCCCGTCGTCGGCGCGCTCGAGGTCCATCCGCAGCAGGCTGCTGATGGGAGTGGCGACGAGCGACTCGATGGAGTCGCCGACGGAAGCGCCGGCCGCGTCCAGCCCCTGCAAGCGTGCCTTCAACGCCACCGCGACCGCGACCGGCCCGCCCGCGCCCACCTCGTGGCCGACCTTTATCGCATCGTTGATAAGCCCCAGCGCACGAAGGCCATCGCCGGCATGGCCGCGGTTCATCAGCGTCCGCGCGAGCTCGCAGTTCGTCGCCGCGAGGTACGGGAGCGCGCCTGCCTTCGTGTTGAAGGCGACCGCCTCATCGAAGTGGCGAAGTGCGCGGGGCCAGTCGCGGGCCACGGCCGCGAGCATGCCAAGATAGTGCGACGTGCAGTTCTCATAAGCGACGCCGGTGTTCACGATGACGCTCCGGCGATCGTACGGCAGGAAGAGATCGTACAGTTCCGAGGCCGCGGCCACGTCGCCAAGGGCCGCCGCGGCCTCGCTCAGGTAGGCGATGCTCGTCATGAAGTTCGGGTCCCGCGGCAGTTTCGCCAGGCCCTGGGTCACAAGCTGCTCGAAGTGTGGCCGCGCTTCCGCCGGATCCCGGGCCGCAAGCAGGACCGTCAGGCCGCAGCGCCAGACCGGGATCCCTTCCGGCGACTCGTCGACGAAGCGCCGGATGAGCGGCTCGTCCTGCGCGGCGCCCATCGCCCGGTTCAGCGCGAACATCTGAGCCGTGTACATCTGGAAGGCGACCAGGCCGCCCGTGGTTCGCCCCAGGTCCCGTGCGTCATGCGCCAGCGCCCGCGCTTCAGCGAACTGGCCGCGCATCTGCGCGCGCAATACGCGCGCCGTCGCGAGCACCCATGTATAGGAAGCTCGCCGTAGCCTGCTCGCCTCAAGCTCAAGGGCCTGCAGTTCGGCGTCGCCCTCCGCGAACTCGCCCGCCTCCCACAGGTCCAGCAGTCGCGCGTAATGGGCTTTGAACGCCAGTTGCGCCTCGCCCGTAGAGGTCGCGAGGTCCGCCATCGCCGCGGAAATGGCCAGCCGTTCGCCCAGCTGGCCGGGCGCCGCAAGCACGAAATGGCGCGAATCGAGTGCCTCAAAGAGCGTGAGGCCGTCGCCGCTCTCCTTCGCCAGCGAAATCGCCTGTGCGCTCAACTGTTCCCGCATCGCCGGGTCCGGCCCCCAGAACAGGGTTGCCGCCAGTTTGGCGGTAAGCCGAGCGCGGAGCCGCACATCGGCCGCGTCAACTCGTTCGAGCGCCTGGGAGAGCAGCCCGGCGCGCCGCTGGTCCACGATGCCCGGGTCCCGCCGGCTTGGCAGGTCGAGCGCCACATGCGCCAGGCGCTCGGCGCTCCCGAGCCTGTCGGCGATGGCGGCCGCTTGCTGCAGCGTTTCGCGCGCATCTTTCGTTTCGCCCAGGCGCCGTTGTGCATCGCCAAGGCCGAGGAGCAGGTCGCAGCGCCGCAGCTCGTCCGCGCCGCCGTACGCCTCCACGAGCCCGAGCGCCCGCCGGTAGTGGTCGATGGCGTCTTCGAACGCAAGCGCCCCGGCTGAATACGCGCCCGCCCGCTCCAGGTAGTCGATTGCCCGCCCCGCATCCGCGCCGCGCGCGGCGGCCTTCCAGTAATGGAACGCCAGCTCCGGCAGCCGCCCCGGGGCGTCCTCCCCGGATGTGGATTCGATCGCCGCGCCGATCGCACGGTGCAGCCGGATCGCCCGCGAGGGACTCATCTCGCTGTAGAGCGTCTGCCGGATCAGCGCGTGCTTGAACTCGAACACAGGGCCGCCGCGGTCACTTTCCTCGGTGACGATGTGGGCCGCGGCCGCCTCATCGAGGAGCTCGAACACCTGCTCCTCGTCCTGGGCCGTCGCCGCCGCGAGCACGCCCGGCGAGAAGCCGCCCCCCATCGCCGATGCCGCGGTGAGCAGTTGCCGGCAGGGTTCGCTGAGCCGTGAAAGGCGCGTATCGAGCACTTCACGGATGCCCACCGGCACGTCCGCGCGGACGTCTCGGTCGGTCACCCAGCGCCCGCCGGTGTACCGCAGGGTCCCGATTTCCACCAAATGCTTCAGGATCTCTTCGATGAAGAACGGGTTGCCCTGCGTCTGCTGCAGCAGGAAGCGAGCGAACGCCTCGGAGACGTCCTGCTCGCCGATTAGCGTCACCAGCTGATGCACCTGCGGCAGCGAAAGCCCCGCCATGGCCACCCGCGTCGATAGGCGGTCGCGGCCGAGCCGGTTCAACGTCTGCGCCAGCAAGGTGTGGTCGCTGAGCTCGATTTCGCGGCACGTGGCGATGAACAGCACTCGCGCATGGGCCAGGCTGCGGACCGCGTGGTCCAGCAGGCGCACAGTCGCTTCATCGGCCCAGTGCGTGTCGTCCAGCACCACCAGGAGGCTCGAATCGGCCGCGGCGCGTTCGAGGAAGCCCGCGATGCTCGCGAACAGCCGCTGCCGCTCCACGTCGTCATCGAGGCGCGGGGCCGGCGGGATATCCGCCAGCCGGCTCGCCCACTCCGGCACCAACGCCAGCAGCTCCGGGGCGCCATCACCCAGCTGCGCCGCGAGTTCCGCGTCCGAAATGGAGTGGGCGTACTGGGAGAACGCCCGCACGAAGGACATGAACGGCATGCCCGCCTCGCCCGTCGAGCGGCCCTTCATCACCCGCGCCCCGGCGAGCTGCGCGTGTACCGCGAATTCGTCCGCCAGACGCGTCTTGCCCATCCCCGGCTCGCCCACCAGCACCACCAGCGGCGGCGTCCCCGTGCCCGCCGCTTCGAATGCCCGCCGGAGTTGGCCGAACTCCTCCTGGCGCCCGACGAAACGGCCCCAATCCGACCGGCCAAACCGCGGCTCCCGGGACTGCGCCCGAGCGGGTTGGGGGCTCTCGAGCCCGGCGCGGATCGCCTCGAGGCGCCGCAGCACCTCCAGCGCCGATGCGGCCCGCCGCCGCGGCTGCTTCGCCAACAGCGCGAGGATGAGGTCGTCGACCTCGGCCGGCAGTTCAGCGTTGCGTGCCGATGGCGCGACCGGCGCGATGTTCAAGTGCTGCGAGACCACCGCCACCGTGTCATCTCCAATAAACGGAGGCCGGCCGGTGGTCATCTCGTAGAGCACCGCCCCGAGCGAGTACAGGTCGCTCCACGGCCCGATATCTTCGCCGACCACCTGCTCCGGCGGCATATACAGTGCCGTGCCGACCATAAGCGGCCCGCCGCCGCGTTTTCCCGGAACGGCCAGCAGCCCCGAGCCCGCGAGACTGGCGTGGCCGTTGTCATCGATCAGGATGTTCGCCGGCTTGATGTCGCGGTGGACATGGCCGCTTTCATGCACCGCTGCCAGGGCGGAGCAGATATCGCTCGCGATCTCCACTGCGCGCCTCAGCGCCAGCCGCCCGCTCTCCGTGCCCTGCAGCAACGAGCCGAGGCTCGTCGTCGCCTCTACCGTGCGGCCCGCCCGAGTCACGTCCAGAGCCTCGCGCAGGCCAATGCTGCCCATCGCCGTGCGGTGGACTGGCGACCGCTCGAAGCACACGGCGTGCTCGGGTATCGAGTCACAAGCCCCCCGAATTTAGCGGGCATGCTACCACCGCGCCGGCACCCCAGCATCGGCCGTTGGGACCATCGCGGGTGTGGCGCGGCTCACACTACTCCGGCGCGGGTTCGAATACCACCTGCATGTCGCATGTCGTGCGAGTCAAGAATCCCGCCTCGGAAAGGGCGAGATAGTAATCCCATCGGCGGATGAACTGGTCGTCGTAACCGAGCGCCCGCACGGCCTCCAGCTCCCCGAGGAACCGTGCCCGCCAGTGGTGCAGCGTGGTCGCGTAGTGCGGCCCGATGTCCTCGGCGTGGACGAGCAAGAAGCCGCCGCGGCTCGCCGCTCGCTCGATCGCCGCGAGTGAAGGTAGCGCCGCGCCCGGGAAGATGTGGCGCTGGATCCAGCCGCTGCTCGCCAGGTGGGCGGCCAGCGCGCGGTCCGGCAGCGTGATGCTCTGGAGCGCCATGCGGCCGCCCGGCGCGAGGAGCCGCCGGCAAGCGCGGAAGAACGTCTCCCAGTAATCCGCCCCCACATGTTCGAACATCCCGATGCTGACGATGCGGTCGAAGCTGCCACGGAACTCGCGGTAATCGGCGAGCTCGAACGACACGCGGTCATCGAGGCCCTCGGCGGCGGTCCGTTCGCGCGCCAGCGCCAGCTGGTTCGGCGAAAGCGTAATCCCCGTGACCTTGCAGCCATAGTGGCGCGCGGCGTAGCGGGCGAACGCGCCCCACCCGCAGCCGATATCGAGCACGCGGTCGCCATCCCGGATCCCGGCCTTTTCGGCCATCAGCCGCAGCTTGTTCTCCTGCGCTGCTTCGAGGGACTGCGCCGGGCCCGCGAACACTGCGCACGAATAGCTCATCGATTCATCCAGCCAGAGCCCGTAGAAGTCGTTGCCATGGTCGTAGTGCGCGACCACGTTCTCCTTGCTCGCGCGCGCCGTGCCGGGCGCCCGCGACCGCGACTGGCGCCGCGCCTCCAGCCGCGAAAGCAACGCCGTTGTGGCCTCGTTGAAGCGCAATTGCTGGCGCGCCCGCGCGCCAAGCGCGAGCAGCGCCACCAGGTCGTCCGTCTCCCAGGCCCCGTCGACGTAGGCCTCCGCGAACCCGGCTTCGCCTTCGAATAGCAGGCGCCGGAACACGCCCTCGTCGTGCACGCGCACCGTGGCGGCCAGCTCGCTGGTCCGTGGCCCGAATGTCCGCTCGCTGCCCCCCGGCAGGATGACGCGCAGACGGCCGGTGCGCAGCTTCGCCAGCCGGCCTAGCGCCAGCCGGCGCGCCGTCAGATCGGCCATCGAACGAAGCGGGCGTCCCGGGGGAAGAATCCCCATCTCAGGTCGTCGCCCGGTTGGTGAAGCGTGACCGCATGTCGAGGTCGAGCCGCCGCGCCAGCCACGTCCGTAACAGGCGCCGTAGCTTTAGCGGCTCGTTCGCGGGTACGCCGCTTCCTTCGCCACCGTCGTGCACATCGACGAGGTATCCGAGCCCCGCGCTTTCGAGCAGCGCTTCCCCCACCAGCCCGTACCCTGCCCCACCGGCGAGCGCCATCGCGCGCTGCGCGCTTCGCCCTGACAGCGGCCCGATGCGCTCACCGCGTTCCGCCGCGATAGTCATTAGCAACCGGCCCAGCCGCCCGGGTTCAGCCAACACATCGTTGAGCAGGCGGATCAACTCCTTCGCTGCCGGCTCGAAGTCCCACTCCATGAGCGTGAGCCAGCGTCCCGCCTCCTTCTGCAGCTCCGGGGCAAGCGAGGCGCCCGGCATGCGGAACGTCAGCATCACCTCGCCCACGTATCGCGCCAGCCCCGGGTTTGCCTGGATCTGCACGGCCGTCATGTCCCGGTACCACACGCGGTGGAACGTCTCGCGTCGCTTGACCCGCGCGGCCATGTACGCGGCTGCCGGGCAAGATCTGCGCAGCATCTGGTGGATCGCGCCGTGCCACTTGTCCGTCGCGTACTCAGAAAGCATCCCGTACGTCGTCAGGTGCATCGGTGTCACGCCGCTGCGGTGCTCCAGCGAACGCCCCCGCGTCTCGCGGATCTCGCGGTCCAGCTCGGACTCGGCGAAGCCGAGGCGCATGAGGATGTACTTGTACGGGGTTGCGTGCGTCAGCTCGTCCGGCGTCCAGACGTTGTGCGTGAACCGGAAGAGCCAGCCCGCGTCGTGGCGGAGCGCGTTCGTCTCGATCGCGTCGGCGAAGGTCTCGGTCGCGCACTCGGTCAGCATTGTCAGCTTCAAGATGCCGATGAAATCCGCTTCCGAAAGCCCCCCGGGGAGGCTCGCCAGGACGCCGCTCACGTCCAGGTCCTCCATGATTTCCGCGAACTCGGCCGGGTCGATCATCTTCCCCGGCGCGCGCTCGATTCCCGCGACGACGCGCCCCAGCTGGCGGCTGCCACCGGCGCTCATCGTGTAAGAGGTCGAAGGCGTAATAGAGCGCATGCGGTACCCTGCATCGTCGGCGTGGCGAATGTTCTGCGCACTGTAATACAAACGCGCGTGCGAGCAGCCCGGTACACGTGCCAGGCCCACATTCCAGCGACCGCGAGCCGTAGCGAGCGGCCGGCGTTACGCTTGTCCCGCGTCGCACGCCCGGCTGCATCCCGAGGAGGAAGCATTGAAGATTGGGATTACCGCCGGACTCGGCGCACGAACGGAGACCACCATCGCGGGCCTCGCGGCGCGCGCCCGTGAGATCGAAGCACATGGCTTCGCCGGCATGTGGATGCCCACCGCCTTTGGCTTCGATGGCATCACCGCGCTCGTGGCTGCCGGCCTCGGCACCCCTGCCCTCGAACTCGGCACGGCGGTCATCCCCACCTTCCCCCGCCACCCCGTTGCCCTCGCTCAGCAGGCGTTGACCGCGCAGGCCGCGCTTGGCGGCCGATTCACGCTCGGCATCGGCCTTTCGCACAAGGTGATGATGGAAGACGCCCTCGGGCTCCCGTACGTCCACCCCGCGAAGCACATGCGCGAATATCTCGCCGTCCTTGCTCCGCTCCTGCGCGGCGATCCGGCGTCGTTTCATGGCGAGCTCTACAACGTGGAAGCCGCGGTCACGATTGCCGGCACCGCGCCCGTGCCGCTGATCATCGCTGCCCTCGGCCCCGCCATGCTCAAGCTCGCCGGCACCCACGCCGACGGCACGATTACGTCGTGGGTCGGGCCGCGCACGCTGGAACGCCAGATCGTCCCCGGTATCACCCGTGCCGCTGACGGAGCTTCGCGCCCTGCGCCGCGTATCATCGCCGGCCTCCCAATTGCGCTCCTGGCAAATCCCGCCGAGGCGCGCGAACGCCTCGCCGTCCAGGCTGGCTGGTACAACACGCTCCCCTCCTACCGCGCCATGTTCGATGCCGAGGGTGTCGCCGGGCCAGCCGAACTCGCCATCCTGGGCGACGAACGCGCCCTCGACGCGGGCTTGCGCCGCCTCGAAGAAGCCGGCGCCACCGACTTCCTCGCCCAGCTCGTCCTCCCCGATTCGGCGGCCAACGCCCGCACGCTGGACTACCTAGCGCATCGCGCCCGGTGACCTGCCACGCCACCCTCGCCGGCACGCATCGAGCGCTCATCCCGGAAGATCGGCCGCCGATGGCGGCTCGCCTCCCGCCCGCACCTCCCCGATACTTGGTGGATGGCCGGTTCCAACCTGTTCACGATGCTCTCGGCGTACCGGCCGGGATCGCCTGCCAACCCGTTCGAGAACTACTGCACCAGCGGCCTGGCGTATTTCCTGCAACGCGGCCACAGGATGCTCACGGCCCTTTTCGCCCAGGCGGCCGGCGCCGTGGGCGAACCGCTGGCCATCGTCGAAGTCCAATCCCGGCTCGCGGATGCCGGCATCGCCGACCTCGTCCTCACCTTCGAAGGCGGGACGCGGGCCGTGGTCGAAGTGCGGATCGAAGCTGCGCCGGACGAAGCGCATCTCGCCGCCTTCGAGTCGCTCGGGAACCAGTGGGATCAGCCGCCCGTATTCATCCTCCTGGGCTTGCGCTCAGATGATTCCCCAGCGCCCTGGCGGCCGGTCTCCTGGCTGCAGGTGGTGGAGGCGCTCGAAGACGACCCGGACCCGCTCGCCCGCGAGTTCACCGAGTTCGTGCTGCGCGACATCCTCGGCCTTGGCGCCGTGCCCCTGGACCAGGCGATCACGACCAACCGGCTGTACGCGCTTGGCGGCGCCGCCATCCGCCGCGTCTTCGGCGAACGCGCCCACTACCAGAACAGCGCCTCCCGGCCCCTGGGTGGCCGCTATCGCTACCTCGGGACGACCTTCGGCGTCGATGGCGGCGAAATGAACTGCTGGATCGGCCTTGTGAACGAAGGCCTGCCGCTGAGCGAGCACTACCACCTGATGCTCGCCAGCAAACAGCTCCCGCTCCGCGAAGCCACCGAACATCCGCGCGCCACTGGCGACTGGAAGTGGCCGTACTGGTCCGGCGCCGGGCGCGTCGTCCGCCCCATCACCCCCGACGGCTACGACGAACTCCTCGGGCGGTTGGTCTTGTAGCTCCGCGCCGATGCCGAGGCAACCACGAGGGTCGCGGTGAGCGTGACCTTCTGATTTCGCGGCTACTTCGTTGCCGCAGCGACCAAAGCTTTGACGGCGTCCAGGGGTTGGGCAACAACAGCGACGTCGTCGATGCCCGCGGCCGGATACTTCGCGCTCAACGAGTAAACCAGCCCAGATTCCACCACCATCCTGCCATCCGGGCCGCCAGCTACGAAGTACTTCCCGGGACTTCCGGATTTCAGGAAGAGCAGATAGCGCGCGCCAACTTCCATGAGTGGATCGTCGCGCACTTCAACAATCTTGGTACCGGCGCGATTGCCGGTCTGGCGCACGATGACGTTGCCAGATTGAACCGCGCCTTTCAAGGTCTCCTCGGAGCTTAGTTCAAAGTCTGTGAAAGTTATAGTGGCGGTAACGTTGCCTGCAATCCTTGAATCCGTGGTCACGTCACCTATGCCAACGACAGTCGCGACTACTATGAGGTCAGCGTCGCGACTTATGGCGGCGACCGAGTCGTAGCTCATAGCCCAGCTTGCCGACAGGGTCTCCCTGACGATCGTAGCGGATGCAGTAGAGATAGTCGTTTCTGGAACTACAGGACCAATGTCATCGAGCGCATTTGTTGGCAGTGCCGACAATGTTGATCCTTCGCCAGTTGTCTGCCCGGAACAGGCGGCAAGAAGAATAGCGAAGGAAGCGTACAGGATCGTGACTCGGTTTCCATAGCGAATGTGCATGTATCTCACCCCGGTTTAGGATCTTAGCTTGACGTTTTATCCATCAGCATCTTGGTGAAAGATAACTGTCAATAAAGATAATTCACCCCATCGATGTCGTCTTGTGTGGGAGATACGATCCCACACACTTCATATCGATCGTATGTATTGTCGACCATCGACACGCAACCAGTTTCGTGCGCGAGGCCGAGGAGGTGGCCCATCTCATGCACTGAAACCGAGTTGGCTTTGTACGGGTTGTAGCCCTGGATGTAGTAGTAATTCAGATAGCCCCACCCAGTGCTATACGGATTGGATGAGAAACTCGGACTCATCTGTGTCAGACCGTCCCAGCCCACTCCAGAATAATTTGCATCAAGGAGGCTAATCACATTGCTGGAACAGGTCGTGGTGTAGCCGAAATCGGTGGAAGTGATGTTCCACCAGTACAGGGAGTCAAGCCAGCGATACGAGTCGTTCCCATACGACGTCGACACGCAAATTTGGAGGTTCGTAATCGCACTCCACTTTCCGCCGAACGTCTGGTATGCGAACGCTGAACTGAGTGAAGCCAAAGCGACGGCCAGCGCCAGCGATACCGCAGCCGCGACGGACACGAGCTGACCGACAACCGGGTGTAGGCTTGGGGCGGTTGACTTCCGTATCATGCTGCAATCCTCCGTGGCGGTGGACTGCAGCATGGTCGCAGCACGGGATCGATTCAATACCGTTCTTCGACCCCCCTCCGGTCGGCGCCGTTCAACCGGCCCCTTTCTCGCGCCTCGTCCACCACACGCCCAGCGACGTCCGGCTATCCACGCCCGTCTTGAGAAAGATCCGCTCCAGATAGCCCTTCACGGTGGTTTCCCGGAGCCCGAGTTCGCGGGCTATCTGTGCGTTGGTCATCCCCCGGGCCACGAGCCGGACAACGCTGGTCTCGCGCGGGCTGAGGTCTCGTCCTTGCTGCATCGCCCGCCCCTCCCGACCTTCCCATTTTCTTCAACTGTGCCCGGCTTAACACGGAGCTGCTGTCTTCTGCTATCAGAAGGACGTAAAAAGCATGCCACTTGTTCCACTCCGCGGGCCGTTGGCCCTTTGAACGTCGGTGGCGGCTTTCACGCATCTCAGTTCCTGGCGGCCGCCGGTTGTCCCCACGAAGATAAGCGCATGCGATCCATGCCAAGAAACAATCATGCTGCGGGGCCGCCTGACCCTGGCGTCACGCCCCGTTAGCCCTCGCGCAGCGCCTTTAGCTGGTTCGCATGGTCACGCATGTGATACGCCGTGACCCCCAGTACCTGGGCCATGGTCGTCTTGCCCAACGGCCCGAACTCCAGCTCGTCCGCGAGCTTCGCTTCCGGCACCTGCTGCACCACTCCCACGAGCTTTCCGATCGCCTCGGGCGTCGCCGCGATTGCCTGGTCGGCCGTCGCGAATTCGCCACCGGTGCGGCCGGGCCCCGCGAATCCGCAATGCTGCGATATCCCGTGCCCAAAGAACCCCTGGGCGCCTGCGACATGTTCCGCCACCTGCCGCGCGCACCACGCGTCTTCGCCTTCGCCCCCGGCCGGCTTGTGGTCCCAATGAAGGCCCGCCTGGCGCAGTTCGGCCATATACTCGTCGCCCGCCTTGCTCAGATCGGCGGTCAGCGCGGTCACGGATTGCTCTGCCATGGGTATCCTCCTCGCACGTAATGCGCGCGTAAGTCTGTCGCAAATCCCCGGCCCGCGCCAACTTACCTGACCACTGAGCACTCAGGACTCAGGACTGAGTCGCCCGGCACTCAGCACTCAGCACTCAGGACTCAGCACCTCCCACCCGCACGAGCACTCGCCCGCGCGTCTCCCCGCGCAGGATCTTCTCCAGCACCGGCGCCAGCCCTTCGAGGTCCGTCTCCACGGCGATGGAGTCGAGCAGGCCCTTGGGCTTCAGCTCGTTCGCGCAGCGCTGCCAAAGCCGCCGGCGTTCGCCGATCGGGTACATCACCGATTCGATCCCGAGCAGGTTCACGCCACGCAGGATGAACGGGAACACGCTCGTCGTGAACGGCCCGCCTCCCGTCAGCCCGGATACCGCGACGGACCCGCCGTACTTCGTCGTCCGCAGCAGGTACGCCGTCGTGTTCCCACCGACCGGATCGACCGCGCCCGCCCAGCGCTCGCCCTCCATCGGCCGCGTGCTTTCGGCGCTCACTTCCTCGCGCGAAAGGATCTCCGTCGCGCCCAGGTCGCGCAGAAACTGGTGCTCGGCGGCCTTGCCCGTGCTCGCGGCGACGGTGTAGCCGAGGCCCGCGAGCATACTCACGGCCGTGCTGCCCACCCCGCCCGTCGCGCCCGTCACGATGACCGGGCCTTTTTCCGGTGTGACGCCGTGCTTCTGCAGTGCTTCCACCGACATCGCTGCCGTGAAGCCGGCCGTCCCCAGCGCCATCGCCTCCTTCGCCGAAAGCCCATCCGGGAGCGCGCACACCCACTCAGCCGGCACGCGCGCCAGCTCCGCGAACCCGCCCGGGTGCGCCACGCCGAGGTCGTAGCCGATCACGACCACGCCCTGGCCCTTGCTGAACCGGGTGTCGGTGGACTCGGTCACCGTGCCGGCCAGGTCGATCCCCGGCGTCATCGGATAGCCGCGCACCACCCGTCCCGTTGGGGAGGACGCAAGGCCGTCCTTGTAGTTCACGCTCGACCACTCCACGCGGACGGTCACGCCGCCGGCGGGAAGGTCCGACTCTTCGAGAGTGGTCACGCCGGCGGTAAACGCGTCCCCCGTCTTGTTCACGACGAATGCCCGGTAAGCCAAATCAGTCTCCTTGGGTGCGGTCCCGCAAGCGTGGGCCGTGCGCCTGTTGGCGGCAACCGCCGGCTTGCGGTTCTGCTAAAGTCCGGGAGCATCACCCCGGAGGCCCCGATGCCAGATGACCTCCGCCCCGACCGCTACCACGTCGCCTCCACGGACGTCCGCGGCTTCCGCCAGGCGTTCGTGCACGAAGGCGCTGGCGGTGTCCCATTGCTGCTGGTCCACGGCTGGCCCGAGACAAAGCGCATTTGGTGGCGCAACATCGCTGCGCTCGCGGCCGCCGGCTTCGAAGTCATTGCGCCCGACCTCCGCGGCTTCGGCGAGTCGGATGTCGGCCTGGACGGTTACCACGACGTCGTCTCCCACAGCCGTGACCTCGAGGCGCTCCTGCGCGCGCTCGGTCACGCGCGCGTAGTCGTGTGTGGCGGCGACCTCGGCGGGCCGGTCATCCAGGACCTCTCGCTGCGCTTCCCGGAGTTCGTAGACCGGATGGTCCTGTTCAACTCGCCCGTGCCCTTCGACAAGGAGCGCATGGCCGCCATGAACACCCGCGCCCCACGCGACGCGGCCGACTACTTCCGCCGCCAGGGCCTCGAACCCGACGCGCTCGCCGCCGAACTTGCGACGCCGGGCCAGCGCCGGCGCTACATCGCGACCTTCTACACGTCGCGCTTCTGGGCTCATCCCGGCTCGTTTGATGACGCGGCCGTCGATTTCATGACGGAGCCGTTCGGCGACGCCGCGAAGTTGCGCGCCTCGTTCGGCGGTTATGAGAGCGCGTTCAGCGAAAAAGCCCGCAGCGAGCCGCCGATGGTCGCCGCGCTGAAACAGAACCCCACGCGCACGCTGATCCTGTTCGGCGCGTCGGACCACGTCCTCTACCCGGATTTCGACCGGATGGCCGCCGTCGTCTTCCCGGATCACGTCGGCCCGTACCTGCTGCGCGACTGTGGCCATTTCCTGCAATGGGAGCAGGCCGGCATCCTCAACAACACGCTCATTTCCTTCTGCGGCGACCTCCTCGCGGCGCGCCGCGACGCCTGACGGGCCGTCTGGCGCCGGACGGCGTTTGACACCGTTCCCCGGCGGCGGAACAATCGCGCTGCTTCCGAAACCTGGGAGGGATCACATGAAAGCAGCTGTCATGTACGGGGTTGGACAACCCCTCGTCATCGAAGACGTCGCCGTCGATGAGCCGCGCGCCGGCGAAGTGCTCGTCAAGACCAGCGCCAGCGGCGTCTGCCATTCGGACCTCCACTTCATGGAGGGCTCATACCCGACGGCGACCCCCATTGTGCTTGGCCACGAATCGGCGGGCATCGTCGAGAAAGTCGGCGACGGTGTCAAGAACGTCAAAGCCGGCGACCGCGTCGTCATCGCCTTCGTTGGCTCCTGCGGCTTCTGTGACAACTGCGTCCAGGGCAAGCCGAACCTCTGCGACAACACCGCCGAACTGGGCCGTGGCGACCGCTTGAAGCTCAACGGCAACGCCATGGCGCAGTTCGCCAACATGTCCGCGTTCGCTGAGTATCAACTCGTCAGCGCCAACGCCTGCGTCCACGTGCCGGCCGATGTGCCGATGGAAGTGGCCGCGCTCGTTGGCTGCAGCGTCATGACCGGTGTCGGCGCGGTCACGAACACCGCGCGCATCCCTGTCGGCTCCACGGTGGCGGTCGTCGGCGCCGGTGGCGTCGGTCTCAACATCATCCAGGGCGCGGTGCTCGCCGGGGCGTCACGCATCATCGCCATCGACCTGCTCGAAAACAAGCTCGCCGCGGCGCGGGAATTCGGCGCGACCGATGTGATTGATGCCTCGAAAGAGGACGCCATCGTGAAGGTCATGGGCATGACCGGTGGTGGCGTCGATTTCGCCTTCGAGGCCATCGGCCTCGCGAAGACCGCCGAGCAATGCTTCGCGATGATCAAGCGCGGCGGCAAGGCCGTCATCGTGGGCATGGTCCCCGTCGCCGCGACCGTGAACGTGCCGGGGGTCGGCTTCCTGATGGAGAAGGGCATCATTGGCAGCTTCTACGGCTCCACCCGCCAGACGCACGACATGCCCTGGCTGATGGAGCTCTACCGCCAGAAGCGGCTCAAGATCGACGAGCTCATCACCCGCCGCTACCCTCTTACCCAGATCAACGAAGCCTACGCCGCGCTCAAGAATGGCGAAGTCAACCGCAGCGTCATCGCCTTTTAGAAGTTCCAAGGGCCGAGTACCGAGTTCCGAGTGCGGATAGCGTCGCGAGACGCACGCACCGGTTTCAAGACGAAGTGGCGCCCAATGGGCGCCACTTCGTAGCATTTGGATGGGCGCAGTTCGTAGCATTGCTGCAGCTGGGAACCGCTCCGGAACCAGCGCTGCCGTGTCGGAGTCGCGGCCCTCTGTGGCCGCTCCGCGTGCGCTCAATGTCCCGGGAACGCCGCAACGCTCCGAATGCGGGCACACGTGCATCAGCGGGCGACCGGTCCTCCGCGAGACCGCGGCGACCGCAGCCGCCCACCGCCCCGAGCGCGCCATTTTCATCCCTGGTTGTGGCGCCACGCCATCACCGGCTCGGAACTCGGCCCTCGGAACTCGGCCCTCGGCCCTCAGCACTCTAATCCTTCGCGCACGACATCACCGGGTCATAATCCGGCAGGTCCGTGATTTTCGCCGAGGGCTGGATCCATGCGACCCTGCCGCGCTTGTCCACGACAATGACGACACGGTTGGCGATTCCGCGGCCTTCGATGAGCACGCCATACTTCGCCGCCGTCGCGCCGAGCGGGCTGAAGTCGCTGAGCACCGGGTAGTTGATCCCGAGCTCCTTCTTCCACGCCGCCTGCGCCCACGCGCCGTCGCTGGAAATCGCCACCGGGATCGCGCCCTGCGATTCGAACTCGGCCCGCTTCTGCTCGATTAGCGGGAGCTGGTTGCTGCACACCGGCGAAAACGCCGCCGGTACGAAGTTGATGATGACGGCGTTCTTGCCCTTCTGGTCGCTCAACTTGAACTTTTCACCTATGGGATTGGACGGCAGTTCGAAATCTGGAGCCTCGTCACCTACCTTGAGGGTCGCGGTTTCGGACATTGGAATACCTCGTTCTGTAGTCCAGCCATCGTACAGCGCCCGCTCGCTGCTGGCTCAGCCGTAGGCCGCCCCGCATCTCTGCGCACTGCGCCTCGCTATACTCCTCGCCGGAGGTCCAGCCCGTGACGCCGACTGTACCCGGCATGGCCATGCAACGCTTGCAGCCCGCCCTCGCCCTCCTCCGCGCGAACGCCGCCGAGGCGGACCGCAGTGGCACGCTCCCGCGGGAGAACGTCGCAGCCCTGCGTGCCGCCGGCGCCTTCCGCTGGTCGCTCTCCAAAGCGCTCGGCGGCGATGAGCTTGGCGCCACCGAGAAGGTAGACCTTGCCGCCGCGCTCGGCCGCGCCGACCTCTGCACGTTCTGGATCTTCGGTAACTACGACAGCCACACCTGGGATCTCAGCGGCCACAACGCCGAACCCTGGCCCGGTGCCCACGCCCTGCTCGCCGCCGAGACCGCCTTTTGCGGCACCGTCGCCCCCATCCCCGGCAGCGTCGCCGATGGCGATGAACTCGTCATAAACGGCCGCTTTGGCTTTATCACTGGCTGGCGCGATGCCACCTGGATGCGTGCGAATGTCCTGCTGCCAGGTCCTGCTCCCGAGGCCCCCGCCGATTCCACGAGCCGTTTCCATCTGCGCGTCGCCCACATCCCGCTCGACCGCCCCGAGGTCACCATCGAAAAGACCTGGGACGCAGTCGGGCTTCGCGCCTCTCAGACCGACACGGCCGTCATCGAGGGGCTGCGCATCCCATACGCGAACTCCACCCCCTATACGTTCGACCCCGTGCGCCTGGCGCCCGACTTCGGCGCACCGTCGCCCGCCTACCGCGAGCCAGGATGGGCGCTTTCGAACGCGCGCCTCGGTGCCGCGCTCGCCGGCTGTGGCATGGAAGCCTTCGACCGCGCCGTCGAATACACCGCAGGCGGCGCCGCCAACCAGACCGGCCAGGCCCCGGCCCGCTTCCCTGGCGTGCGCGCCTGCATGGCCGATGCCTACATCGAGCTCGCGGCCGCCCTCGCCGCGCAGCGCGGGACCGCCGCGGCCTCGGACCGCCGTGCCGCTCTGTGCGAACCATGGACAGCAGCCGATGAGGCCGCCGTGTGGGGCATGGGCGCCGCCACCACGCAGGCGGTGCTCCGCGCCGTCGAACAGCTCGCGCTGGCGCTTGGAGGAACCGGCGCCCAGCGCTCACTCCCGTTCGAGCGCCACTTCCGCGATATCCGCACCGGCGCCATGCACCTTGGCGTCCATCCCAATCTCGTGCGCGACCGCGTCAACGCCTGGCTCTTCCCCGGCCTGAAGTAGCGCTGGGAACCGCATCGCCACATGCGGCGGAGAAACAGCAGGCGGAGCAAGGCAACGGTGATGGCCCGGCCAATCGCCGCAGCCCCCGCCGGCGACCGCGATGCGATTGACCCGCACCGCTGCTGTCGCGCTTGCGGATAGCGTCCCGTAGATGTCGCCCGGCGGCTGGTTCGCGGGCCGGGCGCCAACGTAGTACAGGGCGCGGCCCGGAGAGGGCATGCCCTGGCGCCGATACTGTGGGGCGGGTCAACCGCGTGTTTGAAGCGATTCCAATCTGCGTCTTCTGTTCCTCGAGCGAGGCCATCCACTGCGAACATTTCGATGCCGCCCGCGAGCTGGGCGAAGCGATGGCCGCCGACGGCCACGAACTTGTATACGGCGGCGCCAGCGTCGGGCTGATGGGCGAGCTGGCACGCACGGTGAAGAAGAGCGGCGGGCGTTTCACGGGCATCATCCCCGATGCCCTCGCGGCGAAGGAAATCGCCTTCACCGGCGCCGATGAGCTTCTCGTCACCGCCACGTTGCGTGAGCGGAAAGCGCTCATGGAGCTGCGCGGGCGCGTTCCTCTCCCTCCCCGGCGGCTTCGGCACCCTCGAGGAGACCGTCGAAATCCTCACGTTGAAGCAGCTTGGCTATCACGGAAAGCCGATCGTCCTGCTGAACTCGCGAAACTTCTGGGACCCGCTGCTCCTCCTCTTCGAGCACATGGAGCGCGAGCAGTTCACCAAACCCGAGGCGCGGGAGCTGTACTACGTCGCCGCCGGCGTTGCCGGTGCGCTCGATTACCTCCCCGCCTACGAACCACCCCTGCACGGCTCGAAGTGGTTCTGAGGCCCCGGATCGCACTCGAAACTCGGGCCGCGGAGCGGGTAACTCGCTACACTGCTCTGGTGACGACCGAGCTCTCATCGCAGACCTCGCACCCGGACCAGGGCGAAGACGGCTACCTGATGGCGCACGGGTTGCGCCACCACTACATCCGCTGGGGCGCGCCCGATGGCGACGCCGTCATCTTCCTCCATGGCCTCATGAATAACGCCCGCTACTGGGAGAACGTCGCCACGAGGCTGCTCCCGGACTACACCGTCTACGCGCCCGACCTTCGCGGGCACGGCGAAAGCGAGCACGCGCCCGGCGGCTACCTCGTGTGGGCCTTCGCCATGGACCTGCGCGAGGTGGTGGAAGAACTCGACCTCGAAGCCTTCGACCTCGTCGCCCACAGCATCGGCTGCAGAGTCGCGATGTCCTACGCGCGGGACCATAGCCACCGGATCAAGCACCTGGTGCTCGCGGATATGGGCCCCCAGGTCGCGGAGACTGCCGAACTGTCGCTCGCCGGCCAGGCAACCGCGCCCCGTGGCTTCCAGACCGAAGCCGATGCGCTCGCCTACTTCGCGAGCAAGTTTCCGGGCCAATCGCAGGCATTCCTGCGGCGCCAACTGGCCGCGTCCCTGGTCCTCGATGAGCCGTCGGGCAACCTCGTCTTCCGCTTCGATCCCAACGTGGGGCAGGCCGCGGGCCGTGCCGCGCTCGTAGAGATCCCCTACCTCTGGGAAAGCCTCGAGCACATCAGCTGCCCGACACTCATCGTGCGCGCCGAAAACAGCGACGTCCTCTCCGCCGAGATCGCCGCCCAGATGGTCGAACGCTTGCCCAGCGGACGATTACTCGAGATAGCTGGCTCCGGCCACGAGATCCCGCTGCAGCAGCCTGCTGAGTTCGCGCGCGCGGTCCGAGAGTTCATCGCCACGTGAGCCGTGCCGGCAGGCCGTATACTGGCAACATGCCCGTCAAAGAGCGCACCACCGTCGAGGCGTTTCTCGCCCTCCCCGAGACGAAGCCCTACCGAGAGCTAATCGCGGGCGAGGTGGTTGAGAAGGCTATGCCGAACCGACTACATAGCCGAACGGTGTCACGCCTGCTGCAGGCCTTGTGGAACTATTTCGACCGAACGGGCGAAGGAGAAGCAGAGACCGAACTCCGCCGTGCCGACGTCGTCCAGGAGTGGGTCTACCTTCCTGATGTCTCAGTTACGCTCTCAGAACGCCTGAGCGTTGACCAAAGTCCCGGCCGCGGCCCCGTCGCGGTGTCCGCGGACTTCGCCATCGAAGTGCTCTCTCCCGAAGACCGCCCGGGGCGCGTCTTGCAGCGCGTGGACTTTTACCTCCGGTCTGGGACCAGGCTCTTGTGGGTGATCGACCCTGATCTGGACCTGGTGACCATCTACGAACCGGGCCACGAACCGCGAGGCGCGCAGCCGCCCGCGACCATTGACGCGACACCAGTCCTCCGGGACTTCCGGCTCGACCTCGCGGACTTCTTCGCCGCGGTCCACGGCCAACGCCCTCTTCAAAGGCCGTATACTGCTTGCATGCCCGTCAAAGAACGCACCACCGTCGATGCGTTTCTCGCCCTCCCCGAGACGAAGCCCTACCGAGAGCTAATCGCGGGCGAGGTGGTTGAGAAAGCTATGCCCAACGCGAGTCACAGCCAGACGGTTGGACGTCTTATCCAGCGTCTTTGGAACTACCTGGACAAGACCCGGGAAGGAAAAGCGGAGACCGAGCTCCGACACGCAGACGCCGGCCAGGACTGGGTCTACCTGCCGGACGTATCCGTGACACTGGCCGGCCGCAGACCCGTAGATCCCGCATTGGAGCACGGTCCGGTACTGGTGCCTCCCGATTTCGCCATCGAGGTGCTTTCGCCCGACGATCGCGCGGGCCGCCTCTCGCAACGGGTTGACTTCTATCTGCGATCCGGCACCCGGCTCGTCTGGGTCATCGATCCAGAAATCGACCTCGTGACCAGTTACGAACCCGGCCGCGAGCCGCGGGTGGCGCAGGCTCCCGCGGTCATCGATGCGACACCAGTCCTCCGGGAATTCCGGCTCGACCTCGCGGACTTCTTCGCCGCGGTCCACGGCGAGGCCAGGCCCTCCTAGTAAGCGCGGCTTCTTGCCTTCGAAGACGAGCGGTGGTTCGCTAGCTGATATGGCCGAGTCCGCCCGTCCCGCCGCGCCCGAACCGATCGGCATCGCCGGTTACGTTTCGCCATACCCTTACCTCGATCTCCTCCAGGAAAAGATGGAAGAGCGCCTCGCGCGAAAGGTGCCGATCAAAGGACGTTTCTGCGGGTTTTGCTACGCCCGTCTGCGCGACACCGATGCGGCCTGCGGCTTCTGTGGCTCCGCGGTCGCCGCGCACGGCACCGTCGAGGAGATCCCGCAGGAGGTCCTCCGGCTGTACAAAGCCAAACAGCGCACCGAAGCGCTCTGGGTGCACTCCGGCGCGTTCTTTGGCCTGATCATCGCGGCCGCGCTCTTCCTCGTCCTGGTGCTCTGGGGCCCCGGCCTCCTGGGCCACCCGGCCGTGGGGTTTGCCGTGCTCATCGGTGGCGGCTACGTGCTCGCGCAACTCTTCGGCACGTTCATCGGCGCCCAGATTGGCTACCGCAAAGGCGCCCGCCGCCGCGATCGCGATTGGGCGCGCTGGCTCGCCGCCCGCGGCGACAGCTAACTGCGGCTCGCCCCTAAACCTCCAGGCGCAGCAGCGGCTGGCCCTCTTCGATCGCGGACGGCGCCGACACAAGGATCGCGCTCACGGATCCGGCCGAAGGGCTCTCCACCGGGATCTCCATCTTCATCGATTCGAGGATGATCAGCTCCTGCCCCGCATCGACGCCTTCGCCGATGGCCACGAGGATTTCCTTGATCGAACCGGCCATGGGCGCCGGGACGTCGATTTGCGCCATGAGAGGCTCCTTCGGACGGTCGTCCGTCGCGAGTCTACGGGGCGAATCGGCCACGGGCGATAGGCTAACGGGGCGCGCCCCAATCATCGTCCGGCGGTGCTGGGGCATCGGGCGGCGAGGACGGCGAAACTGGCTCGCTCTCCGCACTCGGCGCCTGCGGCCGCGGTTGTGTCTCGGGTGCAATTGTCGAAGAGCCCGGGCCCGCAGCGGCGGCCGCCGCGCGGTTGTTCTGCAGGATCATCGAGTACAGGAACGCGCCGATGGCCAGCAGCGCGAACACCACGGCCGACCCGAAGATCGCGATCGTTGTCTTGTCGAACCGGCTGCCATCATTCGAGCTTGCGGCCCCTGTTGCCGTCGGCGGGCGTGGCGTGGGCTGCGTGCTCGAAGGGCGCGACGTGGCCGCCGGCGTGTTCTGCGACGACTGCGCGCGCGTCGGGGCCACGGTGGCCGCGGGCGCCCCGCCGCTCGCCGCGATGAACTCCTTCTCGAACCCGGCCGAGTCGAAGCCGTACACCTTCTTCAGCGCATCATCCAGCCTGGCGCCGCCTTTGACCGTGCTAAACAACTCGGCGTACTTGGCGGGGCCGCCCTTGTCCACGAGGTATTTCGCCATCGCGTAGGCCTGCCCGTAGAACAGGTTCACCTTGCTCGCGTCGTTTGGGGGACTCGCCATCAGGTTGATGGCGATGAGCTTGCCCCCTCGCGCCGCGGTCGCATACGCCCCGAGGTAGCCGTCGCCGGGCGAGGTCTGCCCGTACACTGCCGTGCCCTCATCCAGCCACGAAGGAATTTTCGAGAGCGCCCCGAACCCGGCCGCTTCATTGATGATGTGCGTGAATTCGTGCCGCAGCGTGTCCGTACGGTCGCCCGAGCCGCACGCCACCGGGATCACCATCACCACGTCGTTGGCGACTTTCACCCCGCAATTCGTGACGCTCGCGTCGAACGAACTGGGTCCGCCCGCCCGCGCCGTCTCCAGCGATTTTTCGTCCGCGAACAGGATGACCTTCACCGGCACCTGCGTGAGCGTGATGTTCAGCAACTTCGTCGCGATTTTGTCGTAGGTCTCCGCGCCCGCCTTCAGGTAGGCGTTGGCCAGCGCCTCGCGGTCGCCGTAGTACCACACAGCCATGATGTCGTTGCTGACGGACTTCCAATCCTGTCCGGGCGGCAGGAACAGGAACTTGGCCTCCGGGCCCACCGTCTTCTGCCCGTCGGCCGTCGTGATCTCCCAGCGGTAGACGAAGTCGCTCCCCACCGGGATGTAGCTCGCGCCGGTGTTCGTCGGTACCCCGACGGTGACAGTCATGTTCTTAGCGGGCGTGAGGCTGTCAGGTTTGGCGAGGGCGCTCGTCCCGCGCCCAATGACCGAGAAGCTCAGCGTGACATCCGTGATCTCGGACGGGGCGCTCAACGTCACCTTGAAGTTGAGCTTCTGGGGGTACTGGTTCTCCACCGTGCTGGATTCGATCGTCGCTTCGGCGCGAGCCATGGAGGCAGGCCAGCCGTAAGCCCCCGCGAACGCGGCCATCGCCGCCATGGCAAGCAGGATGCGCCTCATGAATCCTCGCCCACACGCGACTTCAGGTACGCCTCGATGAAGGCGTCGATTTCGCCATCGAGCACCGCCGTCGTATCGCTCGTTTCGAAATCGGTGCGCAGGTCTTTCACCATCTTATAGGGGTGCAGGACATAGTTACGGATCTGGCTTCCGAACGACATGTCGACGTGCTGGCCCTTTAACCGCGCCTTTTCCTCTTCCTGTCGGTTCAGCTCGATTTCCAGCAACCGCGATTCCAGGACTCGCATTGCGACTTCCCGGTTCTGCGCCTGCGACCGCTCATTCTGACACGTAACCACGATGCCGGTAGGGACGTGCGTCAGCCGGACGGCCGTCGAGTTCTTCTGGACGTTCTGGCCGCCCGCGCCGCTGGAACGGAAGTAGTCAATCCGCAGGTCGTTGGGGTTCACCTCGATCTCGCCGGTGCTCTCCACCTCTGGGACCACTTCCACCTTCGCGAAGCTCGTCTGCCGGGCGTTCGAAGCATTAAAGGGCGACTGGCGCACGAGCCGGTGTACGCCGCGTTCGCTTTGCAGGTAGCCGAACGCGTACGGCCCCTTGATCTCGACGGTCGCGCTCTTCAGCCCCGCTTCTTCACCCTCCGTTGCGTCGATGACCTCGGTCGTGAAGTGGTGGCGCTCCGCCCAGCGCAGGTACATGCGAAGTAACATCGCCGCCCAGTCCTGGGAATCAGTGCCGCCCGCCCCGGCGTGGACCGCGAGGATCGCCGGGCGGCTGTCGTACTCGCCCGACAGCTGCAACTGGAACTCGAGCTTTTCGAGCTCCGGCTCCAGGGCGTCGAGGTCCCGTTCGGCGGCGCTCCCCGTCGCTTCGTCGCCCTCGTCGATTGCCAGTTCGAGTAGTTCGACGAGGTCCCGTGCGCGACGTTCCAGCCCCCGCCAGGTCTCCACCTGGCCGCGCGCCGCCGCCAGTTGCTGCATCACGGTGCGGGCGTTTTCGGGGTCGTCCCAGAGGGCGGAATCGGCGGATTGCTCCTCGAGCTCGGCTACTTTTGCCTCTTCGCGTGCGAGGTCAAAGCCGCACCAGGATGTCGGAGATGCGGTCGAGCAGGGCCTTCGCCCGGGAAAGCTGTTCGTTCATCTAACCAGCTTATCGCGGCACGCCAGTACCGTCAGCGTTACTCCGGCGGGTTCAGAGTGAGCGCGCCGAACAGCTCCGGGTACTTCTTCAGGCTCTGGCCGCCATCGATATAGAGCGTCTGACCCGTCATGAGCGACGACGCATCCGAAGCCAGGTAGACCGCGAGCTGCGCCACGTCTTCGGGCTCACCCGCGCGTCCCATCGGCGAGTTCGCAATGAAGCCGTCGTAGATCGCGGGCGTTTCACGGAGCAGCGCCGTTGCCGGCGTGTTAATCAGCCCCGGTCCGATGGCGTTCACCCGGACCTTCTCCCGGCCCAGCTCCAGCGCGGCCACCTTCGTCAGCATCGCCACGCCCGCCTTGGCCGAGCAGTACGCCGCGAAGCCCTCGGTCGCCTGCATCGCGTTGAGGCTCGCAACGTTGATGATCGAGCCGCCTCTGCCCGCGCCGATAAGCTGCCGCGCCTCATGCTTGATGCACAGGAACGTCCCCGTCAGGCAGAGCTCGACGACACGGGCGAACTCCTCCAGCGGGTATTCCTGGATGGGCGAGAAGCCGCCGCCGCCGGCGTTGTTGAACGCGATATCGAGCTTCCCGAAGCGCCGCACGGCGCCTTCGACCATGCGCTGCACCGCCGCTTCGTCGGTGATGTCCACGATCGCCCCGTCCGCCTGGTTATGCCCCAGCTGCCCCACCATCGCCCCGATGCCATCGCCGTTGATGTCACCGATGTAGACGCGGGCGCCCTCCTCGACGAAGACCTCCGCGGTCCGCTTGCCGATGCCCGAGCACCCCCCGGTGACGATCGCGACCTTGCCATCGAGCCTGCCCATGTCGCCTCCGTGCGCTCGCCGGAAGCATACCCGAGCCGCCCATTGCGACAAGCGCTTCGCCTGGCTTCCCGGCGCACCGGCGGCACCAGGCTCAGCCGGCGGCGTCGATCGTCACCCGCAACGGTCCGAGCCTGCCCGCGCTTGGACCGGCAGCCAATGGCGAAGGGCCACGGGGAATCCGGCGGGCACGAGCGCCGGCGACGGGCCGGCCGTTAGAGGACGACCAGCGCCGCCATCACGAACATTGAGGCCAGCAAGAAGGCCCCCGTCAGGCTGACCTGGACTGGCCGCACGTCATCACGGCGCGCCACGCTGTGATTCTCGTTGCGGCGCCGCGGGGAATAGCTGGCGCGCGAAAGCCGCGCGGCGCCAGCATGCGGCGCGGGAACGGCACCGTGGCCGGCCGGTCGTCGGATGATCGTCATGAGGACCTCCCTCCGTGGGGCGTGGGACCACGGTATGCCCCGGCCCGCAGCCATCCGCATGCCGGCCGGCCCGCTCACGTTGCAGACATCTCAATGCGTACCGCGGCCTGGTGGGCCGATGGCGCCGCCTTGCCCTTCGATGGAGTTCAGGTGGGGCCGGGGGTGAGGAAAACCGACTCCGATGACGCGGGCTACCCAGTACAGATCTTCAGGGGCTTACCCCCGGCCCTCCGGGCGATTCTAGACAAGCCCGCCGGGCCGCCGTGTTACGCCGGTGCGCGCCTTCGTTGCGATTCCATGCCGACAGATCATCAGTGTCCGCGCGAACTCGGAGCACGCTACAGCGCAGGCAACTCCTGGCGCAGCTCCAGCAACGGCGCGAAGAGGTCGCCCTGCCGGTTCACGCGCTCCAGCACCTCTGGCGCTTCGAACACGAGTTGCTTCGCATCGTTATCGGCGATCGCGCGTTCGACTTCCTCCCAGGCGAGCGGCGTCGACACTGTCGGGTGCTCCCGGGCGCGCAGCGAATACACGGCCACCGTCGTCTTGTGGTCGTCGTTCTGGCTCCAATCGATGAACACCTTGCCCCCGCGCACGGCCTTGCTCATGCTCGAAACCACCCGCTTTGGGTGCTCCCGCTCCAGTAGCCGGGCAATGGCGTGGGCGAACGGTTTGGTGTTGTCGAAGTGCGTCCAGGTGTTGAGAGGGACATACAGCTGCATGCCCTTGGACCCCGATGTCTTCACGAACGACTTGAGCCCAAGCCGGTCGAACGTCTCGCGTAGCCAAACGGCAACTTCCGCGCAATCCAGCACGCCGGCCGGCGCACCCGGGTCAAGGTCGAATACCACCGAGGTTGGACAGAGCACGTCCTCCGCGCGAGACAGCAACGGGTGCAGCTCGAGCGTCGCCAGGTTCGCCAACCACACCAGCGTCGGCAGGTCGTTCACGAGGCAGTAGTCGATGTTCCGGTCGTTGCTGCCACTGAAGATGGTCTTCGTTTGCACCCACTTCGGCGCATGCGAGGGGCACTGCTTTTCGTAAAAGAACGCGGAATGCACCCCGTTGGGGTAACGCTTCAGCGTCATCGGCCGGTTGAACAGGTGCGGCAAAATGGCCGGCCCCACGCGCGTGTAGTAGTCGATCATCTGGGCCTTGGTGTAGCCGGTCTCGGGATACAGCACCTTGTCCAGGTTCGAAAGGCTGAGCTCGCGCCCTTCGATTTCGATGCTCATCCGCGCACCGCCCGCGTGCGTGCCGGGGACGTCGGCCGATGCCCGTTCGCTTCGCGCCTCCGCGCCCTGGGCGCGTGCCGCCCGCTCCTGGCGGCTTCGCTCCCGGGCCCCCACGCCGGGCTTCCCCACGAATTCCTGCTCTGCCGGCTCCGTGTCCCGGACCGGCGTTTCAAGGACTACTTCGCGCGGGTCCTTATCATCGCGCAGCCCGAGGAACGCCGGGTGGCGAAGGGTCCCCGCCCGCGTCCACTCCGTGAACCGCACCTGCGCCACCAGCCGTGGCTCGACGAAGCGCGCGCCCGCTTCCGGGATGCCGTGGTCGAAGGGGCTGTCCTTGCGCTCCATTTGCTGGAGCCGTGGGATCAGGCCGCGAAAGAACTCGTCCGTGAACCCGGTGCCCACTTTGCCCGCGAAGTGCAACCGCTGTGGCTTCCCGCTCGCCTCCGCGTCCGCGGGCGTCCTGTCGTAGTAGCCGATGAGCAGCGCCCCGAGCGTGTCCTGCCGGCTCCCCGCCCCCGGCGTCCACCCACCGATGACGAACTCCTGGCCGAGGTTGTTCTTGGTCTTGAGCCACGCGCCACTGCGCTTGCCTGGCTCGTAGAGACCGTCGAGGCGCTTCGCCACCACCCCCTCCAGCCCCCGCGCGGCCGTCGCCGCGAGCATCGCCTTGCCATCGCCTGCGTGGTAGGCGGGCGTCTTCCAGCTCGGGCCGTCCAGTTCGAGCGACTCCAGCAGCTTGCGCCGCTCCGTATACGGCAGGTGCATCACCGGATGGCCGTCGAGGTAGAGCAGGTCGAACACCATGTAGGTCGCGGGGTACTCGTGCATCCGCCGCCGCACATCCGCCTCGCGCGCGACGCCCATGCGGTTCTGGAGGCGCGCGAAGCTCGGGATACCGTCCGCGTCCAGCGACACGATTTCGCCATCGAGGATCGCTTCGTGCGCGCCGAGCGATTCGCCCAGCTCGTGCAATTCCGGGTACTGCTTCGTGATGTCGAGCAGGTTCCGGCTCTGGATGTGAATGCGGCCGCCTTCGGAGAACAGGATCGCGCGGATGCCGTCCCACTTGATTTCGAACCCGTACGCGGCATCGTCGCGTGGGAGCTCGGATTGGCGGGCAAGCATTGGTTCGATTCGTGCCGGCATCGGTTCGCGCGTTGGGTCCTCCGGCGGGTCCATACGGTGAATCATCCAGTTCTGTCCGTCGGTCTGGAAGAGCACGTACTTCCCGTGGAGCCGCTTGCCGTGCAGCGTCACCATCACTTCGCTGTCGCGGAACTTGTGGGTCTCATACGTCCCCTGGTCCCAGAGGATGACCCTGCCTGCCCCGTAATTGCCTTCCGCGATTTCGCCTTCGAAGTCGTAGTACGAAAGGGGGTGATCCTCGGTGTGGATCGCGCGATGGTTCGTCCTGGGGTCGGGCGGCACGCCCTTGGGCACCGCCCACGACACGAGCACACCGTCGCGCTCCAGCCGAAAGTCCCAGTGCAGGGCGGTGGCGTGGTGTTCCTGCACGACGAAGCGCGGCGCGTCGCCGGCCGGCTGCGGCTCGGTGCCCCCGTCCGGTTCGGCGGTGCGCGAAAAGTCGCGCATCCGGCGGTACTTGTCGAGTCGCCCCGGCATCGTCCTATCCTGGTATCTCGATGTGTTTTCACGATAGCACCCGCTCCGGTAGCCGGTCTGCATACGGTAATGGCCCTCGCCCCGCGTGTGTTCCTGTAACGAGTTTGTTGGAAGGCGACAATCGCGCGGCAGACCGGCGCAAGACGGACGTTGCTAGCCTCGGATCAATCTCGTGGGGGAACCACAATGCTCTTTGCACACGCATGTAGCCGTTGTCACGGCGCGATGTACCTGGAAGACGAAGGCGTTCAGCGGGCGATGGTCTGCCTGCAGTGCGGCAACCGGCCCGCGAACGGCAGCGAAATCGCGGATCGCCTGCTGCTCCATGCCAGGATCAACAGCCGCACCGGCGTCAACCAGCGCTGGCCGTTTCGCGCCGCCAGCTAATACTCGGGGCGCTTCCAGCGCCGCTCCGGGAGCAAAACGGGCGCATATCGCGCCCGTGACTCATCGGCCAGGTGATCCAGCTCCGCCAGGATGGCCTCGCCGCTCGCCGTTGCCCGGGCCTCGCGTACGAACTCTCGGTAGGCCGCCCCCTCGGTTCCGTGTGCCAGCCGATCGAGGTCGGTGAGGTCGCTGTTGAACCGGTGGCAGGCGCCGCTGATGTCGCGGGCGGCATCTCCGGCGAGCCAGCACGCGGCAGATCCGGCGTCTGGGTGCCCGCTCCCCTCTTCATTGCCGCCCCCACGTCCGCCGCGCGTGCCGGGTAGCGCCGGCGCCAGGGCGTTCACCGTGATGTCGAACGGCTGAAGGTCCTCGGCCCACCAACGAGTCATCGCTTCCATCGCGGCCGCCGTGACGGCGCTCATCCCACCACCCCGGTGCCCGGCCGGCGCCACCAGGATGATCCGCCCGCCCGTGCCCAGACGCACCATTTCGCGCGCGCAGGCCTGTGTCGTCGCGACCATCGCCTTGAGGCTCCCCGCCACCAGCAAGTCCCACTCCTCCTCCAGGAGCGTGAGCATGTTGCTGTGGTGGGCGGCCGGCGCGCAGATGACACAGATGTCCAGCCCGCCCAGCGCCTCCACCGCCGCCCGCGCCATGTACCCGATCCCGGCGCGGTCGCGCACGTCCACCGCAAAGCCCTCGGCTTCGCAGCCGGCCTCGCGGATGTCGCACGCCGTCGCCTCCGCCAATTCGGGCAGGTGGTCGACTGCGAGGACCGAAGCCCCCGCGCGCGCGAGCGCGAGGCTAATCTCCCGCCCCAACCCGTCCCCCGCACCGGTAACGACGGCCACCTTGCCGGTCAGGTCGAACATCCACCGCCTCCCGCGATATCGCACATCGATGGCGCGTCCTCGGAAACGGCCCTTCGTCCCCGATTCACCCCCATCCCGCCCGAGCGGCGCTTAGAGATTGGCGCGGAAGAACGCCAGCGAGCGCGTCCAGGAGTCGTCGGCTGCGCCCCTGTCAAACGTATCGGCCCGCTCGTCGTTGAAGAAGGCGTGGTGGGTACCGGGATAGGTCTTGAATTCGTACGTCTTGTGTCGCGCAGTGAGCGCCTCTTCGTACTTCGGCAGGTTTGGGTTCACGAAGTCGTCGTGTTCGGCGAAAAGGCCGAGAACGGGCGCCGTCAACGTGTCCCAGTTGTAGGTCACCATCGGGTGCCCGCCGTAGTAGTCGACACAGGCGCCCACGTCGTTGCCGGCGAGGCAAGCGGTGAACAGGCTCAGCGCCCCGCCCATGCAGAACCCGGTGGTGCCCACCGGCCCGCCCGTCACGCCCCTGAGGTACTGGACCGCGCCGCGGGCGTCCTTCGCTGCCTGTTCGATATTGAGGGCCATGAGCAGCTTGCCCGCCTCGTCGGGTTCGGCCGTCACCTTGCCGTGGAACATGTCGGGCGCCAGCGCGACGAAGCCCTCGCCCGCGAAGCGGTCGGCGATGCCCTTGATGTTGGCGTTCAGCCCCCACCACTCCTGGAAGACGATGACGCCCTTGCCCGAGCCGCTCGCGGGCTTCGCGAGATAGCCCTGGGCCGTACCGCCGTTCGATGGAAACGTGACCATTTCGCCCATGTGGAGACTCCTGCGCAGGTATTGGTCGAAGGATAGATGCGAGACGTAGCGTAATCGGCGGAATCGGCGCGTCAAGCGCGGCTTCCAGCCGCCGATCAGCGGTGACCCTTGTCCTTCCCACCGCTCACATCGCCCTTGCCCTTGCCGGGCAGCACGATTCGGGGCGTTGGTATGGGCGTGGGTGCGAGCCCGAAGCCCGTCGCCGGCCTCGGAGTCGCGGTGGCGGCGGGCGTAGATGCCGCGGCCGGCGTAGCGGGCTGCGAGGCGAGCCCCGTCACCGTCGGTGTCTGCCGCGAGACATCGCCGGAGCTGCCGCCCGTCCACTGCAGCGCGACCCCCGCGCCGGCTGTCGCGAGCACCGCGATGCCCGCTACCGTCGCGGCCATCCACACCCGGGGCCCGCTGCCGCGCGGTGCGGCCGGTGCCGCCGGTGTCGGGGAAGCCCGTGCCGCCCCCGTGGGAGCAACGATCGCGACCGTGGCTTCGGGCTGCGCGACGAGTGCCGCCCCGAACGCCGCCACAGACGCCGGCCTCACCGCAGGCGATCGCGACAACGCTCGCGCGATCGCGTCTTCGAACGCCGGCGGCATGCCGGGCGCGGCCGAGCGCAACGGAGGCGCGGGAGTTGCCAGCCGCTGGCCCGCCACCGCCGCCGCCGTCGCGCCGGGCCAGGGAAGGCGCCCCGCAGCCGCTTCAAACAGCACCAGCGCCAGCGAGTAGATATCCGATGCCTCGCTCGCGGCCGCGCCCTGCAGGACTTCTGGCGCGAGATAGGCCACAGTGCCCGCGAGCTCATGCGTCGCCGACGCCGTCAACGTCCTGCTGAGCCCGGCCGCCGCGCCGAAATCCGCGAGCTTCGCTCCGTCCCTGGCGAGAAGGATGTTCTCGGGCTTGATGTCGTTGTGCAGCACGCCCCGGGAATGGGCATATGCCAGCGCACCCGCCAGCTCCGACCCCAGCCGCACCACCTCCGAGGGCGGCAGCGCGCCACCCGTGCTCAGCGCTTCGCGCAGGCTCGGCCCATCGACGTATTCGAAGACCAGGTACGGCTCTCCACGGTCCATGCCGGAATCGAGCAGCCGCACAATATTCGGGTGGGACAGCCGCGCCGCGGCGGCGAGCTCCCGCCGGCACCCGGCCGCCCCCGTGGGCGCCAGTGCCGAGCGTTCGCGCCGCGGCAACTTGAGTGCCACCTGGCGGCCAGTGTCATCATCCGTGGCGAGCCACACCTCCGCGTATCCACCCATGCCGAGGGGGCGCAACAGCTGATAACGCCCACCGACCGCGCTTTCCGTCGTGACCATGCTTCGACTCTACCGCGCGAGGGATTGCGGCCGCGTCAACCGATTGGCTGCGGCGTGGTCAGGCGGACGTGACGGGCGGGTCCCCTGCCGGCGCTTTGTAGCGGAAGTCGCAGTGCGTCGCGCCTTCCATCCGCGTTTGCGTGCGGTTGAATTCGAACCCGGGCGCCATCCCCGCGAACGCCGCATAGTCGCGCCCGCACGACAGCAGGAACCCGAGGTCGCGGGCGCCCATTGCCTCGTACATCTCCACGAACTTGCAGGTCGTCACGTTGAAGCCGTAATGCGCCTCGTCCTGCTCCACGACGTCTACAATGAGCGAGCCTTCTGAGATTGGCCCCGCGCTCATGACGCGCTGGAGGTCGGCCATGCTCTCGATATGTGCCTGTTTCGCTCTCGCTTCGCCCTGCGCCCGCGCTATTTCCCGGATGGCGGCGCCCACGACGCGGTTCACGGCCTCCTCGCCGAACTCCGCCTGCAGCGCCCGGATCACCGGGACAAGCACGCCCGCCTCGATGCGCCGGCGTTCCAGCAGCGGCAGGTCCTCCACGGTCGCGTTGCGGGTCATTGGCTCACCCCTCCTTCGCGGCAAGCGGCCGCCGTGTCGCGGCCGCTATGGCCAGTTCGATCTCTTCGCGGACCCCGGCATCCTGTTCGATCTGAAGCCGGGACTCAAGGGAGCGAAGTGCTGAGTCCTTGGTGCTGAGTGCTGAGCCCGGGCGAACGCGCGTGACAAGGCGCGCAACAGCCCACGCGGCGTGGCCGCGCACCAGCGCCGACGGGTCATCGAGGGCGCTGCACAGCGCCGGGAGATCCGCGGCCGTGCCAACGTTCCCGAGCGCAATGCAGACGTTGCGCAGGAAGCCGTCGCGTTTCGCACGCAGGATCGGCCGCCCGCGATACCGCTCCTGGAATGCCGCCTCGTCGAGCTGCAGCAACGGTGCCAGCTCCGGTCGCGCGTCCTCCTGCGACCTCGCCAGCAGGTCCGGGTGCGAAGCGGTACTGCCTGCGCCTACGGGACAGGCATCGAGGCAGGCATCGCAGCCGAAGATCCAGTCGCCGAAATCGGCGCGCAGTTCGCGCGGGACGGGCCCACGGTTCTCGATAGTGTGGTAGCTGATGCACAGCCGCGCATCGAGCACGTGACCGTCGGGCGCGAGAGCCCCCGTTGGGCACGCCGTTATGCAGCGCGTGCACGAGCCGCACGTCTTCCGCAGCGGTCCATCGGGGGCGAGATCGAGGTTCGTCGCGACGGCGCCCAGCATCACCCACGGCCCGAACCCGGGCGCGAGCAACATCGTCGATTTCCCGGACCAGCCCATCCCGGCCGCCACTGCCGGCGCCCGTTCCAGCAGCGGCCCGTAGTCCACCGTCGCGCGCGCCAGCGCCCCGAACTCCTCGCGCAGCACGCGTGCGACGCGCCGCAACTTCTTTTCGAACACGCGGTGGTAGTCCCGCCCGTGCGCGTACGCCGCCACCCGGCCCCGCGCGGGCTTCGCCTCGCCATCGGCCCCCGCACTCGCACACGCCCACACTCCCATACCCCGGTAGGGCAGCGCGCACAGGACCACCGACCGCGCTCCCGGCAGGAACGCACCCGGGTCGGTCGCCCGCCGGAGCCACGCCTCCGTCATCCAGCCCAGCCCGTCGAGGTTGCCTGCGGCGTGGGCCGCGAGCGCTGCCTCGCGCGCCCGCCGATCGATGGTTGCCGCCGCAATGCGCACCAGCGGGAAGCCCTCGCGCCGCGCCAGCCCAACCACGCGCTCCCTTGTCTCATCCGCATCCATCGCCGTCTAGCTGACACCGGCCGCGGGGAGATGGCAAGACGTTTGCCATACCCGTTGCATCGGGTGATGGCTCCCGTCGCATCGGGCCGTCCGGGAGCCTGAACGGCGGATTAGCACTCATTGACAGGGAGTGCTAATATCTCCCTGCAAACCAAAACCACTCGAGGTACCCCGCATGGCAAAGCAGCTGCTCTTCGATGAAGAGGCACGGCACTCCCTTAAGCGCGGCATCGATGCCCTGGCCGATGCAGTCAAGATCACGCTCGGCCCCAAGGGCCGCAACGTCGTTCTCGACAAGAAATTCGGCGCACCCACCATCACCAACGACGGTGTGACCATCGCCAAGGACATCGAGCTCGAAGATCCCTTCGAGAACATCGGCGCCCAGCTCGCCAAGGAGATCGCCTCCAAGACGAACGATATCGCCGGTGATGGCACCACCACCGCGACCGTGCTCGGCCAGGCAATCGTCCAGGAAGGCCTGAAGAACGTCGCCGCCGGCGCCAACCCGATGGGCCTCAAGCGCGGCCTCGAAGCCGGCGCCGCCGCGCTCGTCGAAGCGATCAAGAAGAACAGCATCAAGGTCACCGAGCGCAACCAGATGGCGCAGGTCGCGACCATTTCCGCCAACAACGACCCCTCCGTCGGCGCCCTCATCGGCGAATGCATGGAGAAGGTCGGCAAGGATGGCGTGATTACCGTCGAGGAGTCCAAGGGCATCCAGACCGAAGTCGAGTACGTCGATGGCATGGCCTTCGACCGCGGCTACATCAGCCCCTACTTCGTCACCAACCCGGAGCGCATGGAAGCGGTCGTCGAAGACCCCTACATCCTCGTCACCGATAAGAAGCTCAGCGCCGTGCAGGAAATCCTGCCGCTGCTCGAGAAGATCCTCCAGGTCTCGAAGAACATCGTCATCGTCTGCGGCGACCTCGAAGGCGAGGCCCTCGCCACCCTCGCGGTTAACAAGCTGCGCGGCACGATCAACATCCTTTGCGTGAAGGCCCCCGGCTTCGGCGACCGCCAGAAGGACAACCTCGCCGATATCGCCGTCCTCACCGGCGCGACCGTCATCAGCGAAGAGATCGGGCGCACGCTGGAAAGCGTCGAAGTCGTTGACCTCGGCCGCGCCCGCCGCGTCACTTCCACCAAGGAAGAGACCACCCTCATCGAGGGCAAGGGCAAGAAGAAGGACATCGACGCCCGCATCGGCCAGATTCGCGCCATCGCCGAAGAGGCGAAGAGCGACTGGGACAAGGAAAAGGCCCAGGAGCGCCTCGGCAAGCTCGCCGGCGCCGTCGCCGTCATCAAGGTCGGCGCCGCCACGGAAGTCGAGCTCAAGGAGAAGAAGCACCGCGTGGAGGACGCCCTCAGCGCCACCCGTGCGGCTGTTGAGGAAGGCATCGTCCCCGGCGGCGGTGTGGCCCTCATCAACGCCCTCCCCGCACTCGATAAGCTCAAGCTCACCGGCGACGAGGCGACCGGTGCCAACATCCTCCGCCGCGCCCTCGAAGAGCCCGCCCGCCGCATCGCGATCAACGCCGGCAAGGATGGCTCGGTTGTGGTCGCGGAGCTCAAGAGCCTCGGCAAGGGCCTCGGCTACGACGCCGCCCGCGACGAGATGGGCGTCAGCATGGTCGACCGCGGGATCATCGACCCCGCCAAGGTGACGCGCTCGGCCATCGAGAACGCCGTCTCCATCGCGGCCATGGTCCTCACCACCAACTGCCTGATCACGGACCGCCCGGAGCCGCAGGCAGCGCCAATGGGGGCCGGCGGCCCTCCGATGTACTAAGACCCTAACCCCTTCGGCCCACCCTGCCGATGATCGGTACGGGTGGGCTCGGGCGGTTGTGGACGAAGGGGTGGGACGAAAAACCCACCCCTTTGTGTTCCCTGTTCCAACCACTCATTCCCAGGAGGTCACCGTGTTTGCTGAGAACGGACTCGGACTCGATATGGACGCGGTGAACGAGGTCCTCCGCAAAGGCGACCTCGTGACCGTGGGCTTCACCACGTTCCCCGAACGCCTGCTCATCGATACCCGTTCGAACAGCAGCGAAGGCCCGCTCGTGGCCATCGTGGCGCCTGTCGCGACGGTCCAGGAGCGGTATCTCTGGCTGGGCAAGCACCGCGGCAGCTTCGGTTCGCCGGAGGCGTTCACCTTCTTCGTCTGGCCTCACACCGTCCGCCACCTCGTCGAAATCGACGCCCTGGCGCCCATCCGCGAGCGCCTGGCGGCGGTCTCGCGCGAAGCCGAGGTCGCCATGGCGGCCACGCTCAACCGGCTCCTCGAAATCGAACATGCCGCGATGATCGGGGCAGTCACCGGCGATGGCGAGGCCTGGGTCACCGTCTGGGAGCGCCCGGCGGCCGCGTAAGCCGCGAACCGGGGGAACACGGGCGGCGGAACTGGTACTCTGCCATCATGCCGACTACCCGCTTCGAGAACCCCCGCCCGTGTGGGCTTTGCCAGAACACCGTCTTCGAAACCCTGCCCAACCCGCGGCTCGCGCACTTGTGCCGCTGCGCGACCTGCGGTCTGGTGCAGGCGCGCACCTTCCCGGACGCCGATGCCCTGCGCAAGGTATACCGGGAGGAATACTTCAAGAGCGCCGACTCCGCCAGCACCGGCTACGACGACTACGAGCGCGACCGCTACTGCATCCTCAAGACCGCCGCGCGCCGCCTCGATACCATCGAACGCTTCAGCCCCACACGCGGCCACCTGCTGGATGTCGGCTGCGCCCTCGGCTTCTTCCTGGAGGAAGCGAAGAGCCGCGGCTGGCAGGTCGATGGCGTCGATATCAGCGAGCACGCCGTGAAGTTCGCGAACGAGCGCCTCGGCATCCCCGCCCGCGTCGGCATGCTGGAAGAGGCCGGCTATGAGCCGGGCAGCTTCGATGTCGTCACCATGTGGGATGTCATCGAGCACGTCCCGGCCCCCGTGAGCGTGCTTTCGCTCGCGCGCACACTGCTGAAGCCCGGTGGGCTGCTCGTGCTCAGCACCCCGGACGTCGGCAGCACCGTGGCGAAACTCACCGGCGCCCGCTGGATGGGCTTCAAGTTAGCCGAAGAGCACCTCTACTATTTCTCGCGCAAAACCGTCACGCTCGCCCTGGAGAAGGGCGGCTACCAGCCGCTCGAAGTGACCTCAATCGGCAAGGACGTCGCGCTTGATTTCCTGGCACGCCGCCTGCGCATGTACGTACCGCCGTTGGCGGCGGTGCTCGGCAAGGGCGTCGAAGTCATGGGCCTGGACCGCGCGGCCGTCTACGTGAACCCGCGGGACATCCTCTGCGCCGTCGCCCGCCGCCGCGACTGACGCAGGCCGGGCCGTCGCCGCGACTGACACGCCCGCTGTGCCCACGAGCGCGAAGGCCCGTAACATCCGCGCATGGCGAAGGTGCAACGCGGATATCGATGCCACGCCTGCAGCTGGGAATCGCCCGCGTTCGCCGGGCGTTGCCTGCAGTGCGGCGCCTGGAACAGCATGGAGCAGTTTACCGGCGCCGCCCGTGCCGGCGCGCCCGCGGCGCAACTGGCCTCGCGCCGGCGCGCCGAGGTCGCTCCCGCGGCCACGATCGCGCTCGCCTCGGTCCCGGACGGCGCCGGCGAGCGGCTCGCTACCGAGATCCCCGAGTTCGACCGCGCCCTCGGCGGCGGCCTCGTCGCCGGCTCGCTCGTGCTCGTGGGCGGCGACCCGGGCATCGGCAAGTCGACGCTCATGCTGCAGGCCGCCGCCCGCCTGGCGCTGCGTGGCGTGGCCGTTACCTACGTCTGCGGCGAGGAGTCGCCGCGCCAGGTGCGCCTGCGCGCCGCCCGCCTTGGCGTCGAATCCGCGCCCATCACGCTCGTACCAGAGACGAACCTCGAATCCGCCCTCGCGGCCGCGGAGGCGAACGGCGCCGCCGCCTGCATCATCGATTCCATCCAGTCGGTGTACGTCGAAGGGCTGGAAAGCCGCGCCGGCGGGCCCGCGCAGCTCGCCGAAGCCGGCGCCCGTCTCGTCGCCTTCGCCAAGGGCGCCGGCATCGCCACCATCGTCACGGGCCACGTGACCAAAGGCGGCGAGATCGCCGGCCCGCGCCTGCTGGAACACCTCGTCGATGTCGTCCTTTACTTCGAAGGCGCGGAAAGCGGCGCCCTGCGGGTCCTCCGCGCCGTGAAGAATCGCTTCGGCGCCACCGACGAGGTCGGCGTCTTCGAAATGACCGGCGCAGGCCTGCGTAGCGTCGAGAACCCCAGCGCCGCCTTCCTCGAATCACACGACCCCGAGGCCTCCGGTTGCGCCGTCACGGCGGTAGTCGAAGGGTCGCGCCCGCTCGCCGTCGAACTGCAGGCGCTCGCCGTCCCCAGCTTTCTCGCGACGCCCCGCCGCATCGCCGCCGGCATGGAGACGTCGCGGTTGCATCTGCTGCTCGCCGTGCTCGCGCGCCGTGGCGGCCTCAACGCCACCAATCTCGATGTCGTCGCCACGGTCTCCGGCGGGATGCGCCTGCGCGACCCCGGCGCCGACCTCGCCGTGCTCGCCGCCCTCGAATCCGCCATCCGCGACCGCCCCCTCGACCGCTGGACCGCCTACCTCGGCGAAGTCGCGCTATCGGGCGCCATCCGGCCCGTCATCAACTCCGGCCGCCGCCTGCAGGAGTTGGCCCGCCTCGGCTTCCGGCGCTGCCTCGTCGCCGCCGGCACGCCCGCGATCGAGGGCATCACGCTCATCCCCGTCACCAACGTGCGCGAAGCCCTCGTCGCCACGGGCGCCCCGCAACGCAACAAGCCGTTGTTCGAAGGTGATGGCGCGACCGCCACCCCACCCACGTCACGCCGACCACCGCAGCCCCTCAGCCCCTGAGCCCCTGCCCTACGTCTGCCGGTATGCGCGGTGCCGCATGATGATGCTCTGCAGTATCCCGAGCGAAACGAAAATGCTGACGAGAGAGCTGCCGCCCTGGCTCACCAGCGGGAGCGGGATGCCTGTCACCGGGAACAGGCTCAGGTTGACCGCGATGTTGATGAACGCCTGCATCAGGATCAGCACGACGATGCCGACCGCGACGAGCTGCCCCGCCGTGTCCCCCGCAATCTGCGCCGCCCGGATCCCCCGCATCAGCAGCAAGATGAAGAGCCCGAAGAGCGCCATCGCGCCCGCGAAACCCATCTCCTCGCCCAGCACGCTGAAGATAAAGTCCTTTGTCGGCACCTTCAGGTAGCCGCGCTGGGTCTGTTCGCCGTTCGTGAGCCCTTTGCCGAACGTCCCCCCGGAGCCGATCGCGATCTTCGCCTGGTTCACGTTGTACCCCGCGCCCAGCGGGTCCTGCTGCGGGTCGACGAGGATCGAGATGCGCTCCACCTGGTAATCCGCGACCGCGAACGTCCACGCGAACGGCAGCACCACGAGCCCCACCGCGCCAACGACGACGAGGTGGCTGCGGCTCACGCCCGCCACCAGCACCACGCCCAGCCACATCGCGAGAAACACGATGGCTGTCCCGAGGTCCGGTTGGAAAAAGACGAGCAACGCGCTGGGCGCCACGATCGCCAGCGAAATCAGCAGGGTGCGGAAATCTTTGGCGTCGCCGCCGTGCTCGCTGAAGTAATTCGCGAGGAGCAGGATCGTCGCCAGTTTGGCGAACTCCGATGGCTGCAGCTGTACCGGCCCCACGTTGAACCAGCGCGTCGAGCCGCCCGCGCTGTGGCCGAGAAACATCAGCGCTACGAGTGACAGCAGCGAACCGATGTACAACGCCCAGGCCAAATGCGTGAGGTAGTGGTAGTCCAGCTTCGAAACCAGCAGCATCATGCCGATGCCGATGATCGCGAACGCGGCCTGCTTCGTGACCGGGTTCGCGAAGCTGATCGTAGGCCCGGTGTACGCGCGCGCCGACCCGCTGTAGATGAGCAGGAGCCCGAACGTCACCAGCCCCAACGCCGCGAGCACGAGCAGGTAGTCGAAGCGGTCCCAGCCGCGGAAGCGGCCGCCGCTCGTCTGCCGGAAGCTGATGCTCCTCGCGCTCATGGTGTGTAGTTCTTCTGCATCCAGGCGAAGATCTTGCTCGCCGTCGGCGCTGCCTTGTCGCCACCGACGCCAAGGTCGAAGTAGACCGTGACGACGTATTGCGGGTCATCGAAGGGGTAGAAGCCGGTGAACCACGCGTGCTGCGCGTACGAGCCGTCCGGGCGTTGCGGGCCGAACTCGGCTGTCCCGGTCTTGCCGGCGATATCCATGCCGGGCACAGCCGCACGCTTGCCCGCACCATACTGCACCGAACCGCGCATGCCGGCGCGGATAGCCGCGAGGTTCGCGGCGTCGACTGGCACCGTCTTGAACTCTGGCTTGAACTCCTTGATGGTCTTCCCCGAGGCATCGACGATGGACTGCGCCACCCGCGGCGTGAGTAGCTTGCCGCCGTTCGCGACGGCCGCCGTCATCCGCGCTATCTGCAGCGGCGTCGCCGTCACGTCGCCCTGCCCTATGCCCATGAAGCAGGTGTTCGCGTAGTACCACTCGCGGTCTTCGGGGTTGAATTCCGGGCCTGCCTTCACCCGCTTGAGCCATTCCGGACTCGGGATTAGTCCCGGCTCTTCGTCGCCGATGTCGAGGCCCGTCGGCGCCCCGAACCCGAACGCCCGCGCGTAATACCCGAGGATCACCGCCGACGACTCCACGTCCTTCCCGAGCCCCCGCTGCGGCTGGAAACTGCCGGCGGGGATCCCGCAGGCCACCGCAAAGAAGTAAATATTCGACGAATATGCGATCGCCGCCGTCAGGTCGATGCCCGGGCCATGGGCTTTCCAGTCCACGAGCGGGTAGATGACCCCGTTCTCACCCTTGATTTCGAGTACGGCACTTGGGATGTCCCGGCTCGTCTGCGGTGTAATCGTCCCTTCCTGGAGCCCCGCCGCTGCCGTCACAATCTTGAACGTCGAGCCCGGTGCACTGGACGAAATCGCCTGGTTCGTCAGCGGGCGCCCTACCTGGTCGTTCGCGAGCGCGTTGTATTCGGCTCCGCGCGTATCCAGCTGGTTGAAGATGTTGTTGTCGTAGTTGGGGACCGACGCCAGCGCCAGCAGTTGACCCGTCTTCGCGTCCATCACCACCGCCGCCGCCTTTGTCGCCGTGGCGTAGTTCGGGTCCGCCATCGAGTCCGCCAGCAGGTCCGTCACGTAGTTCTGCAGTTCCGAGTCGATGGAGAGCTTCACCGTGTTCCCCGCGAGTGGGTCGCGCGTCTTCAGTGCCCGGATGAGGTTGCCCTGCGCGTCCTGCTCGGCCGCCGTCGCGCCTTTGGCCCCGCGCAGGTAGGACTCGTATCGCGCTTCCACGCCGAGCTTGCCGATGGACTCGTTGAGCGAATAACCGTCGCCCTTGAGCGCCGCATACTCCTTCGCCGTTTGTGGCCCAACGTAGCCGAGGATCTGGCTGAAGGCGTTCCCCGCGATGTAGCTGCGCCCTGGCTTGATCGAGACGGCGACACCCGGCATGTCGGTCGTCGCCTCTTCGAGCGAGATCGCCTGCTCCTTGGTCAGCTGCTTGTCCAGCAGGATCTCGATATCCGCCCGGCCGCCTTTCTCGGCATCCTTCACGCGCGTCTGCAGTTCCAATGCCGGCACGCCGATGAGCGATTCCAGCCGCTGGTAAATCGCGTAGCGCGCGGCGTCGTTATCGGGCAAGAACACGGGCGTAATCGTCGCGGTGTACACCCCGACGTTCTCGACGAGCGGCACGCCCTTGCGGTCCACGATGATCCCGCGCGATGGCAGGATCTCCTTCACGGTGAGATTGTTTTCCCGCGACTTCTGCGCGTAGGCGTCGCCCTCGAGCAACTGCATGCGTGCCAGCTGTCCCGTGAGCACGGCGAACAGCACGATGACCGCTATCCGCAGCGCCATGAGGTTCCCGTGCGGCCGGTTCCGGCTCGGGGTAGGCGAACGGAAACTGCCGTCGAATTCGCTCAATTCACAACCACCCCGTCCGTTGCAGGCTCATTGGTCGCGGGCTGAAGCCTACCGCCTTCAATGGAAAGTACACGAAAGTGAGCAGCACGATATCCAACAACAGTCCCGAAATGAGCAGATTGCCAACCAGCGTCCCCATCTGCGGGCTCGCACCCTGCGCGATCGGCCCGAGCGCAAGCAGCAGCCGCGCCCACACCCCCGTGCCCGCGCCGCACGCGAGCGTCTGCGCATACCGGTTCAGCGGCAGATGCGATTCGGAGAGCAGATACGACGCCGGCAGCAGCGGCACGTAGGCCAGCAGCAACATGCCCGCCGAACGGTCCGATGCGAACGAAAATACGATCGCGAACCAGGGGACGGCCCACATCGCCGAGCGTGGCCCCGCGTAGACGACAACCGCCATCAGCGCCGCCAGCCCGTAATCCGGCACCGCCGCCGCGAGCGGGAACAGCGGCGCAACGGCAACCTGCGCCAGCGCCACGACCACTAGCCCGGCCGCGATCACGATATTCTTCACGGCTGGGCCGGGCCCAGGTTCTGTGGCACGAAGGTCGTCATCACCAGCACGGTCGTCGCCGTCCCGAGGCGCACTCCGGGCTCGACCGTCACCCGCCGCGTGACATCCTGCGGCGTCCCCGCTACGTCCGTCACCGCACCGATCCGCAGACCGGCAGGGTAGCGTCCCGTCAGCGCCGAGGTGACGATGACATCGCCAACTTTGATGTCGGGCTGGGCGAACTCGAACGTCAGCGTCCGGTTCGCGCTTCCTCTGATGATGCCTTCCGACTTCGTGTCGAGGACTTCGGCCGCGACTTTGCTCCGGCTGTCCGTTATCAGCCGCACGAACGCCCGGTCCTTGAAGACGTCGGTAACGGTCCCCATGAGCGTGTTCTGCGACGACACGACCACCATGCCGGCCTTTAGCCCGTCGTTCGTGCCGCGGTCGATGCTCACGACATCGACAAACGGCGTTGCATCGCGATGCACGATGTTCGCGGCGACGAACTGCTGGCTGGTTGCGCCCTGGGAGATCTTGAGCGCCGCCTCGAGCTCCTTGAGCCGCTCTGAATCGAGCTGCAGCGCCGTCGCCTGGTTCCGCAGCTCCTCGTTTTCGAGCCGCAGCTGGCGGTTCTCGTCGCGGATGTCGTTGATGTTGCCGGCATCGCCGAGGAATCCCGCGACGGGCCGGAAGATGCTCGTCAGCAGGTTCTCGAACGGCGCCGTCACCGTCAGGAATACGCCCTGCATCGGGTTCAGTGCGCCCACCTGGCTCGCCGCGGTCAGCAGCAGTGCGAAACCGACCATGGCTCCGACCCACCAGGAATAGCGCGAGAAAATCAGCATAGGCGTTTCCCGGCCCGCAGGCCGATGCTAGCGCCCGCCCCGGCGAGAAGCCAGTTGCGATTGCACTTTCTGAAGCAGTTCTTGCTCTTCGAGCACCTCGCCCGCGCCCCGCACCACGCACAGCAGCGGGTCCTCGGCCACGTACACCGGGAACCGCGTCTCCTGCGAGATGCGGCGGTCCAGCCCGCGCAGCAGCGCCCCACCGCCCGCCAGCGCGATCCCGTGCGCCATCAGGTCGCTTACCAGCTCCGGTGGCGTGACCTCGATCGTGGAGCGCACGGCCTCGACGATCGCGCTAATGGACCCGGCGAGCGCGTCCCGGATCTCGACCGTGCTCACCTCCACCGATTTCGGAAGGCCCGTCGCGAGGTCGCGCCCGCGCAGGTCTACGGTCTCCTCCGGCACGAGCGGCGCCGCGGACCCGGCCATCTTCTTGATGTCCTCGGCGGTGCGCTCGCCGATGAGCAGGTTATGCACCTGGCGGGCGTAGGCGATGATGTCCTGGTCCATCTCGTCGCCCGCCACACGGATGGACGTGCTCACCACCATCCCGCCCAAAGAGATGATCGCGACCTCCGTCGTGCCGCCGCCGATGTCCACGATCATGCAGCCCGAAGCCTCGATGACCGGCAGCCCGGCCCCGATCGCCGCCGCCATCGGCTCCTCGATCAGGTAGCAGTTGCGGGCGCCCGCGTTGAGCGCTGCGTCGTGCACGGCGCGCTTCTCGACTTCGGTTACGCCGCTGGGGATGCCGACCACGACACGTGGCTGCGCCAGGAACGTGCGGTCGTGCACGGCCTTGATGAAGTAGCTCAGCATCTTCTCGGTGACTTCGAAGTCCGAAATCACGCCGTCGCGCAGCGGGCGCACGGCGATAATGTTCGCCGGCGTGCGCCCGACCATGCGTTTCGCCTCCGCGCCGATGGCGAGGATCTTCTTCGTCTGCCGGTCGATGGCGACCACCGATGGCTCGTCGATGACGATACCCCGGCCACGCACCATCACGAGCGTGTTCGCGGTGCCGAGGTCGATCGCAATGTCATGCGAGAGGAACCCGAAGAGGCTCGAGAGCGGGTTGAAGAGACCCAAAGTGCATGTCCGCGGGGGAGTGACGTTTCGGAGCGCGCCGGATACCGCGAGTCCATTATAGGCGACATATCCATCTGCGCGAGACAGGCGCGTTTGGCGGTGTGGTTGAGCATATAACCATTACCTAAACGTCTGCAGGAGCCGCCTGCAACGCCGCTTTGCCCTCCGCCAACAGCCGCAGGAACGTCGCCTCGTCGATGGTCCGCACGCCTAGCTTCTCCGCCTTCGCCAGCTTCGTCCCGCCGCCTTCCCCGGCCACCAGCGCGCTTGTGCTCTTCGTGATCCCGCTCCCGACCTTGCCGCCCAGCTCGCGGATGCGGTCCTCCGCCTCATTGCGTGACATCGCCGCGAGGCTCCCCGTGACCACGAGCGTGAGGCCGGCGAGGAGGTCGCTCTCCGCGATCCGGCCTACTTGCACCGGGTTCACGCCGGCTGCCATCAGCCGCGCCGCGACGGCCTGGTTCTCCGGGCGCGCGCTCCAGGTGGCGATGCTCTGGGCCACCACCGGTCCGATGCCCGCCACCTGCTGGAGCGCCGCGGCATCAGCGGCCATGAGCGCGGTCAGGTTCGTCAGCCGCTCGGCAAGGAGCCGCGCGGTTTCGAAGCCGACGTGGCGGATCCCGAGCGCGAACAGCACGTTCGCCAGCGGCCGCGACTTGCTCTTCTCGATCCCCGCCAACAGATTCTCGGCCACCTTGCTGAGGCGCCCGCCCTTTACGGTGAACTCCGGCACGCCCGCCAGCCGCTCGGGCGTGAGGTCGTAGATGTCCGCGACGTTCCGCGCCAGGCCGCTACGGTAGAGCAGCAATGCCATCTTCTCGCCGAGGCCTTCGATGTCCATCGAGCCCCGCCCGGCGAAGTGTTCAAGCAGCCGCATGATCTGCGCGGGGCAGGAGGTGTTCGGGCAGTAGGTGGCCGCCTCCGCCGGGTCCCGCACCACCGGCACGCCACACGAGGGGCACACCGCCGGCATCTCGAACTCCTGCTCGCTGCCGTCGCGAAGGCTTACGACCGGCGCCACCACCTGCGGGATGACCTCGCCGGCGCGCTGCACGATCACCGTGTCGCCGATGCGGATGTCCTTGCGCTTCAGGTCGCCTTCGTTGTGCAACGTCGCGAGGCTTACCGTCGCCCCGCCGACGAACACCGGCTCGAGCACCGCGAACGGCGTCAGCACCCCCGTCCGTCCGACGTTGACCTCGATCTTCCGAAGCTTCGTCGTCCGCTGCTGCGGAGGGAACTTGTAGGCTGTCGCCCAGCGCGGCTCCCGGCCCACGGCGCCGAGCCGATCCCAGGCGTCCGCGTCGTCCAGCTTGAGCACGGTCCCATCGATGTCGTAGTCCAGCCGCTCGCGCTGGCCACCCCACCACGTTATGCGGCCATACGCTTCCTCCAACGTCTCGTGGATGCGGATCTCGGGGTTGACGGGCAGGCCCATGTCCCCGAGCCACTGCATCACTTCGTGGTGGCTGCCGGGCCGCTTCCCGCCTTCGATCCAGCCAAGCTGGTACACATACATCGCCAGCGGCCTCGCGGCGGTAATCGATGGGTCCTTCTGTCGGACCGACCCGGCTGCCGCGTTCCGCGGGTTGGCGTACAGCGCCACCGGCTTGCGCCCGGCCTTCTCGCGCTCGATGTTCGCTTCGCCGATGGCAGCGTTCATCTGCTCGAACCCGCTCCGCGTCATGTACACCTCGCCCCGCACCTCGAACCGGTCCGGGAGGTCGCTGCCCTTCAGCGTCTTCGGGATCACGGGAATGGTGCGCAGGTTCGCGGTCACGTTCTCGCCGTGCAACCCGTCACCACGCGTGGCGCCCTGCACGAAGCGCCCTTGTTCGTAGATCAACGCCATTGCCAGGCCATCGATTTTCGGCTCGCTGACGAGGCGAATCGTATCGCCATCCATCCGGTCCGCGAGCCGCCGGTACCAATTTTCGAGGTCTTCGCGGCTGAAGCAGTTTCCCAGGCTCAACAGCGGCCGCGGGTGATCCACGACTTCGAACGTCGAAAGCGGCTCCGCGCCAGTTTTCTGGGTTGGCGAATCGGGTGTAATGAGCTCCGGGAACTCCGCCTCAATTGCGCGGAGTTCGTTCATCATGTCGTCGTAGTCGGCATCCGAGATCTCCGGCGCGTCGAGCACGTAATAAAGGCGGTTGTGGTAATTCAACTTGGAGCGGAGTTCCTCGCTCCGAAGGCGGGCTTCGTGCTGGTTCATCGGGCTCGCAGAGGGGGTGTGTTGAGTCTCATGGTACACTGGCCATCCCATGAATCAGCAGCGAACGGTGGTCATCGATTACGGGGCGGGCAACCTGCGCAGCGTCGCGCGCGCGATTGCCCACGTCCACGAGGCGCCGAACGTCACCGCTGACCCGGCCGATATCGCCGCCGCGGGGGCGCTCGTGCTCCCCGGTGTGGGCGCCGCCGCCGACACCATGGCGAACCTCCGCAGCCGCGGTCTCGTCACGCCGATCCTCGACTACATCGCCGCCGGGCGGCCGTTCCTCGGCGTCTGCATGGGCCTCCAGGCGCTGCTCGAATGGTCCGAGGAGGGCGGCGAGGAATGCCTTGGCGTCCTGCCGGGGAAGGTGCGCAAATTCTCGCCCGAAGGGCGCAAAGTGCCGCACATGGGCTGGAATACGGTTGAATGGGTCCGCGATCACCCGTTCATCGAAGGCGTGCCATCGGGGAGCGCATTTTACTTCGTGCACAGCTTCTACCCGGAAGTCTCGGACCCCGGCCTGGCCCTCGGGCTCACCGAGTACGGCGTCGAATTCGCCAGCGTCGTCGCCCGCGACAACGTCGTCGCCACCCAGTTCCACCCCGAAAAGAGCGGCGACCATGGACTGCTGCTGTACAGGAATTTCGTGCGCTGGGCGCTGGCCGGCGGTGGCGTGGCGCAGGTTGCGGCGGCCGCGGGGAGGGCATCCTGACCTTCGACGTGATCCCCGCGATTGATCTCCGCGGAGGCCGCTGCGTCCGCCTCTTCCAAGGCGACTTCGCCCGTGAGACGCAGTACTCCGGCGACCCCGTCGCCGTCGCCTGCCGCTGGCAAGGGCTTGGCGCGCGGCTCATCCACGTCGTCGACCTCGATGGCGCCCGCCTCGGCGTCCCCGCGAACAGCGGGTCCATCGCCGCAATCTGCCGGGCCACCACCGTCCCCATCGAGGTCTCCGGCGGCATCCGCACGATGGACGGCGTGCGGGACGCCTTCGCCTACGGCGCCGGCCGCGTCCAGCTCGGCAGCGCGGCCGTCCGCGACCACGCGCTCCTGCGCGACGCCTGCGCCGCGTTTCCCGGCCGGATCGTCGTCTCCATCGACGCCCGCGACGGGGAAGTCATGACCGACGGCTGGCTCAAAGCCAGCGGCGTCCGCACCCTGGACCTCGCGCGCCAGGTGGTTGCGCTCGGCGTGCCGCGCCTCATGGTCACCGACATCGCCCGCGATGGCGCAATGAGCGGCCCCAATGTCGAGGCGCTCGCCGCGCTCGTCCGCGAGCTCCCGGTGCCGATCATCGCGTCCGGCGGCGTGACGTCCGTCGAGCACCTGCGCGCCCTCGCGGCCGCCGGCTGCGAAGGCGTTATCGTCGGCAAGGCGCTGTACGAAGGCCACATCGACCTGCGCGATGCACTTGCGGCGGTGGCCGCATGCTGATGCGCCGCATCATCCCCTGCTTCGATGTCGACCGTGGCCGCGTCGTGAAAGGCATCTCCTTCGTCGAGCTGCGCGACGCCGGCGACCCGGTCGAGCTCGCGAAGTTCTACGACGCCGAGGGCGCCGACGAGCTCGTATTCCTCGACATCACCGCCTCATCCGATGACCGCGCGACCGTCTACGACATGGTCGCCGCAACCGCCGACCAGGTCTTCATCCCCTTCACCGTCGGCGGCGGCATCCGCGCCGTGACCGACATGAAGATCATGCTCGAGCTCGGCGCGGACAAAGTCAGCATCAACACCTCCGCCATCCAGACGCCCGACCTCATCAACGAGGGCGCCTACCGCTTCGGCAGCCAGTGCATCGTCGTCGCGATCGATGCCCGGCGCGTCCCGGGCCAGGCGGGAAAGTGGGAGGTCTTCACCCATGGCGGCCGCAACCCCACGGGCCTCGATGCGGTCGAATGGGCGCGAGAGGCCACGGCGCGCGGCGCGGGCGAGCTGCTCGTCACGAGCATGGACACCGACGGGCACCTCAAGGGCTACGACAATGTCCTTCTGCGCGCCATGAGCGATGCGGTCACCGTGCCGGTCGTCGCCTCGGGGGGTGCCGGCGGCCCGGAGCACATGGCCGAAGCGTTGACCGAGGGCCACGCCGATGCCGTCCTCGCCGCCAGCATCTTCCACTTCGGTACCTACTCCATCCGGCAGGTGAAGGAATACCTCGCCAACGCCGGCATCCCCGTCCGGCTCGAAGCCGCACAGCCGGTCTAGGCCCGGCATGGACACCACGATGACCGAGCACGACGCCGTCCGTTTCGATGCCCAGGGCCTCATCCCGGCGGTCGTCCAGGATGCGGACACGGGCGAAGTGCTCGTGCTCGCGTGGATGAGCCGCGAATCCATCGAACACACCTACCGCACCGGCCTCGTGACCTTCTGGAGCCGCAGCCGCAACGAGCTCTGGGAGAAGGGTGCCACCAGCGGCAACCGCCTCAACTTCGTCAGCCTGAGCAAGAACTGCGAAGCCGATTCGCTGCTCATTCAGGCGCGTCCAACCGGGCCAACCTGCCACACCGGGCACACGTCCTGCTATTACCGCGAAGTCGACCCTGCTGTCGACCTCCCCTGACGTGGAGCCGCGAAGGCGCGTCGGCTTCCCCGCGGCTGTGCGATGCTGGAGAAAGCATGCCGAAGCCCGATTACACCGAACTCGACCTGGGGCCCGTCCCCCAGGACCGGCCCATCATCATGGTGAACATGGTCGCCTCCCTCGACGGCAAAGTCGTTGTCGAGGGTACCGAGAAGGGACTCGGCTCGAAGGTCGATCAGCGGCTCATGCGCGAACTGCGCGTCAACGCCGACCTCGTCCTGAACGGCGCCGGCACGTTGCGCGCCAGCGGGACATCGGCACGCCTCGGCGACGAAGAACTCGAGGCGCTCCGGGTGGCGCATGGGAAGCCCCGTCTGCCCACAGCGGTCGTCCTCTCGCGCTCCGGGGCGCTGCCACTGGACCGCACCTTCTTCACCGCGACGGATTTCGACGCCATCGTCTACCTCTCCGATGCGGCGCCCGCTGACAACAGGCGGGCCTTGCTTGCCACATCCCGGCCCATCGTTTTGGTCCCGGACGGCCACGAGCTGGAGGTCATGCTCGCGCACATGCGCCACGAGCTCGGCGCCGGGGTCCTCCTCGTCGAGGGTGGCCCGGACACCAACGCGCACCTCTTCGAGGCCGATGCCGTCGACCATTGGTTCATGACGCTCGGCCCGGTGATCGTTGGAGGCCGCGACACGAAGACCGCCGTGGAAGGCGCCCGCGCCTTCACCCGCGACGAGCTGCGCCGCTTCGCCCTCGTCTCGGCGGTCCCGAACGAGGACACGAGCGAGGTCTACCTGCACTACCGGCGCGCGCGCTAACCGCGCCTACGTCGGCTGTTTTTCCAGCAGCGCCGCGTTCTCCTCCTCGCGTCCTGCCGCGGCCAGGAGCGCCGCCCGGCGCCCATCATCCCGCTCCGTCTCGGCGAGCTGGCGGTACACCTGCGCCCCGCCGCGTTCCAGCCGCGCGAGCAGCGCCTCCTGCCCGCCCGCATCCAATCCTTCGAACAGCCCGGCCATGACCTGCTGGGGGCTGCGCCGTGGCTCGAGCACCATCTGCGTCTGCGTCACGAGCGCGAGCAGCCGCCCTTCTTCGTTCGTCACCTTCGTTTGCCAGACGAGCGTCCGCTTCCCCCGGTGCAGCGCGGCGCATTCGCCCAGCACCTTCTTGCCCGGCACGCCCGGGGCGAAGAAGTTCGTCTTCGACTCGATCGTCGTAGTGCCGTGCTCGGGCGGAAGGTTCAGCGATGTCGCTGCGCCGCCGAGCGTGTCGGCGAACGCCATCACGGCGCCACCGTGCATGATGCCCGGCACGGTGCAGAACTCGTCGCGGACCATTAGCTCGGCCGTCACCCGGTCCGGCGCCGCGGTCAGGAAGCGAATGCCCAGCATCGCCGGAAAGAAGCCCGCGACGCTCGCTTGCAGGTCGGCCACAAGGTTAGCCATGAACATCCTCCTCGGATGGTTCGCCCTATCCTGAAGCGCCACGCGGGTCGGCTCAAGCACCACTTCCCGGCCGGCGGCGAGGGCCAGCGGGCGGTCGCCTGTGGCATGATGGCCTCGGTTCGGAGGTATTGCCAATGGCAGCGCCCGTGATTGCCGGGCTCGTCGGCGCAGGGCCGTGGGCGCAGATCGTCCACGCGCCGATGCTCGCCGCCGGCCCCGAGACAGAGCTCGCCGGCATCTGGGCGCGAAACCCGGAGTCAGCGAAGGCGCTCGCCGCGAAACATGGCGTGCGCGCATTCGCGCGCTATGACGACCTCCTCGCCGCCTGCGAAGCCGTTGCCTTTGCTGTCGCCCCCTCGGCCCAGCCCGAGCTCGCCATTGCAGCCGCGAAGGCCGGCAAGGCCTTGCTTCTAGAAAAGCCGCTCGCCGCGGACCTTGAGGGCGCCACGCTGCTGGCGGAGACGGTCGAATCCTGCGGCGTTCCCTCCCTGCTCATGCTCTCCTACCGCTTCGCCGACGGCATGGCCAAATTCCTCGAAGGGGCCCGCGCCTCGCGGCCCATCGGCGCGCGGGCAGCCTTCCTATCGAGCGGCTTCCGCAGCGGCCCGTTCGCGCAGGGCTGGCGGCTCGAACGCGGCGCCCTGCTCGATGTCGGCCCGCACATGATCGACCTGGTGAGCGCCGCGCTCGGGCCGGTCGTCGCCGTCAAAGCGCATGGCGACCCCGTTCGCTGGGCCGGCCTGCTGCTTCAGCACGAAGGCGGCGCCACGAGCGAGGTAACGCTATCGGCCTCGCTTCCCATCGCCACCGCGCGGACGGAGCTGGAGGTGTTCGGCGAGGGCGGCTCGCGCTTCATCGATGCGCGCGCCGGCACCGGGCCGCACACCTTCGCCGCTATCCGCGCCACCTTCGCGTGCCTTGTCCGCGACGGCGGCCCCCACGAGCTTGATGCCGGCCGCGGCCTCTACCTCCAGCGCGTCGTCGCCGCCGCCGAAGAGCAGTTGCGTCCTCAGACAGCCCCGAGGCTTCCGCCGCTGCCGCCACCAGCATGAGCCCGAGAAAGAACCCGAGGATGTTCCAGTCGTCCCGCAGCACCTCCACGCCATCCGCGAACGAGAGCGGCCCGGCGACCCACGCCGCCACCCCTCCCGCTGGCCGCGACCTGCCAATCCGACGCTCGGAACGGCCGGAAATACAGCGCGCCGATGGTCGCGATGAACACGATTGCCACCAGCACGCCCCGCACGCGCCCGGTGTCGCGTCAGCCGCACCTACACGAACCCGGTGGCCGTGGACTCAGCCGTCCGGACTCGGCACTCCGCCTATCCCGCGAGCATCGCCACCGTGACGCCGTCGCCGCCCTCGTTCGCCGGCGCCGATTCGAATCGCCGCACCAGCGGGTGGCCGTGCAGCGCCTCGCGGATGGCCGCGCGCAATGCACCCGTGCCCTTGCCGTGGATGATGCGTACGAACGGCAGCCCCGCCCGGAACGCGTCATCCACGTAACTCTCGAAGTTGAGCAGCGCCTCTTCCGCGCGCTGCCCCCGCAGGTCCAGCTCGATGGGCATACTCGGCCGCGCCGCCGGGATCACCACCGGCGCGCTCCCGGGGCGCGCATCGATACGGTCGATCCGGTCGACGCTGACCTTCATCCGAAGCGCTCCGAACTGCACCTCCACGCGGCCGTCCTCGCCCACGCCGCTCAGCGCCTCGCCCACCTGCGGGATGTCCCGCACGTGGATGACATCGCCTGGCCCGAGGGCCCGGATTGCCGGCGGCGCCACAATCTCCCGGCGCTGCGGCCGCGAACGCGCCGCCAGCCGCCCGAGGTTCGCATCCAAAGACCGCAGCGTGTCCTCTGCCGCGCGTGGGTCGAAGTCGCGGATCGCGGCCTTGCGCCGCACCTGGTCCAGCTCCTTGCGGATGGCCGCGATCTCATCCTCGGCCTCGCGGTGTGCCGCCTCGAGGATGGCGGTGCGCTCATGTTCGATGCGGTCCCGGCGCTCCGCGAGCGCCGCCCGCAACTCCTCCGATTCGCGCCGCGCAAGCTCCTCCCGGTGGCGAGCCTCGGCCGCTGCCACGCGCTCCTGCCGGATCTCCGCCAGCAACGTCTCCAGCTCGAAGTGCTCCGGCGAAAGCTGCTCGCGGGCGCGCTCCAACACCGATTCATCCAGTCCCAGCCGCCGCGCGATGGCGATCGCGTTCGACTGCCCCGGCAGCCCGATCGTGAGGTGGTACGTGGGGCTGAGCGTCTCCAGGTCGAACTCGACCGAGGCATTCCGGAGTCGCGGGTCGTTGTGCGCGAACGCCTTCAGCTCGCCATGGTGCGTCGTCGCGACCACGGTGCAGCCACGTTCGAGCAGCGATTCCAGGATCGCCCGCGCCAGCGCGGCCCCTTCAACCGGGTCCGTGCCCGCGCCCAGCTCGTCGAGCAACACCATCGTGGCCGGCGCGGCCTTGCCGAGGATGCCCGTGATGTTCCGCATGTGCGACGAGAACGTCGAGAGCGACTGCTCGATGGACTGCTCATCGCCGATGTCCGCGTAGATGCGTTCGTAGACCGCGATCTTGCTGCCTTCGTCGCACGGCACCGGCAGCCCCGCCTGAGCCATCAGCGTCAGCAATCCGAGCGTCTTCAGCGCCACCGTTTTCCCGCCCGTGTTCGGCCCCGTGATGAGCACGCCGGGGAACTCGCCACCGACATCGATGTCCGTCGGCACCACGTCGCCGCGTAGCAGCGGATGGCGGCCGCGCACGAGGATCGTCGCCCCGGATTCGCGCAGCCAGCTCGTCGCGTCGCCCGCGGGCGGGAGCTCTGCTTTGAGCCGCCGCGCGAGCCGCGCCTTCGCGCTCAGCAGGTCGAGCCGGCCCAGCGCCAGCACCGAACGCACTGCCTCCTCTTCTCGCTCGCCCAGCAGCGCTGTCAACCGCTGAAGCACCCGGCGCACCTCGCGTTCCTCCGCGAGCTGCAGTTCTCGCACCTGGTTTCCCGTCTCGACCACGGCCATCGGCTCCACGAACACCGATGCACCGCTCGATGACACGTCGTGGACGATGCCTGCCATCTGTCCCCGGTAGTCGGCCTTGATGGGGATCACTTTGCGGCCGTTCCTCTCGGTGAGCAGACCCTCCTGCGCGATCCCGCGGCGGATCGCATCGGCGAGCGCGGCCTGGGCGCGCTGCTCCAGCCGGTCCGAGGCGATCCGCAGTTCGCGCCGCGTCGCCGCGAGGGCCTCGCTCGCGCTGTCCGCCACCTCCGCCCGCGACGTGATCGCCTCATCGACCGCGTCCGTGAACCGCCGGAAATCGCTGACGCCGTCGGCGATAAGCGCGATGTTCGGGGTCCGCGGTCGCACGCGCTCGACCACGCTGTGCGCGCGCCACGCCGTCTTCAACGTCTGTGCGGCGTCCAGCAGGTCCGATGGGTCGAGCGCCTGCCCGATGCCGGCCGCGTGGATCAGCGGGCGGATATCCCGCGCACCCGCGAACGGCAGGTCGATGCCTTGCTGGTCGAGCAGCCGGATCTCGGCGGTCTCCGTTTGCAGCGCGAGCGCGGCATCGAAGGTCGTCGCCGGGCGCACCGCCAGCGCAAGCTCACGCCCGACGCTGAACGATGCCTCGCCCGCCAGCAGCGAAAGCACCTTCTCGAACTCGAGCACCCGGAGGGTATGGTCATCCACGCGCTCTAGGGTACCAGACCGCCAGCCCCTGACCGACGACGTGCGGCGCCGAGCGCTACAGGTTTCGCACCCGCGGGACAACCTCTGTCGCAAGATACTCCGGCACGTCATCCGAATCGAAGTTGAAGTGCTGGAACATGAGCTCGGACACGCCGAGTTCCGCCAGCCGGCCAACTTCGTCGACGACTTGCTCGGTGCCGCCCGCGATCAGCCCACGCGCCCGCATGCCCGCGCGAAAGTCCGCCGGCGACGTTCCGGCTGCGGCGCCGAACATCCCCATCACCCGCCTCGAGCTCGCGTCCAGGCTCGCCTCACTCGGACCAACCACCGCGAACACCATCATCGAACGCCGGATCGTTGCCGGGTCGCGCCCTTCCGCTTCGCAGTGCCGTTCGAGCACCCCCAGCTTCTGGCGGTACCCATCCGGCGAAAGATTGACCGCGTTCCACTCGTCCGCGTAACGCGCGACCAGCTTCAGGGTGCGCTTCTCGCCGCCCCCACCGATGAGCAGCGGCGGCCGTCCAGCTGCCGGCTTCGGCATCAGATCCGCCTCATCGAGCCGGTAATGCTTGCCCTCGAAGGTCGCGGGCGATTGCGTCCACAGCGCCTTCGCCAGCTGGATTGATTCTTCGAGCCGGTCGAAACGCTCGCGCACCGCCGGGAAGGGGACTCCATACGCCTTGTGCTCGGCCTCGTTCCAGCCCGCGCCAACGCCCATCACGAAGCGGCCGCCGCTCAGGATGTCGATCTGTGCCGCCATCCGCGCGACATCGACCGGCGACCGGAATGTCACTGGCGAGACCATCGGCCCGAAGCGGATCGTCTTCGTTTCGCGCGCCGCGACCACGAACGAGAGGTACGCCTCCAGTGACTCCTGCGGCGGCCCGACAAAGTAGTGGTCGGAGCGGAAGACGGACGGAAAGCCAAGCCCCTCCGCGAGTGCGAGGATATGGAGCCATCGTTCCCACGTCAGCCCGTTCTGGCCTTCGACCATCAGTCCGATGTCCATGCGAAACCTCCCCGCGTGTCCCGGTGTCGCGCCGCGCCCTCCCGATTCTAGCCCACGCGAAGCGCCCTCGAAGCGGCCCTTAGTGGGCGCCAGACCGTCTCGGTCGCCGCGACACACCGGTGGCGACGTTTTCGCTGTCCACCAACGGGCGCCCCGCTCGCCCCCCACCCGCGGCAGAAACCAAAAGACGGCAGCCCCTGCGGGCTGCCGTCCAGTGTGAAACCGTGAGGACGCCTTAGACGTCCAGCTCCGACCCAACGACCGAGACGAACGAGACACAGTTGCCGGGCGCCCCGCCCAGGTTGTGCGTCATCGCGAGCTTCTTCCCGTTCGTGATCTGGCGCTTTCCGGCTTCGCCGCGGAGCTGCAGCCAGCATTCGAACAGCATGCGCAGGCCCGAGGCGCCAATCGGGTGGCCGAACGACTTCAGCCCGCCGTCCGGGTTCACCGGCAGCTCGCCGTCGAGGTCGAACTTGCCCGCCATCACGTCCTTCCAGCCCTCGCCGCGCTCCGAGAACCCCAGGTCCTCCATCAGCACGAGCTCGGTCGGCGTGAAGCAGTCGTGTACCTCAGCCATCGCGAGTTGGGCACGGGGATCCGTGATTCCGCACTGCTGGTACGCGTCCTTCGCAACCGCCACGCACTCGTCGAACGTGGTGTAGTCGTAATCCGGGTCCAGCGGGCCGCGCGACGGCCCGGCCACGAACGACAGCGCCTTCACGAAAATGGGCTTGTCCGTGTACTTGTAGGCGTCTTCGGCGCGGACGATGATCGCCGCCGCCGAGCCGTCGCTCACGCCGGAGCAGTCGAAGATGCCGAGCGGGCCAGCGATGAGCGGCGAGTTCGCGATCGTCTCCTTGGAGACTTCCTTCTTGAACTGCGCGCGCGGGTTCAGGGCGCCGTTCTTGTGGTTCTTCCAGGCGATGCGCGTCATCGTATCTTTGAGTTCCGGCATCTCGACGCCGTACTTATTCGCGTACGCCGGTGCGAGGTAGCTGAAGCTCGCCGGAGCCGTGATCGCCGCTGCTGTGCCGTCGCTGGGCGGCGCCGCACTGACAAGACCTGAGAAACCAGAGTCCTTCAGCTTCTCGACGCCGATCGCCATCGCGATGTCGTACGCGCCCGAGGCGATTGCGTAACAAGCGTTCCGGAACGATTCCGAGCCAGTTGCGCACATGTTCTCGTTCCGGCTTACCGGCTTGTAGTCGATCTTCAGCGGGCGCGAGAGGGTCAAGCCGCTGACGCCGGAGCCCATGGTCCCGAGCCAGAAGGCGTCGATCTGATCGATCGTCATGCCCGCCGAGGCGAGCGCCTCTTGCGAAGCGTCCACGAGAAGGTCGTCGACGCTCTTGTCCCAGTGCTCGCCGAACGGGGTGCACCCCATCCCGACGATGGCGACGCGGTCGCAAATGCCCTTGGATGCCACTAGTTGCTCCTCCTCATGGGGCGCGCTTTCCAGAAATAGTTATGGACGCCATCTGCAGTATAGAGCCGCCGGAACGACATCTCCACTCTATCGCCGATGGCAACTTTCTCAGGGTCTACGTCCGTCAGCTCCGATAGGAAACGGCCGCCTCCATCAAAGTCCAGGACGGCCGCCACCATCGGCGGGCTCGGCGAATACGCGAGGCGGTCGATGGTGAACGTCGCGATCGTCGCCGGCACGTCCGCGAGGCGCTCGAGCTCCATCTTGTCCACGGCGTTGCACTTCACGCAGACACGCGCAGGCGGCAGATGGCGCGTCCCGCAGGAGAGGCAGCGGCTGCCTTCGAGCCCGTATTTCCAGACTTCGTTCCGGTATGAGGGCGGCGCAGCCGGACGGTCCGGGTCCGGGCGACGTGGCGGTTCGCGGTGGAGAAGGTTGCGCCACGTCAGATACGCTGCGTAGTTGATCTCCTTCCCGCCCTTGAGTTGCCCGGCGACCGTCACGGCCGGCTTGTAGCGCGTAATTGCGTCCGTCGTCCGCAGATGCATGACTGTCGCGCCGTCCGCGATGATCACGACGGTGATCAGCTGGTTCGGCTGCGCCCGGTCGAGCACGTCCGCCAGCATCATCCCGGCCTGGGCCGTTCCCGTGTTGCCAACGACGATCACCCCGTCATCGACGACCGATTCCTTGCGCACCCCGGACGCGGCGATGAAGCCGCGCGCCGCGCGCCCGTGGAGCCCGGCCACCACCAGGTGGTCGATGTCCTCGACGGTCACGTTCGCGGAGTTCAGGCCGTTCTCGAAGGCCTTCTGCGCGAGCGGCAGGTAGACGTACTCCCCGAAGCGCTCTTCCCAGACCTTGGAAGCCGGTTCGCCGGGCACCCGCCAGCGTTCGAGGAACTCCGCCGAGACGGAGGCCGTCCCGATCAGTTCGGCGATGACCTCGTTCGATTCGGCGCAGAGAAACACCGCCGCGCCATCGCCGCCGTCCCGTTCGTCGGTGCTGCCGGGCAAGCCGATCCGCACGTCGGACATCGCCACCAGCGCCGGCACGCCGGCATCGATGCCCGCGCGCAGCGCCCCCGCGCCCGAACGCACGGCGCCGATCATGTCGACGGCGAACACTTCCTCAGGCAGCGCGAGCGCAGCGTGGATGCCCGTGGCGTTCGTCTTGTCGAGGTACGCCGGCTCGGCCGTTGCGAAATACAACACCTCGGGCTTGAACCCGGGGGCGCTCGCGAGCGCGTGCCGGCCCGCCTCGACCGCCATCGTCGTCGTGTCCTCATCGTAGGACGCGACAGCTCGCGTCCCCTTGCCGCCGGGCTGCCCGAGCGCCTGGCCGATTTCCTGCCGGTTGATCCTGTGATAGGGCAGGTATGCCCCGTATGCGACGATTCCTCGCATGCCTTCTCCTTCCGGCGCCTCCAATAAGGCGCCCGCGCGGTTCGTGTCATTCGTTGCCGCGAGCCGAACTATACGGGTTTCCGCCGAACCGGTCGCTGGACGGCCGATCGCCGGCTCTCGCGGGGCCGCCAGGGGCACAACCGTCGCTTCGCCCGTGGATGCTAATCCAGCGGGGGCGCCGCTTCGAGCACTGCCACATCGGTGGCGAGTTGCGCCGGCGCCACCACGCGCGCCGCTTCGAGCGTCGCTTCGAACGAGGCGATCGCGACCTCGATCTGCGAATCGTCCGGCACCTTTGTCGTCAGCGCCTGGAGTGCGATGTTCGGGGCGAACATCGCGTGCACCACCGGGTTCCGCCCGAAGCGCGCGCCGATCCGGAGGATTTCGTAGCTGACGCCCGCCACGAAGGGTACCAGCACGATGCGCGAGGCGAAGCGGACGATGAGCCCCCTGTCGATGAACACATCGAAGACGAAGAACGTCAGGAATGCGACCACGACCACCACCAGCAGGAAGCTCGTCCCGCAGCGCGTATGCTCCTTGGGGAAGGGCCGCACGCCCGCGACGGTTAACGGGGCGCCCGCCTCGTACGCGTGGATGGTCATGTGTTCCGCCCCGTGATACTGGAACACGCGCCGGATATCGGGCATAAGCCCGATCAGTGCGATGTAGGCCACGAACAGCCCTAGCCGCAGGATGCCTTCGACCGCGACAATGATCACGCGGTTCGCATTGAAGGCGTTGAGGATGTGCGAAAGCAGGATCGGCCCGACCACGAAGATGCCGATGACGAATGCCAGCGCGAGCACCATCGAGCCCCAGAACGCGGTCGCCGGGAACTCAGTGTCTTTGCCATCGCCGTCCTCACCCGTGGATTCGAACGCGATCTTCGATGAGTACGACAAGGCGCGCATACCGAGCGTCATCGTCTCGGCCAGCACGATCATGCCGCGCACGAACGGCACCTTACGCAACGCGCCCGTGTAGATGCTGCTCAGCCGCTCGGAGTGGCGGACGATGTGGCCATTGGGGTGGCGGACGGCCACGGCCATATGCTCGGGTCCGCGGATCATCACACCTTCCAGGACGGCCTGGCCACCAAAGTAGACGTTCGCGGGACCCTGGGGCGCCTTGTTCATAAAGTTGACGATTCGCGGGGTAGCACAAGGGGGCGCCGGAGCGGCGCCCCCTCGATGTCCTTGGGCCGGCCCTTAGCGGCCGGGGCGGGCGTACCGCCGGTTGAACCGTTCCACGCGGCCGGCCGTATCGATGATGCGCTGTTCACCCGTGAAGAACGGGTGGCACACGTTGCAGACATCGAGGTGCATCTTCGCGCGCGTCGAACGGGTCTGGATGTCATTGCCGCAGGCGCAATGAATGGTGGCTTCTTCGTACTTCGGATGGATTGCTGCCTTCACCCTGCAAACTCCTTGGGGTAACTATGCCGAGACGCTCTCGGCGGACTGTGTCTCGCCTGCAGTGGTGTAGACGCTGACCTTCTTGCGACGGCCCTTGGCAAACGGTTCGAACTTCACCTGGCCATCGATGAGGGCGAAGATCGTGTAATCGCGGCCGAGGCCGACGTTGTTACCGGGATGAAACCGGGTGCCGCACTGGCGGATGATGATGGCGCCGGGCTTGACTACCTCTCCATCATACTTCTTCACGCCAAGCCGTTGGCTCTGACTATCGCGGCCGTTTTTGGAGCTGCTGACGCCTTTTTTGTGTGCCATCGGTTGCTAACCCTTTGTGATCGCTTCCACCACGAGCCGGGTCACCTGCTGGCGGTGCCCGAAAGTGCGGCGGTAGCGGACCTTGTTCTTGTATTTCATGAACCGGATTTTCGGGGCCTTGCCGTGCTGGGCGATGCGCGCTTGCAGCGCGGCTCCCTCCACCAACGGCGTACCGACCGTCACGTCGGCCCCATCGAGCAGCATCATCACGTCGAACGAAACCGTGTCGCCCGGTTCACCGGCGAGGTGGCTCACTTCGAATTCCTGCCCCTCGACGAGGCGCATCTGACGCCCGTCGGCGCGCACTATCGCTTCCATGTACCTACTCCAGACAGTCCGTGGGGACAGTCTTCCAGTCTAGGGTTGGGCCCGCCGCTCGGTCAACGCAGCGGCGGCTTTAGTCGGTTCCGCCGTCCAGCCGCGCCGAGTTGCCACCGCCCTCCCAGGCGAGGCCGGGAGCGGGCTTCGGCTCGAACGACGGGCGCCGGGGCGCCTCTTCGTTTGCCCGCGGCGTGGCGGGTGGCTCTTCCTTCCGCGGCATATCGGCAGGCGGCCACGGCTCGTTCGGGTCGCTGTTGAGCAACCTGTTGAGAGTGTCGCCTTCGAGCGTCTCCACTTCCAGCAGCACCGTCGCCAGCTTGTCGAGCAGCGCCCGGTGCTCGCGCAGCACGTTGCGGGCGCGTTCCTGGGCCTCTTCGATCAGCCGCCGGACTTCGTCGTCGATCTCTTCGGCGATCTTCTCGCTGTAGTTGCGGGTCTCGGAAATCTCGCGTCCCAAGAACACGAGCTCCTCGCTCCGGCCGAAGGTCCGTGGCCCGAGGCGCTCGCTCATGCCCCAGCGCGTGACCATCGCCCGCGCGATGCGCGTCACCTGCTCGATGTCGTTCGACGGGCCTGTTGAGGCCTCACCGAAGATGAGCTCTTCAGCCGCATGCCCGCCGAGGGCGCTGCACAGCTGGTCGCGGAACATGCTGCCGGTGCGGTAGTGCGATTCCTCGTCGGGGAGGAATCGCGTGTACCCGCCCGCCATGCCGCGCGACACGATCGTCACCTTGTGGGGCGGATCGTGATGTTCCATGAAGTGCGCCACCACCGTGTGGCCGCCCTCGTGGTACGCCGTTAGCTTCTTCTCTTTCGGCGACATCACCCGGCTCTTGCGCTCGGGGCCGGCGATGACACGGTCGACCGCTTCCTCGAACTCGTTCATCGTGATGATCTTCTTGTTGCGCCGCGCCGCCAGGATCGCCGCTTCGTTCACGAGGTTCGCCAGGTCGGCCCCGCTGAACCCGGGGGTCGATTTCGCCAGCGTCGGCACGATCACGTCGTCCGCGATGGGCTTGCCCTTGGTATGCACCGCGAGGATCGCCTCGCGGCCCTTCACATCCGGCGCATCGAGGATGACCTTGCGGTCGAAACGGCCCGGGCGCAGGAGCGCCGGGTCGAGGATGTCGGGGCGGTTGGTGGCCGCGATCACGATCACGTTCGTGCCCGTATCGAAGCCGTCCATCTCGACGAGGATCTGGTTCAGCGTCTGCTCGCGCTCGTCGTGGCTGCCACCGAGGCCCGCGCCGCGCTGCCGCCCAACGGCATCGATTTCGTCGACGAAGACGATGCAGGGGGCGTTCTTTTTCGCCTGGTCGAACAGGTCGCGGACGCGGCTCGCGCCGACACCGACGAACATCTCGACGAATTCCGAGCCGGAGATGCTGAAGAACGGCACACCGGCCTCGCCCGCCACGGCGCGCGAAAGGAGCGTCTTACCGGTGCCGGGAGGGCCCACGAGCAGCACACCTTTGGGGATGCGCGCCCCCAGCGCCGCGAACTTCTCCGGGTATTTGAGGAACTCAACGACTTCCGCGAGCTCTTCCTTCGCTTCGTCCACGCCGGCAACATCGCCGAACGTGACCGTCACCTTGCTGCCGGTGAACAGCCGCGCACGGCTCTTCCCGAAGCTCATCGCCTGCGAGTTCGAGCCCTGCGCCTGCCGCATGATCAGCAGCAGGAAGAGGCCGAAGAGCAGGAACGGCAGCAAATTCAGCAGCAGGCCAAGCCACGGCCCGAACCCGGAAGTGTCCTTGAAAGCGAGGTTCACGGCCGCCGCGCCGGTGCTGCCGGGGGCCTTGCTCAGCGCGATCCCCTGCTGGCTGAGGAACGTCGCGATATCGGTGTTCGATGCGACCTTGGAGGCCTTGACGATGGGCTTGCCCTCGGAGTTCTTGTCCGAGTACGTCACCGTGAGCTCGCGCCCGTTGACCTCGATCTTGTCTACCTTGCCCGCTTTGACGTCCTGGACAACCTGGCCGAATTCAACCTTCGGGCGGCTATCGCCGCTGTTGAAGAACGCGAACACGACCGCGATGACGGCCACCAGGATCAGGAGGTAGATGAAGCTGTTTCTGAGCCATCGCGAATACAATGAGCAACTCCGGTGCGGTGGGCTACCCGCCCTGTTAAATGAGTATAACAGACGGCCGCGGCCCGGGGCCTTGAGGGGAGTAAGCGGGCCTATACCCGTCGCACGTCCGTGTCAAGCCCACCCGGATCTGGCCGGTGCTCCTTCCACCGTGCCGCATCGGCGGCGATCCGTCCATACTTCACCTCCCGCGGAATGTGCGCGTGCTCTCCCGCGCGTGGCATCAGCGCGGGCGCCGATGCAACTCCGGCGCGGCCCGAAGGGAGTCAGGCCACGCGGGGCGGGCCGGCAGCAAGCCGTCGCCGCACTTGCGCGATACCGCCGGCGTCGTGTCCGGCGCTCCACCGCGTCTCGGTCCACCACGTCGCGCCGGCCGCCGCCCACTGTGCGACTGTCGCATCGACGCCCGCACTCCCTGGCGTTTCTCCTTCGATCACGATATCGAACGGCGCACCAGCCGGCCGTTCTTTCGCGATGAAGCGCGAAATCAGAGTGAGTTCCTCCGGCGTCGCCTGGCGTGCGCCGTCCTCGCCCCGCACCGCCGGGATGAGCCCATCGCAGCGCAGCGCGCGGCCCATGGATTTCTTGCTCGGCCACACCCCGACGGCCCACGTCGGGACGCGCGGCCGCTGCACGGGCCGCGCCGGCGCCCGGAAGTCCGTCGGCGTCACGTGGTAATGCGTGCCGTCGTATGCGAATGGCTCGTCGCTCCAGAGGCCGTTCAGCACGTCCAGCCCCTCATCGAGCAGCTCCGCGCGAAGCTTCCGGTCGGTCACGACGCCAAAGCCCGCGGCGCCCGCGTCCGGCGCGCCAAGGCCCACCGACAGGATCACCCGGCCGCCCGAGAGGTTATCGAGTGCCGCCGCCGCCCCTGCGACCGTCCACGGCTGCTTCCACGGCAACGGCGTCAGCATCGTCCCGAGCCTGATGCTCACGGTCGCCATCGCGGCGGCCGTGAGCTGCACCCACGCGTCCACCCCCCAGACGAGGTCCGCGACGAATATCCCGTCCCAGCCCGCCGCCTCCGCCTCGCGCGCCAACTCGGATGTGAGACGCGCGTCGCTGAACGGGACCACGAACCCGAACTTCATCCTGGCCTCCGTCGTGTGTCTCATCGCCCGGGCCCGCCAGTATCCGCCAATGTCGCGTCAACTGTTGTCGCGCTCGCTCGGACGCCCGCATTGCCTGGGCATCCCGCCCGGCGTGAACGCGCGTCCTGGCTCCCCGGCACACCAGCCGAGCGTGCCCGTTCGGATCGACTGCGATGGGCGCACGGGCGCAGCCGTCGCGGGCTGCGGCGCGTCGACGGCAATCCTGGCGAATGGATCAGCCATCGCCGGCCGCTGGGCCTGGCGGCGACGCTTCGCGCTTCTCGCGCAAGTTGCGCTCGCTCGCTGTTTCCTTGCGCGGGTGGGCCGCCTGGCGTTCGCGCTTTGCCGCGGCCTTCGTTTGTGGCCGTGCCTCCGGCACCGCCGACTCGCGATCGATGCGCGCAAGCACCACCGCCGCCGCTTCCTCCGTCGTCCGCTGCCGCCCCGGTCTCGCGCCGTTCGGCCCGGTGGCAACCGGCACGCCCGGCTTCTCGGCGGCGGAAGGTATCCTCTCCTTCGATGTGCCGTTTACCTCCACCGCGGCGGTACGCCGCCGCTTCGCTGCTGAATCGGCGGGCACATGCCCTGCGGGCAGCGGCGCGAGCGTGCCCGCTGCCTCCAGCAGCGGCCGCAGGTACTGCCCCGTGAAGCTCGTCGCGCACATCGCGACCTCTTCCGGCGTGCCCGTGGCGACCAACTCGCCGCCGCGCGTACCACCCTGCGGCCCGAGGTCGATGATGTAGTCGGCGGTCTTGATTACGTCGAGGTGGTGCTCGATGACGAGCACCGTGTTGCCCGAATCTGCCAGCCGCTCCAGCACGTGCAGCAGGTGCGACACGTCCTGGAAGCTGAGCCCGGTCGTCGGCTCATCCAGCACGTACAGCGTCTTCCCGGTGGAGCGCCGCGCGAGTTCGCTGGCGAGCTTGATCCGCTGCGCTTCGCCGCCCGAGAGCGTCGTCGCGGGCTGCCCGAGATGGACATACCCCAGCCCCGTGGCCTCGAGCGTGTCCAGGATGCGCTTCACGCGCGGGAAGCGCTCGAAGAAGTCCGCCGCCTCCGAGACGGTCATGTCCAGCACTTCCGCGATGTTCTTGCCCCGGAAGAGGATCTCCAGCGCCTCCCGGTTGTACCGCTTCCCGTGACACACCTCGCACGGCACCGTCACGTCCGGCAGGAACTGCATCTCGACGATCTTGTAGCCGTCCCCGGAGCACTCTTCGCAGCGCCCGCCTTTGACGTTGAAGCTGAAGCGCCCCGACTTGTAGCCGCGCGCCTTCGATTCCGGCACCGAGGCGAACATGTCGCGGATGATGGTGAACGCGCCCGTGTACGTCGCCGGGTTCGACCGCGGCGTCCGCCCGATCGGGGACTGGTCGATGTCGACGATCTTGTCCAGCAGCTCCAGTCCCTCGACCGCGTCGTGCAGCCCCGGCCGCCCGTGCGCGCGATGCAACACCTGCGCCGCGCGTTTCACGAGGATCTCGTTGATCAGCGAGGACTTCCCCGAACCCGAGACGCCCGTCACGGCGACGAACCTGCCGAGCGGGACTTCGATGTCCAGGTTGCGCAAGTTGTTCTCGCGCGCACCGCGGATGAGCAGCCGCTTGCCGCTCCCCTCTCGCCGCTCCGTTGGCACCGGAATCTCGCGGCGCCCCGAGAGGTACGCCCCGGTGATGCTCGCTTCCGCGGACTTGATATCGTCGATTTTGCCCTGGGCGACGACGTAGCCGCCGTGGATGCCGGCACCGGGTCCCATGTCGATGATCCAGTCGGCGGCGCGCATCATCGCCTCGTCATGCTCCACGATGAGCACGGTGTTGCCGAGGTCCCGCAACCGCAGCAGCGTCGCGATCAAGCGGTCGCCATCGATCGGATGTAAACCGATGGAAGGCTCGTCGCAGATGTACAGCACGCCCATGAGCGCCGAGCCAATCTGCGTGGCCAGCCGGATGCGCTGCGATTCGCCGCCCGAAAGCGTCCCCGATACCCGGTCGAGCGTGAGGTAGTCCAGCCCCACATCGACGAGGAACTGCAGCCGTCCACGGATCTCCTTGAGGATCTGGTAGGCGATCGTCTGCTCGCGCTGGCTCAGCGGCGTCTCGGGCGCGGCGAGATGGTCGGCCCAGGCCAGCCCGTCGGCGATGCTCAGATCCGTGACTTCGGAGATGGACTTCCCGTCGATAAGCACCGCCAGGGCTTCCGGGCGCAGCCGCCGCCCCTGGCACACGGAACACGGGATCGAGGCCATGTACTTCTCGATCTCGGTCCGGATGTAGTCGGAGTCGGTCTCCTTGTAGCGCCGCGCGAGGTTGTTCACCACACCCTCGAACTTCGAGTCGTACACCTGCGTGCGCCCGTACTGGTTCGTGAAGCGCAGCGGCAGGACGCGGTCACCGGTGCCGAACAGCACCGCGTCCAGCTGCTCCTCGTTCAACTCGCGCACCGGCTGCGTGACGGAGAAGCCCATGTGCTCCGCCACGCCCTCCAGCATCCGCATGTACCAGCCGGCCACACTCGCCGTCTTGGACCACGGTTCGACGGCCCCGTCCTTGATCGATTTCGAGCGGTCCTGGATGACCAGCTGCGGGTCGATCTGCATCTCCACCCCGAGGCCGGTGCACTTGGGGCAGGCGCCGTGCGGGCTGTTGAAGCTGAACGTGCGCGGCTCTATCTCGCCGATGGAGGTGCCGTCGTACGGGCAGGAGAATTGCTCCGAAAAGATGCGCTCCGCGCCGTCCTCGTTGTTCCGGGACCGCCCGCGCGCGGCCGGCGCCGCCGTCGCCGGCGCGAGGATCATCGTCCCCTGCCCCACCTTGAGCGCCGTCTCCACCGAATCGGCGATCCGGCTCGTGGCCGTCGGGTCGCTCCCCGGCGCCGGCACCACCAGCCGGTCGACGACCACGTCCATGTCGTGCCGCTTCTTCTTGTCGAGCGCGATCTCCTCGTCGAGGTCGCGCACTTCCCCGTTGATGCGCACGCGCACGAACCCTGCCCGGCGCGCCTCATCGAGGATGCCCTGGTGCTCGCCCTTCTTCGCCCGCGCGACCGGCGCCAGCAGCAGCAGCCGCGAGCCGGCGGGGTACGCCAGGGTGGCGTCGACAATCTGCTGGACGGTTTGTTTTTCGATGGGACGGCCGCACCTCGGGCAGTGCGGGCGGCCTGCCCGCGCCCATAACAGGCGCATGTAGTCATAAATCTCGGTAACTGTGCCAACAGTTGACCGCGGATTATTGGACGTCGCCTTCTGGTCGATGGAAATGGCCGGCGAGAGCCCGTCGATATGGTCGACGTCTGGCTTCTCCATCAGTCCCAGGAACTGCCGCGCATACGCCGAGAGCGACTCCACGTAACGCCGCTGCCCTTCGGCGTAGATGGTGTCGAACGCAAGCGAGGACTTCCCCGATCCCGATAGCCCGGTAATCACGACGAGCTCGTCGCGCGGGATGCGGACCGTGATGTCCTTCAGGTTGTGTTCGCGCGCGCCGCGCACAAGGATGTGGTCGAGGGGCATGAGCGGCCTTGTCCCGGCTCCGGTTTTGGGCGTTTCGCGCGGCGAGCACGGGCTCCCAGTCTACGCGAGTCCCCGCCGGCGTTCAGGATTGTAGCACGAACAGAACGGGTGTTCGAGTAGATTCTCGCCGCAATCCGGCCCGGCGCAAGTACGATGGAACGCGAACAGGAGTCCCGCACACCGATGCCCCGCCGCGACGACAGCCCCGAATTCCAGCCGTCTCTGCTCGCCGAGCCCGAAGACGCCGGCGCGGGCAGCGATGCCCCGCTCGCCGCCCGCATGCGCCCGCGCACGCTGGATGAGTTCGTGGGCCAGGATGCCGCCGTCGGCCCTGGTTCCATGCTGCGCAACGCCGCCGGCCGCGGCGTCCTGCCGTCGGTCATCCTCTGGGGGCCGCCCGGCTGCGGCAAAACCACGCTCGCGCGCCTCCTCGCGCGCAAGGTCGAGGCCGCCTTCGTCGCCATCTCCGCCGTCTCCAGCGGCGTCGCGGAGCTGCGCAAGCTCGTCGCCGAAGCCGCGGCGCGCCGCCGCGCCGGCCGGCGCACGGTCGTCTTCATCGATGAGATCCATCGCTTCAACAAGGCCCAGCAGGATGTCATCCTCCCCTACGTCGAGGACGGCACCTTCACGCTCATCGGCGCGACCACCGAGAACCCCTCGTTCGAAGTCGTGGCGCCGCTCCTCAGCCGTACGCGCGTGGTCAAGCTGCTCGGCCTCGGCCCGGAGGATCTCGGCCGCATTGTCGATACGGCGCTCACGGACCGCGAACGCGGGCTCGGCACGCTCGAACTCACGCTCGACGAAGGCGCGCGCAAGCTGCTCCTCGAAGGCGCCAACGGCGATGGCCGCGCCGCCCTCACCGCGCTCGAAATCGCCGGCGGCATGGTGCGGCAGGGCGGCACGATCACGCGCCAGGAGGTTGGCCAGGCGCTCCAGGACCGCCGCCCCTACTACGACCGCCAGGCCGACTTCCACTACGACACCGTCTCCGCGTTCATCAAGTCCCTGCGCGGTTCGGACCCGGACGCCGCGCTCTACTGGCTCGCACGCATGGTCGAGAGCGGCGAAGACCCGCTCTTCATCATCCGGCGCATGGTCATCCTTGCCGCCGAGGACGTCGGGCTCGCGGACCCGCAGGCGCTCATGGTCGCGACTGCGTGCCAGCAGGCGGTGCACTTCATCGGCATGCCCGAAGGCTGGATCCCGATGGCCGAATGCTGCGTCTACCTCGCGCTCGCGCCCAAGAGCAACAGCAGCTACGCCGCCTACACGCAGGCGAAGGAAGACGCGCTACGCACCTCGCACCTGCCCGTCCCGCTGCATCTGCGCAATGCCGTCACCGGCCTGATGCGCCAGTTCGGCTACGGGCAGGGCTATCGCTACGCCCATGACGAACCCGGCCACTTCGCCCGCGGCGAACGCTACTTGCCCGAAGAGTTGGGCGCGCCGCAGTATTACCGGCCGGGGACGATCGGCTTCGAAGCCGTCGCTGCCGCGCGGCTTCGCGCCCTGCGCGAGGCGCCTGAGCCTGGCCCACCACCCGCGCCGCCAACGGAGCCCGAGACGTATGAAGATTGAGTTCCTGTATTCGAAATCGACCGGCCGCAGCGCCGAGGCCGAGGAGGCCCTGCGCCAGGCGCTCGAAGCGACCGAGGTTGAAGCCGAGGTCGTCTACACCGAGGTGCTGGATAGCGAGGACGCCAAGCACAAGCGCTTCCTCGGCTCGCCGAGCATCCGCGTGGCCGGCATCGATGTGGAGTATGGCGACCGCGAGCCGGACGAGTACCAGGCGGGCACCCGATACTACAACACGCCCCAGGGCTGGAAGCCATATCCCCACGCGCGGCTCATCGCCAACACCATCCTCGAAGCGCAGGCCCGCGCGAAATAGCCCGCGCGGCGCCAGGGCGCGCATCGCCGCCAGGGAGCAGGACGTGACCATCAGCGCCACCGAGGCTGTGCTCGAAGCGAATGAGGCGTTTTACACCGCCTTCAACGAGAAGGACACCGCCTCGATGGATGCGCTCTGGGCGCGCTCCGCGCCCGTCACCTGCATCCATCCGCACGGCAACCTGCTCTCCGGCCGCGAAACCGTGATGGCGAGCTGGTTTGCCATCCTGGCCAACCCCTCCCAGGCAAAGATCGTCAGTGGCGGCGCCGTCGTCCACCTGGCCGGCGATGTCGCCGTGGTCGTCTGCCGCGAGTTCGTCGCTGGCACTCCCGTCATCGCCACCAACGTATTCGTGCGCGAAGGCGGCCATTGGCGCATCAGCCACCACCACGGCAGTCCTGTCGCGTGGCGGGCCGGGTAATGGCCGAAGGGTAATGGCAGCGAAATCCCGTTTCTCGCAGCTCGACGACGAAGCCGTCACCGCCATCGCCGCGCTCTTCGGCGCCACCGCGGAGCGCGAGCCGTACTCTCCCGACGGCTCGCCCGTCTACCGCGTGCGTGCGTCCGGCGCCGCCGATGGCACCTCGCTCGTGCTCTGGCCATCGCTGCGGCGGGTCGACGTCACGAGCACCGGGAACCACGCCTGGGTCCTGAAAAACGTCGGCGGCGTCGAAGTCATCGATGGCATCGAGGTCGTGTTCCACCCGGCCGAGGGCCGCGGCTTCCTCTTCGTGTCCGTCACCGGCTTCGTCAATATGGTGATGGGCTGAGCGAGTCAGCCACGATCGGCCCGCGTTACCAGGTTGTCGAGATGGCACACGTCGTTGTGGTGCAAGATCACCAGGTTCCCGAGGCGGTCCTCCGTGATCTGCGTGATCGAGCAGTTCGCGATTTCGAACAGCCCCCGCCGCCCCGAGTCGATCCCCAGCGCAATCTGGCAGACGGCGCCGATGACGCCGCCGTGCGCCACCGCCACCACCGTCTGGTCCGTCGCGCGTACAGCATCGATGACCCCCCGCACCCGCACGTGAAATGCCGCGCGGCCCTCTTCCCCGGGGAACGCGGGCCGCTCGCCTCGCTGCCGCGCCGCGATCACCTCCGGGTGCTTGTTCCGGATCTCCTCCGGAGTCATCCCGCTGATGGCCCCCACGTCGTATTCCATCAACGCGGGCGTGGGTTCGATGTTCAACCCGGTTGCCGCCGCGATGGCCTCGGCCGTCTGGTACGCGCGCACGAGCGGGCTCGACAGGATGCGGCCGATTTTCATCCGCGCGAGGCGCTCTGCCGTCGCCTCCGATTGGAGCATCCCGAGCTCGGTGAGCCCGAAGTCCAGGTGCCCCTGGACGATGCCCGTGGCATTCCCTTCCGACTGCCCGTGCCGCACGAGGATCAGGCGCATCCCGCACCCCCGCGCCAAGGACGCACCACCATCACTCCGTGAGGCGCCGGTACAGCGTCGGCAGCCGGCTCGGCAACGCCTCGATGTCGGCGACAACTTCGTAGCCCATGTCCTCGCACATCGTCTTCAGGTAGTCGTGCCCGGCCCGGTCGACGGTCAGCGCGAACGGCGTGATGCCCTCGCGCTTCGCTTCGTTCAGCGCCTGCTTCGTGTCGTGGATGGCGTATTCCTTTTCAGTGCGGTCCCGCCCGTAGCCGTGGTCCTGGGGACGCCCATCGCTGAGCAGGACGAGGATCTTCACCTTCGCATCGGTCAGGTTGAGCTTGTAGGTGGCGTGACGAATCGCCGGGCCCATGCGCGTCGAGCGGATCGGTGTGATCTTGTCAAGCCGCTGTTTGATCGCATGGTCCAGGTGCTCATCGAAATCCTTGATCACGAAGAACTCGACGTTGTCGCGCCCGTACCCGGAAAAGCCGTAGATGCCGTACTGGTCGCCGATCGTCTCGAGCGCCGTCATCAGCAGCACCGTCGATTCCTTTTCGAGGTCGATGATGCGCTTGGGCGGCGCCGTCAGCTCCTGGCGGCGCTTCGACACCCACCAGCTCAGGTACTTGCGCGGGTCGTCATCGTACTCGTCTTCGTCGTACTTCTTCTCGCGCTTGTTGATCTCTTCGTCGGTGCTGGCCGACATGTCGATGAGGAACGCGACGGCCACGTCGCGCTCGATCTTGTTCCGCCGCCAGTAGATTTTGTCGTTCGGATACACGCCCGCCCGCCGCTCGATCATCCATTCGATCGCGCCATCCAGGTCGAAGTCCTCGCCGTCGGGGAGCCGCTTGATCTTGCGGAACAGCTCCGGCTTCATCAGCTCGAACTGCTTGCGCGTCTGCGCGACGAGCCCGGCGTGCTCCCGTAACGCGTTCTCATAGAAGTTTTCTTCGCCCTGGTCGAGCTTCTGTTCCTTCACCGCGCACCAGCGTGGCTTGTAGTCCTGCGCGCGGAAGTCCCACTCGTCGTAGTAGTACGTCGTGATAAGCGGGACGAGCGCCTCCTCGCCTTCGCCCTCGCCAGAGCTCTGGTCGCTTGTCGGGTCGCCCTTCTTCGAATCTTTGTCCTGGCTTGGCGTGCCCGCCTCTTTCATCAGGTTGGACATGAACATGCCCGTGGTCGCGTCCAGGTCGCCTTCCATCAGCGAATCGAGGTCGAAGTCCATGCTCTTTTCGAGCAGCTCCTTGAGCTGCTCCTCGGTCAGCGGCGTGGGCGACATCTCGCCGGCATTGCCGCCCTGCGCGTCCTTGCGCAGCTTCATCAGCAACTGCACCAGCTCCGGCTTGAAATCGCCCCGGTAGTCGACGTCGTCGGGGCTCTGGTACTCCTCCTCGCCCTCCCCGACATCGCCCGGCTGCATTTCGCCGCCCTGGCCACCCATCTCGCCGCCGCCTTCCATGCCGCCCTGTTCCATGCCATCCATCGGTTCGACCGAGTCCCACTCGCCGTCTTCCTGCTCCTCGAAGACGTTGGGGATGGTGAGCGCGAGCCGGTAGAGGCGCATCGTCGCTTCACCAGAGTCCTCGACTACCGCCTCCGGCACCGCGACCGCCTTCAGCAGCCCGAGCCCCTGTGCCATCTCCGCGGCGCGGCCCCTGGGGTAGAGCACCGCGTCTGATCCATCGAGGCTGGCCCGCACGAGATTCTCCACGAAGGCAGTCCGCAATGGCATGCGGCGCACGTCCTCGCGCGCACCCAGCGCGGCCTTCTGCATGCGCGTGAGCGCGCGCCGGATGCCGCCGTATTCGCGCTTGATCGCCGCGTCGATGCGCCCGTCCTCGACGACGGTGAACAGGTCGCTCGCGAGCTGGCGGTCGGGGAAGAGGTCGAAGAACCGCTCGATGTCCGTCACCGCGGTGCTCGTGAATCCCTCGGTGGCGGCCGGCCGCGAGTCTTCGAAGACCGCCGGCGAACGGTCGAAGCGGAAGTCGAAGCTGCCGAGCTCGAGCCGCGCGGCCTGGTGCGTCGCGAACACCTTGATGGCCGCGAAGTTCTCGTCCTTCTCCGTGTACCGCTCCATCACTTCGGGCAGGAAAATGGTCGTGCCCTCGGTGCTCGCCTTCTGCTGGTCCACCCAGCCGATGCCCTTCTCGGCGAGCGACGCGGTGGTCTGGACGCTCAGGTTCCTGCCCGTGAGCGCCTTGCAGTACAGCCGGAGGATTTCGCCCACCTTCGATAGCTCCACGCGCGCCGAGAGCGTGTCGAGGATGTCCTCGCCGCGTGTAGACTGCAGGCGGAAATAGGCCTCGCCTCCATCGTGGCTGTGCTGGAGGATGCGGAAGCCCGCCTGCTGCCACGGCTCCAGCTCATCGATGCGGATGCGCTGCAGCACGCGCGGGACGCTGGTGATGAAGTCCATCGCCGCGAACGAAGAGTACGGCGCCAACTGCTCCGCCAGCTCCACTACCTTGTGGTGGTCATCTGGCTCCAGCTCGCCAAAGGCGACCGCCGCCTCTTCGAAGTACTGGAACGCCGAGCGGTTGTGGCCCCGCGCGACCTGCGCCGCCAGCAGCAAGTAGCGCTCGCGCAGCGGCCCGTGCACCTTCTGCAGCAACGGCGCGCCGCGCTCGAAGTAGAGCCGCGAGTCGGCCCAGCTCGATTGCGCGAGCTCGACCGCGAACGCGATGAATGGCAGGCGGTCGCCTTCGTCCAGCTTTCCGAGCACCGCCGGCGCCGAGCTCAGGCAGGCCGACGCCAGTTCGTAGCTGTGCCGCGAGAGCTCGTCGATGAAGAGCACGAGCCGGCTCACCTGGCCGACGCGCATCACCTGGAACACGTTGGGCCCGAGGTCATAGAACTGCGCCGCCAGCGACGAGCTCTTCCAGTTGCCCTTGTAGAGCCGCCGCCCGAGGTCGGCCCACTGGCGTACGTGGTTTGGCCCCACCGCCTGGATCGCCCCCGGCGCGGAGCGCAGGAACGACACCGCCAGCGGCGCCGATTCCGCCGCCATCGTGATCGCCTCCCGCCCGAGCGCTTCGATGGAGTCCCATGTGGCGTTCTCCGGCAGCACGGTACCGGCCTTGAAGTACTCGACCGCCGCCTCCCACGAACGAAGGCTCAACGCCGTCAACTCGACGCCCGTCTCCGACCAGATCTGCAGCTGCGAAGGGCTCAAGCGTGGCGCGAGCGCCCGCAGTCCGGCCTCGTAGTGTTGCTGGAGCGGCGCAGGGAACCCCGACAGCCGGACCTGGTGGCGGGCCAGAAGTTCGCCGACGATGCTCATGCTGCCTGCTCTTTCGCGCTTCCGCGCATGAACCATGTTCCCGGACGCGCCGGCCGGTGCGGCCGCAACGGCCTCACGCCAGTTGCCCCGAGGACATGGCGAAGTTTCTCGTGGGGTCAGGATAATCGTAAAACGTCACTTCCCCGCTTGTCGTGTCCCAGGCCGCGCACGAGAGCTGGAACCTGTTGCGATGGTCCCGCGGGTCCCCCGCCGAGCCGGGGTTGATCACGAGCACATTGCCGAAGCGCTGCGCCATCTGGAAGTGCGTATGCCCCACCACCAGCACCTCGGTGTCCAGCGATGCCGCCTTCGCCCAGACGGTCTCATGGGGGTAGTGGTACTCCTTCCACGGCTCCCACGGCGACCCATGCGTCAGCAGCACCCGCTTGCCATCGAACACGAGGTCGCGCCGGTAGGGCTGCTCGCGCAGCCACGCTACCAGCTCCTGGTCCACCTTCGGCGATGAGAGCGCCCGCACCCCGTCCGGCCCCAGCAGCGTCTCTTCGTGGTTGCCCAACACGACATACGCCCCCAGCTCCCGCAGCCGCGCCACCACCTCGTTCGACCACCGGAATTGGAACACCGAGTCCCCCGCGCACAGCAGCGCGTCATACGGCGCCATCAGCTCCACGGCCGTCTCCAGTCCCTGGAGGTTGCAGTGAATGTCGGAGACGATGCCCACCCTCAAGGTGCTGAGTCCTGAGTGCTGGGTGCTGAGGTCGTCTCGAGGCGATTGAAGCGTTCGACGGACGCGCGGAGACCGCCCACGACGCGCGAGACTTCTTCTGCCTGTTTCAAGAGGGACCAGAATGTAGGTTCATCGAGATAGCCAACGTCTAAGGCGACATAAAGATGTGAGCGCACCTCGGCGCAGGAGGCTTTCGCAGTCGAGAGGAACTGGTGAAATTCGGCCTTCCGGTTCCGTTCGAATCCTTCCGCGATGTTCGCCATCACCGAAACCGCTGAACGCTGGATCTGCGAACTAAGCCCAAAATCACGCGCGAATCGCCCTTCTCGAGTTACCAGATACACGCTCTTCGTCAGCGCCCGTGCCTTCTGCCATGCGATCAGGTCCTCGAACCGCCGAACGGATCCATCGGTGACCATGACTCCTCCGCACCGGATTCGGTTCCGGCCCGATGCCAACTATGCCTCAAGCTGGCTCAGCACTCAGCACTCAGGACTCAGCACTATTCGAAGATGCTCGTCACCACTTCCTCGATGCTTCGCTGCACCTCTTGATCGTCCGTGAGCGACCACGTGACCGCTACCTGGCAGGCGCGGCGCGGCGCGACTCCGTTGGCGATCAGCCGCCCCGCATAGATGAGCAGGCGCGTGGAGACGCCTTCGCTGAGCCCGTGCTCGCGCAAGTTGCGCACCTTTTCGCCGAGCTTGGCGAGGTCACCGGCCACGTTCCGCGCCACGCCGGATTCGTGCGCGATGATGTCGGTCTCCTGCTCCTTCGGCGGGTAGCCGAACTCGATCGAGATGAACCGCTGGCGAGTGGAGTGCTTGAGGTCCTTCAGCGCGCTCTGGTAGCCCGGGTTGTACGAGATCACCAGCAAGAAGCCGTCCGCCGCTTCGATTACCTGCCCCAGCTTCTCGATCGGCAGCAGCCGCCGGTAGTCGGTGAGCGGGTGGATCAGGACCGTCGTGTCCTTGCGTGCTTCGACTACCTCGTCGAGGTAACAGATGGCGCCAACCTTCACCGCCCGCGTCAACGGACCATCGACCCAACGGGTGCCGTCCGTATCCAGGAGGTAGCGTCCGACGAGATCGCTCGCCGTCAGGTCCTCGTGGCAGGCGACGGTGATGAGCGGCTTGCGATGCTCGGCCTCGACGCCTGTGCGGGCCGAAACCTTGCTGAAGGGCCGCCCAAGGCGCCAGGCCATGTATTCCACGAAGCGCGTTTTGCCGGCGCCCGTCGGGCCCTTCAGCAGCACCGGGATGCGCTGCGCGTAGGCTGTCTCGAACAGCTCGATCTCGTCGGCGATCGGGAGGTAATACGGCTCCTCCTGGACCGTGTATTCCTCGGCCGCGTGGATGAATGCCGTTTCGTGCATCGCCGTGTCAACCATTGGTACTGGCCTCCGCGCTGCCCTGCAGCCGTTCTTTTAGATGTCCCCATGCCTCCTCGATGCGCGCTTCGAGCGCTTCGAGGGAGCCATTGTTCTCGATGACGATGTCCGCCTTGCTGGTGCGTTCCGCATTCGAAAGCTGCGATGCAATGCGCGCCCGCGCCGCCGCCTCGTCGAGGCCGTTCCGCGTCTCCAGCCGCTGCACCGCGATGTCCGGCTCGACGACGACCACCCAGACCTCGTCCACGAGGTCTTCCCAGCCCGCTTCGAACAGCACCGCCGCTTCGAGCACCGCGAGCTCGTTGCCCGCCGTCTCCAGCTCGCCCAATTCCAGGCTGGCCAACTTGCGGATCCCGGGCCAGACGATGTCCGTGAGGCGCTTCAGCTCTTCGGGCTTGCCGAAGACCTTGCCGCCGAGCACCTTCCGGTCGATGGTCCCGTCCGGCGCCACGAGCTCATCGCCGAACGTCTTAACGACCGCCGCGAACGTGTCCGAACCGGGCTCATACGTGCGATGGCCGAGCAGGTCCGCATCGATGACCGGGATGCCCCGGTCGCGAAAGAATCGGGTCACAGTGGATTTTCCGCTGGCAATCCCGCCAGTCAGGCCGATGACGCGCAAAGGGCTCTCCGGGACGTGGGGGTCAGATCGAACGTTCAGTCTATCGCCCGCGAGGGAACGGCGGCAAACGCGCCGGCCTCCGTGCGCCACTTCAGCCGCCTCCGCCATCCGCCCCCACCATCCGGATCCGCGAGCGCGGCGCCGAGCGGTCGCACGTCGGGCAGTGGTATACCACCGCGACCCCGTGCCCGCACTCGTTGTCGACCAGCGAGAGATCGTGTTCGGCGTGCTGCTCACCCCATCCCGCCAGCGCCCCCACGATGACGCCCAGGCCGTGGCCCTTGGCGGTGAGGTGATACTCCGCCCGCGGCGGATGGTCGCTATAGAACCGCCGGTGCACGATCCCTTCGCGTTCCATCAGCTTCAGACGGTCGCTGAGCACGCTCCCGGGGACGCCTTCGACGCTCTCGTGCAAGTCGGAAAAGCGCGCATGCCCGCGCAGGAGGTCCCGCACGATGAGCAGCGTCCAGCGATCCCCGACGATATCGAGCGTGCTGGCAACAGGGCAGCGGACTTTACGCGCCATTGGGTGGGTTGCGCCCTCCATGGGGTCCGGGGTTATGATAACCCCGCGACGGAGTATATCCAAATTCTGGAGCTAGTCCAGAAACGAGAGCTACAGGCACGAGGAGCAAACCATGGACATCACCACCCGCGACACCCTCGCCGCCGTCCTCTCGGGCCGCCGCCCCACGGCCGCCGAGTCCCTCGCCCTCGCCGGCGAAGGCGACCTCGCGCCGCTCCTCGACGCCGCCTCGCAGCTCCGCGATGCCGGGCACGGGAACGTTATCTCCTACTCCCGCAAGGTCTTCATCCCGCTCACTCAGCTCTGCCGCGACGTTTGCCACTACTGCACGTTCGCGAAGCCGCCCGTCCCCGGCCAGCGCGCCTACATGACCCCGGACCAGGTGCTCGAAATCGCCCGCGCCGGCGCCGCCGCCGGGTGCAATGAAGCGCTCTTCACGCTCGGCGACAAGCCCGAGCTCCGGTACAAGGTCGCGAAGCAAGAGCTTGCCGAGATGGGCTACGCCACCACCATCGAATACCTCACCGCCATGTCCGCGCTCGTGTTGAAGGAGACCGGCCTCCTCCCGCACGCGAACCCCGGCGTCATGACGCGCGACGAAATCGCCGCGCTCCGCCGCGTCTCGGTCTCGCAGGGCATCATGCTGGAAAGCGTCACCGACCGGCTCCACGAGAAGGGCCAGGTCCATTACGGCTCCCCCGACAAGCGCCCCAGGGCCCGCCTCCAGACGATGCGCTGGGCCGGCGAGCTGCAGGTGCCGTTCACGTCCGGGATCCTCATCGGCATCGGCGAAACCCGCCGCGAGCGCATCGAGTCCTTCCTCGCGCTCCGTGACCTCCACGACGAATTCGGCCACATCCAGGAGATCATCGTCCAGAACTTCCGCGCCAAGGCCGATACGAAGATGCACGATGCGCCCGAGCCGGACCTCGATGACCTGCTCTGGAGCATCGCCGTCGCGCGCATCGTCTTCGGCCCGGAAATGAACATCCAGGCGCCCCCGAACCTCAGCTATGACCTCTATCCGCAGCTCGTCGCCGCCGGCCTGAATGACTGGGGCGGCGTCTCGCCCGTGACCCCGGACCACGTGAACCCCGAAGCCCCGTGGCCGCACCTCGCGGAGCTGCGCCGGAATACCGCCGGGTGCGGGAAGTTCCTTCAGGAGCGCCTCGCCATCTACCCCGCCTACGCCCTTGATGGCGACCGCTGGCTCGACGACGCCCTGCGCACGCCCGTCGTCCGCGAGATCGACGGCGAAGGCTTTGCCCGCGCGGAGCATTGGTCGCCCGGCGAGCTGACCGCCATCCCCGCCGGCTACGAGGACGTGCTGACGCCCCACGAGCCGCGCGCCCGCCATCACGTCAGCCCCGATGTCGCGGCCATCGTCGCCCGCGCCCGCGCCGGCGAAGACGTGACCGAGCCCGAGGTCGCGCGCCTCTTCCGCGCGCGCGGCGAGGACTTCTTCGCCATCTGCGAAGCCGCCGACCAGCTCCGCCGCGAGACCAACGGCGACACCGTCACCTACGTGGTCAACCGCAACATCAACTACACGAACATCTGCTACTTCCGCTGCCAGTTCTGCGCCTTCTCCAAGGGCAAGATGAGTGAGAACCTTCGCGGCCAGCCCTACGACCTCGGCGCCGACGAGATCGTCCGGCGCGCCCGCGAAGCGTGGGAGCGCGGCGGCACCGAAGTCTGCATGCAGGGTGGCATCCACCCCGAGTACACGGGCGAGACCTATCTCGCCATCACGCGCGCCGTCAAGGACGCCCTCCCGCAGATGCACGTCCACGCCTTCTCGCCGCTCGAGGTCTGGCAGGGGGCGGAGACGCTTGGCGTCACGCTGCCAGAGTTCCTCTCACGGCTGAAGGATGCCGGCCTCGGCACGCTCCCCGGCACCGCCGCCGAAGTCCTCGATGACGGCGTCCGCGCCATTCTCTGCCCGGACAAGATAAACACGGCCCAGTGGCTGCAGGTCATTGAGGAGGCGCACAACGCCGGGTTCAAGACCACCTCAACGATCATGTATGGCCACATTGACGGCCCCGACTCATGGGCGCGCCACCTCCTCCATCTCCGCCACCTCCAGCGGCGCACCGGCGGCATCACCGAATTCGTGCCCTTGCCGTTCGTGCACATGGAGGCGCCCATCTACCTCAAGGGCAATTCGCGCAAAGGCCCAACGTTCCGCGAAGCAGTGCTCATGCACGCCGTCGCGCGGCTCGTGCTGAACCCGCACATCACGAACATCCAGGTGTCGTGGGTGAAGATGGGCGTCGAAGGCGTGAAGGCGTGCCTCCAGGCCGGCTGTAACGACCTCGGCGGCACCCTGATGAACGAAAGCATCACCCGCGCCGCCGGCACCCAGCACGGCCAGGAGCTCCCGCCCGCCACCATGGACGAAATCATCCGCTCCATCGGCCGTGTCCCCAGGCAACGGAGCACCGCCTACGGCATTCCCGATTCGGGGCAGGTCCAGCGCTCTTACCATGCCCCCGAAATGGAGCCCATCGTCCTCACGCCCGTGAAGAAGTACGCCCGCACCGCCCGCGAGCAAGCGAAAGCCGAGGCTGCCGCGCGCTGACGCAGCGACACCAGTTCCGCGCCGTCAGAGCCGCGCACGGTAGTAAGCGTCTGGGCGTAAAATTGCCGCTCAAGCTCTGGGCCCCACTTCGCCGAGCCGGGCGTGCGCGGCAAGTACGATGAACGCTACCGGTCCGGGATCAACTCAGTCCTCCTGGAAAAGGACGTCATGGCGGCCTTCCCAGATTCGGAGGCGGTGAACCGGGCGCTCCGGTTGCTCATCGAGATCAGCAAGCGCGCGACCGCCGATCCGCCGCCCGAGTAGAGCCGCCTACCGCGGCGCCCAGGTGACCAGACCGAGTGGCACGCCTCGCCTCGCGAATCCGTACTGCCCGTCCCGCTCGATCAGCCGCTCCGCGGCGAGCTTTTGCAGTTGCTGGTCCTTTTCGCTCCCCGGCGCGACGAACAACTGCTGCCGCAGCCACGTCACCGCGTTGTCGTGTGCGTGGTACGCCGCCGGTGGGCGCTCGAACAGACGCACCTCGCAGAGCCGGCCCCGCGCCAGTTGCAGCGCCAGGAACTCCCGCAGGGCCGGCAGCGGCGCACGCTCCTCGCCGTGGATCGCTGGCCAGAACGCGCTCGCCGGCGCCGCCGGCGATTCCGCCAGCAGCAGCGCCGCGCACAACCGCCCGGCCGCCACTTCCATCGCGTCCAGGAACGGCCCGATGTCTTCGATGTCGTAGCCCACGTGCGCGATGAAGGCGGCGTCCGCGGTCAGCGACAGCTCTGGCGCCGGCCAGCGCGATTGCACCACGCGTACGTTATCGATGCCCTCTTCCGCCATTGCCGTGCGCAACACACTCAGCATCCCCTCGGAGGGGTCGAGCGCGATCACTTCCTTCGCCCGCAGTGCCAGCGGCAGCGCGTACCGTCCGCCTCCGGCGCCGATATCCAGCCACGTCTCGCCCGGCTCCACCAGCGCCCGCAGGGCGGCGAGCTCCGGCTCGCCCTCCCGCCGCGGGTCCGCCCGGAACACGGAGGCGATGGGTGCGTAGAAGTCGCCCGGCGGGGCGGGTTCGCGCAGCCGCTCTGCCTGGTCGCGGTTGGCCTTCACCCGCGCGGCCCATTCGGCCAGCGCCTCGACTTTGTCCGGGCGAAGGGCACTCACGAGGCGGCGGGCCGGTCGGTCAACATGCCCATGAGTTTACTCCGCTCGCCCGTGAATGCGCGCAAGGCCGCGTTTCCGCGGGCCCTCCGCGCCGTTCCGGCTAGCTGTACCGCTCTTCCCGCCACGGGTCGCCATAGATGTGGTACCCGTACGTCTCCCAGAAGCCCGGGCGGTCGTTGGCGAGGAATTGGATCCCGCCGACCCACTTCGCGCTCTTCCAGAAGTAGAGGTGCGGCACCACGAGGCGCATCGGCCAGCCATGCTCTTTCGTCAGCGGTTCGCCGTTGTGTGAGCGCGCGAACATCACGCCTTCGCGCATCAGGTCCTCCAGCGGCACGTTGGTCGTGTAGCCGCCGTAGCTGTGGATCATCGCGTACTTCGCTTCGGGCTTCACCCTGATGCGGTCGTACAGCGCCTTGAATGGCACGCCTTCCCAGGTGTTGTCGTACTTGCTCCAGGTCGTCACGCAATGAATGTCGTTCAAGTCCGTGGCACTGCCGAGGGCGTTGAATTCGTCCCAGCCGAACTCCATTTCCTCGTCCACGAGGCCCCAGACTTTGAACTTCCACTTCTCGGTTTCGATGCGCGGGATGCTCCCGTAATGCAGCACCGGCCAGCCGGTAGTGAGGTGTTGGCCGGGCGGTAGCCGCGGCTTGCCATCGGGGCGCATCTCGCGGGTAGCCGGTGAGGCCATGTCCTGTATTCTCCTGAGCAGTCTCATGCAGTCGTAGTCTCAGCGTAACGGCTGGCGTTTCACCCTGTCACGGCGGTACATGCGCGATCTCGGGTTCGGCAGCGCCTCAGCGCGCGCGGTCGCGCTCTTCCCCGCTCGCTTCCCACTTCCGCAAGGCGAGCATCTCTGCCAGCCCAATCGCGATAAACGAGTCAGCGGCTGCCCCCAGGATCCAGCGGCCCTCCGGGTCGAACGATCGCCAGATCGCGATAAGCAGCCCCCAGCCCACGACACCGCCGAGGATGTTCGCCCGCGCCAGCAGCCGCAGCACTTCCGCCGGCAGTACGCTCCGGCTGGCGAGCCACGTGATCGCCCCGCCGGCTACGGCGAACGCGGCCGCCAGCACATAAAACACCGCCGGCGCCGTCGCCAGCCAGCGTGCGAACTGTCCCGCGAACACCGCCATCGCCGCCGCCGCGCCGAACTCAAAGACCGCGTCCGCCGCCAGGATCCACCTCAGCGCCCCGGGCACGGGTCGCTCCGCACCGAATTGCATCTTCCACCACCTCGCCAGCGATCGTACCCGATTCCCTCTGCCGTGCGACACCGCCACCCAGGACTCAAGACTCGGACTCAGCACTCAGCACCTCCTATTGTTCGCGCCGCATGAACAACCGGCGTATGATCCCCTCACCATCACGGAGGCACGGCAACATGGTCACTATCGTCGGTAACGTCAAGGCGGAGGACGACTACACCCATCCGCTCGGCCCCGAAGAGAACTTCAACGAGTCCGTCTACTTCAACTTCTTCGACCGCGCGAAGCAGTTGGGCGGCTTCCTGCGCATCGGCAACCGCGCCAACGAGGGCCACGCGGAGATGACTGTGATCGTCTACCTGCCCGATGGCTCGGCGCTCTTCAACTACAAGCGGCCCCAGATTTCCACCAACGACGGCTGGGACGCCGGCGGCCTCAAGGTTGATGTGCTCGTCCCCGGTGAGAAGATTCGCACCACCTATGAAGGCTCGGTGGTGTTCCTCAAGGACCCGCGCGAGATGCGCGAGCCAGGCGACGCCTTCCGGAACAATCCGCACAAGAAACTCCGGCTGGAGATGACGCATACCGGCGTCGGCCCCATCTACGGCCACGTCGCCGATGAGACATCCGGCAACGATTTCGCGCGCGCCCACTACGAGCAGCACATGGCCGTCACCGGCACCATCGCCATCGATGACGAACCGGTGCTCGAGCTCCAGGGTCACGGGCTCCGCGACCACTCGTGGGGCCCGCGCTACTGGCAATCCACGCCCTCCTACCGCTGGATCACCGCGAACTACGGCGACGACCTGGGGATGGTCATCTCTGTCGTCGGTGACCGCGTTGGCGGCGTCTTTCAGAAGGGCCAAGAAATCGTCCAGATCAAGGACGTGAAGCTCGATACCGGCTACGAAGGCAACACCAACTACCACGACAGCCTCAAAGCCGTCGTCACGCTGGCCAACGGCGAGAAGCACACCGTCGAAGGCAAGGTGAAGGGCTTCATCCCGCTGCGCAACCGCCGCGCTGGCATGTTCACGCACATCGGCGAAGGCATGACCGAGTACGTCCTCGATGGCGGACGCCTCGGCTACGGCCTCAGCGAGTACCTCGACCAGGCCGAGTAGGATTGGACGCGTCCGAAGCCCGCGCCGGGCTCGAAACCTTCATCAAGCGCAAGACGGGCGCGACTGCCGTCGACCTCTCGGCCATGTCCCGCTACTCGGGCGGCGCCTCCCGCGAGACATGGTCGTTCGACGCCCGCGTCCACCACGCCGATGGCCGCGACGAGTTCATCGAAGGCATCCTCCGCGCCGACCCCGTCAAAGGCGCCGTCACGTCGGTCGGCCGGGCCCTCGAGTACAGCCTCATCAAAGCCGCCTGGGAGAACGGTGTCGTCGTGCCCGAGCCGCTTTGGGACGGCGACGAGGACATCTTCGGCGTGAAGTTCTTCGTCATGCGCCGCGTTCCCGGCGAGGCGCTTGGCCCCCGTCTCGTCCGCGCCCCCCAGTACGCGAAGACCCGCGAAGTGCTGCCCGCGCAGCTGGCTCAGAGCCTCGCTCGCATCCACCGCATCGACTACCGCCGTTATCCCGAGCTCTCGGCGCTGCCAACGCCCATCCCCGGCACCTCACCCGCCCAGCTCGAGCTCGATACCTACGAAACGAACCTTCATATCGCCTCCCAGTTGCCGCACCCCGTGTTCGAGCTGGCCCTGCGCTGGCTGCGCGGACGTATGCCGATGGTGCCCGAGCAGGTGCTCGTCCATGGCGATTTCCGCCTCGGCAACATGATGTACGACGAGCAGGGCCTCACCGGCGTTATCGATTGGGAACAGGCCCACTTCGGCGATCCTATGGAGGACTTCGGCTACCTGATGATCCGCTCCTGGCGCTTCGGCGGCGATAAGCCGGTCGCCGGCGTCGGCGACCGCGAGGCCTTCTACGAAGCCTACGAAGCCGCCGGCGGCTTTCCCGTGGACCGCGAGCGCGTCCGCTACTGGGAGGCCCTCAGCAACCTCAAATGGGGCATCATCACCGTTACCCAGGGCTTCAGCTACCTCGACGGCCGGAACCCCAACGTCGAGCACGCCAGCATCGGCCGCCGCCCCGCCGAAACCGAGATCGAACTGATCTCGCTCCTCGAAGGCGCCCAATGACGCACCTTTCAGCACTCAGGACTCAGCACTCTCATGCATGACCGCCCAACCGTCGATGAGCTCCTCGAAGCCATTGGAAACTACCTCGTAAACGACGTGATGCCCAACACCGAGGGCCGCGTCAGCTTCCACGCGCGCGTCGCGAATAACACCGTGCAGATCATCCGGCGCGAACTCGCCAGCGAAGAAGAGCACCTCGCCCGCGAATGGGCCGGCCTCGATTCGCTCCTCGGCCGCGAAGAGCCGCCCGCGGCGCTGAGCGAAGTGCGTCTCGCAATTCAGCGCCGCAACCACGACCTCGTCGCCCGCATCCGCGCCGGCGACGCCGACGCCGGCGACTTCCGAGCCCGCGTCCTGGCGCACCTTCGCATAACTACCCACGATAAGCTCACGGTCACGAATCCCGCGCTCGCCGCCGCCACGGGATGACCCCGGCCGATGTCTATTTCGCCTGCGCGGCAATCAGCGTTACCCAGAACGCCAGGAACGCCGCCGCTGCGAATACCGAGGTCGCTGCACGCATCACACCCGAGTGATCGGCCGGACGAGGCTCCTGGTGAAGGGCTATTCTTCGCGGGGGTCCGGCACGTTCACCACGATCGCCTCCTGGCTGTCCCGTGCCAGCAGCAGTTCCGCTTCGTTCTCGGTATCGAGATTCTCTTCCATGTGGATTTCGAACGGTGGCACGAAGACGAAATCGCCTGGCTCCGTATCCACTACGTGTTCCAGCTTCTCCCCCCACCGGAAGCGCACCCGCCCGCGCAGGATGTAGATCCCCGATTCGTTCTTCCCGTGATGGTGCACCCCGGAGACCGCGCCCGCGTCATTCACCGCCGTGCCCATCCACAGACCCGCCGAGCCGGCGGTGTTGTGGGAAATCCCGGCTTCGCGCCGCATCCCCGGCGTCTGCGCCGTCCCGCGGTCGCGTTCATTGGGCCGAATCACCTTCACCACAGTCGCACCCCTTCCGAAAGCGAGTGCCCCAAGTCTAGCCCCCGAACCGTCGCCTCGCAGCCAGCCGCACTCGGGACTGCTCTGAAAATCGCCGCCGTCTCGGAGTCGCGGCCCTCTGTGGCCGCTCCGCGTGCGCTCATTGTCACGGGAACGCCGCGACGCTCCGAACGCGGGCACACGTGGATCAGCGGGCGAGCGCAGAGCGCGAGGCCGCGGCGGCCGCCGGCCACCGATCGCCACGAGCGCGACTCCCGTTCTAGTTGTAGTTCCCACGAAGGTTGCGCACAGGAAGTAGTCATCAGCTTATACAGATACCTTGACGAAGTGGGGGCCATGCCGTTGGTTTGAGTTGTCACACCTGGAGACGCTATCGGGAGGAAGGGATGGCGGGACTCAAAGACCGTTCGAGCGCGCCGCGACGATTGCCTCACGCACTCGCGGAGACAGTAGTTGAGGCGATCTGCTCGCTGCGGCGCGAGCTCGGCGCGGGCCCACATCGCATTGCCTACGAGCTGGGGCTGGCCGCCTCCACCGTCTACGGCGTGCTCCGCCGCCAGGGATTGGCTGTCCTTGCCCGTCTGGATCGCACGACCCGGGCCGTCATCCGCTATGAACGTGAGCGGCCTGGCGAGTTGGTGCACCTGGATGTGAAGAAGTTCGGCCGCATCCCCGAAGGCGGAGGCAAGCGCTTCGATCCGGGCTTCGCTGAGAGCGGCGCGGGCCGTCATCGCCCCGGCCCCAAGCGCGGTCACGACTACGTGCACGTCGCCGTCGACGACCACAGCCGCTTTGCCTACGCCGAGGCCCTGCGGGACGAGACCGGCGCCACCACTGCTGCTTTCCTCCTACGGGCAGTCCACGCTTTCGCCGTTGCTGGCATCACCGTCGAACGTGTCCTCACCGACAACGCCCTGGACTACCGTCGCTCACGGACGTTCATCGACACGGCCGACTCCCTCGCGATCGAGCGCCTCCACACACAGCCCTATCGGCCCCAGACGAACGGCAAAGCCGAGGCCTTCAACAAAACCATCCAGCGGGAGTGGGCCTACCGCCGCCCGTACGCGAGCAATGGCGATCGCCTCGCCGCGCTCCAGCCCTTCCTGGATGACTACAACTACGCTCGGCCACACACTGCTATCGGCAACCGACCACCGGCCTCCCGCCTGTAAAC
>JACPOQ010000042.1 GCA_016191435.1 Chloroflexota bacterium | reverse complement strand
CTGAGCGCAGCGAAGGACCTCATCGCCGGTCGCCAAGGGCATGAGATCCTTCGCTGCGCTCAGGATGACAGTGAAGCTTACTCTCAGGACGACAGAATGGCCGTCACATCTTCCGTCCGAACAGCGTCACCGCACCTTCCGGCCCGTAGCTCTCGTAGTGCAGGCAGCCCTTCGGCATGGTGAAGGTCTCGCCGGGCTTGTAGGTGCGCGTCGCGCCATCGCGCGTCAAGGTGAGCGCGCCCTGGATCACCATCGCCCGCACATCGTACGGATGGCTGTGCTCGGGGTTCACCTTCACGCCCGGCGTGGTGTTGGTCTGGATGTCATAGCCGTCGCGCTTGAGCTCGGCCTCGAATGTCTCGCGGTCCATCCCGTTTCTCCCTCAGGCGCCCTTGCGCGCCGCCACGACATATTGCGCCCCCAGGGGCAGCCACGCCAGCGTCCGGTCGAGGGGTGCCAAGAAGGCGATGCCGGGCGGCATGAACATCAGGTAGTCGGTCTCGAGCTCGTAGCGCGCCGTGTCGAGCAGCCCATGCCGCACCTCGCGGGCGTCGAGCAGGATGGCGTTCTCGTCGATCGGCGTGCGGGCGATGACGTAGCGCACCAGCGGATTGCGCGGGTTGTGCTCGAAGACATAGATGCGGCCGCCCGGCTTCAGCACGCGTCCGAGCTCGCGATAGACCGCCTGGCGCTCCTCGACCGGCACGTGGTGCAGCACGGCGCTGATGGTGACGATGTCGAACTGCCGGTCGGCGAACGGCGTTTTGGCACCATCCTGCGTCGCCAGCGCCGGCGTCGGCCCGAGCGCCGACGGCCAGCGCTTGCCGACCTCGGCCAGCATGCCATCCGACACGTCGCAGCCGGTGAAGTCGGCCCGCGCGCCCTGCTCGGCGAGGACGCGCATGAGGTCGCCGGCACCGCAGCCATAATCGAGCACGGCAAGCCCGCCCTTCTTCAGGCCGGGCTCGCGGCGCAGCAGCCAGCGCGTCTTCACGGCGATGAACTGGTCGGCGGAATCGCCCATCATGCGCTTGATCGGATTGTCGAGGCCGCCGTCGTACGACGCGGCGTGGCGATCGAACTCGGCCGGCGTCACTTGGGCCTCTTCACTTGGGGCCGCCGACGATGTCGCGGATCATGAACAAGGGCCGGCCCTTGCTCTGGTCGTAGAGGCGGCCGAGATAGGCGCCGATGATGCCCAGCATCAGGAACTGCATGCCGCCCAAGAGGCCGACGGCGGCCATCAGCGACGTCCAGCCGGGCAGCGTGTGGCCGAACGTCCAGCCGACGATGGAATAGACGAAGAAGGCGAAGCCGACCGCGGCCATCACCCAGCCGATGGTCATCGAGGCCATCAGCGGCACGACCGAGAAGGCGGTGATGGCGTCGGCGGCAAAGCGCACCATCTTGGCCAGCGGATACTTGCTCTCGCCCGCCGCCCGCGCCTTGCGGTCGTAAGGCAGCGGCACCTGCTTGCCGCCGATCCAGGCGACCATGCCGCGCACGAAGCGATGGCGCTCGGGCATGGCGGTCAACAGATCGAGCACGCGGCGCGTGATCAGCCGGAAATCGCCGGCATCGAGCGGGATCTCGACGTCGGTCAAGCGCCCGATCAGGCGATAGAAGGCGGCGGCGGTGGCGCGCTTGAACAGGCTCTCCCCGTCGCGCTGGCGACGCTGGCCGTAGACCACGTCGGCACCCCCTTTCCCATCCACACCGTCCATCAGCGCCATCATGTCGGGCAGCAGTTCGGGCGGATCCTGCAGGTCGGCATCGATGATCAGGACGCGCTCGCCGCGGCACAGGGTCAGCCCGGCGGTGAGCGCGAGCTGATGGCCGTGGTTGCGCATCAGCCGCACCGCGACGATGCGCGGGTCCTTCGCCGCGGCCTCGGTCATGACCTCCCAGGTGCGATCGTGCGAGCCGTCATCGACCAGCACGATCTCGCTCTGCCCGCCGACGCCATCCAGCACCGCGCCGACGCGGCGCAGGAACTCGGGCAGGACGTCCTGCTCGTTGTAGCAAGGAGCCACCACGGACAGTGCCGGGCGGTTGGCGAGGGTCATGGGCGGAGCAATAGACGTTGTCCCCAGCAGTCGCTAGGCATCGTTGGGACCTTGAATGTAGAAACATCTCTACATATATTCTCGACGGAGGCAAGCATGACCGTTACGACCCTCACCAGTCGCGAGTTCAATCAGGACACGAGTGGCGCCAAGAAAGCCGCCAGGAAAGGACCGGTATTCATTACTGACCGCGGCCGGCCGGCTCATGTCCTTCTCACCATCGAGGACTATCGACGGCTGACTGGCGGCAACATGAGTCTGGCCGAGGCGGTCGCCCAAGTGGGCGTCGCAGACTTCGAATTCAAGCCGCCCCGCACCGGCCCCGGCATTTTCAAGCCTGCGAAGCTCAGCTGATGTTTCTGCTCGACACCAATGTCATCTCCGAACTCCGTCGTTTGGAGAAAGCAGATGGCAATGTTGTCGCTTGGGCGAGCACGGTTGCCGCAGACAGCTTCTTCCTGTCGGCTATCACAATCCTTGAGATCGAATTGGGTACGCTTCAGATCGCGCGCCGCGATACCGCCCAGGGTACCATCCTGCGAAGCTGGATCGACGATCAGATCCTGCCGCGTTTCGAGGGTCGTATCCTGCCGATAGATACCGCAGTGGCGCAACGTTGCGCCCGCCTCCATGTGCCTGATCCTCGCGCGGAACGCGACGCGCTGATCGCTGCGACGGCACTGGTTCATGGCCTGACCGTAGTCACGCGCAATGTGGTCGACTTCAACCCCCTTGGCGTTCTGCTGCTAAATCCCTGGCTGGAGCAGCCGGCAGTGTGAGCCCCGCACGCACTAGAACCGCGTGCCGAGCGACAGCAGGAAGGTGCGCGGCGTGCCCATGGCCAGGCCGTTGTTGACCGAGGCCGAGGCCCAGTAGTTGAGGTCGAACAGGTTCTCGACGTTGAAGCGGACCTCGATCGGCTTGCCGTCCTTGCGCTCGAAGCCGTAGCGCACGCCGGCGTCGAAGCGCGTCCACGACGGGATGCTCTGGGTGTTGGCCGCATCGAGGTACTGCAGGCTGGTGTAGATCAGCCGGCCGGCGAAGGTCAGCCCGCGCAGGAACGAGGCGTCCCACTCCGCGCCGAGGTTGAGCTGCACGTCGGGCACACCGGGCATCTTCCTGCCGGTCGTCAGCGAAGAAGCGGTGCTGAGCTGCACGCCGTTCATCAGGGTGACGCCGCCCAGCGGCCGGAAGCCCGGCAAGGGCTCGCCGAAGACGTTGAACTCCAGGCCCTGGTTGCGCTGCATGCCGTCGACGCTGAACAGGCTGGTCGAGGGATTGGTGACGCCGAACGGCTGGTCGATCTGGAAGGCGGCCAGCGTCGCGGCGAACTGGCCGAAATCGACCTTGGCGCCCAGCTCGAACTGCGTGGAGATCACGGGCTGGAAGACCTGGCCCGCGTTCAGCGCCGCCGCCGGCGCGGTCGGTCCCTGTTGCATGCCCTGCACGAAGTTGCCGTAGAACGACACGTTCTGCCATGGCTTGACGACGACGCCGACCGCGGGCGACAGCGCGCTCTGGTCGAAGTAGGAGGTGACGGCGCCGGTCACCGCGCTGAAGTTGGTGGCCTGGATGCGCTGCAGGCGGGCGCCGAGGATGAGCTGGGCGCGGTTGTCGAAGGCCGACAGAACGTCGGCCAGCGCCAGGCTCGACAGCTCGGTCGAGCTGACCTTGGGCGGGGTGCGGTAGGTGACGGTGGGCTGGGCGACGAAGGTCGGCTGGTAGAGGTTGGAGCGCACGCTGGCGAGAACGGGCGAATCGCCCTGCCCCAGCTCGACGAAGATGCGCGTGGCGCTGAGCGACAGCAGGTGGTCGATCGGCCCGGTTTGCGCCTTGCCGCGCACGCCCACCTCCTCGGTGTTCACCGCCGCGTAGGACGGCCGATAGAGCGCCGTCTCGGTGAGGTTGGAGGCCGAATCGATGACGGTGGCGACGCCGCCGCGCACGCTCTCCAGCCGCGTGCTGCGCCCGCCGGCGGCGCCGTAGATCGTCCAGTCGGGGGCGATGTCGTACTCGGCCTTGGCGACGCCGAAGACGTCGGCCGAATCCATGTAGGTCCAGGGCTGGAACCAGTTGCTGTGCCCGCCGGGCGCCAGCGGCACCGGCACGCCGGCGGCGACATAAGTGAAGCCCAGCGGCGCGTTGTAGCGCTGCTTCTGGTAGCCGTAGTCGAGCGAGACGCGCAGCCGCTCGCCGCGGAAATCCATGCCCATGACGGCGGCGCCGATCTCCTGCGACTGGCGGTCGACCGGCGTGCTGCCGTTGCGATAGACGCCGTTGAAGCGCACGCCGAACTGCTTGTCGTCGCCGAAGCGGCGGGCGAAGTCGACGCTGCCGCCGACCTGGGCGCTCGAGGCGAAGGTCGCGGTCACGCTGTTCAACGGCTCGTCGCCGGCCCGCTTGGGGACGAGGTTGAGCACGCCGCCGATGCTGCCGAAAGGCGGCATGCCGTTCAGCAGCACGCCCGGCCCCTTCAGGAGTTCGACGCGTTCGAGATACTCGGGCGACACCACCATCTGCGGCGCCACCGAGTACATGCCGTTGAACGCGTAATCCTGGTTGCTGAGCGCGAAGCCGCGCACGAACGGCACGGCCACGTAATTCGCCGACGACAGCGTGTTGCGCACCGACGGATCGTTTGCGAGCACATCGATGACGCTGCGCGCCTGCTGGTCCTTGATGAGCTGGGAGGTGTAGTTGCTCTGGTTGAACGGCGTATCCATGAAGCGGCGTTCACCCAGGATGCCGAGCTGGCCGCCGGTCGCGACCTGGCCGCCGGCATAGGGCGGCGGCAGGTTGTCGATGGTGGCCTGCGAGGGCACCGGGTACATGCCCTGCACCTGCACCGGATCGAGCTGTACGGCGCCGGTGCTTGCGGAGACGCTGGACACCGTCACCGCACGCGTCGAGGTGAACTGATAAGAGAGGCCGCTGCCTGCGAGCAGCTGGCGCAACGCCTGCTCGGCCGTCATCGAGCCGCTCGCCGCCGCGCTGGTCTTGCCCGCGGCCGCGGCCGGATCGAAGGCGACCTGCAGGCCGGACTGGCGGCCGAACGCCGTGAGCGCCTGCGCGAGCGGCTGGGCCGGAATGTCGAAGGCCGCCGCCTGGTCACGCTGCGCTTCGAGCAGCGGCGCGGTTTCGGATGTCATCTTGTCCTGCGCCGCGGCAGGCAACACTGGCACGGCTGCCGCCACGGCGCCCGCGAGCGCAGCGGCGGCGAGCGGCCTGGCAACGATCGAGGTCACAGCCAACTCCCCTCAAGGCGTGCGCATCGAGCGGCGGCCGCGCACATGGGAGAGACTCACGACGATGCGGCGATTCAAGGCCCCGTAGCGAAATTTGTCTCATTCTCTTCCGATAGGGGTAGGGAGCGGCTGTTGCCGCCCCCTCCCTCCGAACCGTACGTGCGGATCTCCCGCATACGGCTCTCCAGTTGGTGGTCTTACCCACGAGGGGACTGACCGGCCAGGGCATGGGCTCGCTGCAAGCT
>JACPOQ010000049.1 GCA_016191435.1 Chloroflexota bacterium | reverse complement strand
GACCGGCGTCTCCTTCTCGATGCTGACGCTGGCCTTTGCCCAGCTGCTCTACGCCATCTCCTTCAAGTGGACCTCGGTGACCGGCGGCTCGGATGGCCTCGCCGGCATCCCGCGCACCGTCGGGCCGTTCGGCTTCGCCGCCCTGTCGAGCAAGGCTGGCTTCTACTACCTCGCCCTCGCCTGCCTGGTCGGCGGCTTCCTGGTGTGCCGCGCGCTGGTGCGCTCGCCGTTCGGCGCCGTGCTGCGCGGCATCCGCGAGAACGAGGCCAAGACCACGGCGCTGGGCTACAACACCCGCCTCTACAAGATCGCCGTGGTCGCGATCGCCTACGGGCTGGGCGGGCTGGCCGGCGCGCTCTATGCGCCGTTTGCGGGCTTCGCCAACACCGAGCTCCTGTTCTGGCTGCTGTCGGGCCAGGTGCTGATCATGGTGATCGTGGGCGGCGCCGGCACGCTGGTCGGTCCGGTGCTGGGCGCCGCCTTCTTCATGTTCATGGAGCACCAGCTCAGCGCCTGGACTGAAGCCTGGGCGCTGTACTTCGGCCTGATCTTCATCGCCTTCGTACTGTTCGCGCCACACGGCATCTGGGGCCTGGCAACCGGCCGCTTCCGCGCCATGGCCGAGAGGCACTGAGCGTGGCGCTGCTCGAGCTCGACGGCGTGACGCGGCGCTACGGCGCCCTGGTCGCGCTCGACCAGGTCGCCATGCGCGTCGAGGACGGCGAGGTCCGCGCCGTCATCGGCCCCAATGGCGCCGGCAAGACGACGCTGTTCAACGTCGTCACCGGCACGGTCAGGCCGAGCGCGGGCGCGATCCGGTTCGCCGGGCAGGCGATCGCGGGCCTGGCAAGCCACCAGATCTGCCGGCTGGGTATTTCGCGCACCTTTCAGATCACGGCGCTATTTCCCGAGATGTCGGCACGCGAGAACGCGCGGCTGGCGGCCCAGGCCCGCCATCCGCGGCGCTGGCAGTTGTTCGGCGGCGCCCGCATCTTCAAGGAGGCCGAGGCGCTGGCCGATGCAGCGCTCGAGCAGCTCGGCCTCTCCGCCATCGCCGAGCGGCCCGCCGGACTGCTCTCGCACGGCGACCAGCGCCTGCTCGAAGTCGCCATGGCGATGGCGCAGCAGCCGCGCGTGCTCCTGCTCGACGAGCCGACGCAGGGGCTCTCGGTCGAGGAGACGGCCCAGGCGGTCGAGACGCTGGCGCGCTTCCTCAAGGCCTCGCGGATGACGGTGCTGCTCGTCGAGCACGACATGGAGGTGGTGTTCCGCCTCGCCCACAGGATCACGGTGCTACATCGCGGAGCGGTGATCGCCGACGGCGCGCCCGACCAGGTCAAGGCCGACGCCCGCGTGCAGGAAGCCTATCTCGGAGGGCTCGACTGATGCTCCGGATCGAGGGCATGAACACGCACTATGGCGCGAGCCACGTCCTGCACGGCGTCGACCTCGACATGCCGCAGGGCCGCATCAGCGCCGTGCTCGGCCGCAACGGCGTCGGCAAGACGACGATGGTGAAGACCATCATGGGGCTGGTCGGGTTGAGCGGCGGGCGCGTGGCCGTCGGCGGCACCGACATCACCGGCTGGCCGCCGCACCGCGTGGCGCGCGAGGGCGTGGCCTACGTGCCCGAGGGACGGCTGATCTTTCCCGATCTCACCGTCATCGAGAACATCAAGGTCGGCGAACGCGGCTCTGGCACACGAGGGGCCGGAACCGCCTGGCCGCTCGCCCGGCTGCTGGAACTGTTCCCCTCGCTGCGCGAGCGCTCTGCCAGCCGGGGCTCGCAGCTGTCGGGCGGGGAACAGCAGATGCTGGCGATCGCCCGGGCGCTGGTCTCCGATCCCAAGGTGATGCTGCTCGACGAGCCGAGCCAGGGCCTCGCTCCCCTGGTCGTGCGCGAGCTCGCTAGAATCATCCGGCTGCTGCGCGAGGAAGGCGTGACCATCCTGCTGGTCGAGCAGAACATGAAGCTTGCCGAAGCTGTCGCAGACGACCTGCACATAATGGTCAAGGGCCGCATGGTCTACCGGGCGACCCCGGACGTCTTCCGCGCGGAAGAAGAGGCAATCCGGGCCCGCTTTCTCACCGTGTGAATTGGGATTTAGGCACGGATCCCCGGCAACTTTCCGGGCTTGGCCGAGTTGATCCTGCGGGCGGCATCCAGAGCCGTCAGCAGAGGAACCGATGCTTGTGCGTGCCAGCCTGCCGACTTTTCTGATCCTGGGAGCGCTTTCGCTCGCCAGCACGGTCCAGGCCTTTGACCGCACCTGTGCCCAAAGCCAGGCCGCGCAGGGCCAGGTTGCCGATCGGTGCGTGGCGGCGGTGACGGTTCCCGAGACCGTCGTGTACGGAACCCTGTCCGACCACGGCGCGGCGGTCGGCGAGCGCTACGACTGGCAGGGCAATCCGATCGACCGCCAGGGCAACATCATTGCCGTTCCGTCGGGGCGCTCCGGCTCGGTCCGCGAAGTATTCGTGCAGGAACCCGCCTTCCGGCGTTAGATCCTTTCTCCTAGCAGCCTGTCGGACTTGCTTTGAGGTCAGGGATGAGATTCTGTGGCGTGAGTTGATTGTAGGACGAGTTTGGTGGCGAGTGATGAGCAATTTCCGTGAGGTTGACCGGGAGACCGGGTTTCTGCTGCCGCCGTCTGT
>JACPOQ010000048.1 GCA_016191435.1 Chloroflexota bacterium | reverse complement strand
GTGCCCTTGTCGAAGTGCCAGCCGACGATGGTGTCGCAGGTGCCGTTGTCGGGATCCTCGCCGATCCAGCACGGGCAGAGCACCCGGCAGTTGCAAACTTCGAGAAGTCGGCCTTCGAGATGGTAAGCCATGTCTGCCCCCTGTTCTGTTGAGCTCTACCTGCTCTACAAAACGCGACGCCGAGCGTTCGCTACGGTACGAAATGGCCTTGAGCGTGAAAGCAGATCACTTTGAAGGATGCTGCGCAATCCGAATCAGGGAGAGGTCATTTCCTTGCCACGAGGCCTCTTCATCGTGAAGGCGTCCGGCGAGATCCCGCGTTGGACCTGCGCCCATTCGACCGGTGCCGCGATCGGGAAGCCGGGCAGGGCGCGCGGCGAGAAGGCGGCGATCGCCACGGCACCCGGCTTGTTGTAGCGGCAGTCGATGCTGGCCTTGGCCAGTCGGCCGGCGAGCTGCTCGCTGTAGCGCAGCGCTTCCTCGGCATTGAGGTCGGGCTCGATCGGCACCATGACATGCAGCTCGCGGCCGCCCGCGAGCGTGGGCCAGCTCTCCAGGCCCTCGGCCTGCAGGAGGGTGCGCAGGCGCAGCGCCGTGTCGGCAGCGGTGATGCTGAAGACCAGCATGTCGGGTCGCTCGAGGTCGTCGATGGTGACGTTGGCGACCAAAAGCTCGATGGCGCCCATCTCGACCAGGCCTAAAAGGCCATCGATGCTGTCGATCCAGAAGCGGTCGTCGCCCGTCTTGCGCACCGCCTTGGGTGGCTTGCCGAGCGCATTGCCCACCGGCTTGATCGGCCGCCGCGCGAGATGGGTCAGCGCCTGCTTGCCGACTTTCTTCCAGTAGGCGATGAGCTCAGCCTTCGAGGGCGCGATGCCCGCCGAACCCGGCAGCGTCTGCTTCAGCCCAGCAATGCCCTCCCACGGGTCATGATCGAGGAACGCCAGCCGCTTGGGCAGATTGAGCAGCGTGAAATGGCTCGACCGGATGTTCTCGCCGAGCTCGTCCCAGGCGAGCGGCACCGACACCGGCGCACCCTCGCGGGCGCGCGTGGAATAGGCGCCGATGGCGGTGGCGCCCATGCCGTTGCGCAGGTAGTCGACATAGATGCGGCCGCGCCGGCCGCTCTTGGCCATGTTGTCGGTGTAGAGGTCGGGCCGGTCGGCCGCCATCGCCGAGGCGATGGACTGGGCGAAGGTTTTTATGGTGTCCCAGTCGGCCTGCGGCGTCAGCGGAAAGACGACATGCAGGCCCTTGCCGCCGGTGGTCTTCACGAAGCTTTCGAGCTTGAGCGCCGCCAGCCTGCGGCGCACGTCGTGCGCGGCGTCGATCACGCGCTGCCACGGCACGTTGTCGCCGGGATCGAGATCGATGGTGACGCGATCGGGCAGCTCCGGCCGGTCGGCCTTGGCGCCCCACGGATGGATCTCCAGCACGCTCGCCTGCACCAGCTCGAGCAGGCCGGGCAGATCGTCGATCACCAGCATCGGCTGCTCGTCGTTGGGCACCGCCACCTGGCGCACGCTGTCGCTGAGCCCCGCCCAGGCATGCTTCTGGAAGAAGCCCTTTTCGTTGATGCCTTCGGGATGGCGCAGCAGGCTGAGCGGCCGGCCGACCAGGTGCGGCAGGATCCAGTCGGCGATCTCGCCGTAGAACTCGGCGAGCCCCTGCTTGGTGATGCCCTGGTCGGGCCACAGCAGCCGGCCGGGATTCGTAAGCCGCACCGGCAACTCGGCATCGCCCCGTCGTCCCGACCGGAGCGAAGCGGAGCGGAGGGATCTCTTCTGAGAAGCTCCCTCCGCTCCGCGCTTCGCGCTCCGGTCGGGACGGCGGTCTTCGACCGCCGCCTCGACCAGCTCGCGGAACACCGCGTGCCTTATCAGCCCGCCACCGGTGCGGCCGCGATATTCGATCTCGGCCGACAGCACCGGCTCGACCCAGCGCACGCCCTTGGGCGGCGCGGTCTCGT
>JACPOQ010000019.1 GCA_016191435.1 Chloroflexota bacterium | reverse complement strand
TTCGACTTCGAGGGCGAGCTTGCCGTGGTGATCGGCGAGCGCTGCCGGCACGTGCCGCGCGCCAGCGCGCTCTCGGTCGTGGCGGGCTACACCTGCTTCCTCGACGGCAGCGTGCGCGACTTCCAGAAGCACTCTGTGACCGCCGGCAAGAACTTCCCGGCGACCGGCCCGCTCGGACCCTGGCTGGTCACCTCCGACGTGATCACCGATCCGCAGCGGCTCGAGCTGACGACGCGGCTGAACGGCAGCGTGGTGCAGCACGACACGACCGATCACATGATCTTCGACGTCGCCACCATCATCGAATACCTCTCGACCGTGACCTGGCTGGAGCCGGGTGACGTCATCGCCACCGGCACGCCCGACGGAGTCGGTTTGGGCCGCAAGCCGCCGCTCTGGATGAAGGGCGGCGACAAGGTCGAGGTCGAGATCTCCGGCATCGGAACGTTGAGCGTTAATGTCGTCGACGAGTGAGCAACTGCAGGCGCCGGCCGTCACCGGGGCCGAGGCCGGCTGGGGTCGCGACGCCAAGGTGATCGGCCTGATCTCGGCGGCGCATTTCACCAGCCACGTCCATCTGATGCTGCTGCCGCCGATCTTCGGCCCGGTGCGCGAGGCGTTCGGCGTCTCCTATATCGAGATCGGCATCGCCCTCACCGCCTACAACGTCATCTCGGCGGCCCTGCAGACGCCGGCCGGCTTCCTGGTCGACCGCATCGGGCCGCGCGCCATGCTGACCGGCGGGCTGCTGCTGGCCGCTGCGGCGCTTCTGGTCGCCGCGCTGCTGCCGCACTACTGGATATTCGTGGTGGCCTACGCCTTCCTGGGGCTCGCCAACACCGTCTACCACCCGGCCGATTATTCCATCCTGTCGGCCACCATCGACGAGAAGCGCATCGGCAAGGCGTTCTCGATCCACAATTTCGCGGGCTTCTTCGGCTCGGGCGTGACGCCTGCCCTGGTGCTGGCCATCGCCGCCGTCTGGGGCTGGCAGGGAGCCTTCGTCGCCGCGGCGGTGCTGGCGGCATCATCGCCGACCGCACGCCGCACCACGAATGGGTGGCGGCGGTGGGCTTCGCCTTTACCTCGGCCATGGCGATCCTGCTGGGCTGGGTCGACATGCCGTCGGCTATCCTGATCTTCGTGATGTCGCTCGGCGGCCTCTTGAACGGCATCATCCAGCCGTCGCGCGACATGATGGTCCGGGCGGTCACGCCCGTGGGCTCGTTCGGCAAGGTCTTCGGCTTCGTCTCGACCGGGTTCAACCTCGGCGGCATGGTGGCGCCGCTGCTCTATGGCTGGCTGATGGATCGTGGCCAGCCGCAGATGATCTTCGCCATCGTCACCGGCTTCATCATCCTGGCGCTGCTGACCGCCGTCACACGCCGCAAACCGCAGGCTGCCGCATCATGGACGCGCTGATCCCGACCGACACCCAAGACATGAAGGCGGCCCTCGCCCGCCGCTATGGCGCCGCCCTGCCGCCGGCCGGGCCGTGGAACGAGACCATCGCCACCCTGCTCGACCATCGCTCGGTGCGTGGCTTTCTGTCCGATCCCGTACCATCGGGCACGCTGGAGACCCTGATCGCCGCCGCCCAGTCGGCCGCCACCAGCTCCAACATGCAGCTGTGGTCGGCCATCGCCGTCACCGATCCGGCCAAGCGCAAGGTGCTGGCCGAGATCGCCGGCAATCAAAAGCACATCGAGCAGTGCCCGCTGTACCTCGCCTTCGTGGCCGACATGTCGCGCAACGAGCGCATGTCGCAGGCCGAGCAGGTGACCTTCGAGAACCTTCCCTATCTCGAGACCTTCATGGTCGCTTGCATCGACGCGGCGCTGGCCGCCCAGAACGCCGTGGTCGCGGCCGAATCACTGGGGCTGCGCACCGTCTATATCGGCGCCATGCGCAACGACCCGGCCCAGGTGCATGAGCTGCTGGGCCTGCCGCCGAAAGCCTTTGTCGTGTTCGGCCTCTGCGTCGGCTATGCCGATCCGGCCGCCAAGAACGAGGTCAAGCCGCGCCTGCCACAATCGACCGTGTTGCATCACGAGCGCTACGACGCGGCGCCCGAGGCCCGTGACCGCCCCGCCTATGACGCGGAAATGGCCCAGTTCTCGGCCCGCAACGAGATGCAGGCCACGACCTGGACCGCCCGCATGCTGAACCGCATGGGGCCCATCAAGGCGATGAACGGCCGTGAGCGCATCCGCGCAACCCTGGCAAAACTGGGCTTCGAGATCCGCTAAAAAGCCCCCTCCGGGGGCGTGTGTCCAAACCAAGGCGGTTACCTTGCTGTGGCGGCAAAATGCGCCGCAACGCTAGGAACAGACGCTCGTTCTCCCCCTGCGCGGCCACTTGGCCGCTTACAGGAAGAGGAAGCACGCAATGACCCATTCGCTGTTCTTCAAAGTGACCCGCCCGGTTGCGATCGCGACCGTGGCCGGTGCGGCGCTGTTCGCCATGCCGGCTATGGCCCAGACCAAGGAACAGGCCACCAAGCCGCCGGCCGCCGACGCCGCCACCTCCAACAAGCCCGAGACCGTCGAGCAGCGCATCACGACGTTGAAGGCGGCGCTCAAGATCACGCCCGACCAGGAGAAGAAGTGGGACGGCGTGGCCCAGGCGATGCGCGACAGCGCCAGCCGCATGGAGAAGCTGGTGGCCGAGAAGCGCAAGATCCCGCCCGAGAAGACCACGGCGGTCGACGACCTG
>JACPOQ010000051.1 GCA_016191435.1 Chloroflexota bacterium | reverse complement strand
TGCCGCGGAGGACGGCGTAGAAGATGCGGGCGAGCTTGTGGGCGGTGGCGGTGATGGCCTCGGCCGTGCCGAGTTGGGCTTTCTTGCGCCGGAAGAAGGCGCCGAGGGCCGACTGGCTGCGATGCAGGCCCATGGCGGCGACGCGGCTGGCGGTGGCGGCGGGCCGGGTGCGGCGCTTGAACACATTCCCGCCGGAGATGGCGTGCGCCGGGCAAAGGCGCAGCCAGGCAGCGAAGTGCTTGGGTGTGGGCCAGCGGGACATGTCCGTACCGATTTCGGAGAGGAGCGTGAGGACGGTAGCGTCATCGAGGCCATCGATGGCCGTGAGGTCGATGCCACAAATGCGGTAGAGCTCGGGGCGCAACTCCTGGGGGCGGGACTTGCGATCGCGCTTGCGGGTGGGGCGGTTCACGAGCGGTGCGGCTCCGTCAGCGCGCGAGGGGAAGGACTGGAGGCAGGCGATGATGGCGGCATCGCAATCGGCGATGTGCTGCTGGAATGTATCGAAGAGAGCGACTGCCTGCCGGAGCCGGAAGAGGTGGTCGGCGCGCCAGTTGCCGTGGAGGGCGGCGGCGATGGTGGCGGCGTCATGGCAGCGGCCATTGCGGATAGGCTGCGGGTCACGGTCTGGCGGGACGGCGACGAAGTGCTCGCTGGCACCGATGTCGATGCCGGCGGCGTTGGGATGGAGGACGCGGACGGTGATGCAAGAAGACACGCTTTACTGCTTCAGGAGGGTGGGCGAGCATCGAGCAAGGGGCCTCCGGGAATCGCGTAGACTGCTAACCGGGATCGCACTCGTGCGTCACCACTGCAACATGACCGCATGGCCCCCCGACCAGGCTGATAGCCGGGCGTGAAAGCACCACTGTCGTGACGGTCTTCTGCCCGGTGCTCGCACCCAGTGTGACGCGCGTTCCTTCCCTCAACATTGGGCCCGGCCCGATCGCGCTGGTAGGGAGCGTCTGAGGTTTCGAACCGCATCGAACGTCCCAGGCCTACCGCCCCGGCGTCAGAGCCGCGGACGCCATGGGCGGTTGCGACCGTTTGGCCGCTTGCTCACGCGCGCGGTTCCGTGTCGCGCCCGGCCCCATCGCGAGCCTTCCGGCGGCGATCCGGCCGCCGGGTACGGAGAGGCTTTGATTCGCGTGGCACCGCTCGGCCAACGCCCAAGCCACACTGCCACGCGCCACTCCCGGCTGCGCCGCCGCCGTGCCGAGACTGGCCCATGGGGAGCGAGAAGTGTGGACGGACGACGCAACTCGGGCGGCCGTGCCAGTGGGATCTGGGCAAGTGCCCGCACCATAAGCCGCCGCCGCGCCCGCGCCGGGACGAGGGGCATGTCCCGCCGCACCGGCGTACGGCGACACGTGCGCCGCGGGCCCGCCGAGAGCCTCGAGATGTAACTCAGGCGTTCCCAGACGAGGCCGGCGAGCGGACGGGGCGTCCGGCGGCGAAGTCCCCGAGAGACGCACCGCCACCCGCTGTTGCCGCCCGTGACCTGCGTGGGGTCGCGTGGTGGCTGCTGGAGGGGCTGATCGCCGGCACCCACAAGGAGAACGCCGGGGCGCTGGCTACGACGATCCGCGTGCTGGCGGCGCTTGGCCCGGACGAACTCGCCGATGACGATGCGCTCGCGGAAGTCGAGCTGCGCGGGCTGCTGATGCAGGGCGTCCCGCCCCGCACGCCCGCCGAGTGGGAGCGCGCCGCGGCCCGCTTCACCCCCGAGGCGCTCGCCGAGTTCGCCCGCTGGGCCGCGCTAGTTGATCACGACGCTGACGATAGCGCTCAGCCATTCCGCCTCGGGGATTTTGGTGCTGTAGAGGCTGACGTGCCCCTGCCCATCGAGGACGAGGACGGTGTTCTCCGCGACATCGGCGAGGGGATAGCGGATGAGCGCGCTGCGCTTGCCGTCCGGCCGCGTCCCTTCGATGGTGACAGTGCCGCTGGCGCCGGCGGAGACCGAATCGAGTAGCGCCTTGAGGGTTGGGCCGGAGCGCTTCTGGCCGCCGGCGGTGATCTCGGTCTTCGGGAGCAGCGTCAGTTCGCCGACGGTCGGTGTGAATGTCTTGCCGCCCGAGGCGATCGTGAGCGCGATGCCGGTCAGGGGGACGGGCGTCGGCGTCGGGAGGACTGGTTCGGGCGTGTTCGTGGGAGCGCCGGAGGCGCCTCCGACGGGCGTCGCGGGTTTGCCGTCATCGCCACCGCAAGCCGGAAGGAACAGGAGGAGCGCCGGCACCGCGGCGAGCCATAGTCGCATCGATCACCTCGTAGGGGCGTGCCACGAGACTAGGGGGATGGCCTGCGCTGGGGCAAGCCGGGGGTAAACGGGTGGGGAAGGCGGCGTGGGGCAGATGCCTGTCGGGAGGCGGACGCCAGGCAGATGGGAGGCGCGACAAGCGGGATCGCCCGCGTGGGCGAGCGGCCGAAATGGGACAACGACCGTGTCGCAGGGCGGATGCGAGCGACAGGGCGCCGCCGCAAGGAACGCGCGCCCAGGGCGCGCAGGGCGCCGGTTATGCGGTACCCCTGCCACCGGGGGCCAGGCGCACTACCGGCCTGGTGTTGGGGATTCCGACGCGGTGGATGTGGCCGCCGTGGCGGGCGCCGTGCTGCTGGCTACAACGGTGGGTGTGGCCGTGGCAGTTGCCGTTGGAGTGCCCGTACCGGTGGGTGTTTCGGTGCCGGCCGGAGTGGGCGTGATGGTCGCGTCAGGGGTGGCAGTGGCGTCGGGCGTGGCGGTCGGCTCGGCGGCGGTGGGCGTGGCGGTCGCGGTGGGTGTGGGCGTATCGAGCGGCTTGATCGGGCCCGCGCCACCGGCTGCGACCGCGACGTTGACGGCGGTGATCGCGTCTTCGACCGGTTGATCGAGGGCGGCGTTTTTCTGCTTCACATCCGTCAGGACGGAGGCGCTCTTCTCGCCGATGACCTTGAGGCGGCCCTTCTGGAAGTCGTCGAGCTCGTTGCTCTTCGCCAATTCCGCGAGCTGCTGGGCCTCGCGCTGGAGCTTCTGGATGTCGCTGCCGGAGACGTTGCCGCTGGAGGAAAGGACCTGAATTTCGCGGACACGCGCCTCGGTCTGGCCGAGCTGGATGTTGATACGTTCGTCGCCGCGGGAGAGGGTGTAGTCGATGCGGTCGTTCGCGAGCTTGAAGGCGTAGTTCCAATCACCGGGGGTCGCATTGCCGGCGGTCACGATGCCGAGCGTGATCGCGCCGATGGCGGCCGCCGCACCAACGACCGCGGAGCCGGCGAGGGCAGTGCGGACGCCGGCGAACGGTGTGGAGGGCGCGAGGACGGTGGGCGCCGGCAGGGGCGCGGCCTTGCGCTCCACGGCGGCGGCGAGGAATTTCTGCTTGAGCGAGGCTTCGAAGAAGTAGCTCGGCTGCTCGGCGGCCGCGGCCCGTTCGATGGCAAGCGACGCCCGGGCGAGGGGCTCAAGCCACTCGGCGTCCTCCGGGTAAAGGTCGAGCACGAAATCGACATCGAGGCCGTCGTCGATGAGCGACTGGGCTTCGGCATAGATGGCGGCATCGTGCCCGGGCTTGCGGTCGAAGAGGCGCATCACTCGCGGCTCACCATGGTCTGCAGTTTCGCGATCGCCTTGTGTTGGAGCACTTTTACGTTGTTTTCGGTCTTGCCCAGGGCCTGTGCCGTTTCAGCGACGGAAAGTCCGGCGCCGAAGCGAAGTGCGATAACCTGGCGCTGCGCCTCGGGGAGTCTCTCCGTGGCCTTGCGGACTGTCTGCATCGTCAGTTCCATTTCGGTGACGAGCGTGTGGTCCGGGGTCGGGTCGGGGATGAACTCGTTGAGCTGTGTGGCCGCGCCTCGGGTCTTTTCGCGGCGCACGTGCGAGACAACCTCGTTGTGTGCGATGCGGAACACCCAGGCGCCGAAGGGGAGGCCACGCCACGAGAAGCCGCCGATGGAATGGATGATGCGAAGGAAAATCTCCTCCGTTACATCCTCGGCATCCTCCGTGCGGGCGAGCCGGCTTGCGGCGTATCGGTAGACTTTTGGGAAGTAGTGCTCGTAGAGCCGGGAGAGGGCATCGGGCTGGCCGCGCCTGGCGGCTTCCACGATGGCGAACTCATCGAACTCCGGCACCAGTTCGTCTACTGGCGATTGCGTCAAACCAGCCCCCTGGGCCGCGCAGAACCTGCTGAGCCGACCGTCCTCCTTTCGAGGATAGGCAGCCATCTGGCTGTGTACCAGAAATAACGCAGGGGCTCGCGAAAAGGTTAATGCCGCATGCGGATTCCACGGCAGAGCGCGGGCGCAGGCTCGCCGCCATCGCGACGGCAACGATAGCGGCTCTCGCCGCCGAATGTGTTTCCGGAAGGCTACATTCGCGCTTCTTCACGTGCGAGGTTGGGAGAACCCCGATGACGCCAGGTTTACCTCCATCCGAACATTAGCGAGCGGAATACGCGTTCGAGGGGGACATCCATGTCGTGGTTCAACAATCTCGGCCTCCAGGCCAAGCTGATGACGCTGAGCGGCCTCTTGCTCGTGATGATGGCGATCGTCGCGGTCATCGGTGTGAAGGAATTGAATGCAGCGGCCAACCGGGCTGACGCCATGCAACAGCAAAACGTGCTCGGGACGCACTGGGCGAACCAGACGTTCGCCTGGGTCGTGGCGAGCGGCCGCGAGCAGCAGTCGGCGATCCTGAACGCCGAGGACGCGCAGAAGCGCGCGGCCAGCATCGCCCTCGGCCGCGAGGAGATGGGCAAAGCCCAGGATGCGCTCAAGGAATATCGCAAGACGTTCATCAATGCAGCCGACGAAAAGGCCTGGGCCGAGGTCGAGAAGCAGGTAGGGGCCGTCATCGCCGACCGCGAAGCCCTCTTCAAGCAGCTCGAGAGCGGCGACATCGCGGGAGCGGCGAGCGCCGGCGCATTGCTCGCCCCGAAGATCACGGAGATGAATAAGACCCTGGACGGTGTCATCAACGCGAACCTGGACGCGGGGGAGGCGACGCGGAAGGCTGCCGATGCTGCCGCGGCCTCCTCGCGGACGCTCCTCATCGGTATCACCATCTTCGCAGTGGTGGTCGGGCTGGCACTCAGCATCTACCTCGCGCGGTCGATTTCGGGCGCGGCGCGCGCGGTCGTGTCGCGGCTGGAGAGCATCCAGCAGAACTGCCTGGCGAACCTGCGGACGGGCATGGAAGCGCTCGCCGGCGGTGACCTCACCTTTGCCGTCACCCCGGTAACGCCGAAGATCGACAGGTTCACCCAGGATGAAGTCGGGCGTGCGGCGGCCGCGACGAACGACATCCTCGACAAGATGGTCGCGACCATCGCCTCGTATAACGAAGCGCGCGGCAGCCTGAGCGGCATGGTCACCGAGGTCCGCGGGAACGCCGCCTCTATCCTCGGCGCATCGGGCCAGCTGCAGGACGCGAGCGACCAGATGGCGGCCGCTACCGGCCAGATCGCCACCGCCATCAACGAGGTGACGCGCTCGGCGGTCTCGCTTTCGAGCCTTTCGCAGGATTCGGCGCGCGAAATCGAACGGGTCGCGGCCGGCTCCGAGGAGCTCGCGGCGGCGGCGCAGGAAAACTCGGCCACGGCCGGCGGTTCCCGCCAGGAGGCCACGTCCATGGGCGAGCGCATCGGGCTCGTGGCGAACGCCTCGCAGGAGGTAGCGACATCGGCCGAGGAGTCGCGGCAGGCCGCGCTCGAAGGCCAGAAGGCCGTGCAGCAGGCGGTTGCGAGCATGGAGTCGATCGCCTCGGCAGTGGACCGTGCCAGCGCGACCGTGAACCAGCTGGGCGAATACGGCCAGCAGATCGGCGACATCGTCAAGGCGATCGACGAGATCGCATCGCAGACCAACCTGCTGGCGTTGAACGCGGCTATCGAAGCCGCCCGTGCCGGCGAGCAGGGCCGTGGCTTCGCCGTCGTGGCCGAGAACGTCCGCAACCTCGCCGAGCGCTCCAGCGGCGCGACGAAGGAGATCGCGGCGCTCATCGCGAAGGTGCAGGCCGGGACGCAGGAGGCCGTACAGGCCATGGCCATCGGCGTGAAGGACGTGGAGCACGGCCGCGAGATCACGACGCAGGCGGGCGCGTCGCTCAGCTCGATCATTGGCAGCGTGCAGGAATCGGCGGTGCAGATGAAACGCATCGCCAGCGACGTGCAGGGGCTGGCGGCGGGCGCCGAGGCAATCGTGACGTCGGCCGTCTCGATCGCGGCCAGCGCGGAGCAATCGGCCGAGGGCGCGGGCGAGATGGCGCAAGGCACCAGCCGCGTGACCGAGGCCATCCTCCAGGTCTCGGCCACGAGCGAGCAGACCTCGGCCTCGGCCGAGGAAGTCTCGGCCTCGACGGAGGAGCTTTCGGCGCAATCCGAAGAGCTGGCAGCAACCGCCGCGCAGATGAAGAACCTCGCGGAGGCGCTGGCAGGCGCGACGGCGCGGTTTAAGACGGCGTAGGGAGGAAGTGCTGAGTCCTGAGTGCTGAGTCCTGAGTCGTTCCGAGTTCCGAGTGGGGGCGCGGGGTTCGGGGCGGTGCTGCTGCAAGCAGAGGGAGGGCGCCGAGGCGCCCTCCCTTTGCGTTGGTGCGAAAGCCGCGCGGGACGGATCGACCGGCGCCATGGTTCCGGGTCGCCCCTGTTGCCAACCCGCGACCGCGAGTGTCACAGTGATCCCGACCGCTCGGGACCGGAGGGCCCATGGACGACCCGCAGGTGCTTCATCGCATTAGCACGCTCGCCGACGAGGAACGGGCGCTGCACGAGCAGGGTCACGCGCTCGATGAGAGCCAGCGCCTGCGGCTTCGCCACCTCGAGGTTGCACTCGACCAGTACTGGGATTACCTGCGCCAGCGGCGTGCCGCGCGCGGCGCCGGCCTGGACCCGGAAAGCGTCGCCTTCCGGGATCCGGAGGTGGTGGAGGGGTACCAGCAGTAGGCGTGTCGGCGTGTCGGCGTGTCGGCGTGTCGGCGTGTCGGCGTGCGGGGGGTGACGCACCCGTGCCCATCACGCAAGCGGCTCCCTACGCAGTTACGCCCCTGCGCCCCTACGCCCCTTCGCCCATACACTCCTCCCATGACCGACTCCCTCGAAGCCCAGCTCCAGGCGCGCGGCGGCATCCTGCGCGGGCACTTCCAGCTCGCCAGCGGCCGCCATGCCGGCACCTACGTCGAGAAGTTCCGCATCCTCCAGTGGCCGGACCTTACGGGCGCGCTCAGCGAGCAGATCGCGGACCACTACCGGGGGCAAACGAACCTCGTCGCCGGACCGACGACGGGCGGCATCATCCTCAGCTACGAAACGGCGCGCCACCTTGGCCTTCGCAGCATCATCGCCGAGCGCAAGGATGACGGCGCCGGCCGCGAGTTCAAGCGCGGCTTCGAAATCGGCCCCGGCGACCGCGTGCTCGTGGTCGATGACGTGCTCACGACCGGCGGCAGCATCCGCGATGTGATCGACGCCGTGCGGGCGCGCGGGGCCGAGGTCGCGGGCGTTGGCGTGCTCGTCGACCGCAGCGGCGGCACGGTCGATTTCGGGGTCCCGTTCTTCGCCTGCCTGACCGTGGACATCGCTTCGTACACGCCCGCGGACTGCCCCGAGTGCCGCCAGGGCCTCCCGCTTGTGATCACGTAAACAAACGGCCCGGGCAGGCGGACCGCGCCATCGCGTGCGCTACAATTCCCGCCATGCAGTACGTCCGGCAGGCCGGCAGCGACCCCGCGTTCCTGCTCAAGGCGATGAGCGAAGCCTCGGGCGAGCTGCGGCGCTGCTTTTCGGGGCTGCGCCGCCGCCAGCTGCTGCTGCCCGGCAAGGCCGCGGACGACGGCTGGACGATGCTCGGCATCGCCGTGCACCTGCGCGACACCGAGCTCGGGATCGTCGGGCAGCTGCAGGCGATCCTATCGTCGCGCGAACCGGAGATCGCCAACGTCGATATCGATGACATCCCCTTCGTAGAGGACTACCGGGATGTGGACGAGGAGGAGGCGCTGGATGGCTTCCATTACTACCGGCGTCACACGAGCTACACCCTCTGGGACCTCGGCGACAGCCAGTGGCAGCGCGGCGGCCTGCACCCCTACCGCGGACGCATCACGGTGCTCGATATTGCGCGCGAGACGTACCAGCACGACCTCGAGCACCTCTGGCAAGCGCGGCGGATGCTGCTGGCGATGAGCAGCCGGTGACCGAGGGCCTTCTCCACTGGCAGCTCCGCACGCGCGCGCTGCCTCTCGACGGCCCGCACATCATGGGCATCGTCAACCTCACCGAGGACTCGTTCTCCGGCGACGGCGTCGGGCGCGATGTCACGGGCGCGCTGCGCCGCGCCGCGTCGCTGCGCGAAGCCGGCGCCGCCATCATCGACCTCGGCGCCGAGACGGCCCGCGCCGACCGCCCGGTGATTGATGCCGAGGCCGAAGCGCGGCTGGTCGCGCCCGTGGTGGCGGCGCTGGCAAACGAGGGGCACGTAGTTTCGATCGATACCTACAAGCCGCTGGTCGCGCGCGCCGCGCTCGATTCTGGCGCCGAGATCGTGAACGACATCAGCGGGCTGACGCTCGGCACGGCCGCTGCCGAAGAGGCGGCGAAGGCGGGCGCCGGCTACGTCCTCAACTACAGCTATAGCATGCCCAAGCGCCGCCCGGAGTCGCCGCCCGTGTACACGGATGTCGTGACCGAGACGCTCGCCTGGATGTTCGACCGCGTCACCGAACTGCGCGCGGTGGGGATGACCGACGAGCACATCGCCATCGACCCCGGCATCGCCTTCGGCAAGAGCCACGACGAGGACCTGCAGGTGCTGCGGCGCCTGGGTGAGTTCCGCGCGCTCGGGCTCCCGCTGCTGCTGGCGCATTCGCGCAAGAACTTCATCGGCAGCGTCGATGGCCAGCCCCCGGCCGATCGAGACCTCGAGACGCACGTGGTCACGGCGTTCGCGTACGGGCAGGGCGCGCGCATCTTCCGCGTCCACGACGCCGCCGGCGCGCGGCGCGCGCTGGCCATGGCGGCCGCGCTCACGACCGCCGCCCCCGGCGCCTTCGCCCCTGACGCCACGAGCTGGCCCTGGCGCGCGGGCGCCTCGGCTCCGCACATGACGCGCGAGTCCCCGGACAAGGCGGCGCCGCCGGGGCAGCGGTGGTAGCCGAGGGTGTGGGTGTGTGGGGGTATAGGAGTGTGGGCGTGGGACTCGTAGCCACGGAATGCCTCTCGCCGGAGCCGACCCCCATACGCCCACACACCCATACCCCCACACCCGGCTAAGCCGGCGGGCGCCCCGAAAGCACGCGGAACGGCAACCGCCTCTCGACGGCCGCCTCATCCTTGCCCGCGACGATGACCACGCGGTAGCCGCCGTGCTTCTGCGCGGTAACGGGCATGTTCGCCGCCAGCTGCGCGAGCTGCGTCGAGCCGGGCGGCAGGTGCGCGGGGCGGCCGACGTTCATCGCCCCTTCGAGCCGCACGATCTCCGCGCCGTCGTCGTCCTGGACGGTGATGATGACGGGCGCCTGCTGGTTCGTCTCCTCCCACCCGAAGCGCACGCCGACGGCGACGGCGAGCCGCAACTGCGCGGGCAGCTCGGGCGCGGTATACGAATCCCACCCCCCGCCCATCAGGTAGAGCTTCCCGGCCACAGCCTCGGCGTAATCGGCAATCAGTGCGTATTCGATGTCCATGCCCGAAGGGTAACAAAGAGCCGCCGTCGGAGCCGCGACCGGTCGGGAGCGTTTGAGCGAACAATTGTCCGTTTCGCCCCGCGCCAGCGCGATAAACCGTCCCCCGTGCCCTGTTGGAATGCCCCCGGCGGCCGTCTTTGACAATGAGGCCATCCCGGCCGTGGAGCGGGAGATGTTCCGGTTTGCCTTTCTGCTATCGCTCGCTCTGTTGACCGTCCTGGCGCTCGGGTGTTCACCCAGGCCAGCTCCCAGCCGGGAAGCGACCCCCAGGCCGGCGGTGGCCACCCCCGCGGTGGCCAGGCCCACACGCACGCCAACGAGCATAAACCCGAGCGACTTCATCCGGACCAGCCAGGATGCCGCGAATAAATCCTTCCGGGGCGCCGAGTGCTACGGTGACAAGGTTAGCTCTTGCCTCGGCGCGAACCCCGAGCTGGATGCCCGCGCGGCCGACCCGGCGCTCTGCCAGGGGCCTGAGGCGCGCGTCTGCCTCGTCCCTGTCGGGAACGTGCGCACCGACGTGGTCGACGCAATCGTCGCGTTTCACAGGGAGACGCGTGGCATCGAAGTACTGGTGCTTCCGTCGATCCCTGTGCGCCCGACGATGATCTATCCCGAGACCTCGCAAGTTTCGAATGAAGTAGTCCTCCAGGAGTTGGGCGATGTCTACGGCGTGACCGACAAGACGGCAAGCACATTCATCGCGATCACCCCGATCGACATGCGCCCGCTGTCCGGCGAGTACGCGTGGCTGTTCGGAACGCGATATGGGCAAGACCAGCAGGGCAACCGCACGCGAGGTGTGTTCTCCTACTTCCGCATGGCGAACGTGCCGCCGTACGACGGCGGCCCGCTCACCCCCGAGCTGCTCCAACTCCGGGCCGCGAAGTACACCGCCCGCTACACGGCGCTCCTCTACTTCGATTACCCCACCGGCAGCGAGCGCCGCTACCTCAACTACGAGAGCATGTTCGGCATCGGCGACCTGGATTCGATGGGCACGGCGTGGCCGCCGTCGCCAGCTCCGGGGCCGTGAGCCGAGCCACGAGTGAGCCACTGTACGGAATAGCTCCCGGGGGTCGCATCACTCCGCACTCCGCGCCGTGCCCCAATCGTTAATCGCGAATCCTTAAAGCTTGAGCCCCAGCAGTTCGCGGCTGACTTCGCCGTCCTTCACGGTCACGTGCACCCAGGTGATGCGCAGCTTGGTGCGGCGGCCGTTTACATCGAGCCAGACTTCGTCGCCCTTCTCCCAGCGGTAATCGGAATCGATGGTGGCGTAGTGCTCGCCTTTGCTGCCGGAGAAGGGGTCGGCCTCGTAGAAGTCGGTGCGCACGGGTGGCTCCTTGGGAGGGGTGTGAGCTTGGGCCGCGTATGGGAGTGTGGGCGTCTGGGAGTGTGGGGGTTCGAATCCAGAACGGACGCGCTCATGCCGCTGCGCTGGCTCCACACATACCCCCAACACGCCCATACCCCCACACCCCTCACCGGGCCTCCGCGGCGAGCCGCATCATGTTGCTGTAGCTGCCCGCGGTGATCCCGCCGTCGGGGAAGATGGTGGTGCCGTTGACGAAGCGCGCGTCGTCGCCGGCGAGGAACGAGGCTACCGCCGCGACGTCCCGGGGGTCGCCGATGTAGCCGACGGGCGTCTTATCCGTGAGGAAGGCCTCGACTTCCGGGAGCTCCTTGATGCGCGCCGTCATCTGTGTCGTGATGAAGCCGGGGCCGATGGCGTTGCAGGTGATGCCGTGGTGGCCGACGGCCAGCGCGAAGGACTTCACGAGCTGCTTGACGCCGCCTTTGCTCGCGCAATAGGCGGGCGAGCCGGCGCCGCCCCATTCGCCCATGATGCTCGAAATGGCGATCAGCCGGCCGCCTTCGCCCTGCGCGATCATCTGGTTCGCCGCCGCCTGGAGCGTCAGGAAGACGCCCTTCAGGTTGACGTTGATCGTGCGGTCCCACTGCTCCTCGGTGATGGTCAGGCAGTCGGTGTCGGCTTCGACCACGCCCGCGTTCGCGACCGCGACATCGAGGCGTCCGAAGCGCGCGACGGTGGCGGCAATCAGCGCATCGACATCGCCTTTGCGCGTGACGTCGCAGCGCTGGACGAACGGCTCGCGCTCCTGCTGCTTCACGAGCCGCGCCGTCTCCTCCATGCCCGCGTCATCGAGGTCGGCGATGACGACATTGGCGCCGTCCTCGGCGAAGCGGACAGCCATCCCGCGGCCGTTCCCCGAAGCGGCGCCCGTGACGAGCGCGACCCTGCCATCCAGCTTGCCCATATCGGTCTCCCCGTTGGTAGTGCGGGCGAGTCTACAGGGTGCGGGAGCGTGATGGGGTGGGCGTGTGGGGGGTGAGGAAACCCGCCGACAAGCGGATCCGACGGGCATCGCACGAATCTGTATCGCTCGACCGCGCCGATTAAGCTGCGCGCCGCGCGCTACACGGGGACGGGGGCGGCGAGCTCCTGCTGCTGCGGGACCATGCCGCTGAGCACGCGCTCGAGCGCCATCGTGTGGCTGCACACCTGCCAGGAGGCGAAGAAATCGCAGTTGCAGGACCACGCGCCATCCTTGATGGCTACCTCGTGGTCGCTGTTCTCACCGTGGAAGCTGACGTGGAGGCCATCGATTTGCATGCGATGCCGCTCCTGCGCGTATGTCTTTGCCTTTTCGACCTTCCCGATGAGGCTGGAATGCATCTGGGGCTACCTCCTGAAAACACAAACGGCGGCGCGTTTGCGCCGCCGTTGACTCACCTTCGTGTGGAGTCGAGGACATCCATAGGATTCACAACCTACAGGCATGGAATCCGAGCTGTCAACGGCTACTCTGAGTCTGTCTGGCGGCTGCGAGGTGAAGGTTCAGAAGCGACGTACCGCACTCGCTGGCGCCGATACCAGGAGCGTCCCAGCGTCTACGGCCAGGGACTCCGGGAGCGACACCGCGGCGCGCACGCCGCCGATTGTGCCTCGCGCCTCGCGCCCGACGCCGAGGTCCACGACTTCGTCGACGGACATTCCAAAGCACACCTCGCCCGGCCCGGCGGTGAGCGCGCCGGGCGCGACCGCGAGCGTGCCGCCCTCGCCCTGGAGCAGGGTGTACCCGAGAAACGCCGCCGTCTCGGCATCCGGGGGCTGGCCGAAGACGGCGGCACGCGGGCCGGCGGCGCGCACCCGCCCGGCCATCAGCACGACGACGTCGTCGCCGAGACGGAGCGCTTCGCGGCGGTCGTGCGTGACGACGATGGTGGTGGCGGCGAACGCGCGGAGCAGGCCCGGAAGATCGTCGAGGAGCTGCTCCCGCGCGGGGCCGTCGAGGCCGGATAGCGGCTCATCGAGCAGCGTCACGGGCGCCCGCAGGCAGAGCGCGCGCGCGAGGTTCGCCCGCTGCCTTTCGCCCCCCGAGAGCAGCGCCGCGTTGCGGCCGAGCAGGTGGGCGATGCCGCAAGCGCCGGCGACTTCGCCGATGCGCCGCGCGCGTTCGTGCCCGGCGACGCCGCGCAGGCGCAGACCGAGGTCCAGGTTCGAACGCACGCTGCCGGCCACGAACACGGCCTGCTGCAGCGCCACCGCCACCCGCTCACGGATGGGCCGGCCGGCTTCGATGCGCTCGCCGCCGATAGTGACGGCGCCCACGCCGGGGCGGTCCAGCGCCGCGACGAGCCGCAGGAGGCTCGACTTGCCGCTGCCGTTCGGGCCAAGCAGCGCAGTCGTGCGGCCCGAGGCGAAGCGCAGCTCCGGGACGTCGAGCACGAAGCGCCCACCGCGTTTGAAGTGCACGTCCCTGAGCGCGACGTCCATCAGCGGGCGCGGCGCTGCTGGGCGAGCGTGAGGACGAAGTTCACCGCGAACATCATGGCGAGCAGGATGAGCCCGAGGGCGATGGCGCTCGCCGTCTCGCCGCGGCTGGTCTCGGTGGATATTGCCGTGGTCAGCACGCGTGTCTGGTTGGCAAGGTTTCCGCCGACGACCATGGAGGCGCCCACCTCGGAGATGACCGCCCCGAAACCGGCCATCACGGCCGCCAGCACCCCGAGCTGCGCCTCCCGCGCCAGCAGCCAGAGCGTCCGCAGCCGGCCCGCGCCGAGCGTCGCGAGCATGTCCGGCAGCTCGCGCGGCAGCGCCTGCACGGCCGCGGCGGTGAACCCCATCACCAATGGCGCGGCGATCACGAACTGCGCGATCACCATCGCGCGCTTCGTGTAGATGAGTTCGAGCGAGCCAAACGGGCCGCTGCGCACCAGCATCAGCCACACGATCAGCCCGACGACGATCGGTGGCACGCCCATGCCCGTGTTCACCAGGCTCAGCACCACGGTGCGCCCGGGGAAGCGGCTGCGCGCCAGCGCGTAGCCCGCCGGGACGCCTGCCGCCATCGCCAGCAGCGTCGCGCTCCCGGAGACCACGACCGTGCGCATGGCGATGTCCCGCAGCTCGGCATCGCCGTGGAAGATGAGGCGCAGCGCCTCGCGCAGGCCGTCCCAGACGGCGTCCATTATGACGTAACGGCGTGGGGGCGTGCCGGCGTAACGGCGTGGCGTGCCGGCGTAACGGCGTTTTCGCGCACTCGGCGACACGCCGACACGCCACTACGCCGACACGCCCTTACGCCCATCACTGTCCCACCTGTTCCAGCGTTTTCCCCGCGTCCGGGAAGAACAGCGCTTCGCCGTACTCGGCCTTCTTGAAATCGGCGATGACCTTCTGCGTCTCGGGCGCGACCATGAAGGCGTCGAACGCCTGCGCCTGCGCCAGCTTCACGGTCGGGTGCTTCTGGGGGTTGGCGACATAGACGGAGTAGATGTTCAACATGCTCTTTTCGCCCTGGAAGAGGATGTCGAGTTTCAGGTTCTTCCTGAGCGAGAGGTAGGTGCCACGGTCGGTCAGCGTGTAGCCGGCGCGTTGGTCGGCGATGTTGAGGGTTGCGCCCATGCCCTGGCCGGTCTCTTCGCGCTGCTTCACGCCCGTCCTGGGGTCGATGTTCGCGGCCTTCCAAAGGTCGAGCTCCTTGGTGTTCGTGCCCGAATTGTCGCCACGCGAGACGAAGGGCCCGGTCGCGGCGATGGCCGCCATGACCGAGGTCAGGTCCTTCAGCCCCTTGATTTTCGCCGGGTCCGCAGGCGGCCCAACGATGATGAAGTCGTTGTGCATGACGATTTTGCCCTGGACGAGGTCGCCGCTATCGACGTATTTCTTCTCGCTGGCGGGGGCATGGACGAGCACGCCGTCGGCGTCGCCCTTCGCGCCCATCTCCAGCGCCGCCCCGGTCCCGACCGCAATGACCTTCACGTCGATGCCTGTCTGCTTCGAAAACAGGGGCACGAGCACATCGAGCAGGCCGCTGTCCATCGTGCTCGTCGTCGTCGCGAGGATCATCGAGCCGCCAATTTTCGGCACGGCCGTAGCCGTGGGCGAAGGCGCGGCCGTCGCGGTCGCAGCAACGGGCGAGCCACCAGCGGTCGCGGGCGTGTCGTCGTCATCGCCGCCGCAGGCCAGGGCGAACGGCAGGGCAAGCGCCGCGAGGAGCGCCAGCAGGAGCGGCCAGCGTGACCGGCGCGCGGGTCGAACCACGGCAGCCTCCGGGAAGGATATGCTCGCGCGAGCATAGCGACCGTGGCGGCGTTGTGCCAACAGAGCGGTTACTTGCCAACTTCCAGTGACTGGTGGGCGGGCGGGCGGGGGCGCCTGGCACCTGGGCGTCCGCTGGGGGCACGTTCGGCGAGACGCTAACAGCTAGCAGCTCACAGCTAGCAGCTACTAGCTCCCAAACATTCACTCGTTAGCGCTCGTGTGGTGGCCACGGATCACGTACAACGCGGACAACGGAATCCGCGCGATGACGAGGCGAGGTGGCCAGGAAAAAGGCGACCCTGTTCTGTGCCTGGTGCAACCTGGAGTTGGGCTGGGACGGGGGCTCGCTGTCGTTCACGGTTTGCAAGGCGTGCCTGCCGCTCCTGCGCGCCGATTTCGAGGCCCGCCGCCAGCAGGCGAACCCCGGCTCCACCCGTGCCCAGCGCATCGACGCCCGCGGGGACGCGCCCGCGGATGTGATGGACGAAGGGGCCGGTTAGGCTTCCGGCGGCACCGGCATCCCGGCGTTTACAACAATCTATTGCGGGCGCATGCGCCATCCAGTAGAATGCCACCGGCCGCCCGCGCGGAATGGGGCCCGAGGAGCGGCGAGTGACGCTACAGCCAGGGGAACGTCTGCGGGAGCTTCAGGCGCGGCACTTCGAGGGACTCACGCGACGCCAGCTCCAACTGTTAGGAGCGCTCGACCTCGGGTACCTGGTGGAGGAAATTGCCCGGGCGAACTCTATCACGGCGGGGACTGTCAGGCGTGAGCTGGGCATGCTCGCGGTGCGGGTACTGGAACCGGTTGGCCTCCCGCCATACCGCGGGGTGCTTCGTAAGTGGGTGAGCCTCCATTACGGGTGCTGCACGCGCGGCGCAATGCAGTTGGTTGAAAACGGGCATCTATTTGATCGCGGCGATCAACCCGGGGCGGCTTGGACAGGGTAGCTTGCTCCTTTGAGGCATTCTGCCTTGGATGGGAGGATTATATCGCTCAACCACCCCAGAGCTATTCGTGAGAGTTTGGAAGGAGACACCCCGGTGATACTCAACTCGATCAAAGCTCAGAGAAGCAAAGTGCGAAAGACCGCTCAGATTCTTCTTCTATTTGGGCTGATACTCCCGCTATTCGGCGGGCTCGTTCTGATATCTGGCCGAGCTAGTGCGGCGACAACTTACTGCACGACTTCGATGGCCGACGGTGGAAACTTCGGTACCGTGTATTACACGAGTTATATCGACGCGTACACCGATCCAAGCTGCTCTGGTAACCGCTACGTTGCGTACGACTACTACAGCAATGCAAGCAGCACCATCTGGATCGACATGGGAGTTACGCGCGTCTGGACCTGCGGATCTCTGTCAACCGGCCCGGATCCTGCCGGAGCTTGGGCTCAATCGGTTAATGTTTGGACTGGTTGGCCGTTCCCGGTCAACGGTTGTGGATTCCAGGCCGATGTCAGTACGACATTCTGGCGCACGGGCTACTCAGCCGACACAACTTACACCAATCTTTAGCGCAATCACCACGAAAGGAAGCGGTCACATGAACAGAAGCTTCGTCGTCATGTCGATCTTTGGCTGGACCATCGGAATTGGGCTTCTCGCCTCAGCCTGGGCTGGGTTTTCACCAGTACGTGCGTCGTCGCTTTTCGGTATCGGCGCCGCCGCCGCAAGAGCCGATACAGCAAGCGTGGTTGCGGACAAAATTGGCGCGCCGGACTTCTCCGATGCGGAAGCCCAGCAGCGCATGGCGGTCGCGGCGGAGGAGAAAATTGCCGATGTGCTCGGGATGCCGCGGAGGATGGCGGAAACCGACGTGCCAGCAATTTTCATCGAAGGCCGTCAGATCCGTTTGGCGGACTTATCGCAGGTAGAATTTCGCTTTGTGCCCCAGGCAGAGCGTGTCACCACGATAGCCAATACTTCCACCGGCTTTAGCAAGCCCACGGACGCCTGGGTGGGCGTGTGGATGCGCGAAGGTGTGCCCGCGCCTGAATGGGGCAATGCCCTCACGTCTGTACGGGTGGTGGTGATCATGGAAGATGGCACGGGCAAGATTCGCTCGGTTCACGTCGGCAAGCTGAATACGACCGTGCCCGAGCCGCCGATCTCCACCGAGGCACCGAAGGCCTACTGCACCTCCGACCCACAGAGCTGGGAAGGAAACAAGATCTGTGTGAAGTGAGAGGCTGACCGGAGGCGGTCGGTTAGCGCTGAAGGCCCGCCCCGGTGGCGGGCCTTTTGGCGCGTGCGGCTCGCTAATACTGTGGCCTCCGCGCGCGGCGTCAGCCCTTCGGCGGCGCCGGCAGGCGAGCCTTCGGCTCGCGCCGGCGCGCGGGAGGCGGGAAGCCGAGCGGGCGGCCGGGCGCCGGCGGCGGCGCCATCAACTGCCGGATGGTATCGAAGACGACGCGGAAGTGGCCGTCGTACGTCGCCTCGAGCGCGTCGAGGCGGCGCGCGAGCTCGGCGTTCGTCGCCAGCAACCCGCGTAGCTGCACGAACGCGCGCATGATCTCGATGTTGACCTGCACCGCGCGCGGGCTGTTGAGCACGCTCGAAAGCATGGCCACGCCCTGCTCGGTGAACGCGTAGGGCAGGAAGCGCCGCCCGCCGCGGCCGTTTGAGATCACAATCTGTGATCTCAAAGAGTCCGCCTCATCGGCCGTGAGCTGGAACATGAAGTCCGCGGGGAAGCGCTCGGCGTTGCGGCGGACCGCCTGCAGCAGCACGCGCGTCTCGATTTCGTACAGCGCCGCGAGGTCGGCATCGAGCATCACCTTCTGGCCGCGCAGCAGCAGGATAGTGCGTTCGATGCGCTCGACGGGCACGGGGAGGGTCATGGTGGGAGGGTAGGGGCGGGACGCGGCAGATCGAAGCGGGCGTGGCACCGGTCGGAGTGTGGGGGTGTGGGGGTATGGGAGTGGGGGCGGGACGCGGCAGATCGAAGCCGTGGTGGCACCGGTCGGCGTTTGCGAGTGTGGGGGTATGAGAGCGGGGGCGAACCTGTCACGCGCACGGTCACTCCCATACCCCCACACCCCCTTACTCCCATACGCCGTCACGCCCTCCGCACCGCCGCCCGCAGCCGCGCCACCGCCTCGCCGAGCTCTTCGACACCGAGCCAGTTCGCCATCGCGATGTACACGAGGCCGCCGGCGGTGGCGCCGGCGACGGCGATGACGCCGTTCCCGGCGACGCCGCTCGCATCGAAGCGGGCGAAGCCGGCCGCGATTACGAGCGCCATCACCGCCGCGGAGAGCGCGATGCGCGCGATCGCCTGGAGGTCCGGGAGGGCGGAGGCGCCCGTGCGGAGGGTGTAGGCCTTCCAGAGCAGCAGCCATTCGAGCCACGCCGAGGCCGAGACGGCGAACGCGAGCCCTTCGTGTTCGAATCGCTCCCAGAGGATGGCGCTGAGGAGGAAGTTCAGCCCCACCGCCGCGACGGCAAGCAGCACCGGCGTGCGCGTGTCACCCATCGCATAGAACCCGCGGCTGTGGATTTCGATGCCGGCCTGCGGGACGATGCCGAGGGCGTAGAACCCCAGCGCGGCCGAGGTCACGGCGGTATCGGCGGCCGTGAAGCCGCCGTGCTGGAGGAGCACGGTGGTCGCCGCGACCCGCAGGAGCGCCAGCCCGAGCGCGGCCGGGATCGTGAGGAACATGATCACGCGGAGCACGCGCGAAACGGTGTTGTGGAGCGCGTCCATGTCCTCGTCGGCGATGTGGTCGGCGAGCATGGGGAAGACGGCGGTCGAAAGCGCCATGCCGAAGATCGCGAGCGGCAACTGCGCAAGTAGCCAGGCGTAGTTCAGGTTCGAAATGATGCCCTGGCCCACCTTCGAGGCGAAGTAGATGGTGATGAGGAAGTTCACCTGCGCGGCGGCCAGCCCCAGCACGCGCGGCCCCATCAGCCGCCCCACTTCGCGTGTCGCGGGGTCGCGCCAGTTGAACGAACGCACATAGCGCATGCGCTGCCGCGCCAGTCCCGGCAACTGCACCGCCAGGTGCAGGCCCGCCCCGGCGACCACCCCGAAGGCGAGGCCGTTCACGCCGAACGGCCCCGAGAGCACGAGCGCCCCGAAGATGATGGCGACGTTGTAGAGCATCGGCGCCAGCGCGGGCAGGAAGAACGCGCGGCGGGCGTTGAGGATGCCGGTGACCATGCCGCTCATCGCGAAGAGCAACGGCGAAAGCAGCATCAGGCGCGTGAGGAACACGGCCTTATCGGTCAGCTCGGCGTTACGCCCGATGTCGTCGCCGAGCCCGGGCGCGAGCAGCGGCACGAGCAGCGGCGCGAACGCGAACGCGAGGAGACACAGGACGGCCGTCGAGACCGTGACGAGGTTGAGCACGGTGCTGGCGAGTTGCCACGCGCGGGCCTCGCCGTCGCGCCGGTAGAGGCGCACGAACACCGGGATGAAGGCGCTCCCAAGCGTCGCCCCGGCGAGCACCTGGAAGATCATGTCGGGGACGCGGAAGGCAACGTTGTAGGCGTCGAGCTCGGGGCTGGCGCCGAAGGCGCGTGCGATCGCGACCGTGCGCAGGATGCCCAGCAGCCGCGACCCGAGAAAGCCAAACGCGACAATCGCCGCCGCAATCGCCAGGCCACCCGCGCGCGAGGCCGGGGCGTCCTGCACGGGAAGGGGCGCTTCGGCCATGGCGGAATGGTAGCGCGTGGCGGCGTAGGGGCGTGGCGGGCGTGGCGGCGTAGGGGCGTGGCGGGCGTGGCGGGCGGGCGTGGGGGCGTGGCGGGTGAGGGGGGACGCGTGAGGGTTAGCCCCGCCGGTTCACTTCGATCCGCGAATGGACTTTAATAAGCGACGGCGAGCAGCGCCGATTTCCTGCGCACTCTGGAAAGAATCGAGGAGTTGCACAGGCGCATCCTCGAAGAAACCGGCGGCCCTGCCATCTCATGGGAGGAGATTCAGGCTGCGCCGATGACGTTCGAGGCAGTCTGGCGTCCTCAGGGCCGCACGCATGGGCTTCGCGCTACAATGAACCCATGACGACCGAATCGCGGGCCTCACACTTCAGAGACATGACCGGCGCCACTCCGGAGGAGTATGCCGCCGACCGCGCGTACCTCGCACGTCCACTCAGCGACGATGAAGCGGAACGATTCAGGCGCGCACTCCAGCGGATGGAGAATCTCAACCAACGCATATTGCGGCGAACCGGTGGGCGCGGCATCCCTGACGAGGAGATCCAGGCCGCCCTCGATGAAGCGGACGACCATTGAGCATCGTCCCGGACGCGTCTTTCATCACAGCGGCAACTGTCGCCAGCCAGCGCAGGCCTGCTTGCGTTGATGCACTGGCCGAAGCGCAGCGAACCCGACAGGGAATGCTCGCTCCGTATCTCCTCCAGTCGGAATTCGCTTCAGCGACCCTGAGTCTCGAGCGGCGGGGGCAGTTGCTGAGGCAGGAGCGCCTCGAAGCATGGGCCACGTTTCGTTCGCTTGAGATCGAGTACCGCTGGGACGACGCGTGGGTTGACCGCGCCATCGAAATCGCCGACGGGGCCGGGCAGTCCCGGGTCTACGACTCACTGTACCTGGCGTGTGCGGAAGCCTACGGCTTCGACCTGCTGACCTGCGACGCGAGCTTCGTCCGCGCGCTCGGGCCGAATCCGCCGGGTGTCGTGCGGCTGGTGGGCTGACCGCGGCTCAGCCGGCCACGCGGTCGAGGAAGGCCGTGACCTCGGCCAGGAACTCGCCGGGGTGTGCCCGCCAGTAGCCGGGGTCCGGCGCGACCGCGAGGGTGCAGTCCGGGATGTTCTGCTTGAGCAGGTGCGCGGCGCGGGCGGGGTGCAGGCCGTCTCCTTCGTGCGCGATGACCAGCACCGGGACCCTGATCGCGCGGTAGCACTCGGGGTCGTGGAAGGCGGAATCGATGAGCCCGTCGATGGCGTAGGCGAGCGTGAGCGGGTTCTGCCCCAGCAGCCACGCGGCGCGCGCATCGGCTTCCTCCGGGGTGGCGGCGAAGCCGGGGAACTGCCGTGCCAGTTCGACGGTCTTTTCGATGCCGAAGTTCTTGACGGCCGCCGCCAACATCTCGAGCAACTGGAGCGCCTGCTTCTCCGCGAGCTCGCGCACCGTGGCGAGCCCGAGCGGCGGCGGCATCACGAGCACGAGCGCTTTCGCCCGCTCCGGCTGTTCGATCGCCACCCAGAGCGCGGTGGCGGCGCCCATGGAACCGCCCCCGAGGATGGCGCGCGTTTCCCCGGCATGGTCGATGAAAGCGGACATGTCGCGGCCGAGGGATTCCCACGTGTAGTGCGCAGAGTCCGTAGGACCATCGGACTGGCCGTGCCCGCGCGCGTCGTACACCAGCAGGCGGATGCGTCCGTGCAGGGCGGTAAGCGCGGGGTGGTGCTCGTCGATCTGTTCGATGGAGCCCATCACGCCGTGGCCGAAGACCGCAAGCTCGCCCGCGCCCTGGAGCCGGTAGCGGAGTCGGTAGCCGTTGATGGTCGCGAACGATGTTGCCACCGGCTCATTGTAGGGGCGTGCCGGTCAGGCGCCGGTTCGGCGGCGGCCGGTACGTGGTTGGGCTAGACTGGCTCCATGGCCGCCGAACCAACCTCCGATACAAACGCGGACGTTGTTTCACGACACATCGTGAAGACCCCCGGCGTGATGCGCGGGCGTGCACGCGTAGCAGGGACGCGCGTCAGGGTAATGGATCTCGTCGCCCACGCGCGGGCCTGCCAACTGACGGCAGACCAATTGGCAGCGGAGTTTCCGGCGCTTTCGCGCGCCGACGTGTACGCGGCGCTGGCGTACTACGAGGACTTCCGTAGCGAAATCGAGGACGCGCTCGTTGAGGATCGACGGTCGCGGAGGATCTTCGCCGAGAGTATCCGGAGTCGATCCGCGACTTGAAGCCGTGACGCCGGTCCGGTTTCTACTCGACGAAAATGTACGCCGAGCGGTGACGGACGGACTCACGCTCCGCGGCACCGAGTCGACGGATGTTGCCCGAGTGGGACGTCGTGGTCTCTCCGGCGAGCAGCAGCTGGATTGGGCGCTTGAACACGGATATGTACTCGTGACGTACGATCCAGATTTCGTCGAGGACATACGCGGCCGGGTCGAATACCTGTAGCCCGCGCTCGGCTCCGAAGCCTGCGATCCCTTCGCCGCGGGTTCGTAACTTGCGCGCAATCCGCATGAGGCTGGTGTTATGCGACCCCCGTTCGGCGCCTCGTACGCTCCGGGTCTGCGAGGTGCCGCCGTGTCGGTTGGGGGCGTGGATCTGGCGGCGACGGGGAAGAAGTTCCTGCACGAGTTCCGGGAGGACGATCTCAGCGGGCTCGCGGCCGAGCTCGCCTACCGCTTCTTCCTCGCGCTCTTCCCCTTCCTCCTGTTCCTTGCGGCGCTCGGCGGGTTCATCGCCCGCGCGGCCGGCGTGGACAACCCCTCCGGGCGCTTTATCACCATCTTCGGCGATGCCCTGCCGCCCGATGCCGCGAGCGTCATCCGCACGCAGGTCGACCAGGTGGTCAACTCGACCAATGGCGGGCTGATTTCGATCAGCATCCTGGGCGCTTTCTGGGCCGCGGCCGGCGGCGTAGGCGCGCTGATGAAAGCGATCAACCGCGCCTACAACATCCCCGAGTCGCGCCCGTTCTGGAAGAAGACGGCGATCGCCCTGGCGGTCACGCTCCTCGGCGGCATCGCCATCCTTGGCGCGGTGGCGGCGATGTTCGCCACCCAGCTCTATGCGCGCGACATCGCCGATTCGCTGGGCCTCGGGGCGGCTTTCGCGGTCACACTCCAGGTCGCGCGCTTCCCCATCCTCCTTGTGGTGATGATGACTGCCGTCGCGCTGATCTACTGGATCGCGCCGAACACGGGGATGCCATTCAAGTGGGTGACGCCGGGTGCGGTCGCGTTCGCACTCGCCTGGTCGGTTGCGACGGCACTGTTCGCCGTGTACGTGACGAACTTCAGTTCCTACAACGGGACCTATGGGACGCTCGGCGGCGTGGTAGTGCTGCTGCTCTGGTTCTACATCACAAGCGCGGTCATGCTCGCCGGCGCAGAGCTGAACGCCGTGCTCGACGAAGAGAAACTTGGGCCCGCGCTGGCCGAGCGGCGGGACCTCGTGGCGCGCGAGATGGAGGAGGCCGGGCAGCCTCCCGCGGCGGGCGAAAAGGAGCCATCGTGCGGCTCGGATATCGAGCGGCCCGCCCGGCCCATGCCGCGCCATCTCACCTCGCCGTTCGTGGCCCTGGCCGGGATCGTGGTCGCGGCCATCGCCTGGAGGAAGTTCGCCCATTGAAGGCCGGCGCGGCAGCGCCCACCACAGGAGGAAACCGATGGAAAAGGACTATTACGAGCCTCTTTCGCCCCGGCCGGCCAACGCGGCCGGTGAAATCCCCGAAGGCAGCATCGGCACCATGAAGGATGGTGGCCTGCGCGGGGAGGCGGAAGCCGGCGGCATTATCGAGCAGGCGGGCCGCGTCGCCGCGAAGGCCCAGCTGAAGGCGTTCGCGGGCGCCGATGTGGGCCGCGAGCGGGCGGCCAGCGGGCTCGCAACCGCTGCCGGCCGAATGCGCGAACGCGCCGAGGACCGCGGCGGCATGCAGGCCCAGTTCGGCGCCAAAGCGGCCGATGCGATGGGGAAGACCGCCGGGTACCTCAGGGAGCACGACTCCAACGAGCTCTGGGATGGCGTGCGCGCGTTCATCAAGGAGCACCCGATGCAGGCCGCCGCGGGGGCACTCTTCGCCGGTTACTTCATCGGCAAGATGATGCGGCGGTAGCACGGCGGGAGAGGGCTGAGGCGAGCTACTTGACCGGCACCTTGCCTTCGAGCTGCTTTGCGCGGTCCTTCACGCTTACGGGCTTTACTGGCGCCTCGATAGCGAGCGTCGCGGTCCTCGCGTCGTAAGCGACCTTCACCTCGGTGGCGCGCTTCTCGTCCTGCGGCCCGACGCGGACCATGCCGTGATGGATGGGCTTCAGCTGCGCATCCGGCGGCACGGGACGGCGTGGCGGGCGCGGGGGCGCGACTTTCGCTGGCTCAGTGTCCTTTGGCGCCGGGAGCGGCAGCTGCGGCCGGTTGGGTGGTTTCGGCAGCGCTTTGTTCGGTGCGAACGCCGCACGCGGGCTGTGCGTCTGGTTCGCGGTCTCCAGGTTCTGGAGCGCCGCGGACTCCCAGGCGGTGTAGTTGTAGTAGACGACCTCGATGCCGTTCGTTTTCGCGAAGCGCAGGAACTGCTGTTCGAGCACGCTCCCGGGCGGCACCTTCGCGCGGTCCAGCACCATGCGCTTGATGTCGCGCGTCCATTCCACGGGCCCGTGAATGTGCGCCTCGATGTACTCGTTCTGCCCGAGCCCGCGGGCGCCTTTCTCCTTCGACAGCATCTTCAGGATGCCCGCGATCTTCTCCGGCGGCATGTCCGCGACGACGCCCTGGAGGTGGTCGCTGCTGCCGATGTTGGTGATGCCGGTGTCGGAGAAGGTGTCCTTCTGGCTGAAGGTCGAACGCTCCTTCACCTCGTCCTTCAATTCGAAGTATGACTTGCCGTACTGGTCCGCGCCGCCCGGGACGGCGCCCCCGACGTTCGTCGACGCGTACACGGGGCGGTCCTTCGCGTTGCCGCCGGTGCGGACGTCGTCGTTGTAACCGAGGTACTTCTGCTCGACCGCCTGGCGCTTGTTCAGGTACCCGGGCGTCTTCTTCTCCACCTCAGCGAGCGGCGCTTCCCAGAGCGGCGTGTAGCCCGAGAGCTTTTCGAACAGGCTGGCGCCGCCCTGCGAGGGGTCGAAGTTGATGGTCGTCGGCGAGTTCTTCAGGTACGCGATCACGTCGTTGAGCGTGGTATCGACCTTACCGGGCTCGACGCCGGCGAGGATGAGCTTCTGCTTCGCCGCGGCCGTGTTGGCGACCGCTTTCTTCGCGGCCTCGGCCTTGAGCCGCGTCAGGTTCTCCTGCTGGAACTTGGTCATGCGCGAGTCGTGGGCGCCGCCCTGGATTGTCGCGGGCGTCCAGGGCGTGCGCTTCTGGGGCGGCACGGGCAGCGGCCGGCCTTTCGCCACCGGCGGCGCGACGGCGGAGGCGTTGTCGACGCCCGGGCGAGGCGGCCGCGGCGGCGGCGCCGGGCGAACGCGCGGTGAAATGGCGGGCGGTACAGCATCCTGGGGCCCAATTGGCGGCAGCCCCATCCCGCGGTGGAATCCCGGCCGGGGCGCGCCGATCAGTTCCTCGGGCCGCGGCGCGGGCGGGAGCGTCCCGCCGACCACAGGCGCAGCCGGGCCGCCCCCTTGCTTCACCGCCGGGCCATCGTTCCGGACGATGGCGAAGTTTTCCGGCATGGCGCCTTCGCCGCCACCGCTACGCTTGAAGGGGTTCTTGAAGCCGAAGCCCTTCTTCTCCTGCTTCGCAACGTAGGTGTTGTAGTTGTTCCAGAGTTCGAGCATGTGGTACGAGATTTTCTCGCCGATGCGCGAGACGACCTTCTGGCCGCCGGGGTTGGCCTTGTCGTCGCTGTCGAACTGGTGCTGGTCCCTGAGCTTTGCCGAAAGCGTGTCGATGTTCCGGCTGGCATCGCCACCGCTGATGATCCATGCCACCACGGGGTCGCTCGCGCGCGGGCGCAGCTCTTTCTCTACGAAGCTGCGCGCGACTTCGATGTCCCACTTCGTATCGAACACCTTCGATGCGATAGCGATTTCGATGAAGGGCTTCGAGCAGCGCGAGGCCCAACTGCTCTTCGGCACCCATTCCCAGAAGTGGTCGATCCACTGCTGGTCCGGCTTCGCGAAGAAGTCGCGCCAGAGCTTCTGCATGGGGTGTTCCGGGAGCTTCCCGGGCTTTCGCGGCTTCTGCTGCGCCCGCGGTGGGGGAGCGTTCGAGGCGAGCTTCGGCGGCCCCTGCGGCCCCGAAATCTCGATGACGTAGTCGTCTTTCTTGTCCTTCCACGGCGGCCAGCGCTGGATCACCGGCTGGCGGGAGATCAGCGCCGTGGTCGCGCGATTGCCGACCGCGCGCTGGAGCTGGAGGACATCGGCGGGCGAGTGCGGGTGCAGCGGCGCTCGCGTTGGCGCGGCTAGAGCGGGGGTGGCCGTGGACCGTCCCGCCCCCGAAGGTCTTACCGTGCGCGCCCGTGCCTGCCGCCGTGCCACCCCGAACTCCTTGCGAGCGATGGTAGCCGGGAACTGCCGCGAATCTCAAGGATCCGAGTATGCGGCGCGTTACATGATCGCTACGCGATCGGGCGGTGGCGGCATGGCCCACGCACGCGCAACCGGGAAATCGCGAATCGGATATCGTGAATCTCAGCGGCGGCGGTGCTTCGTCTTCGCTTCGTAGCGCCGCCAGTAGGCATCGTACGCTTCGTGGGCGCCGCGGCGGCCCTCATCGACGACGTCCTTCGCCGTGTCCTGCACGCCAAGGACGATGGCCCGCGCCCACGCGAAGAGCGCGTTCTCGCGCCTGATGGGCCGCATGGGGACGGCCTCGCCGAAGGGCGCGGAGATTGGCTCCGTGGTCTGGCCGTTCACCTCATCGGTCATCGCTTGCTCCTCTTTTTGCGGCCGCGGATGCGGTTGGGCAGGTTGCCAATCGCGCCGATGCCGCTGCGGACGCCGCTCACGACAGAGTACACGCGGATGATTGGCGAAACGACGGTCTCGCCGGCGAACTCGGTGGTGCCCTTGACGTTATCGAGCGATTCCTTCAGCGAATCCACCGCCGGGGCGACGTTCTCCCTGAGGAGCCGCCTCACCGTCACAACGAGCAGGATGAGCACGAGCACCAGCGCGACGGCAAGAATGCCGGCGAGCACCCAGAACAGGCCCATGAAGACGATGACGATATCGCGCCATTCGGACCAGCTGTCCGGTGCGGCCCAGGCATCGGGGACGGCGCGGTCCGGGACGATGTTGCCGCCGAAGTAGCCATCGACGAACCAGCCCAGCAGGAGGTAGAGCAGGAACAGGAGGATGGCCGCGCTGATCACGGTCCAGACAAAGCGCATAAGAGTAATCCCCCGAGGGTGTTCCGATACTAGTTGGCGGACACCATCTGAGGCAACGTTACCCGCGCCTAACGCGCGGTATTGCTATAGTTTGGCAAGTCGCCCAGCTTCCGGCCGCGGGTTCCTATAAGGGAATTACCCGATGCTGGCCGCGACCGAAAGAGCGGACAATCAGCGCATCGGGGCCGAGGATCCACGTCGCGTCCGGGGGAGGCACCCTGTACGCCACCGGCTGCCGTGGACGGTGGTTGTGCCGGGATGCAGGAAGGAAAGGGTGGCCCGTGCCCGCACTGATCCTCGTCGTCGATGACGACGACCCGGTCCGCGTGATGCTTGCGCGCCTCCTGAAAACCCAGGGGTATTCCGTGCTGCAATCGGCGGATGCGGCCCAAGCGCGTACGGTGCTCGAATCCCAGCGCGCGGACCTTGTCATCAGCGATGTCGTGATGCCCGGCGAATCCGGGATCGAGTTGCGCCGCGCCATCGCCCAGCGCTGGCCGGAACTGCCCGTCGTCCTCATGAGCGGCTACAGCGCCGACGGGCCGGCCGAGTTCGCCGCGCGCACCCCCGCCACCTTCTTCGTCCAGAAGCCGTTCGCCGCGGAGGAGTTGCTCGCGATCGTGGAGCGGGCGCTCGGGCCGGTCGCCCGCGCCCGCGAGGCCTAGCGGCGCCCGAAGCCTTGCCGGCTACTCCTGCCGGTAGACCGCAATCCCGATGTTATCGATCCCGCCGCCCTGGTTCGCGAGCTCGATCAGCCGCTTCCCTGCCTGCTCGGGCGCCTGCGACTGCAGTTCCGCCAGCAGCGCGCCGTCGTCCACCATCCGGTAGAGCCCATCCGAGCAGAGCAGCAGCACATCGCCGGGCGCGAGCGTGATGCTCTCGACCGCTTCGATGACCAGGCGTTCCTCGACGCCGATGCCGCGCGTAATGGCGTTGCGGAAAGGGCTGCGCTCGGCTTCCTCGCGCGAGAGCGCACCCGAACGCACCTGCTCCATCACCCAGCTGTCGTCCTCGGTGAGCGCGCGCAGGCGGCCGCCCGAGCAGAGGTAGGCCCGGCTATCGCCGACGTTCGCCACCCACGCCTCGCCTTCACGCACGAGCGCCGCCACCAGCGTGGTCGCCATCCCGGCGAAGTCGGCGTTCGCGGCCGAGAGCCCATAGACGCGCTCGTTGGCGCTGACGATGGCGCGGCTCAACGCGCCCGCCGTGTCGCGGGCGATGTCCTCGCCGCGCAACGTCTTCACCAACTGGAGGATGGTCTCTTCGCTGGCGACTTCGCCCGCGCGCGCGCCGCCGACGCCATCGGCCACCGCGAGCAGGATGAAGCCCCCTGCCAGCCGCTCGGCCACGGCCTGGTCCTGGTTCACGTGGCGTTGGCGGCCACGGTCGCGCAGTGCGATGAACGATTGCGACAATGTCCACTCCGCGCCACCGGCTGGGTCGTCGGCCGTACTATCTCAGCACCTTCGCTTTTCGGCCACCGCCGGGGGTTCGCGGGGATGACCGGTGCAGGAGCCAAGCACTACTGTATGCGGATGGCCGCGCCGGCGACGCCCACCGTTGAGTTCGACACGGACACGCTGACACGCGTCCTGCCGCCGTGGGCTGTGATCCTCCACAACGACGAGCACAACAGCATGGACCACGTCGTCCGTTCGTTGCTTGCTTGCGTGCAATCGCTGACACCGGAGGAAGCGATCGAAATCATGTTCACGGCGCACTACCACGGCGAGGCCACGGTGATCACCTGCCCCAAAGAGGCGGCCGAACACTACCGCGCCGCGCTCGAAGGCCGCGGCCTGACCGTGACGATCGAGCCTGCGTAATCGGAGTGATGGCGCCGAACGCGGCAGATTCGGCGTCGTACCCGTATGGGAGCATCGTTCTGCGTTGTGGCCCTCATGCCGCGGCCCATGCCAGCCGATGATGGTGGCATGAGCGCCATTCTGAACGAGGTAAGGCCGGGGGCAGAGCTGCTTGTCGTCCGCACGAAGCCGTCCCAATCCGAGCGGCGCGAAGCGGTGGTCGCCGATTCGCGCGACCGCGTGCTCGCCGTGCGCATCGGCGATTGGGACGAGTGGCGGCCCGGAGACGAAGCGCTCTTCCTGATGCACCAGGGCGGGCTCTGGGCGCGGAGCGCCCGCGCCGTCACCGCGCGCGATGGGGTGGTGGTGTTCAAAGCCGCCGCGCAGTGGACACCCTGGGAACCGCGCGGCGACCCGCGCTACCCGACCAGCATCGCCGCCCACCTCCGCGTGCCCGGCATCCGCAGTGCGCAACCCTGTACGGTCACCGATGTCTCGGCACGGGGCCTACGCATCGAATGCCAGCCGATCGGGCGCCCGGAGACGGTCGAGGTGCTGCTGCACGTCGACGCCTTCGATGCCGTGCTCCCATACGAGGTCGTGGGGTTCGAAGAGGACGAGGACCGCGCGACCCTGCACCTCCTTGCCGGCGCCTTCAACCAGGCGCAGGCCGCATTCGTGCGGTCGCTCGTGAACAGCTACCGGCTGGCGTTCGAAGAGCTCTGCGCCTGAGCGATCGCAGCCATCCCTCAGGCGCACCGGCCGCGCGCCGATAATTACCCATGCCCGCCTCTGGTTGTCACTGCTGCGGCAAGGCCGCTCCCGTGTGCGCGCTGCAGGCGCGGCCGATACCCGGCGCGGATGGCGTCCCTGGTTGGCGCCACCCGCTTTGCGGCGGCTGCCTCGATTGGCTGCGCGGTGTCCTCGGGGGGACACGCACGCCGGGCCCCACCCCGCTCCTCGGCGTCCCCTCCACGAACGGCCGCGCGCTCGTCTTCGGCGACCAGTGCCAGGTCTGCCACGGCACCGCCACCGCCGAGGCGCTGGTCGAATGCATCGCGCCCGTCACACGCGGCGATTCGATGCTGCCGCTGCGCGTCTGCCGTTCGTGTGAGGCGTGGCTGGGCGCGTTCGCGAGCGATGGCCGCTCCGCGCGCGGGCAATCGGGCCGCGCCATCGATGGCGGCTACGGCGAGTGGCTCCACCCCAACCTGCGCGGGCTCAGCGTCCAGGCCATTGTCAGCGACCACGCGTCGAGGGCTGCCATCAAGCAAGCCTGCGAGGGCATGGACGTCGCGCTCGGGGCGGCCAGCGCCAGCGTGCTGCTGGTCGAGGCCGGCGCCGGGCGCGCCGAGCGCGTCATCCGCGCCGATGGCACGGCCCGGCTCGGGCGCATCGTCCTCGCCGCCCTCAGCAGCCACGGCGAGCTGCTGGCGGCGCTCCGTGCCGGCGCCACCGATTGGCTCACGCTCCCGCTGACACCGCAGCAGCTCACCTCGGCGCTCGTGCGCGCCGGGCGCGGCTACATGGGCGTGCGCGAATGGGATGGCGAGACCGCGCTGCCTATCCTGCACCCGCCGCCAGAGCTGCCGGGAATGCTGACAGTGCGGCCAGCCACCGGCCTCTTGCGTTTTGAAGTTGCCTGGCTGGTCCGGCGCTTCGCTCGTGGTTATGACGAGCTCGGCGTCCTCGATGGCGAAATCGTCCTTGTCCCGCGCGTGCCCGAGGCCGGGCTCGCGACCGTCGCCGAGCGCCTCGCGAATCTGCTGAGGGGCCGCTGTGAGGTCGCTGTGCGCCCTCGCCCTTCCGGGGTCCATCGCGGGTTTGAAGCAAGTTACTAACACAGATCTAGGGGATCCTCCCGAGTGTTAAGGACGCCTTCCTTGGCGAGAATGTTCTCAATCGGGGCGCGGAGAACGACGGCATGTATTCGATTCGCGTGGACAGCGTCCGCAACTTGCTCGTGGTCGAGCTAACGGGGCGGGTCACCACCGCCGAGGCTCTGCGAGCCGTATCGCAAGGCTTCACGCTCGCCGAGGCGGGCTCCATCTGGGCCATCTCCTGCGACCTGACGGCCGTCCGGCGCGGACCGGGCGGCATGCTGGTGGTCGCGGCCGCGGTCGCGTCGCGCCTGCGTGAGGGGATGCAGGTCGCGTTGATCGGCGGCCGCCAGCGCGCGTTCGCCGAGCGCCTGATGCGCTTCTCCGGCGCCCCGGATGCGCTGCACGCGTTCGACGATGCCGCCGCGGCGCAGGCGTGGCTCACGCCGCTGCTCCGCAAGCCGCCTCGCATCAGCGAAACCGAACGCCGCCATGCGTCAACGATCGTCGGCCCGGCAGCCGCCGCCACCCAGCCGCGCCGCCGCGCCACCGACCCCGCGGCCTGACGGGCTCTCGATTCACGCAACGGAACCCCGCGCGTAAGGAAGCGGCCAAACACCAACTCCATCCGATCCCTCCCCGCGGCAACCGCAGACCCGTCCCCGTGCCCGAGCACTCAGCCGGCGCTCACCATGCCCGACCTATGCTGCCACGATGTTCCAGCGGATCATCAACCGCTTCCGGCGGTTCGGGTTCTACTGCCCAGACTGCGGCTTCGCCAGCAAATACCTCTACCCCTATGGCGAAACGGGCCGGGTGTAGTGTCCCGCGTGCGGAACCGCTTGCATGCGTCCGTTCCTCAGAGCGCATCCAAAACTGTTGCGCTGTCCAGTTGAGGGATGCTTCATGAGAGTCTGGGACGACGGCGGCATGGATCCGTTGGAAACGCAGCGTGCGCGCGCCGCGGGCGGGTGGTAGCACCGTGCGGGACCCCGCCCGTACCGGAACCGCGCGCGTAAGCAAGCGGCCAAACACCAACCCCAACGGATCCCGTCCCGCGGCAGCCCAAACGCCCGCAGCCAGTCCAGCAGTGGAGCGCCATTTACAGGGACGCCAGCACCTGATCCCTCAGCCCCTTTATTTCACCACGCCGGCCTTGCGCAGGTCCGCGATCGCGGCTTCGCTGACGCCCCACGCCTTCAGCGCCGGGTCCGTATCCTGGCCCGGGTGCGACGGCGGGCGGCTGATTGCGCCCGGCGTGCGGCTGAAGCGCGGCGCCGGCGCCGGCTGCATCGCCCCCGCGACCTCCACGAACGTCTTGCGCGCCACGTTCTGGGGGTGCCGGGTCGATTCCGCGAGCGTCAAGACAGGTGCGAAGCAGGCGTCCGAGCCTTCGAGCAGCGCGCACCACTCGTCGCGCGTCTTCGTGATAAACAGCGCCTTGAGCCGCTCCTGCATCTCGGGCCACTTGCCCTGGTCCATCTGCGGCGGCAGCGGTTCGCCTTTGAGCCCTGTGCGCTCCAGCATCTCGGCGTAGAACTGCGGCTCGATCGAGCCGAGGCAGATCCACTTGCCGTCCGAAGTCTCGTACGTGTTGTAGAAGTGCGAGCCGGTGTCCAGCAAGTTGGAACCGCGCGCGTCGTTGAAGGCGCCGCCATTCCACATCCCGTAGAACATGGTCATCAGCAGCGACGCGCCGTCGACCATCGCCGCGTCCACCACCTGGCCCTTGCCCGAGGCTGCGCGTTCGACCAGCGCCGTGACGATGCCGAAGGCGAGCAGGAGCCCGCCGCCGCCGAAATCGCCGACGAGGTTCAGGGGCGGCACCGGCGCTTCGCCCTTGCGGCCGATGCTGTGGAGCGCGCCGCTGAGGGCGATGTAGTTGATGTCGTGGCCGGCGGCCAGCGCCATCGGGCCCTCCTGCCCCCAGCCCGTCATGCGGCCGAAGACGAGCCTCTCGTTGCGCTTCAGGCACACATCCGGCCCGAGTCCAAGCCGCTCCATCACGCCGGGGCGGAAGCCTTCAATGAGCGCGTCCGCCGATTCGACCAGCTGCAGGATGAGCTCGACGCCCTTCGGGTCCTTGAGATCCACGCCGACGCTCGGCCGGCTGCGGAGGAGCAGGTCCCGCGGCGGCTTCGATGGCGCCTCAGCGGGGACGTTGGCGGCGCGGTCGATGCGAATGACATCGGCGCCGAGGTCGGCGAGCACCATCGCGCAGAACGGCCCCGGGCCAATCCCCGCGAGTTCGATAATCTTGATTCCAGACAACGGTCCCATGCACAACCCTCGTAACAACGTGTCGCCGCACTATGCGCGAGGCGCGACATACCCCGCAAGTCGCGGGGCGGCGGGCATGTTACTCCGCCGGCCGGGCGCGCCGTTCGATGACGCCCGCGAGTGTCTCGCCGAGGGCGGTCTCGAGCTGCACGATGTGCGCGGCGTCGTGGCGGACCCAGGCGGCGGCGAGGTCGGCGATGGTGAATGTGCCGCCGTCGCGGACGCCGGTGCGCTGCCAATCCTGCGGGCGAAGGCCACGCAGGATGCCAAGGCTCGCCTGGCGCTGGAGCGCGAAATCCGCCAGCAGCAGGTCCTTGCGGTCGCGGCTGCAGTTGCGCCGCGGCTCCCAGTCCGCGCCATCGATGAAATGCACGAGCGGGACCTCTTCGGCGAGCATACGTTCGAGCGCGGCGCGCATGCACAGGTACTCGTCGTCGCGCAGGTGCGCGAGGATGGTCCGCGCTGACCACGCGCCGTCGGCCGCCGCGTCCAGCCGGGCATCGCTCGCCTCGACCACGAGCAGCGCCAGCGTCCGGGGAGTGGCGGCGAGTTGTTCGATCAGGTCGTCCACGGGAACTCCAGGTAGCTGTTAGCTGATAGCTGCTAGCCATTAGACACCCTTCGCGCGACAGCCGCGGTTGCTAGCCCACCTCCGGCTGCAGGCCCGCCGCGGCGAGCGCGGCACAGATCCGTTCGCCCATTTCGGGCGTGGCGTCCATTTCGAAGGTCATGATGGCGAGCGCGTCGATGAGCCCCGAGTGCGCGAGGTTGGCGACCGTGGCCGCGAACGCCGGCCAGGCGCCCGCGCCGTCTTCGCCGATACCTGCGCGAACAGCGCCGGGCAGCGCGATCCCGAGCCGCGCCTCCAACTTCTCAAGCGCGTCGAGCGAGAGCAGGGGCATCGCCATCGCCACCACCTTCGTCCCGGGAGCGGCCGCACGCACGCGCTCGACCGCCGGGCGCAGGGTCTCGGCATCCCAGGCGGGCTGCGTCTGGATGTACGTCGCGCCCGCTTTGAGCTTGGGGAGCAGGTTGCGCATGGCGGCGTCCGGGTCCGGGGCGTACTGGCTCAGGGTCGCGCCGATGCAGGCGCCCGGCATGGCTTCGCTCGCGAATGCGATAGCGTCGCGGATGGTGAGCCCGCCGGCCTCGTCGGGGGCGGCGTGGTCGCCGCGGATGCAGAGCACCTGCGCGATCCCGGCGGCGCGCGCGGTTGCGATGTCGGCGGCGAGCTGGTCGCGTGCGAGCCCGCGCGTGACCAGGTGCCACGCGGGTTCGATGCTCGCGGCGCGCAGCTCGCACGAGGCGGCGAGGCTCGATTGGCGCCCCGGCCGCTGGATCACGTTGACCGCCGCGGCCCACGGCCCGAGCAGCCGCGCCCGGCGCAGCAGCACCTGAGGCAGCGGCCGCTGGGGCGGCGTTATTTCCAGAGCGACCGGGAGCCCGCCGGCAAAGAGGCGTTCAGCGAATGGCACATCTGCCAGCGTGGCGAAGCCAGCGGCCAGTGTCTAGAGTGCAGGGGCTGAGGGACTGAGGGGCTGAGGGACTGAGGGGCTGAGGGGCTGAGGGACTGAGGGGCTGAGGCCGTATGATTCGACGGCGGAAGGATCGAGCGTGGGCGCCAGGATCGAGTCGAAGTGGCAGGAATACTTCCACCCGAAGGAGTTCGAGCGCGGTCGCGCGAAGATGTGGGAGGACGGCTGGATCGTCGTCGAGAAGCGGACGCGGCCGGGCAAATTGCCGGTCAACGGGGGCGGGGGCGGCGGGACCTTGGCCAGCGGGTTCGTGGAGATTTCGTTCGCCCTCCTTACATGGCTCGTCAACAAGAAGCGGCCCGAGCGAATCCTGATGGTCCGGTACGAACGGCCGAACGGGAGGTAGCGGTCGCCGTGTCGCAGTTCGCGAGCCCGTGAGTCCCCAAGCCTCTCAGCCTCTTCGCCACTACCCGCCGCCCGAGAGCACCTCGTACACCGCCTGGCTGACGCGCGCGATCGGCGCCCAGTCCCAGCCCCGGTCCGAGAGCACCGCAATGACATACGTCCCGCCCGGCGCCTCGACGAAGGCGACGTCGTGCGTGGCGCCCTCCCAGGTGCCGGTCTTGTTGCCCACCGCCACGCGGGCCGGGATGCCGGCGGGGATGCCCGAGCGCGTCTCCTGGCCGAGGAGCAGGTCGCGCATTTCGTCCCGGCCGGCGCCGGTGACGCCATCGCCGCGGACAATCGCCGCCATCAGCCGCGCCATGTCGCGCGCCGTCGTCGGGAGGTCGGTAGTGTTCACCGAAGTGTCCGCCAGGCCGAGCCCGGCGAGGGTCTGGTCGATGGCGGCGCCGCCGTTGAGGTGGAGCAGCGCCACCGCCGTCGCGTTATCGGAGTGGGTGATCATGGCATTGAGCGCCGAACGGATGGGGATGGCGCCGGCGCCATCCAGGTCGAGCAGCCCTGCCGTGCCGAGATCCTCTTCGAAGTCGGCATCTGTCAGATGCAGGGGGCCGTCGAGGTCGAGGTCGCCGGTGGCTGCGCGCAACTCGGTCTCGTACAGCACTGCAAGCTTGAACAGGCTCGCGGCATAGAAAACGCGCTCCGCACCAATCTCGATGCCGGCGCCATCGCCGAGCCGCCGGACGGCCACGCCGTAGTGCGCGATGTCGCCGCCAAGTGCATCCTCGACGGCCTGGCGCAGGGCATCGTCTTCGCCGGGCGTGAGCGTACGTGGCTCGGCCGGCGCGGGCTCGCCGCCCGTGGCGCTCACTTCGATGACCGTGCTTGGGGTCACGAGGGACGATGGATTGCTAGCCGCGACTCGTTCCACCTGCTCGCCGGGGGAAACGCGCGCCGCGGAGAACAACGATGCCGACAGCACGATCAGCAACACGAGACCCGCACGCGTGCGGCGCCAGCCTGCGTCCATGGGAGCCGAACTCCGGCACCCGCCACCCGTACCTTGCAGGATATCTCAAGCGTGTGCAAGCAGTATGGCCATTAGCGATTGGCCATTCGCCAATGGCCGGGACTCCAGCCGTGACCGGGCGCCGGCCGGCGCCGCTACACCAGCTCCAGCGCCTCGCCCTCGTACTTGCGGGCGCCGCGGCGGAGCTCGACGAGCTTGCCCAGCTTCACCGTGCAGTCGCGCACGCCCTTTTCGCCATTGAGCGCGTCGAAACTCTGCATGCCGCAGACGTTGCAGGCGCCGTGGTGGCAATCGGCGACGGTGTGCGTGTTGTGCACATCGCGCCACTGGCCGCGCAAGTAGCTCTTCGTTACGCCGCAATCGATGTGGTCCCAGGGCAGCGGCTCCCGCGTGTCGGCCTCACGGTGCGCGAACCAGTGGGGGTCGACGCCAACGGTTTCGAACGCCGTCCGCCAGGTCGCGTCCTGGAAATACTCGCTCCAGGCGTCGAACTTCGCGCCGTGCCGCCAGGCTTCGTAGATGGCCTGGCCAACGCGCCGATCGCCGCGGCTGAGCACCGATTCGAGGAAGCTGTCGCGCGGGTCGTTCCAGCTGAACTCGACGCCCGAAGCGCGGCAACCGTCGCGCAGGAGCTGATGCTTGGGGAGCAACTCTTCGGCGGTGTCCTGGCGCGCCCACTGGAAGGGCGTATGCGCCTTCGGCACGTGATTGCTCGTGCTCACACGCACCCGCGCACGGCCGCCCATGTGGCGCCGCCCGATGGCCTTCACCTTTTGGCCCATCTCGATGATGCCCGCCACATCCTCCATCGTCTCGGTGGGCAGCCCGACCATGAAGTACATCTTCACGCCTGTCCAGCCGCGTTCAAAGGCGTTTTCGGCCGCGCCGAGGAGGTCGTCTTCGCTCACGAGCTTGTTGATGGCGTTGCGCAGCCGCTGGCTCCCGGCCTCCGGCGCGAGCGTGAGCGTGTGGCGCTTGCCCTTCGCCACAGCGTTCGCGACATCGACCGAGAAGCTATCGACGCGCGTGCTGGGGATGCCGACCTTCAGCTCGGGGAAGGTGGAGGTGAGGCCCTCGATCATGGGCACGATCTGGCTGTGGTCGGTGGTGCTGAGTGAAAGTAGCGACAGCTCGTCGTAGCCCGTGTTCGCCATCAGCGCACGGGCGGCTTCGACGACCTCTTCGGGGCTGCGCTCCCGCGTGGGACGGTAGATCATGCCCGCCTGGCAGAAGCGGCAGCCCTGGGTGCAGCCGCGCTGGATTTCGACCGCGGCACGGTCATGGATCGTCTGCAGGAACGGGACGATGGGCTTCACGAGCGGCGGCGGCAGCACCTCGACGATGCGGCGCGTGATGGTGCGCGGCGCGCCGGGCACGAGCGGCTCGAGCGCGGCGAAGTGGCCGGCATCGTCGTAGCGAGCCTCGTAGAAGGACGGCACATACACGCCCGGCATGGTCAGCAGCTCGCGCAGGCGCTCCGCCCGCGGCGTGCCGGCGCGCTTCCACTCGCGCAACCGGTCGACCAGCTCGACCACGGCGTCTTCGCCTTCACCGAGGAAGAACGCGTCGATGAAGGGCGCCAGCGGCTCCGGGTTGAAGGCGCCGCTGCCCCCGGCGATGACCAGCGGATGGTCATCGGTGCGCTGGCCGGCGAACACCGGGATACCGCCGAGATCGAGCATGTTGAGGATGTTCGAATAGGTGAGCTCGTACTGGAGTGTGAACCCGAGGATGTCGAAATCGCGCAACGGGCGGCGGTTTTCGAGGCTCCAGAGGAGCAGGCCCTCACGGCGGATCTCCGCCTCCATGTCCTCCCACGGCGCATACACGCGCTCCGCGGTGACGTCATCGATCTTGTTGAGGATGTCGTAGAGGATGCCAATGCCCATGTTCGACATGCCGATGTCGTAGGCGTCCGGGTAGGCGAAAGCGACACGAAGCGTGGCCGTGCGCCAGTCCTTGGTAATGCTGTTCCACTCGCCGCCGGTGTAGCGGGCGGGCTTCGAAACGCGCGTAAGCAACTCGTCAATGGTCGCGGTCATAGGGCTCGATTCCTCCCGGAGGGCGAAGCGCCGCAAGGGATGAACGACCATGGTAGCAGAGGAGTTCCGCGTTCCGAGTTCCGAGTCGATCGGGCGCCAGGACCGGCTGGCGCCGTCGCGGCCCCTTCACCCCTCCGCCCCTCAGCCCCGAGCCCCCTGGCTATCCCCCGAGGCGCTGGTGGCGCTTCACGTCGCCTTCGGCATCGCGTTCGCCGCCCTCGTGCGTGGCGCCCGGGTTCGCCAGCCGCGCCTGGCGCTCGGCTTCGATCGCGGCGTCACGCTGGCGCCGCCAGTCGTCGAGCGAGTCGTCCTTCCATTCGGAGGGCTTGCTGTCGCGGACGTTTTCGCGCTTGCTGATGCGCCAGGCCATCACGGCGCCGACGGCCATGAGGATCGGCAGGCCGAGCTGCGCAAACAATGAGATTCCCATGCGTGTATTGAAGCACATGCCGCCCAAGAATCCATGAAGGGCGAGAGGCCGCCGTTGGACGCTCGGCGGGCAGGCCCGGGGCGGTGTCAGTTGGAGTCCGTGATTGGCCGCTTGCTTACGCGCGCGGTTCCGTCACGCGCCGGGGCTGGTATGCTGCTTGCATGGCCGCCACTGGTTCGCCCGTCGATATCGGCACGCTCATCTACTCCCGGGCGGACCTGCACGGGGGCAAGCCGTGCATCGCCGGGACAGGGATGACGGTGCAGGCCGTGGCCATCTACTACAACGGCGGCATGAGCGCCGAGCAGTTGCACGAAGAGTTCCCCCACATCCCGCTCAGCCACATGCACGCCGCCATCGCCTATTACCTGGCCAACCGGCCCGCCATCGATGCGCGCATCGCCGAAGACGAGCGGGAGGGCGAGCGGCTGGAGGCCGAGTATAGGCGTTCGCCCCAGGCCACGGCCGCGCAGCGCCGCGATTAGGTGCTGGCCTTCCTTTTCGACGAGGACAGTATGTCCGGTGCCGTCCTCGCGGGTCTCCGGCGGCTGGGCATCGATGCAGAGTCAGTCCAGGCACACGCTCGGCTCGGGCTTAGCGACGAAGCGCAACTTCGCTACTCAACGGAATCTGGGCGGTGCTTCGTCACGTTCAACCGCGCGGACTTCCTTCGGCTGCACGCGGCCTTTCTCCGATCGGCCGAAACCCACGGGGGGATCGTCATCGGCATACAGCAGTCGCTCGGCATCGGAGAGACGATTCGACGACTCGAGCGCCTCGCGCGGACACTGGACGGGCGCGACATCGCTAACCGCGTCGAGTTCCTGAGCGATTGGGGCGACCCGGGGGCATAGCGCCTCAAGTTCGATTGAGGCCGCTTGCTCATTCGCGCGGTGCTGATGGCCCGCCCGGTGGCGCTGTGCGTCTGCTGGCGTCAGCGCTCGGGCCAGCGGGGGGCGCCGCGGCCGAGGGGTTTCAGGACGAGCAGCACCAGCGCCGCCCCGAACACGAACCCGCCGATGTGCGCGAAGAACGCCACCCCCGCATCGGGGGCGTTGACGTTCCCGAGCGTCGCAACTCCCGAGAGCAGGTTCTGCAGGAACCAGAGCCCGATCATCACGACGGCCGGCACGGGCAGGGGGATGAAGATCAGGATGAAAAACGGGATGATCACCCGCACCGTCGCGCGCGGGAACCAGATGATATAGGCCCCGAGCACGCCCGCGATCGCGCCGCTTGCACCCACCACGGGCGTCACCGAATCCGGGTTGATGAACGCCTGCGTCAGCCCCGCGACCACTCCCGCGACGAGATAGAACAGCAGGTAGCCGAAGTGCCCCATGCGGTCCTCGACGTTATCGCCGAAGACCCAGAGGAAGAGCATGTTCCCCAGGATGTGCAGCCAGCCGGCGTGGAGGAAGATCGCCGTCACAATAGTCAACAACACGGCCACACGCGAATCGGCGGGCGGCAACGTCTTGCCGCTTGCCGCATCGAACCACTCCCGCGGCTGGAACGACCAGCGGCAGTAGAAACGGTCGAGGGCGGTCGGCGCCGTGCGGTAGCCGTAGCAGATGCCGTTCGTCTGGTCATCGAACTGCTGGAGCTGGGTGCCTGGGTTGGGCGCGAGCGCGTCGCTGAGGGTGAGCATCCGCAGGAACGCGCCTACGGTCACGGCGATGATGACCCAAGTCACCCACGGGGTGCTCCGCGAGCGCGCGGTATCGCCGACGGGGATCATCGCCGCGCCTGCGCAGTCAATCGGCCCCCGTGACGGCGAGGCCGGCGAGGTGCGAGGTATCGTTGATGTAGCTGACGGCCGGCTTGCCGCCGCGGATGATCACCTCCGAGAGGCCACAGTTCGCCACCGTGAGACGGAGCGTGTGCGTCTCGGCGATGGCCAGCGTCTCGGCGATGAGGCAGTGGATCGCGGTGCCGTGGCTCACGAGCAGCACCGCCTCGTGCTCGTGGCGATGGAGGATACGCTTCAGCGCCGCGTACGTGCGTTTCCGGACGGCGGCGAGCGTCTCGCCGCCCGGCGGCTGCCAGCGCGGGTCCTCAGCACGCATCAGGCGCACCTGCTCAGGCGACAGCCGGGAGATAGCGCGCTCCTTCTGCAGCTCCCACTCCCCGTAGTGGATCTCGCGCAGGTCCGGGTCCACCTGCGGCGTGATGGCGCGGCCCTCGAGCACGATCGCGGCCGTCTCCATCGCGCGGGCCAAATCGCTGGTGTAGGCGGCGGCGATGGGGACGGCGGCGACGCGCCGGCAGAGCGCCTCTGCCTGGCAGCGGCCCAGCTCCGTCAGGCGCGTCTCCGATTGGCCGCAGAAGAGCCCATCCCGGTTGCTCTCGGTCTGGCCGTGGCGGGCGATGAGCACGCGGGTCGGTGGCCTGGGAGTGCGGCCGGGCATCGGGATGGCAGGATAGCATGCGTGGGGCGTGACGGCGTGGGCGCGTGGCGGCGTGTGGGCGTGACGGCGTGGCGGCGTCGCGGCGTGGGGCGTGATCTCATCCCCCATACGCCCACGCCCCCTTACTTCCACTTCGACAGGCGGCCCTCAGCACTCAGGACTCAGCACTCAGCACTTCCCGGAACTCGGAACTCAAAAAGGCCCCGTTGCCGGGGCCCTTTCGGTTGTTTGCTGCGCCGGGTTAGCTGCGCTTGCGGGCGACGACCGCGCCGCCAACGCCGAAGGCGAGGGCGCCGAGGCCGAGGGCCGCGAACGTCCACGACAGCGACGAGTCGCTGCTGCCCACGGTGCCGCTACCCGTCGCCGGGGGCTTCGGCGTGGGCGACGGGCTGGCCGATGCCGCCGGCGTGGGCGTCGGAGGCGTCGTGTACGTCAGGTTCAGTTCGGTGAGCTTGTAGTTCGCCCAACTGCCCGTCTGCGCTGCCTGCTTGCCGCCGATAAGGAAGGTCACCGTAGCGCCATCCGTACCGCAGTTCGGGGTTGCCCCCGGGTCCAGGGCGGGGACATCGATCGTGTAGCGGGATTGCCCCGACGCGTTAAACGTCGTGGTTACGCCGCACGTCGCGCTCCCGACACGCGCTTCGATAGACGTCCCCGCCGGAGGCGCGGCGCCATCGACGAGGACCGAACCGGCAAAGCGGGACGGCGGGTTCGGAGGCGATTCCGCGCGGGCTTCATGGGCGCTGAACGCCCCGCTGAACCCGAGCAGCATCACTCCGAACACCGCAGCAAGACCGCCTCCGGCGAGCATCCTCATTACTTTGGTCATGCTTGCTAGCTCCATTCCTCTGTCTACGGCCATTGTCCTTGGCTCACCTTGCGAGGGACTCGGTCCAGGCGCCCCCTTCCCCGCGAGCGGAGAAGGGAGCGCCTGGCGAGTTGCCCGGCAGGGTTAGCTGCCGACGTTGGTCGCGATCGTCCAGGTGACGGAGCCCGGCCCATTGATGGCAATCCAGTAGGCCGCGCCGTTCGTGAGCGTTACCAGGTCGTTGGCGCCTGGGACGTTGACACCGTTCGGGAAGTACCCGAGCCAGTTCTGGCCCGGGGCGTCCCAGCCGTAGACGGCTGTCACCTCCCCGGAGATGTCGTTGCCGGCATCGTTGGCGCCCTTGCCCGCGAGTGCATCGCTGACAGGGACCTTATCGGCGCCGGTCCACGTGATCAGGCTCCAGCGGAAGTTCAAGGTGAACGACGCTGTCCCCTGGAGGTCGATGATCTTGTCAAAGCCGATGTTGCCTTCGTCATCCTTGGCGATGACGAGCACGTCGACGATGCCAAGCAGGCTGTTCGAGATCTTCACCCAGGCCTGACACTCATCGGCGGCACCCGCGGCCGCAAGCGGCGAAAGCGGGAACTCGATGATGCCTGTCGAGGCCGGGTCGTTGAGCAGCGTCGAGTAGGTAGGAATACCCGTCGCGAACTGCTTGCCGTCGTTGATGCCGGCCTGGCCACCGCTCCGGAGAACGATGATGCCGTCGCCGCTATCGATGAGGAAGTCGACGTTCTCCACCGGGTCAACGAGGCCGACCGTCCGGACAGCGTCTTCCGAGCTCAGGACCGGGTGCAGCAGCACCATGCCCGTGCCCGGCGTCGGGGCGCAGAAGCCGTCGCGGTCCAGCGCGTGGAAGACCACGTACTTGAACTGCGTGTTGCCGGCAGGGTCGTTCTCAACCGTCACGTCCTTGTAGCCGGCCCAGGTCCACGTCACGACGACGTTGTTGGAGGCCACAGGGAAGTGCTTGCCCCGGAAGTCCGGGTAATCGGCAGTCGCGGTGATGGTGCCCTTGCCAACCGCATCACCCTGCTTGCACTGCTTGCCACCACCGAGGGTGTTCGCCGCGCAGGCCGAGAGGTCGGTCTTGAAGTCACCATTAGCGATGACCATGAACTCGCCGTGGTTGTCGCTGAAGACGACCATGTCACGGGAGATCGTCGGGTCCACATACGCGGCCCGGATTGCGTTGAGCTCGGCGAGGTCAGTGGTGCTGACCGTCGCGTCGCCAATGCCCTGGCTGTTCACGCCGGCGTTCGAGCCGCCCGTCGGGACGGTGTACACAGGCGTACCAAGCACCGGCACGGCCGGCAGCGTGGCTGCAGTCTCGACGTAGAAGCCGAGGAAGCCGCCAACACCGTTCAGGATGGAGCCCATCGCCGACACGGTCGTCGACGTCGCGCCCACCACGATCGGCTGGCCGACGGCCAGGCCGGCCGTCGAGGCCACGGCGAAGATGCGGTTGCCATTGGCAACCGGCGTGATCGCCGTGGAGGTCGGCAGCGGCGAGAGCGTCGCCCCACCCGGCCACGCGGCGACCGAAGTCACCTGGACCGGCGAGGTCGAAATCGCCGACGGCAGCTTCACGGACTGCCAGAACTGGTAGACACCCAACCCATTACCGCCGGGGCCATCATCGCCCCAGCTGTCCCAGAGGAACCCACCGCCACTCACGACCGCCGGGATGAACGGCGAGCCGGGGATGTTGGTGATGTAGTACGGGTTCGGATACGTCTGGTCGCCACCATTGGCGCGCGCCGCAACGTTCGGCGTGCCAAGGTAGTACACCGACTGCTTCAGGACCTGCTTGATGAAGCCTGTCCCGCGGATCTTCACCGAGACCGGGGTCTCCGGCATTGGCGCGTCCCACATATCCACGTCGCCGTCTCGCAGCATCGTGTCGCGAGTGAACGAGGTGGAGCCGTCGGACGGCGAGTTGGCGAGGGCCGCGCCGGCGTTGCCGCCGTTCGAGCCCGCGAGGCAGTTGTTCGCTGCCGGGGCAGCGTCGCAGATGTCGATGAGGCTGAGCGGGCCTTCGAACGGCACGCCCGTGGCGATGAAGACCTGCGTACCCGCGGCGGGCGCGGAGCCCAGCGCCGGGTTAACGGTCAGCTTGAGGCCAACGACATTGCCGAACGCATCGGTGATGACGCCAGGCGTCGCCGCACGCACGGTCGTGTCCCCGCCGAGGCAGACCGAGGTCCCGGCGTTGATGCCGGAGATCGAGGTCACCGCGAACGTCGCGCCGGTGTTCGTCAGGAGCGCATTCGTCGTGACGGAACCACTCTGGACGCCGGGGCAGCCCACGCCGTTGTACGAACCGAGTGCCCAGGTCGTCTGGCTCGGGTCGATCATGATGTCGTAGTACGGGCGGAACTGCTCCGCCGTACCGGTTGCGGTCGAACCGTCGGCATTGTCCTTCGGGCCACCGGCGAGCATTGCCCAGTCAATAGGCATCACCCAGCGGTTTTCGGGGAGGACGTTGTACGGGTCGGTGGCATCCTGCGGGCGGCCCGAAGGATTCTCATTGACGAACCAACCGGAGACGCGGCCGCGGACCAGGAGGTCCTTGGAGACGTTCCAATCGGCCGCGCCGTCGGCATCGTCCTTGGTGACGTCCCACGGGTTCCCCGCGGTGAACGCGCCGGCCGCGCCGGGCGTACCGAAGTCGGCGTTCGTCGCGTTGTGGAGCGCACCCTTCGAGACCTGGGTCACGAGGCTGAGCTTCACGCTTTCGAACTTCATGTAGTAGATCACGAACGCACGCTTGGTAACGTTCGGGATCGGCTGCCCGCCGAACTGGACGTCCGGAGCGAGCGTGAGGTTCGGGTGGATGCGCGTCACGAACGCTTCGATGTCCACCTGGCCCGGGTCTTCCGACTCGAACAGGACGCGGCTGATGCAGCTGTCCTGCGGGCCGAGCGGGATATCGTCCTCGCTATCGCCATCGTTGTGCTGTGCGCTGTCAAAGGCATCCTGGTCGACAACGACGGCCTCGTCGCTGCCGTTAAGGAGCACGCGCGCCTTGCCAGTCCCAGGGGCGTCGTTCAGGCCGGCGACGAAGTTGCCGGGACCGCTGCCCTTGATGAAGGTGGTGTCGAAGAAGCCGTTCGACTCGGCATCGCTGCGCTGGAGGCCGTCCTCCATCGGGCAGACCCCGACGGGGTCACCGTCGCTGAGGTCGCCCGCGGGGATCCGCCAGTCGGCTTCGATGATGATGCGCTGCCCGACCCACGCGAGGAGGACTTTCTTCTGGCTGACCTGGACCGAGAACGTGAAGTTCACGGTCTCCGTCACGGTGAGGCCAACGCCGGACCCCTGCGGGCCGGGCTCGCTGCCCGTGAAGGTGATGGTCGCCGTGGAGCCAGGCGTGCAGTTGGTGCTGCCGAGCGGGCTGAAGGCCAGGGCGGGGGTGTTGATCACGGTGCCGTTGGTGGCAACGCTTTCACCGCTGAGGGCTGTCGTCCCGGCCAAATCGCCCGAGACCGAGCCACACCCGCTGAGCGCCGCCGTCCAGTTCACCCCCGCGAGCGGCGTCGTGATGACGTTGTTCGCCCGCGTGACGTGGCTGCCGTTGAAGACATCCGAAATGTTGACGAACGGCGCCACGTACTGGCCCGTTGCCGGGTTCAGCGTGAGGACGATGTTGCGGGTGATGGTGCCCGTCGCGCCGTTGCCGGTGACGGTGCCCGTCGCGCCGCCGCTGAGGGTGACGGTGCTGTTCTCAAGGACGTTCCATTCCTTGATGATCGCGCGGTTCACGCGGACGCCGCCATTGCCGATATTCGCGTCGTCGAGCGTTTTGGTTTCGTTGTTGCCGTTGGCGTTCGTGTCCCAGTTCACGTTGAACGGGGTCACGCCATCGGCGCCGACGTAGCTAACGGAGATCTCCTGGTCGCCCGCGCCCGTGGAGACCCACGAGAAGCAGGACGCGCCATCGAGTCCGCCGTTGCCGCCCGACTGCAGGCTGTCGCCGTTGCCGGTGAAGATCTGCGGGTCGGTGAAGGTCGGGCTCTGCGGGCCAACCGGCTGCAGGCCGTTGTAGCCGCCGCCCGGCACCACGTTGATGTTCGTGTTCGGGAGGTTCAGCGGGATCTGGATGGCGACCGGAGCGATCTCCGTCGTGGCGCCCGGCGCCGTCTTGATCCCGGTGTCCGCCTGGACCGAGCAGACAACATGCCGCGAGCCGCGGACGTTGCTAACCACGTCCTGCCCGCCGAAGGTGTCTCCCCGGAAGATGGTGCCGACGTTGCCGTCCGGGGTGTCTCCCATGTGCCGCAGTTCGGCGACCGCATAGGTCTTCGTGCCGACGGCGCTGTCGAAGGCAGCGACCAGGTTCCCGTCAACATTGAGCTGCTTGAGGTGCAGCAGGACGGTGCCGGTGCCGGTGGAGTTGTTGATGACCGTCACGGAGACGGTGCTCGGGTCCCCGATGTCGCCGTCGGCGACCGTCGGGCCCGAAAGGAGGGTCAGGCCGCCAGTGAGCCCGACATCGGCCGGCGTGCACTCCACGTCGGAATCGTTGGTGGTGTCACTCGCGCAGGTGACATTGGCCAGGAGGGTGAAGGTGAACGTCTCGGCCACGCCAACCGCGTTCAGCGCCGTAACGGGCGAAACGCTGTTGCCAGCGGTCGCGTCGATCACGACATTGCCGACGGTGGTGGCCGTCTTGGTGGTGGCGTCGCTATCAGCCCAGGTCGCGGTGACCGGCGCAATAGGACCGGCGCCGCTGGCAACGCCAGAAACCACGAAGGTGTAGGCGGTGCCGGTGGGCCCACCCGTCAGAGCGGCGGCGCTAACGCACTCGCTCCCGGTGAGCTGCCCGTCGGCCAGGAGGTTAGTCTCGCAGGTGCCCTGCGTGTAGCCGCCCGGCACGGTGATGCCGGTGGGCACGAAGCCGGGGACTGCCGGGAACTGGAACGATACGCCGCCAGTGGTGGCGCCGCTCGTGAGGGTGAGGGTCGCGGTGTAGGTCACCGTTTGGCCGGGGCCCACGGTGGCGGGCGAAGCGGCGATCGCGGTTGTGGTTGCCGGGAAGGTTGCGGACGCGGATGTCCACCAGGCTCCCATCGCCACCAGCAGCGCGGCGAGAGCAACGAGGAAGCCGAGTTGGCCCCTTCGCGACTTCGCCACATGGACTGGTTGAATACTCAAGTTGTTTACCTCTCCAGTCGTTTGACTGACTGTGGTCCCCCCGGTTGCCCGGGGGCCGCCCTTTTTTCGTGGGCGGAGGTGAAAGATGGTCCGGACTCGCCCGGATTCGCGGGCGCTGGGCTTCCTCCGGTTGGGAGTGAGTCCAGTAGTACTGGTGAGGTCGCCCGCTCGTCTGCCGCCGTTCGCTGGCGCGTGGTCCTGGCGGGTCCGGGCTTTCCCTCGATTGCAGCGTCGGGTTTCAGGTCGTTCTTCCTGCGCGTCTCGCCCTCAGGGCTGCCTCGTGCGAGGCGTCGCCCTGCGCCGGGGCTCAGCGCCGGATGGCACGCCCTCCTTTCGCGTTCTCGAATACAGCAACGAATCGCTCAACATAAGGACGGGTTCCCATCCGGTGCGGAAGGGAACCCGGTTGAGCGGGTGCCTGTGAAGCGGCCACGAAAGCGGTGGCGACGGAGGTGGCGAGTACTGCCACGGAGCCTCCTGCAGCGCCGGGGATCGCACGATCACCCACGCCCGCATCGGTGCGGCGTCGGTAAAGTCTTGCGAAAGGTAGCGATGCGAATAGCAAGGGTCAATACCTTTTGCCCCACCTCGCGGCGGGCACACTTCTCCGTACTACCGGTAAACAACGTGTAAGCGAGCGTGGGGTTAACGCCGATATCCGTCCTTTCCGAGAGAAACCCGCAATATGCGAACATGGAATCGCGACAACGGCGTAGCGGCGATAACGAGCCTCCCACGAGAGACCGTACCAGCGCCGGAACACTCGCACAGGAGTTCCGAGGGCCGAGGGCGTACGTAACGGAACCGCGCGCGTGAGCAAGCGGCCAAACGCGAACTCCCGCCGATTCGCGGCCGGAGCATCCACTGGCGTCCCGATTCGCCCACAGGCCGGGAACTCGGGCCCTGGATGTCGCGGCGCCACAACCGGGGACGAAAAGGGGATTCGCGCCCGTGGCGGTGGGTGGCTGCAGTCGCCGCGGTCTCGCGCTTTGCGCTTGCCCGCTGATCCACGTGTGCCCGCATTCGAACGCCGGTCACTGGTCCCGGGACGTGTGGATCCATGACCCGTGGCCCCAGAGGGCCACGACTACCGGGGGGAAGTGGGCCGCGATCGGCGCGGGCCAGGCGGTGTTTGCACACGCCCACACGCCCACGCGCCGTCACGCCCCCCACGCCGTCACGCCTCCCGGAACCGCCCGCGCGCGACGCGCGGTGACCCGGCGTCCCGCGCGGCCTGCAGGCAGAGCGCCATGCTCGCGGCGTAGTCGTCGTGGCCGCGGGTCGCGCCCCAGCGGAGCCCGCCGCCCGCCCGGAGGTCGGCCGAGCAGGCGGCGAGCTCGGCGCGGCAGCCGGCCGCCTCCGCGCTGCCATCGTCCCGGTAGAAGGCGAGGCTCCCGGTCTCGGCGGCGGCGATGAGTGCGTAGCCCATCGCCGATTTCGAGGCCGCCGTGAACACCACGGGCTCGACGCGCGGCCCGAGCGCCTCCGCCAGCTGCGCGGCGAGCGGCCCGCCCAGCCCCGTCGCATCGACGCACAGGCGTTCGAAGCGCCACTGCCGCGCCAGCGCCGCGACATCGCCCGCCATGGTCCCGTAGCGCGCGGAGCGCCAGCGGGCGTGCTGCACCACCTCGCAGCGCCCTTCGCGGAGGCGCGCGATGGTGAGCACCGAGGCATCGGCGCGTTCGCCCTCGCCGCCGCAGTCCAGCCCCGCCACGTACCGCTCGCCCGCGCGCGGCGAGGCCAGGCGCTCGTGCTCGCCTTCGAGCCGCGCGAGCTGGCCCGCCGAGAGCAGGCGGCTCGCGGCCTCGATGGTGCGCAGCTCGTACTGGCTGGCGAAGAGCGGGTGGCCAGGCCCGAGGCGCTCGCGCTCCGCACGCACGTAGTCGCCGTAGCGCGGGTTCGATTGCGCCACCTCGCGCCAGCCAACCTCGTGGTGGAACGGGAGCCAGTCGCGGTAACGGACGCCGGCCTGGGCGGCGTCGCGCGCGCGGTTGGCCGCCACCGCGCGGTCCAGCAGCGAACGGCCGTCCCACGGTGTCCCGAAGAGCACCGTGGGCGCGCCGGTGGAAGCGGCCATCGGCCGGAACTGGCGGTCGAACCAGCCGGCGTCGATCTCCTGGGCCTCATCGGCGATGAGCGCGATTGAGGCGGTGTGGCCGGCCACGTGGGCCTCGGGCGCGGCGCTGAGGAAGGTCGCCGCCGCCTTCCCGACGCTCACCGTGGCGCCCGTGATGCGCGCGCGGCCGGGCCCGGGGAAGAGCCGCTCGGTGTAGGCGAGCGTGCGCCGCAGCCGCGCGACGCTGATTTCGGCCTGCGGGCTAAACGTGGGCGCGCAGACGACGACCGTCCCGCCGCTCCGAGCGTGCGTCCTTAATAGATAGGCCACCAGCGCGGCCGCGACCTCGTTCTTCCCCGCCTGCCGCGGGAACAGCACCGTGAAAGTCGCCCCACGGTGGCGCGCCACCCCGCGCACCAGCGCCCCCAGCGTGCGCGCCTGGTACCCCCGCAGAAACGGCGCCCGCTGCATCTCCATGGGTGCAGGGTTGCGGGCGAGGGTGGGAGTGGGAAGGGGCGGCTGGCGCCGCGCTAGACCGATCTGACCCTGCGCAGCGCTAACGAGGCGGTGCCATAGCGGCTACCTTCAAGCACGTCGAGCGTCGTGTGGTTAATGTCTTCCCAATCGCCGAGCTTGCTTGTCCATGATCCATCGCCAAGCTGCAGCGCTACGTGAGTCGGCCCATGCTCGTCCAGCAAAATGGCGACCTTCTCATAACCCTCTTCAAATTCGAAATGGTCGCACAATTCAAACTTCAATCGTCGGAGAAACGTAAGAATCGCGGCCAAACGATCAACGGTCGGAATGTCCGGCGGCCAATCAGCCAAGTCAGCTGCCGGCCAGATCGAGTGATCGTTGATCCCCACCGCCCAAGCGAGACAGTTGTATTCGTCCGTCTCATCACTGGTCTTGGTGTACAGCCGTCAATGGAAGACCGCGATTGTCTGACTCCAGCACCACGCCCTAGCGCTCCCCCACCCGCGACCAGTCGTTCGTGCTGAAGACGTCTTCGTCCAGCGGGCTGCGTTCGCCGAGCGCGAGGCGGTGGCCGGCAGCGGCGCCGATCATGGCCGCGTTGTCGGTGCAGAGCTTCGGCGGCGGGATGCGCACCGGCACGGGCGAACGTCGGCGCAGTTCCTCCCGCAGGCGCCGGTTCGCGGCCACGCCGCCGGCGACGAGCACCTCGGCCGCACCCAGCTCGCGCACCAGCCGCGAGACCTTCGTGGCGAGCACATCGACGACCGCCTCCTGGAACGCGAACGCGATCGCGGGGACGCTGTACTTGTTGCGCTGGACGGTGTGCAGCACGGCCGTCTTGAGGCCGCTGAAGCTGAAGTCGCAGGTCCCGTGGAGCCAGGCGCGCGGCAGTTCGAGCCCATCGGCGCCGGTGGCGGCATCGGCCTCGCGCGCGACCGCCGGCCCACCGGGGAACGGCAACCCCAGCAGCCGCCCGACCTTATCGAAGGCCTCGCCGGCGGCGTCGTCGCGGGTGCCGCCGAGGCGCTCGTACTGGCCGTGGCCGCGCATGAACACGAGGTCGGTGTGACCGCCGGAGACGATCAGGCAGAGCGCGGGGAAGCGCGGCGCGGGCCCTTCGACGAGCCAGTTGGCGTAGATATGGCCTTCGAGGTGGTTCGCGCCGAGGAACGGCAGCCCGCGGCCGTAGGCGATCGCTTTCGCCGCGTTGTAGCCGACGAGCAGCGAGCCCGCGAGCCCCGGCCCGCGCGTGCCGGCCACTGCCTCGATGTCATCGAGCGTGCAGCCCGCATCCGCGAGCGCCTCCTGGATGACGGGGATGACCTTCAGCAAGTGCTGCCGGCTGGCGACTTCGGGCACGACGCCGCCATAGGTGGCGTGCAGGTCCACCTGGCTCGCGACCACGTTCGAAAGCGCGACGCGGCCATCGACCACGACCGCCGCGGAGGTCTCGTCGCAAGAGGATTCGATGGCGAGCACGCGCATGGATCGAGGGTACCGCGCCCGGGGTGCGGAGGGTAAGGGAGTGTGGGAGCGTGGGGGTATGGGAGTGTGGGGGTTGCGCCTCACCGCGTTATGTCGCGGCCGCGGTAGGTACCCGCCATCGAGCTCGAGCCGGCGATCGTCCAGGTCGCGTCATCGGCGAGCAGCCGGAAGGCGTTGCGTTCGCCGCGCGACCACGCGGCGAACGCGCCCACGATGAGCTCCCTGTTGTCATCCACCGTCATCACGCGTGTCCCTATATATGCAGGTGCGGCCAGCTTTCCAAATGCATGCACGCCCGACGTGTCGTGAATCGCAAATCGTGAATCTGGTAAGCTCCGCCGCCGGAGGCGACCAATGGCATACGAACCGAAGCTGCTCCTCGATGGACTCGTGTTTCCCGAAGGCCCGCGCTGGCGCGATGGCAAGCTCTGGTTTTCGGACATGCAGGCCAACCGCGTGATGACCGTGGACGAACAGGGCCACGCCGAGACCGTGTTCGAGCTGCCCGATGACCGCCCCTCCGGGCTTGGTTGGCTCCCCGATGGGCGCCTGCTGGTGGTGGCGATGGCGGGCCGTAAGCTCCTTCGCCGCGAGGCGGACGGCGAGCTCGTGCTGCATGCCGACCTCTCGGGCATCGCTCCGCGCGACTGCAACGACATGGTCGTCGATGCCGGTGGCCGCGCCTACGTGGGCAACTTCGGCTTCAACTTCCAGACGGGCGAGCCGCCCGTGGGCACGCAGCTCGCGATCGTCGAGCCAGACGGCGCCGTACGGCCCGGTGGTGATGGGCTCATCTTCCCGAATGGCAGCGTCATTACGGCCGACGGCAAGACACTCATCGTCGGCGAGACCTTCGGCCGGCGCTTTACGGCCTTCGACATCGGCGCCGATGGCTCGCTTTCGAACGCGCGCCCCTGGGCCGACCTCGGGAAGGCGACGCCCGACGGGTGCTGCCTCGATAGCGACGGCGCGATCTGGGCCGCCTCGCCCACGACGCGCGAATACCTGCGCGTCCACGAAGGCGGCGAAATCTCGGACCGCATCCCCTCGGACGACGAGATCGCCATCGCCTGCATGCTCGGCGGCGCCGACGGCAAGACGCTGTTCCTGCTCAACATGGTGGGCGACGCAGCGGACATCGGCTCCACGCGGTCGAAGGGTGTCATCCGCACGGTCAGGGTCACGGCAGGCCGGGCAGGGTGGCCGTAGGGGCGTAGTGGCGTGTCGGCGTGTGGCGGAACCGGAGCAACCACGCCCCTACGCCGATACTTTCCCCCGGTGGTAGGATCGTTCCCCTATGGCGACGACCACGAAGCCCGGCATCGAGATCCATGAAGACACGGACACCAACCTCGAGCCGCCGTTTCACCTGATCCTGCTCGATGACGACGAGCACAGCTACGGCTACGTCATCCATATGCTCGGGGTCATCTTTGGCTACTCGAAGGAGAAGGGCTTCGCCATCGCCTGCATGGTCGATGCCCAGGGCCAGGCGATCCTCATGACGGGCAGCCACGACGAAGTCGAGCGCAAGCAGCACCAGGTGCACAGTTTCGGCGCGGACCCGGCCATGCCCATCTGCAAAGGCAGCATGTCGGCCGTGATCGAACCCGCCGGCTAGAGGAGCGGCGGGCCCGGCGGCGCTGTCCCATTTCGCGGGCGCTGGCTACGCTGCCTAGATGGATGCCGCCGATCCTGGGTTCCCGCAAGACGCCGCCGGCTGGAACCAGCGCGGCGAGGGCCACTTCCCCGGCCTCATCGGCCTCGTGGTCACCGATGTCGGCCACGGCTTCTGCGGAGGCCGACTGGAGGTGGCGACGAAGCACCTGGCGCCGAACGGCTTCCTCCACGCCGCGACGGTCGTGGGCATCGCCGATACGCTCTGCGGCTACGGCTGCAACGTGAGCCTGCCGGAAGGCGCGGCCGGCTTCACCACCATCGAGCTCAAGAGCAACTTCATCGGCACCGCCCGCGATGGCGCCATCTCCGCGAAAGCCCACCTCATCCACGGCGGCCGCATGACACAGGTCTGGGACGCCGATGTCATCGACGAAGCCACAGGCAAAGCCATCGCCACCTTCCGCTGCACCCAAATGGTCCTCTACCCGCGGTAACCGCAGCCATCGAGCGACCGGCGGGCGCTCGACCGCCGCTTGTGGCCGCAGCTCGTGGCGGTGACAATCGCCGCACACCAGCACTGGAGCGTCCCGTGGACTACAGCGACATCATCTACGAGGTCGAAGATTCGGCCGCCGTCATCACCCTGAACCGCCCGGCGCGCCTCAACGCCTGGACCGGGACGATGGAACGCGAAGTCCGCGATGCCCTCAACCGCTCCGACCGCGACGCTCGTGTGCGCGGCATCATCATCACGGGCGCGGGCCGCGGCTTCTGCGCCGGCGCCGATATGGCGATGCTGAACACCATCGCCGATGCCGGCGGCAATGAAGGGCGCGCGATCGACCCCCTCGCGAGCGCCCCCGGCCTCGAAGCGAACTACCACCAGGCGTTCTCGTTCCCGCTGGCCACGCAAAAGCCGCTCATCGCGGCGGTCAACGGGGCCGCCGCCGGTGTCGGGCTCATCCTCGCGCTCTACTGCGACCTCCGGTTCGCCTCCGAGAACGGCCGCTTCGGCACGGCGTTCTCGCCCCTGGGGTTGATCGCCGAGCATGGGATCAGCTGGCTGCTGCCACGCTACGTGGGCACCGGCAACGCCCTCGACCTGCTCTATTCCGCCCGCGTGATCGACGCCCCGGAGGCGTTGAGCATGGGCCTCGTGCAGCGCGTCTACCCACAGGATGAGCTCCTGGCGGCTTCGAAGGCGTACATCGGCTCGCTCGAGCGCTCGTCGCCGAAAGCCATGGCCGTGACCAAGCGGCTCGTCTACGACGCCCACTTCCAGGACCTCGCCACTGCCGTGCGTTCCGCCAACGACGCCATGGCCGAGCGCCTGAAGGACCCACAGTTCAAGGAAGGGCTCAACGCGTTCGCGGAAAAGCGCGCCCCACAATGGGCGGGCCTCGGCGAATAAGGCGATCCTCGGTAGCGGCGCGCAACTCTGACCGCTGCGGCCGCCAACCATGTGGCCCCGCCCGCGCACGCTGACGGAGCTCCGGTCGGCAGAGTCCGAAAAGAAGGTTGGTTTGACGTGGACTAAGCGCTTAGTCCACCATGGCCGCATGGTCACCATCGTCAACACACACGCCGCCAAGACGCACATGTCCAGCCTGATCGACCGCGCCATCGCCGGCGAGGAGATCGTGATTGCGCGCTCCGGCAAACCGATGGTGAAGCTCGTGCCGGTGGAAGACCCGGAGGAGCCGTGGGTCCCGCCCTGGGGCTCCATGAAGGACAAGATTAAGATCCTCCCCGGGTTCTTCGATCCACTGCCGGATGACATCCTTGATCTCATCGAGGGTCCCATCGAGGCTGACCTGGAAGATGAGCCGCTCGCATCACCTGCCCCGGAATGAATCTCCTCGTCGATTCACACGCATTTCTGTGGAGCGATTCGGAACCCGGCAAGGTAGGTGTTCGGGCGCGTGAGGCGATCGCCAGCACGGCGAATCGCCGCTACTTCAGCCTGGCGAGCGTCTGGGAACTGGCGGTCAAAGCCGGGACCGGCAAACTGGAGTTGGATGACGACCTGGAATCCTTCGTGCGCGATGAACTCAGGCGCTGGCGCATGGAACTACTTCCGATCGAACTCCGTCACGCGGCACGCGTCCGCAACCTCCCGCACCATCACAAAGATCCTTTCGACCGCCTCCTCGTGGCGCAGGCCCAGGCGGAATCGATGGTCATCGTCACCAACGACCGGATGATTGCCCGCTACGACGTCCAGGTCGTCTGGTAGCCTCTACACCCCAACATCGAATGGCGCCGGCGGCAGCTCGCCCGCGAGCACAGCCGGCAGCAACACCCGCCCGTCGCCAGCGACGAGCACGACGCGCGCTGTCGGCCGGACGATTGGGTCCTCACGGGAAGACACAGCCGGGATGGTACGGCTGGCGAGGGCGTCAGGGAACGCGCGGGGTCGGACGGCCCATGCCGTCGGCGGCGGCGAAGAGCTCGGCCAGGCCAAGGGTGAAGCCCGGAAGTGCCGGGCCGGCGTCGAGCGTGTCGGTTGCCCCCAACAGGTCGACCTGGGTTCCGTGACGCGCATATGCCGTATGCGTCTCGGGATAGATGACCCAGACGAGGGGGACGCCGCCCCGCCGGTAATCGTCCAGTTTTTGCTCGAGCTTGATGGCGTCATCGTGTGGTGATACCACCTCGACCACGAGCCACGGCACAGTCGTGACAAGTCCCTCCGGCAGCGTCCCGCCGAGCCCTCGCAGCGGGACCACCATGACATCGGGCTTGCGGAAGTGGTCTCGCACGTCGGGCCAGATGTCGAGCGCGGTGTCCTGCGGGAACACCGCTGCCTGCGGGTGGTCGGCGACGAAGTTCGCCAGCCGGCGAAATATCTCGCCGCCGATCCAGCTGGATTTTCCGCCCATCGAGACCTCCTCCGGGACGCCGTGCACGAGCTCGTACCCTTCGGATTCCGGCGACATGGCGAACTCTTCCGCGGTGAGGCGGCTGGTGGCCTGGGTGCTCATGGGCCAATTGTATCAGCCCGGCCCATCGCCCGCGGCGGCGGCTTCCTACCTACCCGTAGACCAGGTTGCGGTCGATCATCGCCCGCGAGATCACGACGCGCTGTACCTGCGAGGTGCCCTCCACAATCATCAGCTGGCGCGCGTCCCGGTAGTGGCGCTCAAGCGGATGGTCCTTCATGTAGCCCTGCGCACCCAGCACCTGCAGCGCATCGAACGCCACCTTGTTCGCCATCTCGGTGGCGAAGGCCTTCGCGATGGAGAGGTTGTGCGCGTACTCCTTGCCGAACTTGCCCTGGTCCACGAGCCACGCGGCCTTGTAGACGAGGTTGCGCGCGGCCTCGATCTGGATCGCCATGTCCGCGAACATGAACTGGATCGCTTCGAAATCAATCACGCTGCTGCCGAACGCCTTGCGCCCGCGCGCCCATTCGAGCGCGTAGCCTGCCGCACCCTCGGCCAGGCCCACGCCACGCGCGCCCACTGTCGGGCGGAGGCTGTTCAGGGTCAGCATCGCGTGGTTGAACCCGTTGCCCTCGGCCAGGCCGAGTAGGTTCTCCGCGGGCACGCGGACGTCGCTGAAGCTGAAGTGCGCCGTGGGCACGCTGCGGACGCCCATCTTGTCGTCCGTGCGGTCGATGTTGATGCCCGGCGCGTGCGCATCGACGACGAACGCGCTGATGCCCTTCGGCCCCGGGCCGCCCGTGCGCGCGAACACCGTCAGGTAGTCCGCGACCGTGCCGCCGGAGATGTAGACCTTGTTGCCGTTGAGCACGTAGTCGTCGCCATCGCGCACGGCACGCGTCTCCAGGTTCGCCGCGTCCGAGCCGTGGTCCGGTTCGGTCAGGCAGAAGGCGCCCTTCGTCACGCCCTCGGAGGCGCCGGGCAGCCAGCGCTGCTGCTGCTCTTTCGTGCCGCCGAAGACGATGGGCCGGTTCGGCAGGCCGGTGAGCACGAGCATCAGGCCGGCGCCGCATTCGTATTTGGCCACTTCTTCGATCGCGAGGCAGAGCGGGAAGATGCCATTCCCGGTGCCGCCCATCTCCTCCGGGATGGCCATGCCGAGCAGGCCCGCCTTGCGGAATGCATCGAAGAAGTCGTGCGGGTACTCGCCCGTCACGTCCACCTCTTTCGCCCGTGGCGCGACGATATCGCGCGCGATGCGGCGGGCGGTGTCCTTAATCAGGCGGTGCTCTTCGCTGAGCTCGAATTCCATGGCGCTGTCTCCGGAAAGGGGTTCGGCCAGTGTAGCGCCTTGCCCGTACTGGGCAGCGCCAGGCAGTGGCGGCCGCCGAGAGAATCCCTCGCCGCTGCGCCACCGCGACCCCTTGAGTTCGCGCCGTGTGTTAGCAGCCGCGGGACCCTGGCGTGAGATGCTGCGTTTCGCGTCCGGGGGCGCCGGAGCGCTTCCAGCCACCGATCACCTCCCGCTCATCGAAGCCGCGCCAGCAGGGGTCGCAGAGCGCGCCATCGACCACCGACGCATCGGTGCGGACATCTACAAGGCGGACGCCGTGGGCGCCGGCCAGGTCGCAGACGAGGCACGCGGAGCCGTCCAACGGCTCCTCCTTCATGCAGGCGCGGCACCAGCGGACGCCGGCGTCGCCGCTCCAGGCGGTGATGAAGTCGTGGCGGCCGGGGCCGCAATACGTCGCCAGATACGAGCGCACCCAGAGGCTTTCGTTCGTCATCAGCATCTCCGTACTTTCGGGCTGGAGGGCACTGCAAAGGATGGACCGGCGCGTCCCGGCCCGCATGCGACTGAGGCTGAGCGTGGATTTTGCGCGTTACACCGTGGCGCCAACGACAACGGTCACGCCGTTTCGCGTTGCATCCGTGGAAACATCAGGCCCTGCCTGGCAAGTTCGTTTACCCGGCGCGGATGGCGCGAGCCGTGCCCGGGGCTGATCAGGCGGAGATATCGGGGTGCGAAAGCCCGCGCTCGTAGGCGCCGAGCATCGAGAGCAGCAGGTCCTCGAGGCGGCCGCGGGTCCACTGCCCATTGCGCCGCTCCGGGCCTGCTGCCACGGACGTGCTACCCCGCCCGCCTGCGCCAAGACCGACCGCGACGAACCAGCTGGAGGCGCCCGCGCGGCGGCGTTCGCTGAGCGTGAACGAGGCCGTATAGGAGTTCGCCACCACCACGTTGAAGGCGGCTACGGCGTCGTTGCGGTCCGGGGCCGGGCTGACATCCACGGCGAGGCCCTCGCCGTAAACCGCGTTGATCTCGGCGGCGGCCTGCAGCGCCCAGCCGTGAAGCGTCAACAACAGCAGGTACTGCGATTCGAACTCGTGGGAGCTGGCGAGCGCTTTCACCTGGCGCCATTCGATCCAGGACTTACGAAGCGCCTGCACCCGGCTGGCAAAGGTTTCGTTTGCAGTCATGGTCGCGCCACCTTCGGGTGCCGGCGGACGAGGCCCTGTCCCGCCCGGTACGGGCGCCTGGTGGCCGCCGGCGGCATATTCGGCAACCGCGATCGCGGCCGGCGATAAGCATGCCCAGCACCGGCGGCATGCCGAGGCGCGTGGCGATCCCCCCGGACACTTTCGCGAGCAGCAGCAGCCCCGCGATGAGGACAAAGGAGTTGGTATCGCCACCCATCCCAAGCAGTGTGAGCCTGGGAGGTTTCCGGCAATTTGCGGGCGCGTTACGGCTGTGTTTCCGGAGGCGGAGTGCTTATGGCGCACGGGCGATGCCGGGAAGCACGTTGCCGAACGGCAACGCCGACCGGTCCGGGGGGAACACCGGCGTAGATGACGTGTCGGTGCAGGTGGTGCCACTGGCTATCACCGCGAGGTCCAGCAGGTAGGCGTTGACAATCGGCGTGACGCAGGCGTTGCCGCTCCCATAGACAGTGTGGCCTTCGCCCACGTGGATGAGCAGCGTGCCGGATTCGAGCTGGTTGCTCAGCGCGGCGCCATCGGCGAACGGCGTCGCGGGGTCGTTCGTGGTGGCGATCACGAGGATGGGCGGCGCGCCGAGGGCGGTGGGGGCGCCCAGGGGCTGAGGCGGCGCCGGCCAGGTGGCGCAGGGCAACGCGCTTTCGAGCAGGTTCGCCGAACCGAAGTGCGGCGCGTCCTGCGCCTGGCTCGCGGCGAGCGCGCGGAAGGCCTCGGGGTTCGAGGGCCAGCTGTAATCGAGGCAGCTGACGGCGACGTAGACCTCCTGAAGGTTCGGGTAGCTGCCATCGGCGTCGCGGCGCAGGTACTCATCCGCGAGCTGGACCATGCCGCTGCCGTCGCCCGCGATCGCCTGCGCCAGCGCGGCGCCGAGTGCCGGCCAAAGCCTCGCGGAGTAGAGCGCCTCGCTGATGCCGAGCCCGACTTCGCCGGGGCCGGCGGGGCGGTCGGCGCCGGGCGCGGGGAGCGGCGCCGCGTCTACTTGCGCCAGCAGCGTGTCGAGCGCGGTGCGCGGGTCGCCGCCGGCGGCGAGGGGGCAGCGGCGAGCGGAACAATCGGCAAGGAAGGCGTTGAGCGCGCCTTCAAACGCGACCGACTGGCGGCGCAGCGCTTCCGGGCCATCGATGGAGTAGAAGTTGAAGGCGCCATCGAGGACGAACGCGCGCACGCGGTCCGGGTACATGTCGGCGTAGACCGCGCCAATCACGGTGCCATACGAGTACCCGAGGTAGCTGAGTTTCTGTTCGCCGAGCGCGATTCGTACCTGCTCCATATCGCGGGCGGTGTTGCGCGTGCCGAGGTACGGCAGGAGGCCGGCGTACTTCGCGGCGCAGCCATCGGAGAAGGCCTTCGCGACCGCCTTCATCTGGTCCCACTCGGCCTGGGTGTCGGGCGAGGGGTCGGCGGCGAAATATTGCTGGAGGTTTTCGTGGCAGACGATGGGCGTGCTCTCGCCGACGCCGCGCGGGTCGAAGCCGACGATATCGAAGCGCGCGCGGATCTCGGCGGCGAGGGCGGGCGCCAGCCCGAACACGAAGTCGACAGCCGAGGCGCCGGGGCCGCCCGGGTTCACCAGGAGCGAACCGGTGCGCTGCGCCGGGTTGCTCGCCGGGAGCCGGACGAGGGCGAGGTCCAGCGTTGGGCCAGTGGGCCGGGCGTAATCGATCGGCACGGTGAGCGTGGCGCACTGGAAAGACCCGCCGCAGCTCGTCCATTCGAGTGCCGGGGCGGGCGCTTCGCCCTCGCCGGGGGCGACGGACTTCGCGCTCGCCGGCGCCGCGGGCGCGCTCATGCTGAGGATGGCGCCGAGGCCGGCCGCGAGGAGCAGTGCGCGACGGGGTGAAATGAGCATGCTCGGATAGCCACTATGGGGCCGGGATGCGGAACAGGGCAACGGCGGGGCGGACCGGGGAACGAGCGCGAATCTTGCGGATCAGCTGCAACAGGCGCCGGGCACGCCGTGCTAAGATCAACAGCGCGATCGGAGGCGGCATGGCGCTAGAAACGGAGCTTCGAACATTCGAACGGCACCTGGAGGATCTGCGCCAGCATCACGAGGGCCAGTTCGCTCTCATAAAGGGCGATACTGTCGAGGGCACGTTTACGACTTTCGCCGAGGCTTATGTAGCGGGAGTTGCCGCTCATGGGACCCAAAGTTTCATGGTTCGCCAGATTAAGGACCATGCACCCGTGCATTCGCCGGCACTCAACGCCGGGATACTATTCGCTGGCTGATGGCGATCACGATTTACAACCACTTTATGACTCAAACACCGATGGCCATCCCCATCGATCCGGATGGGCTTGTCATCGCGGGGGCATACTTTCCGGTCGAGGTTCACGTTCCTCAGGCGATTGCGGACAGTCTCGCGCGCAACGGCGCCCCGGTCCCCGCACCTCAAACGGGCCTGGCGATCGTTGACACTGGCGCCACGATGACTGTCGGTCCACGAGGCCAACCTCGCAACGCTGGGCTTGCAGCCGGTCGACACCATCGCGATGGGAACGGCCAACGGGCCCGTGACGCAGAACGTGTATGCCGCCCGCATCTTCTTTCCCGCGACGGGATGGTCGCTAGAGCTCGAGCAGGTGATCGGTTCCAACCTGGCGGGCCAAACCATTCCCATCCAACCGCCGCAACAGCTGATCTGTCTGATCGGGCGCAACACCCTCCGCGACTGGGTACTGGTCTGGAACGGCCCCGGTGGTTTTTGGACCGTGGCGGTGAGCGGGCAGCCGTAGAAGGACAACGACTTAGTAGGCTTGACCGGCGGGCGCCGGGATCGCTACGCTGCTTACAAGAAGTAAGTGCTGTGCAAGCCGGAGGAGTCCCCCATGTCCATCCCCGTTACCCGCCTGAATCATGCCGTGTTGTACGTGCGCGATGTCGAACGCTCCATCGCATTCTATAAGGAGGCGTTCGGGTTCGAAGTCGTGCAGCAGATGGGGGCCCGGGCGGGGTTCCTGCGTTCGCCGCTGGCCACGAACCACCACGACCTCGGGCTGTTTGCCGTCGGCGAACGGGCGCCATCACCCCCGCCCGGCGCGACCGGGCTCTACCACCTCGCGTGGGAGGTGCCAACGCTCGGCGACCTTGCGGCCGCGCAGACCCAGCTCGCGAACATGGGCGCGCTCGTCGGCCAGAGCGACCATGGGGTGTCGAAGTCGCTCTACGCGAAGGACCCCGACGGGAACGAGTTCGAAATCATGTGGGCCGTGCCGCGCGAGCACTGGGGCGAGGCGGAAGCGACCCCGACCATCGGCCAGCTCGATCTACAGCGCGACCTGGCCAGGTTTGCGTGACGGCGTAGGGGCGTATCGGCGTAGGGTTCGTCAGAGCCGCGACCGGTAGGGAGAGAATCCCTACCCGGGCAACACCTGCCTCTCCTGCCGCTCGCCAGCCCGCATCCCGTGACGCCACTACTCCGTCACGCCGACACTCCGTCACGCCCCTACGCCGTTCACGCCGACACGCTACTCTGGCGCCATGCGCACTGTGTATGTCGTCCCCCATTGCCACTGGGACCGGGAGTGGTACCAGCCGCACGAGCTGTTCCGCTGGCGGCTCGTCCAGATGATCGACGAGCTGCTCGACCACATGGAGCAGCACCCCGAGTACCGCTGCTTCACGCTCGATGGCCAGACCATCGTCATCGAGGACTACCTGGAGCTGCGGCCGGAAGACGCCGGCCGCCTGCGCGCGATGGTCGAAAGCGGGCGGATCGCCATCGGGCCGTGGTGGGTGCAGCCGGACGAGTTCCTGCCGAGCGGCGAATCGCACATCCGCAGCCTCCAGCGCGGGATCCGCCAGGCCCAGACGCTCGGCGGCGGGCTCTGCGTCGGCCACTGCGCCGACCAGTTCGGGCACATCGCGCAGATGCCGCAGATCATGGCGCAGTTGGGGCTGACGTCGGCGTGCCTCTGGCGAGGGGTGCCCGATGCCATCGCCGGGTGGAGCTTCCAGTGGGAGGCGCCCGACGGCACGCGCCTGCCCGTGCTCTACCTGCGCAACAGCTACTCCAGCGGCTGGCGGCTGCCGGAAGAACCGCGCCAGCTGGTCGAGCGCGTGCGGCGGCAAGAGCGCGACCGCCGCGACGATGAGCCCGCCCTGCTGATGAACGGCACCGACCATTCGCGCATGGAGAAGCACGTCCCGGGTGCGCTCGCGGCGGCGGCCGGTCACGGCTACGACTTCCGGCTGGCCACGTTGGGCGAATACGAACGCGCGCAGCTCGCGGCCGGGATCGACGATGTGGTACACGAAGGTGAACTGCGGTCGCCGGACCGCTCGAACGTGCTGGTGGGCGTGCTCTCCGCGCGCATGAACATCAAGCAGCGGGACTTCCAGGTGGGGTCGGTGCTGGAGCGCGTGGCCGAGCCGCTGGAGCTGCTCGCCTGGCTGCACGGCGGCCCCGATGGGCTGCCGGCGCTCAAGCATGCGTGGCGGCTCGCGCTCGAAAATACCCCCCACGATTCCATCTGCGGCTGCAGCGCCGACCAGACGCACCGCGAGATGTTCCCGCGCTACGACCGCGCGGAGCAGCTCGCCCGGCAGGTCGCGCGGGAGGCGATGGGCCACATCGTGGGCCGCATGGAGGCGCCGGCGGTGGGCGGAGTCGCCATCTTCCGGCCCGTGCCGCACGCGCCGGCCGTCATCGAATGCGAGGTGCCGGACACGTGGGAGCAGGAGGGCTGGCTACGGCTGGCCGACGGCCGCGCCACCCCCTACGCGCTGACATTCGAGGAGCGCGGTGAGCCGCTGAGGCACGAAGAGGTGTCGCCCGAGGGCGCCCTCCGCCACCTCGACTTCATCCGCGAGGGCCGCTACGACAACCACTACGTCGAGGGGATGACCTGGTCGCTCGAAGACCGGCGCCTGCGCGTGACGACGGCCGTGGGCGATGCGCTGAACACCGTCGATTGCGACGCCGTGCGGCGGGAAGTGCGCGAAGTCGTGGCGAATAACCTCGCCGACACAGCCGAGGTCGTGGTCTACCGTCCCGCGCGCAGGACGCTGCACGCGGTGCTCCCGGCGAGCGACACCATCGGCGTCCAGCTGCTGACGCCCGTCCCGGCGACCGGCGGCGAAGGCGGCCGCGAGCTCGACGCGGGCTTCCAGCTGGATGTCGCGACCGGGGAGGCGAGCATCTCGAACCAGTTTTACGAGGTGCGCCTGCGCAAGGGCGGCCTGCACGTGCGCGATTGGCAGCACGCCATCGACCTCCGCAACGTGAACGCCTTCGTCGACGAGGGCGACCGGGGCGACGAATACAACGCCGACATCCTGCCCGATGCGGTCACGCGGCCCGAGTCGCGTGAAGTCCTCGCGGTCACCGCAAACGCGGTCTCGGCCACGTTGCGCTACCTGACGATCCTGGAGGTGCCGCAACGGCTGAACGCGCGGCGCACGCGGCGGCCGCGGCGCGACAGCGAATGGCTGCCCGTGCTGACCGAGGTCACGCTCTGGACCGCGGTACCGTGGGTCGATTTCCGGGTAACCGTGCATAACGAGTCCGAGGACCACCGCCTGCGGACGCTCTTCCCGCTCCCGTTCGAGATCACGCACGCGATCACCGAGAACCAGTTCCACGTGGCCACGCGGCCGCTTGCGCCGGCGCCGTGGAACGGCGTCAGCCTCGAACAGCCGCCCACAACGTTCCCGCAGAAGACGTTCGCTGCCTTCGAAGCGGACGGGCTGGGCGTGGCTGTCTTCAACCGCGGGCTGCCCGAAGGCGAAGTCGTGCGCGACGCGGAGGGTCGGCAGGCGTACGCGCTCACGCTGCTGCGGGCGGTGGGGTGGCTCTCGCGGCCGGACCTCGTGTCGCGGCACGGGGGCGCGGGGCCAATGCTGGCGACGCCGGATGCGCAGCTGCCGGGCAGCCATACATTCGAATACGCGCTCACGACGTACCGGGGCGGCTGGCGCGAAGCACGGGTGCAGCCGCTCGCCCACGGGTTCGCGCACAGGCCGCTCGCCTATGCGACGAATGGCCACGAGGGCTCGCGCGGGCAGGCAGCGCCGCTGGCGCGGTTCGATTCGCCGCTGATGGTGCCCTCGGCGCTGCACCGCAGCCACGCCGATGGCGCGCCCATCGCGCGGGTGTACAGCGCCGCCGAGGGCGCGCTCGACGCCGCGCTCCACGTACCCGGCGGGAGCCCGGGCGCTGGGCTGACGGACCTGCTCGAGCGCCACGTGGGCGATGTCGAAAGTGGCGGGGAGGGCTGGCGTTTTCCGTTGCGGCCGTGGCAAATCGCGACGGTGCGGTTCGGGCGGCGCGAGTAGCAGCGGTCAGGCCGCGTTAGCGGCGTCGCCGGCGTACGTCACGAGGCGCATGCGGCCGGATTCCTTCGCTTCATAGAGCGCGCGGTCGGCATCTTCGTAGGTACGAGCGAGCGATGACTCGCGCGTGGGGCCGGGGCGCCAGGGGGCAAGGCCGGCACTGGCCGAGATGGTCAGCAGCGTGCCGCCACTGAGCAGCACCGGTATCGCCGGGATCAGGTCGATCGCCGAACGGCAGGCGGCGATGGCGGCGTCCCAGCTGCCGGAAAGGAGCACGCCGAACTCCTCTCCACCCAGCCGGCCGATGACCGCGTCGCTGCCGAGCATGCCGCCCAGCCGCTGCGCCACCTCGGTGAGCACCGCATCGCCCGCGGGGTGCCCGTAGGTATCGTTGACGGCCTTGAAAAAGTCGATGTCGAACAGGGCAATGGCCGTTGGCCGGACCTCCGTGGCGCGCGCGAACCAGGCGCGGCGGTTGAGGATGCCGGTAAGCACATCGTGGTCGGCGAGGTGCTGGGCCTCGGCGCGCAACCGTTCGAGCTCCGCGGCGCGCGTTTCGACTTCGCCCACGAGCCGGATGCGCGCATCCACTTCGGCGGCGAGCTTGCGGAGGAGCCGGCGATTTTCGTGCAGCACCGCCAGCAGCACGAACACGAGTGCCGCCAGCGGCGGGATGTTGAACGCGATCGCGAGCGCATCATCGTAGGCGGCGAAAGCCAGCATCGCGGCGTAGAGCGCAAGAAAGAGCGCGGCCCCGGCCACAACGGACGCGAGGCGTCGATCCGCGCGAAGAACCGCAATGATGCGCACTCGGTAATCATCGGCGGGCGGCCGAAAAGCAAGAGGATTCCCTGATCACAGGCCGGCATACTTCGGGTTAAGAACGGAAGGCAGTGGTTCACTCCGTCCAGCAGGTCCACGCGGAGATGGGCGAAAGCCCGGCCGCGATCGCCCTGAGCGCCGTGCGCCAGCGGCCGAGCGGCTCATCATCGCCGAGTGGGGCGCCGCCGGTCAGGCGCAGGGCCAGTCCGACGCCCCAGCTGAAGAGCGGCACTTCTCCCCGGCCCGCGGGGCGCTCCAACCGTTCCCGCAGGACATCCGGGGCAGCGTCGTAGGCGGGGAAGTCGGACGCGAGCCGCAGGAGGTCGAGGTCGGCGCACTGGACGAGCCCGCCGAGGTTCCCGAGGACGCCCCGGAGGAAGTCCCCGTGGGGCTGGGACCAGAGGGCGTAGGCGGCGGCGACGCCGAGGAGTTCGTCCTCCCATTTACCGAAGCTGAGGCGCTCGGCCTCCTCCGGCGTGAGCGCGTCGAGGCGGCCGGCGGCGATGAGCTTGTCCCATTCCGGCGCCTCGACCGCCGAGAGCGGCTCGACTCGCGTGCCCGCGGGCCCACGGGCCGCGCCGAAGCTGCGGTCGCGATAGAGCGGGAACGAGATCCGGCGGTCGCCCGCGATAGTCACGTACCAGGGCGCGCCGGGGTCGCGGTCCATGAACTCCGCGACGGCGACGCTGCCGCGGCCCGAAACCGCGGCGAAGTAGCTCTCGGCGGAGCCAAGGCCGGGGCGACCGAAGAGGCCGTTGCCGCTCGTGCCGGCGAAGGTATCGCTGGCGAGCGCGGAAATCTGGCCCGGCTGGCGGGCGCGGCCACGCAGCGCCACGCGCAGCGGCGGCACGCCAACACTCTCGGGCAGTTCGACGCGCGCCTCGCCGGCAAGCGGGACCTCGACGAGCTCCGACCACGCGCCCCACGGCAGTTCCAGCGCGGCCGTGAAGAGCCCGGGGCCTGTTTCGACCAGGTCGGATTCGGCGGCGGTGAGGCTCAGACGCCGCAGGGCGACCGCGGGGTCGGCGGCGGAAGCGAGCGTCAGCAAAGGCTGGCCGGCGAGCACGCCAGCGAGGGATTCGGGGCCACCGGCGGGAAGGATGAAGCGGACGCCGCTCACGGTTTTCGGCGCGCGCCAGCCGCGCACCGTGCTGGTCACCGAGAACTCGCCGCCCACGGCCGTACGTACGCCTTCGGCCCAGCGCGAGGCGAGGTGGGCCGCGGCGGTAACGCGGCCGGGCGCGGCACGGAACTCAGGGCCGGATTCGTGGTGATAGAACGTCACGCCCTCGGCCACCTCGGCGCCATCGTGGGGCACGTCCACGCCGGCGGCCTCGGCCGCGATGGCATAGCGGTCACCGTTCATTTCGTATGCCGGCCGGCCGTCCGCGCTGGCGAGGTCGATCTTCACGCTGGCAGGCTGGGCCTCGGCCGCGGCCTCGATGTCCGAATCGGGCGTGCCGCCAGGCAATGGCTGCACGGGCAGTTGGGCGGCCCGGAATTCGAGCACCTTCACATGCCTGGGTTCGATCAGTGTGACATCGAGCGCCGCGCTGACCACGTCCCACGGCGCGTCGCCGGCGAGCGAACACTTGCCATCGACGCGCGTGCCGCGGGGGAGGACGTACTCCAGCGGCGGCGCCAGCGGGTCGGTGGCGCTGGGCAGCATCAGCGGCGTCATGCGGCCGACGGGGAACAGGAAGATCTGCTGGATGGCAGCGCAGGCCTCCGCCGGCTCGACTTCGATGCGAAGGGTGGAGGTGACCTCGGGCGTCAGCGAGAGGATGGGCTTGCTCGTGATGGCGGGCGAACCATCGATCACCGGCAGCGCCGGGATCTGCTGCTCGCCGAGCGCCGCCGCGCCCTTCGTGACCGTGGTCGCGACGTACTGGGCGATTACCTTATACAGATCGAGGCTGCGGGTGCCAGTGCGCCAGTCGAGGTCGACGGCGACGGGCGGGACGGCCGCACTGGCGAGGTTCGCCGGCTGGAGCGCGGCGAGCAACGCCTGCATAAACAGGCCGTGCTTCGTGTTCGGGTCCTCGTTCGCGCGCTGGCCCTGCCCGGCGCTATAGCAGGCGATGAGCCCGGTATCCGCCCGCGCCGGGTCATCGAGCCCCGGGAGGCCTGGCTGGATCTGCTGGCGGACCGAGCTCGCGTAGGGCAGCGTGCTGCAGGCATCCATGAACAGGAACTGCTGCGGGTAGCCGAGCGAGCGGAAGAAGCGCTGGTAGTCGCGCAAGGAGAGGTTCTTGCGCACGTCGTCGTCGGCGAAATCCTGCGCCAGGAAGAGCCGCTCGGAGCTCGGCTCGTAGAAGCCGTGGCCCGAGAGGAAGACGAAGAGGCGGCCGGAGCCGGTCGCGCGCTTGCGCAGCTCCCGGATGGAGCCCCAGATGTCGTCCGCCGTCGCTGACTCCGTGAGGGCGATGCCCGCGGGCTTCAGGTCGCCGGCGAGCGGGGCCGCGCGTTTGGCGTGAAGGAAGATGTTCGCCGCGGGCACGCCGATAGCCTGCAGCCACGTGACCGCCGCGAGCGCGTCGTTGACGGCGCCAGTAAGCGGCGGGATGGCCTCGAAGTCGTACTTGTCGATGCCGACAACGAGCGCGTGGGTGTCCTTCTCTTCGAGCGCGCTCATGGCGCCGGCCACCGGTCCCGGACGATGGCGAACGTCTCGTCCTGGGAGAAGTAGGCCGAGTGGCTGTTCGGGAAGGGCACGCCGGAATCGATCTCGTAATCCTCGATCTCGGGCGGCGTCGGGCCGTTGGCGGGGCGCGGGAAGACGCCTTCGGCCACGTACGAAAGGAAGTCGTTGCGGTCGAACAGGTTGAGCCACGGGGTGAACGGCTGCGCTGGCTTGCCCGGCTCCAGCGAGCTGAGGCTATCGACGATGTAGAACAACGGCGACTGCGACCCGACGGTCACCAGCCGGTCGACGCGCGGATGGTTAGCGCGCGACAGCAGGTCAACGAGCATGATGCCGCCGAGGCTGTGGCCGAGCGCCACGACCGGCGGCGGCAGCTGTTCGAGCGCGGCGGCGATGAAGTCGAGGATCGCGGCGCCGCGGCGCTGGTAGAGGAGGATGTCGCCGACGCCGGGGAGGGCGCCTTCGGTGATCTGCTCGCGGTCCCGCCGCAGCTTCCAGGTGACGACGTTCCTGGCCAGGTCCTTCGCGCGGTCGCCGATCCAGTCGCGCGGCCCGCGCCCGGTGGCCGCCTGCAGGGCGAGCGCGACCGCGGCCACGGTGGCATCCCGCACCGCGGCGTCGAAGGCGATTGCGGGGGCAGGACCCTGGGCGGCGAGGATGCTCTGCGCGACGACGGCACGCCCGATCGCGTCGAGGAGTTCCACGTTATTGGGGCTTCCGGCGGTGAGCGCCGCCTGCGCGAGCAGGGGCGACGCGGCGATGGTGGTCGCGGCCGCTTTCAGCGCGGCGGGCGCCAGGCCCGTCCCGGCGAGCGGGAGCGCGCTCGCATCGAGCCCTTGCAGAGCGGCCACCGCAGCGGCGTCGGGCGTCGGCCCGCCGAAGCTGATGGCGGCGCGCTCGGGCGCTTCCTTCTGGGCGCCGACACGCAGTTCGAACAGCGGGTCTTCGAGCAGCACCGCCCAGAGCGCGAGCTCCAACTCGGCGGCCGTCGCTTCCCCGGCGGCGGCACGGGTGCGGGCGGGCGGGAGGATATCGGGGATGTTGCCGGGCGTCACGCCGAAGGTATCGCCCCACGCGCAGGTTGCGAAGCGCACACCGGAAATGCCGTCGCCTTCATCGATGCCGGCCTTCCTGGCCCCGTCGCGGATCCGGGTGAAGGTGGCGTTCATGTCCGCGGCGCGGACGCCCGTACCGTGGACGAAGAGCAGTGAGCCGCGCATGGTCGCCTCCACGAGGCGGCGCGCATACTATCGAGCGCTCCAACCTCGATGCGGCGATGGTCGCAGCCGTGATGTGCGAATGCAATGACGCGTGTCGCAGTTGGGATTCACTATTCCGTGACGCGGGCCGAACGTCTCGGGCGGATGGCTCAATCGTGGGTCGAAAATCGTGAATCGTGAATTCGCTCTGCGAGGGTGTGCAGCCATTCGAGGCGCTCGCCGTGCCACTTGCTGGCGAGGCCACTCGAGCTGGGGATGACCCACGGGGTAGTGGCGTGGAGCGGTGCGGGGGCGCCGTGCCGGAAGCGCTCCGGCTGGGCGCCGTAGGCCCGTCCGGCGAGGTCGCGGGCGGAGAGGCCAAGCGCGTAGCGGCCGAACAGCTGGTAGATGCCGCGGCCGCTGAACACGGCGATGCGCGGCGCGTTCGTGGCGAGCTCTGCGTGCAGGCGGCGCGCCCCTTCGGCGATCTCGGCGGCCGTCAGCTCGCTCGCGCGGACGGTCGGGCGGCAGCAGAGGTCGGTGAAGCCGATGCCGGCTTCGTCCATGAGCAACGCGTCGTCCTCGGGCCCGACCGCGCGGCCGGCGAGGCCGCTGGCGCTGAGCTGCCGCCAGAACATGTTCCCCGGGCGTGCGTAATAGTGGCCCGCTTCGGCGGAGTAGATGGCGGGGTTGTACCCGATGAACACGAGCCGCAGGCCGGGGCGGATGTAGTGCGGGAGCGTGGGCAGGCCGGCGCCGGTGTGGGTCATGGCCCGGCGATCGCTGGCGGAAGTGGAAGGCTCGCGGCCGGTGACGCGAGTTGGAGCATGGCGGGTTCGGCGGTCGTGTTGGAACGGACGAAGAGCAATGCGAACTTGCGTTCCCGGCCCGGCTCGAACTGCGCGAACGTCACCGGGACCTTCTCGGTGGGGGGTTCCGCCGTGATCCGCGAGCCGTCGGACAGCAGAAGCTGGAACACGTCCTGCTTCGGCGTCCACGCCGTCTCCGAGCGCACGCTCAGGTCCACGGACACGTAGGGCGTGGCGCCATTGCGACCGGCGAGGTAGGTGCGCACGCCGTCTACCCGGATCAGCTTGTCCCCAACGGAATAGGTCGTACCGGTGCCGCCGTCGCTGAGGAGCCCAATATCGAAGCGCACTGATGGATCTTTCGTACGGAGCGACTTCGCAGGCGATTGCTCAGCCTCCGCAACGCCGAATTGCAGCACCAGCGAGACCGGGTTGGCCGCGCGGAATGCAAGTGGCGCGACTGCGTCGCTGCCGGCGGGAAGCGCTCCAATGCGCGTGCCGTCTTCCAGCTCGAGTTCGAAGTTGTCGTACGTCGTGTCCCAGGGACGCGTGGGATTCAACGAGAGGGTGACGAACCAGGCCTGCCCCGTGCCAGTGGCGGACCCAACCTTCGGCACGACGCCGACCTCGCGCCGGCCAGCAGATTCGACGCGGATGTTCTTGCCGTCGCCGCGGTAGGTCTCGCCCACCTCGATGTTCGCGGAGCCGAAGTAGTAATGGATGATCGGCGGTAGGCCGAAGAGCGCGAACACGGCGCCGACGGCGACTCCAAGCAACGCCCCCAGGAGGATGCAGCCGCGCCGGCCGCTGGTGTCTTCGGGCTCCTTTTCGGGCACGGGCCGGCGCACGAGGACGGGTTCAGTCACGGGATCGATCTGAGCGCATGGCGGCCAACCGCGCCAGCGTGGCCGCGCTGGTTGGGTAGGTGTGGCAGAACCACGTCCGTAACGGAACCGCGCGCGTAAGCAAGCGGCCGGAGCGGGACAAGCACCAGCACGCGTCCCGTCCCGCCCTGGACCCGGATATGGCGAGTACATTCGCCGTGAGCGATTGATCTGCGCGTTATGCTCGATCCCGCCGGGCACCGTTTCTGCCTGTTCTTGCGTTGAGGCGAGGAGTGGGCCAGTCCCGGGCGAGAGCGCCGATGGTCACCGTTTGGCCGCTTGCTTACGCGCGCGGTTCCGCTTTCCCACGTGCTTCCGTTTCCGTCTGCCTTTGTTACCGCTTGATCCCCGCGAGGGACATCAGCTCCGCGGCGAGCGCGCGGCCGAGGCCGGCGGCCGTTTCGGCCGGGCCGGCCATCTTCGAGCGCACGATGCGGCCTTCGTTCGCGAGCAGGGCGTGGAGCTTGAGGGTGCTGCCGAAGTGCTCGGCGTAGGCGCCGGCAGGAAAGCTGCAGCCGGCATCGATGGCGGCGAGGAACGAGCGCTCGGCGGTGACGACGAGCCTGAGTTGTGGGTCGTCGATCGCCGTCAGGAGGCGGCGCGTGACGCCGTCGTCGACGCGGCACTCGACGGCGATGGCGCCCTGCGCGGGCGCCGGGAGGATGTCGTACAGCCCGAAGACTTCGCTCGCCTGCGCTTCGACACCAAGCCGCCGGAGGCCGGCCAGCGCCAGCACGGTGGCGTCGTAAGCGCCGTGCTCCACCTGGGCGATGCGGGAATCGACGTTGCCGCGGATCGGCCGCAGTTCGAGGTCGGGGCGAATGGCGTGCAACTGGGCCTCGCGCCGGGGCGAGCTCGTGCCGACCACGGCGCCGATGGGCAGCCCTTTGAGCGTCATCTTGCGTTGCGCAACGAGGGCGTCGCGGGGGTCTTCGCGCAGGGGCACGGCGGCGATGATGAGGCCCTCCGGCCGCTTCGTAGGGAGGTCCTTGTAGCTATGGACGGCGATGTCGACCTCACCCTCGCGAAGCGCGTCCTGCAAGGCCGAGGTGAACCAGCCGACGCCTTCGCCGGCGCTCAGAGGACTCGCCTGGTCCTTGTCGCCGGCCGTCTTGATTTCGACGAGCTCGAACTGGATGAGGGGGTGGGCGAGCTGGAGGCGGTGGGCAATGAGCTTCGTCTGTGCGAGCGCGAGCTTGCTGCCGCGCGTGCCGATGCGCAGCCCGCTCACCGGGCCATCGCCTGCAGCGCGGTTTCACGCAAAGCCTCGTGGGCGGCGCGCACGGCGGCGTCGATGTCGGCCTCGGTGTGCGCGGCCGAGACGAACCATGTCTCGAACTGCGAAGGCGGGAGCAAAACGCCACGTTCGAGCATGCCGCGGTGGAAGTGGGCAAAGGCGGCCGTATCGGATTCGCGCGCCTGCGCATAATCGGCGGGCGGAGTGTCGCGAAAGAAGACTGTCAGCATCGAACCAATGCGCACAACCGCGGCCATGCCCTCGCTGCGCTTCACCGCGGCGAGGAGGCCGTTTTCGAAGTGGCGTGCGAGCTCCTCGGCGCGGCGATACGGCACGCCGCCCGCGAGCGCATCGAGCGTGGCGATGCCGGTGGCCATCACGAGCGGGTTGCCGCTGAGCGTGCCCGCCTGGTACACGGGCCCCTCGGGCGCAATCAGCGACATCAGCTCGCGGCGCCCGCCGAAGGCGCCGACCGGCAGGCCGCCGCCGATGATCTTGCCGAGGCAGACGAGATCGGCCTCGGGCAGCAGCCCGGAGAGGCCGTAGCGCAGGCGGAAGCCGGTGATGACTTCGTCGGCGATGAGCAGTGCGCCATGGGCGCGGGGGATCTCCTGGAGCGCCGCGACAAACGCCGGCGTGGGTGCGACCAGCCCCATGTTGCCCGCGACCGGCTCGACGATGACGGCGGCGGTGTCGTCCGGGTGCGCCCGGAACCACCCCGCCAGTGCGGCCGGGTCGTTATAAGGAAGGACGGCCGTGAGGGCGGCGATGGCGGCCGGCACGCCCGCGCTGTCGCTCAGGCCCATGGTCGCGACGCCGCTGCCGGCTTTCACGAGCAGGCCGTCGCTGTGGCCGTGGTAGCAGCCATCGAACTTCACGATGACATCGCGGCCGGTGGCGGCGCGCGCGAGGCGGATGGCGGTCATCGTCGCTTCGGTACCGGAATTGACGAAACGCAGCCGTTCGAGACCTGTGGCTTCGAGCACGCGGCGGCCGAGCTCGACTTCGCCGGGCGTGAGCGCGCCGAACGCCGTGCCCCCGGCCGCAGCGCGCTGGATGGCGGCGACCACGTCCGGGTGGGCGTGCCCCAGGAGCAGCGGGCCGAAGGCGCCAAGGAAGTCGATGTAACGCGCGCCATCGGCGTCGTACACGTGGCCACCTTCCCCGCGGACGATGGGTACCGGCCCGCCCCCGACGGAACGGAACGAGCGCACGGGGCTGTTCACGCCACCGGGGAAAAGCTCCTGGGCGGCGGCGCGGAGGCTATCGTTGGACATCGGAGCCAGCATACCGCGTGCGCAAGTAGTCCTCGCGGATGGCGTTGCCGGGCTGGTCGAAGGCGGCGAAGGGCACGGCGTCATCGGCCGGCGCCGCCGCCGGCGGATCGTGCTGCCAGAGAGCGGCCTCGCGGCAAAGGGAGAGCATGACGCTGCAGGGCTCGGGACAGGGGAGCCATTGGCCCGGGGGCGTTGGGCGTTGGGCGTTGGGCGTTGGCAAGCGTGCTTCGACTGCCGGCGGCCCGGTCCAGACGGGCGTCTTGACGCAGCGGGAGCAGAGGGCGGCCACGGCGGCGGTGCGGCCGGCGGCGTCCAGTTCGGCGGCGACGCGGTAACGGCCGGTTTGGCGCGCGAAGACCTCATCGACGGGGACGACGCGGAGCGAGCCATCGCGGTGCTGCTGGACGTGGGTCGTGGCGAAGGGGTAGACGGCGTCGATGGCGGCGGCGAGCGCGGCGGCGGAGGCGCAACGGACGCGCCAGCCGCCGGGCAGGCCGAAGGCGCTCGGGAGCGGGCGGTAGCGGCCGGCCGAGTCATGGCGCAGTCGCGCGGCGGTGTCCGAGAGCGACATCGCGGGGCCCGGATCGGGGCCTTCGACTCCAGCGGCGCCGTCCGCGAAGCGCACGGTGACCTCGCCGAGCGCGAACGGCTCCCGCTGTACCCAGGCGCATTCGAGCCAGCCCGGTGCGGTACGCGCCGCCACCGCGCCGGCCGCCGGGATCTCCGGGCTGCCGGCGAGCTGCAGGATGACGCCGGCGATGCCCGGGTGGGTACCGGCCGCGGCGGCGTAACGCAGACGCCGCTGGCCATCGCGCGCTTCGCCGCGCTCCACGCCAAGCTCGGCCGGGATCGTTTCGCCCACGTGCCAGCCATCCGCGACGAAGAGCGGTGCCGCCACAACCGTCCGCGCGTTCGTCGCGTCGAACACCGACGCCAGGTTGGGCTCCTGGTCGAGGAAGAGGGTGACCACCTCGGCGAACTTGCCCATCGCGCGGACGCGGCCCGCCTGCTTGTAGATGTTGCGCTCGGAGTTGGGGTTGCCGGGCGTGCCATGGCCGAGGACCGCGACGGCATCGCCGGGCTGTGCCCCCGCCTCGAGAGCGCGCTGCACGATGACGCCCGCGAGCGCCGGGTGCGAGCCGATCGCGGGCGTGATGCGGATGTGCCGGCCATCGACCCAGCCGTCCGGACCGTCCAGCCGCAGTTCGCGGGGTAGGACCTGTTGCGTGAAAAAGCCGTCGGAAATGAAGACGGGCACGACCACTACTTCGCTTGCGGTGCAGCCATCGAGCGCACGCGCGAGCGACGGTTCCTCCTTCCAAAAGCCGACCCGCACCTCGTCGAAGGCGCGCAGCTCGCGGATGCGGCGAGCGTGGTCGCGGATGGGCGTGCTCGAATCGGGGCTGAAATGCGAGCCGTGCCCGGCCAGGAGGAGGCACGTGCGGCCGCTCATGGGTGGGCCTCGCGGGCGAGGCGAGCCTGGCGCGCCGCGCGGGCCGCTTCAACGCGCTCGGCCCAGCCCTCGCCGAGGGCAGCGGCGATGCGGTCGCGGATCTCGGTTGCGAGCGCGGGGTCGGCGCCGCCGGTGGAGACGGCGACCGCGAGGACGCCATCGCGGTGGACGGCGGGCGTGTGGAAGGTGCTCGCTCCGGGGTCATCGGCAGCGAGGCCGAGGACGCCGGTGGCGCGGGCCGCCGCCAGCACGGCCGCGTTGACGGCACGGTCATCGGTGCAGGCCAGCACCAGCACCTTGCCAAGCACGTCGGCGGGTTCGAACGCCCGGCGTGTGAGGAGCACCGAAGGACCGGCGGCGATCTCGGGCGCAATCTCGGGGGCGACGACGTTGACCGCGAAGCCAGCCTCGCGGAGCCCGCGCACCTTGCGCGCGGCGACGGCCCCGCCGCCGACCACGAGCGCCACGCCGGCCGAGGGCTGCACGTCGATCAGGTAGCCCACGAAAGCGCCTCCTGCGTGGCTGCGACCAGCGCCTCCAGCGACGGCTCGGCGGCTTCGCGGTCGATGCGGCCGAAGCATTCGCGGACGGCGGCCGAGGTCTGCGGGCCGATGCTCACCAGTTTCGCCGCGGCCGGCAACCGCGAGCCGGCGAGCGCCTCGCGCAGGAAACGGGCCGTGGAGGCGCTGGTGAACGTGATGGCGTCGGCCTCACCGATTTCGCGCAGCCGTTCGGCGTCCAGCGGTTCGGCCACGTTTTCGTAGACCGCGACCTGTTCGACGAGCCCGCCGCGCTTGCGGAGGGCCTCCGCGAGGCGGTCATGGGTGAGGGCGGAGACGGGCAGGAGGATGCGGGCGCCCCGCACGCGTGGGAGCTCGTCCGCGAGCGCTTCCGAGATTGCCCGCGTCGGGGTGAAATCGGGACTGACGCCGTGCGCGCGGAGCGCCGCGGCGGTGGCTTCACCGACGGCGGCCACCTGCGTGGCGCCGAGCGTGCGCGCGTCGCGGCCGGCGGCGGCGAGCGCGGCGAAGAAGACGTCCGCGCCGTTCGCGCTCGTGAACACGATCCAGTCCCAGCGGGAGCCGGCGCGCTCATCGGTAACCAGGTCCTCCCCGCGCTGGCGGATGCCGATGACCGGCGCCTCGACCACGAACGCGCCGAGCGCCTCGAACTTCGCCGCCAGGCCGCTCGACTGAGCGCGGGCGCGAGTTACCACCACGCGTTTCCCCGCCAACGGCCCGGGCACGAACCACGCGAGGTCCGCCGCGAGCGCGGCGACATCCCCGATGACAGTCACGATCGGCGCCCCGAGGCGGGCCTCGCGCACGGCATCGGCGATGGTCTCAATGGGTGCGGTGACCACCTGCTGGTCCGGGCGTGTGCCCCAGCGGATGGCGGCGGCGGGCGTCCCGGGCGCCATGCCGGAGGCGAGCAGGCGCGCGGCGCAATCGGCGAGCGAAGTGGCGCCCATGAGGACGACAAGCGTGCCCGCGCGCGCCGCCGCGTCCCAATCGACGATGCGGGCGGGCGCTCCCGGCGATTCGCCCTCGCTGGCGGTGATCACGAGGAAGTCGCCGCTGAGTCCGCGGTGCGTCACCGGGATGCCGGCGTAGGCGGGCGCGGCGATGGCGGAGGTGATGCCGGGGACGACCGTGAAGCCGATGCCTGCGCGCCGGCAGGCGAGCGCTTCTTCGCCGCCGCGCCCGAAGACGAAGGGGTCGCCGCCCTTGAGCCGCACGACCTTCGCGCCCGCGCGCGCCTTCGCCACGAGCAGCGCCTCGATCTCCTCCTGCGGGAGGGCGTGGCGGGCGGCGCGCTTGCCCACGAAGATCAGCTCGGCGCCGGGGCGCGTGCCGCGGAGGAGCGCAGGCGCGACGAGCGCGTCGTAGAGCACCGCATCGGCATCCGCCAGCGCCCGCGCCCCGGCGACGGTGATGAGGCCGGGGTCTCCCGGGCCGGCGCCGACCAGCCACACATGTCCGGAGGAGTCTTCTGCCACGCAGGCCATTGTCCCACGAGTGGGGGACGGCCGCAGGCTATCCGGGCAGCAGTTCCAGTCCGGCCGTGCGGAGGTCCGAATCGAAGCTGAAGACGCGCGGGACGCGAAGCGTTCGTCCGAGTGCCACGAGGCTCGCATCGGCGTGGCTCAGAGGCACGCCGGCGAACTCATCGATGACGCGCCAGATCTCGGCGTCCGCGGCGGCGTCTACCTGGTGGACCGTCAATACTCGGCCCGCGTGCATGCCCTGTACAGCGCGTCGCGCATCGGCATAACCTCGCCGATTTCGCAACAGTGTGTACGTTTCACCCAGAATTACGGTCGTCGTGTGCAACCGTAGCCGTGGCGTGCGCGTGAATGAACGCACGGGCAGCTGTGTTGAATTGATCCAGGCGATCGAATCCGGCGACTATGCCGGAGGTGTCGGCGAGGCATTGCAAGCTTGCTACGCCTGTTTCTTCGGCGCGCCGTAAAGGTAGTGGTCGTGATTGATAGCGAGGTCGCCCTCTTCGCTTGCTATGAACCCTATGAGGCTCAGGAAGGGGTCGGTGTCCGGATCTACCTCGAAGTCGTCATCCAGGTACGCCGACTCGACCATAGTGCGAGACGCATCGCCGCCACCCCTGCCCGCGGGCAGCACGACGCGGAGCGCGCGGCGCACGACCTCGCTCATCGAGAGCCCGAGGCGGGCGGCCTCGTGCTTGAGCGCTTCGCGTTCCTCGTGCGGGAGCAACACCTGGACGCGTTCCATTTCCATGCACACGTGGTACCGCAACGGCGGCCCGATTCGCCGCGGACCGGGAGCCAGCGTTAGCGGCCGGATTTCGTCACAGTGTGAGGCCCCGACACTGTTCGCTCGGCGATAAACGGCTCGGCCGGATGCACGAGCACGCCGTATACTGGCGCCACTATGACCAGCGAAGTGCCTCCCGGTGTCCGTTACGACAACGTTTCCCGTTTCTTCGCCGAGCACGTGCCCGGCGGGGACACCAAACTCGAGTTCCGCCTCATCGGCGATGGCCGTTCGAACCTCACCTACCATGTCTCCGGGGGCGGCAAGGAGTGGGTGATGCGCCGGCCTCCCCTTGGGCATGTACTCCCGACGGCGCACGACATGGCGCGCGAGTTCAAGGTGCTCTCGGGCATGGAAAAGGCGAACTTCCCCGCCCCGCGCCCGATCGCGCTCTGCGAAGACACCACCGTGAACGACTACCCGTTCTACGTGATGGATTACCGCGAAGGCGTCATCGTGGTGTCGGCGCTGCCCGACGGGTACGCAACGACACCCGAAGAGCGCCGGAGGATGAGCTACGCGCTGCTGGACACGATGGTGCAGTTGCACGCCATCGACTACAACGCCGTGGGGCTGGGCGATTTCGCGCACAAGCCGGAGGGCTACCTCGAACGCCAGGTGCGCCGCTGGAGCGAGCAGTGGGAGCGTTCGAAGACGCGCGAGCTGCCGGCGTTCGATGAGCTGATGCGGCGCCTGCGCGCGGCCATCCCGCCCTCACCGCCGCCAACCATTGTCCACGGCGACTACCGCTTCGGGAACATGATCCTCGCGCCGGATGACCCCGGGAAGGTGGTGGCGGTGCTCGACTGGGAGATGTCGACGCTCGGCGACCCACTTTCGGACCTCGGCTACACGCTGGTGTACTGGGGCAACAAAGGCGACCCCGAGGAGCGCGTGAAGGTGCGCCCGAACGCCGCGATCACGGCCCAGGATGGCTTCCTCTCTCGCGAGGAACTCGTGGCCGAATACGGCCGCAAGACGGGCCGCAACGTCGAACACATCGACTTCTACCAGATCTTCGCGAATTACAAGCTGGCGGTTATCACCGAAGGCATCCTCGCGCGGCACCTCGCCGGCGAGACCGTGGGCGAGGGCTTCACCGGCTACGATTCGGCCGCGCAGAACCTCGTGGAGCTGGGGTTGGCACAGGCGGCTGCAAGCTCGAACCCGAAGCTGCGCGGGGAGTTTTAGGGCAGGGGCTGAGGGGCTCGGGGACCGAGGGGCTAACCGTGTCTGACGGGAATCGCGCGGCCGCAAGGATGGTGGCGGGCGGTAGTTGCGTACGAATCCGAGTCAGCGTTCGATGATTATCTCGCACGAGGGCGTTAGCCGGCCGCGGCGGCGACGGGTTCGTAGCCGGGGACAAACTTGCGCCACTCCGTCTGGTGGCCGAGGTACTGGAAGAACGTGTAATAGATGGAGACCCGCGGCTGCTGCGGTTCACGCGGGAGGTGCATGCGCGCCTCGGCGGGCGTGAAGCCGGCCTTGCGGTGGTTGCAGGACTTGCAGGCGCTGACGAGGTTTTCCCACGTGTGCTGTCCGCCCCTGTGGCGCGGCAGGACGTGGTCGAGGGTGAGGTCTCGGGTCATCCGGCCGCAATACACACAGGTCCAGTTGTCGCGGACGAAGATCTCTTTGCGCGTGAGGCGCACCTTCGGGCGTGGCCGCCGGATCAGGTGGAAGAGGCGGATGACCGAGGGTAAGGGAAACACCTGGGATGCGGTGTGGATGGCCTCGCGCGAAATTTCCACAACTTCGGCCTTACCACGGAGCACAAGGATCATCGCGCGCCGCACGTTGCAAACGTTGAGCGGCTCGTAATTCTGGTTCAGTACGAGGACCGATCCCGTGTCCATCGCGACTGCCCGCCTTGCACGGATGGTAGCAAGCGGGAACGAACCGGCGCAATCTGAAGGCCCGAGTTCCGAGCGCCGAGCGGCCGAGTTCCGAGTCGGTGATGGCGCGGCGCTACAACCAGAGATGGAATTACACGCCCGTGGCGGTGGGTGGCTGCGGTCGCCGCGGTCTCGCGCTGTTGCGCTCGCCCGCTGATCCACGTGTGCTCACTCGCCGGACCGGTGTTCCAGTCCCGGGACATCGGAGGTCGCACCCGTGGCCCCAGAGGGCCACGACTTCCATGAAAAAGGCCAGTTGGTCAAGGCCACGTCAGTGGCTTTGCGCGCGATGGTCCAAGCGGCCCCGGTCGGCGCCATGGGCGCCGTAGGCTTGGGTCTGCGGCCATCGTCCCTTCGCCTCCGCCTCCGTGCTGCCTGTGCCAGGTGCCTACACTTCCATTCGCACTCGTTCCGGTCTTCTCTGACCGCGTGCATGCTGGGGTCCTGACGGTTCTCCGGGGGCTGCAATCTACCTGGACGGGGTCTCCCGTAGGGGCCCCCAGCCGTGGCCGCGCAGTCACCCCGGCGGCGGACACAGGTATGCCTCTCGGCGGTGGTCCTTCGCCTCGGGTGAGTCTCGCTTTAGGCGACGGTGGTGGTGCTCACTGCGACCTCCTTCTGCGCCTGCTCAGCCGGCTCGCCCTGCTCGTCGCGGCTGTTCGGAAACGCTTCGTAGACTTCGCCCCGCAGCCAGAGCACGTGCAGGAGCACGGCCAGTTTGCGGGCGACGGCGACGACGGCGCGTTTGTAGGCGGTCTTGCCGCCCTCCGCTTTCTTCAGCCCCCAGCGCCGCAACGCGCTGTCCGCGCTCTCGTGGCTGAGGATGTGGTGGGCACACTGCACCAGCAGCCGCCGCATCTCGCCATCGCCCGCTTTCGTCACGCCCAGCTCCGGGTCGCGGTCCCCCGATTGCCGGCGCCTGGGCACCAGCCCCACGTATGCCCCCACCTGCCGGCTGCGGCGGAAGCGCTCCGGCCGCCCGATCACGAGCACGTAGGTGAGAGCGGTAATTGGCCCCACCCCGCGCACCCGCTGCAAGAGCGTCGCCACCGGGTAGCGCTCCTCGATCAGTTCCGCGACGCGCCGGTCGTAGGCGCGGATGCTGCCGCTCAGGGCTTCCACTTGCTGCTGCAGGGGTGCAATCGTCGGGCGCAGCGCCAGTGGCACCTGTTCGAGCACCTTCTCGCTGCTGGCCCGCACGCCGCACCCGCTCACGCGCGCCCCGTTCGCTTTCACCACGCCCCGGATGTGTGTCGCGAGGGCCGCGCGCTGGCGCACCAATAGCGCCCGCGCGCGCAGCACTTCCATATCCGCCTGGGCCTCGGCGCTGCGGTGCTCGACGGTCCGCAACGCCCCGAACCCCATCCGCCCGAGGTCGGCCAAGATCTCGGCATCACTGCTGTCGCCCTTCTCGACGCTCTCAGCGATCAGCCGTACCTGGTGCGGGTTGGCCACCACTGCCTCGTGCCCCAGGCCCGCTAGCAGCCGCTGTACCCACGGCGAATGGGTGCCCACTTCCAGCACCACGCGGCACCGTGCCCGCCCTCCGAAGTACGCCGCCATCGCCGTGTCCTTCGTCTTCACTTTCGCCCGCTCGAGCACCTCGCCCTCGCGGTCTTTGAGGCACACCTCCGATATCCGGTCGCCCAGGTCCAGTCCCATGCTGAGCCCTTTCGCCGCCCGCAGTCCTTCGCTACGCTGTGCCATTGCCGGTTCCTCCTGTTTTTGCAGCACTCTATCGTGACTGCGCGAGGGACCGGCCTTTTTCATCCCATCTACCGAGATGCCCTGCGAGTGCGGCTGTGCGGGGGCGATTTTCAGACCAGTGCCGGGTTGGACGCCCCCCGCCTACAATGCCGCCGATGAGTGAAACGCAACTCCACGTCCGCGCCCGCAAGGGCGAGGTGGCCGCCGCCGCGCTCCTGGTCGGCGACCCCGGCCGGGCTCGCCGTTGCGCGGGCATGCTCGATCGCGCCGCCTGCTACAACGAGCACCGCGGGCTGCTCGGGTTCACGGGACGCTGGCGCGGCACGCCGGTCTCGGTGCAGACCACCGGGATGGGCGGCCCAAGCGCCGCGATCGTGACCGAAGAGCTGGCCAACCTCGGCGTCACGACCGTCATTCGCGCAGGCACCTGCGGCGCCGTTGCCGCCCACGTGGGCGTGCTCGACCTTGCGGTCGCGACGGCCTCGGTGCCGATGTGCGGGACGACGCGCCAGTACCTCGAGGGTGATCCGTTCGCGCCCGTGGCCGATTTCGCCGTCACGCGGGCGCTGGTGGATGCAGCGGCAGAAGGCGAGCGGGCGGCGCACATGGGGCTGTTCATCTCGGAAGACGCCTTCTACCACCAGGCCGACGACTGGGAGCGCTGGCGGCGCCGGGGCGTGATCGCAGTCGAGATGGAGGCGGCAGCGATCTTCACGGTCGCGCTGCACCGGGGGCTGCGCGCGGGCTGCATCTGCCTCGCGGTGGACCGCGTGGGCGCGCACGAGACCTGGGCGAACGATGCCGACATCGCGGCCGGCGAGGACGCGATGCTGCGCATCGCGCTGGACGCGGCGGTGGCGCCGGGGTAATTCCGGGACGAAATGAAACGGCGGGCGGCGGTGTCCGGCCGCGCAGCCCCACCCACACCGCCGCCAGAATTAACACAGATGTTCGTTGACCACCCTACCCCCGCCCCGTAGCATTGGTTAAGCACCGTTCGTAGTGGGAGGCCATGCCGAAGTTCATCTTTGTTACCGGCGGTGTCGTCTCCTCGGTTGGCAAGGGCATCACCACCGCCTCCCTCGGCAGGATCCTCAAGTCTCGCGGCGTCTCCGTCTCCATCCAGAAGCTCGACCCCTACCTCAACGTCGACCCGGGCACCATGTCGCCCTACCAGCACGGCGAGGTCTTCGTCACCAGCGACGGCGCCGAGACGGACCTTGACCTCGGCCACTACGAGCGCTTCATCGACCAGGACCTCACGCACGCGGCCTCCGTCACGAGCGGGCGCATCTACCTCTCGGTGCTCGAACGTGAACGCCGCGGCGATTACCTCGGCGGCACGATCCAGGCCGTCCCCCACCTCACCAACGAGATCAAGCAACGTATCTATGGCGCCGCCGAGGCCGCGCAGTGCGAGGTGCTGATCTGCGAAGTCGGGGGCACCGTCGGTGACATCGAAGGCGAGTCCTTCATCGAAGCCATCCGCCAGATCCGCCACGAGCAGGCGCGCAACACGGTCCTCAGCGTGCATGTCACCTTCCTCCCGTGGGTGGGCGCGACGGGCGAGCTGAAGACGAAACCGACGCAGCACTCCGTCCGTGAACTGCGCTCGAAGGGCATCCAGCCCGACGTCATCCTCACGCGCGCCGACCACCCCGTGCCGCGCGACATCCTCGACAAGGTCGCGCTCTTCTGCGACGTCGACCCGCGCGCCGTGATCCCGATGGAGACGGTCGCGACGATCTACGAGGTGCCCCTGCTGCTCGAAGAGCGCGGCCTCGGCGATTACGTGCTCGAACGGCTCGGGCTCGAAGGCGCGCGCGACCTCGCCGAATGGCGGGAGATGGTCGACCGGCTGAAGCACCCCGCGGGCGTCGTCGAAGTCGCGGTCGTGGGCAAGTATGTCGAACTGCACGACGCGTACCTCTCGGTGAAGGAATCGCTGGCGCACGCCGGGATCGCCAACAACGTCGAGGTGGACATCCGCTGGGTGCACGCGGAGACGCTCGAATCGCGCGACGCGTCGGCCGTGCTCGACGGCGTCCATGGGGTCATCGTGCCGGGCGGGTTCGGCGAGCGCGGCTGGGAGGGGAAGATCCAGGCGGCGACCTATGCGCGCACGCATCGCATCCCGTACCTGGGGCTCTGCCTCGGGATGCAGGTGATGGTGACGGAGTTCGCGCGCAACGTCTGCGGGATGGGCGGCGCCAACACCACCGAGATCGACCCCGAATCGCCCTACCCGGTGATTTCGCTGCTGGAAGAACAGCTCGGGATCAAGGACAAGGGCGGCACGATGCGGCTCGGCGCGTACCCCTGCACCCTCATCGAGAACAGCCTCGCCGCGCGGGCCTACGACAGCAACCTCGTGTTCGAACGCCACCGCCACCGCTGGGAGTTCAACAACAAGTACAAGGCACAGCTCGAGGCCGCCGGCCTGGGCGTGAGCGGCACCTCGCCCGATGGCTCGCTGGTGGAGATTTCCGAGATCACGGGCCACCCGTTCATGCTCGGGACGCAGTTCCACCCGGAGCTGCAGAGCCGCCCGAACCGCCCGCACCCCCTCTTCCGCGACTTCGTCGCCGCCGCCGTCCGCCGGGAGCGCGGAGTGGAATCGCCGCTGCTGGCGGAGCCGGTCGCGGGCCTGGCGTAGCGCGCGCCGGATCGCCGAATCCCCCGGGCTGGCGAACTCGTGACCCAAAACGCCACTGGCGAACCGGCTCCAGCCCGTCGTACTGTTGGGGCGTCTTCGAACCATTGCGGGAGCGGAGCATGCCATACCAGGACCTCAGCAAGCACCAGCTGCTTTCCCCAGAAGACGCGAACCTGCTCGTGCTCGTCGCGCGGGGGATGAGAGACACCGAGATGTGCCTGGTGCTTGCCATCGACTATGCGGCGCTACGGAGCAGGATGCGGCGGTATCGTATTCGCAGCGGGTTACACCACCGGCGATTGGGCGCATGGGCAGGACGCCACTACCTTTGCTGTTTGCGGGGCGGCGCCACGCAGGCGCAGGTCCCCGATAGGCTGGGAGGTCATTTCCCGAAAGCGGGGGACGAGTCAGCGACATTCTTGAAGCTTGTTGCCGAGGGCGCGGATGACGCGGCGATTTGCGCGAAGCTTTCGCTCTCGCCAAACCAGCTCCGAAACAAACGACTTGCCTTCGTCCAGGCTACCGGCCTCGCCGGAGCCGCTCTCAACGCGTGGGCGGGCCGCCACCTGTCCTGCTGCCTTCGGATAGACGCCGGGCCCGCCGCGGAGACGGCGTCCGCCTGACACAAGTTCCCACGCCGGGGCGTCGTATGTGCAACTCGGATGATCGCCACTAATCTGCGTAACACGACTGTAAAACTCATGGAAATGACCCGAAAGGTGGCTTACGGGTGATGGCCGAACCCGGCTACCCTCGCTGAGCCCGCTTTGCCGATTTTACGGCCGGGCGGGCGGGGAGTAGCCTCTCGCCGCGCTGGGCTGCCGCGACGAGTCCCCATCGAGAGGGCCAGGGATTCAGGAAGCGACGTGATGCTGTCGAAGGTAATAAAGAGACTCGGCCGGAAGGACACCGTGTTCTACATCGCCGGGGCCATGCTCGCCGGCTCCGCATGGCTTGCGGCCTGGGGGTGGACCAGCGTGTCCGCGGATGACCCCAAGGTAGGCCCCATTCGTGACGTCAAGGACATTCCTCCGGATGTCCAATCGGTCCTGGAACAGGCTGCCGCACCAACGAACTCCGAGCCCACTCCATGGGGTCTGTTCGTGATCAATCCGGTCATCAACGGCGCGGGAGTTCTAAATCCGCAACGATCGCCAATCCCCGAATTCAGCGGACCGTCCGCGAAACGGCTGGAGGCGAGGGGCGAGCAGGCTTTCGCCCAGGCCTCGGCGGCGGGCCTGCCCGTCGTCAACATACCTCCCGCACTCGTAAAGGGAATGCCGCTGAACGGGCTCATCAGCGAGCAGGATGGCGCCCAGTTCAACTTCGGCGCCTACTACGCATCCGGAGATGGGACGGCAAACTACTTCAGCCTCGTAGTTCAGGCCTACACGCCCCGCGACCCGGTTACGTTCGACGAGTTTCCGGATAATGCTATCCGCGACTTCAGTCAATCGGCCGCGATTCGCGGTTATCCTACGCTAATGGTTCTGCCCGATAAGGTCACCGCGGATCCGCGAGGTGAACGCATAGTCGCGTGGTCTCAGGGGACAGCCGTCTACTGGGTCAAAACGACAGGAAGATTCACGGACGACGAAGTCCTTGAACTTGCGCGGAAGATCTCGGAAAGCGAGGAGGGACAGCGATGACCAGAAAGTTGCTCAGGATCGTCTACATCTCCGCTGTTATCGGGGTTATCGTCGGTGCGGGCATCTGGTCAGATACGACCCGTTCCGCCGCCAGCGTGGCCACCTCGAATCATAAGAACTCACTGTGGCGTTCAGCTTACGTGAACAGCACATATAGCCATGGAAACGGTTACAACGAAGATGCGCTGGATCTGGACAATTCCGGGTGCTCCTCGAGCGGCGGCTGTTATACCGCGTACTTCCGGTACCAGGGTCTGAACCAGTACGCGGCGGCCTACACATTGTCCAATTATGGCGGTGGTTGCGCCGGACGGACGTACACAGTGGATTATTACGTCAACTCGCAGTGGACGCCGCTCATCAAGCTGTCATTTGTTCATCTCAAGAACATGCGCAGTTCGTCAAGTGGTTCGCTCAGTTATGCAACGGAGTACGACGAGTGGGTTGGCGACGTCTCGGAAAACGAACCCCGGACCTGTTCCTCAGGACCGCATCTCCACTATGCTCGAAACTTGAGCTACGGTACCAACGCTTCCAATGGCAGCGTGGGAGGCGTGGGCACGTGGCTTGGTTCTGATGCCGTGGTGTACACGGCCTACGGGCAGTAGCGCTCGTCCGGCGAAGCCGTACAACTCAACCGGGGGGATGCGGAAGACCGGTCCCGTCCCCCCCAGAAATCAAATGGCAAAACGGAGAGTACAAGGATGGGCATCGGTTTCAGTCTGCGGCAGTGGCTCGTACGATTCGCATTCGCCGGCCTGGCTCTCGGCGGGTGGCTGGCAGCGGCGAGCTTCGCCGTTCCCTCCGTGGCCCACGCCCAGCAGTCGCCGACACTGACGGCGACGCCAGTCGCGCCATCGGTGTGGCGGATCTCCGGCGCCGGCTTCACGCCGGGCGAACAATTGGGTGTGCTGGAAGTACCGTGCGCACTTCCGTGCGGCGCAGGGCCCCAGGCCTACGCTCCCGCGACCGTTGGGCCAGATGGCTCGTTCAGCGTCGATCTCGACTTCACGCGCGCGGTCCTGCCACCCGGCCGCGACTCATGGGTCGTGGCGGCGTGGCCACCTGGCCGGCGCGGGTTGGCATCCGACCCAACAGTCAGGTTCCCCGCAACTCCAACCCTGGCCGGGACCCTCGGGATGAGCAAGCAGCTCTACGTGATTGGAGACGACGCGTCCGCCGCGTTCGAGGGGCAGATCACGGGATGCGCGGCCGGAACCGGCGTAAGTGTTGGGTTTTACAAAAAAGGACCTGGCAGTAGCGACAATGTCCTGGTGGAAGGTTTGCCAACGACTAACGTGGTCGTTGCCGCGGACGGAGCAATCCGGGGTGCAATCCCCTTTACGGCCGGCGCCCCGGCGAGGCCAGCTACGGTATTCGCCGCGGTCTCGGGCGGGTGTCTGCCGAGCCCGTTGTTCGCAACCGGTGGCGCGGTCCTCCTGGCCATACGTGATGCAGACGAGAACAGGGACGGCGCGAGCACGATTGTCGTCCCGGCCGACGCTCTGAATTCGCGCGGCTCGATGGCTGGCGGAAAGACTCTGGCGGAAGCCGTGGGCTCTATCGAAGTGCTCGCCAACGGCCGGCTCTGCACCGAAGCGTCCCTCGTGGCTCCGGGCACGCTGGACGCCGAGGGGAATGCGAGGATCCACATCGGCGGCCCTGCTCAGCCAGGTGAATGCTCCCTTGCGGGAGCGCTTATCACCTTCATCAACGGGAGTGGCCAAACCTTGTTCGAGAAGCGGACGCTCATTCCCGGCGTCACTCAGCCGCTCGAAAACCTGGCGCCCGAGGCCGCCCCGAACACTGGTCCCGTCCCGGGCGCGCCCGCCGCCGGGAGCGGGTCGAGCCTTGCGCCCGCGGCGACCGGAGGTGGCCAGCGCATGGCGGCCCTGGGCGTTGCGGCGCTGGCAGCGTTTGCACTTGTGGCGATGCAGCTCGCGCGCAGGCGGCGGCGAACGCGGTAAGTCAATCGCGCCGGCAGGGTTCGGCCTCGCTGGCCCGGTGCCGGTGAGGGACAGATATCCGGCGCGCGAAAAGCCGGGTGAGGCGCCTCACCCGGCTTCGCTGTCGGTCGTTGACCCCCAGGTTAGACGCGGGCGTGGCCGTTGCCGGTGATGCCCGCCGCAGCGAGCGCCACCTTCTCGGCGCCCTCGAGGTCGTATTCGCGCATCGTCATGATGCGCTGGGCCGCGAGCCCGCCGCCGGCCGCGAGCGTGGTCACCAGCTCCCAGCCGCCGTAGGAATCGGCGCTGAAGTCGCGGATGAGGTTGTACATGCGCACGCGGTCATCGACTTTGTGGTCGTTGCTGGTGTGCAGGTACTTCTGCAGCGGCTTCGCGATCTCTTCGTTCGCGAGGTCCGCTTCCGTTGGCATGGTGACGACGAGGCCGCCGGACATGTCGTGCAGGTGGCGGATCATGGCGTGGAAGTTCGAGGCGCCGTAGAACTTGCCGACGTTCGTGGCCACCGGGTCCGGGTAAACCATGCCCGTCTCGGTGGTCTTGTAGTTACGGATGGCCGATTCGAGCGCCATGCGCAGCATCTCGGCGTAGTTGACGAGGTCCGAGATCTTCTCCTGGATGTGCCCGGCCTTGTTGATGCCGTTGTACTTGGTCAGCATTTGGGCGGCGCCCACCATGAGCTTGCTCCGGTTGCACATGGCGATGAGACCGCCGATCCGCTCCCAGAGCCCGAGCGACTGCGCGAGTGTGCCCGCAAGCTGCGGTTCGCCGGCCAGGAAGACGCGGTCCCACGGCACGAACACGTCTTCGAAGATGACGAAGCCCTCGGGCGCGTTGTGGTTCGCGCTGAGGGGGTAGTCCATCTCGCTCAGGTTCGGGTGCGCATAGGCGCGATTCACGATCTTGATGCCCGGCGTGTTCGTCGGGATCGAGAACGACAGCGACCAGTCCTCCTCGCCGGGGCCCATCGCCTTCGTCGGCATCACCGTCTGCTCGTGCACGAGGCTGGCGGCGGTGATGTGCAGCTTCGCGCCGCGCACGTAGATGCCGTCCTTCTGGCGGTCGACGATGCGCATGTAGAGGTCGGGGTCGTCCTGCTGGGCCGGGTGGCGGCTGCGGTCGCCCTTGGCATCGGTGATGCACTGGTCGGCGCGCATGTCGTTATCGCGGCAGTACTTGTAGACGCGCTCGATGTTCTCGGCGTACTGGCCGTTCACCTTCGCGACTTTGTCCTTGATGTTGTAGAGCGCCATCAGGACGGCGGAGACGCCGGTAGTGATGCTCGTAATCTCGCCCATCGCGATGCGCTTGTGGAGGTCGTCCTCGGACTCGGGGATCTTGAACACGCGGTGGGCGAGCTCGCCCTCCTCGGTGACGTAGGTGCGGATGTCGCGCGTGGCCGGGTCGTCGTAGACGTAGTCCTCGGCCGCGTTCTTCACGGCGACGGTGAACCACTCGCTCTTCGTGACATCGGGGATGGATTCGCCCGCGATGTAGAGCTTGCGGCCGTCGCGCAGGCTTTCGCGGTACCACTCGGGATTCTTCAGACCCATGGACGATGAACTCCTCAGCGAATTGGGGCGGCTCCGGCCGGGACTCGCACGGCGAGCCGCCAGGCCGCTCCGGTAGTCGGAGTCAACGCGCGCATGGAGCCGCTGTCAACAACCGCACAGCACACGATACGTCAGGATCCGCTATTTGTCCGGTCACGGCGGCGAAATTCCCGTGCACGGCGGCGAAACGCGAGCAATGTGGCTCTCTTGTCCCACGGCATGCTGGCTCTGTCCGGCGACCACGCCCGATGGTGTGATGGCTTCGAAGCCAAATCTGGGGGACGCCATGACCATCGCCGATACGACCGAAGCCGGGCGGCTGACGCTCGAAGGGCGGCACGTGCGCCTGGAACCGCTGTCGCCTGAGCACGTGCCGGGGCTCGCCGCTGCCGCCTCGGGCCCGCGCGATACCTACGGCTTCACGTGGGTGCCGGAAAACGAGGCCGCCATGCGCTGCTACGTCGCTGAGGCGCTGGCGATGCGCGACGTCGGCGTCGCGGTCCCATTCGCGACGTTACACGCAGCAAGTGGCGTTGTCCTGGGGACGACGCGTTTTGGGAACATCGAGCGCTGGCCGTGGCCCGAGGGCAACCCGAACCGCCGCGAGCCGGACGCCGCCGAGATCGGCTGGACGTGGCTGACGGCCGCGGCCCAGCGCACAGCGGTGAACACGGAGGCCAAGTACCTGATGCTCCGCCACGCCTTTGAGGCCTGGCACGTCCACCGCCTGTGCATCCAGACCGACGCCCGCAACGAGCGTTCGCGGCGGGCAATCGAACGGCTCGGCGCCACCTTCGAGGGTATCCGGCGCGCCGACCGCCCCGCCTCCGATGGCTCGGTGCGGAGCACCGCCGTGTACTCCATCATCGAGGCCGAGTGGCCGCCGGTGAAGGCGGGGCTGGAGGCGCGGCTGGGCGCAGGGGCGTAGGGGCGTGTCGGCGTGTCGGCGTGTCGGCGTGTCGGCGTGTCGCGATAACCGGCGTTCGCGCGTCTCGCGCAAGCGACACCTGCCGCCCTTACGCCGTTACGCCCCTACGCCTACGTGGCCAGCGCGTGGGCGAGGCCGGCCGCGGCGCCCGCGGCGACCACCCAGATGCTGCTGGGGTTGAAGCGAAGGAGCCAGGCGCCGGCGAGCGCGAAGAGCCCCACCGTGAAGACGGAGTCGAGCGAGCCGCGGGCAAGCGCAACCGTGACAACCGCCATGAGGGCGACAGCGGCGGCGTTCACGCCATCGAGGAAGGGCGCGGCGCGGCGCGAGCGCCGCAGCCGCGGCACGAACGGGTACGTCACGGTCACGAACAGGAACGACGGCAGGAAGAGACCGAGAGTGGCGGCGCCGGCGCCGGGAAAACCGCCGATGATGTACCCGCCGAAGGTCGCCGAGCTGAACAGCGGGCCAGGCGTGAACTGCCCCACCGAGATGGCGTCGAGGAGCTGCTGTTCGGTGAGCCAGCTGCGCGCTACCACGAGGTCGGCGTGGAGGAAGCTGAAGAGGACATAGCCGCCGCCGTAAAGCACGCTGCCAATGCGGAGGAACACCCAGAACAGCTCGAGGAGGCTGTAGCCGGGCGGGTTCGTGCGCGATACCCCGGTGGCCGGCGCGGCGGCGATGGACGACGTCGCCGCGAGCGCCACCGGCGCTGCCGTGGCCAGCAGGCAGCACACCGTGAGGGCGACAACCGTCGCTTTGCGGCGGATGCGCGACGGCAGAGAGGCGGCCCGGCTTCGCAGGGCGAGCACCGCGCCCGGCCAGCCGCCGCCACGGCCGCCCGTCGCGGCGCTCCACGCGAGCATCGCCACGCCGCCGCCGAGGACGATGAACGCCTCGTTGATGCGGCCGGAGGCGGCCGCGCCGCCGGCCGCGATCGTGACGAGCATCACGGGTGGGGACTTGAAGGCGGAGCCGCGCAGCCCCCACACCGCCTGCGCGATGATCGCGAGCACGACCGGTTCGATGCCGAGGATGAGGGCCGCACCCGCCGGGGTGCCGCCGTAGCGGACGTAGGCCCACGCCAGCGCCAGCACGATGAGCACCGCCGGGCCGATGAAGGCGGCGCCACCGATCCAGAGACCACGCCAGCCGGCGCGCCGCGCGCCAATGTGCATCGTCATCTCGGTGGAGTTGGGCCCGGGGATGAGGTTCGTGACGCCGAGCATGTCCATGAACTCGGCGTCCGTGAGCCAGCCCCGTTCGCGCACAAGCTCGCGCCGCATGATCGCGATGTGCGCCGCAGGCCCGCCGAAGGCGATGAACCCCAGCCGCAGGAAGTAGCGCGCCACCTCGCCCGGCGACCCCCCGGCGGATGGGCGCCCGGCTTCGGCGGCACTCTCGGTCACCGCGTCAGCCTACCGCTTGCGACGCTTCGGTCGCTAACGACGCGCCGCGGGCGGGACGTTTACCCGTTGCCAGCCTGCGGATCGATTGCAGCCGCGGTGCGGCCGGCGATCAGCCCTTCGCCTGTGCCGGCGCCAGGCGGTCGATGATGGCCTTCAGCAGCACTTCGTCCTGCTTGAGACTGTTGCGCATCGCGAAGTTCTCGGTCTTGCCGACCTCCATGCGAAGGTCGCCCAGGGCCCTATCGAGCACCGACCGCAAAAGCTCGAGTTCGCCTTGTTCGAGCGTGAGTTGCATCGCGTCCCTCCACGGCGGGTGTGTGCTCTCATGGTAAGGCCGCCGGGCGGCGGATGCGAGATGGCGGCCGTTCGCGAAACAACGCGCCGGGCACAAGCAGCGCCCGGCGCTTGACCGCGACGCGGGCGCTCCCATACTCGCGACACCCACACCCCCGCGGAGCGCCCATGCCCGTCCGCCGCATCCTCACCTCCCACGCCGGGAGCCTGCCACGCCCGCCCGCGCTGACCGAGCTGCACGGGAAGATGTTCCGCGGCGAAGCCGGCGACGCGGCCTTGCTGGAACGCGAGATTGACGCCGCCACACAGACGGCGGTGCGGATGCAGGCGCAGGCCGGCATCGACATTGCCAACGACGGCGAGCAGGCGCGCGAGAGCTTCTTCACGTACGTGCAGCACCGCATGACCGGGTTCGGCGGCATCGGCACGCGCCCGCCGATACGCGACGTTCTGACGATCCGGTGGCGAGCGGCATTAGCCGGACAATCGAATATTCAGCATGCTAGTGTTGCGCATGCGATCTTTGACCTTGCACCTTCTCGGCGAGGCGGCGGTTCTCGTCCCTCTTTTCATGTTGGCGTTGTTCGTATCCAACACGCTCAAAGTCCCACGACTGCGAAAGGCGCTGGCGCAAGACTCGGATCGCCTGGCAGCGATAGTCCGCCATGTCAACGCGGAAGAGGCGTACAGTAGACGATTTCGCGGCTTGACACCCGTGACGGGAAGTTGGGCGATGGACCTCAAGGCCGAGCTCGACTCGACCTCGAGCGCCTCTTCCTGTCTGGGTTACATGTCCGCTGTAGTGCTACTCGCCCTGTTGGTCACGAGTTACCTCCTTGGTTGGCCATATCTCCTGATCAATTTGGTACTCGTAGCCTTTTTGTTCACAACGCCTCTGATGGGGGCCGGTCGAAACGAGGCTGTCAAGCAATTGGTCCGCATGTCGGCAGTCATGTACTGCTGGCGTCGCGATGACCCTGAGGGTTACCTAGAGTTTCTGGGCATAGCGTACGGCGTGGAGAAGCTCGACCGAGCCATGCAAGACCACGCCACGTGACGTACGAGGGCCTGTCTTTGCTGGCCCGCAAATCACGCCGGCAGCACGCTGGTCCCGACGACGATGTACATCAGCACGCTCGCGGCCGTGACCATCGTGTGGAAGATCTCGTGGTGCCCGAAGTAGCGCGGGATCGGGTTCGGGCGCCCAAACGCATAGGCGAGCGCGCCGAGCGAGTACCCCACGCCGGCCAGCAGGACGAGCGCGAGGGCGCCGGGCGGCAGCGTCCCCGCGAGCGGCTTCGCCACTAGCAGCGCGCTCCAGCCGATACCGAGATAACAGCCCACGCTGAGCCAGCGGGGCGCGCTCGGCCACGTTGCTTTCATGACGACGCCCGCGGCGGCGAGCGCCCACACAAGGCCGAGCATCGCGATGCCCGGGCCGTGCCGCAACGTCTGCAGGCCGAACGGTGTGTAGCTCGCGGCAATGGCGACGAAAATCATCGACTGATCGATGCGCGCGACGACAGCCTTCGCGCGCCGGGGCCACGGCGGGATGTGGTAGCTCGCGCTCGTGGCGAACAGCAGCCAGGACCCGCCACCGAAGATTGCCGCGCCGGCATAGGCGCGCGGCGAATCGGCGACCAGCAGCAGCCAGAGAAGGGCGAACGGCGCAACCACCGCGCTCGCCAGGTGGATGTAGCCGCGGAGCAGTGGGCGCTGGGGGCTGGGGAGTACCACGCCGTCAGGGTAACGGGCCGAGGTTATGAATTGCGCAAGGCGGCGACTACCTCGCGGTATGCGCGCTTGCATGCAGGCCCGGGCATGGCGAGGCCCCGGCGATCCGGAATCGAGTCCTTGCCTCTGCCGGGACAAAGCCGGCGAGCGTACGCATCTCGGTGCCTGCCGGCGCGCGTGGTCCCGGTTTCGGGGCGCGGTCCCGTCACGCGAGCGGTGCTTCACGCGCCCGCCGGCGCTGAGGTGCGGCGGCGGGGGTCAGGTGTCGTGAGGCGGCCGCCCGGCGCCGGTCGCCTTGAGGTAGACCAGGCGCCACGCCACCGTGAGCGCCGAGGCCACGGCGAGGACGATGAGCGTCGCGTAGACGAGTCCGAGGACGGCACCAATCGCGGCCACGAGCGAGCGCACGTCCCGGCTGGCCAGGCCGAAGAGGCCGTCGCTCGGCGCGAGATGCATGCTCGCTTCGATGCGCGCGCGGCTATAGCTGACAATCAGCGCCCCCGCCAGCGCGAGCATGCCCACGAACTCCGGGTGCGGATGGTCTTCGAAGCGCGCGGCGTAGACGGTCATGCCGCCGAGCATGATGGCGTCGGCGTAGCGGTCGGTGACAGCGTCGAGGACCTCGCCGAAGCGGGTAGACATGGCGCGCAGCCGCGCGAGCTCGCCATCGACGCCATCGGCGACCGACGCGGCCTGGATGGCGATGCCGCCGGCGATGTTCCAGCCGGCCGCAGTGGCGGCGCACGCGGCAATCGCCACCAGCAGCGTCACGACCGTCACCTGGTTCGGCGTGACACGCGTGCGCGAGAGTGCGCGCGCCGCGGGGCGGCTCAGGGGACGGTTCAGGTAGCGCGAGACGATGCCGTCGTAGGCCACGTCAGGGGCGTGTCGGCGTGTCGGCGTAGGGGCGTGGTGGCGGGCCGGCGTGAGGAGGCACCGGCCAGGCGGACGCCGCGACGCCGGTAGGCCGATACGCCGGCACGATGCCTGCCGCGGCGGAGAGGTCCTCGGGGGTATCGATGTCGTACCAGAGGGCGCCGGAGACATCGGCGGCGAAGAGCCCGCCCCGGCGCGCGAGCTCCGCAAAGATGACGCTCAGCTCGCAATCCTCGGGGGCGGCATCGACGGCGCTCCAGGCGGCGGAGGGGTCGAGGTAAAAGGCGCCGGTATCGAGCGCGGACCAGTGCTCCAGCCGCTTACCGATCGCGGTGACGCGGCCATCGGCGGCGACCGCCAGGCGGGTTGCCTCCTCGATGTACGGGGCGCTGTGCGCGATGGAGAAATCCGCCGCCACGAACGAGCGCCCCCGCGAACCGGCGCCGCGCCCACGGAGCGTGTGCAGCAGCGCTGGCGAGAGGACGTGGTCGCTCATCACGAGCAGGAAGGGCTCATCGCCACAGGCCGTGCGCGCAGCGCGCAGCGAGAGCGAGGCGCCGGCTTCGAAGCGCGGGTTCGAAACGAAGGTGAGCGCGAGCCCCGGCGGCGCCAGGGCGAGTAGCGCCGCATGCACCTGGGCCTCGCGGTAGCCTGTAACGACGACTGCCTCGGTCGCGCCCGCCGCCACGATCGCCTCGAGCGTGTAGTCAACGATCGGGCGGCCATTGAGCCGGACGAGCGGCTTGGGCAGGTGCCGGGTATGGGCGCCGAGACGGCCGCCATCGCCGGCGGCGAGCATCACGGCGCGCATGCGGTACCGGCGGGAAGGGAATGCTGCACATCAGCCATCATACGGGAGGACTGGCCCGCGCGGCGTGTGCGTGCGCGAAAGTGGCGATACGATACGGGAGCGGCGCCGCCGTAGAACGCACCAGGGACCACCAGACTATGTGGAAGACTATCGGCGGGCTCTCGCTCCTCTGCGCCGTGTTCATCTCGCTGCTCATCTCGCTCGCGATTGTGGGACTGAAAGCCTAGGAATTCCCGCCGCCGCGCCCGGCTACGGACGCGACGAAGGCCCGCCGGAGGGGGATGGCGGGCCTTCGTAGGAGGGGACGGCCGTCAACCTGCAAGGCAGGAAGCCTTCACGGCCGTGCATTCCCAGTTTCCACATCTCCTGTTAACGGGACACAAAGAAACCCGGCCTGCGACGCTGGGAATCCGCGGCCTTACCCCGCCTTGCCCGCGACCGCTTCATCGCCGCCTTCCGCGTACGCGCACCAGGCACGGCCAATCCGGCCAACGCCCAATGGCCAATGCCCAACGCCCACACCACACTTCCATCGCTGGCGCGTATCCGTCACCCTTGTGCCGTGACCCACATGGCGAACCCCGCGTTTCCCGCCAGCGCCGATCTCCGCGGCCTGACTACCGCCGAGGCGCGGACGCGCGCGGAGGCGGGCCTGGCCAACGTCGACGATTCGCACCAGCGTACCGATGGCGACGTCATCCGCGGAAACTCGCTGACGTTCTTCAACGTCGTGCTCGCAGCGCTGATCATCGCGCTCTGGGCGGTGGGCGAATTCCGCGACGGGTTCTTCGTCGGGATCGTCGTGGTCGCCAACGTCGCCGTGTCGACGTGGCAGGAGCTGAAGGCCGTGCGGACCCTGCGCCAGCTCGTCGCGCTGACGGCCCCGCACGCGACGGTGCTCCGCGATGGGCTCGAATCGCCGATCCTCGCCGAGCACGTCGTCCAGGGCGATGTCGTGCACCTCAAGCAGGGCGATCAGGTGGTCGCTGATGGCCACGTGCTTGCGCGCAACTGCGAAGTCGATGAGTCGCTGCTGACCGGGGAATCGGATTCGGTGCCGAAACAGCCGGGCGATGAGCTGCGTTCCGGCAGTTTCTGTACCGCCGGCGACTGCTACTACCGCGCCGAGCAGGTGGGCGCCGAAGCTTACGCCCTCAAGCTCGCCGCCTCCGCGCGCGAGCTGGTGAAGCGCCTGACGCCCCTGCAGCTGCGGTTCAAGCGCATCCTGCGCGTGCTCCTCACGGTCACGGGCGTGCTGGCGGCGCTGCTGCTGATCCAGTACAACCTGCGCAGCGACGGCAGCTTCACGGAATCGATCAGGGCCACGACCGCGACCGTAACGACCGTCGTACCGACGGGCTTGCTGCTGGGGATGACGGTCGCCTTCGCGGTGGGCGCGGTACGAGTCTCGCGCGCGGGCGCCATCGTGCAGGACATCAACGCCGTGGAAGCGCTGAACTACACCGACGTCATCTGCCTCGACAAGACCGGCACGATCACGGCGAACCGCCTGACGCTGCAAGAGACGCACTGGGTGCCGGGGACCGAGAGCGCGCGCCCCTGGCTGGCGGCCTTCGTGCTCGCCACCGCAACCGACAGCAAGACGGCGGGGGCTCTCGCCGCTGCCCTGGGCGCGCAATCGAACGGCGCGCGGCCGGCGGGGTCGGTGCCGTTCAACTCCGAGCGGCGCGGGAGCGCCCTGCGGCTCGAGCGCATGGGCGAACGGCGGGTGTTCATCATGGGCGCGCCCGAGACCGTGCTGCCGATGTCCTCCGGCGGGGACGGCTTCATGGAGCGCTACGCAGCAGCGAGCGAGCGGGGCCTGCGCGGCGTGGTGTTCGCCGAGGCCGCGGCGTTGCCCGAGCCTGGCGAGCGCGTCACGGGCGTGCGCGTGCTGGCGCTGCTGATTCTCGGCGACGAACTGCGGCCCGAAATCCGCCAGGCCTTCGCAATGATGGACAGGCTCGGGATCGCGCCCAAGATCATCAGCGGCGATAACCCCCAGACCGTAGCGGCGCTGCTGAAGCAGGTCGGCGTGACGGTGAAAGGCGGCACGATCTCCGGCGGCGAGATCGATGGGCTCAACGCCGATGAGTTCGCGCTCGCGGTCGATGAAAACAGCATCTTCGGGCGCATCGCGCCGGCGCAGAAGGCGCGCATCATCGCGGCGTTGCGGGACCGCGGCCACTTCGTGGCGATGGTCGGCGATGGCGCGAACGACGTGCAGGCACTTCGCACTGCCGATGTGGCCGTGGCGATGGCTTCGGGGACGGGCACGGCGCGGGCCGTCGCCGGCATCATCCTGCTCGATGATTCGTTCACCGCGCTCATCCGCGGCGCGCGCGAGGCGACGGCGGTGCTGGGGAACGCCGCGCGCCTGAGCAAGCTCTTCATCGCGAAAAGCCTGTACGCGTTCCTGCTGATCGTCGCCACGAACATGCTGGGGCTCGATTTCCCGTTCCTGCCGCGGCAGGGCTCGGTGACGGCGCTGCTCACGCTCGGGATCCCGGCGGTGTTCATCTCGATCTCCGTGCCGCCGCCGGATGCCGGCCGCGACTTCACGCGCAACGTGCTGCGCTTTGCGCTGCCGGCGTCGTTCGCGCTGGCGATGGCGGCCGCGAGCGTGCACCTGCTTGTCGCCGGCTTCCTCAGCCGCTCGACGGAAGAGGCGCGCACGCTTGTGTCGCTGACGCTCGGCATCACGGGGCTGTTTTTCGTGGTCGAAGTGCTCGGCTTCGAAGGCGCCTCCTGGCGCAGCCTCACGCGCCCGGTGCTGACGACCGTGCTCGGGGCGCTGCTCGTGGCGGCGCTGATCGCCACCATCTACACCCCTTCGCTTCGCCGCTTCTTCGATTTTCAGGAGGTGTACGTGGGCGATTGGATCATCGTGATCAGCGCCGTCGCCATCTCGCTCGCCGGCCAGTACCTGCTCAGCCGCTACTGGCAGCAGGTACTCGACGTGCTCACGGCCCGCCCGCGCAAGGACGAGGCGCTCCGCGGCCGCGCGGTCTGAGACTGCCGGCATCCGGCCAACGCCCAACGCCCAACGCCCATCCCGGTTCTGCTACGCTTGCCCCGTGAGCCGTACCACGCCGCCGGCCGTCCGCCCCGAAGTGCAGGCGTTGCGCCAGCAACTGCTCGAAACGCGCCGCGAATTCCACGCTCATCCCGAGCTCAGCTGGAAAGAAGAGCGCACCCAGTCGGTCATCGTCGAACGGCTGCGGGACCTCGGCCTGGCCGACGTCCGTGCCATCGCCCAGACGGGCGCGACAGCCGTTGTGCAGGGCGCGAAGCCGGGCAAAGCCGTCCTCTGGCGGGCCGATATCGATGCGCTGCCCATCCCCGAGCGCAGCGGACTCGCCTTCGCGTCCAAGAACGGCGGGGTGATGCACGCCTGCGGCCACGATACCCACATCGCCATCGCGCTCGCGCTCGCCGAGTTGCTCCAGGCCCGCCGCGCGAGCCTCGCCGGGAGCGTGCGCTTCGTCTTCCAACCTGCCGAGGAGGCGGCCGGTGGCGCCACTCGCTGCCTCGCCGATGGCGTGCTCGAATCCCCAAACATCGATCGCGTGCTCGGCCTGCACATCAGCGCCGACGTGCCCATCGGAGCCATCAACGTCGCGCCCGGGCCGTTCTTCGCCGCCCCGACCGCGTTTCGCATCACGATAGCAGGCCGCGGCGGGCACGCCGCTGCGCCGCACCAGGGCGTCGACGCAATCGTCGTCGCCGCGCACGCGATCGTCGCGCTGCAGACCGTGGTCAGCCGCTCCGTGCCGCCCGCCGACACCGCCGTGCTCACCATCGGCAAAGTCGCGAGCGGCTTCCGTGGCAACGTCATCGCCGAATCAGCGACCATGACGGGCACCATCCGCAGCTACGACGACCGCGTGCGCGAGCTGGTCTGCAAGCGCGTCGAGGAAGTGCTGACGGGCGTCTGCGCGGCCTTCGGGGCGAGCTTCGAATTTCGCCACAACACGACGACGCCGGCGCTCGTCAACGACCCCGCCGTGACCGCATTTGTCGTCCAGGCGGCCGAGCGCTACTTCGGCGCGGGCAACATCCATGCCAGCGCCAGTATGGGCGCCGACGACATGAGCGAGTTCCTGCGCGAACGGCCGGGCTGCTACTTCTGGCTTGGCGCCCGCAACGAAGCGAAGGGCATCGCCGGCCGCCACCACGACCCCGGCTTCGTCATCGATGAAGACGCGCTCCCGCTCGGCGTGGAGTTCGCGCTGCGGCTCATCGAGGGGTCGGTGTAGGTTCGGGGCCCCAGGCCCGAGCGAGAGCCTCCGCCGGCGTCCGGGACTGAGCCGGACAGTGTCTGTGACGTGAGTCACGTTTTGGCGTTTTGAAACTGAACTACGTCACAGACGAACTGGATATCACGGTCTAGCGTGCCGCACATACTACCTGATGGAGACCGATGATGTTCCGCTCGTTCTTCTCCCGCTTCCACATCGACACGCGCGACGCAGGGATGCCCTACGCCGACATCCCCTTCCGGCGCCCGGAGACCTACCGGCGCCCGCGCCGCGACGCGTGAACCAGCACCACCCCCACGCCCGGCCACATGCCGGCATCGCGAAGGCCCGGAGGAGCATCCCCTCCGGGCCTTTCACGTTCCAGCTCGCGGCGGCCACTGCTCTGAAAATCGCCGCCGTCTCGGAGTCGCGGCCCTCTGTGGCCGCTCCGCGTGCGCTCACTGTCACGGGAACGCCGCGACGCTCCGAACGCGGGCACACGTGGATCAGCGGGCGAGCGCAGAGCGCGAGGCCGCGGCGACCGCAGCCGACGATCGCCACGGGCGCGAATCCCGTTTTAGTCCCTCGTTGTGGCGCCACGCCATCACCGGCTCGGAACTCGGCCCTCGGAACTTCCTCAGCACTCACCGCTCAGGACTTCCTGTATGCTCGAATTCCCATGACCTTCGAACACCTGCTGGCGACACGCACGGATAACATGAACGCGAGCGCGGTCCGGGAGATCCTCAAGGTCGCGTCCTCGCCGGGCGTGGTCTCGCTGGCCGGGGGGCTTCCCGCCGCCGAAAGCTTCCCGCTCGACATCATGGACGAGCTGCCCGGCACGGTGCTCGCCCGCTACGGCGCCCGCGCCCTCCAGTACGACGCGAGCGAGGGCTTCCTCCCGCTGCGTGAGGCGCTCGTACCGCACCTCGGCGCCCGCGGCGTGATCACCACTGCCGATGGCGTGCTCGTCTTCACCGGCTCCCAGAGCGTGCTCGATTCGCTTGGCAAGGTCCTCATTTCGCCGGGCGATTGCGTCGCGGTGGAAGCGCCGACCTACCTCGGCGCGCTGCAGGCGTTCAACCCGTACGAACCGCGCTACGTCGAAATCGCCACCGACGACGAGGGCCTGCTGCCGGACTCCCTGGACCACGTGCTGGCAGCGAACCGCGTGAAGTTCGTGTACCTCGTCCCGACGTTCCAGAACCCGACGGGCCGCACGCTTTCGCTCGCGCGCCGCAAGCAAGTCGCCGAAATCCTTCGTCACCATAGCGCGCTGCTCGTGGAAGACGACCCTTACAGCGACCTCCGTTACGCCGGCGACCCGGTCCCGCCGATCCGGACGCTCGCGCCGGAGAACGTTGTCTATATCAGCACGCTTTCGAAGACGTTCGCGCCCGGCCTGCGGGTCGGCTTCTGCGTCGGGCCTGAACTGATCCAGCGCTGGCTCGTGGTCGCGCGGCAGGGCGTGGACCTGCACACGAACACATTCGCGCAGGCGCTGTCGGCGGTGTACATCTCCGAAGGGCACCTGCAACGCCAGCTGCCGCGCATCATCGAGCTCTACCGGCCGCGCCAGCAGGCGATGCTCGAAGCGCTCGAGCGCCACCTGCCCGAGGACTTCCGCTGGACGCGCCCGGAAGGCGGCATGTTCGTCTGGGTGCAGGGCGCACGCGGCCTCGATGCGGAGCACCTCTACCACCGCTGCGTCGCGCTCGGCGTCGCCTTCGTGCCCGGCAAGTTCTTCTACGTGAACCAGGAAGAGGGCATCGCCACCCTGCGCATGAACTTCACCGCCGCCGACCCCGCCACCATCGACCGTTCGATCGCGGTCATCGGGCAAGCCATCACCGAGGAGATCGGCGCACGGGTGTAATCGCGGGCTGCGGGCACCGCGGCGCTATACTCCGGCCCGTGGGCGACAGGACGGTTGCCGAGTTCTACGACGACGCGGGGATCGAGTGGTCGCTGCGGAGCGTCGGCATGCACCTGCACCCGGGTGCCGAGGATGCGACGGTGGAGCTCGCGCGGCGCGCAGAAGCCTGCGGGATGGCCGCCGGCGGGCGCATCCTCGATGTCGCGTCGGCGCTGGGCGCGCCCGCGCGGTACCTTGCGCGCCGCTTCGGCGCCCGCGTCGTCTGCATCGATATGGACCGCCGCATGCACAGCCGTGCCGTCGCGGTGTCGCGGCGCGAGGGGCTCGCCAATCTCGTCCAGCCCATCCTTGCGAGGACCGAGCACCTCCCGCTCGCGGACGGCTCCATCGACGCGGCCTGGAGCCAGGACGCGCTCTGCCACATGGACAAGGAGGCGGTGCTGCGCGAGCTCGCGCGCGTGCTCCGACCCGGCGCCGTCTTCGCGTTCACCGATTTCGTCGCCCACCGCGGCATCACCGCCGCCGACCTGGATCGCGTCCGCCAGCTCTGGGCTTTCCCCTCGCTACTCACCGTGCCGGGCTACGTCGCGGCGCTCGCGCGCCTGGGGTTCGAGGTGCTCCTCGCGGAGGACCGAACGGCCACGGTCCTCGCCACGCAACCGCGCCAACGCATCGACGATGACCTCTGGTGGGCGGAGTTCGCCGGCCGCTGGGGCGAAGCCAAAGCCGAGGCGCAGCGGGAAGCCGGCCTCGCCTGGTTCGATATCGTCCGCGGCGGGCGTGGTGGCTACGCGATGTTCATCGCCCGCCGCTAAGCCGGGGGAAAAACCCCCGCATCCTTGGTACTCGTGGCCCTCCGGGGCCACGGGCCACGGATCCCACGTTCCGGGCCCAGTGACCGACGTCCGAATGCGGGCACACGTGGATCAGCGGGCGAGCGCACCAGCGCGAGACCGCGGCGACCGCAGCCACCCACCATCACGAGCGTGATTCCCGTGTTCGTCCCTCGCCGTAGCCCGCAGCCGTCGCCGGCCCAGAACTCGGGCGTCGGGCGTCGGGCATCACATCGGCCGCGAATCGGCGGGAGCTCGCGTTTGGCCGCCTGCTAACGCGCGCGGTTCCGTTACCCACGCCCTCGGCACTCGGCACTCGGCACTGCCCTACACCCACGGGTGGTCGTCGAACTTCTCGCCGCCCGTGAGATGGATCGCGGCCGCCCACGCCGCCAGCGCGGCCCCCGCGCCCAGCACGCCCGCCACGGGCAACAGCAGCCAGCCCAGCTGTCGCACGACTCCGACCGCACTCGCCCCGAGCGCCGCCGCGAGCCCCGCCAGCGCGAGGCCGCGGACGAGCATCGCGCGTTCGGGGATCAGCCGGCGCGGCTCCGGCGGCGCGGGCTTGTGCGGCCACTCGGGGATGCCCGCGTCCTGCGCCATCAGTCGCGGAGGTCGGGCGGGAGCAGGTTGGGGATGCCGTCCTCGATGGGGAAGATCTCGCCGCAACCTGTACAGGTGAGCGAGCCCTCCGCGATTTCGGCGCCCTCCTCGCGGTCCACTTTCAGTTCCAGCCGCGACTTGCACAGCGGGCAGACGAGGATCTCCATCAGGTCGTGTCGCATGGGCGCATGGTAGCAGGAGCGGACGCAGAGAGTCGCCGCGGCCGTCGCTTTCGGTCGAATCGATGACCTCCGGGTACACTGATGCCGCGAGGGGGCGCGGCGATGGACGGCACGGTCGAGGCGGTGCACTGCAGCGCCGGGCACACGTTCTCGAAGCCCGCGGCCGGGTGCATCCGGTTGCTCGAAGGGCTCGGCGTCGAAGGCGATGCCCACCTGGGTAAGACCGTGAAGCATCGCTCACGTGTCGCCCGGGACCCGGGTCAGGCCAACCTGCGCCAGGTCCACCTCATCCACGCCGAGCTGCTGGATGAGCTGCGCGGCCGGGGCTTCGTGGTCGCGGCAGGCGACATGGGCGAAAACATCACCACGCGCGGCATCGACCTCCTCGGATTGCCCACGGGCGCCCGCCTCCACCTCGGCGCTGACGCGGTGGTCGAGGTCACAGGGCTGCGCAACCCGTGCGCGCAGCTCGATGCGTTCCAGCCGGGGCTGATGGCCGCCGTCCTCGACCGCGACGAGCGGGGCAACCTCGTGCGCAAAGCCGGGGTGATGGCGATCGTCGCTACTGGCGGCGAAGTGCGTCCCGGCGACGCGGTGCGCATCGAGCTGCCGCCGGGGCCCCGGCGGGCGCTGGAGCCGGTGTAGGGCCGTCGGGCCATTGGGCCGTCACGGGCGGGACCGGACGAAATCGCGGCAGGTTCCTGGATCTTGGCACAGGTCGCTTGCTTCCGCGCGCGGTGGTGATGGGGGCCGCTTTCCGGCTAATGGCCAACAGCCAATGGCCGGATGGCCCCTAACGCCGCGCTGGGCGAACGTGCGCAGATGGCGCGATGGTGGCGCGCGCCGCTTGGGCGCGCATGAACTGGCTCTCTGTGGTCCTCATCGCGGTGATTGCCTTCGTCACCTGGCGGGCATGGAGGAACGGCTTCATCCGCGAGCTCGTCTCGCTCGCCGGCGTGATCCTTGCTGTGCCCATCGCCGGCATCTTCTACGACAACATGTACCCCAAGGTGCACCCCATCGTCGGGAGCGCGATCGATAACCCGGCGCAGAGCGATGCGCTGGCGAAGCTCATCTCCTTCATCGCCATCCTGGTGGCGGTGATCATCGGCGGGCAGGTGGTGGCGTACCTGCTGCGCCGCGCCGTCACGCTGCTCAACCTCGGCTTTATCGACCAGGGCGCGGGCGCGGTGTTCGGCTTCCTTAAGGCAGTGCTCGTTTGCCAGGTGGTGCTGATCGCCCTCGTCGCGTTCCCGAAGCCGGACCTCACCGGCGCGATCGATGGCTCGAGCGTGGCCACGGCCCTGCTCGATACCGCGCCGGCGGTGCTCGCCATCCTGCCCTCGACCTTCGACCGCGCGACGAACGCGTTCCTCGATGGCGCGAACGCGCTCGACGGCCGCTTGCCGGGCGCGACGCCGACGGCAACGGGGCGGTGATGGGGCCGGGGCTAGCGCCCGCGGCGCGAGAGCAGCTCCGCGCAGGTGATGGCGAACTCCCAGCCCGAGCCGTGGTCTTCGAGCGCCCAGCAGGCGGAGAGCACCGACCGGGCCATGCCCCACGCTCGCAGGCGTTCGCGTTCGAACCCGAGCTCGGCCGCGAGGATATCGAGGCGGCGTTCGAGCACCGCGCCCGGGGTCGGGTGGTCGTAGAGCGACCGGGGGTTCATCAGGAGCGCGCCCACTTCGTACTCCGCCTCACCGGCGAGCCCTTTGGGGTCGATGGCAAGCCAGCCGCGTTCGGACTGCAGGATGTTGCCGTGGTGAAGGTCGCCGTGGAGCAGCACCGCCGGGTGCGGCTCTGCCAGGAACGCCGCGAACGTCTCTTCTGCTTCGGCAACGAGCGCCTCGGCGAAGGGGCCAGTGCCGCCGTCGTGGGCGGCTCGCAGGCGAGAGAGCCCGAGCGCCCACTTCGCCGTCGTGGGGAAGGGGTGAACTTCCGGGAGCGGTCGCCACAGGCGGCGCATCACGCCCGCGGCGATCCGCGTGGCCTCCTCATCGTCCCGGAGCGACTCCAGCGGCGTACCCGGTTCGAGGCGTTCGAGCAGGAAGGCGAGGCGCTCGCCATCGGCGGCCAGGAGCGCCGCCGCACCCTGCCCTCCCATCAGCCGCAGCGCCTCCACCTCGGTCACGAACTCGTAGCCGGGGAAGCAGACCTTTAGCACGGCGCGCCGCCCGTCCGCCAGCGAGCAGCGTGTGACGTAGTTGTAGGTGAGTCCGGGGAACGCGTCGCCGATGCGCAGCTCCCAGCGCTCGGCCAACCCGGCGATGAGCCCGGGCAGGGCATCGAGCCAGCCGGCGTTGCCCATGGTGGTCGCCGTGTGCCGGAGGCGCTCGGTGATCCCTGGCAACGGCGCGGGCGAACCCGATGGCGTAGTCACGCAGGAATCGTCGCGCACATCGGGGCAACGAGCGCGGCCTGTTGGCCATGACGGTTCGGCCGAACGGCGGACAAAGATGGGACAGATGGCCCTCAAAGATATGAGGCACGCCACTTATCGTGCCGAACAACATGAACGAAGGGCGTATGCCCGAGCAGGGAGAAGACCCATGGAAACGCACGTAGCCACAGCCGGGGCCGCCGAACACGTGCACCACTGGCGTATCGAGGAAGCCCGCGGGCCTGTCAGCCGCGGCACCTGCAAGCGCTGCGGGGCCGAAAAAGAGTTCAAGAACTGGATCGGCGAAACCGACTTCATGACGAACGAAGAGCATCGCCAGGCGGCCTAGCGCGCGGGACGCACGCTCACGGGACCGAAGCGCCCGGGAAGCCCGCACTACTGGCCCATGAGCTTCGCCATTTCGCCCTCAATTCGCGGTAGCGCCGGTGCCGGCTGCGTGGGTCACCGAACGGCGCTCGTGACGAGCCAAGCGTGATCGCGGCCCCGCGCCGACCCAACACGATCCGTTCATCTGGTAACGCTCAAACTGCACCGGTCGCGGTGGTCATGCGTCCTGCATCCAGCACCACCCGGCCATGATCCGTGCCGCCGGGTTCGAAGATGTCCCGGTACTGGCTGGCGATCTGGGTCGTAATGGTGGTGAAGGGCACGGCCACGATCACGCCGCGCAAGGCGTGCCGCATAGCGTGGCGCAGAGCAAACGCCATGCTCGAGGGGGGGTGTGACACGACCCGTTCATCGTGGCGCCCATTCCCGACACGAAAAAGATGTGGCCGCCGTCGGGGGGTGCGGTTGTAGAGCCGCCCCCCTAATGCGAACTGTCGTACCAGCGTTGGTTTAGCCTGCCGACGAGGACTGTGCCGAAGGGCAGCAACCATGCGGTTGACCCGAGGGCGAGCAGACCCCATGCGCCAGTGCCTAGAGCCAGACGATTAGCCCCGCGACGGAAACGGAACCCGCCAGGATGGACCCGCTTCGAAACCCCTTCGATATCTCCTGATCTGAGAATCGCTTGATAGGTCTCACAGAGACGGTCACCGCCTTCTTATTGGTTTGGAATGTAGGGTATTGTTTGTTGCTTACGCAGTTCCTGACCAAGCACAACTGCAACGTAAGCACTCCACGCCGCAAGGGCCTTTTCGCCCCACGCCTCCGACTTGCCTCCTGTGAAGAGCGCGGCCACAAGTGGTGTCCCGGTGATGCTAATGCTGACAGCGTTAGAACATATGATGTCCGCCGCACATGCGTAGAGTATTTCAGAACCAGACGCGAAGAAATCCGATAGCATTCTGGCAAGGCTGAGATTACCTTCTAACTCCCTCTCTTTCTGCTCTCCATGACCGCGCCCGTCGAATCGACGGTCTTGATGGTCGAGCCCAGGCCGTCGGCGAGGTAGTAGTACCAGCTGCCGCCCTGCTTCTGGCTCACGAGACCAGACGCGCCGTAGACGTACTGCGAGCCGTCGTCCAGCACTACCGGAAGGCCGGAGGCGATGTCCCACGTGAACGTGGTCGTGTTTCCGCCCGTCGTCCAGCTGTTGCGCAGGCCGTCGCCGCGGTAGGCGAACGTCGTCGTCACACTGTTCACCGTCGCGGAGACCATCCGGTCCTCGTAGTCCCAGGCGAAGCTGTCGCTGCCGCGCGCGGTGAGGTCGCCGTTGTTGTCCCAGGTGTAGTTGATGGCAGCCGCCGGGCTCGGCGGCGTGACGCTCGTCAGGCGGCTGTCGTCGTCGTAGGCGTAGTTGGTCGTCCCGCCCGCGTCGACCTTCGTGCTCCGGTTGCCGAAAGCGTCGTAGGTGTAGCTGGTCGTCGAGGGCCCGGGGTAAGTGACCGATGTGAGCCGGTAGGCGTTGTCATAGCTGTAGCTCTCCGTCCCCGCGAGGTCGACCTTCTGCGTGCGGTTCCCGGCGTTGTCGAGCGTGTAGGTCGCCGAGGCGAGCGTGGTCCCGCCCTTGTCGTGGCCGATCGCGGTCAGGCGGTCGGCGTTGTCATAGGTGTACGTCGAAACGACGCCTGTGCCCGAGGGGAGCGTGGCGGTGGTCATGCGTCCTGCATCATCGTACGCGTATGTGGTCGCGTTCGAGTCCCAATCGGTGACAGACGTGAGGCGGTTGGCATTGTCGTAGCCGTACGTCGCCTGGTTCGAGCCACCCGGGTAGGTGGTCGACGTCCGCCGGCTGGCGTCGTCGTAGCCATAGCTCACGGTGCGGGAGCCGGGGAAGGTCCGTAAGCTATCGGGGGTAAGCCTCCGGCCGCACGCCTCCGCACGCCCACACCTATCGAAGTTTGGGAGTGTGGGGGGTATGGGAGCGAGCCTCCGGCCACGCGCCCACACCCCGATCTGCCCACACCCACACGCCGCTAGCGCCCCTTGAACACTGGCTCGCGCTTTTCGAGGAAGGACTGGCGGCCTTCGACCGCATCGGCGGAGGTGTTCGTGATCCCCTGCAAGTATTGCTCCAGCTGGATCTGCTCTTCCAGCGTGCGCGTCATGCCTTCGTAGGCGAGGCGCTTGTCCAGCTCGATCGCGAGCGAAGGGCCGCGGGCGATCTCGGTGGCGAGTGCGGTCACGCGCGCGGCCAGCTGCTCAGCCGGCACGACTTCGCTCACGAGGCCGATGCGCAGCGCCTCGGGCGCGGCCACCATCCGGCCGGTGTACATCATCTCCAGCGCGCGTTCCATGCCCACGATGCGGGGCAGGAACCAGGTGCAGCCGGTATCGGCGACGATGGCGCGCTTCACGAAGATCGCGCTGAAGCGCGCGGCTTCGGACGCGATGCGGATATCGCAGGCCAGTGCGAGCGAGAACCCGGCGCCCACGGCCACGCCGTTCACGGCGGCGATGGTCGGCTTGCGGCAGCGGTAGACGTTCGCGGTGCCCAGGTAGCGCGAGCGGTACTTCAGTTCGCGGCCGGCGTACGGGCGCTCTGGCCACTGGTCTTCGCTGCCCTGGTTGGTAAGGTCCGTACCGGCCGAGAAGCCACGCCCCTCGCCGGTAATGACAACGACCTTGACCTCGTCGTCGTCATCGGCGTGGGCGATGGCGCTTTCGATTTCGGCCCAGGTGCCCCAGGAGAGGGCGTTGAGCCGGTCCGGCTTGTTGAGCGTCAGGCGGGCGATGCCGCCGGCCGTTTCGTAGCGAATGTCCTGGAATCCCATGCAGCCCTCCCGCGGGTTTGTGGGAGGAATGTACAGGCGCCGGCCGGGCGTCGCCATCGGAGTGGCCTAACAGGGCGTTGATTTTGGCGAGAATCTCGCCGCACTCGACAATAAGTCATCCGCGCGGCAAATAAACGGACTCAGGAGATTGCTGCCTAACCATGACGGAATGAGAATTTCAACAGCCTGCTAAGTCGTGACGCCCGTCAACCGGAACGGCGCGCTCGCTCGCGTCGGACACCTGCCGGGCGACGCGGGACTCGGACGAAAGTAGTCGCTGGCCAGGCGCGCGAGAGCATGATCAGTTCCGGATAGCCTGCCTGTGTGCGCGCAGGATGTCCGGGAGCGCGTCGGCATCTTCGACCCAGAGCCCATACTCGTCTCGCGTCATGCCAAGGAACTGCCACAAGGGCACACCGGTCCCGCCCTCGTGCCAGCGGTCGATGTAGTCATCGATGGCGTCAAGGCCGCAAACGCCTGCCAGCCAATCTTCGACGAACGTGTTGTTTCCAATCATAGGTTCAGCTTCTTCTGCTCGTCTGCGTCTTTGATGAACCGCCGAGTCAACGCATCCAGGGCACCAAGATGCTTGCCTCGACCGTTAAACACCTCCACCTCGCCATGAAGGCTGTCCCAAGTATAATACCGCACCCATCTGCCCGAACCTTCCCGCCAAATGCGGCGGCCATCTCGCATCCCGAAATACTCAAAGGAACGCAGGAAGGAGTCTGGCGGAATCGCTTTTGGCATCGTCGAGAGCCTAAGGGCCGGCGTTGCCTCGCGGTAGATCAGCGGCGCAGCCGGGAGCCACCCGTCGCGTCCACGCGCCCGGGACCCCTCGCCGACTCAGTTGCAGGGCACCCCACCCACCGAGACGCTCACCGAGGCCGACTTCGTCACGTTGCCCGGATAGGCGGCGGTGAAGGTCGCGACGTGGCAACCCGGGCTGGCGAACGACGTGCTGAACGTGGTGTCTCGCATCCCCGTCACCTTGCCGGTCGGGGCCGACCATGCGTACAGGGTTGGGCTCCCGGAGTAGGTGGCGACGAACTGGACGGTCTCCCCGATGGCCGCCGAAGCCGGACCGCTCGCGGTGACACCCGGGCCGGCAGGGGTGGGCGTCGCCGGCGCCGTGGTGGCCGTTGGCGGCGCCGAAGTCGCGGTGGGGGTGCCAGTTGGCGTGGGCGTCGGCGTGGGCTGCAGCACCTGCTGCCCGGGCGTCGCGGCCGTCGCGGGCTGCGTCGGTGGCGGCGAAGGTGTACCGGCCGGCGCGGTCGCCGTCCCCGTCACGGATGCGGTTGCCGAGGGGGACGCGGCGGTGGCAGTCTCCTTCGGGGGCGCGGTCTTCACATCGCCCACCGCCAAAGCCGTGGCGCGCGTGACCGCGGTCGCGAAGTCGTTCACCTTCGTCGGCTGCGAGACAACGCCGGGGTCGGCGCCGGCGGGGCCGAAGAGCCAGAGCCCGATCGCCACGAGCGCGGCCCAGCCGGCGATCATCGCGACCGCGACAATGGCGATGGCCGTCCAGTTGCGGCCCTTCTTCACCTGGATGTAGCCGATGCTTTCGGCGAATTCGAAGAGCGATTGCTCGAACGCCGCGGGCTGTTCGAGGTTCGCTGCGTGGCCTGCGCCGAGCAGCGTCACCATCTTCACCGGGGCGTTGCGGATGCCGGCAACAAGCCGCGGGGCGTTGTGAACGAAGTCCGGGTCGCGGTCGCCGACCACGATGAGCGTCGGCGTGGTCAGCTCCGGCAGCCGCTCGAACGCGTTCACACCGCCGACGAGCGACTGGGCCGTGCCGGCCACGCCTTCGGGCGTCAGGCGGTCGAAGTCGTGGGTGAGCTGGGCCTTCGCGTCCGGTGGCAGGCGGTTGCTCCGGGCGGGGTAGAGGCGCGTGTCGCGGAGGAAGAACGTGCCTTCGCGGCGCAGGCGGCCGGCCATCGCCGCGAGCTGTGGCTGCACTGCGTTACGCCACTCGGTGGAGCCGGCGGCCGAGTTCGAATTGATGACCACGAGCCCGGCGACACGATCGGGGTAGTCCAGCGCGACCCGCATCGCGAGCGCGCCACCGAGCGAATGGCCGCAGATGAGCACCCTGTCGTATTCCAGGTGGTCGAAGAGGTCGATGATGCGTTCAACCGCAGGACCGGGGCCGTAGGGCTCGGAGGCGGCGGGCGAATCGGATTCGCCGTGGCCCAGCAGGTCCACAGTGATGACGGTGAACCGCTCGCGCAGCGCAGCCAGGTTCGACATGAAGGATGCGGCGCTCGCAGTGAAGCCGTGGAACAGAAACAGCGGCGGCGCCCCGCGGGGATGGGGGTAGACGGTGTACCCGATGCGCTCGCCGGGCGTGCCAAACAGGGGCATGGGGGGACTGTAGTTCGCGGGCCGCGTGCAGGAAAGAGCAAAACACGATGGTGGCGCTGCTCAATGAATGCGACCGGGCTAACTGCTCAGTGACTATGTCCGCCCATGGGAGATGGGCTGACATTGACGACAAACGACGAACGAAGGATCGAGGTCCTCAACCGCGTCCTGGCGGGGCTACGGGCGGTGAGGGATGCGGCACCGCTGCCGGGCGTAGGCGAGCGCCAGGCCCGCAGGCTGCTTGGCGCCTATCGCGAGGAAGGGCCGCGGGGTGTGGTGCACGGCAACCGGGGCCGGCCGCCGGCCCATACCGTCCCCGACGAAGTGCGAGACCGGGTGCGGGCCCTTGCCAGCGGACGCTATGCCGGGGTGAACCACACACGCACCTGGGGGAACTTCTGGCCGAACGTGAGGGGATCGTCCTGCCCCGTTCGACCCTCAGCCGGATTCTGCGAGGAGCCGGCCTCCGCTCACCACGGCCGCAACGGCGTCGCTCCAGACATCGGTCTCGCCGGGAGCGGTACCTGCAAGAAGGGATGCAACTCGATCAGGTCGTCCTCCAGATCCTTCCCGTCCGCAACCGCCTCGGCTACGGCAAGGCGAGTGTCGCCATCCACGATTCGCTCGAACACCGCTTCACCATGCACTTCGAGGGCCGCCAGCTCCCCTCCAGGCTCGTGCCCCTGCGCAAGCTCCTCAGCCCGGCGCCGGCGTCGCGCGGAAGGTCGCCCAGCCCCAACGCACCACCTCAACCCACGCTCCCCTGGAAGCCACCGCCCGACCACCCCTGGCGCAGAGGCCCCGTAGCGAGCCGGAGAACGCTTGTCGCGGGCGCGCGGGCGCACCGCGTTCGCGAATGTGTCCGCCGAGCCGGGGAAAGGGCCGGGCATCGGTCCGATTTGGCCGCCTGCTGACGCGCGCGGTCCCGTGGCCTGCGGCGGCGACCGCCTGGGTCAGACCTCTGCGGCCGCGGCGGGCTCGCCGGCCGCGCGGCGCAGTTCCTCCTCCAGCGAAGGCTCCGCCGCGAACGGCTCTCCAGGGGCGATCCAGAGGTATACGAAGCCCACGGTGCCGGCGATGAGCGACGCCGCCAGGATGCCGGCCTTCGCCTCGTCCACGAGGGCCGCATCGCTGAAGGCGAGGCCGGTGATGAACAGCGAGACCGTGAAGCCGATCCCCGCCATCACGCCCATGCCGATGACATGCACGAATGTCACGTTCTTCGGGAGCGCGGCGATGCCCAGCCGCACCGCCAGCCATGCCGCGAGGACGATCCCCAGCGGCTTGCCAATCAGGAGCCCGGTCACGATGCCGCCGGTCGCGGGGCTGTGCGCCGCCGCATCGAACAGGCCACGGTCGAGCACAACGCCGGCGTTCGCCAGCGCGAACACGGGCACGACCAGGTAACTGACCCACGGGTGGAGCATCCGCTCGAGCCGTTCGAGCGGGGACTCGGTCGCGCGGACGAGGGTTTCGAAGCGCACGAGGATCGATTGCATCGCCTCGGTGTCCTCGCGGTCGCGGGCATGGCGGTACGACAACAGGAGTTCGAGCGCCCCCGGTTCGAACGCCTTCTCGCTGTGCTCCGGGCGGGAGGGAGTGAGCGCCGCCAGCACCACGCCGGCCACGGTCGCGTGCAGCCCCGACTTGAAGACCGCTACCCAGAGGAGGCTGCCGAGCACGAGGTACACCGTCCCGGAGCGGACGCCCGCGCGCCCGGCGGCGAAGATGCCGCCCGCCAGCACAAGCGCCCACGCCAGCGGCGCCAGGGCGAGGGAATCGGTGTAGAAGACCGCGATGACGAGGATGGCGCCGAGGTCATCGACGATGGCCAGACCGAGCAGCAGCACCCGCAGCGTGAACGGTACGCGACGGCCCAACAGCGCGAGCAGGCCCATCGCAAAGGCGATATCGGTGGCCATCGGGATGCCCCAGCCACGAGCCGCATCGCCGCGGCCGTTCCAGGCGAAGTAGACGAGGGCGGGCACGACCATGCCGCCGACGGCAGCCGCCACGGGGAGCGCCGCCTTGCGCGGGGAGGAGAGCTCGCCGTGCAGGAGCTCGCGCTTGATTTCGAGAGCGACGAGAAAGAAGAAGATCGCCATCAAGCCGTCGTTCACCGCGTCACGCAGTTCGAAGCCGATGCTGAACAGGCCAGTCTCGAGGCCGAGGTGGGTCTGCCAGAGGTCGCGGTAGCTGGCATCCCAGGGAGAGTTGACCCACGCAAGCGCCGCCAGCGCCCCGGCGAGCAGGACGATGCCGCTCGAAGCCTCGGTCTGGACGAACGCCTGGGCGGGGCGCAGGAGCCGCTCGGCAAGGAACGAACGCACGAGACGGGCGGACGCAACGGCGGGGATCGAGAGTACCGGGCGCTTCACCTGCTCAGAGCCGGCGCCGGGAGAGGAGTCATCGCGTCAGCATACCAGCCGATGGGCGCGGGAGCCCCCGAGCATTCACGGCGCGCCCCGTCGCCGCGGTCGGCTGTCGTGGGGATTGTTCGTACGCCACGGTCCTGCCCGTGTATCAAATTACCCCAGGCAGCCGGCGACGCCGCCGTCGCGGCCCCTCGCGAACGCATCGAGCCGTTGTTGTGAGGTGCCGTGTGCGCCCGCGTCGTTCCAGGCGGTGCCCCGGGCGTCGCCCGCCGCGAACAGGGTGCGGCCGGCTTCCTCGAGGTCGCCCGCCTGCAGCCGCCCGCGGGCTTCGGCATCGCGCGCATAGGCGCCCGCGAAGCAATCCGCCTGCAGCTCCAGTTGCACGTTGGCCGTGTCATCACGGCCAAGGACGCCCAACGCGGACTGGGCGAGGTGGCCCCATTCGTGGGCGATGATGAAGACGACGCCAAAATCGCCATTCTTGTTCAACTCGCCATTCAGCAGCGCCGTATCGAAGTAGATGCTGTTATCGAGGGGGCAGTAGAACGCATTACGGGGCACGGTTTCGCCGCACGCCGTGTCCTCGATAGTGGTGTACCCGTCCACCCGCGCGGGCGGCCGGTACGGCGTCCCCGAGGCCTCCAGTGTGCGCTTCCAGAAGCCATCGATATCGGCGCGGGCGAAGGCCACCAGGTCCTTGAGGTTGTCCGGGCAGCCGTCGGCGGCGGTCGACCACCTGCGGTCCTCGGCGAGGTTCGGGCAGAGGTCGAGGCGGTCGGGGACGCCATCGGAATCGGAATCGGCGAGTTGCGTTGGCGCCGGCGCCGGTGCGGCGCGATCACCCTCGCCGGCGGTGGGACGCGCGGCACAGCCGGCGAGGACCAGGGCAACGAAGGCGAGCGCGGCGACGACGAGGAGCGCCGGCCATTCGCCGCGCAGCAAGCGTTCGAGGTGACGGCGCGTGGACCCTCTCCGGTGCATGCCCGAGCCTAGTCCACGGCCACGCAAAGAACCGGTACATGCCGTGCCGGCGCGCGTTGCGGCGGCGCGACAACCACGGCGTCCGCGCGTATCGGGGTCCTGGCCGCTACTTCTTGGGGGCGGGCGCCTGGCCTCCGGCCGCGGGCTTCTTCGCCTGGGACTTCTGCTGTTTCGTCTTGGCGGTGTTCTTCGGGCTCTTGTCTCCCATGGCGGTAGCTCCATCGGCCGGGTTTAGAGCCGAATCCTAGCGCGCGGCGATCCCGCCTGTCACGCCTTCGTGCGCGAAGGGTTAACAAAGAGGCGTGAGGGAGGCGCTGAGTGGCTGAGGGACTGAGAGGCTAAGAGGCTTCGGGCCCGGGTCGCTTGCGGGCGCCGGCGACTCCCGAACGCGTCGCCGGCGCTCAGCGGCCGCTGCAGAAGGCAACCAGGGTACCCCTCCCGGCGCCCGCCGGCGTCATTTCGCGGCGGCCATGGCGGCCGGGACATCGCACTCCACCGGCAGCAGGGTGGCGAGGTCGACGTGTTCCGAAGCATCGAGGATCTCGACGCCGACGAGTTTCCCATTGTCATCGATATCGAAGATCAGGTCGAAGTCGGGGCCCTCGAACGTTTCGTTGTGGAAGGGCCCCTGCGATGCGGTGAGCCGGATATAGAGGTTGTCGCTCTCCTGGTCGTATTGAATCTTCACTCGTCATACCTCCCGAACTTCGTAATTACGGTGATGATTGAGGCGGTGTCGCGTTCAGGCTCCCAGACGAAGATGACCGTCACCAGTTTACGAGAGTAGAAAACGCCACGAAACTCTGCGTTGAAGTCCAGCACCTTCGAGACCTGCAGCCGACCATGACCGCGTCTGTTCGGCCTGGCTGTGCCCAGTGCGATAGCATCCTCCACGATTGCCGAGACCTCCGCTTCGGTCGACCTGCGACGGTCAAGTCGTTCGAGGCTGTGCGGCCCGAATGTGAACCTCATATGAGACATTATCGCATGCGTATAATGCTCACGTATCCGGGTGGTGGCGCGGATCAGGGAAATCGGCGATAGCGCGGCACCTGCCAGGGAGTAGAGTTGCTGCATGCCCACCCTCCGAGCGGACGAAAACCGCTACCTGGTCCATGCCGATGCCGCCGAGGGCGCGCTCATCCGCCGTATCCCCGGCGGGCGCTGGAGCGCGCCGAACCGCGTCTGGCAGTTCCCTCGCCAACGCGGTGTCGTGCTCGCGCTGGACCGCGTGTTCGGCCGTGAGGGCTGGACGCCCGATGAGGCCATCGCCCCCGACATCGCCGAAGCCCGCCGCCAGATGGATGGCCCCCAGGGCGCCGCGCGGGTAGAGCTGGAGAACGGCCAGCTCGCCATCGAGTGCGGCTTCGCGGACCGCGAGCTGGTGAAGCTCGTGCCGGGCTACCGCTGGTCGCCGCCGGAGAAGCGCTGGTACGTGGCGGCCGCGCCGTTGGCGCTCGAGATCCTCGAAGCGCACTTCGGCGCGTCGCTCACCGTGAGCGTGGAGGCGCGCGCGTTCATCGAGCTGAAGGCGGTCGATGAGCGCCACGCCGGCGAACGCGCGGAGCACGCCAGCGCGCCGGCGGGGCCGGCGGCCGTACCGCTCGAGCATGGCGTTCTCCAGTTCCCACCCCGCGATACGCCACCGGACGACGACCCCATGTCTGGTGCGGCCTTCGCACGCCGCCGCCAGGACTCCATGGAGGCCGCCCGCGAGGCAATGGGCGGCGGCGCGGGGATCGACGAAGTCATCGCACGGCTGGGCCGCCTGGAAGCGCAAATCGACGCCATAGCCGGAAAGCTCGAACTGCTCACTCCAGCCGCGGCGCCACTACCAGCGTGGCCGCCGCCCTTGACGGCCACGAATCCCTCCGGTCCCGGCCCCGATGACCTCGACTGGCGCCTGATCCTGCGGCTTTCCGAAGATGATCCAGCGGCAGCCGTGGACCAGGCGAATCGGCTGCTCCAGACCATGGAGCCTGGCGAGTCGCGTGAATTGGAGGCGGTAGCGGGCATCGCGAACTTCCGCGCGAAGCGGCTCGACCCGGCGTTCGAACACCTGAGCGGGGCACTTGAGCGTGGCGCGGAACTCTCGAGCGTGGACCTCACGGAGCTGGCCAGGGACGCGTATCGCGACGTGGCGCTCGCGATGCTCAACGCGGACACCAACCCGGAGGAACCGATCGATGACATGGCGCGGCTCCGCCAGCTCATCCTTCTCGAACTTGAGAAAGACGGGGGATTCGATGACGTCGCGCTCGGGTCCGCGGCTGTCCAGGGCATGCTCGAACGGCTGATGACGGACCGCGCCCTGCGGACAACGTGGCCCCGGCTCAGCGATCTCTGCCGCGTCATGCACCTGCTCTCGCTCGGAAAGGCGGGAGCAAGGATGGCTGGAACGCGTGCCCTCTCGGTGCTCAAGGAGGAGGGCCTTTCCGCCGAGGTGTTCGCACTCGTTGCGATCCTCAACGCCAACCTGATGTTCCGCGAGGAGAGCATCAGCGACTGGATATGGCGGTGGCCATTGGAAGCGGACGAGTCGACATCGGCGGGGGGTGCGACCCGCCTCGCGGATGCGGCACTGGACGCCTTGCCGCTCGTGGACCGCGACCTGGCGGCCGCGGCGGCGATCTCCGTGTTGGCCGCGCTCACGTCGGAACCGACCAGCCAACTAGGCATGAAGGAACGCCGCAAGCTTCTCGAATTCGTCCCGAAACACGAAGGAGGCCGCAAGTATGCCGAATTCCTGGCGGTATTTCGAGTGGCCGCCGAGGGCGAGCGCGCACCCTGGAAGGACTATCCCGGCTACATCGACACGCTTGCGCGGACGCCGCTCTCGCGGTCCGCATCGCATCTCACCGACCTGTATATGCTGAAGACAGGCGTCGATAGCGCCGCGCGGCCGCTGGCGGACGAGGCATTCCTGCCCGCACTCACGACTTTCGGGATTACCGATCCGGTCCGGCAACTGCTGGACCTGCTGCCATTGCTCTCGGAGGCGAGCACGCCCGACCGACTGCTGAACGAACTCGCGGAGATGGTAGAGGACGCCACGTTCACCGGCGCGGAGATGCTCGACCGGGCGCAGCGGCGGCAGGTGTACCGCGCGGCTTTCGACGCGGCAAAGCGGCTCGGGCACGACAAGGATTCACGCGAGGCGTTCAACCGGCTGGTCCGTTCGCTACGTGAAGATGCGGACCAGCAGCCTCTCCGCGAACTCTGTGCGGAATGCCTCTCCAGCATCAAGGCATTGCACGTCCCGGCGCTCGTCGTCCAGTTGGAGTTGCTGCTCGATGATCGGGCAGATGCCAGCCAGGCAATGGATGCCCTGGCTGCGGCGATCCGCCAGCAACCTGGCGATAGAGACGAATCAGAGAACCAGCTGTTGGGGCTCCAGTACGCCTACCCGGCGTTCGGTGAGCTCGTGGCCGAATCGGTCAAGGAGCGGGGGGTTGAGCCGGAGTCGGAGCCGCCACCATCATTCCCGGGGCGTTCCGTGGTTGTCTTCGGCGGGCGGGAGTACCTCAGGAAACGCGCTGACCCGGTGCTTCGCGCATGGCAGCTAAAGGTCGAGTGGCTCGATCCGGAGAGCGCCAGGAATGGGCCGAAGGCCAAAGCCCTCGCCGAAGGCGCGGCGGACCTGCTGGTGGTGAACACCGCCTGTATCGGCCACGCCGCGAGCGGCCGATGCATCCAGGCGGCCGGCGCTGATGGCCCCCACCTGCTCAAGCAGCCATCAAACGGGGTGGGCGCGATGCTGGTCGCGATAAAGCAGCGGCTCATGGAGCTGGGCGAATCGCCGGTACCCGCGCCGAAGCCATCGAAGGTGCAGGGGCTCAAGCAGAAGACCTACGGCGCCCGGCCCGCCGCGAAGAGGTAGCTACTCCGGCGTCTCCAGTTCGAAGGCACTGTGGAGCGCGCGCACGGCATCGGGGACTCTTTCGGCGGCAATGATGCAGGTCAGCCGGATCTCGCTGGTGGTGATGAGCTCGATGTTGATGCCCGCATCGAAGAGCACGCGGAACATGCGCGCGGCGTAGCCGTGCGCCGTCTGGATGCCGACGCCTACAATGCTGACCTTCCCCAGGCCACCGTTCGCCGAGTAATCGGGCGCGCCCACCGCCGCGCAGATCGAGGGCATGAGCGCTTCCGCGCGCTTCAGGTCCTGCCGGGCGATGGTGAACGTCAGGTCTGTCAGGCTGTGGTCGCTGGCGTTCTGGACGATCGTGTCGACGCTGATGCCGGCTTCGGCCAGCGGCTCGAAGATGTGCGCCGCCACCCCGGGCCGGTCCGGCACCTGCCGCACGGTGATCTTCGCGACATCGATATCGTGCGCGATGCCCCGCACCCGGTTGCGTTCTTCCAATTCCGATTCTCCATGGATCAGGGTACCGGGCGCGTCCACCATGCTCGATGTCACGAGCACGGGCAGGCCGTAGACGGAGGCGAGCTCGACCGCGCGGTTGTGCATCACCTGCGATCCCTGGGTCGCCAGTTCGAGCATCTCTTCGTAGGTAATGTCTTTGAGCTGGCGGGCGCGTGGTTCGATGCGCGGGTCGGTGGTGTAGATGCCGGTCACGTCCTTGCAGTTCTCGCAGCGGCCGGCGCCGAGCGCGACGGCCAACGCGACGGCGGTGGTGTCGCTGGCCCCGCGCCCGAGCGTCACGATCTCCATCTCCTCGGTGGTGCCCTGGAAGCCGGCGATGATGGGCACGCGGCCGGCCGCCAGCTCCGCCCGCACGCGGTCGGCTTCGACGCGCGAGATGCGGCCCGAGCCGTAGTGGGCGCGCGTGAAGATGCCCGCCTGGTGACCCGTTAGCCCGACAGCCTCCTGCCCCTGCGCCCGCATCGCCATCGCCAGCAGCGCGACCGACATCTGCTCGCCCGTGGAGAGCAGCATGTCGAGCTCGCGCGGGGCGGGGTCATCGGCGACGGAGTAGGCGAGCTTTATCAGCTCATCGGTGGTGTCGCCCATCGCTGATACGACCACAACGACCTGGTCGCCTTCACGCAGGCGGCGGATGACGCGCGCGGCGACGTGCTTGATGCGCGCGGCATCGGCGACGGACGAGCCGCCATATTTCTGGACGACAAGCATGGGACAAGGATGCCGCAGTGGCCGGTAAGGCGGTATCGCCACCGTTCGCCGGGAGATCGCAGCAACCGTCTGCCGGCCAGCGCCCAATAGCCTTAAAGCCTTTAGTGGCGGAGAGGGGGAGATTCGAACTCCCGCTGACTTGCGCCAGACCGCTTTTCGAGAGCGGCACCATCAACCACTCGGACACCTCTCCACGGGCCATTCTACGGCAGCAGCGCCGGATGGAACCACAGGAGGCGGGACGCCGCCGAGGTGTGAGCGAATGGCGAGCGGTGGAAGCCGGGGCCGATGGCTATTCTCGAGGCCAAACTTCGCCAACACCGATTCCGGCATTGGGGTCGACTGATACTGTGTAGCTGCCACCCTTCGAGCTACGCACGGTCACCTCAACGCGGTCATTCACGACTTCGCGTCCGGGCCTCGCCTTGGAACATACCGAATCACCATATCGGCGCTGGAGAGTCCCCACCTCCTCTGGAGTCAGCCAGGCGCTGAATTCGCACTTCCGTTGAACTCCAACCACACGGTCTGGCTCGGGCACAGGGGTGCTTATGACCGTGGCGATAGGTTCAGATGCTTGTTTCGAATACCAGTGGAAATACACACGGTCCGCGATCGCTAAACCTATGACAACAGACAATAGCGCAAGGTTTGATGCAACGACGATAGCAACTGTTCGCGTGTTTCCGCCCAAGGCAATTCCTTCGAGAAGTGATCTGCTTGCAGTGAATCATTCTACGGCAGCAGCGCCGGATGGAACCACAGCGGTGCAGAGACGAAGGACGGAACGTCTGTGCGTGGCGGGTGGACTACTTCGCCGGCCAATGCCCAACGGCCAACGCCCAACGCCAACGCCCACTACCCTACCCCGGCCGGCGAAGCACCGTGCCCGGCGGCACGAGCTGCGGGTTCGCTTCGATGATGCCCGAAACGGGCACGCCCCACCGCATCGCCAGCGATGCGAGCGTGTCGCCCGGGAGCACGGTGTACGTCGCGTCCGGCGTCGCGGCGGCGGCGCCCGCGATGCGGAGCTTCCAGCTGACCTCGATGACGTTGACGTCCTTGATCAGCTCAGCGTTTGCGGCCTGGATGGCGGCAACGGTGGTGCCGAAGCGCCGGGCAATCACGCCGAGGGTGTCGCCGGACTGGACGGTGTACCACTGCGGCGGCGGCACGCTCGCGCCCGCGCCGGCCGCAGCGGCGACGGCCGCACCACCGGCGGAGCCGGGGACCGGCTGCATCGTGCCGGCATCAACGAGCTCCACGGCCTGGTAGTAATGCGCCAGGATCTCGCGGTAGCCCACGCCCCGCCGCGCCATCGCCGCCGCGCCGCGCTGGCACATGCCGATGCCGTGCCCGAACAGCGTCGTGTACCCGCATTCGCACGGGACCGATTGAAAGCATTCCGGGTCTTGGGCGCCGGTCCACCCCGCTTCGACCGTGCTGCGCGTGCGGCCGTCGCAGTTGCCGAAAAAGAACGCCATGATCGGGTGGCCGAGGTGTGCCAGGACCTGGCCGGCGGTGGCGGCGACGGCGGCATCGGTGTCGTCGTAGCGGGCGGTGCCGTAGACCTGGTCACGCGTATCCGTGTACAGCGGCGCCGCCTTCTTCACCGCGTAGCTGCGGGCGGCGACGGCCTGCGCCTGGAGCGCCTCCAGCGGCCAGCCAGTCGACATCTCGTACGGCAACACCCCGCGCACGTACTCTTCGACGTCCAGCGGGCTGGTGCTGCCATCGGCGGCGATGATGGAGATGGTGGCCATGAAACGCTCCCTGGCGCGGACTGCGGGCGTCCAGCCTACACCGCCGTGGGGCGGGCCACGTAGCGGGGATGGCACGCATGCGTGCCAGTTGGGACGGGCGGGGCGCAACGACTATGCAGTTACCGCCGGCGGCTCCCCGGCGGATTCCACCCGGACCTCGTTGAGCACGTAGCTACGAGTGGTCTCAGCTGCAACGTTGTGGAGGACCACTGTGGCGAGACTGGCGGTCATCCGTGGCCCCGCTGGCGCTCAAAAATGAAAGCACGGCCGCCTGAAGCAACTCGGAAACGCTCATGCGCTCGCGCCTGGCGGTCTCCCTGATGAGCTGAAACTGGGAGAGGGGCAGGCGAACGGAAAGGACGGCTGTTGGCTGTGCCCCTCGCGTCACGAGCTTCGGGTTCGCAAAATCCCAGGCGCCATCCTCTTCGCGTGCCCGCTCCGCCTCCTCGGCCAGGCGCGACTGCTCTTCATCCGTCAACCGGCGCTTTGCCATGCTCGTTTCTCCTTCTCCGTGCTCGGCCATCCGGTAATAGGCGCCAGAGAGCCAGTGCATCATCGACCAACAAGATAGCGACCGTCCAGAACCGCCCGTTGGCAGCCGGGCCAACCATCAGGTTCGTGGCGGTCTTGCCCTGGGGCGTTGGCGTCGCACTGCCTTTGGAACAGGCGGCCAGTACGTCGCGGAGCTTCGAATCAACGGTACCGCGTTGAAACGCCAGCAGTTCCTGGTGACACTCGTCTCGGGCCCGGTCGCCGCCTGACGAACTGCGTCCGTCGCGCCCGCTTGGTCACGCGTTGGTGCGGGTAACGTACTCCGAGGCGAGGTCGCGTTTGCCCTGCGCGCTCGCGAGCGCTGCGTGGTTGAGGATGTTCTGCGCCATCGACGACGGCTGCAGCTTCGCGCGGGCGGCGTAGACCTCCGCGCGCAGGGCGTGCGCCGCCTTCGAGCCAGGCTCCGCAAGGACCGCGAACTCGATCAGGTGGCAGGCCAGCCGCAGGTTGCCCTCCGCCTGGAGCGCCGCCACGCGCGCCATCACCGCATCGGCGCCCCCCGCAAGCGCGACCCACTCCCGCGCCTGCTCGGCGCGGGGGGCGGGCAGCAGGTTATCGGGCTCGCCATCGTACCAGCCCCCGTACAGCCGCCAGATGTTCCGGATGATGAACTGCGGGTCGTCGTACACAGGTTGAAGGTATGGCCGGTCCAGCAGCCGTTGCGGGATTTCGACCGCATGCAGGATGTGGTCCAGCGTGGCGCCCGTGTTCATGAGCGCGACCACCTGCGCCTCGACCGTCTCCAGCAACTCGGCGGTGTCGCCGAGCGCCTGCGCGATGCGGCCCGCCCCGAAGATCGGGAAGCCGTGGCCGGGGAGCATCGTCTCGGCGCCGAGCGCGGCCATCTCGCGGAGGGCCGCGGCCCATTCGGAGGCGTAGCGCTGCACCTTCTGCGGGTTGCCGGCGTTCGGGACCGCCCAGATGAAGAGGTCGCCGGGCGCGAGCAGTTGGCGTTCGGGCACCCACGTCCACGTCGCGTCCTCCGTCTCGCCGCGGGCGTGGTGGAGCTCGAAGGTGTGCGTGCCGGCGCGAAACGTAAGCCGCCGCTGGTACGTCACGTCCGGGTAGCGGTACTGGTCCGGCCAGCGAAAGCGCTCGGGCGGGATGGCGAACTGGCGCACGTTGATGGCCGTGTTCCAGCCGAGCGTCTTCCGGTAGCGGTCGAAGTTCGCGCCGAGGTCTTCGTGGCCGTAGACGAGCGGGCGGCCCCAACCCTTCTCGGCCGCCTCCTGCTCGAACGGCCCCACGCCCATGATGTGGTCCACGTGGTGGTGCGAAAACACCGCCGCGGTCAGGGGCTCGGTGCGCCACGCGCGGACGGTGGCGTGCAGCTGCTTCGTGTCGTTGACGGCGCCCGTATCGAGCATGACCAGCCCGCCGCCGGTATCGATGGTGGTCGCGCTGGCGATGCCCTTGTAGTACAGGACGCCATCGGCGATCTCCTGGCCGTCGCGGAACTGGGCGCTGATAGGGTGCGCCTCGTGCGTTGTCAGGCTGCCGTTCCAGAGTTGCTCGGTGAGGTCGCGAATGTCAGGCAAAGAAAGCTCCTGGCTGTTAGCTGTTAGTCCGCATAGCCCCGGTAGCCGTCGCCTCTGTGGCCATTTCTGGAGGCCGATTCCCCTTGCTCGAGCACGCCACCGCCTGAGGCGCCACCTGCTAGCAGCTCATAGCTAACAGCTAACAGCTTCCAGCTCCGGTAGCATACGCTCGTCCAGACATCCACGGAGAGATGGCCCATGTCCCCGGAAGAGCAGGCCGAATTCCTTGCCGAACCGCACACCGCCGTCATCGCGACCGTCGATGGGTCCGGGCGGGCGCATGCGGTGCCGGTCTGGTACCGGTACGTTGACGGCCAGTTCCGGATCATCACCGGGCGCGGCTCGGCCAAGCACAAGCACATCCTCCGCAGCGGCCGCGCGGCGCTCTGCATCGACGAGCGCGGCCCGCGGTTCCGGCACGTGACGGCCGAGGGACCGGTCGCCATCGAAGATGTCGTGACGTACGCCGAACGGCTGGCGCTGCATACGCACTACCGGGACGCGGAGGCGGCGAAGCTCGTCGCCGATGCTGGCGGCCACGAAGGCATGGTGCTCCTGCTCCTCAAGCCCGAGCGCTGGATGGCGTGGGGTTGAGCGGCGGCGGGCGCTGTCCCTGGGCGGAGGGCTCGGACGCGTATCGCGCCTACCACGACACCGAGTGGGGCATCCCATCGCACGACGACCGGCACCTGTTCGAAATGCTGATCCTCGAAGGCGCGCAGGCGGGGCTTTCGTGGTCGACGATCCTGGCGAAACGCGAGAACTACAGGGCGGCGTTCGACGGCTTCGATGCGGAGAAGGTGGCTTCGTACGGCGAGGAGAAGGTGGCCGCGCTGCTGCAGGACGCCGGGATCGTCCGCAACCGCCTGAAGGTGGCGGCCGCGGTCACCAACGCCCGCGCCTTCCTCGCCCTCCGCGACGAACTCGGGTCGTTCGATGCGTACCTGTGGGGCTGGGTCGATGGCGCCCCCGCCGTGAACCAGCCGCAGGCACTCTCCGATGTGCCGGCGCGCACGGAACTCTCGGACCGGATCAGCAAGGATCTCAAGAAGCGCGGCTTCACGTTCGCCGGGACGACCATCATCTACGCCTTCTTGCAGGCCGTCGGAGTCGTCGACGACCACCTGGTCACGTGCCCGTGGAAGCGTAGAGGCGTGACGGAGTGACACTCGGACCCTCGTGACTCAGGACCCCCGCTCAGAGGTGAGTATCTGAATCGGGCGGCATCGGGGAGCGCCTCTGCGGCGGAGCACCTGGCGAGCACCCTGGCGTCGGACCTGGTCGTCCAGTTGGAGGGGTGGGCGAAGCGGTTCCGGTGGACGCGCCCTTGAGATGCATCCTTTCGCGCCGGCCGGGCAGTCACGGGCCCGGCGCCTCAACGGAGCATATCCCAGCGCCGGCGAAGGTCGGCGATGGTGCGGGCATCGGGCTCGTGCCCGCCGTAACGAGCCTGCTCGAAGGCGGCGGTTATGTCGTCGGTGATGGAGACCTCGGCGGCGCGCTGGAGCTCGGAGGCGAACGCATCCTGGAGTTCCGGCGCGAATTCGCCCGGCGTGTCCGCGGGGTCGCGGGGGTGGCCCTTCTGGCGGGCACGGGCGAGCACATCGAGGTAGAGCCGCTCGGCCTCCGAACCCGCGGGCGTGGGGGTACCGCCGCCCCGCCGGAAGAGCGAGTGGAAGATGCCGCGGAGGTCATCGCCGAGGGCGCCGGCAGCCGAGCGCTCGCCCTGCGAGGGCGTGCGGGCGCCCGTCCGCCGCCGCAGGCGCATATACCAGGCCACGACCAGCGCGACTCCGCCGAGCACCACCAGCAGGGCGAAGATCCGGAGGAGGTAGCCCCCGGCCGTCTGGATCGGCGAGGCATCCTCGCCCGGGCCCTGGTTCGCCTGCTGGCTCGCGGTGCGGGTCGCATCCGTCAGGTCCGGGAGGCGGGCGCCGCCGAGCAGGTATTGGAACAGTCGCTCCAGGACCCAGGCGACGGGCGTGAGGAGGACGGTGAGCACGACCTCGACGGCGCGGCCGATGATCGAGCCCAGAGCCGGGCCCAGGACACCGAAGACGATGCCGAAGAGGACCACCGCACCGATTGTGACGGCGACGGTGGCGCCAAGCAGCATCGCGGTGATGCCGCCGGCGCGGAGCTCGCCGAAGGTGGCGCCGCTGAGCGCCAGCTGCGAGCAGGACATCGCGAGCACCGCAACGGCGTAGAACGCGACTCCACCGCGGCCGATCTCGCCCGAACGCGTGGAGGCCGCGCCGGCGACGACGAGCGCCGTGACGAGGATAAACGGGATGCCCACGGCCCGCGGGATCAGTTCGAGCTCGACCTCTTCGTTCGAGCGATAAGACGCGCGCGCCCAGAGCGCGATGAGCAGGCCGGCACCGAGCATCGCCCGGCCGCCGCGCTGGAGCGCATCGCCCGCGTCGCGCACGAAGTCCAGGGCCCACGAGAGGTCCCAGATGGCGAAATCGCCGGCGAAGGAGATGCGGATCGCGCCGTAGAGCGCGACGTATGCGACGGCGCCGGCGATCGCGATATTCGCCCTCGGCGAAAGGTCCAGCTCATCGAGCAGGCGCGGCAGGCCGAAGCCGAGGAAGGCGACCAGGACGAAGAGCCACGCGCCGATGGCGTGCCGGTTAGCGGGCCCGTAGCCCGCCGCAAGCAGCTCGGCGGCCACGTAGACCGCCAGCGCCTCGGCGGCGACGGCCGCGATCACGGCCGTGTTGCGGATCATGCCGGGGCCGCCGCCCAGGCGGCCGCGCCGCCAATTTCGTACACGGCGATCCCCCGCGGGATGGCCGGCGCCACTTTGTCGGTGGTGGCGATGACGTACACCCGGTGGCCTTCGCTGTGCAGGCGCGCGAGCACGGCCGCCAGCGGTTCGGGGGCAAGCGCCGCGACCGCGACGATGGTGGAGCCAGCGGGCAACCGGCCGCTTTCGCGTTCGAGCGCGCCGGCAAGGTCCCCGAGCGTGAGTGGCTGGATCACCGCGAGCGCCTCGAGCACGCGCGTGAGCTGGTCGCGGGCGCGCGATGGCGCGAGCTTTATCGGGCGGTCCGCGTTCGGGAACGAGCCGTTCGCGAGCAGGCCAACGCCATAGCGCTGCCCCGCGGCCCAGACCGAGATCGAGGCGGCGACCGAGACGAGCTTTTCGAGCTCGTCCTTCAGGTAACCCTCCCACGAGTGGGCCATCGTGTCGATGTTGAGGACCACGTATAGCTGATGCGTGGCGGAGGGGTCGTAGACGCGCGAGACGAGCTCGCCGGAGCGAGCCGTGGCCTTCCAATCGATGCGCTTCAGGGGGTCGCCGGGCCGGTATTCGCGCAGGCCTGCCACACGCAGCGGGTCTTCGAACACGCGGTTGCCGCCGCTGCGCTCGCCAAACGGCCTCACCGCCGGGAGCCCCAGGTCCTCCAGCGGGAACACCTTCGGGAAGACCGTGAGGTGCGTCCACTCCCCGTCTTCGTGCAGGCGCGGAAACACCCCGAAGAGGTCGGCTGAGCGAATCGTTGCCGGGCCCACCTGGTGGTAGCCGCGCTCGGTGGCATGGGCTTCGAACGTCCATTTCCGCCGTTCGTACCAGCCCATCGAGCCGCGGCGGACGAGCCAGCTCTGGCCGGGCACGGCCGCGGAACCAAGGTGCTCGTCCGCCACGTGGATTGGGTCGGCGAGGGCGAGCCGCCACTGGTACCAGGGCAAGGGGAGCAGCTTGCGGTTTTCGAGCTCCACTGTGAACTCGATCGGCTCATCGATGAACGCGCGCTTCTCACCGAGCGTGCGACGGAGGGTGACGCGGTCGAAGAGGTGGCGGCTCCACAGCCGGCTCATGCCGCCGACGAGCACCACCACGAATCCGACGGCCGTGATCGTGGGTTCTCCCGCGCCAAAGCCGACGAGGATGAGCAGCGTACCCACCGCGAGCCACGCGTCACGAAACGGCATCTCAGGCCTCGACGGGCACGGGCACGCGCTTGACGATATCGGCCAGGATCTCGTCGACCTCCCGGCCGCGGAGGCGGGACTGGCTGGAAAGGATCAGCCGGTGCGGGATGACATGCGGCGCCATCGCCTTGATGTCGTCGGGGAGCACGTAATCGCGGCCGGAGATGGCGGCGTAGGCGCGCGCCGTCCGGAAGAGCGCCAGGCTCGCGCGCGGGCTGGCGCCGAGTTCGAACGCGGGGTCCGTGCGCGTTTCGCGCACGAGCCGGACGGCATAGCGGCGGACAGCGGCGTCCACGTGGAGCTGGTTCAGCGCCGAGGCGAGGCGGAGCAGCTCGGCGGCCTCGATCACCGGTTGAAGGCTGTCGAGCGGGTTCCTCGATTCGAGGCGCGCGAGGATTTCGTCCTCGCCGTCTTCGTTGGGGTAGCCAATCTTCAGGCGGAGGAGGAAGCGGTCGAGCTGGGCTTCGGGCAGCGGGAAAGTGCCCTCGAGTTCGATGGGGTTCTGGGTGGCGAGCACCAGGAACGGCCGCGGAAGCCGGGTGGTAATCCCCTCGACCGTGAGCTGGCGCTCTTCCATCGCTTCGAGCAACGCCGCCTGGGTCCGCGGGGTGGCGCGGTTTATCTCATCCGCGAGCACCACCTGCGCGACGAGCGGGCCTTCGCGGAAGGCAAATTCGCCGAGCTTCTGGTTGTAGTAGTTGATGCCCGTGATATCCGATGGCATCAGGTCCGGCGTGAACTGGATGCGGCGGAAGTTGCAGCCCAGCGAGCGCGCGATCGCCCGCGCGAGCGTGGTCTTCCCCGTGCCGGGCACGTCCTCCAGGAGGATGTGGCCCTCGCAGAGCAACGCGACAAGGGCCAGCCGGACGACTTCGGCCTTGCCGACGATCACGCGTTCGATGTTCGCCAGCATGCGCTCGGCGCTATCGCGAATGGCTTCCACATCGCCGGGCGAGAGGCGCCCGGGCGCAGATTCAGTAGTGGTCAAAATGCGTCTCCGTCCCGCGGATGGTACGCCGCCCACCGGGATCGTGGTATGCGGGTGGCACTGCCGGCGGGGCGGGTCCGCTCGCCGACCCTTACCGGGCCGCGCCGGTAGACTCGTGGGATGGATCCGGTGCAGCGCATTGAGCTGGCGTACAACAACGTGTACCTCGCCGAAAACAGCGCCGGGCGGGTGCTCGTAGACGCGGGACCGGACTACCTCGGCGCGCGCGCAGCACTCGCCGACGCGGTTGGCGATCGGGCACTCGGCCTCGTCGTCGCGACCCATGGCCACGTGGACCATGCCGGCCTGGGCCGCTGGTGGCAGGAGCGCGGCGTGCCGGTCGCGCTCGCGGCGGCGGATGCACCATTGGCGCGGTCGCCGCACTTCATCGACATCCGCCAACTGGAGGTGATGCGCGCGTTCATGGAAGGCTGCGGGGCGCCGCCGGACGTGCGCGCCGAGGCGCTGGCAGCGCTCGAACGCCGGCGAGCGTGGGCCTTGCGGATGGCGGCGGAACCGGATTATCCGCCGCCTGGCTCACAGCCCCGCTGGCCCAGCGGCCTTCGCTACGAGGCGTTCGAGCCGGACGTGATTGCGAACGACGGCGACCTGCTCGGTGGCCTGCGTGTGCGGGCGTGCCCCGGGCATACGCCCGGCAACCTGGTGCTCGTGGACGAGCGCGAGGGATGGCTCTTCTCCGGGGACCAACTGCTGCCGGATATCACGCCAACGCCGGCGGTCCAGCCGGACACGGCTCCCGGTGGCGGGCGCTTCCGGTCGCTGCCGGCGTTCGTGGACTCGCTGCGGCGGCTCCAGGAGATGCAGTTCACGCGCTGCTTCCCGGGCCACGGCGAGCCGTTCGACGGCGTCGCCGGCACCATCGCCGCGAACCTGGCAGCCGTCGAGGAGCGCAGCGCGCGGGTGTACGGCGAACTGCGCAGCGCCGGGCCGGACTGTGCGTACGCACTCAGCCGGCGGCTCTACCCGCGGGCACTCCGGCGGCGGTTCTGGCAGATCATTTCGACGGTGCAGGGCCACCTCGACCTGCTGGAGGCGGAGGGTCGGGTGGTCAATCGCGGGGGTTCGTACGAGGCCAGGTAGCTACCCAGACACGGACGTCGGAGCACCGGCCGGTGCGGGAGACCACACCGGCGGCGCGGCCGCCGCTATCCGGGACACAAGGCACGGCGACCCTCCACGAAGGTCGCCGTGTGCCGTGCGGGTCCATGCGCCGCCGAGGAGCAGGCCGGTTACCGGGACTCGCTCCGCTCCCGGCCGCCGCTGGAGCGCGCCTCGACGGCGGTGTCGAGCAGGTCGTCGAAGAGCTCGCGATACTGGACCATGGCGCGGCGCAACTCTTCGGTCGTCGCCTCCCCCTTGCGGTTGCGGACGGCGGTCATGTGCGCCGAGCGGTAGTTGGTCACGAGCTTCGGGTGTTCGACGGAAATGTCGGCGACGCGCTGGTCGAACTGGGCCATCGGGTAGCCGCGGACCTCCATGACCTCGGCGACGAGCCCGTCGGCGCGGCCGATCGCCTCGGTGGGCGCATCGACGAACGCCGCCTGCGTCTCGTTCCAGGCGACTGCGTAGTGCTGGGCCTGCTCGCGGCTGAGCGGCTGAAGGTGGAGCTGCTCGACGCGCTTCTGGCGGTCGACCAGCTCTTTCTCCGCCTCGCGGCGGCTACCGGTAGCTTCGAGGGTCCGTTGATACTCGGGACCGAATTCGTCTTTGAGTTGCGTGGTGCGGCGCGAAGACCACACCCAGTAAGCAAGGGCGGCGACCACGACGATCGCACCGGCGGCGATTAGAACCCAAATCCACGTATCCATACGAGCGAGCGTGCGCCCGCAAGAGTTGCGGAGGCGTAACGCAGCGGGCCGCCGGACTGGCGCGGTTGAGACAGCCGATGCCCGCTACTTCGGGGCCGGGCCGGCCGCGGCGGGATCGGCGATGACGACCGTGCGAGCGGCGTGGACCGCGGCCGCAGGGATATCCGCACCGGCGAGCAGAGATGCAAGCACGGGCCGTTTGGATTCGCCGCTGACCAGGAACAGCGCGACGCGGGCGGCGGAGAGCACGGGCAATGTCAGCGTCAGGCGCGCGTGGTCGGGCCGGAGCACTGGCGCCACAAGGCGCTCGCGCTCTTCGAGCGCTGGGTCCGCAGGGAAGAGCGAAGCGGTGTGGCCGTCCTCGCCGAGCCCGAGGACGACAAGATCGAACACAGGAATGCCCGGGCCGAACACCGAATGCAATTCCACCACATAGTCTTCGGCGGCGCAGGTCTCGCCCGGCATGCGGTGGACACGGGCGGGCACGCGCGAGAGGAGCGCTGCGTTCGCCATCGCGAAGTTCGAATCGGGGTGGTCCGGCGCGACGCAACGCTCGTCGCCGAAAAAGACATCCACGCTGCTCCAGGGGTAGTCAATAGCGGCGAGGCACTCATAGAAGCGCTTCGGCGTTGAGCCGCCGGCGAGCGCGATCGTGCGCGGTGCGATGCCGCGAAAGAGGTCGAGGGCGGCGCCGGCGATATCGGCGCTCACGATGAGTTCGCGGTTCACCGCGGGTGCCAGAGCCGGGGCGCGATCAGCTCCGCGGCCTGGGGCGGGCCCCACGAACCGGCCGGGTACGGCGCTACCTGGTGGGAGCAATCGGCGGTGGGCTCGTGGAGCACCGGCTCCACCACCTCCCACGCGCGATCAACGCTATCGGCGCGCGCGAAGAGGGTGTGGTCGCCGTCCATGGCGTCGTGCAGCAGCCGCTCGTAGGCCTCGGCGGGCTGGACCTTGAAGGATTCGCCATAGGAGAAATCCATCTCCACAGGCTCCACCCGCATCTCGGTGCCGGGGACCTTCGCGAGGAACTGGAAGCTGATTCGCTCCTCGGGCTGGATGGAGATGTTGAGCATGTTCGGCTTCAGCCGCTCGATCCCGGTGCCGTGGAAATAGGTCACCGGCGACTCCCGGAAGATGACCGCGACCTCGGTGGTCCGGCGCGCCATGCGCTTGCCGGTGCGGAGGTAGAAGGGCACGCCGGCCCAGCGCCAGTTGTCGATGTGCAGGCGCATCGCGGCGAACGTCTCGACGTTGCTCTGGGGATCGACGCCTTCCTCCTCGCGGTAGCCGGGCACGCGCCTGCCCTCGACCGCGCCGGCCGTGTACTGCCCTCGCACCAGGTCATCGCAGGAGAGCGGGCGCATGGCATAGAACAGCTTCGCCTTCTCGTCGCGCACGGCCTCGGACTTGAACGATGAGGGCGCTTCCATCGTGAGCAGCGATAGGACCTGGAGGACGTGGTTCTGGAGGATGTCGCGGAGTGCGCCCGTCTCTTCGTAGAAGTCGCCGCGGCTATCGACGCCGATGGACTCGGCAACGGTGAACTGGACGTGGTCGATGGCGTCGCGGTGCCACACGCGCTCGTAGAGGGAGTTGCCGAAGCGGAACACGAGGATGTTCTGGACGGTTTCCTTGCCCAGGTAGTGGTCGATGCGGAATACCTGCTGCTCTCCAAAGCGTTCGCTGGTGGTTTTCGCGAGCGCGCGCGAACTGGCAAGGTCATGGCCGAAGGGCTTTTCGATAATCAGCCGCGCGCCATCCACGAGGCCGGCATCCGCGATCTGGCGGATAGTGTCTTCGAAGGCTGAGGCGGGCACCGAGAGGTAGAGGAGGCGGGCAGCCTGCTCGCAGCGCCGGCGCACGCCGGCGAAGCCCTCGGTGGAGCCGGTGACAAACGCGAGGCGCTCGGCGAAGGCGGGCCAGCTTGCCTCATCGAGCGGCGTGTGGGAGAACTCGCGGACGGCGCCGGCGGCGAGTTGGCGGAACTTGCTGTCGTCGGAGGCGCCGCGGGCGTAGCCGATGATCTTGCCCTTCTCGGGGAGGAGATTGGCGAGATGGAGGTTGTAGAGCGCGGGCAGGAGCTTACGGCGGGCGAGGTCGCCGGTGGCGCCGACGATCACAATGTCCTGATCGGCGGGGCGTTCGAGGCTCATTTTTCCGCCGCCTTCACGGCGTGGCCGCCGAACTCGTTGCGCAGCGCCGCGATCACGCGCATCGCGAATGGGTTCTCTTCGCGGGAGGTGAAGCGCGCGAACAGCGCCTGCGACAGCACCGCGGCGCTGACACCCCGCTCGACCGCCTCCAGGACGGTCCAGCGGCCCTCGCCTGAGTCATCGACGTAGCCTTCGAGCTGTTCGAGGCGCGGATCCTTTTCGAACGCGCGCTCGGCCAGCTCGAGCAGCCAGGAGCGGACGACGCTGCTGTGGTTCCAGAGCGATGCGAGCTGCTTGAGGTCGTAGCCATACTCGGACGCAGACTGGAGCAGGTCGAAGCCTTCGGCGTAGGCCTGGAGCATGCCGTATTCGATGCCGTTGTGGACCATCTTGGCGAAATGGCCGGCGCCCGTCGGGCCCACGTAGGCGTAGCCGCCCTCCGCGGCGAGCGCCTGGAGGATGGGCTCGACGTGGTCATACGCCTCGCGGGGGCCGCCGGCCATCAGGCAGAAGCCGTTGTCGAACCCCCAGATGCCGCCGGACGTGCCGACATCGAGAAACCGGACCCCGCGCGCGCCCACCTGGTTCGCGCGGCGGATGGAGTCCTTCACGTAGCTGTTGCCGCCGTCGATGAGGATGTCGCCTGCGCCAAGGAGCGGCGCGACCTCATCGATGGTCGCCTGGGTGATGGCGCCCGAGGGGACCATGAGCCAGACGATCCGAGGCGCCGGGAGGCGGGCGACAAGTTCCTGGAGCGAGCCGGCATCGGAGATGGCCGGGTTGCGGTCGTAGCCGACGACGGTGTGGCCGGCCTTCCGGAGGCGCGCCGCGAGCCCGGCGCCCATGCGCCCGAGCCCGACCATGCCGAGCGTCATCGTGCGGGTTGGCAGCGCGGGCGCGCCGCTGGCGGGTGCCGTCATGTCACACTTCCTTCTGCAGTTGCGCCATGGTGGTGCGGGCAACGCGCCGCCCGTGGGCCACGAGCGATGCGAGGTCGCCGAGCGCCTGCGCCGCCTTCAGTTGCCCGAAGGTGAACGGCTTCCCGGGAATGGTCAGCTCCGGGTCGCCGCCCGTTACGAGCTGGAGGAAGACACCGTTGTTGGCGCCCCCCTTGTGGAGCTGGCCCGTGGAATGGAGGAAGCGCGGGCCGAAGCCGACGGTCGTCGCGACGTGGTACTTGTCGCGGAGCCGGAGGCGCAGGGCGGCGAGCTCGCGGATCGTGCCGGCGTCCCGCGGGAGGTAGGCGGTGATGGCGATGTAGTCGCCGGCGCGGACGCTCGCGAGGACATCCGCGACGGAGTCCGTGGCGGCCGGCGCCTGATCGCCGCCAAGGATCCGGTTGGTGGCGTCCTTGGCTTCCTGGACGTTCGGCTGGTCGAAGGGATTGATGCCGAGGACGTTCCCGGCGATGGCGGTCGCGAACTCCCAGCGGAAGAATTCGGCGCCGAGCTGGTACGGGTCGCCGCCGAATGGCAGGCGCACCACGGGGTGGCCGGCCGCCTCGAGCGGCGCCAGCCGCGCGTCGTCGCCCAGGGCGGCGAAGAGGCGGTCGTTGCCATACACGGCCGGCTCGCCCAGCGGTTCACCTTCGATGGGGACGATGCCCCGGCCTTCCTTGCCGGTGGACTCCGCAATCAGCTGCTCGATCCAGTAGCCGAGCGTCCGCGTCGCCGGCGGCAGCACGAGCGTGAGCTTGTCGCGACCGGCGAGCGCGCCCTCGCCAATGGCGGCCCCGAGCCAGGCGCCGGGGTTCTGCGCCGCCGGCACGGCGTCGCCGCAGGCATGCATCATGTCGCGCGCGTGCTTGAGCAGCCGGGCGACATCGACGCCGATCAGGGCCGCCGGGACGAGGCCGAAAAACGAAAGCGCCGAGTAGCGCCCGCCAATATCGGGCGGGTTGAGGAAAGTCTTTCGCACTTTCCGTTCGGAGGCGAGCTTCGCGAGTGCCGAGCCGGGGTCGGTGATGACGGCGAAACGGCGGCCGTCCGGGATTTTCTCCCAGAAGTACGAGAAGTGGCTCAGCGTCTCGATGGTGCCGCCCGACTTGCTCGCAACGATGAAGAGCGTGTGCCTCAGGTCGATGGCGCGCTCCACCGCGAGGATCTGGGCCGGGTCCGTGGTGTCAAGGACCTTGAGGTCGAGCAACCCCGGGGCGCTCCCGAAAGTCGCGTGGAGCACTTCCGGCGCGAGGCTGGAGCCGCCCATCCCCAGCAGCACGGCGGTGGTCAGGCCATCGGCGGCGGCGGCGAGGGCGAATGCCTGCAGGTTTCCGGCCTCGGCGGCCATGGTCTCGGGCAGCTTCAGCCAACCGAGGCGGTCGGTGATCTCGGTGGGGTCGGGCTTCCAGACGGTGTGGTCGCCGGACCAGATGCGCTGGACCACCTTGTCGTGTTCGAAGACGCCCAGGCGGCGGTCGGCGGCCGGGGCCAGCGCGCCGAGCGCCGCGGCTGCCGGCGGTGCGCCGACGTGGGCGAGCGCGACTTTCGCCTCGACACGGTCCAGCAAGCGGAGGAAGTCCTTCTCGAATGAGGCGAGGCCATCGGCCAGGAGCCTGGCAGTGACCGCCGCCAGGTCCACGCCCGCGGCCGCGACGCCGGACAGCACCTGCTCCGCGTGCTCGAGCTGTGCCACGAGTGTGGGGCGCACGTCGAGGTGGTCGAGCACTGCCTGCAGGGTGTTTTCCGGCATGGTGTTGACGGTGTGAGGAGCGATCAGGTCCTCGACGTAGAGGATGTCAGAGTAGGCGGGGTTCTTGGTCCCGGTGGAGGCCCAGAGCGGGCGCTGGACGTGTGCGCCGGCGGCGGCGAGCCGCTCCCAACGTGGTCCCGAGAACGCCTTCAGGAAGTGGCCGTAGGCCCGCTGCGCATTGGCCAGGGCCGCCTTGCCGCGGAGCGGCGAGCCTTCGGGCAAGTGCGCATCGATGGCGGTATCCACGCGCGAAACGAAGAACGAGGCGACGCTCGCGATGCGGTCGATGGGCAGATCGGCGGCGAGGCGCTCTTCGAGCCCGGCGAGATAGGCCTCGGCTGTGGCGTCGTAGACATCGACCGAAAACATGAGCGTCTGGTTGGCGTTCACGCCGGCCGCAATCATCTGGCGCAGGGCCTCGACGCCCGCCGGCGTGCCGGGCGCTTTGATCATCACGTTTGGCCGGGCGATCAGCGCGAACAGGCGCTTCGCCTCCGAGACGCTCTTCTCCACATCGTGTTCGATGCCCGGGGGCAGTTCGAACGAAACGTAGCCGTCCACGGCGTGCGTGGCGTCGTACACAGGCCGGAGGGCATCGGCGGCGGCGCGGATATCGGTGACGGCGATTTCGACGAAGGCGTCGTACGGCGTGATGTCGCCGCGCCGCGCCACCTCCGCGAGCTCGGCGTCGTAGTCGTTGGAGCCGGCCACGGCCTTTTCGAAGATGGTCGGGTTCGACGTCATGCCCGTGATCGTGCCGTCGCGGACCATTTGTTCGAGCTTGCCGGAGGTGATGAGCGAACGGCTGATGTAATCGAGCCAGACGCTCTGGCCCTGGGCTACGAGGCGTTGGGCTGCGTTCGCGGCCTGTGCGGGACTAACCATTGGTGACCTCCCTGGGGCGGGTGTCGTGGCGCTCCATCGCGGCGACTTTCGCGAGGCGCCGGACGTGGCGTTCGGCGTTCGAAAAGCGCGCTGCAAGAAAGGCGCGGATGATCTCGTCGGCGAGCTCGGGACCGATGACGCGCGCACCGAGACAGAGCACGTTCATGTCATCGTCCTCCACACCCTGGTGCGCGGAGAAGGTGTCGTGGCAGACGGCGGCGCGGATGCCGGCGAGCTTGTTGGCGGCGACCGACGCGCCGACGCCGCTACCGCAGAGCAGGACGGCGCGCTCGGCCGAGCCATCGAGCACGGCGCGCCCGACAGCGAAAGCGTAGTCGGGGTAGTCATCGGTGGCAGCGGGGTCGAAGCCGCCGAGGTCGTTGACTTCGTGGCCGGAAGCGCGAAGCGCTTCGACTGCATGGGCCTTGAGTTCCACACCGGCGTGGTCGGCAGCGACGGCGACCCGCATCGCTCAGCCTCCGCGCGCTCGGGAAATGACGGCGCGCGCGCGCCGGGCGACGTTCTCCGGCGTGAAACCGAACCGTTCGAACACCGTCTTGTAGGGTGCGCTCGCGCCGAAGTGGTCGAGGCCGAGGACGTCACCGTGGGGCCCGGTGTAGCGCTCCCAGCCGAAGGGCGATGCGGCCTCGATGGCGAGGCGTGCGGCGATGGCCGGGGGCAGCACCGAGTCGCGGTACGCTTGCGATTGCGCTTCGAAGATGTCCCAGCTTGGCATGCTGACGACGCGGGCGTGGATGCCCTCCTCCGCGAGGATGCCACGCGCGGCCATCGCCAGCGAGACTTCGCTGCCGGTGGCGATGAGGATGATGTCGGGCGTGCCGCTGGCCGCATCCGCGAGCACATAGGCGCCGGAGACGGCGCCTTCGCGGACGCGGGCGGCATCGGCGAGGATCGGCAGGTTCTGGCGCGAAAGCACCAGCAGCGTCGGGCCGTTGTGCTCAAGCGCAAGCTTCCAGGCCGCCACCGTCTCGTTCGCATCTGCCGGCCGGATGAGCGACATCCCCGGCATCGCGCGAAACGAGGCGAGATGCTCGACGGGCTGGTGCGTGGGCCCGTCCTCGCCGAGGCCGATGCTATCGTGCGTGAGGACGAAGGTGGAGTGCGCGCGTTGGAGTGCGGCCAGCCGGAGTGCAGCGCGCATGTAATCGGTGAAGACAAAGAACGTGGCGCCGTAGGGGATGACGCCGCCGTGGAGCGCCATGCCGTTGACCGCCGCCGCCATCGCGTGCTCCCGGACGCCGAAGTGGATGTTGCGGCCGGCCCAGGATTCGATGCCGAAATCGCTCTCTCCCTTGAGCAGCGTTTCGGTCGATGGCGCGAGGTCGGCGGAGCCGCCGAACAGCGTATCCAGTACGGGCGCCACCGCGTTCAGGACCTTGCCGGAGGCCACGCGCGTCGACATGTCGGGATCGCCGGCGGCGAAGCTGGGGAGGGCCTCGACCCAGCGCTCGGGGAAGGCCCCCGCGATGGCGCGGCGGAAGCGGGCGGCTTCGTCCGGGTAGTCGCGCGCGTAGGCGTCGAGGCGATCCTCCCAGGCCGCCTGCGCTTCGCGGCCGCGCTCCAGCGCGGTGCGAAATTCGCGGAGCGCGTCATCCGGCACGAAGAAGTGCTTGTCCGGGTCCCAGCCGAGGTTCGCCTTTGTCGCCCGGACCTCTTCCTCGCCGAGGGCGCTGCCGTGGGTCTTCGCGCTGCCGGCCATGTGCGGGCTGCCGTAGGCGATGGTGGTGCGGACGCGGATGATCGACGGCCGCCCCGTCTCGGCGCGGGCGGCTTCGAGCGCCTCCGCCAGCGCGGCGAGGTCGTTGCCGTCATCGACGTGCTGCACGTGCCAGCCGTAGGCCGCGAAGCGCTTCTCCACGTCCTCGTGGAAGGCGAGCGCGGTGTCGCCTTCGATGGAGATGTGATTGTCGTCGTACAGGAAGATGAGCTTGCCGAGCTTGAGCGTGCCAGCGAGCGACGCCGCCTCCGACGCCACTCCTTCCATGAGGTCTCCGTCCGAGCAGATGCCGTAGGTGTAGTGGTCCACGATTTCGTGGCCGGGGCGGTTGAAGTGCGCGGCGAGGAAGCGCTCGGCCATGGCGAAGCCGACGCTCATGCCGAAGCCCTGGCCAAGGGGCCCCGTGGTGGCCTCGACGCCGGGCGTGTGGCCGTACTCGGGGTGGCCGGGAGTATGGCTGCCGAACTGCCGGAACTGTTCGAGCTGTTCGAGCGGGAGGTCGTAGCCGGTGAGGTAGAGGAGGCTGTAGAGGAGCATGGAGGCGTGGCCCGCGGAGAGCACGAAGCGGTCGCGATCGGGCCAGGCCGGGTCGGCGGGGTTGTGCTTGAGGAAGCGCTGCCAGAGCGCGTACGCCATCGGGGCGGCGGCCATTGGCGTGCCGGGATGGCCGGAGTTCGCCTTCTGGACGGCATCGATGGACAGCATCCGGATGGTATTGATGCAGAGTTGATCGATATCGGTGGCAATCTGCGTCATCGCGCGCACTCCGGCGCGCCTGCGGCTGTGAATGCTGGGGTCATCGCCATCCTCCGGGGGGTTGGAAACGCCATTTGCGATAGGCGGGACTCATGCTTCCATCATGCATCCGCGGCCGCCGGCCTTGCGTTTCATCTCGTTAACGAGAAAGGTAACGGTGTTGCGGTTCGCAGAACATGGGGCGAGGCGCCGCGGGCAGAGGTAGCAATATGAATGATCGGCAGGCTATCGGGATCGACATCGGCGGGTCAGCTATCCGGGCGGCCTGCGTGGACCTGGACCAGGGCGCGATGGCGGGCCCGCGCCGTTCCGTCGATACGCCGCGGCCGGCAGTGCCGGATGCGATCGCCGGCGCGATCGCCGCGCTCCTGCGGGACGAGTTGAGCGAGCCGGGCCCGGTCGGGGCGGGCTTCCCGGCCGTAATCAAGGGCGGCATCGCGATGACCGCCGCCAACGTGGCCAGGGACTGGATCGGGACGAACGTGGAGGCGCTATTCGCGGCGGCGACCGGACGCCCGGTGGCAGTGCTGAACGACGCCGATGCCGCCGGGCTCGCGGAAATGCGCTTCGGGGCGGGCAAAGGGCGCAGCGGCGTCGTGATCATGGTGACGCTGGGGACGGGGATCGGGACCGGCCTGTTCGTCGATGGCAAGCTCGTGCCAAACACGGAGCTCGGGCACATCGAGGTGCGCGGCAAGGAAGCTGAGCTGCGGGCATCGGCGGCGGTCAAGACGAAGAAGAAGCTGAGCTGGAAGGCGTGGTCGGCGCGCGTCGAGGAGTACCTCCAGGCGATGGACGACCTCTTCTGGCCGGACCTGTTCATCATCGGGGGCGGCGTCAGCGCGACGCCCGAGAAATTCCTCCCGCGGATGAAGGTCCGGGCGCCCATGGTGCCGGCCGCGCTCGCCAACGACGCGGGCATTATCGGCGCCGCGTTGTTCGGCGCCGAGCGGCCGCGCGCGGACGTGTGAACGAGCAGCGTCCCTGCTTCCTCGCGCCCCGCCGGCGGTAGCGACTGGCCACGGGCCTCCCTATAGTAGTGGCAAGTTTCACAAACAAAGAGGCAGCCATGCCGGCTGAACCGACGACACAGGAATTGCGCGCGCTGGTGGCGGAATTCGAACCCGAGAAGGGCCACGTGCTGCCCGCACTCCACAAGGTCCAGGAGCAGTACGGCTACATTTCGCGCAAGGCTATCGAGATCGTTGCGCGCCAGCTGAACACGACGCCCGCGCTCATCTACGGCGCGGTTTCGTTCTATAGCGACTTCCGGACGCATCCCCCGGCGGCGACGGAGATCTCGTGGTGCAGCGGCCCCGCCTGCCGCCTGCTCGGGGGCGACCGCATCCGCGAAGCGATGCAGCAGACGCTCGAGCTGCCGCTCGGCGGCCAGAGCGGCGACCACCGCTACGGGCTGCACCTGGGGCAGTGCAACGGCACCTGCAGCGAAGCCCCGCAGGTCTGGGTGAACGGCAAGGTGACGGGCAACCTGACGGTCGCCTCCGCGATCCGGCTCGCGCGGGAAGTGAAGGGCGCCGAATGAACGCGCGCCTGCAATCGATGATCGACGCCGCCAGGCGCGAGTGGGACGAGTCGCGGGTCTCGGGCCGCGAGCAGATCAACGTCTGCATGGACACGTCCTCGGTCGCGCGGGGGGCGAACGAAACGCTGGCCGCCCTCAAAACCTCGGCGCAGCGGCTGGGGTTAAAGATCGATATCGGCGTGACGGGCACGTGGGGTTTCTGCTGGATGGAGCCGACCGTGACGGTCCGCAGCGCAGCCGGCACGCGCACCGTGCTCTATGCAAACGTAACCGCGGACCGCGTGGAGGAGTTCCTGCAGACGACCATCGTCGAGCAGCGCGACATGGCGGAGCTGGCGCTGGGCGTGGTGGAAGGGAACTCGACGCCCGAGGTCCCGCTCCTTTCGGACCACCCGTTCATGAAGGGCCAGATCCGCCGCGTGATGGCGAACATCGGGCTCATCGACCCGGAAAACATCGACCACTACCTCGCGAACAGCGGTTACGAAGGCTTCGGCAAGGCCCTGGAGATGGACGCCGAGGCAATCGTCAAGGAGATGCTGGACAGCGGGCTGGGTGGCCGTGCCGGCGGCGGTTTCCCGGCCGGCCGGAAGTGGGACTTCCTGCGGAACGCCACGGCGGAGCCGCGCTACCTCGTGTGCAACGCCGATGAAGGCGACCCGGGGGCGTGGGTGAACCGCGTGCTGATGGAGGGCGACCCGCAGCTCATCATCGAAGGGATGCTCATCGCGGCGCTCGCCGCGCACGCGAGCATCGGATACATCTACATTCGCTACGAGTACCCGCTGTGCATCGAGCGGATGCAAAAGGCCGTGAACCAGGCGTACGACCGGGGCCTGCTCGGGAAGGACGTCCTCGGCAGCGGGCTGGACTTCGAACTGATCGTGTTCAAGGGCGCGGGCTCGTACGTCTGTGGCGAAGAGACCGGGTTGATCGCCTCGGTCGATGGCTACCGGGGCATGCCGCGGATAAAGCCGCCATTCCCGGCGCAGGCCGGCCTCTGGAACAAGCCCACGAACGTGAACAACGTCGAATCGTACGCGAACGCACCGATGATCATGCGCAACGGCGCGCAGTGGTGGACATCGGTGAGCACGGCGAAGGAGAAGGGGACGAAGATGTTCACGTTCTCCGGCAACGTGAACTGGGCCGGGTGCATCGAAATCCCGTTCGGGCCAACAGTCCGCCACGCGCTGGAACAATGGGCCGGCGGGATGCGTGACGGGCGGCCGTGCAAAGGATTCCAGCCGGGCGGGCCACTCTCTGGGGTCGTTTCGGGCAATGAGCTGGACCTGACGCTGACGCTCGACCCGTACCGTGAGCGCGGGCTGTTCCTCGGCGGCGGCGGCATCGTCTTTTTCGATGACACGGCCTGCACGCTCGATCTGTGCAAGTACTTTCTCGCGTTCTGCGAAGACGAGAGCTGCGCGCGCTGCACCACCTGTCACGGCGGAACGCAGCGCGCGGTGGAGATCATCCGGCGCATCCAGCAAGGCGGCGGACGCGAGGCGGACATCGACAACTTCGAGCAGCTGGTGCGGACGCTGGTGTGGTCCAACTGCTTCCACGGCCAGTTCGCGATGACGACCATCAAGACGGCACTGAAGGCGTTCCGCGACGAATGGGACGAGCACATCATCGAGAAGCGCTGCCGCGCGGGCGTGTGCGAAGGGCTAATCCAGTACGTGGTCCGCTCCCAGGGCGACACGGCGCTGCCGGCCGCGAAGGAGATCTGCCCGACAGGCGCGATTGTCGAGGAACGCGGCACGTACAGCATCGACGACGGGCTCTGCATCCGTTGCGGCGCGTGCAAAGAGCTCGCGCCGGCCGCCATCGAGATCCGCGACCGGATCGCGCGGCGGGTGGCCGCAGGAGCTGCCGCGGGGGGCGCCTGAAGCGGGCCAAAGCGTCCCAAATCTCCGCACGAGCTAAACGCAGAGTGCCGGCCATCCTGGCCGGCACTCTGCGTTGTCCCGCGATTCGAGGGGTTACTGCACGGCCTTCAGCGCATCGACGATGCCCGCGCCATAGGCCTCCTTGTCCGGGATCGGTGCCCCGCCAAGGTGGCAGTAGCCCGTCGGGCAGGCGATGCCTGTGAGGTCCCCGGGCGAAAAGTCCGTCGCGCTGAGGCCCGGGGTGGTGTTGCCGCTGACCTTGCGCGCGGAGTTCTTCAGCTTCGCGACGAGCGCGCCGACGTTGTGGCGCAGCGGCGGGTTCTTGCTCGCTATCAGCGCGATGACGGCGGAGGCGTGCGGCGTCGCCATCGAGGTGCCCTGGATGATCGAGTAGCACGCGCCGTCATAGAAGAGGCCGCCGGAATTGGAGAAGACGTAACAAGGGATCTCGGTGGCCCAGTTCGAGGTGATGCTGAAGTCTTCGTAGGCCTTGAACCCCTCGTCCGCTGTCTGCGGCCAGCCCGCGGTGCCGCCACGGTCCGCGGCAGGCACGTTGAATTTGCGAGCGCCGCCGGGGGCCGCCACATCGACGCGCGGGCCGTAGTTGCTGTAGTAGGTGAGCTGGTCTTGCTTGCCGACGCCCGTGGGCTGATGCGCGTCGCTGGCCGGCTTGCAGGTGGCCGCACTGCCCGTCGTCCCGGCAGGGCAGCTCGCTGACGAGCCGGCGACGACGTTGCCGGTGGCGGAGACCATCACAACGCCAGGGATGCCGCCCGGTGTCTCGAAGAGGCCGTAGTAGTCCTGGAAGGTCCCGCCGGGCACGGTGAGCGGTCCATGACTAAGGACGATGCCGCCGGTGCCGATGCGGAGGTGTTCGTTGCCGGCGGCCGCGACGATCACGGTGCCGCGGATCTTCGCGTACTGGACGACCCCGACGTACTGCTGGTAGATCAGGCGCTGTTCCGGGTCGGTGAGGTCGAGGTAGCCGCCGAACGAGATGCTGACGACGTCGATGTCGTTGTTGGCGGCGTACAGGAACGCGCCGAGGATCGAGGAGTCATAGGCGTAGCCGCACCACTGGGAGATCTTAAGCGACTTGAGCGCGATCCCGGGGGCGGCGCCGTTGATGCCCACGCCATCGGCCACGGCCGCGATGTTGCCGCCGATCCAGGAGCCGTGGCCGTTCCAGTCGGTGGTCGGGGGGCCGCCGTACAGACCTGCGAGGTCAGCGTCGGACACGCCGAAGTAGGTGGAGCAGAGGGGCGGGTCCTCCGAGGCGGTGAGGTCCACGACATCGGCGGCCGTGAGGTTCAGTTCGGGGTGGGTGAAATCCAGGCCGGTGTCGGCCACGCCGACGATGACGGCCGGGACGCCGGGTGTGACGTTGTTCGCCTGGGGCGAGCGGATGCGCTCGAGGTTCCACATGAGGCCCGGGAGCGTGGAGGCCGGGTCCTGCGTGAACGACTGCGTGCTCACGCTGCCGGTTGCCAGGTTGACGTTGGTGCGTGAAAGTGTGGGCGTCGCAGCGAATGTGCCATCGGGTTCGATGAGCCGCCGCACGCCGTCTTTGGCAACGCCCTGCGCATGGCTGTCGGCGCGCAGCGCGGCCGCGACGCTCGATTGCGCGCGCATTACGAACGCGTTCGCTCCGGCGAGTTCCGTAAGGATGGCGCCGCCTGCCTTCTGGGCGTCGGCCTGCAGGGCGTTGTAATCGGACGCGCCCTTTGCGACGACGATGTAGCGCCCGATTGGGCCGGATGGGGCGGCGCCGCTGGCGGCCTTCGTGCCGGCAATCCCGGCCGAGTTTGCCGCGACAAACGCCGCGATAATGACGAAGATGAGGCTCGCAAACTTGGCAAACCGTGTGACCATGGGACCTCGCATCACGCTGGAAATCGGACGTGCGAATGTTATGCCAGTTGCTCTTCATGTAAAGGGCCCGGTCGCAGAAATGTGATCCAGCATGGGACGCTTACCGTGTGTCCCGACCAACCGGACGGGGCGCGGTACGCCTGGCGGACGGAGGGAATCTGTGAGCATCGACTTGCCGCGGCTCGTGTCGCAATCGACGGCCTACGAGGGCCGGCTCTTCAACGTGGAGCTGGACGAGCTGGAGATGGCGGACGGGGTGCGGGCGTTTCGCGAAATCATCATCCATCCGGGTGCGGTGGCCATGGTGCCGGTGGACGGCGATGGGCGGCTCGTGCTGGTCACGCAGTACCGGCACGCAGCCGGCCGCCGGCTGTTGGAGCTCCCCGCGGGCACACTCGAACGCGGCGAAGCGCCGCTGACGGCGGTCGGGCGGGAGCTCCGGGAGGAGACTGGCATGCGCCCGGGCCGTGTGGAACCACTGGGAGGATTTTTCGTCGCGCCCGGCTACACCAGCGAGTACATCCACCTGTTCGTGTGCAGCGAACTGCATGTGGATCCGCTCGATGGTGACGAAGATGAGGACATCGAGGTCGAGCGGCTGACCGCCGCCGAGGCGGTGGCGGCGATCGAATCGGGCGCGATTTGCGATGGGAAGTCGATCATCGGGATCCTGCAATGGTTGCGGCGCAAAGAGTGAACGAATCGCAAGCTAACGCTTTTTCGATAGGTAGGACAACGTTCAATAGCTGTAATGAATGGCACTGCATTGCTGGGGTGGGGATGCAGGCTTAGGATCCGGAAGGCTCACGGCTTCCCGCGGGCCCGGTCCGAAGGAGGGGGAGCAGATGGTCAGCGGTTCTTCGCCGCGCGCTGGAATGGCAGCGCCGGTGACTACGGCGCGGAGGCGGCACGTCTCGCGGGCCTGGATCATCGAGTTCTACGGTTCTGCCATCGGCAAGAAAGCGGTCATGGCAATCACGGGGATCGTCCTCCTGGGGTTCGTCCTCGTGCATATGATCGGCAATCTGAAGCTGTATTACCCGAATGCCGAGCGGGACCTGAACGAGTATTCCCGCTGGCTGCGGACGGTCGGCGAACCAGCGCTCCCCTACAAGGGATTCCTCTGGCTGGTCCGCGGCGGCCTGATCATCTCGTTCATCCTCCACATCCACGCCGCAACGACACTGACGCTCATGAACCGCCGCGCCCGCCCCGTGAAGTACCAGGGCGGGCGTTCCTACGCCGCGGCCGACTACGCGGCGCGGACGATGCGCTGGAGCGGCGTCATCGTGGGCCTGTTCCTGATCTTCCACCTGATGGACCTGACCTGGGGCTGGCGCGTCGTCCATCCGGACTTCGTGCGTGGGCAACCCTACCGCAACATCTGGCACAGCTTCTCGCCGGAACGCTGGCCCGTGAGCGTGGTCTACATCATCGCGAACCTGCTCCTTGGGTTGCACATCTACCACGGCGCGTGGAGCCTGTTCCAGTCGCTGGGGTGGGCGAACCCGCGCTTCAACAGTTGGCGGCGAGGATTCGCGGGGGCGTTCGCGGCGGCGATCGTGGTGGGCAATGTCTCGTTCCCGATCGCGGTGCTGAGCGGGCTCATCGATGACCCGGTGCAGCCGAAGGATACCGAGGCGGTCGCGCCGGCCACATTCGAAGCACCTGTGTGGACGCCCGCGGGCACAGGCTCCACATCGAGGGGACTGTAGCCATGGAACTCGATGCGCACATCCCTCCGGGACCTATCGCGGACAAGTGGGACAACCACCGCTTCGAAATGAAGCTGGTGGCGCCGCAGAACCGGCGAAAGTTCGACATCATCGTGGTCGGGACGGGCCTCGCCGGCGGCTCGGCCGCGGCGACGCTCGGCGAGATGGGCTACAACGTCAAGTCGTTCTGCTTCCAGGACAGCCCGCGGCGGGCGCACAGCATCGCTGCGCAGGGCGGCATCAACGCCGCGAAGAACTACAAGAACGACGGCGACAGTGTCCACCGGCTCTTCTACGACACCATCAAGGGCGGGGACTACCGCTCGCGTGAGGCGAATGTCTACCGGCTCGCGCAGATCAGCACCCAGATTATCGACCAGTGCGTCGCGCAGGGCGTGCCGTTCGCGCGCGAATACGGCGGGCTACTGGACAACCGTTCCTTCGGCGGCGCGCAGGTCTCGCGGACGTTCTACGCGCGCGGGCAGACGGGGCAGCAGTTGGAGCTGGGCGCCTACCAGGCGCTCTCGCGCCAGATAGAGCTCGGGACCGTGGAGATGCACCCCCGCACCGAGATGCTGGACCTGGTCGTCTCGAACGGGCGGGCCGCGGGGATCGTGGTGCGGGACCTGGTGACGGGGGAGATCAGCTCGCATTCGGCGCACGCCGTGGTGCTGGCGACGGGCGGCTACACCAACGCCTTCTTCCTCTCGACGGGGGCGAAGGGCTGCAACGTGACGGCCATCTGGCGGGCGCACAAGAAGGGCGCGTATTTCGCGAACCCTTGCTACACGCAGATCCACCCCACCTGCATCCCCGTGAGCGGGGACTACCAGTCGAAGCTGACACTGATGAGCGAATCGCTCCGCAACGACGGGCGGGTGTGGGCGTCGAAGACAAAGGGCGACCGGCGTAAGGCGAACGAAGTCCCGGAGGGCGAGCGCGACTACTTCCTCGAGCGCCGCTATCCCGCGTTCGGGAACCTGGTCCCGCGCGACGTTGCCTCGCGGGCGGCGAAGGCGGTGGTGGACGAGGGCTACGGCGTGGGCGATCTCGGGAACGGCGTCTACCTCGATTTCGCCGATGCAATCCACCGCCTCGGGCGCACCACCATCGAGCAGCGCTACGGGAACCTCTTCGACATGTACGCCAAGATCACCGGCGAGGACCCGTATACGGTGCCGATGCGGATCTACCCGGCGCCACACTACACAATGGGCGGGCTCTGGGTCGACTACAACCTCATGAGCAATGTGCCCGGGCTGTTCGTCGTCGGCGAGGCGAACTTCTCAGACCACGGCGCCAACCGGTTGGGCGCAAGCGCCCTGATGCAGGGCCTCGCCGACGGCTATTTCGTCCTTCCAGCGACGATCACTGGCGACCTGGCGGGGCAGCTCAACACCCAACCGCTGCCCACGACGGACCCCTGCTTCCAGCAGGCCGAAGCCGCGGTGAAGGAGCAGATCAACACGTTCCTCACGATCAATGGCTCGCGCACGCCGGACTGGTTCCACCGCAAGCTCGGGCGCACCCTCTGGGAACTCTGCGGCATGGCCCGCAACGCGGCGGGACTCCAGCAGGCGCGGAAGGAGATCGGCGCGCTCCGCGAGGAGTTCTGGCAGGACGTGCGCGTGCTGGGCGAGGGCGAATCCCTGAACCAGTCGCTGGAGAAAGCGGGCCGCGTGGCCGACTTCTTCGAGCTGGGCGAGCTGATCTGCCAGGACGCGCTGGCGCGCGAAGAATCGTGCGGCGGCCACTTCCGCGAAGAGCACCAGACGCCGGAAGGCGAGGCGCTCCGCGATGACGTGAATTTCGCCTACGTGGCGGCGTGGGAGTACGCAGGCAAGGGCGAGCTGGCGAAGCTCCACAAAGAAGACCTCGAGTTCGAATACGTCCACCTCGCACAGCGGAGCTACAAGTAATGAACCTCAACCTCACGCTCAAGGTGTGGCGCCAGAAGGGCCCGGCGGACGGCGGCCATTTCGAGACGTATGCAGCGCCGAACATCAACGACGACATGTCGTTCCTCGAAATGCTCGACGTCGTCAACGAAGAGCTCATCGCGCAGGGCAAAGAGCCGATCGCCTTCGACCACGATTGCCGCGAGGGTATCTGTGGGTCGTGCGGGTTCGTGATCAATGGCCGGCCACATGGCCCGATGAAGGCGACGACCGTGTGCCAGCTGCACATGCGGAACTTCCACGACGGCGACGCCATCACCATCGAACCCTGGCGGGCGGCGGCCTTCCCCGTCATCAAGGACCTCGTCGTCGACCGCAGCACGTTCGACCGCATCATCGGCGCGGGCGGGTTCATCAGCGCGCCGACGGGCGCCGCGAGCGACGCCAACCTCACGCTTGTGCCCAAGGCGACGGCGGACCTCGCGTTCGATGCGGCGGCCTGCATCGGCTGCGGCGCGTGTGTGGCGGGCTGCCCCAACGGCGCGGCTCAGCTCTTCACATCGGCGAAGGTGGCGCACCTGAACCTGTTGCCGCAGGGCCAGCCGGAGCGCTGGAGTCGCGTGACCTCGATGGTGAACACCATGGAGGCGTACTTCGGGAGCTGCACGAACTTTCGCGAGTGCGAGGCGGTGTGCCCGAAAGAGATCAGCATCGATTTCATCGCCAAGATGAACCGAGACTTTCTCCAGGCGAAGTTCCGCGACCGCCGCAAGCTGGTGAACGCGGAGGCCGGCGAGGACGCGGGGTAGGGATTCGCGATTCCCGATTCGCGATCCACGGTCGAGTGCCTCGGACCGCGGGCCTGCGTTGGCAGGCGATGCCGACGCGGGTAGAGTCTCGGCGGGGGTGACTCGCGATGCAACTGCAAACCGTGCTCTATTCTGCCGAGGGTGGCGTTGCCCGGATTGTGATGAACCGGCCCGAAAAGCGGAACGCGCTCAATCACCAGCTCCTCGATGACATCGATGCCGCCTTCACGGCCGCGGAAATGGACGACAGCGTGCGCGTCGTGGTGCTCTCCGCGAACGGCCCGTCGTTCAGCGCGGGGTACGACCTCAAGGGGAGCTATTACACATCGCCGCCCGAAAAGGACGGGCGCTGGACGGTCGCGAACTCATTGATGGCGCTGCGCGGCATGGAAGCGCGGTACCAGCGCATCTGGAACTGCCCGAAGCCAACGATCGCGCGCGTGCACGGGCACGCCGTCGCCGGCGGCTGCTACTTGCAGCTGCTCTGCGACATCTCCGTCGCCGCGGACGACGCCATCCTCGGGCACCCGGCGGTGAAGATGGGCGGCGTCAGCAGCATGCCGCTCTGGCAGGTTGCGCTGGGGCTGAAGAAAGCGCGCTACCTGCTCCTGACCGGGCGGCTGGTGGATGGCAGGGAGGCAGAGCGCATCGGCCTGGTGACGCTTTCGGTGCCGCCCGAACAGCTCGACGCGACAGTCGAAGGGGTCATCGCCGACTGCCTGGAAGTCCCGTTCGAGGGCGCGCTGCAGAACAAAGAGGCGCTCAACACATCGCTGGAGATCATGGGCGTGGGCGCGCTCTTCCGCTATCACGGGCAGATGAACGCGCTGGGGCGGCTGCGGGAACGGCGCGGCGAAGGCGACGGCTTCGAGCGCTTCCGCTAAATCCCGAATATTGCGGAGTTTCGAGCATGGGGATGTGGCCGGCTGGAGTCCACGGGGAGTTACGAGCGCTCCGACCAGTAGCCGGGTTCGCGACTCGTATGCGCGATAGCGACAACGATGACATCGTCGGACACGACTCGGTAGATCAGCGCGTATGGAAACGTCAAGAACATCAGCCGGCGAGTGCCGGCGAAATACGGCGCTCCAACAAACGGCATAGAGAGCAATCGCCCGGTTAGTGCGTCGAAGCGATCGGCGAACGCCTCGGCCTGAGGGCTGCCAGGCCCACCGTACCAGTAAAACGCATGGCGCAACTCCTCGCGTGCCGCGTCCTCAACTTCAAGTCGCACTCAGTCGGTGCGGCCGAAGATGTCCCTTCGAACATCCCGCAGGTCATGCAGCACGGCGTCTCCGGAGTCGATGCGTTCGAGCCGACTGCGAAGTTCCTCATCCCATGCGGCGTCGTACCCTGGAGGTGGCTCTTCGGGCACCGCCGCGTCGATGCTTTGTATGAGCCGCTGGGCGACCAACTCGCGGTCACCGGGTGCGAGGGACAGTGCTTCGCGGAGGACGGATTCCACTGTGGCCATCGGCGGGCTCCTCAGAGACCAGTATACGATGCCGGGTCCGGTGCCGCGGTGTCCGCTGGATCGGCCCGTCAGCCGGGCTCGATGCGTTCGCGGGCGGGGTCCGGGCGTTCGCGGGCGGGGTCCGGGCGGCCGCGGACGATGTCCCAGGCGGCGCGGAGCGTCGGCGATAGTTCCCGCCGCCCGGTGATGAGGAGCACGACGCAGAGCAGCGAGTAGGCGATCGCGTAGTAAATGCGTACTTGCTCGTTTGTAATGAACAGCTGCGATGCGAACAGCACGAACAGCAAGATGGCCTCCCGCTTGCTCATGCGAAGGTTGGCGAAGACGGCGATCGCGAATGCCGATTGGGCGGCCGTCAGGAAGATCTCCTCGCGCTGGCGGTCATCGAGCGGGAGGCCGCCAGTGAAAGCGAAGTGTCCCGCAGAGAGGGAGTACGCAATGGGGAGCGTGCCGATGAGCAATGTCCACTGGTTCACCTTCGACGAGATGAGCGCGCCCATGCCCACGGCTGCGCGCCCGCGCCACGCCAGCAGGCCCGCCACGAGCACTTCGGGCGATTCGGAGGCGAGCGGCGCGAGCCACTGGATGAGGAGGAATTCGGAGACGCCGAAGCGCTCGCCAATCGCCACGAGTGCTTCGGCGAAGGGTTCGGCCGCGGCGAAGATGACGCCGGCGCTGAACACCAGGATGAGGGTGATCAGCCACCGTCGCCGCCTGGTGGGCAGCGCGCCCATCGCGAGCGCAGGGCCAACGAGCACGACCTCCTCGGATTCCTGCCGGGAGGTGAAGAAGAGGTAGGAGAGGAACATCGACACCAGGATGAGCGAATCGAGCAGCGTGATGCTCTGGCGCAGGGGGATGAGGAGGACGTACGCGGTCGCGATGGTCAGGAACACGAGCTCGAGGGCGCGTTGCCGATCGACGACGAGTTCGCGCAGCCGGCTGCGGTAAACGAAGAGGGCGAACACGACCGGCCAGCCGACGCCAATGAGCAGCCGGTTCCCGCCGGTCATATTCGCGATGGCGAGGCCGCGTTCGGCTTCTGACGGGTCGGCGCCCGCCTTCCAGGCGAGCACGAAATCAACAGCGTATTCGGGCAGGACGGCGATGAACGCGATCACCGCGAGCGCGAGTCCCTGCGAGATATCCATCTCGGCGGTCTCGGCGGCCCAACTGAGAAGAAACGCCGCGGAGAGGATTGCGATGCCGAACACGGCTGCATCGAAAATGGGGTTCGGCTGGTAGCCGGCGAGGCGCATGACGACGCCTGGCAGGCCGAGCAGCACCATCACCAGGATCGCCGACCAGTGCCGGGTGAACGATCGGGTCGCCGGAGGAGCATCAACGCTGTGCTTCATCATTTGAACTGTCATGCTAGCCGAACTGGCGCTTACGACGGGGCGCCGCACGCAGCTGAATGACGCCGCATTGAAGGCAAGGGTAGAGTGACAAGGCGCCGTCTATTCGTAAAACGCTATCGGTTCGGCCGTTTCCCAGTAGTTGTTGAGATTGCCTTCGGCGAGCCCGCGGCCAGGATGGAAGTTCCCGAGATGCATCTGGCGGACCATCTGCTCGGTGTTGTCGAGCGTCTCATCGAACACCGCCGCGAAGTAGCCGATACCCTGCGTGGAGTGCGCGTCGGAGCCGCCCGTCCCGGGCTTGCCGAGGATCTTCGCCACCTGCAGCGCGAAGTAGTTCTCACGCGGGGTGTTGCAGCCGTTGAGGACTTCGATGCCGTGGACCAGCTGGAAGACGGGCAGGCGGGCGGCCTGTTCGGGGAGGAGGTCGAACGGTTGCTTGCCTTCGCGCTTGAAGTGCACCGGATCGAAGAAGTGCCGGAACGGGTGGGCCACAACGAGAAAGGCGCCCTGCTCATCGGCGATTTCGCGCAGCTTTGCGAGCCGCCGGATGCCGCTCGCATATCCCTTGAGGCCGATCGCGAGGATATGACCCATATCGGTCGAGACTTCCATGCCGTTGTTCACGAAGATGTGGCCGTGCCTGGCGCGAAACGGCGTGAGGTCCCAGGACTCCCACATGCGGTCGTGCTCGGTGATGTTGACGCCGGTGAGGCCGACACGGGTGGCCTCGGCAATCAGGTCATCCGGGTTGAGCATCGAATCGGAGGCGCCCTTTGTGGTGTGCAGGTGCATATCGATGATGGTGCCCGGCACACGTCCCTCCGGATGATTGTTCAGGGTTTCACGAAGCTACCGGAGTATATCATCGGGCCGCGAGGAGGGGCATTACCCAGCCGAAGAGCAGCGTGAATGAGCCCGCCAGCCCGCACCAGATCCACCAGTGCCGGCGCCAGAGGAGCGTGAGCAGCGGCACCGGCATCCAGCCGAGCGCAGCGGCGCCAATCGCGAACGAGAGGCTGGGCGCGCCCGCTGCCCCCGCGCCATCGGCAAAGCCGCCGAGCTCGTAGGTGGCCGCGAGCACCAACCCGAGCATCGTCCACAGCAAAGAGGTGCCAATGGAGATGGGCACCGCCGAGAGGATGGCCGGGGTATCGGCCTCCAGCCAGCGGCGGATGACGCTGCCGCCGGCGGCGGATGCGACGAGGAAGGTCAGTGCCGCCGTGGTCAGGATGGCCATCATGTAGCCGGCTGCCCAGCCCGCGATCACCGTCTCCACGGGGAGCCCGCCGTGGAGGTTGGGATCACGGTGCAATCGAGGCCAGCCGCGGTGGCGGCGACGGTCATCGTGTCCGCCGGGGGGCCGATCCAGAACAGCGTCGGGCCGGCGCCGGCGAGGTGCACGGCGTCACCGATGCGCGCTTCGAGCTGTTCCCAGAGCGGGGCAAGGCCCGGAAACACGTCGAAGGCGACGCGTTCGAAGGCGTTGAACACATCCCGCGAGGCCACGACCGTCCGCCGCTCGGCGGCGAACGCGCGGGCGACGCGGCCATCATCGAACGGCAACGCATCGATCGCCGCGAACATGCGGGCCGTCTTCCGTTCGATGGTCGTTGGGGGGATGAAGAGCACCACCCCGTGATCGTCGATGTCGGGGAGCGGCAAGACAACCTCGCCGCGGCCCCGCGCACGGGCGGTACCGCCAACGAGGAAGAATGGCTCGTCGCTCCCCACAGCGGCGGCGGCGGCCGCAGCCGCTGCCGGACTGAGCGCTCCGTGGTCATCCTGCAGCAGGCGGAGCACCGTGGCGGCGTCGGAGGCGCCACCGCCGAGCCCCCCGGCGGGCGGAATGCGCTTCACGAGCCCAACATGCAGCGATTCCACCGCGGGCCCGCCGCGCTCCTGGGCGGCGTGGGCGGCGGCAAGCGCGAGGTTGGAGTCGTCCAGCGGGGTGCCGTCCTTAAACGGCCCTTCGACGCTCAGCCCGCGGCCGCGGCCGAATGCGACCGTGACTTCATCGGCGAGGGCGATGGTTTGCAGCACGGTGTCGATTTCGTGATACCCGTCAGGGCGCCGGCCGAGGACCTCAAGTGTGAGGTTCAGCTTCGCCGGGGCGAGGGCGGTGAATACGTCAGGCACGGGGGGCGATCGTTTCGCAGGCATCGAGAAGGCGGAGCCACTCCTCGATGGTAAGCGTTTCGGGGCGGCGCATCGAGTCGATGCCGGCGGCCCCAAGCGCATCTGCGGCGCCGCCGGGCGGCAGCCACACGCCGCGTGCAAGCGAGTTGTGGATCTGCTTGCGGGGGTTGCGAAACGTGTTCGCGACGAGCCGGAAGAACGCCTCGTTCCGCGCGGGAGGTACCAGCGGCTGATCGCGCAGGGCCAGCCGGACGACCGAGGAGACGACGTTTGGGGGCGGGTCAAAGGCCGTCGGCGGGACATCGAAAAGGCGCTCGGCGGTCGCGTAGACCTGCACCGAAAGCGAGAGGAGCGAGGAATCGCCAGGCTTCGCCGCCAGCTCTTTCGCGACTTCGCGCTGCACCATCACGACCATCTCCGCGGGCTTCGGCTCGCGTTCGAGGAGGCGGCGGATGATGGGATTGGCGGCGAAATACGGGAGGTTGCCCGCGGCGGCATACGGGCGTCCGGCAGGCAGGCATTCACGCAGGTCAAGGTCTCGCGCATCGCCGTGGATCAGGTGGAGCCGCGGCTCGCCCGCGAAGCGCTGGCGCAGGTGGGCCAGCAGGCGGTCTTCGATCTCGATGGCGAAGACCTCGTGGCCGCGCTCCAGGAGGGCGGCCGTGAGCTGGCCCGTGCCCGCGCCGATTTCGAGCACGAAGCCGCCCGCGGGCACACGCACCGCCTCCGCGATAGCGGCGAGGACGCCGGTATCGTGGAGGAAATGCTGGCCGAGAGCTTTGCGGGGCCGGGGGCCCTGGGTGCGGGGCATCACACTCGATGGTAGGCGGGCGCTCACGCTCAGTCGACGATGTAGATCTCGCTGGTGCGGCGGCCCCAGCCGACGTTGCCGGCGCTCTCGGGGAAACCCAGATCGACGATGTTTCCCTGGATGGCGCTGCCGGTGTCCGCAGCGAGGCACATCCCGTAGTCCGGCACGTAGAAGCGCGTGCCAAGTGGGATAACGTTCCTGTCGACAGCGCAAATGCCGTAGTCCACGATGGCGCCCGTGGCCGTGCGGCCGTAGTTGGGGTCGCCACGCTCGTAGGCGCCGCCGGCGGCGTTATACCACGTGGTGACGACGGTCATCTTCGTCTTATACGCGCCCGTGTAGCCGGGCGCGTTCAGCGTTGGGCGCGATGGCGCCGGGCTGGGCCTGGTGCCGGTCACCTGGCGCGTCGGCACCGGTTCCCGTACGACGCCACCGCCGGAAATCTCGCTTCGGGACACCTCGGCGCCATTCCGGTACGTGACCATGAACTTCGTCACGCGTTCGCCCGGGACACCCGGAATGACGCGGACCTGCCCGGCGGCGAGCGTCGGGTCGGTTTCGGTCACCGTCTGCGCGGCGATCTGGATGCGCACCTCTTCTTCGACCTGGCGGGTGAGGACGATGGTGATCGTGAGGCCGTTACTCAGGTAGGTGGCGGGAGCGGGATCCACTGTGTCCTCGGGCCCGAGCTCGATCGCGAGCAGCCGCAGGACATCCGCGACGGTATTGGCCTGCGTATAAAGCAGCTGATCCTTGCCATCGACTTTGACGGAAACCGTGCGGGCCTTTGCCAGCCGCACCGTCATGCCGGCCGTTATCGGGGTGGCGAGCGGCGGGCGGACGAGGTCGCCATCGAGCACCGTCAAACCGAGATCGGCGAGCAAGCCCTGGACGTCGGCGGCGGCGCTGGCCGTCTCGACTGGCAGCGTATCCACGACGACGGTCACGGGGCGGGCTCGGACGATGGCCACCCGGACGGCGCCGGTCTGTGCTCCGGCCGTCACGGGGCCCGGCGAAATTACGTTGCGTGATGCGTAGCTGGCGCCGAAGAGCGGCCCGCGGGCCGTCGCGAGCTGGCCATCGAGGTAGACGCGGTCGCCGGGACGGAGGTCGATGCCGGCATCGGCGAGGGCGCCGGAGATGGTGGTTGCCTGGGTCCGCACCTCCACGGCGCGGCCATCGGCGTCGACGACAATCGGGCGGGCGCGCTGGACGGCGAGGCTGGTGTGGCGGCCGCCGGTGCCGAGGAGCACGCGGTCGCCGGGGTTGAGCTCGATATCGGCGGCGGTCAGCGCTTCCGATTGCGTATCGAAGGTGGCGGAGACGCGGTACGACTGCCCGCTCGTGAGGACCGTCACGTCCTGCTGAGGGAAGAGACGGAAGCCGAAGACAGCAAGCAGCAGCACCACAAAAATGGTGGCTGCATGATGCCGACCTCGGAAGTGGCGGGGATGCGGTACGAGGCCGGACCGGGTGATGAGCTGTCCTGCGGCGCCCGGCTTCCCGCGATAACGCGGTGACCGAAGTGCCTGGGCCAAAGTCACTCCTCGGTTCGGAACTTGGTGCCCGTCCTCGCCGGCTGCGAGGGTGCGAGCAAGAGAATGCGGCCGTGCACCTGCCCTCGAACTGCTCCCCGGGCTTGTCCTGCGCCAGCAAGCTCAGACCCGGTTGACCTGCGGCACCCGAAGCAAACCACTTATGGCTGCTTCCTTCCGGACCTGACCAGGTTCGTAGCGCTTCGCCGCGCAGGACCAGATCGTCAACACCGCTTGACAAGGACAGTCCCCAGAGAACCAGCCCTCCGGCAGGGATTCAACCCCGCTATAGCGGATTGCGGGTTCAGGGCACCGCTAGCTCCCCGTCTAGCACGGCCACCGCTACCGTACGCAAGCGGCGCTGGCCGGTCAATAGGAGACAACAGCGCGTCATATTAGATGGTGCGAAGCGAGACGAGCAACTCGTTCGCCTTCACCCGTGCGCCGGCGACAACCGGGACGGCCTCGACGGTGCCGTCGGCAGGCGAACGAAGCTCGTTGTTCATTTTCATGGACTCCATCACGAGCAGCACCTGGCCGCTGACGACGACATCACCCGGGGCACAGCGCACCTCGACGATCGAGCCCGTCATGGGGGCAGCGATGCGGACAAGACCCGATGGTGGGGCGCCGGCCTTCGCCCGCCGGCCGGCTGGGCGCCAGGGGCCAACGTCGTAGCTGAAGGTGTGGCGGCCGATGGTGACATCGGCGCCGCCGCGCCGCCGCTCGAGGTAGATCTCCGTGGGACGGTTGTCGATCATCAGCAGGTAGAGCCCGGAATCGCCCACGCGCTCCAGGCCCACGACCTTCCATTCGTCCGAATCCTCACGGCGGACCAGCGTGATCCCACCTTCCTGGCGCAATTCGAACGTCGCTTCCCGGTCTTCGCCGCGGCGAATTAGATACTTTTGGGCCATCGCCCCATCCCCCTCGCGGCGGCGAGGCCGGTCATGCGCTCGCGCCAGTCGTTCGCGGGCCGGGCGTAGCCGTTGCCGTTGCGATGGCCGTTGGTGAGGTGGCCTTCCTCCGGCTCGCCGCCGGTGACGAGCAACAGGGCGGCGATCTGCGCCGCCTCCTCCTGGCTCGCGAAATGCTCTTCCACCGCGACCTGGTGACGATCGAGAAAGCCCGTATCGAAGGTGCCTTCGATGAAATCCGGGAGGTCCAGGATCTGCTGGAGGTAGGGGATGTTGGTGGCGACCCCGACCACCCGGAACTCGGCGAGCGCACGTTTCATCCGCTGGCGGGCGCCCTCGCGATTCCGGCCCCAGGCCGTGACCTTGGCCAGCAGCGAATCGTAGAACGGTGTGACTTCGATGCCGTCGTAGAGCGCGCTTTCCACGCGGATCCCGGGACCGGCGGGCTCACGCGCGAGGACGACGCGCCCGACCGACGGCAGGAAGTTGTTGAACGGGTCCTCGGCCACAATGCGGCACTCGATCGCCCAACCGCGCATGAGGAGTTCGGTCTCGTCGTACGGAAGTTCCTGGCCGGCCGCGACGACGATCTGATCCTTCACGAGGTCCGTACCGGTCATGAGCTCCGTCACCGGGTGTTCGACCTGGAGCCGGGTGTTCATTTCGAGGAAGTAGTACGAGCCATCGGCGAGCAGCAGGAATTCGACGGTGCCGACGTTGTGGTAGTTCGCGGCGCGCGCGAGGCGGACTGCGTGGCGGCCAAGGCTACGGCGGAGCTCCGGGCTCACCACCACGCTCGGGCACTCCTCGATGAGCTTCTGGTGGCGGCGCTGGATGCTGCACTCCCGCTCGCCGATAGGGACGATGTTCCCGAACTGGTCGGCGATGATCTGGACTTCGATGTGGCGGACGGGGGAGAGGTGTTTCTCGATGTACAACGCCGGGTTGCCGAAGGCGACCTGCGCCTCCTGCATGGCCCGCGCGGCGGCGTCCTCGAACTCGTCGGCGCTTTCCACCATGCGGATGCCCCGGCCACCGCCGCCGGCCGCCGCTTTGACCATCACGGGAAAGCCGATGCGCGTGGCGAGCGCCACTGCTTCGGGCATCGAACCGATCTCGGGGCTCCCGGGGACGACGGGCAACCCCGCCTCCATCGCGAGCTTCCGCGCGGCGATTTTGTCACCGAGCATGCGCATGGATTCGGGCGACGGGCCGATAAAGGTGAGGCCGGCCCTGGCGACGGCCTCCGCGAAATCCGCGTTTTCCGCGAGGAAGCCGTAACCGGGGTGGACGGCATCGGCGCCACAGGCTTTCGCCACCGAGATGATGCGGTCGCCATTCAGGTAGCTTTCGCGGGCATCGGCCGGGCCGATGAAATGCGCCTCATCGGCGTAGCGCACGTGCTGCGACTGGCGGTCGACATCGGAGTAGACAGCCACCGAGGCGATATCGAGGTCGCGCAGCGCCCGCACGATGCGCAGGGCGATTTCGCCGCGATTGGCAACGAGGACTTTCTTGAACATTCCCTATCCGCGAGAAGCTGGCTGCGGAGCCAAGCATACGTGGGGCGGGGGGAGCAGAACAGCAAGAAGGGGCTACCAGATGCTGTCGACGCCTGAGGCGCGGATCTTGCCATCACGCGTCACGAGCGGCAGCCCGAGGTGGAGCGCGGTCGCGGCGATGATACGGTCGGGCATGTCTGGCACCGCGTCGCGCGGCACGCGTGCCAGCGCACGGGCTATTTGAAGCTCCACCGGGTGCAACCCCATCGCAAGTGACGCCGTCTCGATTGCCCGTTCCAGGTCGCTGAGCACGAACGCCGGAATTTTGCGCTTCTCCACGAGATATGTCATTTCGACGAGAGTGATCGCCGAAACGAAGACCGTACCTCCGGTCGCGATCGCCTGGTCTAATACAGTGGCGGCCGCCCGGGAAAGCTTGTGGCGCTCAGACAGAAGCCAGATGACGGCATGGGTGTCGGCGACTACGTTCACTCGTCATCGTGGTCGCCCATATACGGGCCCCACATCTCGCGCCGCGCCTCTTCGATGTCTTCATCGGTGATGTGGATGCCGAGACCTTCCCAGAGTCCGACGGGGCTTCGGCGTTCTCTTGGCTTCGTCACGCGTGCATCGGCGAGGAGATGCTCGACGAAGGCGAGCACTTCCCGCTGGCGATCCTCGGGCAGCTCCTTCAGTTTTTCCAGGACGGCGGCTTCGACATCACTCACGGTTCACCCTCGGATGCCAGTATACGTCCCGAGCCCGGCGATCGCCGGGGTCAGGGGGCGCGGAAGCCGTTGCGCCGGTGGGTGTTGTCACAGAAGGGCGCGTTCGCCGAACCGCCGCAGCGACAGAGCGCCGCGCGCATGACGTGCCTGATTTCGGCCCCGGCTGCGTCCTGGATGGCGATATCGCCGCGGACCCAGAGCGGGCCGTCGGGTTGCGGAGACACCGCTGCGGGAGCATCGGGGACCTCCGCGGGCCCGCCGTCGCGGCGCTCGTATTTCAACGCGCCACTCGGGCAACGGCGGACCACTTCGGCGACGGTGTCCGCATCCGCGGCCTCGGGACGGACCCATGGGCGGGCGGACACGTCAAAGACTTCGGGGAGCCCGCTCAGGCAGCGCGCAGAGTGGATGCAGAGCGCGGGCTCGAACGTCACGCTGATGTCGCCGGTGTGGTACTCCTGCAGCTTGCGCGGCACGTCGATCCTCCTACGGCGGTGTCCCAACCATTGGACAGCGACGGCCCGCGCGTGGCAATCGTGGCTAGCGGCCCTTCCACTCGGGGTCGCGGTGCTCGATGAAGGCCTGCACGCCTTCCTTGAAGTCCTCGCTGGCGAACATCCGGTTGAGCGTCGCGACGTTGTCGCGGAGGTGCTCCATCGGGTCGCGCGTGAGGCCCTGATAGAGCAGCCGCTTCACCTGGCCCGTCGCGAGCGGGCCGCCCTTCGCCAGGCTGTGGGCGACGGCCAAGCTCCGCTCCATGAGCTCGGCATCGGGGACGACTTCGAGCACGTACCCGATCTCCTTCGCCCGCTGCGCGGAGATGATCTCGCCGCTGAAAAGGAGTTGGGCGGCGTTCTGGAGCCCGACGATTTTCGCCAGCAGCCAGGTGCCGGCGCCGGTGTCCGGGACGAGGCCGCGGTGCACGAACACCCAGCCGAACCGCGCCGATTCGCCGGCGATGCGGATGTCGCACTGCGAGGTGAATTCGGCCCCGAGGCCGACGGCGGCGCCGTTCACGGCGCAGACCACCGGCTTCTTGATCGCAGGAAACGTCCAGGGCGCCGGCCGGTCCGGGTCGTAGGCTTCGGCGTAGCGTTCGCCGCGCGCGCTCGAAGGCGGCGTGGTGGAGAGCTGCTGGAGGTCGGTGCCGGCGCTGAAGGCGCGGCCAGTGCCCGTGACCACGACGCTGCGGACGCTGTCGTCGCTGCTCACCCGCTTCACCGCGTCCTCGATGAGGGCGAGCATCTCGTAGGTGATGGCGTTCAGCTTTTCGGGCCGGTTGAAGCGCATCAGTCCAACGGGGCCTTCGGTGGTGTACTCGAAATCGGGCATGCGGACTCCTTTCCGGGATGTGGCTCAGTTTCCGCCGAAGATTTTCGCCGGGTTCTTGACGGTCATCTGTTCGATGTTGGCGTCGCTGACGCCGCGTTCGCGGAGCAGCGGGATGATGGTGGTCGAGATGTGGGTCAGCTTCCAGTCCGGCGCCAGCTCGTCGATGGTCTTCTGGTCGGCCCAGTGGAAGTTGCAGCAGGAGTCGTGCGAGAGCGTGATGCGGTCCGCGTAGCCTTTCTCGACGAGCGCGGCGATCATATCGGCGCGCTGTTCGGAGGTGCGCGGGAAGGGGATGCCCATGCGGTCCATGCCGCAGTAGCTCCCGCCCTGGATGATCTGCTCGAGGTACGACATGTCGTCCGAGTCATCGGAATGGCCGATGACCGTGCGGCTCATGTCCATGCCTTCTTCCTTGAAGACGCGCTGCTGGTCGAGTCCCGTGCGATTGGCGGGGAACGTATGCGTGCAGATGGGGACGCCCGTCTGCATTGCGGCCCGTGCCGAAGCGCGCAACACCCGCTCGTTCACCTCGTGCATTTCGGGTTCGGTGGCGCACTTGATGACGCCGGCCCGGATGCCGCTGGTGCTGATCCCCTCGGTGATGTCGCGCACGAACAGCGCGGTCATGTCCTCATCGGGGCGGAGGAGGAAGTGGAACGGGATCGTGTAGTACACGCCGGTCGCGACGATGACCTGCATCCCGGAACCGCGTGCCGCCTCGGCGATAAGGGTTGCGTCGCGGCCGAGGTCGATGGGGGTGAGGTCGACGATCGTGCGGACGCCGAGCGCCATCGCGGCCCTCAGCCGTTCGACGGCCTGCGCGACCTCCGCGGGGCGGTCAAAGAGCTCCGGGTACTGCTGGTACATCGGCGGCCAGCCGACGCGGACGTGCTCGTGCATGAGCGTGAAGCCCATGTCGGCGGTATCGATGGGGCCTGTTGCCGTCTGGACCGTGGCCATGGCGCTCGTCTCCCTCCAGAGGACTAATAGGGCTCATTCATCTCGAAGATGCGACGAGGATTATGGATCGTCATCTGGTCCACGTCCGCCTGGCTGACGCCGCGCTGGAGCAGCTTCGGGATGATATCGAGGCTGATGTGGCGGTGGTGCCAATCCGGCATGCGCTCTTCCGCGAAACCCTCGGGGAAGAAATCGATGTGGCAGGAGGCGTCGTGCGACAGCGTGATGCGGCTGGCGTAGCCCTTCGCCACGAGCGCGGCGACCATATCGGCGCGCTGGTCATCGGTCCGCGGCCGCTGGATGCCGATGCGGTCCATGCCGCAGTAGCTGCCGTTCTGGATGATCTGCTCGAGATAGGTGATGTCGTCGGAGTCGTCGGAGTGGCCGATAACGATGCGGCCGAGGTCGCAACCCTCCTCCTTGAACACACGCTGCTGGTCGAGCCCCGTGCGGTTCGCGGGGAACGTGTGTGTGCAGATGGGTACGCCGGTCGCGCGGTGGGCGCGGGCCGAATTGCGGAGCACGCGCTCGTTGATGGCGTCCATGCTTGGTTCAGTCGCGCACTTGATGACGTTCGCGCGGACGCCGGTCTCCCCGATGCCCGTGGTGATGTCCCGCACGAACAACGCGGTCATGTCCTCGTCCGGGCGGCCGAGGAAGTAGAACGGCCGCTGGTAGTAGAGCCCCGTGGGGACGATGACCTGCATGCCGGAGCGCCGGGACGCCTCCGCGATGAAGAGGGGGTCGCGGCCGAGGTCGATGGGCGTGAGGTCGACCATCGTCTTCACCCCGGCGGCCATCGCCTCCTTCAGGCGATCGACGGCCTGCGCCATGCGGCGGCTTCGTTCGAAGAGCTCGGGATAGGCCACATACATCGGCGGCCAGCGCACCATGATGTGCTCGTGCATGAGCGTGAACCCGAGGCTGGCCGTATCGAGCGGCCCCGTGGCGGACTGGATGATCACCATCGCCTGCTCCCCCTTCGGCGCGCCACGATACCCCGATGTGGCGGCCGCGCAAAGCGCACGCAAACCAGTTACAACACCTTGCGCGCCGCCGACAGGTCCACCGGAGCGTCGGCGGGGTCGCCAAACCGGTAGAGATCGGGCGTGGCGCCATCGGCATACAGGACAACCGCGATGGAGCCCGCGGGCGGCCCGGCCGCATCCCCAATCGCCTGGGACGTGAAGTGGATGCCGAGCTCGTCATCGCCGGGGCGCGCGGCGCCGGAGGTCGCCACCGGGAAGCGGACTTCGCGCATGATTTCCTGCACCACGGCGTGCGGGAAGCCATAGCCGGACCGCTCCCCATCAGCGCAGGACGAGAGCAGGAAGCGCGGCCCGCGCGTTTGGCCCGTGCCGGAAACATCGCCCATCCGCTCAACCAGCTCCAGGTTGATGCCGTGCTTCGACGCATGATGCGCGACCTTGAAGACGTCGCAGACGAGCGGCTGGCGGCGGGTCCGTGTCTTGATTTGCTGGCTGAAGTTCGTGGAGTCCTTTTCGAAGTGCGGGAAGTCATCGAAAACCCTGCTCCAGGCGTCCGTCTGGGCATCGCCGCCGAGGATGACGGAGCGCGTCTTCGGCTCCGGGGCCTGGGCGTCGCCTTCGCGGGCGAGCACGTCCTCGACGAACGACGGCGCGGGATAGTCCAGCCGCAGGACGATCGAGGCGTTGTTCACATCGATGCCGTGCGTGTCGTAACGATTGCGGAGCGCCATCGAGGGCGATAGGGCCGTCACCGCGACGCCATTGATACGGGTTTCGAACCCCGACGCCGGGCGCACGAAGCGCATGGCCGGGTCACCGGCCACGGCCTGGAGGATCTTGCGGTAGGTGACCGAGGTGAACCTGAAGCCGCTGTCCCAGAACTCCTGGACCGAGCCGGGGCCCGCCGCGGCGAACTGCCGGAGAATTTCGGGGATGCCGCGGATGTGGTCCAGGTGCGGGTGCGTCGCGCAGAGGAAGCGAAGGCGCTGCGCTCCGAGGTCCTGGAGCAGTTTGAGTGATTTGCCCCCATCGAAGCTATCGACGGCCGCGAACGGGCGCTCGGCGCCATCAACAGCGGGGAACTGCAGGACCAGCGCATCGCCATCGCCGACATTGAGGACGTAGACGATGAGCGCCTGGGCCAGCTTGCCCTGCGCGGGTGCGAATGGAGCAGCGGCGGCAAGCCGCTGCGGCGAGATAGCCCCGGCGGATCCCATCGGTCACCTCACTCCGGCGGCGTGGCGACCGCAGCCTGGTATTCCTGCTTCACCGCCGCACGCGCCGCTTGTGTGACATCGACCATGCGGCCCGGGCCGATTTCCGGCGCGGCCGCCCGTGCCGCGCGGCGAGCGCCAACCTTCTTCAGGAACCAGGGAGAGTCGGGCGGCACGATCGGGCGGCCGTCGCGCGTGTCCGGAAGGCGCGTCGCCGTCAGCACCCAGAACACCTGGCCTTCGAAGAGCGGACGTGGGTCATCGCTTTCAGCGACGATCCGCGCCGCGAGCCCGGCCGCGGACGAGCGCTCCGCGAGCTGGCGCATGAGCGCCTCGCGCCCCAGGACCGTGAGGACCTCCGGGCGCCAATCGTCCGGCGTGAAGGCTGCAAGTTCGATAGCCCGGACCTGCTCGGCCAGGGCCTCGGGCGTGTCCGCCGTCACTTCGCGGATGTAGCGGGCGCGGGCCACACCGACAGCCTCGGGGAGCACCTGGTCGATGGTCCAGCGTTCGAGGAACATGGCCGTACCCTACGCCGCGCGACGGCGCCTGCACACGCCCAATCGGGAACAACGTGCCGCGCACCGTTGGCATGTGTCCCCGTTGTATCCTTCTCGCCGTGGTGCAACCCCAGCTCACCCCGGCTACCCTCATCGGCAGGGAGAGCGAACTCTCCCAGATCGGCGCTGCCTTCGCTCGCGCACGCACCGGGCAAGCGTGCGCGGCGCTGATCAGCGGCGAAGCGGGCTCGGGCAAGACACGGTTGATGCGGGAAATCGTCGCCCGGCTCGAAGGCGGCTGGCGCGTCGCCGAAGGCTACGCGCTGCCGGGACAGGGCGCACCTCCCTACTACGCCCTTGGCCGGGCACTTCGCCGGCTTTCCAGCGATCTCGATCCCGGAACGGAGGGGCTCGCCGAGATCTTGCCACTGCTCGCGGCCGTCGGAGTTGTTGAGGCCGCGGTCCCGCCGGCGCACGAACCTCCTGCCGATGACGGCCGGCTCCGCCTCTTCGAGGCGATGGCGAGATTCGTCGACCTCGCCGCCGGGGCCGCGCCCGTCGTCATCGCCCTCGACGATATGCAGTGGGCGGCCCAGGGCGATTGGGAGGCCATCGCGCACATCGTGCGCGTGGCGACTGCCCGCGTCGTGGTCCTCCTCGCCTCGCGGGAGGCCGGCCTCTGGGAAGCCGGCTCCCCCGCGGTGAACGCCCTGCTCGAACTCAATCGCCAGCGGCTGCTCGTGGACATCCGGCTGGATGCCCTCTCCGCCGGCGAGCTGGCGGAGCTCTGCACGGCGCTCCTCTCCGGGCCGGCCTCGTCCGAACTGGCCGGGTTCGTGTTCGCCCGCAGCAGCGGCAACCCGTTCTTCGCCGAGGAAGTGCTCGTCCACATGCTTCGCACTGGTTCCGTCGAGCAGCGGGACGGCCGCTGGGAGCTGATACGGTCGGCGCGTGACGTCGTGCCCGCGACGGTGCGGCTCACGACGGCGCAGTCCGTCTCCCGGCTCAGCGCCGGCGCGCGCGACGCCCTCAACCTGGGTGCGGTGGCTGGCCGGATGTTCGGCGCAAGTCTGCTCTCGAGCGCCGGCGGGGAACACCATGAGATTGAGGCCTGGATGGGTGACGCAGCCAGCCTGGGGCTGTTGAAGCGGCTGGGTCCCGGCCTGTGGTCGTTCCGGCACGACCTCATCCGCGAAGCGGTGCTCGCCGAGATCGACCCGGGCAAGCGGGCCGGCCTCCACCGGGCGGTGGCCACAGCGCTTTCTGAATCCCCCCACCCCGCCGGCGACGTCGAGCGGCTGGAGGCCCTCGTCTACCACTGGCAGGAAGCCCACGATGACCATGCCGCGGCTGCCGCCGCCATCGACGCCTCTCGCGCGGCGAGGGGGGCCTATGCCCCGGAGGAGGCGCTGCAGCTGGCCGAAGCGGCCTATACGGCTGCCGAGCGGCTGGCCGCCGGCCAGCAGACAGCGGACCCGCTCCTTCGCGAGGCGCTCCTTCGGCTGGGCGAGGCGCGGGTCGATGCAGGGCGCCTGCTGGAGGCGGAGGAAAGCTTCATGGCCCTGCTGAGCCACGCCCAGGCGAGCAAGGATCGCGCGCTCGAGGGACAGGCCTGGCTTCGCATCGGCACGGTCGCCCACCGGCGCGAGCAGCCGCTGCGAGCGGCCGAGGCCTTCTCCCGCGCGCTCGCCACGCTGGAAACCATGCCGGGGCAGGCAACCGGCGTTGGCCGCGCGCTCGTCGAATTGGCGTCGATCGCGGGCCTCACCACGGCCGAGTACAGCTCCGCGGAGGAGTACGCCAATCGCGCCGTGGCCGTCGCTCGCGCCATTCACGACCATGGACTCGAAGCCGAGGGGCTCATCGCGTTGGCGAACAGCCGGGCGCGGTCCGAGGGCCCACGGGCAGCCCGGCCGATGCTCGAAGAGGCGCTGGCCCGGGCAGAAGCCGGCGGCCACCTTCAGCTTGCCGCCGAAACAGCGGCAGGGCTGTCGAATAGCTATTACTGGTCGGGAGAACTGCGGCGGGCGGAGGAATTCGGGCGGAAGCGGCTCGACCTGGCCACCCGCGCCCACGACATCTTTGGTCTGCGCCACGCGCACTCGTGGCTGGCCCTCCTCGTTGCCACCAGGGGCGGCTGGGACGAGGCGCGAGACTTGCTCGCCCAGGCGGAACCGATGCTGAGCCGCCTCGCCTCGCCCGAGCCGGTCGGATTCATTCGCGTTGTCTCCGCCTTCATCCATTACCGGCTGGGCGACGGCGAGCGCGCGTCCCGCGACATGGACGACGCGCTCGAGCGCCTCCAGCCCCTGGGCGACGGCACGATGCTCTGGTACGGCAGCCTGGCGGCGCTCATCTTCCTTGCTGCCGGACGGGTCGACGCGGCCCGAGCGGAGATCGACAGGCAAGAAGAGCGGCTCGCGCAGATCGGCGCCGCCGCACTTCCTGCCAGGTCAGCCCGGACGGCGCTCGGTCTCGCGTACGCGGAGCTGGGCGAGGCCGCCGCCGCGGCCCGCTGCGCCGACGCGCTCGCCGGGTTCGACAATGACTTCCACTGGTCGCCCGCGCGCCGGACGCTGGCCGCCGCGGCCGCGCTCGAAGGCAAGACCGCCGCGTCGCTGGCATATCTCGATGCCGCCGAACAACAGGCCCGCATCGAGCGGCTTCGGCCGGACCTGGGACTGATCCTGCTGGCGCGGGCACAGCTCGTCGTCGAGGCGACGGCCCGAATGGCAGCGCTGACGGAGGCGTCGGACATCTTCGCGGAACTCCGCATGGTCCGCGAGTTGGCGATAGCCGCGCAACTCCTGAAGTCAGGGCCGGCGAATCGCCTCCCCGGCGGGCTGACGGCGCGGGAGAGGGAAGTCGTCTGCCTCGTAGCGCAGGGGCTGACGAACCGCGAAATTGCAGAGAAACTCGTCCTCAGTGAGCGCACTGTCATCAACCACGTCTCGCACATCTTCCAGAAGCTCGGAGTCGACAACCGGGCCGGGGCCACGGCGTTCGCCATCCGCAACCAGCTTCTCTAGCCTTATGTCCATGCCCTCCCCATTAAACCGACACGCTCCTGGATAGAAACTACCACGCCCCGGCGCTTGAGCCTCTCGATCAAGTTGAGAGTTTTCGTCGATGTGCAGGGCCAGGTGCGGGCCTACTCTTCGTTCCGGTCGCAGGACAAGAAGCCCTGCCGCCAGAAGGAGAAAGGACATGGCAACACCTGAACTCAAGCGCTTCGCGACCCCGGATGAGCGGCGGGAGTTCCCGAAAGGGTTCGCCGAGCTGCTCAACATCGGGGGCGGCGTCGTGGGCCGGCTCTCATTCGAGGCTGGCTGGCGCTGGTCGAAGGACGTGAAGCCGATCGCCGGTACCGAGCTCTGCGAGGCGCCACACTTCCAGTATCACCTCTCGGGGGTCCTCCACGTCGTGAACGACGACGGCACCGAATTCGATGCCCGCGCCGGCGACGTGAGCAGCCTGCCCACGAGGCACGATGCCTGGGTTGTCGGAGACGAGCCGGTCGTTGTCGTCGACTGGTCCGGCGCCACGAAGTACGCCGCCAATTAGGCCTCAGTTCCCCGGGCCGGCCCGCTTCGTCTTCGAGGCACCGGCCCGGGGCCTCCGGGCGCGCACCACACGCTCAGAGGCCGGCTGCAGCGCGAGAGCACCACAGGCGCCGCCGTCATCGGCAACACTACGCGGGAAGCGGCACGCCGCCAGCCTCCAACCGGACCTATTGCCCGCCGGCGGCGCCCACGGGCTCCACCGCCGATTCCGCGGCGGGGGCGGCCGCCGCCGAGGCCTGGCGGGAGCCCTTCTCCGCCACCCGGTACACGAGACCCTTGCCGCTCGCGAGCTTCAGTTGCGCGTGCAACGCCGGCAGGCTGGCGAATGCGAACGTGATGACGGCCATCAGCGGCCACATGAGGAAGCCACCGGCCACAGCCTTGCGTGACACGTACGCCGGCCGCGGGCCGCGGGTCTTCCACTCGATGATGGCCATGGCGATGAGCGGGAAGAGGCAGAAGTAGATGAGCGCGCCCGCGAGGTTCACGTTGATCATGAACCCGACAGGGTCCGAGAAGTCGCCGCGGCTCATCGCACCGATGTGCCAGGCGGGGCCCGGCAGGCTGCCGACGAACGGTGGCCGCGCCATCCACCAGCCGGGCATGGAGGCGAGACCAGTGTATTCCGTGATGAAAATCGGGAAGAGGTTCCCGAGCGTGATGATGTACCACTGCGCCATCCAGAGCGCGTGCACTTTCGTGACGGCGCCCGCCAGCAGCAGGCGGCGTTTCAGGCCCAACGGCGAGTCGCGGTGCCCGGAGGAGCGCCACGCGTACGGAATATCGCTCGCGCCCCAGGCGTGGCGGACGCTCTGGGCGTAGTGCGCGCGGAGCGTCTTCGTGTACTTGTCGGTGAGCACGCAGTCGTTGCCCAGCGGCAGGAAGAGACCCTCGACATGGACTTCGTCGCCGAGGCTGTAGCAGCACTTGAGGTAGACATGCCAATCCTCGGGGATGACCTCTTCGTCCCAGTAGTCGACCTCGTGCAGCATCTGCCAGCTCAGGGAGTAGCAGGAGGTCGGGAACTTCACGCTCCCGGGCATGACCAGGTTCGATAGCCGGTTGATGCCGGAGAGACCGTCGGGGATGCGCAGCGGCGCGGGGATGTCCCAGATGTTGTTCGAGTTGAAGATCGCCGGCTGCCAGAACGTCCGGTAGCGGTTTCCGGCCGTGAGGAAGAGGTAGTTGAGCGCCTCGAAGTGCCGGGGATGGAACACGGCGTCGGCATCGCAGCTGGTGACGGTGTAGCGCGAAATATCCTGGCCGCCATCTTCTATCAGCCGGATGTGGGCCTCGCGCGCGGCCCAGGCCTCGTTGGAACCCTTGCCCGGGGTTTCGCCCGGCAGGCCGGCGGGGTGGTAGGTCGCGAACATGTCCCCGAAGCGCGTGCGATAGCGCATCAAGAGCCGGGATGCCTTCGGGCGGGCGTCGTCTTCGCGCGCCTCCATCGCCATCACGATGACGAGCTGGGCCGCGTTGCGCTGCGCGGCAAGCGAATCGAGCGTACGGGCGAGGCCGGATTCGCTCTCTTTATAGTTGGGGATGATCACCATGTGCCGCGGCCACGACCATTCGGGCGTGTCCGGGTGGTCCGGCAGCCACGCGCAGAACTTCGACTGCCAGTTCGTCGCCTTCCACTCCTTTAGCCGGCGCAGGCCGATGATGCAGGCGACGACCACCGCATAGGAGCGGATGAGCCAGTACGTGAAGAAGACGATGATGCCGACGGCCAGCACCTGGGGCGCAAGAAACGTGCCCCAGAAGACCGAGCTCGCGAGGAACAGCGAGACCGCGAGCGGAAGCAGGTTCCAGAGCCGCTCCCGGAGACGGGAAGCCGATGCCAGTGTGAGTTCGGGCCGCCGGGCGTGACGCGCGGCGGGGATGGGCTGGCGATATGCCCGCAGTGCCATTGGTGAAGACGCCTCGTTCGAGGATCTTCCAACGCCGCCGAGGTTAGCTGCCGGGCTGCGGCCGGAGATAGCCGCTCCGCCTTCATCTCCTCATCGCCACTGAGAAGACCAGGACGGATTCGCCCCGAAGTTTGGTTCCCCCGTTCCGCGACCGCGGACTAGGCGTAGCGACGAATCGCTGACGGAAGAATTGACGGCCCGGCGCCCGAGTGTCAAGCACGCGAGTAGACCAAGTACGTTGCAATCCACTAGCTCTTCAAGATGATGATGACGACGCAGAGAGGCATTAGCTCCCGCATGGGCGGCACCGCGACACACGGCAGCAGCGCTGCTACGCTCCGCCGGTGGACACCTTCAGCGCCTCCGAGGAATCCATCGGCGAAGTCCGCGAGATTCGCTTTTCGTTCTCCGACACAGGAGAGCGCGTGCCCGGCATGCTCTGGCTGCCGAAGGACCTGACCGGCGACATGCTCCCCCTGGTGCTGCTGCAACACCCGGGGATGGGTTCGAAGGAGGACTATTTTGTGCGCGACGTGGCCGTCCGGTGGGCGGCACGGGGCTGGGCGTGCGCGGGGATCGATGCGCCGCTGCATGGGGACCGCGAGCGCCACGACCCGATGGCGCTGTTCCGGGAGCGGGAGCGCTACCCGGCAATCGCGGCCCAGTTCGCCCGCGAAATAACGGCCACCATCGACCACCTGGCCGCCCACTACCCGATCGATCTGCGGCGGCTGGCTTACGTGGGATATTCGCTGGGCAGCATGCTCGGCGTGCCGGCCGTGGGCCGCGATGGGCGCTTCAAGGCGGCGGCCTTCTGCCTCGTCGGGGAGGGCGGGCTCGTGGGGTCGGTGCTGGAGGACGCCTCGCCCGTGAAGGGGCTCGCGCACACCGCCGTGCGCATTGTCGGCAAGGTCTCGGACGAAATCGTGCCGCGGGCGGCGACGGAGGCGCTCTACGCCGCGCTCCCGGGCAAGAAGGACATCGCGTGGCTGCCCGGCGGCCATTTCGAAATCGGGCCCGACGTGGTCCGGGCCGCCGACGAGTGGCTCAGGGCCGAGCTATAGGAAGGGCTCCTCGAACCCTGCGCAGGGTCGGGCTATGGCCGCGGCGGCTCCCGTGGCTCGAAAATGCTCGACAGTCCGGCGATGATTTCGCGGACGCGATGGGGCTGCAGCCGGCCGATGTACTCGCCGAGTTCATCCCGATTCAAACATTCCACTTGCGCAGCCACCGCGACGGAGTCCCGCGAAAGACCCCCGTCGCTCTTCCGAAGCAGCACATTCCCCACGAGGCTGGCATGCCGGAGATTGGTCGTCAGGGGCACCATCACGACTGTGCCGATTCGCGACGCGTTGAGCACATTGTTCTGGACAACGACGTACGGCCGGCGGTATCCCGGCTCTGACCCCACCGGCTCGCCGTCATCGATCCAGTAGATGTCGCCCTGGGAAATCACCCCTCCGGGAGCCATGTGTCGCCCGTCTTATCAATGATCCGCCGCCGGGTTGCCCGGCGGCGTGCGGCCCATGCTCGATTTTCGGCCTCTTCCTCCGGAGTCGGATTGGAATAGGCTTCGTCCAGCCGGCGCATCATTTCCCGGGTCTCCTCGTCTCGCAGCCAGCACCGGAGCGCCTCCGCGACGACAGAACTGCGCGAGACTCCCTGTTCGCCCGCGATGTGGTCGAGTTGCCGGAACAGGTCTTCAGGCAGCGAGACGGCGGTTTTGATGGCGGTCATACGCGTCCTCCTACCAATAGTATACGTCGCCGTCACACCGCGCGGGCTGACCAGCCGGGACATGGCGTTGCCGGCCACGCTGCGTCATACATTCGGTCATGGAGAGGCAGGCGCTCAGTTCGGGCAGGCCGAGCGCTGGCCGAACCGGCGGTACGGGCCCAAATGGCGGAGAGGGAGGGATTCGAACCCCCGGAGCTTTCACTCACACGTTTTCAAGACGCGCGCCTTAAACCACTCGGCCACCTCTCCCGAAGGACAGTGTAAAGCCGCGGGCGGCAGCCGGTCAGCGGCGCGGCGTTAGCACTCTTGACAGGCGAGTGCTAAGAAGGGAAGTATAGAGTGCGGGGACACCGGCGCCCCCGTCGATTTCACGGCCCCAGAGGTTTCTGTGCCGACTTACGAGTATCACTGCAAAGCGTGCGGCGCGAACTACGACCTCCGCCAGGGCTTCGATGCCGAAATCACCCACGCCTGCGAGGAATGCCACAAAGGCACCGCCAAGCGCGTGCTGCATGCGCCGCGGGTAGTGTTCAAGGGCTCCGGGTTCTATGTGACCGACAGCAAGAAGGCCGGTAGCACGCTCAGCGATGCGAAGTCCAGCGGTGGCGACAGCGTCCCCGGCGAGGCTGCGAAGACCGAAGGCGCATCGGCGGCCACCGAGAGCAAGCCGGCCGAACCACGGACCTCCTCCCCGAAATCGAGCGGGGATAGCGCGCCCGCCGCCGCGGGTTAGCCCGCACACCGGCCGCGGGACCGAGGCCAGGTGCTCCCTCCCATGGGCGACCGCCGGGCTCCCGTTCCTACTCGAGCCAGCACTGCACCTCGATGGTCCGCGCCTCGCCTGCTCGCCCGAGGTACTGCGTAAGGCTCCAGCAGGGCACGTCCTGGGGCACGGTGGCCGGTGCGAGATCGGCGACGATCCGTCCCCAGATCAGCAGCCCATTCCGCGAGATCTGCCCCCGCTCAAGCGGCTGCACATCGCAGACGAGCACATATGCGGCGCTGCTCACGGGCTCCGTCGCGGCGAGCAGGTACGGCCGCAGGGAATCGCAGCTGCCGTCCCCGGCGCTGGGCTGGGGCAGCGTGTTCTTTGCCAGCAGCAACAGTTGGACTCCGAGCAGGTACAGCGCCGCGGACCCGTCTGTCGCGAAGCGAAGCCGCCCGTCCGTGTCGCTGCAGGTGAACGCGCGAACTGGCACTTTCCCGGCGGCAGCCGCGGGCACTATGTCGCCGATGATCTCCGTGCATTTCGTGGAGGCCGGCTGCGCGTCGCGGTAGATCCAGACCGATGGGTTCGCGGGAACGTCGGCCGCGGGCTGCAGACCGCCCGGGATCGGCGTCGGCGTCGGGGGGCGCACGGGCGGATTGACCGGGCCCAGGACTTCGAGCTTCGAGACCGAGCCGGGCGCTTCGCATGCCGGTGGGTTGCCGACGCGCACCAATGTGGCGAGCCCCGCCAGGACGAGCCGCAGTGAGAACGGACCCTGCGCCTCACCGCACCAGTTGAACCAGGCGAACCGGGCGATCGGGTCGTCCGTCGGGTTGGGCGCGTCAACCGACGCGGTCGCGCCATTTGTGATCAACGGGAGTGCCTGCCCCGCAGCGTCAAGCACGGTCAACTGGACCGGGGTGGTCATGCGGCAGCTCGGTCCCGGGGCCTCCAGGTACTCGCCGTACACGTCGATCTGGAGCCCGCCCCCAGGCTGGGGGATGAACTTCGGGAAGAGACCGTAGCCGGCGGGGTCGCAGGTCGGCAGCGACGCCGCTGGCGCGTCCGGGTCGACCGATCGCGCCTCGAGACGTGACGGGCCGGGCAGCGCGCACGGTGGCCACTCGCGCGGCCGCTCATTCGCCGTTTTCGGCCCCACTGTCACGTCCACCTGGTAGAAGTCGTTCTCGCCGCACCAATTCGTCCAGATGGCCTCGCCGAGTTGGTACTGCCCGGCCTGGCGTGCATCGTATTTCAGCACGATCGCCGCGGGATTCCCTTCAATCGGCAACGGCGCGCCATCCGGCGCCACGATCCGGACGGTGGCGGTATCGTCCACGCGGCAGGGGCGAGTCACGAACACGTACACGGCGATCACGACCTCGCGACCGCGGACCACGGTCCGCCCCTTCGGGACGCTGTTGTCGGGCGTGCAAAGCGCGAGCGGGGCCACCGGCGAAGGTGTGACCGAGCCCGCCGCCGGCGAAGCCGTCTCGGAGGGCATGCCGTCCACCCCCGGCGCGTTGCTGTCGCCGCCTCGCAAGAGGACGAGCGCAAGGCCGCCCGCGACCGCAGCGACCGCCAACACGGCAAATGCCACCCAACGCCGGCTCCGGCACGCCCGCCGCCACGCTGCGAGTGCCGCTTTCCGACGCGCGCATCTCCCGCTGGCTCGACGGAGACACCCTCGTGTTGACCGCGGACTACCCCGGCAGTTGCACCGGCAGCCCGGGCGGAATCGGCGGCAGCCTGCCGGTGCTGCTCTCCATCCGCGGCGCGACGGCGAGCTTCGTCACGGGCCCGCTGGCGAACTGCGACTCGGCGGGCGGGCAGGTTGTACTTGCCGCCTGGCCCGACCTGTCAGGTCAGGTGCGCACGCCCGGCGATTGTCTCAACCTTCGCCAACGCCCGGAAACGGACGCACCCGTGCTAGAGTGCCTGCCCGATGGGGTGCTCCTGGCGGTCATCGGCAAGGATGGCGTGCCGGAGGGCAGGCTGCCCGTGACGGCGCCGTCGGGCAACACCGGCTGGGTCAGCGCCGCGTTCGTTGCGCGGCAGTAACCTGCGATGCGAGGGCTTCGAATGACGTTTCGACTGGGCCTGGCATCGCTCATGGCAGTCGCGGGCCTGACGACCGGTGTCGCGCTCGCGCAGAGCCCCTCGCCGACCACGACTTCGCCCGCGACGGGCACCGTGGCGACGCCCTCACCCACGACCCCGACCGCCACCGCGACGGCCGCCGGGACGGTCGCGCCGACGGCCACGCCCACCCCAACGTTGCCCTTCGCCGGCCCGCCGCCCATCGCCCCCGGCTCGACGCCAACTCCGCCGCAGGACCCGCCACGCCTTCGCGCCTGGCCGGGCGACCAGCCGGACAGCTGGTATGTCTATGGCGCGAACTTCCAACCCCGCACGGAGTGGCTCGTGGGCGAAGTTTCCTGCGGGAGCGTCCCGTGCGCCCGGCCGCTCATCGCCACGGCCAACGACCTTGGCAGCGAGGACAGCACGCTTGGGCTCTACATCGAACTCCCGCCGGCGCCGGCCGGCGCCGAGACGCGCCTCCTTGCGGCCGTACCGGGCGGCTCCGCGGGTTCAGTCTCAGGCACGGCGCCATCGGTCCGGGTGCCCGCACGGCAGCCGGGCGTTGGGCTGGGCTATCCGCTCGGGACGCGCACCGGCATCGCCGAGGTCGACGAGGTTATTGCGCTCACGCAGGCCAACGACGCCGCGGGGCTGATCGCGCTGCTGGCATACCGCGACGCAATCCAGTCGGTGAGCCGCGAGCCCGTGCGCGGCCTCGCCTCGTGGCAGTGCGAGCAGTTCGTGCGCTCCGAAACCGCGATCCCGCAGTTCTTCGAGTATCCCGGGGGACAGGTCTACGCGGTGTTCCGCATCGGCAACGACAGGGACCTCCCGCTTCGCTACAAAGGCGCGGAATATGGCATCGCCTGGGCGGGCCGCTACGCCGTCCCATTTGGCGGGCTGACGCTCGTGGGCGGCGGGCGCATCGTCGGCGTCGAGCTCCCCTGCGGGAAGCCACCCGGCTTCTTCCTGCGCGACTTCACGGACTTCGTGCTATCCCCGTCGGCCGGCCCGGCCCCGGTGGCCCCGGGCGCGCCCGCCACCGGTTCCGGGCGCGCGGACTCCAGCGTGCAAGGGCCATTGTTCCTCGGCTCGCTCGCAATGGTACTGGCGGCGACAGCGACGCTCGCGGTCACGCTGCGGCGTCGCCGCCGCTAATCACCGCCGTGCGCGCCCAGCGCTGGGGGCCTCGGAACCCGGAACTGCTCTGAAAATCACCCCGGGGCCGCGCCGATCGCGGCCCACCACCCCCTTTCGAACGCGCCGCCGAGCTGCCACGCCACCGGCATTCAGTTGTCCACGCCTGGCCGCTTGCTTACGCGCGCGGTTCCGTTACACCCGCTCGGGCCTCGGAACTCGGGACTCGAAACTGCTCTGAAATCGCCCCCGGGGCCGCGCCGATCGCGGCCCACCACCCCCTTTCGAACGCGCCGCCGAGCTGCCGCGCCACCGGCATTCAGTTGTCCACGCCTGGCCGCTTGCTTACGCGCGCGGTTCCGTTACACCCGCTCGGGCCTCGGGCCTCGGGCCTCGGGACTCGAAACTCGGGACTTAATAACCGTACGGGTCGCTCTTCGCGGTCCCCGCGGGCGCGGCCGAGGGCGCGGCCTCCGTGGTGACGCCAGTGGCCTTGACCACGTGCCAGATGCCACCGATGCCGTCACCCTTCGCATCCCCCGCGGCCGCGTCCCCGGCATAGAGGTAGAGCGGCCGGCCGCCGAGCGCGAGCTGCCTCGTGCCGTCGTCGCGCGTGATGGCCGTCAGGTCGCCAGTGAGCCCGTCGGGCTTCGTGATGGTCGCGGGCGCGACCGCCGGCGGCCAGGTGCTCGCGCAACCGCCACTGCAGGCGCTCTTGCCGCTGCCGGCCGTATCGGTATCGAACACGTAGAGCGTGCGGCCGGAGGCATCGGTCACGATTTTGCCGAGCGTACCGACATCGGCGATCTTCACCGCTGCCGCGGCGGCGCCGGAACTGGTGGCCCCAGCTGTTGCGGATGTACCCGTCGTGGCGGCCACGGTTGCGGCGGCGCCGGTGGTGTTGGCGGGAGCCGCACCATAGTTGTCGTCGCCGCCGCACGCCGTGGCCAGCAGCGCCACTGCCAGGGCGCCGGCCAGCGCGCCAATCACGCGAAATCGCATATCCCCTCCATCCTGTCGCGGGCCGTGGCGGACCGCGTTGTTGCTCGCTCCGTACAGGGGTCTACGAGAGAAGGGGCGCGATCGGTTGCCCGCGGCCCGCGATTTCTATGCGGCCGGCATCACCCTCGGCCGTTACCGGGCAACCAGCCCCTCCCCGCGCGCCATCGCGCCGTCCCAATCGCCGATGAACTGCCACCAGTTGGTCAGCGGCCGGCCACGGTACGCCAGCCCGGTGTCGCGGCCCGGGAGGTTCTCCATCCAGTAGGTGAACCAGGTGAGGCTGTCGCTGCGCCAGCGCCGGCTATCCAGCGAGGTGCGCCGGCCGCCCTCGGGCCGCCAGTCCTCGATGTCCGTCGCGATGGGCCGGCGGTTGGCCCAGTCGTAGTCGCGCGTGCCGTTCGGCGGGAAGTGCGCCCAGCCACACCGCCCTTCGCCCGGTTTGCCCACGAAACGCTCCCAGAACAGCTCCGGGTCGGCGTGGCGGAGGACGGCCTCGACCTGGTGCATGTGGTCCTCGATCGCCTCGGAGGCGCCGCGGCCGTAGTTGTAGTGGTACACGGTGTAGGTATGGCCGAAGACCGGCAGGTCGCCCGGGTCGCGGTCGCTGTTGCTGATATCGCCGAACGGCCCGGACATGTTCGATTCCCAGAGATCGACCACGCCGCCGTGATAGCCCCAGATCCAGACTTCCTTGACGCCGCGCTCTTCGACCCGGCGCTCGATGCCAATGCGCTCCATGATTGCGCGGTAGTCGGTCATGGGGGCGGCGTGCCCCGGCTTTCGCCAGGTCGGGAGCGGTTCGAGGAATTCGACACGATCGAGGATCGCGTAGCGCAGGCTCGGCGCCGCCGCGGCGTCCTTGTAGCCGTGGTACATGCTGCCGAGCTCGAGCGCGCGCACGGCGGCGTCCGTTGCCTGCGCCGTGTGGCGGCGAATGGCCTCGAGCGGCGCGTCGATATCGCCCGTCACGGCCCGCGAGATGCGGCCATTCGCCACCGGGAAGTAGCTCACGAGGACGACCGGCACCGTGAACACGTCCGCGGGGTACGCCGGTGGGTACGCCGGAAACGTCACCGGTTCGACATCGACCGCTGGCACCGCGGCCGCGAAGCGGGACTTCAGGCGCTCGATCAGGGACACGCCGCCACAGTAACAGAATAGTGAATCTGAAATCGTGAACCGTGAATCCCTAAATCCAGCCACGGCGGTGGAAGTACAGGGCCATCGTGCCGCCCACGCCGACGATGGCCCCCACCATGAGCGCGAAGCCCCAGTTGCTATGCAGACCCGGCACGTTGTCGAAGTTCGTGCCGAAGACGCCTGTGATGACGGTCGCCGGCAGCGCCAGCGCGGCCACCACGGTGATCACCTTCATCACTTCGCTCATGCGGTTGTTGAGCGAGCTCAGGTAGGTGCTGAGCACGACCTCGGCGTCCTCGCGCACGTTCTCCAGGGCGAGGTCGATGCGCACGAGGTGGTCGTAGATGTCGCGGTAGTAGACGCGGTTGGCTTCCGAGATGACGTTGAATTCGCCGCGGCTGAGGCGCTGCGCGACCGTCATCTCCGGCGTCAGCACTCGCCGGATCCGCCCCGCCTGGGACCGCAGCGTAACGATGTCGTGGCTCGGAATGCGCCCGCCCGGGCTATCGAGCACGGCCTGGTGAATCTCGTCCAACTCGCCGCCGATGCGTTCGACCACCGGCAGCGTCGAGTCCACCAGGCGGTCGATGACCTCATACAGGATGCCATCCACGCCGGGACGGACGGTGATACCCTGGCGCAGCACCGACCGAACCTGGCCCATCTCGGCCAGCGCACGGTCCTGGTAGGTGATCACGAAGTTGTGGCCGAGGAAGACGTCCACCTCCTCCATCGCGTGGTCTTCGCTCAGGTTCGGGAGCGCAGCCTGGAAGACGATGAAGAGATAGTCCGGGAACTCATCGATCTTCGGCGCGTGCATCAGCGGCGAGAGGCAGTCCTCCACCGCGAGAGGGTGGAGGCCGAAGCGCTCGGCGAGGCTGTGGAGCTCCGCCGCGTCGTCGGCAAGGTCGAACCAGCGCTGGTCCGCGAACGCGAGGTCGCCTTCGCGCCAGTTGCCGTTGACGAAGGACCACACTTCCATTGGGCGGATGATAGGGGAGCGCCGAGTTCTGAGCCCCGAGTTCGGAGTTCCGAGCCTGTGCATGGGCCCACTTCTCCTTCGGTGTGCTTCAGCAGCTACAACCTACCGGAGAGCCGAGGCCCTCTTCCCCCTTTCCATGAATTCCTGAGACGCCATCATGTGCCGACAGGAATTGACGCGCGCGCCGGGGGTCGTAGACTGGTGCGTGGGGAGGCTGGGTTGCTGCGTCCGCTCCGTAAGCGCCCCCTCCCCTGAAGGCCATTGGCTGTTGGCCATTCTCACCGCCATGGCGGCGTGATGTGAAGCACCTGCGCCGCCATCGGCAGCAGCGGCGAGACGATGATCGTGATCGCACCCGCATACCGGGGTGCATCGCTGGAGATGTCCCGGAACGGGCTCCACGGCGTCGTCGCGGACCAGATGGCGAACGAGCCGAGGGCGAAGACCAGCAGCCACGCCAGGCTGCGGCGGTCGATCCTCGCGCCCGTCACCGTGTGGTGCTTGTTCGCGGCGTAGTACAGCACCACGACCGTCGTGAACACGAGGAAGACGCTGAAAAACAGCCAACGCGCTCCCGCCGTATCGGGCTGGATGAGCGCGAGCACGGCAAGGTAGGCGCCCATGGTTTCAGTCGGGAAGTACGCGGCCACGGCCGCGATCGCGTTGACGGCAGATGGCGCCGCGGCCACAGCCGGTTGGGCCCCCGGCGCTGCCGCCGATAGCGCGCGCTCGGTCATAACGGAAACGCTCATGCCTCGCCCCTTCCGAAACGGCAGCCACCACCAGCCGCGTTTTCGCGCGCTAGACTAGCGCAATTCGCGGCGAATTGCGCCGCCTCTGGGACACACTGCAATGGCCAGTGGCCAACGGCCAACAGCCCGCTACAGCCCAAAGACCTCGATCGCGTTGCCGCCGACGATCTTGCGTGCGTCCGCCTCGGACGTGGACTTGAACACCGCCTCGATGGCGCTGCGGGTGTAGCCCAGCGTGCTTTCGTTGTGCGGGTAGTCCGAGGACCACATCGCGCGGCCCGCGCCGATGCGGTCGATCAGCGCGAGGCCCGCCGGGTCCACCATGAAGGTCGCGTAGCAGTTGTTGAACCAGTAGTAGCTGGGCGAATGGCCGAGCCGCGGCTCGACGTGCGTCGGAAACGACTGGTAGATGAGGTCCGCGTCCTGGAGCGCACCCGGCACCCAGTGCAAACCGCTTTCGACGAACACCACGCACAGGCCGGGATTGCGGTCGAAGACGCCCCCGAAGACGAGGGTGGACCAGATGTTGCGCATCCCGCCCATCTGCTCCATCACGAAGATGCCGGCGAGGCCGCGGCCGCCGGCCTTCGAGTTCTCGCCGATGTGGTAGCAGATGGGCAGCCCGGACTCTTCGATCGCGGCCCAGAACGGCTCCATGCGTTCGCTGTTGTACATCACGGGTTCGCCATCGGCGTGCTTGCCCGGGGAGATGGGAATGAGCGCCGTCTTGAAGCCGAGCGCCTTGATCTCCTGGAGCGCGTCGCGGGTGGCGTCCGGGTCCCACCAGTTGAGCACGGCCACGCCGTGGAGCCGCCCGGGTTGGCCCGCGCAGACGTCGGACATGTGCTGGTTGTAGGCGCGGAAGCAGGCCATGCGGTATTCGAGGTCTTCGAGCCGGTTCATTCCCAGCGTCCGCTGCGGGAACAGGATCTCTTTCGCCACGCCCTCGGCATCGAGGTCCTTGAGCCGCGCTTCGACGTTGTTGAAGCCCGGTACGCATTCGAACGCGCAGATACGCTCGGCCTGGCCCTCCAGCGTCGAGAGCTTGCCATCGACCTCGAGCTCGTAGCCTCCATTCTGGAAGCGCATGCGCGGCGCGCGGTCCTTGAGGTGCGCCGGGAAGCGGTCGATCCAGATGTCGCCTTCGAGCCAGTGGCTATCGGCGGAAACGACAATCGTGCCCGCGGGCGGCCGCCAGCCCTCGCCCTGTGCCACCCGGTAGCGGGCATCGCCGATGCCAACGATCTCCGGGATTTCGAGGACCGTCCCTGCTGTTGCCATGGGGCTCTCCACACGCACGCACTGATTAACGTGACGCGAACGAATCCCTTTTACGGCGGCCATGCGACCATGTCAATGGATACATTTGGTCCCGGTGGCGATATCCCTTGCGGTCCCCACAGGCGCGAAGCAGTGGCGTATCGTCGCCGAATAACGGAGGCATCCCATGGGTAGCTACAACGAGATCGAACTGACTATCGAAGACCCGGTGGGCCTGATCACCCTCAACCGCCCGGAGAAGTTGAACGCCGTCACCTACTCGATGCTCGCCGAGATCCGCGACGCCGTGGACCGCTGCGCGAAGGACCCGGCGGTGGTCGGCATCGTCATCACCGGCGCGGGGCGCGGCTTCTGTTCGGGGCTCGACTCACAGGCGCTGGTTGATGTCACGGCGAGCGGCGGCCGCAACCGTGCCGCCCCGGACCCGGACGAGGTGCCGGGGATGTTCACCTACTTGCTCTCCGTACCGAAACCTGTCATCGCGGCCATCAACGGCGTCGCCGCCGGCGGCGGGCTGGCGCTCATCGGCATGTGCGACCTGCGCTTCGCATCCACGAACGCGAGCTTCACGACGGTGTTCCTCAAGCGCGGGCTGATCTCCGAGCACGGCACGTCGTGGATCCTGCCGCGACTGCTGGGGCCGGGACGGGCGCTGGACCTGCTCTGGACCAGCGACCGCATCGACGCGCAGCGAGCGCACGAAATCGGCCTCGTGGAGTACCTCTGCGAACCCGGGGACCTCGTCGAACAGGCGAAGCTCTACGTGCGGCGACTGGCGGCGAGCGCCTCGCCGGCGTCCATCGCCGATACGAAGGAACTCGTCTATTCGCAGCTCGGGATGGGCTACGCCGACGCACTCCGCGCGACGGAGCCGGTGCAATGGGCCGCGGTCGCGCGTCCGGATGCGGTCGAAGGCGCGCAGGCACTCGTGGAGCGGCGCGAGCCGAAATTCCCGCGCCTGGGGGGATAACCACAGGGGCGCCGAGGGCGCAGAGCTCGATGCGTGCGGAGCGGCGGCCGCGGAAGGGGTGAGCCGCCTTCGCTACGAGGCGCAGGCCCTCTTGCTTGCTCGCGGAGACGGGATCGGCCGTGCGCCATTGGTGGCCCTCCTCAGGACCCGAAAATAACAGTGTGCATGCGCACAATCTGGCCGGGGTCGGGCGTGACGAACAGCGGGCCCTGGGCTACCACGAGGCGGTGACCGTGCGCGCCTGCTCGAACTCGAAACAACGCCGGCACGCGCCGTCTGAGGCCAGGAGTGCGACGAGAAACGCCGTCCGGCATGGTTGCGAAATCGACGGCGGGTGTCACAATCGCGGCACTCGGACCGTTGAGGGACCCGCGATGCCGCCAGACGACCGCGACCACTATCTCGCGACCACGGATTGGCTCGCCGCCCACCTGGGCGACCCCGGCCTGCGCGTGCTCGAATGCACGGTGTTCCTGCGCCCGCGCGATGACGGCAAGCCCGGCTACGCGGTCGTCTCGGGGCGGGAAGACTGGGCCGCGGGCCACGTCCCCGGTTCCGTTTTCGCCGATATCCCCGGCGACCTGAGCGACCACGCCCAGGCGCTGCGGTTCATGATGCCGCCGTCGGCGCAATTCGCCGCGGCGATGGGCCGTTACGGCGTCGGCGACGGCTCGCAGGTGGTGCTGTACGACCGCGCGGGCAACATGTGGGCGGCGCGCGTCTGGTGGATGCTCCGCGCCTTCGGCTTCACCAACGCCCGCCTGCTCGATGGCGGCTGGACGAAATGGGCCGGCGAGCAGCGCCCGATAGCGACGGATGCGGCGCCCCCGGCGCCGGCCGTGTTCACCGCCAGGCCGCGGCCGGGCCTCATCGCCACGAAAGAGGATGTGCTGGAGGCGATGGCGGCGGGCCAGTCCTGTCTCGTGAACGCGCTCAGCCCGGCGCAGCATCGCGGCGATGTCGCGCCCTACGGGCGGCCGGGCCACATCCGCGGCAGCGTCAACGTCCCCGCCATGGGCGCGGCCGGCGTCGTTGACCCGGATACTCAGACCTACCTCGGCACCACCGAGATCCGCCGCCGCTTCGAGGCCGCCGGCGTCCGCCCGGGCGACCGCATGATCACGTACTGCGGCGGCGGGATCGCGGCCAGCAGCGCCGCCTTCGCCGCTATCATGGCCGGCTTCGGGGACGTCGCCGTCTACGACGCCTCACTCTCGGAGTGGGCCGCGGACCCCTCGCTCCCCATGGAAACGAGCCCGCGCGCCTGAGGTGCGGAGCCTCGGGCCAGGGTCGGCGAAATCGCGGCCAGCACCGCCGCCGCTGCGGAGCGCAGGAGCCGCTGGAGCACGGCCTCGACCGCGGCCGGCGACGGCGGGCCGCCGCCTTGTCCCGGCCCGCTGCCGCTCGCTAAGGTGGAACCGCAGGAGTACACATCCATGAACGGTCTTACCATCGGGGTCCACATCGGCCAGCCGAACGCCGTGAAGCTGGTCGAGGGCATTGTCGCGGCCGAACGTGCGGGCATCGATTGCGCCTGGCTCACGAGCGGGGGCGTCGCCGCCGACCCCTTCGCCGTGCTCGCCGCGGCGGCGATGAAGACCGAGCGCATCCAGTTCGGCACGTCCATCGTCCCCACGTTCCCGCGCCACCCGCTGGCCATGGTCCAGGGCGCCGTCGCGGTCGATGCGCTCGCGCCGGGACGGCTGCGGCTTGGGGTCGGGCCCAGCCACAAGCCGTCAGTCGAGGGGATGTTCGGGATCCCCTTCGAACGCCCGCTGCAGCACCTGCGCGAATACCTCCAGGTCCTCCGCGCGGCGCTGAACGACGGCAAGGTCGATTTCGACGGCGAACGGCTGCACGCGCACGCGCAACTCGCCGCGCCGACCGGCGTGCACGTCATGGCCTCGGCCCTGCGGCCAAACGGCTTCCGCGTGTGCGGCGAGCTCGCCGACGGCGCCATCTCGTGGGTCTGCCCGCTGCCCTACCTCCGCGATGTCGCCGTGCCGGCGATCCAGGCGGGCGCGGCGAAGGCCGGCCGCTCGGCGCCGCCGCTCATCGCCCATGTGCCCGTGGTGGTCAGCGAAGACGGCGAGGCTGTGCGGCAGGGCGCCGCCCGCCAGATCGGTTTCTACCCGCGCGTACCGTTCTATTCGCAGATGTTCCAGGATGCCGGCTTCCCGGAGGCCAAGGAGGGCGAACTCTCGCCGCGGATGGTCGATGCCCTCGTGGTCTGGGGCAGCGCCGTGGAGGTGAAGGAGCGGCTCCGTGCCCTGCCCTCGTTCGGCGCGGGCGAGCTCCTCGCCATGCCGATCATCCCGCCAGGGGACCCCGAATCGCTCGACCGCACGCTCGCGGCGCTCGGGGAGCTGGCGCGGGAGTAGGCCCGAGGCCTGAGTTTCGAGTGAGCCTGGCCGAGCGCCGCTTTCCGGCCAATGCCCAACGCCCAACGCCCATCTGCTATCCTGCGCCATCCACCCCGAGGAGCGTCCCATGCCACGATTCGCCTACGCCATGACCTTTCACGGCAAGGGGGCGCCCGCGGACGAGACGGGCCACGTGCTCACGGTGGAGGCGCATGCGGCTGGGCTCACGCCAGTATCGGGCAGTGCGCCTGCCACGCTGGACCACGCGACGTTCGCCTCCACGGTCCGCATCGGCGCCGATGGCACGTTCGCGGAGGACGGCGCCATCGACTTCGGCGGCGGCAATTCGATCCAGTTCAGCGAGCTGGCGCGCGGCAGTATGGCCCCCGCCGCCGACGGCCGCAACGCCGGCGCCATCACCTGGAAGGTCGATTCGGGGGCGGGGGTTTTCGCCGGCGCTTCCGGCTACATCAGCTCGAACTTCACCGTTACCGCGACCGGGGACGTCACGGACCACCACCTCGGGTCGATCCTGTTGCGGTAGGGGGCGTTGGGCCGGGCGGGACGCTAAATCCGCTACGCGAGGTTGGAGCCTCGACCTTGAGCGAACTCACGCGAGGGAGTAGCGTCGGAAACTGATTAGGTGAATAGCTAATTGAGCGAAATTCGGGACTCCCTTCATGGGTTCATCTATCTGGATGATGTTGAACGCCTCCTCATCGACAGCCCGGCGGTTCAACGGTTGAAGTACATCCACCAGTTGGCCCTGTCATATCTTGTCTACCCTGGCGCCACCCACACGAGGTTCGAACATGCGCTGGGGACGATGGAACTGGCGGGTCGTGCATTCGACGCTATCGCCCGGAATTCGCCGGATGAATCGAGGGCTGTCTTCGGGGACGAGCACTCGCAAAGGCGCTGGCGCGCCGTTATCCGAGCGGCCGCTCTCCTTCACGACGTTGGCCATGCGCCGTTTTCTCACGCAGGCGATCGACTGTTTACCGATACGATCAAGAACCATGAGCAGATGACAGTGGTCATCATTTTGGACGATACCATCGCCTCGATTCTCGCGGGGCACGGAACATACCGCTTGGATCCGGCGGAGGTGGCCTTCGTCGCGACCGGTCTTGGCACGCCAACGAGTCAGGCTGCCCTTGTAGCCAAGGAGGTCATTACTGGCGACCTCGGCGTGGACAGAATGGATTACCTGTGGCGGGATTCACAAATGTGTGGCGTCAGCTACGGGAAGTATGACCTGCCGAGGATGGTGGAGACCCTCATGCTCGCCAAGGCACCGGAAGGGGACCCCACGCTGGCGGTCGAGCACGGCGGCCGGTATGCAGCGGAGGGCTTGTTGACCGCGCGGTACTTTATGTTCTCACAGGTTTACTTCCACGACATCCGCGTGGCTTACGACGAACACCTGCTGAGATTCTTGCAGTCGCATTTGCCCGGAGGGTGCTATCCGGAGGACGCGCGTTCCTATCTTCAATGGGACGATGTCCGCGCGATGATGTTGTTGCGGGACCACCAGGACGATCGAAACGCCCAGGCCATCCTCGCGCGCCAGCATTACCGAAGAGCCTACGAGTTCACGCCTGGAGAACTCGGACTCCGACTGACATTGGTCGAAGACCTGGCGGCCAGCCTTGAACAGAAATTCGGAGACCAGGTGTTTCTGACCGATAGCCGAAAGAGCACAAGGAGCCTTGCGCAGGGGCAGGTCCTCGTGGTCGATCATGAGACAGACAAGGTGGACGACATTCTTGAGCTCTCGGGCACGCTCGATGGGTTCAAGCCGATCTGGCTGGCCAGGGTGTTCAGCGACGAACGTATTAGAACAGACGTTCGTAATGTGGTAAAGACTACTTGGCCGTCGCCCGGCGGCCCACCGAGGAGCCTTCACTATGACAGCGACGTCGTTTCCAGCCGTGGTCTTTGCGATCGATGCTCTGGCCAAGGAGTCAAGCCGCGTCGGTCGTACTCAGGTTCAAAAGCTCCTTTTCCTGGCCGAAGGTTGGGGACTTCTGCCGAACGTGCATCGTTTCTCGCTTTACCTTCATGGCCCGTATTCGCGGGAGCTCGATGGCGAGCTCCTGGCGTTGCGGGCTGCTGGCGTTGTCGAAGCGGAAGCTGGCGCAGGCGGCTACGGAGCTCGGTACTCGGTGGCGCCAAGGCACGCCGAGGAAGCGCGAACCATCCTTGCGGGATCCAGGCTAGCTAAGGTCGAGCCCTTGGCGAGGTCTCTCGCGCGCATGGGCGTTCGGGAACTGGAAGCTGTCTCCACGTGCGAGTTCGTTCGCCGGGAAGATCCACAGTCTTCGTACATGGCCGTCACGATGGGTGTGAAAGCACTCAAGCCGCATCTCGACAGTCTCGGAAATTTACCGTGCGCTTGAAAAGGTCGTGGCGTTGCAGGAAGAAGCTGTGCACTAGCATCCGGACAGAGTCCACCCTCCCCCATCCCTTCCCCCATGGGCATAGAATGCAGGGCGCAACCACAGGAGGCCCGTGATGCTTGACCAGGAACGCTACGAAACCATCCTTATCGATAAGCGCGACGATGGCGTCGCCATCCTCACCCTCAACCGCCCCGAGCGCCTCAACGCCGTCAACGGCGCCATGCACTCCGAACTCTCCACCATCTTCCTCGACCTCCAGTCCGACCCGGACGTGCGCACCGCCGTGCTCACCGGCGCGGGCCGCGGCTTCTGCGCCGGCGGTGATTTCTCCGGCGCCTCCATGGCCTCGAAGAGCGGGAACACGATGATGCAGGAGGCCCGGCGCATCGTGGACGGCATCCTCGACCTCGAAAAGCCGATCATCGCCGCCATCAACGGCCCGTGCACCGGGCTCGGCGCCACCATCGCGCTCTGCTGCGATGTCGTCTACGCCGCCCGCAACGCCCGCATCGGCGACCCGCACGTGAAGATGGGGATCACAGCCGGCGATGGCGGCGCCGTTATCTGGCCGCTGCTCGTCGGAGTCAACCGCGCCAAGTACATGCTCATGACGGGCGACCTCATCTACGCCGAAGAGGCGCAACAGATGGGCCTCGTGAACAAGGTGGTGGACGAGGGCCAGGCCCTGCCCGAAGCGCTCGCCCTTGCCCAGCGGTTGGCGAAAGGCGCGCCCTTCGCGGTGCAATCGAGCAAGGTCGCCGTCAACAAGATCATCAAGGCGATTTCGAACATGGTGCTTCCCTACTCGCTCGCCATCGAAGAGGTCTCGATGACGAAGTCGGACCATCGCGAAGCAGTCCGCGCCTTTCAGGAGAAGCGCGAACCGAACTTCACGGGGAAATAACCGTGCCTGCGGGAGATGCAAACTACGACAACATCCTCGCCGACCGCCGCGGCGATGCCGGCGGCATCCTCTGGCTCACGCTGAACCGCCCCGAGAAACTGAACGCGCTGAGCATGCCCATGTTCGGCGAGCTGGAACACCTCTTCCGCGCCGCCCGCCAGGATCGCTCCGTGCGCTGCCTCGTGATCACGGGCGCGGGCCGCGGCTTTTGCGCCGGCGCGGACTTCAGCGGCAGCGCCGCCCGCGAAGGCGCCGCACCGGCCGCGCCGCCGCCCATCGACCTCGAAGGGAGCCGCCTGCACTTCCGCGGCGAATCGGAGGCGTACATCGCGCTGCGGCGGCTGGAGGTGCCGGTCATCGCCTCCATCAACGGCGTCGCCGTCGGCGCCGGGTTCGACCTCGTCGCGCACTGCGACATGGCCGTTGCCTCGACCGCGGCGCGCTTCCAGGTGGCATACGTGAAGCGCGGCCTGTTCGCGGACCTCGGCGGGTTCTGGAGCCTGCCGCGCATCATCGGCTGGCGCAAGGCCATGGAGCTGATGACGACGGGGCGTTTCATGTCCGCGGAGGAGGCGCACGATTGCGGGCTCACGAACTACCTCGTGCCCCCGGAGGAGCTGGAGGCGAAGACGATGGAGCTCGCGCTCGCCGTCGAGGCAGGCCCGCCGATCGCGCAGAAGCTGGGCAAGACGCTCGCGCAGAAAACCGCCCACCTGGACTTCGAGAGCGCGCTCGAACTCTCGGGGATCGCCCTCAGCGTGATCGAGCCCTCCCTCGATCGCCGCGAAGGTGTGCTCTCGTTCATGGAAAAGCGGGACCCCCGTTTCGAGGGCCGGTAGGGCGGCTGACAATGGACGGTCGCCAGAAATCGCGGGGGGTGGGCCTCGGGGTTCCTCAGCACTCAGGACTCGGGACTTCCCCCTCCCGCTGAACCCCGCCGTTACATCGCGCATTTCCCTTTCGCCCGCGAGCGGCGACACTTGTCCCCGTGTCACGCCTGAGCCGCCGCGATATCGGCGGGCTGGTCATCCTTGCGGCCGCGCTCGCCGTGGCGGCGGCCTTCTTCAGCCCCGGTTCGGGCGAGACCGCCAGAGTCAAAGACGTCTACTTCGGCTCCCCGGTTGCCACCGCGACGCCGGCGCCGGCGGCGCCCACGCCCACCCCCACCCGTGTCCCGCCGGTTGCCGTCACGGAGCCTACCGGCGGCTGGAACGTGCGCTTCTTCCGCGGACCGTCGTCCGCCGCGGCGGAAGATTCGAACCGGTTCTTCACGACGCTTGATATCAGTTACCCGGCCGCGCCCTACCCCGACATGAAGGACGACAACTGGAGCCTCACCGCCGAGGCGAACGTCGCCCTCCCGGCCGGCCTGCACGAACTGCGCCTCCGCCACAAAGCCGAAGTCCAGGTGTTCATCGATGGCGTGCTCATCGGCAGCGACGGCGACAGCGCGACGCCACAGATGTTCGCCGTCACGTTCGACCACCCGGCCGGCCCGGCCACGATCCGCATCGAAGCCCGCGACCGCTCCGGCGCGTTCCTGCTGCAACTGCAGTAGGAAGTTGCCCCGGCCAATGGCCCGACCCCCACCCGTCCCGTACCATGATCCAGTCCGCGCGCGGAGAGGTGCTGGAGTGGTCGATCAGGCACGACTGGAAATCGTGTAGGGGCGCAAGTCCCTCGTGGGTTCAAATCCCACCCTCTCCGCCAGTTAGCCATTGGCCATTGGCCATTGGCTGGAACCACGCCGGGAGGTCTCGCCAAGCCCCCGAACCCGGGCCGGTGCCACGCCCGTGAGAACGGTGCCCGACCTTTCGCCCGCTTTCTTGCCAATGGCCAACAGCCAACGCCCAACGGCCAAACGGAGCTCGCATGAAACTTGGACTGCAGATCCCCAACTTCACCTGGGGCCTCGCACCGGCGGCGTTCGCCTCCCGGCTGGGCGAGGTCGCGAACGAGGCCGAGGCGGCCGGCTACAGCTCTATCTGGCTGATGGACCACCTGTTCCAGATCCCGAACGTGGGACCTGCGCAAAACGAGATGCTGGAGGCGTACACCGCGCTCGGCTTCCTCGCCGCGCACACGAAGACGGCGCGGCTCGGGACGATGGTCACGGGCGTCACCTACCGGCACCCGGGCATCCTCGCCAAGCAGGTGACGACGCTCGACGTGCTCTCCGGCGGGCGGGCGATGCTCGGCATCGGCGCCGCCTGGTACGAACGCGAGCACCTCGGGCTGGGCATCCCATTCCCGCCACTGCGCGAACGCTTCGAACGGCTGGAAGAGGCACTGAAGGTCTGCCTGCAGATGTGGTCCGATGACGTTGGCCCCTGCGAAGGCAAGCACTATCGCCTCGCCGAGACGCTCAACTCGCCGCAATCGATTTCCCGGCCGCACCCGCCCATCCTCATTGGCGGGGGCGGCGAGAAGAAGACGCTGAGGCTCGTGGCGAAGTACGCCGACGCCTGCAACATATTCGGCGAGAGCCCTGAGTTCGTGCGCCGCAAGTTCGACATCATCCGTCAGCACTGCGACGACGTTGGGCGCGATTACGCCTCCATCGAGAAGACCGTCCTCACCCGCGTCAACGTCGGGCCCAACGGCGAGCACGCCGGCCGCGAGCTAGAGCGCCTCGGCGCGCTCGCGGAAGCCGGCACCGATACGGCCATCGGCTACCTCGCCGGCTGCGAGACCCTCCGCCCGTTCCAAACGGTCGCCCGCGACCTCGTGCCGCAGCTCGCGAAGCTGTAAGGTTAGATGGGCCAACGTACTTGGACACCACCGGCACCGGCTGGCGTCCGTCACCATGGACTGTGATTGGGGCCGCGGGTGGAGTTGACCTGTGGACGGGGTGCTGTCCGGTCCCTCGTTTCTGGCTGAATTCTTGTGCGCTCGGGGCATGCCAGGCCCAACGGGACGCCGCAGCCATCCCGATCTACGAATTCACCCTGCGGGCCGCGAACGGCCAACTGGCGATGCCCGGCGCCGGTTGTGACAACCGGTCCACGCCGGTGGGCCGGCCAGCGCCCAACGCCCTATCCGGCGATGGTGCGCGCCCGGGCCGGGTGCGCAGGCGGGCTGGCGAAGCGCTCGTTCCACAGGGTCTCGGTCGCACTGAGCGCTTCCGCGAGCGTGCTGGCGCCGTCGAGGAACGCCCGCACAGTGACTACACCATCGCCCGCGAGGAGCCGCCATTGCTGCAGGCTCGCGACGAACACCGTCTGCAGCTCCACGCCGGGCGCGAGTGTGAGCGTCCAGCGCTGGTCCAGCGGATGCGCGTACCGGGCGGGCGGCGCCGGCCGTGTGGCGATCGCCGGCATGAAGGTACCTCCTCGCGTGCAGCCCGTGGGAAAGCATCCCATGCGAGCTATGCGCCGGCGTCAACGGCAAGGGCCGCGCCCTAACGGAACCGTGGCGAGTTGGCGAAGCGACCGCAGCGAGGGGTCTCCGGCATCTCGCACCGGCCCGCCTCTTACGCTCGCCAACGAACCTTGTGCCGGCCGCCGCGCCCGGTATGCTTCGCGGCGTGAAGCTGCTCCTCCTCGGCAACAGCAACGACATGGGCGACTGGACCGATGGCGCGCCCCGCCGCAACGACATCCTGCGCGAGCGGCTGGCGGAGGCGCTGGGCGAGCCGGTGGAGATCGTGGCCCGCAGCCTCTGGCCAACGCCGCGGATGCCCCAGGTGCTCAAGCGCTGGGTCGACGACACCGAGCCCGACATGGTCTACATCAACGTCACGAGCTTCACGTTCTCCTATGAGTCGCTGCCGCTGCGGTTCAGGCGCATCTTTGGACGCCTCGGGCCGGCGGCGGGCGAGGCCGGCAAGCGTTTCGCCGAGAGCAAGCGCTGGTCGCACAACGCCATCTTCCGGACGCTGCGCTCGTGGGGGCAGGCGACCATCGGCGGGGACACGAACTTCACCTGCGAACAGGTCATCGCCAGCGTCTCCGAAGCGATCCGCGTCGTTTACCGCAAGGAGCACACGGTGCTGATGGTGAAGGGCCCGTTCGGTCGTTCGAAGACGGGGATCACGCGGCGCGAACATCTCCGCAAGGAGAAGAAGCGGCTGCAGGTGCACCTCGCGCTCGAAAGCCTGTGCGCCCAGCTGCGGGTGCGCTACATCGGTCGCGAGACGCCCGAGTGGCGCGAAATGAGCCGCCCGCGCGAGCTGCAGGCCGGCGACGGGCTGCACCTGAACGCGAAGGGGCACGCCTACATGGCGGATGAGCTCTTCGACTCGATCCACGCGGCCTGGACCGCGCACCTCGAGGAGACGGCCGCGGCCCCCGCCCGGTAGCTGCGCCCCTCGGCCGGCGCTACCGGCTGGGACCAACGTGCCCCTGCCCACGTACCGCGGCGCCGGCGTATCGTCGCCATCCAATGGACCACCGGCCCCCGTTCCGGGACCGCCCGGCGCTCGCGGGCTCCCGGCCATGACGGCGATGCTGGTCGCGACCGGTCTCGGCGAACACCAGGAGGGCGCGCCATGTGGTGGCAGGACTTGCTCTGGGGATTCTGGAACGGGCTGACCGCGTGGATCGTGCTCATCGTGCACGTCTTCGGCGGCTGGGATCGCTTCCCCTTCTACAACGCCGCCCGCGGCGGCAACTGGTACGACTTCGGGTACCTGCTGGGGGCTGGTTCGCCGATTCTCGGCGCCGGCAACGCCCGCAACCGCGGCCGCCGTCGCTAGCGGCGGTCCGGGCGGCGGACGGCTCTCGTAACGGAGCAGCGCGTAACGGAACCGCGCGCGTAAGCAAGCGGCCAAAACCGAACTCCGGCCGAGCCCGTCCCGGGCCTCCCGACGCCTCCATCGCCGGGCGCGCCTGCGTGACCACGGCGCTCACCCATCAGGGGCGACCCCGCTGCCGGCGGCGGGGCGTTACGTTGCCGAACCCGGAACCGTGCGCGCAGTGGCACGCGTTTGGCCGAACTCCGGCCGATCTCGTCCCGGGCCTCGCGACGCCTCCATCGCCGGGCGCGCCTGCGGGACCCATGGCGGACACCCATCGAGGCGCCGGGCGTCACGTGTGTTGCCCAAGCTCGAAACGTGCGCGCAGTGGCACGCGTTCGGCCGCTTGCTTACGCGCGCGGTTCCGTTGCGGGCCGTGTCCCGTAGCGGGCGGCGTCCCGTTATGGGGTGGCGGTCCCGCACCGCTAGAATCCGCCGATGTCCGACGCGTTGGCTTACTTCATTACGTTCCGCTGTCATGGCACCTGGCTCCACGGCGATGACCGCGGATCTGTTGACAGGCGAACGAACGCGTTCGACTCTCAGGCAGTCGAGGCCAATCCCGCGCGGAGGGAATGGGAACGGCAGCAACGCCACGGTCCTCCGGTGGAACTGACCGCCGCCCAACGAGGTGTCGTGAAGCGAACCATCCTCGAGGTGTGCGAGACGCGCGGCTGGAATCTCTTCGCCATCAACGTTCGGACGAATCACGTCCACGTCGTCGTGACCGCGACCGCGCCGCCCGAACGCGTCCTCAACGACTTCAAAGCGTGGTGTACCCGCCGGCTAAGGGAGTGCGGCCTCGCGTCGCCGGGCGTCCACATCTGGTCGCGCCATGGCAGCACGCGCCACCTGTGGACCGACGAACACGTCGCCGTGGCCAAGCACTACGTGCTCTACGAACAGGATCACGCGCGCCCGCACGCGTAACGGAACCCCCATGAAACGGAAGGCCGCGCGTGCGCGTAACGGAACCGCGCGCGTAAGCAAGCGGCCAAAACCGAACTCCGGCCGATCTCGTCCCGGGCCGCGCGACGCCTCCATCGCCGGGCGCGCCTGCGTGACCACGGCGCTCACCCATCAGGGGCGCCGGGCGTCACGTGTGTTGCCCAAGCACGAAACGTGCGTGCGGCGGCACGCGTTTGGCCGCTTGCTTACGCGCGCGGTTCCGTTGGGGGCCGTGTCCCGCCCTACTTGATAACGAAGTAGCGCGCCTCGGGGTGATGCACGATAACGGCGCTCGTGGACTGCTCCGGGTGCCACTGGAACGTTTCCCCGAGCTCGACGCCGATGCGGCCGGGGTCCAGGAGTTGGGCGATGCCCGCCTGCTGTTCGAGGTCCGGGCAGGCGGGGTAGCCGAACGCGTAGCGCGAGCCGCGGTAGCCTTGCTGGAACAGTCCCTTCACGGTCGGGGCATCCTCGCCGGCAATGCCGAGCTCGTCGCGCATGCGCTTGTGCCAGAGCTCGGCCAGCGCCTCGGCGGTCTCCACCGCGAACCCGTGGAAATGCAGGTAGTCCTTGTACTCATGCCGCCCGAACAGCTCCTGCGCGAATTCTGTGGCGCGCGGCCCCATGGTCACCAGGCTGAAGCCGATGGTGTCGTACTCGCCCGATTCCTTGTCGCGGAAGAAATCGGCGATGCAGAGGCGGCGGCCCGAAGGCTGGCGTGGGAACGTAAAGCGCACCGGCTCGCCCGTGGCCTTGCCGGCGCCGTCCACTTCGGGCCAGACCAGCACGTCGTTCTTGTCGGCCTGGCAGCGATACCAGCCGTAGACCACCTGCGGCACGAGCAGGTGCTCGGCGATGGCGCGGTCCTGGAGGCGGCGGAACACGGGCCGCACCTCTTCCTCGATGAAGGCGGCGTACTCGGCCTCGCCGCGGCCGCCGCGCTGGTACTGCCACTGGCCGCGGAAGAGCGCCGTCTCGTTCACGTACGGGAAGATGTCGCGCAGGGGCAGACCGCGAACCACGCGTGAGCCCCAGAACGGCGGGTGCGGCACCGGCACGTCGCGGCGGATGTCGCTACGCACGTACGCAGTCGTGGGGTCGTGGCCGCCGGGCGCCGGGCCGATAGGCGGCGTGGTGACGCGCACCTCGTCATAGCCGCTATCGTTGCCGCTGCCGACGGCCGCGGGCACCCGTTGGCCGCCGCGCGTGAGCACCGGGATCGGCTCGCCGGCCGCGATCGCGGCCATCACGGTGTCCATCGTCGCGAGCCCTTCGAACGCGTCCTGGCAGTAGAACACGTTGCCCCGGTAGACCCCGCGCAGGTCGCTTTCGACGTACTTGCGCGTGAGCGCCGCCCCGCCGAGCAGCACCGGTATGTGGAAGAGCTCGCGCGCGTTCAGCTCCTCCAGGTCCTCGCGCATGACGACGGTGCTCTTCACCAGCAGCCCGCTCAGGCCGATGGCGTCGGCACCCACCTCCTGGGCCTTTTCGATGATGCTCTGGATCGGCTGCTTGATGCCGATGTTGTAGGTCGTGTACCCGTTGTTCGAAAGGATGATGTCGACGAGGTTCTTGCCGATGTCGTGGACGTCGCCGCGCACGGTGGCGAGCACGATCCGGCCCTTGCCGCCGCCGTCGCTCTTTTCCATGTACGGCTCCAGGTGCGCGACCGCGGTCTTCATCGTCTCCGCGCTCTGGAGTACGAACGGGAGCTGCATCTTGCCCGAGCCGAAGAGGTCGCCGACCACGCGCATGCCCTCGAGCAGGTGCGTGTTGATGATGGTCAGCGGATCCATGCGGCCGAGCGCTTCGTCGAGGTCGGCGTCGATGCCGCGGCGGTCGCCATCGACGATGCGCTGCTTGAGCCGCTCCTCGACGGGCAAGAGCGTGCGGTCGACTTTCGCCGCCTTTTCGCTCTCGACGCCTTCAAAGAGCGAGAGGAAGTGCGTGAGCGGGTCGTAGCCGCCCTCGCCACCGTCGGCGGCGGGCACACGGCGGTCGTAGATGAGGTCCAGCGCGGTCTTGAGCTGCTCCTCCGGGATGCGGTTAAGCGGCAGGATCTGTTTCGCGTTCACGATCGCGGCGTCGAGGCCCGCCTCCACGGCTTCGTGCAGGAACACCGAGTTGAGCACGCGCCGCGCCGGGGGCTTCAGCCCGAACGACACGTTCGAGACGCCGAGCACCGTGTTCACCCCCGGCAGTTCCTGCTTCACGCGGCGGATCGCCTCGAGCGTCTCCATCGCGTCCTTGCGCAGGTCCTCCTGCCCGCCACTGAGCGGGAACGTCAGCATGTCGAAGATCAGGTCGCCTGGTTCGAGGCCATACCGGTTGACGGCGATGTCATAGATGCGGTGGGCGACGCGCAGCTTCCACTCCGTCGTGCGCGCCTGGCCCTCTTCGTCGATCACGAGCGCGATGGCGGCGGCGCCGTGGCGCCGGATAATCGGCAGCAGCTTCGTGATCTTGCGCTCGCCGTCCTCCAGGTTGATGGAGTTGACGATGGCCTTGCCGCCATACAGCTTCAGCGCCGTCTCGACGACCGCGACTTCGGTCGAATCGAACACGAGCGGCAGCGTCGATTGGGTGCGCAGGACGCCTACGAGCGCCTCCATGTCGGGCACGCCGTTGCGCCCGACGTAGTCGACCATGACGTCGAGTACGTGTGCGCCCTCGGCCGTCTGCTCCTTCGCGAGCGCGACCATGCCATCGAGGTCACCGGCAAGGAGCAGGTCGCGGAAGGCGCGCGAGCCGGTCGCGTTCATGCGCTCACCAATGACCAGGAACGAGGTCTCCTGGCGGATGGGGACGGAGGTGTACAGGGAGGCGCAGGAAGTTCCGAGTTCCGAGTTCCGAGTCCCGAGTGGATTCGCCAGGAACGCCGCCGCGGAGGGGCGGTGCTTCGGGGGGCGGCGGCCGATGGCGGCGATGGCCGCCTCGAACATCGCGGGAGAGGTGCCGCAGCAGCCGGCGGCGATGTTCGTGCCGAACTCATCCACGAAGATCTTCTGGTAGCGGGCGAACTCTCCCGGCGTCAGGCTATAGCACGCCTGGCCGTCCACCACCTCGGGCAGCCCCGCATTGGGCCCGACGAACACCGGCCGGCGGCTGTTCTCCGCCAGGTAGCGTACATGCTCGACCATCTGCTCCGGCCCGGTAGCGCAGTTGATGCCGATGATGTCCACCGTATCGAGCGCTTCGATCACGGTAAGGGCACAGGCGATGTCGCTGCCGAGCAGCATCGTGCCCGTGGTCTCGATGGTGACGCTCGCGATGACCGGGAGGCGCACGCCAGCCTCGGCCATGGCGTCGGCGCAGCCGGCGAGCGCGGCCTTCGTCTGCAGCAGGTCCTGGCAGGTCTCGACCTTGAGGACGTCGATGCCGCCTTCGATCAGGCCCAGCGCCTGTTCGTGATAGCTGTGCACGAGCTCGTCCCACGTGGCCTGCCCGAGCGAAGGCAGCTTGGTGCCAGGGCCGATGGTGCCGAAGCTGTACCGCGGCCACTCGGGCGTGGCGAACGCGTCGCGGACTTCGTTGATGACCTGTGCGGCGAGGCGGTTCAGCTCGCGCGTGCGCGCGGCAAGCCCGAACTCGGCAAGCACGATCTCGTTCGCGCCAAAACTGCAGGCGTCGACCGCGTCGCAGCCAGCCGCGTAGAACATACGGTAGATACGGTGCAGGACTGCTGGATTCGCGACGTTGAGCCACTCGGGGCAGCCGTCGTGGGTCTCTTCGCGGTCGGTGCCCGCGTAGGCGGTGAAATCGGCGGGCTTGAGGTTGAAGCTGAGCAGCGTCGAGCCGATGGGGCCGGCGGAAAAGAGCACGCGCTCGCGCAGACGGTGGAGCAGGGGGTGGTCCAGGGGAACGTACATAGAAGCACATCCAGCGTACAGGATCGTGTCGTGGGTTCGAGGGCGGGGGGATTGTTGGGGCTGGCTAGCGCGACATCAAGGAGCGCGCGGGCGTCGCCTCGCGCGCTGCGGCCACCACCGTGGCGGTCATCGTCTGCCGGGAGACGGTTGCCATGGTGCGAGTATAGCAGGCGCGACGGGCGTTCGGCGTTGGCCGGAACGCGAATGGGCCACCGGCAATGAGGTTCGAGGCTGCACGCACCCAATCAGACGCCACACATGCCGCCCCCAGCGTATACTGGTGCCGTCGGGCGACTGGCGACGCGCGGAGTACCGCGGGGGAGCCCGGCATCGATCGCGATTACGCGGGCCGCTCGCCTGGGCCTTAACCGAGTCATGAGTGCCGAGTCCTGAGCGCCGAGGGGCAACCCGAGGACGCGATGGCCCGGCGCAGCAAACGGTAGGAGGCCACGGCGATGCGCGCACTGATCGGCGTCTACGACAAGACCGGCATCGAGGACTTCGCCCGCGGCCTGGTCGCCCTCGGCTGGGAGCTGATCTCCACGGGCGGCACCTTCGCCGCGCTGCAGGCGGCCGGCATCCCGGTGGCGAAGGTCGAGGAGGTGACGGGCTTTCCGGAGATCCTCGATGGGCGCGTGAAAACGCTGCACCCCGGCGTCCACGGCGGCATCCTCGCGCGCCGCGACCTGCCGGCGCACATGGCGGCCCTCGCCGAGCACCACCTCGCCCCCATCGATATGGTCGTGAACAACCTCTACCCCTTCTATGCGACTGTCACGCGGCCCGGCGGGGTGACGTTCGAAGACGCCATCGAGAACATCGATATCGGCGGGCCGGCGATGTTGCGTGCCGCCGCGAAGAACCACCGCGACGTAATCGTCGTCGTGCGCCCGAACGACTACGACGGCGTGCTCACGCAGCTCGCGGCCGGTGGCATCTCCGCGGCCGAGCGCCTGCGGCTTGCGTGGCAGGCCTTCCAGCACGTCGCCAGCTACGACAGCGCCGTCTCCGAATGGCTCTGGGACCAATGCCAGGCCGGCGGCGGTGCGGACTCCGCGCCGCCCGCGCTCACCCTGCCGATGGAGGCCGAAGCGGCATTGCGGTACGGCGAGAACCCGCACCAATCGGCCGCCTTCTACCTCGATACCTCGCTCGCGGAGTTCGGCCGCGGGGGCATCGCCTCGGCCAACCAGCACCACGGCAAGGAGATGTCCTACAACAACTACCTCGATGCCGACGCCGCCTGGAACGCCGTCAACGACTTCCCCGACCCGACCTGCGTGGTCGTGAAGCACACCAACCCCTGCGGCGCGGCCTCCCGCACCGACCTGCTGGAGGCCTACCGCCTCGCCGTGCAGGCCGATGCCACGAGCGCCTTCGGGGGCATCGTCGCCTTCAACCGCGAAGTCGGGGAGGAACTCGCACGCGAGCTGCGCGAGTTCCGCAGCCCGAACGACGGCACGACGCGCATGTTCTACGAAATCGTGATCGCGCCCGGCTACACGCCCGAAGGCCTGGCGCTGCTCAAGGGGAAGTCGAAAGACCTGCGCATCCTCGAAGCGCTGCCGCGGACGAAGGGTGGGCGCTCCTACCGCCAGGTGGGCGGCGGCTGGCTCGTGCAGGATATGGACGAGCTCGGCCCCGACGATATCGACTTCCGCGTGGTCACGGAGCGCGTCCCCACCGGCCAGGAGTTCGAAGACCTGCGCTTCGCCTGGCGCTGCGTGAAGCACGTCAAGAGCAACGCCATCACGGTTGCGAAGGATGGGCGCCTCCTCGGCATGGGCAGCGGCCAGCCGAACCGCGTGAAGAGCGTCGAGATCGCGATGGAGAAAGCCGGCGCGGAGGTGGCGGGTGCTGCGCTCGCCAGCGACGCCTTCTTCCCGTTCGCGTGGGGCGATTCCATCGAGAAGGCCTGCCAGGCGGGCGTCGCGGCGATCATCCACCCCGGCGGGAGCATGCGGGACCAGGACGGCATCGATTGCTGCAACCAGTACGGCGTGGCGATGGTGCTCACGGGCACGCGGCACTTCCGGCACTAGGGAGTGCTGAGTGCTGGGTCCTGAGTCCTGAGTTAGGGGAACGAGCATGGCGAAAGATACGTTTGAAGCCCAGCTTGAGCCCCCTGCCGACGGCGCCGCCAAGACGAGACCGCGGCGCACGTATCGGCCCTTCACGAAGGACGACCCCCCTCTGGAGCATCGTGGGAATGATCGACGAACCCGGCGAATCCTGGGTCTCGGGCGACAAGCGCCGGGCGTTAATCGACGGGTATCCGCCGAAACCGTGACGCATCCGCGCGTGGTCACGGACACGATCAGCTTTGCGGTGATGGACCGTCTGGGAGTCGCCACGACATTCACCTTCGACCGGGGCTTCGAACGCTACGGCTTCGCGCCAGCGCGGGGCTAAAGCCCAGCGCCGCGGGCCGGTGGGCGCCCTACCCCGCCGCCGGGTCCACCACGCGGCCCGCGAATAGCACCGCGCCCGATTCGCGGTCGCGGATGAGGAAAACGAACGGGCGGTCGATGTCGATGCGGAGAGGGTTCAGCGGGGCGGAGGCCACGTTCGCGATGACGCCCGTGGCCGCCGCCGCCTCGGTGCCGTCTTCGTCCACGCGCACGAATGCCTTGTGCAGCGCATCGGAAATGAAGAGCAACCGGGTGCCATCCATCCCCGAAAGGTCCGCCTGGTCCGGTACGAACGCGAGCTTCATGCCGAGGGCGTCGAGCGCCGGCTTCAGGCTGGTGTTGTAGCTGAAAGAAAACTTCGGCAGCGCCAGCACGACCGTCTGTGGCTTCAATGCCGCGATCGCCGGGGCGATGCTCCGCGCCATGACCGTTTCGAACGCCTGAAACCCGGCGAGCGGGGGCATCAGGATGTCCATCGCTATGCGCCCGCCCTGGTATGGCAACTCGACCACCGTGAGCGCGGGGTCCACCGACGCCGGGTAGGTCCCCTCGCCGTGCATCATCGGCGCCTGTACGGTCGAGCCATCGAGCCTGTGGAAGTCACCGGGCGCCGTCGAACCTTTGTCGAATCTCGATTGCCACGCGGCCTTGAAGTACACGGCGTTCGTCAGCACCAGGCGTGTGTCGAAGCTGACCGCGTCCCGGGGGAGCAGATCCTTGATAAGTTGCTCCGTGCGCTCGGCCACCCATGCGTTGATGGCCTTGCGCGAGGCTTCGGGGTCTTTCTCGAAGTCCGCAAGGTGCATGGCGGCGCCGTAGTAGCGCGCGAGCGTCTCAAGGTACGGCTGCTCGAAGCGCTTCCCGGCCTGGCCCCAGGCGGCGTTCGCCAGCGCGAGGCGGAAGGCGCCTTTTTCCCCGGGCGCAAGGGCGAGGTCGAGCGCGTTGAAGGCGGCGTGGAGGCGGTCGCCGGGGAGCTCGAAGCGCAGCGCCCGGGCCATCTCGGTGGCGGTGTCGCCACGCGCGCCGGCGAAGGTCATTGCGAGCGCCAGCGAGATGCTGTGCGGCGAGAAGACCACGTTCTTGCCGGCATCGAGCTTCGAATAGAGGCTCCAGGCGAACTCGGCGTTGGCGCGAATGAGCTCCGGGAGGTCGGCCGCCTCGGGCGCGGCGCGGTCGACGTTCGCTTTCGCCTCCGCGAGCGCGGCCCCACCTCCGCCGCCACTGCAATTGGCGGCGAGCAGCGCCGGTGCCGCGAGCAGCGGCAGGCCGGTCGCGAGCCTGCAGAAGTGTCTCCGGTCCATGGCGGCCCTCCGGCCCATCGTACCCACTCCAACGCCGGCGATGGCGGCCGGGTTCCCGCCGGCGCGCGCGGCGCAGTTCACCCCCGGCCCCCGATTGCCCAATGCCCAACGTTCAATATCCAACCGGCATAGCGTAGGATGCGCCCAACCGCGATCAGCGGCGTGGAGCGCGTCGAATGCCCCGCTGGCCCTATCGCATCTTCCTCCTGTTCGCCTTCGTCTCGATTTTCGCCGCCACCGCGGCCGCAAACCACGCCAACGCCGCCACGACACGCGTGTGGCTCGGCGCCGTCGATTCGAAATGGAGCACCCCCGGCAACTGGAGCCCCTCCGGCGCACCCGTGAACGGCGATTCCATCCAGTTCACCAGCACGGCGCTCGGCAAGACCCTCACCAACGACCTCGTCGAGCTCACCGTCGCGGCAGTCACGTTCGATACCTCGATGACGATCGTGGGTAACCGCCTCGGCGTCTCGTCCTCCATCGTCTCCAGCGGCGCCAACGACATCGTCATCGACCTGCCGCTCATCCTGCGCGGCGATGTCCAGATGATTGCGCCCACGAACACCCGCTTTTTCCTGCGCCAACGGTTGACCCCACTGGGCGCCGTCGCCATTGATCTGAACGGCAACACCCTGACGACGACTGGTGGCGGCCAAGCGGAGGTCGACGGCGACCTCATCGGCGGCGGCCGAATCCAGGCGAGCACGAAGTACCTGTCGTACCTGGTCCCGGTGACGTACGCCGGCACCGTCTCCGGCGGGCCGAACACCGAATTCCTGCTCACCGTGCTGGGCAACGGCACGGGCTTTTGTGGTAGCGCGCCCAATACGAAGTTCGTCCTCGGCGGCGGGCAACTGACGGCGGCGTGCAACGTGGCGGTGGCGGGGATTTCCGGCAACGGGACGGTGTCGATGTTCAGCGGCGATGCGCGGCTCAACATCACCGGGCAACCGGGCGCGACGTTCAATGGCGCGTTCACGGGCTCGGCCGAGTTCCAGTCCATCCGCTGCTGCGGCAGCGGCAGCGAGACACTGAGCGGCACGTCCACGTTCAGCCGCAACTTCAACGTCGATGGCGGCGTCCTCGCCTTCGATGGCGCCGTGTTCCCGGCGGTCTCGACCTTCACGGTGAACGGCGCCACGCTGGCCGGCCACGGGGCCTGGGGCGACACGATCCTCACGACGAGCCGGCTGAACCTCGAGCGGATCAACGGAAACCACGGTCTGGCCAGGTTTCCCGCGTTGCAGTTCGCGCCGGACGTGCACGTCGCGTTCACGATCGATGGGCCGCAGGCCGGCGTCGACTTCACGCAGATCCTGATGAGCGGGCAGATAGTGCTGGACAACGCCATCCTCGAACTCGATTTCGGCAACTACAGCCCGCCCGCCGGCCAGGCGATTACGCTCGTCAAGGGCGCGACGGCGTTGCTCGATACCTTCAAGAATCTGCCCGAGGGGGCGAAGTTCTCGGTGGGCAACCTGAACTTCAAGATCACCTACGTGGGCGGCGCCGGCGGCCGCGACGTGGTCATCACCAGCCAGGGCGCGACAGCGACACCCACGCCGACGCCAACGGCCACGCCCACCCCGGTCCCGGGTTCGAAGCCGTATAAGCGGTACCTGCCGATGGTGGCGTTCGGGCTGTAGGGGGCTCTGGGCATTGGCCGGCAGAGCCGCGAGCGGGCCGCGGACGACGTCCGCTGATCCACGTCTACACCGCGCGACGGTCCGTGCGCCTCCACGGGACGTTGGAGGCGCACGGACCGGCAACCGAGAATAATCGCTACTCTCGGCTTCAGGGGTTGCGCCGTGGGGGTTCCGGCCAATGGCCAACAGCCAACGCCCAACGCCCAATGCCCAACCACCCTTCCGCCAAAAATAGGGGTTTCCCATTCCGGGAACACGGTGATGCGTGACCCCTATCGGGGTTCCGCTACTGCGCCCCCTCGGGCCCCGCCTCCTACGCTCCTACGGTAGCCCCGGAGAAGCACTCCGGCCGCTGCACAGGAGACGCAGATGGGCGCTGGTTCCCCGCTCGGGCCGATTCTCGAACGCTGGAATCAGCTGCAGCGCGGCCGCCAGATAGCGCTGGGCGGCATTGTCGCCGGGACGATCATCGTCCTCTATTTCGTCTTCATCGCCTCGTCCTCGCCGAACATGGTGGTCGCCTTCAGCGGCCTGCAGCCGGAGGAGAGCGCCTCCATGGCCGCCGAGCTCCAGAAGGACGGCATCGCCTACGAGCTCGGCGCCACCGGCACCTCCATCTCCGTAGCGGCCGAAAAGGTGGGCGAAGCGCGCATCAAGCTCGCCGCCGCCGGCCAGCTCAAGAACGGCGCGGGCGTGGGCATGGAGCTGTTCGACAAGACGAACTTCGGCGCCACCGACTACGTCCAGAAGGTGAACTACCAGCGCGCGCTCGAAGGCGAACTGGCGCGGTCGATCAACACCATCGATTCCGTGAAGGCGAGCCGCGTCCACATCGTCATGCCCGCGGAGTCGATCTTCAAAGAGGATCAGCAGAAGACGACGGCGAGCGTGCTGCTGCAGCTCAAGTCCCCATCGACCGAACTCACGCAGGACCAGGTGAAGGGCATCACGAACCTGGTCGCCGGCTCCGTGCCCGGCCTCACCTCTGGCGGCGTCACCATCATGGACCAGACGGGGAGCGTGCTCTTCGATGGCTCGACCTTCGATACGCCCTTCGCCAGCAGCGCCAGCGCGACGCAGATGGACCTCCAGCGCAAGTACGAGCTCGCCCTCAGCCGGGACGTGCAGGGCACGCTCGACAAGGTCGTTGGCGCCGGGCGCAGCGCCGTGACGGTCCGCGCGAAGCTCAACTTCGACAACGTCACGACGGCCGCCGATACCTTCGGTACCGCCGCGCAGACGGTGCCGCGCAGCAGCTCCACGACCACCGAGACCTTCTCCGGGAACAACGTCGCCGCGGGCGGCGTGCCCGGCACGGGGTCGAACGCGGCGGCGACGGTCGCGGCCTCCTCCGGGAACGGCAGCAGCACCTATAACCGCACTGAGACAACGACCAACAACGAAGTCCCGAAGACCCAGACGACGACGGTGAAGGCGCCGGGCAGCCTCGAACGGCTGAGCGTTTCGGTCGTGCTCGATGAGAGCGTGACCGCCGCCCAGGAGCAGGCCCTCACCAGCGCCGTCGCCGCCGCCGTCGGCATCGATCAGACCCGCGGCGACATCCTCAACGTCGCCCGCCTGCCCTTCGACCCGAGTGTGAAGGAAGACTTCTCGGCCGCCGCCGCCGATGGCCTCGGACAGTACCTCCAGTACTTGAAGCTGCTGCTGCCGCTGCTGGCCGTGGTGCTCGCCTTCATCCTCGTGACGCTGCTGTTGCGCTCGCTGGCGAAGCGCCAGCTCACGCTCGGGGCGCCCCAGCCGATGATGGCGCTGCCCGCCGGCGGCATCTACCAGCAACTCCAGCAGCGTGAAGCCCTGCCGGCGCTCGAACAGGCCAGCGACCCGGGCGAGGAGCGCGTCTTCGCGCTCGCCAACCAGAACCCCCGCGCCGTCGCCGATGTCGTCCAGACATGGATGCGCGAGGAGGAGTCCTAAGCCTTCATGCCACGCGAGGAGAAGCTCACCGGCCGGCGCAAAGCCGCGGCATTGCTGATAACGCTCGGCAAGGAGCGCTCGGCCGAGGTGCTGCGCCACCTGAGCGACGACGACATCGAGCGCCTCACGTGGGAAATCTCGGCCATGGGCGAGCTCCAATCCGAGCAACGCCGCGAAGTCGTGAACGAGTTCCAGGAAGCCGCCGTCGCCCGCAACGTCATCAGCCTCGGCGGCTTCGAATACGCCGAAGAGCTCCTCCGGCTGGCGCTCGGCGAGGACAAAGCCACCGAGCTCATCGACCGCCTCTCCGCGACCTCGCCCTCCGTACCCTTCGGCTTCCTCCGCCACCTCAACACGCAGCAGCTCGTGAACTTCCTCGGCAACGAACACCCGCAGACGATTGCGCTGCTGCTCTCGTTCCTCCAGGCGGAAAAAGCCGCACAGGTGCTCTCCACGCTCGATTCCGAGACGTCGGCCGATGTGGCCCAGCGCATCGCGCTCATGGACCGCGCCAACCCGGAGATCGTCTCTGAAGTCGAAGCCGTCCTGCGGCGCAAGCTCAGCGCCGTGCTCCAGCCGGCGCGCGAAACCCAGACGGTCGGTGGGCTCGATGTGCTCGTGAACCTGCTGAAGAAGTCCAGCCGGATGACGGAGAAGACCATCATCGAGGCGCTCGAAGACAACGAGCCGGAGCTCGCCGAGCAGGTCAAGAAGCGCATGTTCGTGTTCGAAAACGTGGCCATGCTCGATGACCGATCGATCCAGCGCATCCTCCGCGAAGTCGAAGTCAAGGACCTCTCGCTCGCGCTCAAGGCGACGCCGGAGCCGGTGAAGGACTGCATCCTGCGGAACATGTCCACGCGCGCCTCGGCGATGTTGAAGGAGGACATGGAGGCAAGCGGCCCCGTCCGCCTGCGCCAGGTGGAGGAGGCCCAGTCGCGCATCGTCGAAGTCATCCGCCGGCTGGACGACGCAGAGGAGATCGTGATTGCGCGCGGAGGCGACGATGAGCTCGTCGGCTAAGCACAACGGGCGCGTCATCCGCGCGGCGGCCGAGCACGAGGACATCTTCGTGCTCGGTGAATCCGCACGCGGCGTGCTCCCGGCGCACGGCGCCGTCGCGACCGCGAACGACCTCGTGGATGCGGCGACCCGGCGGGCCGAGGCCATCATCGCCGACGCGGAGGCTGAGGCGGCCGGGCTGGTCGCGCAGGCACGCGCCGAGGCGGCGGCCGTGCGCGCCGCCGCCACCGCCGAGGGCGAACGGCTGGGCCTCGCGCGCGCGGACGAGCAGGTGGCCGGCTACATCGAGATCGCCCGGCGCGCCGCGAACGAAGGCCAGGCCATCCGCGACGCCATCGCCGGGCAGTCCATCGCCGTGGTCGCTCGCGCGGCCGCGCTCGCGACGCGGCGCATCGTCGGCGGCGCCTACGAAGCCGACCCGGAGTTGACCGCCATCGCCTGCGAGGACGCACTGCGCGCCGCCTCCGGGCAGGACGTGCTCGCCATCCGCGTGGCCCCGGGCATGGTCGGATCCGTGCAGGCCTGGCTCGCCGATGCCGCCACCTACGTGCGCCCCGATGAGGGCGTCGCCATCGGCGGCTGCATCATCGACCTGCGCAACGGCACTCTCGATGCCTCGCTCGATGCCCGCCTCTCGCTGATGGAGCTGGCACTGGGCGAAGCCGCCGGGACGGTGGACCGGTGACCGCGGCGCTCGAGGCCGTGCTCGAGGCCGCGGCAAGCGCGCAGGTGCACCGCCGGACGGGCACCGTCGCGCGCACCTTCGGTGAAATGACGGCCGTCGCGGGCGTGAACCTGCGCCCGAAGGAGCTGGTGTTCGTGGAGGACCCGGCCGGCCGGCCGCTCGCGGGGGAGTGCGCCGGCAGCGAAGGCCCCATCGCACACATCGCCATGCTCGACCGCGGCGCCATCGCCGCCGGGGCGCGCGTCCAGGCGACCGGGCGGATGGCTTCGGCGCCGAGCGGCCGGGCGCTGCTCGGGCGCGTCCTCGATGGGTTGGGGCGGCCGATGGACGGCGGCGGCGAGCTGCACGGCGCCGCCTGGCGACCCGTCCATTCCGAACCGCCGCACCCCCTCGACCGCGAGCCAATCATGCGCGCGCTGCCATCCGGCGTGCGCGCCATCGATGGCTTCCTCACACTCGGGCGCGGGCAGCGAGTCGGCATCTTCGCCGGCTCCGGCGTGGGCAAGAGCACGCTGCTCGGCATGCTCGCGCGCGGCACCGCCGCCGATATCACCGTCATCGCGCTGATCGGCGAGCGGGGCCGCGAAGTGCGGGACTTCATCGAACACGACCTCGGGCTGGAGGCGCTCAAGCGCTGCGTCGTGGTCGCCTCCACAGGCGACAACCCGGCGGCGATGCGGCGCTGTGCGGCCAACACCGCCACGGCCGTCGCCGAAGCGTTCCGCGCCGATGGGCTGGATGTACTCTTGCTGTTCGATAGCCTCACGCGCGTGGCCATGGCCCAGCGCGAAATCGGCCTTGCCTCCGGCGAGCCGCCGACCACCAAAGGCTACCCGCCCTCCGTCTTCAGCCTGCTGCCGCACCTGATGGAGCGGACCGGGCCTTCTGCGCAGGGCAGCATCACCGCGGTTTACACCGTGCTCGTCGATGGCGACGACATGGACGAACCGATCGCCGACATCTCGCGCGCGACGCTCGACGGCCACATCGTGCTCAAGCGCGCCCTCGCCAGCGCCGGCCACTACCCGCCGATCGACGTGCTCGGGAGCGTCTCGCGGCTCATGTCGCGTGTCGGCAGCGGGTGCCACAACGAGGCGGCGCGGCGGCTGCGCCAACTCCTCGCCGCCTACAACGAAGCGCGCGACCTCATCTCCATCGGCGCGTACGTGCGCGGCGCCGACCCGGTGGTCGACCGCGCCAGCGACCTCATGCCCGCGATCGACGCGTTCCTGCGCCAGCGCCCGGACGAGGTCACGGGCTTCGACGAGACGATCGCGCAACTGCTCGCCCTCGACCCGCAGCTCGCAGGCGATGACCCGCTGGCGGAGGTGACCGATGACGATGACACCCGCGCGATTGAAACGATTGGTGGCCTACCGTGAGCGGCTCGAACGGCTTCAGGAGCAGGAAGTGGCCGCGGCCCTCCGCCACGAGGCGCTGCGCGAACGCGCGCTCGCAGCATCGCGTGATGCGCGCGACGCAGTCTTTGGCGCGGGCGCCCCGGGCAGCGGGCCCATCGACCCAGCGGAGCTGCACGCGGCCGCCGGTTACCTCCGCCGTATGGAGCGCGAAATCGCCGCGCGGGAAGCAGCCGTGGCCGCGTCGCGCATTGAGGTGGCTGAAGAACGCGGCTTGCTCATGGAGCGCAGCCGCGACCGCAAAGCGATGGAAACGCTGCTCGAGCATCGGCTGGCCGGCGAGCGCCTGGCACGCAATCGCGCGGACCTGCGCCGGCTGGATGACATTGCCACACGCCGCTGGGTCGATGCTCGCGGCGCGGGCTGACCTGGCTTCGAACGCAACCCCGGAGCGGACCACACCCGTCGTAGGAGGACCCGGATGAACCTCGGACCACTGGGCGATTCAACCATCGCCACCACCCGAGCCTGGCTGAGCGGGCTTTCGCAGCGCCAGCAGGCGATCAGCAACAACATCGCGAACATCGATACGCCGGGCTACACCGCGCAGGAAGTGCCGTTCGAACAGGAGCTGCGCCGCGCCATCGGCCAGGGCGGGGCGAAGCTCGCGACCACAAACCCCGGGCACATCGCCACCGGCGGCACGAGCAAGAACCAGCTCGGCCTCCAGCAGGCACAGCTCCTCACATCCGCCCGGCGGGACGGCAACAACGTCGACATCGACGCGCAAATGGTGACGCTCTCGGAGACCTCGATGCGCTACCAGGCAGCGTCGAGCCTGCTCAGCACCAAGCTCGCGACGCTCAAGAACGTCATCCGCGGATAGAAGTGCTGAGTGCTGAGTGCTGAGTCCTGAGTGGGCTTACCCCGCTCCACAGCACGAGGCCGGCACGGGATCTGACTGAGCACTCAGGACTCAGCACTAACCAGAAAGGTAGCACCACCATGAGCCTCCTCTCCGCCCTCAGCGCATCCGCTTCGGGACTGCAGGCGCAGCGCGTGCGCATGGACGTCGTCAGCGGCAACGTCGCCAACATCGATACGACGCGCTCGCCCGATGGCAGCGGGCCGTACAAACGGAAAGTCGTCCGTTTCTCCTCCGCCGCGGATGCGCTGCCGTTTTCGCAGGTGGTGCAGAAGTTCACCGGGCAGGCCACGCAGGGCGTCGTGCTGGCGCAGGTGACGACCGACGACACCACCCCCACGCGCCAGCAGTACGACCCCACGAGCCCGGACGCCAACGCCGACGGCTTCGTCGAGCTGCCCAACGTGGACCTCGTCACGGAGATGACCGACCTGACCTCCGCGAACCGCTCGTACCAGGCGAACGTGACCGTGCTGAACGCGGTCAAGCAGATGGCTCTAAGGGCTTTGGACATCGGCAGTAGGTAGCCGGGACCCCGCGCAGTAGCGAAATGGAGGCAGAGAGATGGTAGTGGGACCGATTCAGGCGGCCGGGGCTGTCGCCCAGACTGGGATGACCGGGGCCGTAAAGCCGGCCAGCGGCGGCTTCGCGGACATGCTGGGGAAGGCGATCAGCCAGCTCCAGTCCGTCAGCGACAACACGAATGCGAAGGTGAGCGCGATGGCGACCGGGCAGGACGTGGACATGGCCGATGTCATGCTCGCGGCCGAGACCGAAAGCATCACGATGAGCCTCGCCACCACCGTCCGCAACAAGGCCGTCGAGGCCTACCAGGAAGTCTTCAGGATGCAGATGTAATGGTATCCGCAATCCAGGCACGCCCGGACGCGGCGGCTATCGCCGATCCCGCCAATGTGGCCGCCACTGCTGCGGCCGATGGCGGCTTCGGCGGCGTGCTGCAGGCGGCCATCGGCCAAAGCCCCGGCGACGGCGACGAGCCCGCCGCGGATGCGGGCGGGAGCGAAACGCCCGCCGCACCGCTCGCGCCACCGGCGAAGGACCTCGCCTCGGTGACCGCCGGCGGCTCGCTGGCAGCGCTCGCGCTGCTGATGTTCGGCCCGCCGCAGCCCCTCGCACTGCCGCCCAAAGCCGCGGACGGCGATGCTCCGCCACCGGCGAGCGAGACCGCCGCGGTCGCCACCGCCGGCCCCGAAGCCGCCGCCGGGTCCGCCCTGGCGCCGGCCGCAGTCGCCGTGCCCGAGCCGGCACTGGCGGATGCGCCGCACCCGGCGGGCGCCCCGGAAGCGGCCACGAACGCCGTCTCCAACGGCGGGTCGGCGGTCCCGCAAATGCCCGCGCGGCCGGGGCCGGCATCCGAAACGCCGATGCCGGCCGCAACGCCACCCGCGCCTTCCGCCACGATCGCGCGACCCTCGGAAGCGGCGGCGACGGTCGCCGCGCAGGCCGCCGCCGTTGCTGCGCCGGTGGACAAGGCCACCGCGCCGCCCGGCGCGCTCCACGCCGGCAAGCCGGCCCGCTCGACAAAAGCTGGCGATGCCGACCCCACCGGGGGCGCGGACAAGATACCCAACCCGCCGCCCGATGGGGCAGCAACGAACACCGAAGGCGTGGTCCGCTTTGCCGGGAACGCCCAGAACAGCCAGGGGCAGGGACAGGCGCCGGAGCAGGGCGGCGGCAAGCCGGCCGTCGCCATCGGCGCCGCGAAGCGCGGCCAGGCCGCCACGGCGACGCCCGTGCCCGGCGATCAGCGCCCCGCGGCGGCGAACGTCGAGGCGCTGGCCGCCACCGATGCCGCCAGCGAGGCGGCGCCCACCGCTCCACCCGCCCCGGCCGAGCAGGTCGCGCACGCAGTCGTGGAGCAGGTGCGGGCGGGCGGCGGCGATGCCGTCGTCCGGCTGGACCCCAAAGAGCTCGGCGCGGTCAGCATCCGCGTGCGCACCGACCACAGCCAGGTGCGCATCGAAGTCCGCGCCGAGCGCCCCGAAGCGCTGCAGGTGCTGCGCGATTCCACACCGGACCTCGCGAGCCTCTTAAACGCGCGCGGGCTGGACCTCACGAACGTCTCCGTGAGCCTCGCCTGGAGCGGCGGCCCGGGGAACGGCCAGCAGGAATCGCCCGGCAACCGGCGTGGCCCGCAACCCGCCGATGGCGAATTCGCCGGCATCCTCGGGCTCGATGGCAACCCCGCCGCCGAGCGTCACAACCGCCTCCGTTCGGCCTACAACCCGGACGGCGGGCACCTGTACCGGGTTTAGGAGGAACAGCGATGGCGTCGAACCTCGATCCCGTCACGACCCTCAAGAACACCACCTACATGCCGCAGGCCAAAGCCACCCAGGACCTCGGCCAGGTCGACTTCATGAAGCTGATCATCGCCCAGATGCGGAACCAGAACCCGCTGGAGCCGCAGAAAGACTCCGACTTCATGGCCCAGATGGCGCAGTTCGAGGCGCTCAACCAGGCGAAGACGACGGCTGCCGCCATCAAGGTGATGCAGAGCATGCAGGAGCTCACCAGCGCGACCTCGATGATCGGGAAATCGATTATCGGCAAGCAGGTCGATGCCATTGCCATCACCCGCGACACCGTTGGCCGCGAACTCTACGGTGCGCCGTTCGCGCAGCTCAGCACCTCCCAGCGTGTGTCCGTGAACCAGGACGAACGCGTGGTCGCGGCGGCGCGCGATTCCTCCAACGCCGGCGCCGAAGTCTCCGGCAAGGTCGACCGCGTCGCGGTCGGCGTCGATGGCATCCCGATGCTGATGGTCAACGGCAAAGTCGTGGACCTCTTCACCGTCACGGAGGTGAAGTAAATGGCCATCGACCGCATCGGCGGGGCGGCCAATATCGCCACGGCGCCTCGCCTGGCCGCGGCGAAGCGACCCGCGGACAGCACCTTCGCCGGCCTCCTTTCGCGGGCCGGCGAGGGCATCAACCTCAGCCGGCACGCGCAGAAGCGCATCGACCGGCGCGACCTCAATCTCGACCCCGCGCGCCTGGACCGGCTCGACAGCGCCATCAGCCGCGCGGCCGAAAAAGGCGCCCGCCAGAGCGTCGTCATGCTCGATGGCCTTGCGGTCGTCGTCGATGTCCAGCAACGCACGGTCGTCACGGCCATGAACACAGGAGGGGGGCAACAGCGCGTTTTCACGAACGTCGATTCCGTCGTCGTCGCCTGACGGCGAAGTGCTGAGTCCTGAGTGCTGAGTCCTGAGTCAGGACGCAGAACCGAGGCTTTAGCCATCAGTCCGAACCGTCCCGGGCCGCGAGGCACGGCCTCAGTACTCAGCACTCAGCACTCAGCACTTCCTCCGGCCGGTCCGCTTCGCGGAGGCCCCCGAACCGTCCCGAACCACTGACGTGCGACCTCAGCACTCAGCACTCAGGACTCAGCACTACCCCAGGAGGCCAGCCCATGATGCGAGCACTCTATTCCGCGATCTCCGGCATGAAGAACCAGATGAGCTTCATGGATGTCGTCGGCAACAACATCGCGAACGTCAACACGATCGCTTATAAGTCCAGCCGCGTGACCTTCCAGGACATCCTCGGCCAGACGATCAAGGGCGCGAGTTCGCCCCAGAACGGCCGCGGCGGCACGAACCCCGCCCAGATCGGCCTCGGCATGAACCTCGGGGGCATCGATACCGTGATGACCCAGGGCTCGATCCAGTCCACGGGCAAGCTCACTGACTTCGCCATCCAGGGCGATGGCTTCTTCGTGGTCAGCGATGGCCAGCGCAACTACTACACTCGTGATGGCGCCTTCGACATCGGCGTCGATGGGGGGCTCGTGAACCCCGTCACCGGCCTCCGCGTGATGGGCTGGACCGCCGATGCCACCGGCGCCGTCGATACCCAGACGTCCATGACCGCGCTCGAAATCCCGTTCGGCACCCAGGTCAGCGCGCAGCCTTCGAGCAACATGCGCTTCTCCGGCAACCTCGATGCGTCGGTACCCGTGGGCGGCTACGTGAACACGACCGTCACGGCCTACGACTCGCTCGGCGTCGCCCACAGCGTCAAGCTCACGCTCACGAAGATGGCCCCCAACATGTGGGCCGTGCGTGATAGCGCCAGCAGCGTCGCCTTCACCCCGGCGCCCACCGGCGACCTGGCCGCCGCCGGCGCCAGCGTCACGGGCAGCCCAAACACCATGCGGCCGGGTAAGTGGGACGTCACGCTGACGGCCGGCACGCTCAGCGCCCAGTTCACTCCGGCCACCTTCACGCCGCCCTCCACGTGGGGTACGGGTACTCCCGAGGCGGCCATCACCGGGTCGCTCGCCGCGAACGGCACCAACACGACGCTCATCCCGGGCGTGACGTTCACGGCCGGCGCCGCCGCCGCCGCCGGCACGGCGACCATCGAAGTCGCCCAGGGCGCCACGTCCCCCGCGCCCGTCGAGTTTTCCCCCAATGGCCAGTGGCTGGGCACCAACACCAACCCCACGGTGACGCTGGACAACAGCAACACCGGCGCATCCACTCCGCAGACCGTCACGCTCGACCTCACGACGCTCACGCAATTCGCCGGCCAAAGCCAGGTGAACCTGACCACGAACGACGGTTTCCCGGCGGGCGCGCTGGTCAGCTTCTCGGTCGGCAGCTCGGGCGAGGTCTCGGGCATCTATTCGAACGGCTCCAACCGCGTCATCGGGCAGCTTGCGCTGGCGAACTTCGTCAACGCCGGGGGCCTCCAGCGTTCGGGCCAGAACCTCTGGACGCCAACCGGCAACTCCGGCGACGCCATCCTCGGGACGCCGAACTCGAACGGCCGCGGCACGGTCAACACGGGCACGCTCGAAGGCTCGAACGTGGACCTCGCCCAGCAGTTCACCAACGTCATCATCGCGCAACGCGGCTTCCAGTCGTCGGCGCGCGTCGTCACCGCCAGCGACCAGATGCTCCAGGACCTCGTGGCCATCATCCGCTAGCGCTGAATGAGCAACGGGCGCCGCGCTCCTTCGGGAGCGCGGCGCCCACCACCTTCCGGGGAACCAGGGGACGCCATGTTCGCCCTCGCCCGCATGAACCGCCTCGGCCGGGCCGCCATCTTGCCGTTGATGGTGCTCGCCATCCTCGCGGTATCGCGGCTGAACTTCGACCGGTCGCCGGCCGTCCCCCCGGCGGCCGGCACGCTCGTTGTCGCGAGCCTCCGCGGCGAAAGCCTCGCCTTCCACGATTTCGCCGGCGCCGCGGGCGAACGCCAACTCTCGCTCGCCGGCCCACCCCACGAGCTCGCCGTGGCGGATGGTCGCATCTACGCGACGCTCGGGCGTGGCAACCAGCTCGTCGAAATCGAGCCCCGCGCGCCCGGCGTCATGCGCACCCTCTCGCTCGATGGCACGCCCCACGGGCTGGCCGTGGCGGGGGACAACCTGCTCGTTACGCTCGATGACGCCGCGGCGCTGGTGACGGTCTCCCGCGAGGGCTTCGATGAGCGCGGGCGTACCCCGACCGGTGACACCCCCCATACCGTCGCCGCGCTGGGCGCCGAGGTCTACGTGACGGACTCGCGCGACAACATACTGCGCCTGGTGGCCGAGACGCCGCTGCTCGGCGGCACCGGCCGCACACCAGAGAGCGTGACCATCGCCGGCGGCTTCGCCGTCACGGCCGATTCCGAGGGAGGCACGGTGAGCGTATTCCGCCGCGGCAGCCTCGAACTGGCCGGGCGCATCTCCATTGGCGGCAGCCCCGTCCGCGTGGTCACGCTCGACGACACCCGTGTCGCGGTCGCACTCAACAGCGCTTCCCAGGTGGCAGTGATCGACCTCGCGGCGATGCGGGTCGTGCGCCGCACCGATGTGTTGGCACGGCCGGACGGCATCTGCCTGAGCCCGGACGGCGCCTACGCCGCCGTCATCTCCAACGCCACGGATTCGGCGCAGGTGTTCCGCACCTCCGATTGGAAGCTCGCAATGACCGTCCCGACCGCCGACGGCCCCGGCGCGTGCGCCTGGCTGTAGTGAGTGCTGAGTCCTGAGTCCTGAGTGCGGGGTCGGCCGCGGCTGCGAGCAGCTACCGAATCGCCCCCGGCGCGACTCCCGTTTTCATCCGTCGCCGTAGCCCCGCGCCGTCACCGACTGGGAACTCGGAACTCGCATCATTGACCGCCGCCCCCCCGCTCGTCAGGATCAGCCCCGCGGGGAGGAGAGGATGGCGGAGCAATGCAAGGTTGGCGGCCGCTTTTCGCGCTGCCCGAACGAAGCCGTCAACACCTGCCAGTACTGCGGCCGCGCCTTCTGCGCCGCCCATGCCATCGTGAATGCGAAGGTCGAGGCCGTGTGCGCGCGCAAGCCGTGCAAGCGCAAGTACGACGACCTCGTGCTGCACCTGGAATACCGCGAGCGCACCGCGCAGCGGAACCACGCCGGCCTGTGCGGCGTCGAGAGCTGCGGGCCGCACCCGCGCGCGGAATGCTCGCTGTGCGAGGGACTCTTCTGCGAACAGCACCTGAGCCCGCGGCTCTACCCGCTCCGCATGGGGACCGTGGTCATCGACCAGCCGATGAGCGTCTGCGACTGGTGCTGGCGGCGCCGCAAGGTCTGGCGGCACTGAGGATTCGCAACTCACGATCTTCGATTCGCGATTGCGGGCGTGGCCGCTCCGGTTCCCGCAGGGCCTGCGATACCCCTTCCGTTACCCCGTGTTATCGTTTGCACCACCATGCCCGCGGAACGACAGGTGGATGAGAGCGCCAAACGGCGTACCTCGCCGCCGCACCGGGCAGATTCCCCCGTCTTCGTGCCCCCGGATGCCACCCGCCAGGAAAACGGCGACGATGCCCGGCTTCTCGAATTCATCTTCTCCGGCGCCGGCATCTGTATCTGCGTCACGGATGCGGCAGGCGCCTTCGTGCGCACGAACCCCGCGTTTGCGAGCCTCTTCGGCTACACGCCGGAGGATCTCGCCGGCCGCGATTTCACACTCTTCTTCCCGCCCGCGCGGCAGCAGGAGATGCGCGCCACCTATGCCCGCATCGTCGCGGGAGGCGACCCCGAGCTGATCGGCGCGGCCCGCATGCTCCACCGCGATGGGAGCACGCGCCGCGTCAACCTGACCGCGCGCCGTTTCGTTGCGAGCACGGGCCAGCCGTTCGTCGTCGCCAGCGTGGTGGACGTTACCGAGCAGCGGGCGGCAGAAGAAGCGGTCGCCGAGAGCGAACGCGTGCTCGGCCTGGTGTTCGAACTTTCGAACGCCGGCCTCACACTCCTGGACGATGAGGGCCTGATCGTGCGCGTCAATCCCGCATGGTGCGCCATCTTCGGCTGGACCCCGGACGAGACCATCGGCAAGCACTTCTCGTTCGTCGTCGCCGATGGGCTCGGGCGGCGCGCGGCGAACGACGTGCGGCGCGTGTTCGAGCACGGCGAAGCATTCACGCCCGAGGTCACGCTCCGGCATCGCAGCGGCGCGCCCCTGACCGTGCTCATGAACGCCCGCCCCTTCACCTCCGGCGAGCGCAAATTCGTCGTCTGCACGATGATCGACGTCACCGAGCAGCGGCGCATCGAGGCTCGCCTGCGTGATAGCGAGATGCGCTACCGCCAGTTCATCGAAGCCGCGCACGACGGCATCTGGGTGGCCGATGCCGCCGATGTCACCACCTTCGTCAACCCGCCGCTCGCCGAGATGCTCGGCTACACCGTCACGGAGATGGTCGGCCGCCCGGTACGTGATTTCTTCGACGACGCCGAGTGGGCGGCCGGCGCGTGGCGGCATGCGGGCCGGCACGATGGCGAAAAGGTGCGCTACGATTTTCGCCTGCGCCGCCGCGATGGCCGCGAACTCTGGGTCCTCATCTCCTCCAGCCCGCTGACCGATGCGGCCGGCAAGTTCTCCGGCACGCTCGTCTCGCTGACCGATATCACCGAGCGCAAGCGCCAGGACGCCGCCGTCGCGCGGCTCGCGGCGATCGTCGATTCCTCCGACGACGCCATCCTGGACCACGACCTGCAGGGCCGCGTGACTTCGTGGAATTCCGGCGCCGAGCGCATCTTCGGCTACACAGCGGCGGAGGCCGTGGGCCGCTTCACCGATTTCATCGTGCCGCCCGGAGTCAAAGACGAGACGGCGGCGGGCGTCGAGACGGCCGCCTCGGGGAAGTTCGTGTTGGCGCCGCAATTGCCGCGCATCACCAGGGACGGCAGGCTGATCTACCTCTCCTGCTCCATCTTCCCTATCCGCGACGAATTCGGGCGCGTCGTCGGCGTGGCCGGGATCGGGCGCGATGTGACGGCCCTGAAGAAGCAGGGCGACGATGCCGCGCGCCTCGCCGCGCTCGTCGATTCCTCGCCTGATGCGATCGTGGGCTTCGCGCCGGACGGCACCATCACCGATTGGAACGCCGGCGCCGAGCGCCTGTTCGGTTACACCGCGGAGGAAAGCCTGGGGCAGCCGGTCACCTTCGTCAGCCGGCCGGGAGACTCCGCCGGCGAAGCGGAAGCCCGCCGGCGAGTGCTGGCCGGCGAGGCGATCGGGACGCCCGAGGCCCCCATCGAAGTCGTGCGCATCACGAAAGACGGCCGCGAGGTGATCGTGTCGCTCATGGCGTTCCCCGTGCGCGATAGCGGTGGCGCCATCACCGGCGGCGCCGTCATCTGCCGGGACATCACGGCCGAGCGGGTGCAACGCGACGCGCTCCGGCGGCTGGCCGCAATCGTCGAGTTTTCGAACGACGCGATCGTCGGGCTGGACCCGGAGGGTCGCATCACCAGCTGGAACCGTGGCGCCGAGGCCCTCTACGGCTACACCGCCGAAGAGGTTATCGGCACCGTGAGCGCGTGCTTCAGCGACGCCGCGTCCGCAGCCGATGGCGAGCCCGGCCCGCGCGAATGGCTGCTCGCCGGCCAGTCCTTCACCGGCTACGAAACGATCCGCGAGGCCCGCGGCGGTGAACCCATCGCCATCTCCCTCTCGGGCTTCCCCTTGCGCGACGAAGGCGGCGAGCCCGTGGGATTTGCGCTCGTGCATCGCGATATCCGGGAGCCGCGGCGCACCGAGGCCCTGCGGCGCCAGACCGAGGAGAGCCTGCGCACGGTGCTCCAGAACGCGCCGGTCATCCTCTTCGCCTGCGACCTCACGGGCACCATCACCACCATCGCCGGCCGCGGGCTGGACGCCGCCGGCATCCGCGCGGCCGACCTGCTCGGCACCTCCATCCTGGATTTCGGCGGCGACGCCCCGGCGATGGAGGCGGTGAACAAGGCCTTCAACGGCGAGCCCGCGCTCGCGATCACCGCCCTCCACGATTCCACGCTCGAAGTCCGCTATTCGCCGCTGTTCGATGGTTCGGGGCGCGTCACCGGCATTATCGGCGTCGCGCTCGATGTCACGGAGCAGCGGCGGGCGGAGCAGGCGCTCATCCAGGCGCAAAAGCTCGAAAGCCTCGGCGTGCTCGCCGGCGGCATCGCCCACGACTTCAACAACCTGCTCGTCGCCGTGATGGGCAACGCCGACCTCGCCCTCATGGCCCTCGAACCCGGTTCGCCGAACCGCGTGCTCGTCGGCGAGATCAAGCACGCGGCCACGCGCGCGGCCGACCTCGCGCAGCAAATGCTCGCGTATTCCGGGCACGGCAGCTTCATCATCACGCGCTTCAGCCTCGAAACAGTGGTCGAAGAGATGGCCGAGCTGCTCCGCGTGTCGCTGCGGCCGGGCGTCGCGCTTGTCTACGATTTTCACGCCGGTGGCGCCGAGGTCGAAGGCGATGTCACGCAGGTGCGCCAGGTGATCATGAACCTGGTCCTGAACGCCTCCGAGGCGATCACCCGGGAGACGGGCGAGGTGCGGCTCGCGACATCGATCATCCACGGCACGCGCGAGCTCTTTGCGGGCGCCTACCTCGCGCCGGACCTGCCCGAGGGCGCGTACGTGCGGCTCGCCGTGAGCGACACCGGGAAGGGCATGGACGCCGCGACACTCGCGCGCATCTTCGACCCGTTCTTCACGACGAAGTTCACCGGCCGCGGTCTCGGCCTCGCCGCCGTCCTCGGCATCATCCGCGGCCACCGCGGCGCCGTGCTGGTGGACAGCGCGCGCGGCCGGGGCACCACGTTCACGGTGGTGCTGCCCATCGTCCAGCCGTAGGCGCGGGACGCTGAGTGCCATCGGCGCGAGGAAGGATACGCTTCGTGCGTGTGGCATCTGAAGTGAAGCAGCCCGCCGCGACCTGGCCCGACGCGCCCATGGTGCGGATGCTCGCCGCTGCGTTCCTGATGGACGCGCTCACGGTGTTCCTCGTGTTTGCCTGGGGCAACAGCTACCTGATTACCACGCTCAACGCCCCGTCGGCGCTGCCTGGCTACGCGCTGGCCGTATACGGCTTCGTCAAGCTCGCGACCGCACCCATCGGCGGCTGGCTCCTGGAACGGCTCGGCGCGGAGGCGCTGCTCGGCGCCGGCGCCGCATTCGAAGTGGCGGGGATCGTTACCGGTTTCACCTTCCAGACCGCAACCGGTTTCCTCGTCTGCGTCGCGCTCCTCGCGACGGGGGTGGCGTTGCTCTGGCTCGTGTTGTTCTTCGCGGTCGGCGCGCGCAGCGCCAGCGGCGAACGCGGCACCGCGGGGGCGCTCCTGGGCCTGAGCTCTGGCGCCGCCAGCGCCGCGGGCCTTGCGGTCGCCCCACTGTTCACCCTCGGAGGGGGCGAACGCGCCGCTTTCCTGTTCGCCGCTGCGCTCGTGGCGGGCCAGGTGCTCCTGCTGGGGCCGGCCTGCGCGAACACCGGCGTTGTCACTGCCCATCGCGCCAGTCCCAACGAGGCCACACCGGCGCGGCCGGGCCAGTCGCGTGGGGCGCTGGCGCTGCTGCTCTTCGGCCACTTCGCACTCGTGTCGGGCTCGGTGGCGGTGCTCATCCCCTACCTGCTGCGCACCCTCGGCCTCTCGCTGGGTGCGACCGTGGTCCTCATGGCGCCGGCAGCCGGCGCGGCCGTGCTTGCGATGTACGTCTCGGGGCGCCGCTCCGTTTCGGGGAACCGCTTCCGCATCGCACCGGCGTTCTATGGCGCCGCAGGCATCGCCCTGCTCGCCCTTGCGGCCACCGAGGCGGTGCCGCTGGCCGTCATCGCGATGGTCCCGATTGCGGCAGGGCTGGCCGCGGCGGCGCCGCTTGTCAACGCCAGCGTGCTCGATGTGACCGAACACCACACCAATGCCGGCCGCACCCTCGGCTGGTTCTTCTTCGCCGAAGGCGCGGGCGCTGTGGGCGGGCCGGCACTGGCGGCCGCCGCCATCAGCCTCTGGGGAGTGCACGCCGGCATGGCCGGCGCGGGCGTCGGCCTCGCGCTCCTCGCCACCCTCATCACGCTCCAAACACGGAAGTCGCGGCCATGAGACGGATCACGGACACAGACGGCGACGGCGACGGCACCCCCTACGCATCCTGGTGACCGGCGGCGCCGGGTTCGTCGGCTCGCACGCCGTCGACCTCCTGGACGCCCACGGCTACCAGGTGCTCGTCCTGGACAACCTCGCGACGGGGCGCGTTTTCACGGCGCCGAATACCCTCACGATCCGGCCCCCTCAATAGCACTCATTGGAGTTTTATGTCTTTGCACCAACTGGACAGCACGGCGCCTGTTAAGGCGCTACGGTGGATCTACAGGCAGGAGCACCAAACCTATGATCGTTAACATCCACCCCTCGTACGCCCGCTACATGGCGGCAATCCAGGTCCCTTCGGACCACATGCTACGGTTCCGGGAGCAACTCGCCGCCGAGAAGCGGCTCGCGCGCGCCGCCAGGGCGAGCAAGGTGCAGCGCCCGGGCTGGAGCTCGGAGGCCGAGCGCCGGGAGTTCGGCTACTTCAACCAGCGGTAGCCGCCCGGGCTGGCGGCACGGCGCCGATGCGATTGTCCATAACGCACCCGCCGCCGTACGCTCTTCCAGACAACGAGTAGCCGGAGACCGCAGGTCCCTATGCGAACCGCCCACGGGCGGGGGGATAAGCCGAAAGGCGCCTGCCGAGGCAGATAGCTGCGTTGCGGGCTTCCATTGCCCCGCGCGACGCGTCCCTGCCCCGGCGGCAGGGACTTTCGTTTTCCGGCCCAGCCAATTGCCGCGCCTCATGGGGCTTCGACCCCGGACGCGCGGCGCCAGGACCGGAGGACGCCTATGCCGACCCCACGCAAGGTCGCGATGCTGGCCGAGATCCAGGACCGCATGGCGCGGTCCACCATCGCCATCAGCGCCGACTATCGTGGCCTCACCGTCGCCCAGCTCACCGACCTTCGCCGCGCGCTGCGCCCCGCGAACGTGGAAGTGAAGATCGTCAAGAACACCCTCGCGGCGATGGCTGCGACGAACGCCGGCCGCCCGGAGATGAGCGAAATCGTGCAAGGGCCGACGGCGTTGGCCTTCGGTATGGGCGACCCGGTGCAGCCCGTCAAGCTGCTGACAGAGCACCTGCGCGCCCGCCGCCTGGCGCTGACCATCCACGGCGGCTGGCTCGAAGGCAAGGTGCTGGACCGCGCCGAGCTCGAAAGCATCGCCACGCTGCCATCGCGCGAACAGCTCGTCGCCGATGTCATTGGCAAGCTGCAGAGCCCGCTCTACAACCTCGCCGGCCTGCTGCAAGCCTCCATGCGGAACTTTGCGGGTCTCATCGAATCGCGCGCGAACCAGCTCGAAGGGGCCACGGCCTGACGGCCGTTCGGACGGCCAAACGCACACCACCGCACCAAATCCAGCACAGGAGCACACACCATGGCAAAAGTTGAAGACGCACTCGAAATCATCAAGGGCATGACCCTCCTCGAACTCCGCGACCTGAACAAGGCGATCGAGACCGAGTTCGGCATCACCGCCGCCGCACCGATGATGATGGCCGCCGGCCCCGCGGGTGGCGCCGCCGCCCCTGCCGCCGAGCCCGAGGAAGAGAAGACGGAATTCAACGTCGTCCTCAAGTCGTTCGGCGAGAACAAGATCAACGTCATCAAGGCGATCCGCGAGGTCGTCTCGGGCCTCGGGCTGAAGGAAGCCAAGGACCTCGTCGAAGCCGCCCCCACGAAAGTGAAGGAAGGCATCAACAAGGAAGAGGCCGAAGCCATCAAGACCAAGCTGACCGACGCCGGCGCCACGGTCGAAGTCGAGTAGTCCTCGCCTCCCCGGCGCATTCCGGACGGCCCGATCCTTCCACCAGGGACCGGGCCGTTTCCGTGCGCGCGGCCTCGGGATCGCCCGTGGGCCGCCACCCCGGCCGGACGTAGACTGGCGGCCATGCAGGACATGTTTTCGCTCGAAGGGCGCACCGCTCTGGTCACCGGCGGGTCGCGGGGCATTGGGTTCAGCATCGCGCAGGCGTTCATCGCCGCCGGGGCGCGTGTCGTCATCACCGCCCGAGGCGAAGAGCAGCTCCAGGCGGCCGCCCGCGAGCTCGGCGTCAACGCCATCGCCAGGCGTTGCGACAACACCGACCCCACCGATATCGCCCGGGCGGTGGAATCCGCCTGGGAGCTCGCGCCCATCGATATCCTTGTGAACAACGCCGGCATCAGCCCGTACTACAAGCGTGCCGAGTACGTCACCGTCGCGGACTGGGACAGCGTCATCGATGTCAACCTGCGCGGCTCCTTCTTCTGCGCGACGGAGGTGGCGAAGCGCATGTTCGAGTCGGGGCGGGCCGGCTCGATCATCAACATCAGCTCCGTCGGCGGCAGCACGCCGCTCGAGCGGCTGAACGTATACGGCGTGAGCAAGGCGGGGCTGGACCACATGACGCGCATCCTCGCGCTCGAATGGGCCGACCGGAACGTGCGCGTCAACGGCATCGCCCCCGGTTGGACCGAGACCGACTTCACAGGCGACCTGTTCGCCAGCCGCTGGGGCGAAAAGCTGCGCGCCGATATCCCCCTCGGCCGCCTCGCTACCTCCAGCGACATCGCCGGGGCCGCCGTCTACCTCGCCAGCGATGCGAGCAGCTACGTCACCGGCTCGCTGATCGTGGTCGATGGCGGACGGGGGCTCCGTTAGAGAGGTGTTTGGCTCTGGTGTGGGGAAAGCCCGGGGAATTGTCGGGTTGAGGCCCAGAAGCCCACACCCAGGAGGGGCTCCGCCGTCTCGGCTGTAGCCGATGTGTGGTATCGGGACGTTTTCCCGCGGCCAAACCATCAATGAATCCCAACAGCGCGATCGCGGGTGCTGAACCGTGACAGGAATCTGCGAAGGTGGGGCCAGCCGCCCATGCCCAACAAGCCCACACCCTCACCTCCATCATCCTTGTCATCATTCATGGCTGGCCCATCCTTCGAGAGATCCGGAATGCGGGGGCGGACGGGTGTTGGGCATCGCTCGTACCAGGGCACGTGCGCCGATAGGCGTCGGCAACGAGGCGGTTCGTTTTACGCAGGCACAGGCACGTTGGTTGGCTGCTGCAGCGCTACCCGGATGCGGTGCGAGAATCGACACTCGCCAACGGCCGCGTTCTCTGTTCAGATGGAGAGATGCTCGATGCAGTTGAAATCGAAGTGCGTGGCGGCCGTGGCGGCCACGGTGTGGTGAGTTACCACCGCGAGAAGTTTGTCCCCAACGGCGGCCCGGATGGTGGCGATGGCGGGCGTGGCGGCCGCGTGTTCATGCGCGCCCTGGACGATGTCTACACGCTCGAACAGTACCGTTCGAAGAAGAAGTTCAGCGCCGGCGACGGCGGCAACGGCGGCCCGAACCTGCGCACCGGCGCCCACGGCGAGGATCTCGTGCTCTTCGTGCCGGCCGGCACCGTTATCCACGATGCCGAAAACGGCGACCTCCTGGCCGACCTGGCGAAACCCGGCGATGAAGTCCTCGCCGCGCACGGCGGCCGTGGCGGCTGGGGCAACAAACGCTTCGCCACGAGCACGAACAAGACGCCGTCGTATAGCCAAAAGGGCCACCCGGGCGAAGACGTGGTCCTGCGCATGGAGCTGCGCCTGCTCGCCGATGTCGGGTTGCTGGGGCTGCCGAACGCGGGCAAGTCAACGCTCCTGGCGGCGGTTTCGAACGCGAAGCCGAAGATCGCGAACTACCCGTTCACAACGCTGGAGCCGATGCTCGGCGTCGTCAACGTTGCCTTCGACCGCTTCACCATGGCCGACCTCCCTGGGCTGGTGGAAGGCGCGAGTGAGGGCTACGGGCTCGGCTTCGAATTCCTCAAGCACATCCGGCGCTGCCGCGTGCTGCTGCACCTCATCGACAGCACCTCGCCGGACCCGGTGACGGACTTCGAGCTCATCGAAGGCGAGGTGCGCGCCTACGACCCGCACCTGGAGGAGGTCGCGCGCGCGGTCGCGGTTTCGAAGTCGGACCTGGACCCGGGGGCGGCGGAGAGTTCGGCGGCCGCGCTCGCCGCTCATGTGAAGCAACCGGTGCGCATCATCTCCGCGCTCGAAGGCAAGGGCACGGCCGCGCTGATGACTGAGCTGATGCTGCTCGTGCAGGCCGAGCGCGAGCGCGCCGCGACCATGCCGAACGAAGAGATCCCGGTGCTTCGCCCGGAGAGCCGCGAGCGCTTCTCCGTCGCCCCCGCGGGCGAGAACCGCTGGGCCGTCGAAGGCAGGCGCGTCGTGCAGTTCGTCGAGATGATGGACACCGGCATGGAAGGCGCGAACGATGAGATCCAGCGCCGGCTCGACCGCTGGGGCGTCGGCAAGGCGTTGCGCCACGCCGGCGCGCAGGCGGGCGACACGATCGTGTTCGGCGACACCGAGATCCCGTTCGAGGGGTAAGGGCTCGCGGGACCGCGACACACGCGGCCGCTCCCGGTGGCGGCCCTCGCGCCCGCTCGTGGTGTCCCCGGCGGCCCGCACGTTTCGGTAGACTCTCCCCCATACGACGGAGGTGGCGACATGCCCGCACTTGATGGCATCAAGGTGCTCGACCTCACCCAGTACGAGGCGGGCACGAGCTGTACCCAGTACCTCGCCTGGTTCGGCGCCGAGGTGGTGAAGGTCGAGCCGCCGGGCCGCGGCGACCCCGGCCGCTCAGTCGCCGGCGGCGACATCGATTCGCTCTACTTCCTCTCGTTCAACCACAACAAGGAGAGCCTCGCCCTCAACCTTGGCGACCCACGCGGGAAGGCGCTCTTCCTCGCGCTCGTACCGCGCTTCGATGTGGTCACCGAGAACTTCACCCTCGGGACGATGGAGAAGCTGGGCCTCGGTTACGACGTGCTGCGCGAGATCAACCCGCGGCTCATCTACGGCACGATCAAGGGCTTCGGGCTGAGCGGCCCGCGGGCGCACTACAAATGCTTCGACTGGGTGGCGCAGGCCGCCGGCGGCTCCTTTAGCGTCACCGGGGAGCCGGATGGCCCGCCCGTGAAGCCGGGCGCCACGGTGGCAGACACCGGCTCCGGCATGCACATGGCGATGGGCATCCTCGCCGCGATTATCCAGCGCCAGGCCACGGGGCGGGGCCAGCGTGTCGAGATCTCGATGCAGGAGACCGTCGCGAACTACATGCGCATGCCGATGTCGCTGCGGGAGCACTGGCCCGGCCCGGTCGCGCGCCGCGGGTCCGGCGCCTCCGGCATGCCGGCCACCGGGCTCTATCCCTGCGCCCCCGGCGGCCCGAACGACTACGTGTACATGCACATCGTTACGCAGCGCATGTGGGACGCGCTGACCATCGCCATCGACCGCCCGGAGATGCAGGCGGACGACCGGTTCACCACCATCGAATCGCGCGCGGCGAACCGCGACGCCATCACGGAGGCCGTGAGCGCCTGGACGCGCCAGCGGACGAAGTGGGAGGCGATGGAGCAGCTCTCCGAGGCAGGCGTGCCCGCATCGGCGGTGTTCGATACCGAAGACGTGCTTCACGACCCGCACCTGCATGCGCGCGGCATGATCCAGGCGGTGGAGCACCCCGTCCGTGGCCCGTGGGACACGCTCGCGCCGCCTGTCCACCTGAGCGAGTCGGAGGTCGCGATGCGGCCGGCGCCGCTGCTCGGCCAGCACACCGCGGCCATCCTGGCGCGGGAACTCGGGATGGATGCCGCCGCCGCCCGTGCGCTCGCGGCCGAAGGCGTGCTTGGCGTCGCCCAGGACCTGGCGCCAGCCGGGTAAGTCAAGCGCGGACGCAAGACAGCAGCCGGGCCTGGTGCGCGTGTCAGGCGCGCGTGGGCGCGGGCGCCCGGCGGCGGGTCTGGCGCGAGCGGCGCCGGAGCCCTTCGTACGCGTTGCCCACAAGCAGGCCCGCCGGAAGGAAGTAGAGCCAGCCGAACAGTTGGAACACCATGAACGAGGTGACGGCGACGATGGCGCCGAAGATCGCCTGGTCGCGGTACTGGACCGGGCAGGTGGGCGGGTCATCGAGCATGAAGAAGGCGAAGAACAGGACGGCCTGGAGATCGGGCGCGATGAAGACTTCGCGCACACCGGCGGCGTTGCCGGTGAAGCTCGCGGCCGTGAACAGCGTGAAATAGAGGCCGAGGAACGTGAGCACGAGCGGCAGCTTGTTGATGCGGTCGGCGATGAACGCGCCCGTGACGAGCAGCACCGCCGCGCCCGGCCAGCCGAGGTCCGGGAGCGCGCCCCACCAGCTCTGGTTGCTCTTGAACAGCACGGCCGCGAGCACGAGCGCCAGCGACGCCGGGTTGAAGACGTTCGCGAAGCGGGTGCGAAAGAGATGCTTGCTGGCGATCGCGAGCACGGCCGTGGCGGCGGGCACAACCAATGGCTCGTGTGGGCTGAGGACGAGCGCGACGATCAGCCCCGAGAGCAACCCTCCGCTCGGGAACACCCACGCCTGGCGAGCGAGCCGGGCCACGGCAACGTCCACGGCCGCCGCCGCGGACATCGCCACCAACACGCCCGGGAGCACGAGCGCGGGGCCTCCTTTGGCCGCCGCGAGCAGCATCGTGAACGTGAAAATGAGCAGCAGGATGCCCTTGGGCGTGCGGAAAAAGCGGCGCACGGAGCGCAGCGCGGGCGCCTCGGCCGTGAACGTCACCGCGCTCATCGGCGGTACCCCGCGAACCCGGCGGTCTGGGCTCGTTCGAATGCGGGCGAGATGAGCAAGCCTTCGAGCCCGTGCCGTTCGAGCAGCGCGATGCCGCGCGCGGGGCCGAGGACGAACGCCGCGGTGGCGAAGGCGTCGGCGGCCATCGCGGTCGGGGCAGCCACGGTCGCGCTGATGCAGGCGCCCGCGGTGACGCCGGCGCGGGGGTCCAGGATGTGGTGGCCTGCGCTTCCGGGGCGGCGCCGCTCGTAGTCGCCGCTCGTGCAGACGGCCATGCCGCTGACGGTGACCGCGTCGATGAGCGCCCCATCGCACCTCGGGTGGCGGATGCCGATGCGCCACGGCTCCCCGCCGGCGTTCGTCCCCGCGGCGTAGATGTCGCCGCCGGCGTTGATGGCGAAGTTGTCGTATGGCTCGAGTTCGTGGGCAGCGAGGTCGATAGCGAAGCCCTTCGCCACGGCCCCGAGGTCGAGCGTCAGCGGGTGGAGGAGCGTGACCGTCCTGGCCGCGGGGTCGAGCACGATGTCGTGGTAGGTCGCCCGCGCGGGTTGGCCGGCGCCGGGAAAGGGGGGCTGCGCGACGCCACGGGCAGGGATTCGCTCCCCACCAGTCGCGGCTCCGGTTGCGGTGCGGTAGTTGCGGTCGAAGCCGCGCTGGGCCATCGCCGCGCCGACCGTGGGGTCGAATGCGCCGCCGGTCTCGGCTGCGAGCGCGAGCGCGAATTCAAGCAGCGAGAACAGCAGCGCGCTGACGGGGATCGCCTTACCAGGCTCGGCGCAAAGCCGCATCAGCTCGCTCGCGGGGTCGAAGCGGGTGCAGCGCTGTTCGATTTCGCGGAACCAGCCGAAAGCGCGCGCGGCCGCGGCGCCGGCCTCTTCGGACGAGGCGGGAGCGACAATTTCGATGGACACAAGCGTATCCATGAAGATGTCCGAGGCGACCAAGGCCGGGTTCGCTGCGGGCGCCGGCGCGTTCATCAGACCGCCTTCGCCTGGGCCAGCGCGCGGGTGACGGCGCCGCGGTACGCCTGCGAACTATCGCTCGCGCCGGAGACGTAGTCGACGGGAACGCCCTGGCGCGCGACCACTTCGTTCGTCAGCGCCGTGACGGCGGAGCAGGGGTAGCGTGTCTGGCAGTTGGTGATGGCGGCGGAGACAATTTTGCCGCCGGAGACGACGACCGTCGCCTCGATGTTCCCGTGACGGCTCGTCCCGACGCCCTTGTAGCTGCCGTCCTTGTAGAGGGCGCTCGCGGAGCTGGCGCCCGGGGCCGCCGTGGGTGTGGCGCGCGGCGCGCTCTGGTTCGTGCCCTGGTTCGAGGCAATCGAGGGCTGCCGCGAGACGGGGGTGCTCGTCGCCTGCACTGCCGCGGCTGCATCGGGCAGCGCGGAGAGGCTGAGTCCCGAGGTTTCGGTGTGGAAGTAACCAACCGCATAGACGGAGGCAATGGCGGCCGCGCTCAGGCCGACCATGCTCGAAGCCAGGCGGCCCGGCTTGCGGCTCCTCCATCCGGAGCGCTTCGGCGCCGGCGCCCGGCCGTCATCGCGCTGCGGCCCGCCACGACCCTGCTTCACCATTGCTCACACCTCCCGGAGGTTCTTGCCTGTGTCTCCCGCAAGCTACGGGCGCTCGATGTGATAACGATTAGAACCGTTAGGCCGGATTAACTTTCCCGCTACTGTAGCGGCAGCCGGACGACGAACGTGGCGCCGTGGCCCGCCTGCGATTCGACGTTGATGCGCCCGCCGTGCGCCTGCGCGATCGACTGTGCGATGGCGAGGCCGAGCCCGCTGCCCCCGGCGCTGCGGGTGCGGCTCGAATCGAGGCGCACGAAGCGGTCGAAGATGCGGTCGTGGTCCTTGGCGGGGATGCCCGGCCCCGAATCGGTGATGGAGAACTCGGCGTGCTTGCGGACCACCCTGCAGCGGACGGCCACGCGGCCGCCTTCCGGGGTGTACTTCAGGGCGTTGTCGATGAGGATGACGGCGAGCTGCCGGAGCCGCTGGCGGTCGCCGGCGACCACCGCCGGCGATGTCTCCACGGCCAGCCGCACGCCGTGCAGCTCGGCGAGCGCGCCCAGTTCGTGGCCCACCTCCTCCACGATGGCGCCGAGGTCCTCGGTCCCGAGGGCGAGGTTGGCAGCGCCCTCATCGGCGCGCGCGAGCGTCAGCAGGTCCTCGACGAGGTGCGTCATGTGCTCGGTTTCGAGTGTGATCGCCTCGACCTGGTCCAGCCGCGACTCGACGGTCGCATCGAGGTGGCGCAGCAGCAGCTCGCTGTTCGCACGCACCACCGCGAGGGGCGTCCGCAGCTCGTGCGAGGCATCGGAAACGAAGCGGCGCTGGGTATCGAGCGAGCGCCGGATCGGCACGAGCGCGCGGCCCGCGAGCCAGAGGCCGCCCGCGCCCGAAAGCACCACGCCGCTCAACCCGCCGATGACGAGGACGAGCAGGAGGGACCGCAACTGCTGGTCGCGGGATTCCAGCGAACGCCCCACGGTCAGGTACCCGCCGGCCGTCCCGGACCACGGCGATGTCGTCACGCGGTAGCGAGTGCCCCCGCTGGAGATGTCGCCCCAGTACTGGCCGCTCCCGGCCGCGCTCGCCAGCTCCGCGAAATCGATACCCGCGGTGTCCACGTTGCGCGGGTTGCCCTGGATGGTGCCATCCGCGGCGGTGATGACGTAGAAGATGTCGCTGGAGATGCCGGCGAGGCGGCGGGAATAGTCGTCGCCGTCGCCATCGGAGGGACCCGGACCACCACCAGGAGGAGGGCCCTTCGGCGGCATCTTCGCGCCGGCCTGCAATTCGGCGTTGCTCGCGCGGATGCTGTCATCGAGCTGCTGGTCCAGGTTGTTGCGGACAACCGCGTAGACGACGGCGCCAATGGCGATGATGGTCACGGCGAGCGCGCCCGCGAACCACGCGGCGAGCAGCATGCGGGCACGTGTGAACATCAGCCTGCCCTGATCGAATAGCCAACGCCGCGCACCGTGCGGATGAGCTTTTCGGGCGAATTGCGTTCGATCTTGTTGCGCAGGTAGTGGATATAGATGTCGACGACGTTGGATTCAGTCATGACATCGTAGCTCCAGACGCTATCGAGGAGCTGCGAGCGCGTCATCACCTGGCCGGGGTGGCGCATGAGCGTTTCGAGTAGTGAGAACTCCTTCGCCGTCAGCTCGATGCGCTGGCCGGCGCGGATGGCCTCGTGGCTGCGCAGGTCCAGCTCCAGGTCGCCGACCTTGAGGGCGTCGGGCTCGGCGCCGCCCGCCATCTTCGCCCGCCGCCCGAGGGCGCGGACGCGGGCCAGCAGTTCGGCCAGCGCGAACGGCTTCACAAGGTAGTCGTCGGCGCCCGCGTCGAGCCCCTTCACGCGGTCGTGGATGGCGTCGCGCGCGGTGAGCATGAGGATTGGGACCGTGCTCTTCTGGGCGCGCAGGCTGCGGGCGACGGCGTAGCCATCGAGGCCGGGGAGCATCACGTCGAGGAGGATGATGTCGTACTCTTCGTCCTCGGCTTTGGCGAGCGCGAGGCCGCCATCGGCCAGCCAATCGGTGTTGTGGCCTTCCTCTTCCAGCACGCGCCGCACGGCCGTCGCCAGCCGCACCTCATCCTCCACCAGCAGAATCTTCATCGCAGCTTCTATGGGAGCACAGAAAGCTTTGAAATACATGAGAGGATTCCAATGTTGGCCCAATGTGGGGGCAACGGGGCCTGGCAGCATCGGCGCCGACGCGCGAACGGGACCGCGCGCGTCAGCGAGCGGCCAAACCTCGACTCGAACCGACCCCGCCGCGGGGGCCGGCACGCTGGGCGCATGCCTCCCGCTCCGCGCGCCTACCCCCGCACCGCCTCCGCGGGCACTGCGCCCCAATCGACCACTTCGTCGAGCCAGCGGGCGCCGGCGGGGGTGAGGTCGAGGGGGTCCGAGCGGTCGAGGGTGCGGCGGCGGTATTCGGTGGCGATGAGCAGTTTGCGGTAGCCACCGCCGGCCGTCACCTGCATGTCGGCTTCTTCGAACAGCAGCGCGCAGCACACAACCGCCGCGAGGCGGTCGCACATCGCGGCCATGCGCGGCTCGCGGGTGGCCGCGTCTGTGTCCAGGAGGGCTTCGAAGCGCGTGCGGGCGCCGGCAAGCGCGGCGGCGAGCAGCTCGGCTTCGCGCCGGACATCGCTGTCACGGAGTCCTCCGAGGCGTGTATCGAGTTCGCGGAAGAGCGCGTGGTGGGCCTGCTCGCGCAGCGCGGCACGGGCCACATCGAGCGCGACGATGTTCTCGGCGCCTTCCCAGATGCTGCCGAGGTGAGCATCGCGCAGCAGCTTCGCGTTCACCCATTCCTCGATGTAGCCGTTGCCGCCGCGGACGTTCATCGCCATCCCGGCGACGCCGCGCGCTTGCCGGCAGACGGCGTACTTGATTAGCGGCGTGACGATGCGCACCACCTGCGCGGCGGATTCGGAGCCTGAATCGGCGGCATCCAGTTGCGCCGCGGCGAAGAGCACGAACGCGAGCGCCGCCTCGCTCTCGAGCGTCATCGCGAAGATCTGCTCACGCAGCAGCGGCTGTTCGAACAGCGGCTTGCCGAAGGCGGCGCGCCCGCGGGCGTGGACCACGGCTTCGAGCAGCGAGCGGCGCATGATCGCGGCTGCACGCATGCCGTTCGATAACCGCGACACGTTGATCATCTCGGCCATCTGCGCGAAGCCGCGGTCGAGCTCGCCCACGGGGTACGCCGTCGCGCCGTCGAATTCGTATTCCGCGCTCGGCATCGAACGCGAGCCGAGCTTCTCTTTCAGGCGGCGGATGACGTAGCTGTTGCGGCGGCCGTCCGGGAGGAGCTTCGGCACGAGGAACATGCCGAGGCCCTTCGTCCCGCCGGGAGCGCGCGCGGGCCGCGCGAGCGTCAGGTGCACGTCCGCACCGGCGTTCGAACAGAACCACTTCTCGCCGGTCAGGGCCCAGGTCCCGTCCGCGGCCGGGACGGCGACGCACTCGTTCGCGCCGACATCGCTGCCGCCGGTGCGCTCGGTGAGGAGCTGGGCGGACTGCAAGAGTTCGCCGAAATCGGTGCTCGTGAGCCCCGGGACGTAGTGCGCTCGCAGCTCGGGCGAGCCGAACAGGTTCAGCACGCGGGCCGCGGAGTCGGTCATCGAAATGGGGCAGAAGAGCCCGAACTCGGACTGCACGAACAGGTACGAAAGCGCGTATTTCACCACCTGCGGGATGCGCCCGGGCCAGCCGAGCACCCCCGGCCGGTGGGACATCGCGGCGAAGCCGTAGCGGGAGAAGCCGAGCTTCTGCATCTCAATATAGGCCGGGTGGTAGACGAGCTCGTCGATGCGGCGACCCTCGCGGTCGTGGGTCACGAGCTGCGGTGGGTGCTGGTCGGCGAGCATGGCCAGCTTATCCAGCTCCTCACCGGCGACGGCCCCGAGGTCGTGGAGCAGCGGCACCGCGCGCTCGGCATCGGCGGGGGCTGCATGCTGGCGCAGCGCGAACGCGAGGTTCGGGTCGGCAGCGAAGAAGTTCAGCCCGCGCGTATCCGGCATGGCGGCGTTGGTGGCGCTCATCGCACGCAGCTTACGACGGCCGCCCGCGCGGCGCGCTATCGTGCGGTATGGGGGCGTCGTGGCCCCTCCGCCTCCGGGATGGCCGCCCGCGATCTCGGCTCACAAGAAGGGGCCCGCGGTTGCAGGCCCCTCCGAGCGGTTCCACCCGGGACTGGAGACCCTAGGGGAATTCGCAACGCGGTGTCGTCACCGTACCGCCGATGTCGTGGTACATGCAGGCGTCGTTCGAGCCGGAGCCGCCATCGAGCACGGCGTTGCCGGTGACCGTGTGGGCCATCAGCAGGTCGTCGCCGTAGCCCCCGTCCATCGCCAGGTCGCCATCGATGAGGTGGGCTATGAGGACATCGTTGCCATAGCCGCCCTTGAGCCTCACGGGGTTGGCGACCGTGCAGAAGTACAGGCTGTTGGCGCCGCAATCGGCGATGCCCATGACCACGTCGTCGCCCGTTTCGCCATCGACGTCCGGGTTGGCGTCGAGGACCGCGAGCAGGAAGTCGTTGTCGGGCCCGCCGCGGAGCTTGTCGGCGCCGAGGAAGTCGATGAGCGTGTCGTCGCCGGCAGCGCCATCGAGGTCGTCGTTGCCGAGGCCACCCACGAGGATGTCATCGCCTTCGTTGCCGCGAAGGATGTCGTTGCCGAAGTTCCAGCCGTGCTCCTCGGGGACATCGAACTCGCTGAGCGCGAGGGACTGCGATTGCGGCCCATCGGTGCTCTGGAGCAGATTGACGGTCGGCTCGACCTCGCTCGGGTTGAAGAAATCGCCCGAAAGGAAGTCGTTGCCGGCATCGCCGTAGAGCTGGTCGTTATTGCCGCCGCCGACGAGCAGGTCGTCGCCGTCGTTGCCATAGAGCTGGTCGTTGCCGTCCTGGCCGAAGAGCTGGTCGTCGCCATCGCTGCCGATGAGGCGGTCGTTGCCGGCGCCGCCGCAGATGACATCGTCGCCGCCCTGGCCATTGATGATGTCGGCCCCGGAGGTGCCGACGATGACATCGTCGCCGGCGGTGCCGTTGGTGGTCTTGTTCGGGCCGGAGACGACGATCGTCGCCAACTGGCCGTTACAGTACGAATCGGCCAAGGCGGTGCCGGGGGTGCCGGCGAGCCAGCTCCCTCCGGCCAACAGCAAAGCTGCCGCCCCCAAAAGTGTTTTGTTCATTGCCGCTTGCTCTCTCCTGCAGATCGCGTGCACGAACCGCCCGCTGCCGCACAGGAGGCTCACGCCGCTGCTGTCCCACTCGGGACAGGGCGTCAATTTACAGAATCGTTACGTGCAGGTCTATAACGCGTTGCACATTTACTGTCGATGTGGGCTTCGCGCCCGGACTGCCGGCCGCGGGCGAGCGCGGGAGCGCGTCGCAGCCAGGAGCCAGGTGGGGAACCGCGCGGTCCCGTTACGGGGCGTCGCTTGCGCCGGTGGCGAGCTGCCAGATCCAGCCGATGGGCCGCAGCTTGAGGCGCGCCGCTACGCGCTGCGACGACAGGTTCTCGGCGGCGGTGCTGTAGAAGGCGTATCGCCCGCTGGGGGCGATCAGAGACGCCCAGGCGGCGGTGACGGCGGCCGCGTGGCCCTGTCCACGATACCGCGGATGGGTCCAGACACCGGCCTCGGCGCCGCGAGGGGCCAGCCGGGCGCTGTGGCAGATGGCCGCTACCTCGCCGCCCACGGTGGCGATGGCCCACGGCCCGAGCGCGCCCGCCAGCAGCAACCGCCACTCCTCGGCGCTCCAGTTCGCCTCCGCCGGGGCACTGAAATGGAACGCCCCGGCGCCTGCGTCATCGGAGCGATGGACCGTAGCGCGGGAGGCGAACGCCGTCCCACCGGGCACGACGTAACTCGGGCCGGACGTCAGCACGAGCGCGCCGAGCGGACCTTCGAGGATCTCGCGGCACCGGCCGACCGCCGCCGGGACTCCGCCTGCCCGCGCCGGCGGTACCGCCGCGGCAGCTTCGCGTACAGCGAGCGCGAGCGCATTCGGCACGGCCGCGCCCACCGCTACGATCGTCTTCCCATCCGGGGCGATGGCCACTGCCAGGTGCGGGGCGGCGCGCCCGCCGGGTTCGCGCCGGACCAGCCGTCCGCGGGCATCGCGGGCCCAGAGCGTGTCGATTTCGGCCTCGAGCAGCTCGATGTCGCCCGGCACGGTGTCAGGCAAGGCAGCGGAGGGGCTGGCCTCCGTTGTATTCGACCATCTCGCTGAACATCTCCATCAGCGGCAGCGCTGCGCCGCGCGGTTCGCCGCGTAGCTCCGAATACGCCCGGTGCAGGTTCCCGACGATGCGCTCGGGGTCGCAGAGGTGGGCGAAGGGGCCGAGCTCGAGGCCGCGGGCGAGCTCGAGTGGGGGCGTGCCCGCCTCGAAGCCGCGCCGGGCGGCGGCGTCGATGAAGCGCAGGTACGCGCGCACCTCCTCCATCGCGGCCGGGCCGCAGACGGCGCCGTGGCCGGGCACGATCGTCTCCGCGCCGAGCGCCTGGATCGTGTCGAGCGCCTCGAACCAGCCGGCGATAGAGCCGAACACCGCGAACGGGGTGCCGCCGTTAAAGATCACGTCGCCGCTGAAGAGCAGCTTCCTGTCCGGGATCCAGGCCACGAGGTCATTCGTGGTGTGCGCCGGCCCGACGCTGATGAGCTCGATGCGCAGGTCATCGACGAAGACCTCCATGCGCTCGGCGAAGGTGACGGTGGGCGGCGTGGGTGGGCAATCGCCGAAATCCGTGTTCGGGAAGAGCGGGCTGCGGCGGGGGAAGCCGGGGTTCGCGACCATCTCTTCCCGGCAGCGTTCCTGCGCGATGACCGCCGCGGGCGGCGAGAACATGAAGTTGCCATTTGTGTGGTCGGCGTGGTGATGCGTGTTAATCAGCGCCGAGACGGGCAGGCCGGTGAGCTTCGCCACCGTCGCGTGCCAGGCGCGCGCCCGCGCCTCGGTGCCCACCGTATCGATGAGCGTGGCGCTGCGGGCGCCGCGGATGCAGCCGGCGTTGTTCAGGAACCAGCTGCCATCGAGCTGGACGTAGGCGAAGATCCCATCCGAGACCTCCTGCACCTCTGGCGCCGGGACGGTAGTCCCAGGCGGGATTGGCTGGCTGCTCATTTGGGATTCCTCCTGTGCGGGGCAATCATACGGGAAGGGCCGAGGGCCGAGGGCCGAGGGCCGAGTTCCGAGGCCCGAGGCTGCGCCGGTTCTCGGCATGCACGCGCGGCGGGCGGGCACTCCGGCGCTCGCAACGCGCCCCGGCCATCGGGGAATCCGCACGGTCCGACCATTGGCTTATGTCCATGCGGAGACGCGGACGGCACGTCCTCGGTCACTCTTATGTACAGTCCCGCGGACGCGTTGTCTCGGGTGGACGGCGTGTTGTCCCTGCCGGGGGCTATTTCAGGTTGTCCGCCGCGATCCAGCCGGCGGCGACGCCCGGGTTGGGGTGCAGCACGCGCCACCAGCGCGTGCCGTCGACGGTCCTGGGGCCGCCCACCACGGTCACCTTCGTACCGTCCGCCAGGCAATCGAGCACCGCCGCCGTCTTCAATGGCGCGGCGCGGTCGTTTACGCACTCGCCGGCGCCCGCGACGGCGATGCTCTTCCCGAAGTAGATGCCGCCCGTCCCGGCCGGCTTCGTGCCATCCGCGGGGTTCCAGCGCTGGTACGTGCGGCCCTCGTACGTGCCGCCAAGGAGGATCGCGTCCGCCTCGGATGGCAGGATGACGCCGCTGGTCGAAAGCGAAATCTTCCACGACGCCAGTTTTTCCACATCCAGGACGAACGCCTTCCGCGTGTAGCGGTCGTCGCCCGGCTGGAACGGCTCAATCCAGCTGTACACGAGCACGTGGCAGCCGGTGCAGCCATCCCGGGAGGGCGAGCCGATCGTCATGAGGCGCAGCAGACCGCCACCATAGTCGTCGCTGACCTGGGCTGGCGGGTTCAGTCCCCAGCGTGCGTAAACCTGGCTGAGCGCCGCGCGCGAAACGAAGCCGCCCTCGCTGTTGCGGGTGCCGGTCAGGTACCCGGTGACTACCTCGCCCGCGGCTTTGCCCTTGCACACCGCGGCTGTCGCGTCAGTGGGCTTCGTGTCGGCGCCCTTGCAGGTGACGTCCTGGCGTTCCGTGGCATCGATAACCGGGTCGACGGAGCCCTTCTGGAGCGACGCCTGGACGCTGGCGGCGAAGCCGCAGAGGCTCGCATCGGATACCGGGCAATCGGCCGGGCCGGCCGGCGTCGCGGCGGCGGCCGCGGTTGCCTGCGTGGCCGCCGCCGAGGCGCTGGGCCCGGGTGATGCGGGCCGCGTGGCCGTCGCGCCGGGGGAGCCGTCGTCGTCGCCGCCGCACGCCGCCAGGAATAGGGTGGCGAGCGTGAGGGCCAGGAACACGGGCAGGAATCGCCGCATCGAGCCTCCTCGGGGGCTCCGTCATGGTAGGCGGGGCGCCGGCGTTGGGGGAAATGGCCCCGCTACAGCGACTTCAGCAGCATTGCCAGCAGCAAGAGCACGACGGCGCCGGCGAGCCAGTACCACGAGTGCCACCAGATGAAGGCCTGCACCCGGGCTTTGCGTTCTTTGGAGACCGGCTTGCGGGCCGGTTTTGGCCTCGTCACGTGGCCACCACGCGTTCTACACGGCCGCCGCGGTGGAACAGCCGAGGGAGGCGCGCCTGGAGCGACGCGACGACATCCCAGGGGATGGTCCCCGCGAGCTCGGCGACGGAGTCCGCAGTGATGCGCTCGCCCCCCTGCGTCCCGAGCAGCACGACCTCGTCGCCTTCGCGCGGGGGCGCCGGGAGCGCGCTGAGGTCCACCACGAACTGGTCCATCATCACCCGCCCGACCATCGGGCAGCGGCGCCCGGCGATGAGCACATAGCCCCGGTTGCCGAGCGCGCGTGGCCAGCCGTCGGCGTAGCCCACGGGCACCAGTCCCACGCGCGATGGCTTCTTCGCCCGCCAGGTGAGGCCGTAGCCGACGCCATCGCCCGCCGGGACCTCGCTGACGCGCGCGAGGCGGGCCTTGAGCGCCAGGATCGGGTGGAGGGCCGGCCCCGGCGTATTCGCCGGCAGGACGCCGTGGAGCGTGAGGCCGAGGCGCACGCCCTGGTAGCGCGCCGCGCTGCGCCGCAACGAGGTCGCCGAGTTCGCCGCGTGATGATAGGGGATCCAGTCGAGCTCCCGGCAGGCGGGGGCGAAGCGCGCGGCCTGCAGTTCGCTGTACGAGTCGTCGGGTTCATCGGCGTTGGCCATGTGGGTGCTCAGGCCCTCCACTTCGAGCGCCGGCAAGCCGCGAAGCGCGTTCGCCAGTGTGACCGCCTCCTTCGGCGAGACGCCCTCGCGGTGCAGCCCCGAGTCGAGGTGGACGTGCACCCGCGCGACCTTCCCCAGCCGTACGGCCGCCCGCGACAGCGCTTCGCCAAGGGCGAGGCTATGGCAGGTGAGCGTTATGTCCTGTCGGACCGCCTCCTCGGCCTCCTCCGGGAAGGCGTGCCCGAGGACAAGGATTGGGAGGCGGCACCCGAACCGGCGCAGGGCCAGCGCCTCGGTTACCCAGACGACCCCGAAACGGTCGACGCCCGCCGCCTCGAGCGCCGGCGCCAGGCCGGCGACCCCCGCGCCGTACGCATTCGCCTTTACGATGGCGATCAGTTCGACCGCTGGCCCGACCGCGCCGCGCAGGGTCCGCACGTTCGCATCGAGCGCATCGAGGTCGATTTCGAGCCAGGCGTTGAGTGCGTGCGTAGCTTCGGCGAGGGCCGGAAGCGGCGAGCCGAGGACGCTCGTGGCGGCGGGGGAAATCATGGCGCGGGGGCTGCTGGTCTCGGTCACACGCGGTAAACCAACCTTTTGTCATGGCGAGTAACGCGCTGGACGCCGCCCGAAGCCGTTTCTAGCATCCGGCGGGTGGAACGGAAGCGCAATCTCCTGCGCCTGCTTCGCAACCGTCGCGTGTCTGCCACGGTCATTGCGGCCCTGGCGGTGCTGACGGGCGTGGCCGCCACCATCATCGTACTCGCGCGAGACGGCGACGAGCGGGCGGCGGCGAACCCGATCGCGACAGCTGGCCCCGGCGGCAATGGCTCCCTGCTCGCGACGCCAACGGCGACGTCCACGGGCCCGGCGGCGGCGTCCACTCCCCAGCCGACCGCGACGCCTACGCCGAACCCCGCGCTCGAAGACCCCACCCGTTTGCTCCGCGAAGGCCAGTTCGCCGAGGCCGCGGCCAGCTTCCAGGCGGTCGCGGACCGCGCGAACGCGTCCGGCGAGCGCGCGGAGGCGCTGCTCGGCGCGTCGCTGGCGCGCAACGAGGCCGGCGACGCAGACGGGGCTACCGATGCTGCTCGCGCTGCGCTCGCGGCCGCGCCGGGCGGCAGCGCGGTGGCCCGGCGCGCCGCGTTCGTGCTCGCCCAACGCCTGAACGAGGCCGAAAAGTGGCCCGAAGCGGCCAGCGTGCTGAAGCCGTTCGCCTTCGCCGATGCCACCGACGCGATGCAGCCTTATGTCCTGAACGAATACGCGACCGCCGCCGTGAAGGCGGGCCAGCGTGCCGAGGCGCGTGCCGCGTGGCAGCGCATCGCCGCTTCGAACGCCCCGGGCGACCTCGTGGTGGGCGCGCTCCGTGGTCTCGGTGATGCCGAGGGCGACCCGGCGGCGCGTGCTGCCTGGCTGGCGCGCGCGCTCGCGGTGCGCGAGGACGGCGCGGTGCGCTACCAGCTCGCGCAGGCGAAGAAAGCGGCGGGCGACAGCGCCGCCTGGGCGAACGAGCTCCGGCGCATCATGGACCTCACGCCGGCGTCGCGCTTTGCGCTGGTGGTCGTGGCCGAGTTGCGCGCCGCCGGCGAGCCGGTGAACGCCGGTGATGAAGGCCTCGCATACTACCGGGCGGGCCGCCCCGTGGACGCGAGACGCGTGCTCCAGGCCGCGATTGCTGAACCGGGGCTGGCGCCGCAGGCGGTGGCGTTCCGAAACTTCTTTCTCGGCGCGGCGCTGGAGGACCTCGGCGATGCGGCCGGGGCCGTCGCCGCCTACGACCGCTCGGCGGCGGCCGATGCCTCCTACCGGCATCGCGCGAGCTACTGGGCGGCACGCGTCACGGAGAGCGCTGGCGATGCGCGCGGGGCATCGCAACGGTACGTCGCGCTCGTGACGGCCGGTCCTGCGGGCGAGTTCACGCAGGAGGCCGCGTTCCGGGCGGGGTACGTGCTGCTCGCCTCCGGCGACCCGGCGGGCGCAGTCGCCGCGTGGGATGGGCTCGCCATCGCCGCCGATGCGCGGGTGCTCTATTGGAAGGGCCGCGCCCTCGCCGCCTCCGGCGCGCCCGGCGCGAGCGATGCCTACGCGGCGGCGGTCCGGGCGGACCCGCTCAGCTTCTATGGCGTCGAAGCCGCGCGCGTGCTGGGACAGGTGGCAGCACTCGACGTGCGGTACGTCGCGATGAAAGCGCCCGCCGCCACCGATTGGGCGGCGCTCGAGAGCTGGCTCGCCGGCGTGGTGCCCGGCGCGCTCTCCACCGCGCCCCGGACGGCCGCAAATGAGCTCGTTTCCGTTGGCCTTTCGGGCGAAGCCGAGTCCGCGATCATAGACGCGGCCCGCGGTGCCGACGCGTGGGCCACGCTGGCGCTCGCGAAGGAGGCGAGCGAGGCGCGGCTGCCGTCGGTCGCGGCCCAGCTGGCAGTGCGGCTGCGGAGCCAGGCCGGCGCCACCTGGCAGTCTGCGCCGGTCGACCTCCTCCGGCTGGCCTACCCGCTGGACTACTTCACGGTGGTCGATGCACAGGCGCGGCTCAACAACCTCGACCCGCTGTTCCTGGCAGCGCTCATCCGCCAGGAGAGCTACTGGGACGCGGCAGCGGGGTCGCCCGCGGGTGCGCTCGGGCTGACGCAGGTGATCCCGGAGACCGGCAGCGCGATCGCGCAGTCGCTGGGGATCGATTTTGCCGCCGAAGACCTCTTCCGGCCGGCGGTAAGCATCCGCTTTGGGGCGAACTACCTCGCGGGGCAGCTCCGCCGGTCAGGGAACGCCTACCTCGCGCTCGCAGCGTATAACGCGGGGCCGGGCAACGCCGACCGCTGGGCAGCGAGGGGCCGGTTGCTGGCGGCGCCGGACCTGGTGGAAAGCATCGACATCCCGGAGACCAAGGGTTATGTCGAGTTGGTGATGGACCATTACGCGCACTACCTCGCCGCCTACCGCTAGCTGCGCTGCACAGACAGCACCTCCCGCAACCCGGGCCAGGGATCTGGGGCGAGAGAGGGGTGGCGTACCGGCCCCGGCCCGGGCCGCGGTCGCGCCAATGCACGCCCGGATCGCCTGAGGTCGCCGAATTCGTCTCGATGCGGCGCTCGTGGTAGCATCCGCTTTCACGCCAATCGAGGAGTCCCGCCCGTGTCGACCAAGCGCACCTACCAGCCGCACCGCATCCCGCGTAAGCGCAATCACGGATTCATGCACCGGATGTCGACGAGGGCGGGGCGCCTCGTGCTGAAGGCGCGGCGGCGCCAGGGCCGCAAGCGCCTGACCGTCGTGTAAGCTGGAGCTCATGGCAGCACGCCGTTCCCTCCGCAAGGGCGAGGAGTTTGATACGGCGTATCGACAGGGGACCGTGGTGAGCGGTCCCCTTCTTGTTATCCGCCATCGCCAGACCGGCAGCGGTGACGTGCGGTGGGGGTTCGCGGTGGGGAAGCGGCTCGCGAAGCGGGCGGTCGACCGGAACAGGGTGAAGCGGCGATTGGTCGACATTTTCCGTCGAATCGCCATCGTCCCGGGTACCGACATCGTGGTTGTGGCACGCGCCGGTTCAGTGGAGGCGTCGTATGCGGAGCTCCAACGATGCCTGGAGGCGGGGCTGCGCCGGGCGGGCGTTGTGGAGCGCGAAGGCGGGGCATGAGGAGACTGCTGATCTGGGTGATTCGAGGCTACCAGCGCACGCTGTCGCGGGTGCTGCCCCCGGCGTGCCGTTTCGAGCCGACGTGCTCGGCGTATGCCGTGGAGGCGATTGAGCGTTACGGTGCGATACGTGGGGGTTGGCTGGCGTTGCGGCGGCTGGCACGGTGCACGCCGTGGGGCGGGAGCGGGTTCGACCCTGTCCCCTGAGGATGTTTCACGTGAAACATTCGTCCCGTTCACGGCCCTCTGGGACGGCCATCGGCAATGCTCATTGCGGCGGTCGCCCAACGGCGCGCGGGGAGTTTGACGTGAACCGCGCCGCCGTTTTCGCGCGACGGGCGGGTTCTCCGCGGCGCGCCAAGGAGCATCACGTGGAAGGGTTTCGCGTTTCGGGCGCTGAGCACCCGCTGAGGCGTTTCACGTGAAACATGCCGCCTGGTCCGTGAGAGGTAGGATCACAGGCCGGACGCCGCAGCCTTTCCCGCCGGCCCGTGAAGCCAGTCACAGGCGCAACGGCCTGGCATTCTTCCGCGCGCCGTCTTTCCTGGCTATTCGCTCGCGTCCGAGTCTTCTCGACAGGCGCGGGAGGTCGCGCCCCCCTCGGCTGTCCCCAGAGCCACGCCCCTGTTACGATCTCGGCGTGAACCACCCCCGCATGCTCGCCGTGGGGCTCCTGCTCGTCGTCTTCGCGCTGACTGCCACCGCCTGTGGCCGCATCAAGAACCCTGAAGGCTGGGCCACTCCAACCGTCGATAACTCCACCGCCTATTATTTCCGGAAGAAGGACCGCTTCAGCGCGGTCGACCTTAACCCCGCCAACGCTATCGCCGACACGAATGTCCCGCCTGGACCCGCCGCGGCGCCGCTCCTCTGGAAATTCCCCACGGACGCCCAGGCCAAGACCAGCGATTACAAGCTGAAAGCGGTGTACACCGCGCCCGTGAGGGACGGGGATACGTTCTATCTTGCCAGCTACGATGGCGACCTCTACCGCGTGCGCGCCGCCGACGGCCAGGGCGAGCGCATCCAGACTCCGGCCGATATCAAGGGCAAGATCGTCGGCGGCCCCGCCCTCAGCGGCGACTTGCTCGTGTTCGGGACCACAGAGAACCGCCTCTACGCCATCCGCAAGAACGATGGCGGCATCGCGCCGGGGTGGCCGAAGGGCGGGATCGATATGGGCGGCGGCATCTGGGCGAGCCCCATCGCTCGCAAAGACGCCTCCGGGAACGACACGGTTATCGTCGCGACCATGGAGGGCGAGGTCGTCTCGGTAAAGGTGTCGGATGGCAGCCGCACCTGGCAGAAGCCGTTCAAGGCGAGCGGCTCCGTCGCCGCGATCGCCATGCTCGGCGATTCGCAACTCTTCGTCCCGAGCCTCGGGAAGCGCGTCTATGTCCTCAACGCCGATACCGGAGGACAGGTTGGTCCAGCCTTCGCGACCTCCGATTGGGTCTGGACGACGCCTGCCTTCGTACCCGCGAGCGAGGGAAAAGGAGGGGTCGCGTACTTCGGCGATTTCTCCGGAAAGGTGTACGCACTCGACATAACTACAATGCAGACAAAGTGGAAGCCGTATGATGCGAAAGCGAAGGTGAAAGCAAGCCCGGTCGTCGTCAAAGGCACGCTTGTGGTCGCGGACCATGGGGCCGTCCACTTCATCAATACGGCCGATGGGACCGAGTATCAGCGCGTCTCCGTGAGCGATAGCGGCACCATCCGCGCGGGCATAACCGTGGCCGGGGACATGGCCTACGTCGCGACAACCAACGGCAAGCTGTTCCGCGCCGACCCGGACCGCCGCACGCTCGTGGAAGTCCCCGTGGTGGAGGTCGCGCGATGATCGGGGTCATCGGCGATATCTTCACGCCTATACTCCTGGACCCGATGATGAACTTCCTCATCATCCTGAATAACGTCCTCTTCGGCAGCTTTGGGCTCGCGATCATTGCCTTCACCATCGTCATCCGGCTCGTCACGTTCCCGCTCACGCGCCGGCAGTTGCACCAATCGCGCGCCATGCAGCAGGTGCAGCCGCGTATCCAGGAGATAAACAAGAAGTACAGCGACCCGAAGCGCCGGCAGGAAGAGATGATGAAGCTCTATAAGGAAGCGGGCGTGAACCCGCTGGGCTGCCTGGGGCCGATGCTGCTCCAGTTCCCCATCCTGATCGCGCTCTTCTACGCCATCCGCCAGACGCTGCCCGAATCCCCGGAATCGCTCGAGTCGCTCTCGACGCACCTGTACAGCTGGAGCTACATCCAGCACGCGATACCGCTCAACGAATTCTTCCTGGGCATGGACCTGAAGCTGACGCCGAACGACGCGCCCAGCTATCTCCACCCGGCGTGGCTGCTCGTGCTGCTCGTCGGACTTACCACGTGGGCGCAAACGAAGACCACCGTAACCACGACGACCGATGAACGTGCCCGCGCCCAGCAACAGATGATGGCCTACATGATGCCGGTGATGTTCGCGTTCTTTGCGCTGAGCTTCCCGACCGGCGTGAGCCTGTACTGGGTCGTGAACTCCGTCATCGGCATCGGCTTCAATATCGTCACGTACGGACTCCCGTGGCTGAAGATCGAACCGCTCCTGAAGCCGCCCACGCCCGCCCCGGCGGCGGCGCTCGCGAGCCGTGCGGCCACGCCGGCGCAATCCGCACCCGAACCAGCTCGTGAATTGAGGACCGCCAATGGACCAGGCCGAAGCAAGCGGCAAAACCGTCGAAGACGCCCTTAAGCAGGCGCTCGCGAAGCTCGGCGCACGCCGGGAGGAAGTTGAACTCGTCGTCCTCGATGAGGGCGTAAAGGGGGGCCTGTTCAAGCGCGGCCGCGATGCGGTCGTGCGCGTGGAACGGCTCTCCCAGCCAACTCAGCCCGTCACCGGGCGCGATGTGCCCGATACCCGGATCCCGCATGCCCCCCAGGGGCGCGGCCAGCGCGGCGGCCCGGCCCGGGGAGGCGCGGGTGAGCGCCCGCCCCGTGGCGACCGGCCGCAAGGAGCCGGGCGCGGAAGCCGCGACCGTGACGGTGGCCGCGGAGGGCGTTCATCGCTTGAACAGGCCGTGCCGAAACTCACCGAACAGGACTTCCTGCGCCCGCGGGCCGGCGACGAGGCGGCGCCGGCGGGAGCCGCCGGGCAACCCCGTGAGCGCCGTGAGGAGCGTGCCCCTCGCGGTGACCGGGCGGACCGCCCTGCCCGCCCGCCACACGCAGAGGGTGAGCGCCGCGAAGGCGAGCGCCGCGAGCGCCGCGGCCGCGAAGAAGAGGCGAACGTTGTCCCGGACATCAATGCGGAGGAAGTGGATTTCGCCGCCCACATCGTGGATGACCTGTTGCGTCTGCTCGACATAAATGCGGAGCTCACCATTCGCGAACCCCTGACCCCCGGTGATGGCCTTGGCGTGGTCCGCGCCGTCATCGATATCAGCGGCGACGACCTCGGCCTGCTCATCGGGCGCCGCGGCGATACGCTGCTGTCGTTCCAATACCTGGTGAACCTGATCGTCGGGCGGCGCTTCCCCGGCAAGGGCGGCGTCTCCGTGGATGTCGAGCACTACCGCCACCGCCGCGAGGAGCAGGTGGTCGCGCTCGCGCAGCGCATGGCCGAGCGCGTCCGCGAAACGGGCTCGCCGATCACGCTCGAACCAATGTCGGCGGCGGAACGCCGGCTCGTGCACCTGGCCATCTCCGAGGACCCCGCGCTCGAAACCAACAGCATCGGCGATGGCGATAACCGCAAGGTCGTGATTAGCGCACGGCGCTAGAGGAGGAGAGCCACGCACATCGTGGTCGTGGGCAACGTGGTGGAGGATCAGGCGCCGGGTGGCGGCTGGGCGCCGGGCGGGCCGTCGCTCTACTCCGCCCGCACAGCGCTGGCGCTCGGCGCGAGGGTGACGCTCGTGACGGCCCTCCCGCCCGCGTACGACGCCTCCGTGCTCGAAGGCCTCGATGTCCGCGCGCTGCCGGCGGCCGGCGCGCCACGTTACTCCAACGCCTACGACGCCGCCGGCGCCCGCACGCAGCTTCTCCTCGCCGAGGGCGAACCGCTGCCCATCGGCGCCGCGAGCGCTGCCGCGGCCGGCTGCGATGCGCTGCTCCTCGCCCCCGCGTTTCACGAGCTCGACGGCCCTCCGGCGGTCCGCGTGCCCCTGCTGGGCGTCGAATTGCAGGGACTCCTGCGCTCCCGCGATGCCGCGGGCCGCGTCATCCCGCACCCGGAGCCGTGGGCCCAGTGCGAACGTTTCGTCGCCGCCGGCGCGCACGTGTTCCTGAGCGAGGAGGACACGGGCGACGCCGTCGCGCTGGCTCGCCGCGCCGCCGCCGCGGGCGCGACCGTGCTGCTGACGCGCGGCTACCGGGGCGCATCGCTGTTCGCCGGCGGCCAGGAACGCGAGCTGGAAGCCATCGCCGCCAACCCTACGGACCCCACAGGCGCCGGCGATTGTTTCGCCACTGCCTTCCTCGTCCGCGTGGCCGAGACGGCCGACCTGGACGAAGCCTGCCAGTTCGCTCTCGCCGCCGGGGCGCTTGCGGTCGAGGGGCCGGGCCTCGCGGGCATCCCAACACGCGCAATGGTCGAAGCACGATTACGACGGGAGGCCGCCTGAATGGGATCTCGAATCGTCACGTTCGTGAACCAGAAGGGTGGGGTCGGCAAGACTACCACCGCCGTCTCGGTGAGCGCCGCCCTTGGCCGGCGCGGGCAGCGCGTGCTGCTGGTGGACCTGGACCCGCAGGCGAACGCCAGCAGCGCCTCGGGCATCGATGGCACCGACCGCATCGGCGTCTATGAGGCGCTGCTCGAGGAGGTCGATGCGAAGTCCTGCATCGTGCAGGTACCGCACGAGCACTTCGACATTATCCCATCGAGCACTGCGCTTGCGGGCGCGGAAGTCGAGCTCGTGCCGGTGATGGCGCGCGAGCGCCGCCTGGCGACCGCGCTCGCGCCGCTCCGCGACCAGTACGACTGGATCTTCGTCGATTGCCCGCCCTCGCTCGGGCTGCTGACGATCAACGCGCTCACCGCCAGCGATTGCGTCGTGATCCCGGTGCAGTGCGAATACATGGCGCTCGAAGGGCTCAGCCGGCTCATGGATACGCTCGGGCTGGTGAAGCGCGCGCTCAACCCGGCCCTCACGGTGCTCGGCGTGGCGCTGACGATGTACGACTCGCGCACCCGCCTCTCGCAGCAGGTGGTCGAAGAGGTGCGGAAGCACTTCGAGAAGACCTTCGAGACGATCATCCCGCGCGCCGTGCGGCTCAGCGAAGCGCCGAGCCACGGCCTCACGATCTTCCGGTACGACCCCGGTGGCCGCGCCGCGCTCGCGTACGACGCGCTGGCGGCCGAGCTCCTTGCACGCGTGGAGGTGCCGGTATGAGCGCGCGCACCGCCCGGATCGACGCTCCCGCCATCAACGCCCCTGGATGGGAAGCCAGCCTGGAACCGGAGGTGCAAGCATGACGCAACCGAGACGTGGCCTTGGCCGGGGGCTCGATGCCCTGTTTGGGGGTGGCGCCACAGCCGCGCCCGAAGCGCCGCCGCCGTACCGCGAGGCGCCGCCACCCGTCGCGCGCGAAGCGCAGGCGCCCGTGGCTCCGCCACCGGCAGCGCTGGTGCGCCGAGGCGGCCCGGAGATGCTCGATATCGACCTCATCTCGCCCAATCCCGAGCAGCCGCGTACGCACTTCGAACCCGAGAAGCTGCGCGAGCTGGCCGATTCCATCCGCAGCCACGGCATCATCCAGCCGCTCGTCGTCGGGCGCGATGAATCGGGCGGGGTGCGGCTTATCGCCGGCGAACGCCGCCTGCAGGCCGCGCGCCTGGCGGGCCTCGAAACCGTGCCGGTCATCTTCTTCGATGCCGCGTCCGATGAGCTGCTCGAGCTCGCCCTCATCGAGAACATCCAGCGCGCCGACCTCAACGCCATCGAGGAGGCGCTCGCCTACCGCCGCCTGACCGAGGAGTACGGCCTCACCCAGGAGGAAGCCGCCCGCCGCGTCGGCAAGAGCCGCGTGACCGTCGCGAATGCGCTCCGCTTGCTCGCGCTCGAACCGGAGATCCGCCGCAGTCTCGTCGCCGGCGAGATCACCGAGGGCCACGCCCGTGCGCTCCTCGGGCTGCCGGATAGCCGTGCGCGCCTGAACGCCTGGCGGGAGGTGGTGAAGCGCCGCCTGAGCGTGCGCGATACCGAAGCGCACGTGCGCCGCGCACTCGCGGAAGCGCCCGCAATCGGCGGCGGGCCAGGCAACGGTGGCTCCCCGGCCGCCCGCCGCGACGCCTACATCGCCGATATCGAAGGGCGGCTGCGCCGCGCGCTCAGCACCCGCGTCACCGTCGCGCCACAGAAGAAGGGCGCGCGCATCACCATCGAGTGTTACAGCGCCGAGGAGTTCGATAACGTGATCGCGCAGCTGCTTGGGGACGACGAGGAATGAGCGCCGAGGCACGCCTCGCCGAGCTCGGCATCGAACTGCCCGCGCCCGCGACCGCGGGCGCCGGGCTCTACATCCCCGCCGTGAAGGTGGGCCACCTCGTGTTCGTCTCGGGGCAGATTGCGATGCAGGCGGGAGCGCTCATGGCCACGGGCAAGCTCGGCGGCGGCATCTCCATCGAAGACGGCGCGAAGCTCGCGCGCCAGTGCGCCATCCAGGCCCTCGGCATCGTGCGCCAGCAGCTCGGCTCGCTCGACCGTGTGGCGCGCGTCGTGCGCGTCGGTGGCTTCGTCGCCAGCGCCCCCGGCTTCACCGACCACCCGCAGGTCATCAACGGCGCTTCGCAGCTGCTCGTCGATGTATTCGGCGAATCCGGCCGGCACGCGCGCGTCGCCATCGGCCTCGCCGAGCTCCCTTTCGGCGCGCCCGTCGAAGTCGAATTCCTCTTCGAGGCCCTCCCGGCGCCCCTGTAGAACCGGGTCGGCATCCGGGCCGGCATTGGGGGATTGCGGCGAGGGCCGGTGAGGCAGATCCTTGCCGGGTGGTGGGCGATGGTCTCCGGCTTGCGTGATTGGCGAGCGCCCCTGGCGCTTGCGGCCGTGCTCCTCGCGGCGGCTCTCTGGGCGTCCTGCGCTCAAAACGACACCGCGGCGACGCCAACGGCACGCGCCGTGGCGCCGCTCGTGGCCAGCGACGGCGACACGGGCGTCCAGGGCGTCGTCAGCATCGGTCCGGTGTGTCCGGTCCTGCATATCGATACGCCCTGCCCTGACAAAGGCTTCCAATCAGTCGTGATCGCGCTCGGCGCCCGCGACGTGGAGGCGGGCCGGACGCGGACGGACCCCGAGGGCCGGTTCGTCCTGCCGCTGCCGCCGGGCGACTACGAGCTCACCGAGGAGATCGCGACAACCCTCCCCCGCCCTACGCGCGTGCCGGTACGCGTCACCGCCGGGACGTGGACGCCGGTGCACATCACGCTGGATTCGGGCATCCGGTAAGGCGGCGAGCCTGCGTGTGAACATAATACGCCGTACACAGCACATAACGCTGAAGACGGCGCGGTCATTGGGGCCGTGTCCGACCTTCGGGGCCCGCCGCCGTTGCAATGGCGTAGACGAGTCCCGCGCGGCGGGAAGGACGTGGTGCTGTTCGAAACGGGCAGAGCACGATGGTTGCCGAACGGAAGGCCCCCGCGGCCAGCTCTCGCCCCTCGATTGGCGAACCGTTTCTGGATTGCCTTAGAATGCGGGGCACCCGGAGGCCTGGCGCATGCCCGCGGCGATTACCATCCACTGGCCCGATGAGCTCAACGAGCACGGCCGGCGCATGCTCTGGTTCGGCAGCTGGCTCATCGGCGAAGGCGATAACGAGGGCGGCTGGTTCTACAGTGGCCGGGGCGGCGAGCGCGCCCGCTACGAGGCCCCCGCTGCCGCGACCGGGCTCCGCATCCGCCGCTGGCCGAACGAGGGCTTCGAACCCGAATACGCCGACGTGCTCTCGCTCGATGGCGTGGCCGAGCTCGCCGCCGATGCGCTCGCCTTCGATCGCCGCCAGCTCCACAGCCACCTCGACCCCGGTTACGAGTAACCCGAGACATCAGCACGCCCGCGTTTGGCGGGCGCCAGGAGAGACCGATGACCACCGCGGAACGCAGCAGCCTGAACACCGAAGTCGAAGCGATGGACCCCACCCAGCGCAGCGAGTACTTCAACCGCCACCGCTTCGAAACCCCCGGCCACCAGGGCTGGACGCAGGTCGCGACGCCCGGGGCGGCCAACAAGTACCTGATGGTCTCGGCCGATTGCCACGTCAACGAGCCGCCGAACCTGTGGGTCGAGCGGATCGAGGAGAAGTACCGCAGCCGCCTGGCGCGCATCGAAGTCGATGCCAACGGCACGAAATGGTCCGTGGTCGAGGGCTACAAGCCGACGAAGCTGCGCGACCTGAAAATGGAGGGCGAGGACCTCGAGCGTTCGAAGGTGGGCAAGAGCGACCCCGAAGAGCGCCTGCGCGACCACGCGCGCGATGGCATCGACGCCGAGATCATCTTCCCGAACCGCGGCCTCCAGATGTGGGCCACGCCGGACCCCCTCTTTTCGCAGGCGCAATGCCGCGTCTACAACGACTGGTGCTGGGAGGTCTTCGGCCCCCATTACGACCGCCTCCGGCCGATGGCCTGCATCGCAACGGGCGATATCGATAGCGCCATCGCGGAAGTCGAGCGGACGGCGAAGATGGGCTTCAAGGGCCTGAGCCTGCCCTGCAAGCCCGCGTGGGGGCCCGGCAGCGCCAACGACACCAACTACAACCAGCCTGAATACGACCGGCTGTGGGCCGCCATCCAGGATGTGGACATGCCGATGACCTTCCACGTCTCGACGGGGAAGGACCCGCGCGGCGCGAAGGGCAACGGCGGCGCCGTCATCAACTACGTGATCCACTCGCTCGCGCCCACGGTGGAGCCGCTCGTGAATCTCTGCAGCTCCGGTGTGCTCGATCGCTTCACGGGGTTGCGCTTCGCCAGCATCGAAGCTGGCATCGGCTGGGTACCGTGGATGCTGCGGGCGATGGACGAGGCCTACGAGCACCACCACTTCTGGGCCTTCCCCAAGCTGAAGCTCATGCCGAGCGAGTACTTCCGCATCCACGGCGCCGCCAGCTTCCAGGAGGACCCCCCCGGGATCGACCTGATGCGCGATTATGGCCTTACCGGAAACTTCATGTGGGCGAACGACTACCCGCACCACGAAGGCTCGTGGCCGCACTCCGAGCAGGCGATCGAACGCACAATGGGCCATCTCAGCGAAGGCGAACGCGCGAACGTGCTCGGCCTCAACGCCGCGCGCTTCTTCAAGTTCGATGTGGACAAGCTTCGGGCCTACCGGCGCGCCTGACGGCCAGGCCGAACTCATGGTGCCCATGCACCGCCGTGTGAGCGCTCACGGGACGCTACCCCGTGCGTTGGCAAGGTGCGGCGTTGAATCTTGCGACCGGCGCCAATTCGGCACCATAATGGTGGCATGGCATCGCTGACGCTGAAGAATATCCCCGAAGATCTGCTAGCCCGCCTCCGCCAGCGGGCGGCGTGCGAGCGCCGCAGCCTGAGCGCCGAGGCGCTCACCCTCCTCGAGCGCGCACTCGCCACCGACTATCGCACACCGGCCGAGCGCGCTCGGCTGGAGCAAGTGCTGGATGATGTAGCCGCCCGTAACAGAGGGCTTTTCGATTGGGACGTTGACGCCATTTATGCTGCTCGCACGTTTGGGCGCGACGTGGAGTTGTGAAGTTCCTTGATACTGACACGAGCGTCGAGGTGCTGCGGTCGAACCCGAAGATTCGAGAGCAGATCCGAGTAGAGCTTGGGAGGGTAGCAACAACTGCGGTCACCGTCGCCGAGTTGCACTACGGCGCTGCCAGGTCGCGCGATCCGATTCGAGAACTGGAGTTGATTGAGAGCGTCCTGGGCGAACTCCCTGTTTGGAGTCTCGATCACCTGGCGGCTCGCCAGTTCGGGACGATTAAGGCGGAGCTCGAAGGCCGCGGAGAACGGCTTCCCGACGCCGACCTCTTCATCGCGGCTATCTGCCTGTCCCACGGCGCCACCCTGGTCACCCACAACACCCGCCACTTCAACCGCATCCCCGGCCTGGTCATCGAGGACTGGTTGGCCTGACACGGCCAGCGGCCTACTGACAAGCGCCTTACAGCAGCCCGTACAGCGCGCGAGCGTTTTCGCCCAGCAGCAGCCGCCGGCGATGCGGCGAGAGACGGGCCGCGTTGGCGGTGACTTGCTCCACCGCGTGCTCGCTCGAATCGATGTGCGGGTAGTCGCTGCCCCAGATGAACTGCGACTCGCCAATGTGGTCCATGAGCGAATCCACGTACGGTTCGCGCGGCTCGACCACGTACCAGACGTTGCGCTTCATGTACGCGCTCGGCTCTAGCTTCGTCTTCTCGGTGTAGCCGAACATCTCGAACTTCTCATCGAGCCGGTGGGCGATGTACGGCGCCCAGCCCGCGCCGGCTTCGACGCAGAGCAGCTTGAGCCCCGGGAAACGGTCGAAGTGGCCCGTCATGATCAGCGAGGCCATCGCAGGGATGACCTGGAACGTTGCGCCCATGCCGAACGCGTACGTGCGGCTTGGTTCGACCAGCAGCGAATGGAAGCGGCCGGGGTTCTCGACGATGCGGCTGAACCGGACGATGACGTGCAGGCAGGCGGGCAGGCCCGCGTCTTCGAGCTCGTGCCAGATCGCGTCGAAATCCGGGTGCGCGGGACTCTTGCCCAGCACCGGCTCGGGCGCGAGGAACATGCCCTTGAACCCGAGCTTGAGGCACCGCCGCAGCTCCGCCAGCGCGAGCGCCGGGTCGTGCATTGGGATATGGCACATCGGGAAGATGCGCTGCGCGTACTCCCCCACGAAGTCGCGGGCCCAGCGGTTGTAGGCGCGGGCGTAGGCGTCGGCGAGCTTCGGGTCTTCCGTGTCCCAGAGGATGCCAATCGTCGGGAAGACGACGCCGCCGGCGATGCCCTGCTCATCGAACAGCTTGATCCGCTCTTCCGTCAGGTAAGCGGCGGGCGGGTTGGCATCGAGGTAGGTCATGTAGGGGAGGTCGCGGCGAGGGAAGCCGTTGCCGCCGAGGCCGGCAAGGCCGCCGCTCATGACCACCTGGCGGTCGATGATGAGGTGCTCATCGGCGGCGAGGCGCGCCTGGAATTCGAGCGCCATCTCCGGGAGCTCGCCGAGCGCCTCGCTCGGGGCTTGCGCGCCTGTGACGCCGGGGAGCGGGCGGATGCCGCGCGCTGCGCCATCGGGGCCGGCCACGCTGCGGGTGATGCGGATGGCGCGGGCCCGGTACTCCGGCTCGAGGTATTCGTCCCACAGCCACGGCGGTTCGAGCACGTGCGAATCGCCATCGATGATGAGGGTCTCGGCGGGTGCGCTCATGGCTTGCCTCCCGTGATTACTCCAGGCTTTCCGGCGGCGTGACGGGCGGCTCCGGGGGCGTCCATTGCTGGCGCGCCGATGCCTGCCAGCCACCATCGACGACGATCGCCTGGCCCGTCACGAACGACGACTCGTCGCTTGCGAGCCACAGGGCGGCGTGCGCGATGTCCTCGGGCAGCCCGGCGCGCGGGATCGGCTGCACGTGCGCGAGCCGCCGCCGCACCTCCTCCGGGTCCACGGGCGCGGGGAGGTTCGGGTTGGCGAACAGGATGGGCGTGAGCGTACCGCCGGGGCAGATGCAGTTCGCGCGCACGCCGTGGCCCGCGAACTCGATCGCGCAGACGCGCGTCAGCTGGATGACCCCGCCCTTGGCCGAGCCGTACGCGCCCTGGCCGGGCATGCCCATCAGCCCCGAGACCGAGGCCGTGGTGATGATCGACCCGCCGCCGGCGGCGATGAGGTGCGGCAGCGCGTGCTTCATCCCGAGCCACACCGCCTTCAGGTCCACCGCGATGATGCGGTCGAAAGTCGCTTCACTGCATTCGATGATCGAGCCTTCGCCGCCGCCGATACCGGCGTTGTTGTACATGATGTCCAGCCGCCCGAAGGCTTGCACGGCGGCGTTCACCAGCCCGGCGACATCCTCGGAGGCGCTGACATCCGCCGCGACGAAGCGGCAGGCGGGCCCGATGGAGGCCACGACGGCTTCGCCCTTCTCCTTCTGGAGGTCGCCGATAACGACGCGCGCCCCTTCGCGGACGAACAGCTGCGCGGTGGCTTCGCCCATGCCGCTGGCGCCGCCGGTGATGACGGCGACCTTGCCATCGAGCCGCCCGGGCACGTTACTCGGCCCCTTCCAGCACGCGCCACTGCACGAGCGTGTACGGCGGCGAGGCATCGTTGTGGTCTTCGAACACCGCTTCGACTTCGCTGCCGATCACCACTTCCTGCTTTGGATCGCCGAGCAGGTTCCCGACCATGCGCACGTTCGCGGCATCGGGCAGCTCAACGAGTACCACGATGTAGGGCAGCGATTCCCGCAGCGCCGGGTGCACCGGGTACCAGGCGCGCTCCCAGCTGTAGATGCGCCCGCGCCCGGAGACGCGCGTGTATCCAAGGTCGTCCGAGAGGCACCTGTAGCAGATGAACTCCGGGCCCCACTGGAAATTCGCGCAGGCGTTGCACTGCTGCACGACGAGCTCGTGGCGCTGCGCGGCTTCCCAGAACTCGGCGGCGAGGCCGTCGGGGTAGGCGGCCGGCGCCGGCAGGCCGGCGGGCAGGTAGGGAGTGGTAGTGGCGGTAGTCATTGGCGGGCCTTTCGAAGCTATTAGCTGTTAGCTATTAGCTATTAGTGATGTCGTTCCAGTCGTTCGGTTGATGGCTGCGAACCGGGCGGTCTTTCGGATTGCATGCGTTAATGCTCGAACTTCCTGCTTTCTGGCTAATAGCTATTAGCTGCTAGTGATGTCGTTCCCAGTCGTTCGGTTTTTGTTTTGGCTGCGAACCGGGCGAAGCAGGCGATCCCGTAATCCTGATTGCCATTAATGTTCGAAGCTGCTGCTTTCTGGCTAACAGCTAACAGCTAACAGCTAACAGCAAACAGCTAACAGCAAATAGCTGTACAGCTAAGAGCTACTTGCTGCCGCCGCCACGATCAGGCTGCTCACCGGCTGCACCATTGGCCCCGATGTGACCATCGAGATGTTGGCGCTTTCGACCTGGCAGGGCGAGGTGCCGCGCACCTGGCGCACCGCCTCCGTGATGAGCTCGAGGCCGTGCATGTAGCACTCCGCAAGGTTGCCGCCACTCGTGTTCAGCGGCAGCGTGCCCGTCTTCGCCGAGAAGTTTTCGAGCGTGAAGAAGTCGTTGACCTCTTCGGGCTCGCAGAAACCGTGCTCGACGATGCTCATCATCACGCCGCCAGTGAAGTTCTCGTAGCTCTGTAGCACGTCCACTTCGTCCGGGCCGACGCCCGCCTGGGCGTAGAGCTTCGGCGCGAGGGGCTTGAAGTTCGATGTCCCGTAGTCGGGCGCGTTGTGGGCCGTGGCCGCCTGGCGGAAGTCCGAGCCCTGGGCGGCGCCGAGGATGTACGCCGGCGGGTGGCGCAGGTCGCGGGCGCGCTCGGCGCTGGTGATGATGATGGCGGCCGCGCCGTCGTTCTCCTGGCAGCAATCGAAGAGGTGAAAGGGCTCCACGATCCAGCGGGAGTTGTCGTAGTCCTCTTCGCTCAGCGGGCGGTTGTACATGACGGCGCGGGGGTTGTACTGCGCGTGGTGGTAGCTCGCGAGCGCGACGGCGCGCAGCGCCTCCTGGTCCACGTGGTAGTCGTGCATGAAGCGGCGCACGCGCATGGCGAACATCTGGGCCGGCGACATCAGCCCGTAGGGCGCCGTGAACGCGCCGGCGCCGGCGGCGACCGGGATCTTGGGGCCCTGGCCGAAGCGCCCGAACTGCCCCTGGGCGAGCCCGCGGTAGGCGACCACGACATCCGCATAGCCCGCCGCGACCGCGGCAGCGGCGTTCGCCACCGCGCCTGAACCGCCGCCGCCGCCGCCGCCCCAGAACATGTTGCTGAAGGTGAACGCCGGGATGCCCAGCGCCGTCGCGAGCCGCGGCGGGTCGTTGCGGTCGTTGCTGTACGAGGCGAAGCCATCGATGTCGCGGACGCTGATGCCGGCGTCCTCGGCGGCGAGGATGATCGCGTCGAGCGTCATCTTGAACTCGGGGTCTGGCGAAGCGCCACGCTTGTAGTACCGCGTCTCGCCGATGCCGACGATGGCGGTCTTGCCGCGGATGGTGCGGTCGGTCATTGGATCTCCACGTGGGAATGCCCGTGGGTTGGCATCATACGCAGGCCCGGGGCGCCCGGCCACGCCACGAAGGAACGGTGTGGGGGTGTGACTGCGCCCGCGGCTCAATGGCCGGCCCGGCGGGGCCCTGTTCGCGGGCGGGATAGCCCGCCCTTCGCGCGCATGTCTGGACGAGGACATAACGGGGCCGGTATTGTCTTCGGACGCAGTTGAATGCCGTCCAGCCGAGCGGCTATTGACAGCGCGGTAACACCTGCGTACGATGTACGCTGGTTAGACGGTGGCGGATGGCCACCGCGCTCACCAACCCGGCGCCGCCCGCGCCCGATTACCCGGAGGAACAGCACATGTCTCGAGTGAACGTCCTGGTAGGGACGCGCAAGGGCGCGTTCATTTACACCTCGGATGCCCGGCGCGAATCCTGGGAGATCTCCGAGCCGATGATGCCCGGTTGGACCATCAACCACATGGCTGTGGACCTGCGCCGGGGCACGCCCCGGTTTTACGCCGGCGCGAACCACTGGGCCTGGGGCCCATCAGTCGCCCGCAGCGACGACGGCGGCGCGACGTGGGAGCAGCGCAGCCCCGGCCTCGCCTTCCCGCAGGACATGGGCCTCAACATTGCCGCCGTGTGGCACGTGGAACCGGGCCACGCGAAGGAACCGGGCGTCGTCTACGCCGGCACCGCGCCCGCGGCGCTCTTCAAGAGCGTCGATTACGGCGATTCGTGGGAGCCGGTGGAGGCGATCACCCGCCACAAGCTCCGCCACCTCTGGGGGCCGACGGGCTCCGTCGGAGACTCGTCGCTGCACTCTATCCAGGTGGACCCGCGCGACCCGCAGCGCCTCTACATCTCCATCAGCTCCGGTGGCACCTACCTCACGGAAAACGGCGGCGAGGATTGGGACCTGCGCTCCCACGGCGTCGTCGTCACGACGCCGGCGGCAAAAGAGATCCTCGCGATGATTGTCGAGAACTTCCCGCAGCCTGAGTTGCCGCCCGATGTCGACCCGGCGGCGATAGACGAATTCCACAAGTTGCTACTGGACCCCAAGAACCCCGACCGCCTCTGGGGGCAGGCGCACTTCGGCGTTTTCAAGTCTGAGCGCTCCGGCAAAGACTGGCAGGATGTGACCGAAGGGCTGCCATCGTTCCATGGCTTCCCGCTGGCGATCACGCGGCGCGCCCCGGATGCCGTGTTCGTGCTCCCGCTCGAACACCAGCGCGACAACTTCCGCGTGCAGCCCGGGCAGCTGGCGGTCTGGCGCACCTGCGACGGCGGCAAGACCTGGGAGGCGTGCACCAACGGCCTGCCCGGCCCCCACGACTACCAGAGCGCCTACCGCGAGGCGCTTTCCACGGACGGCTGCGAGGACGAGGGCGTCTACCTGGGCACCACCAACGGCGAGGTGTACTACGGCGCCGAGCGCGGCGAACGCTGGCAGCGGCTGCCCGGTACGCTCCCGCCGATCCTTTCGGTCACGGCGGTCGAAATCCCGTAGCCACGCGCGGCCGTGTGCGCCACCTGTGGCCGGCCGGCGTGCCGTCGCCGCGCAGGGCGCCGGGTGTGCGGCTCCGATGCATCGGCGGGCCTACACTGGCCCGGTGAGCCATGCTTTCGAGTCCGTCGCCGGGCTTGTCGGGAATACGCCGATGGTGGAGTTGCGGTCGCTTTCGCCCGAGCCCGGCGTGCGCCTGTTCGCCAAGCTCGAAGGGCAAAACCCCACCGGCAGCATCAAAGACCGCATCGTGCTGCGCATCCTCCAGGCGGCACGGGCGAGCGGTGCGCTCGTGCCGGGCCAGCGCATCGTCGAAGCCTCCACAGGCAACACCGGTGTCGCGCTGGCGATGTTCGGCCGGCTGCTCGGCCACCCCGTCGATATCTGCGTGCCGGAAAGCGTCTACCCGGAGATCGAGGAACTCCTGCAGGTCTACGGTGCGCGCGTCCGCCGGGTGCCGCGCCAGGCGGGCATCAAGACGGCCATCGAAGTCGCGCAAATCGTGGCGAAACAGGAAGGCGCGTTCCTGCTCGACCAGTTTTTCAGCGACGAGAACGTGCGCGCGCACTACGAGGGCACAGGCGCGGAAATCCTCGCCGATATCGGCGCGGTGGACGTGTTCGTCGCGGGCATGGGCACGGGCGGCACGATCACCGGTTGCGGGCGGCGGCTCAAGGAACAGAACCCCGCCTGCCACGTGTTCGGGGTCGAGCCGCGGCTCGGCGTGCACGTCCAGGGGCTGAAGTCGCTCGAAGATGGCTTCATCCCGCCGGTGCTCGATGAGACGGTGCTCGATGGCAAGATCATCGTCGGCAACCGCCATGCGTTCTCGCACGCGCGCCGGGCGATGCTCGCCGAGGGCCTGTTCGGCGGCATCAGCAGCGGCGCCGTGTTGCACGCGGCCCTGCGCGCGGCCAGCCGTATCAAGCGCGGCAACATCGTCATGATTTTCGCGGACGCCGGCTGGAAGTACCTCGGCACCGACCTCTGGTCCACCGAGGACCACGACCCCGCGATCGAGGCGCACGAAGACCCGTTGGACGACATCCTCTGGTGGTAGGGCTGACCCGAAGCGCTACGCCGCGGTGGGGTCGATGCCCAGCGCACGCAGCTTGCGGATGAGCTTCGCCCGCACGGCGATGGCATCGCCAGGCGTGGCCCAACCGCGGCCCTCGCTCGCGGCCGATTCGATAGAGCCGCAGGCCCGCGCCAGCCCGAGCGCTTCGAACAGCGGCGTCGAGGGGAAGTCGCCCGCTTCGGCCCGGTAGCCACGCCGCCACGCGGCCACGAACAAACGCCGCCCCTGCGCCATCACCGTGCGGGCCGGGCCGGGTGGAAGTGGCGCCGAGGTCAATAGCGCGTGCGTGGTGCCCAGGTCGAAACGCCGGTCGCCGATGGCGCAGTTGGTGAAATCGAGCAGCGCGGTGATTCTCGTCCCCTCGGCGAGGACGTTCAGCGGGTGATAATCGAGGTGGCAGAAGGCGTCGTTGCGCGAGACTTTCGCAACAGCGGCCACCAGGGCCGGCACCGGCGCCCAGCGCAGGAGTTGCGCTTCGCCCAGGGCCGGCACCTCCGCCGGGATGGGCAGGCGGTGGAGGCGGGCCTGCATCCGCCCGAACGCGAGCCCCAGGGGCCAGAGCCGCCACGGCGTGCGTTCGATACGGTGGAGCAGCTGGTTTCCGGGCATCCAGCCCTGCACGAACACCGGCACGCCTTCGAACACGCCTTCGGCGAAGATAGGCGGGACGGGCAGCCCGGCGGCGCCGGCGGCCCGCAGCGCCGCGCGCTCGCCGCGCGCTCGCACGGTGAGGCTCTCTGGCTCCGGGTCGGAGCGGTAGAGCCGCAGCGCGCAATCGCGGCCGTCCCCGGCGGTGAACCGCCAGAGGTGCGTGTCCCACCCGCCGGTGATCGGTACGATCGCGCCGGACCCCTTCCAGCCGAGCGCATCGAGGACCGCCGCCGGGTTGGGCTTTGCCAGGGCAGGCGTGACGGTCATGCCCGCGAACGTACCGGCTCCGCCCCGCCGGCAGTGTGAAGCGCCTCACCAAACTGTGCGGCCTCGCGTCCGTTCGCCGCATCGCGCCACGAAGTCGGCCGCTGAAATGAACCGTGCCATGACGCGAACGTATGGCGGCGGCCGCGCAGGGTCAGCCGCGCGCGCACCGGGCGGCCCGGTACGATGGCGGCCTGGAATGTGGGAGTCACGATGGAAGATTGTTTCGTGGACCTGTACTGGCTGCCCGTAGGCGCGGGCACGCACTTCCAGCGCGCGAGCCTCATCGCGTACGGTGCGCTGCTCGCCGCGGTGACGCGCCGTCCGCGCGCCGGGTTCGTCCACGCCGCGCTGAAGCTTCGCCTCGATGGCCGCCCCTACACACTCGAGCTCATGCCCATCCCCGCCCGCCAGGAGACGGCGCCGTTCCTCACCGGCCCGGTGGGCTGGCGGCCCGCGGGGCGCCTCCGGCTGTTTCGCTACCAGCTCCTCTGCCGCGAAGGGGCCGTGCTCCCCGACGAGGGCTGGGTCGTCGGAAGCCCGCTCCGCCTGACCTCGGACTGCGCTACGGCCGACCGCGTCCTCGATTGCGCGCGCCGCGTGCCTCCCTTCACCTGGGGCCGCCGGGCGAAAGGTACCGGCGAGATGTGGACCTCCGATTCGGCCGTCTCGTGGTTGCTATCGGTCGCCGGCATCGATGCGGCCGCCATCGCTGTGCCCGCGGGCATGCAGGCGCCCGGTTGGCGCGCGGGCCTCGAGCTGGCGCTCCGCCCAGCGCGTCCGGACGGGAACGACGTACGCGGGCAAGCGCGACAATGATGACGGCTGCGGCGCCTGCTGTGAGGCGCGGCCACCAGTTCCGCCCGTCGGCTCGGAACTCGGAACTCGCTGCTCGGAACTACTCAGCACTCAACACTCAGCACTTCTAAACTGCCTCCGATGGCCATCCAGCAAACCGCCCCCGTCACCGAGATCCCTGCCGAATCGCCGGAGCGCGAGCAGCAGGAGCGCCAGTACCTCGAAGGGCCGCAGAGCCGCGGCTTCGAGCTGCGCCACGCCTTCCGCGTCATGCTGGAATACGTGAAGGGGTTGCGCGCGCTCCACTTCCTCGGCCCCTGCGTCACTGTCTTCGGCTCCGCCCGGCTGCTCGAAGGCACCCCGGATTACGCGCTCGCGCGGGAAGCGGGCAGGCGCCTGGCCAAGGCGGGCTTCACCGTCATGACCGGCGGCGGCCCCGGCGTCATGGAGGCCGCGAACCGTGGCGCCAAAGAGGCCGGCGGCCGCTCCGTCGGCTGCAACATCATCCTCCCCCACGAGCAGCTTCCCAACCGCTACCTGGACCGCGTCGTCAGCTTCCGTTATTTCTTCATCCGCAAGGTGATGCTGGTGAAGTACTCTTACGGCTTCATCGTCATGCCCGGGGGCTTCGGCACGCTCGACGAGGTGTTCGAGACCATCACGCTCATCCAGACAGGCAAGATCAAGCAATTCCCCGTCGTCCTCGTGGGGCGCGCGTTCTGGGAACCGCTGCTCAGCTTCATGCGCGGCACCCTGCTCGGCGCCGGGACGATCGATGGCGCCGACCTGGACCGCCTGCTTGTGACCGATTCGGCGGAAGAGGCCGTGGAGTACGTCCGTTCGATGGCGATCCAGAAGTTCGGCCTCAGCTACGCCCGCCGGGTGCCGCGCCGCTGGTGGATGTTCGAATAGCGCCGCCGCCCGCGCGAAGCTCGGAACTCGCTTCCCGGAACTACTCGACTACTTCCTCTTGCCGCGCATCCGCCACCAGCCGGTACCCGACGTTCCGCACCGTCTCGATGAACATGTGGCCGTGGATCTCGATCTTCGAACGGATGCGCCGGATGTGGACGTCCACGGTGCGGGCGCCGCCGAAGTAGTCGTAGCCCCAGACGCGGTTGAGCAGCTGTTCGCGCGTGAACACCCGGCCGGCGTTCATCGCGAGGAAGCGCAGGAGCTCGTATTCCTTGAACGTGAGCACAAGCGGATCGCCGGCGACGGTGACGCGGTAGTTCGAAAGGTCCAGCGTGAGCACGCCGCAGCGCACGAAGTTCTCGCTGTCAATGCCGTGGCGCCGCCAGAGCGCCCGCTCGATGCGCCGTGCCAGCTCGGCCGCCGCGACTGGCAGCACGAGGAAGTCATCCACCGGGAGGTCGACGGTGATGCGGTCCATCTGCTCCTCGGGCACGAGTACCACGACCACGACGCCCTGCTCCGCGTAGGAGGCGCTGAGGATGTTGAAGGCGGCGGGCGGGATATCGCGCAGGTCCAGCACCACCACATCGGCCCCGGGGCTGCCGTCGTCCGTCGCGAGGCGGTCCGGCGAGATGGCCGGCGCCGAGAGGCCGCCACGTTCCAGCGCCGGGCTGAGACGGGCGATATCGGCATGCCGTGAGACCAGGAAGACCGTCCGCATACCCGCGGACCCCCTCTTTTCGCTCCAGTATAGGCTCGACATAGCGTCGTAACGTGCGGCTGCCATGAAATCTGTGTGAAATGCGTCACGAGTTCCGCCGCGCCACGAACGTGGGGCCGATCACACTTCGTGCGTGAGCGGCACGGCTGATGATCCCGAATCCGGTTCGGATGTTGCTACACTCCACCGTACTACCGTCCACGGAGCCGCCCATGGCCGCGTTCAGCCCCAACGATCCCGCCTTCCTCGAAAACCCGTTCCCCTTCTACGAAATGGGCCGCGCCCTCAGCCCGCTGCAGATTGGCCCGCCCGGGCTCTGGTCCGTCTTCGGCTACGACGACTGCTCGGCGATCCTCCGCGACCATGCCTCGTGGTCATCGGCGAACCGCCCCCGCGGCCGCTCGCCGGAGGACCTGGCGGAGACGCCGAGCATGCTCTCATCGGACCCGCCGCAACACACCCGCCTGCGTGGCCTCGTCTCCCAGGTGTTCACCCCGCGCATGGTGGAGCAGTCGTCGCTCATGCCCGAACGGGCGCCCACGACAGGTGTTCACCCCGCGCATGGTGGAGCAGCTGGAACCCCGCATCCGCACGGTCGCCCGCGGCCTGCTCGATGACGTTGCCGGGCGCGGTAAGGTCGATATCGTCGACGCGCTCACCTACCCGCTGCCCGTGATCATGATCGCCGAGATCCTCGGCGTGCCGCCGGAGGACCGGGCCGATTTCAAGCGCTGGTCGGATGATGTGGTCTCGCTCCTCGGCGCGGGCCTGGACAGCGACGAACCGGGCGGGTTGCCCGCGCAGACGGTCGAGGAGATGCGCGCCTATTTCACCCGGCTCACCGATGAGCGCCGGCAGGCCCCCCGCGGTGACCTCATCAGCGGGCTCGTCGCGGCGGAGATCGATGGCGCGAAGCTGACCTTCGATGAGCTGTTTTCGATGCTCGTGCTGCTGCTCGTTGCAGGGAACGAGACCACCACGAACCTCATCGGCAACGCCATCCAGGCGTTCATGGACCACCCGGACCAGCTCCATCGCCTGCGCGCCGAGCCGCGGCTGCTGCCTTCGGCGATCGAAGAGGTGATGCGCCATTCCTCGCCCGTCCAGGCGACTGTCCGCACGGCGCTCCGCGATGTCCAGCTCGGCGGCAAGACCATCCCCGCCGAGAACGTCGCCATCGTCTGGCTGGCGGCGGCGAACCGCGACCCCGCGGTTTTCCCGGATCCTGCCGTGTTCGACATCACGCGCGCGCCGAACCGGCACATCGGCTTCGGTCTCGGCATCCACTTCTGCCTCGGGGCGCCGCTGGCGCGGCTCGAGGCGCGCGTCGCGCTGGAGGAGTTCCTCGCCCGCGCGACGTCGTTCGAGCGCGTGGATGCGGACCCGCTCCCGCGCGTGCCGACGTTCATCATGCGCGGCGTGCGCCAGTTGCCGATCGCGGTCACAGGGCTGTAGGCGGTAGGATCGGGCGCATGGACGACGGGCCCCTGACGATGGTTGTCACCGATACCGCGATGGGCTGGGCGGGCGTGGCCCTGTCGCCCGCCGGCATCCGCTACGCGACGCTCTTCCACCGCACCGAGCAGGCGGCGATTGGCGAACTGCAAGCGTTCGGAGCACGCGCGGCCGATGACCCCCGGGCGGCCGAGGTGACGGCGCTGCTCCAGGGCTATGCCCGCGGAGAGGCCAGCCTCGATGACTACCCGGTCGACCTGCCACCGTGCTCGGCCTTCCAGCGCGAGACATGGCTGGCGCTGCGCGAGATCCCGCGCGGCGAGACGCGCTCCTACGGCTGGCTGGCACGCCGCATGGGGGATGCCAACGCCGCCCGCGCCATCGGCGCGATGGTCGGATCGAACCCCATCCCGCTCTGGCTGCCCTGCCACCGGGTGGTCGCCAGCGACGGCACCCTCCACGGCTTCGGTGGCGGCCTCCCAATGAAGCTCGCGCTCCTCGAACTCGAAGGCGCGCTGCCAAAGCGCATGCTCGCGTAGCGGGTATGGCTCAGCCCGCGGGAAGCCGCCACCCCTACCCCACCCGGTGCCGCCGCTTGCCGAAGAACGCGCTCGCGGCCACCGGCAGCGTGGCCGGCGCGGTGTCGCGCTCCGTGCCGGGCGCGACGGCGCCCGGGTGGGCGGAGTCGCCGATGGTGATGGTGTGGCTGGAGCCGAGGATGCGGCCGACGCGCCGTGCGACCGCCCCGATTTCGGCGGGGTCGCAGTAGACCTGCGCGATGAACTCCCCCGGCCGGCCGGCACGGATGCGGTCGTAGCCGCGGAGGAAGCGGCGCATCACCAGCAGGCCCGCGAGCTCATCGGCGGCCGGCGGCGTGCGCACCGCCAGCTCGTGGCAGGCAAGGCCGAAACGCGGCGCCAGGCGGTAGGCCGGCAGCCCCGTGGCCGCGTCCCGCGCGATGATCGAGCTCGCGTCCGAGAGGCGGTCGAACGCCCCCGCCACCTGTTGGCGCGAGAGCGGCGAGGCGAGGAGGTCCGAGGCCCCGGCGTGCAGCGCATGGATCGCCGGGACAACGTCCGCGGCATGCGCGACGGCGATCACGGGGAAGCCACGTTCGCGGCCGGCGCCGGCAAAGCGCGAGGCGGCCGCATCCGCCGCCACTCCGACGAAGACGACGTCGCCGGGCTCGGGGCGGTGTTCAATGCCCGCTTCGAAGTACCGGCCGCCGAAGCTCTCGACGGTTTCGCGCACGGCTTCGGCGTCGTGCTCTTCGAGGCCAAACCCCAGCACGCGCCCGAGCGCCTGGAAACGCCAGCCATCGCCCGGGCCGTCGCCGGGGCGGCGGTTCGCCCAGCGCGTCACGGATTCGTGGTCGATGAGGTCCCGCACCCAGCCAAGGCAGGCGCGGCAGAGGCGGTACGGGCTGGGCTCGGAGGCGAGTGGGTGCAGCTGCGCGGGCGCCATCTCGATGGCAGTGGGGACGAGGTCGGCGCGGAAGTGATCGCCTTCGTGCGAGCCGATGCAAAAGCTGCAGACGCCATCGCCGGCGGTAACGGTGGCGCCCCAGGCGCCGTGGGCGGCCGCAGCCGCGGCTTCGGCGACGAAGAGGTAGCAAGGAGTGCAGAGCCGCATCGATTCGAGCGCGCGGGGCGCGGCGCCATCACCGGTATCGAGCGCGATGTTGAGCTCCCCGCGGATTTCGTGCGACGCGCAAATCGCGCAGAACTGGTCCCATGCCTCGGCCATCTCGTTCCCCTTATGGCGAGATTCGGCACGTGCAGGGCACGGCTGAACTCGGGAAACCCCCGCCTTTGCCTTTACGCCGGCACGGACCCCCCACACGCCTACGCCCGTCCCCGCCGGCCGGCCCGCGTACAATGACCCGAACCACCCTACTGCGAGGCGCTCCATGTCCGATGTTGTGCTGTATGACCGCGATGGCGATGTCGCCATCATCACGCTGAACCGGCCGGAATCGCTGAACGCCATGACCGGCGAGTTCTTGACGTTGCTCGCCGAGCTCGGCAAGCGCGCGGCGGACGACACGGCGGTCCGCGCCGTCGTCATCACCGGCGCCGGGCGGGCGTTCTGCGCCGGCGGCGATGTGAAGGGCATGGCCGAAGACCACAGCGGCGGCGATGCGAGGCGCGAGACGAGCCTCGTCGGCAACGTGGCCCGCCTGCGTGAGCAGGAGGAGATTTCGCGGTTGCTGTACGAGATGCCGAAGCCCACCATCGCCGCCGTCAACGGCCACGCCGTCGGCGCAGGCCTCAGCGTCGCGCTCTCCGCCGACCTGCGCATCGCCAGCGACCAGGCGAAGTTCGGCACGGCATTCGCGAAGGTCGGCTTCAGCGGCGATTTCGGCGGCAGCTGGCTGCTGCAGCGGCTGGTGGGGCCGGCGAAGGCGAAAGAACTCTATTTCATGGGCGACATCCTCACCGCGGATGAGGCGCTTCGGCTCGGGTTGGTGACGAAAGTGGTCCCCCACGAGACACTGATGGCCGAGTCTATGGCCCTTGCCCGCCGCCTTGCCGCGGGCCCGACGCTCGCCTTCGCGCGCATGAAGCAGAACTTCGCCTTCGGCGCTACCAGCACTTTCGGCGACCTGCTGACCCTCGAGGCGGAGAACATGATCGCGAGCGCCGGCACGGAGGATCACCGGAACGCGGCGCGCGCCTTTGTGGACCGCCGCGAGCCGGCGTTCGCGGGGCGGTAGGTCGTGGGTGGTCAGTGGCTGTGGGCCATTGGCCAATGGCCAACAGCCACTGGCGGTGATGTCGCCGCTTGGACGCAGCGCGGCGCTCCCGAAAGGGGGCGCCGCGCAATGCCGGCTGGCCGGCTTTCCTGCCAATGGCCAATCGCGAATGGCGAATGGCCTTATTGCACTGTGATCGTCCCCGTCATCTGGTCCGGGTGGACGTCGCAGCGGAACTTGTAGGTACCGGGCGTCGTGGGCGCCGTCCACTCCAGTGTGCCGGTCTTGGCCGGGTTGATGATTTCCGGGCTCGAGACGACATTGCCGGCCCCGTCGTAGCTGCCCTTCGCGTCCGCGATGTGCATGTTGTGTGGCAGCAGGCCCGTGTTCGCGATGGTGAACGTGACCTTCTGGCCCGCAGCGACCGTCACCTGCGGCGCCGAGAAGGAGTTGTCCTTCAGGTCCTCCTTGATGGTGACCGCAGCCGGGGCGGCGCCGGTGGACCCGGCCGGTGCGGCGGTGGCGGCCGGCGTTGCCGTCGCCGCCGGCGCGGTAGCCGTCGCGGGGGCCGCCGGGCCGGCGTTCAGCGGGTTGAAGATGGCCGGGTTCGGCGCGCCATCGACGCGAAGGATGCCGACCGCGCCCTTGCCGGCGCGCCCGAGCGCGTGGTCGACGAGTTTGTAGTCGCCGGGAACATCCACCTGGAACTCGACGATGCTCGCGCCTCCCGGCGGCACCAGGACCGTTTGCACACCGTTGATCTGGGCGCTCGCATCCAGCGATCCGTACTGGTAGACCTTGTCGAAGATCTCGCCGATCACGTGGAAGCTCGATATCAGGTTCGGGCCGCCGTCCGTGAAGTAGATGCGCACGTGGTCGCCAACGTTCGCCTTGAGCGCGTTTTCGGCGATCAGCGACTTCGTGTTGCCGTTGAACACGACGTACGTCGGGTCCTCGTTCACGAGCTTCGTATAGTCGAGGCTCTGCTTGCCCTTTTCGCCCGTATCGCCCGTCGTGTAGAGATCGCTCTGGCCGACGTAGTATTCGCGTTCGACGACGGGCAGGCGGGTTTCGCCTTCGACGAGGATGCCTCCGTACATGCCGTTCGTGATGTGGTCCGCGACGGTCCCGGCGGCGCAGTGGTACGTGTAGAAGCCCGGGGTTTTCGCCTGGAAGGTGAAGGACTTCTGTTCACCGGGGTTCACGGTCGTCGCGCCGGCGCCGCCGCCCGGCCCGTTCACGGCGTGCAGGTCGATGCTGTGCGGGTTGGTGTTGCTTGCCGCGTTCGAAAGCCGGACCTCCACCTGGTCGCCGACGCGGACACGGATCATCGGACCGGGGACGGTGCCGTTGAAGCTCCATGTCGTGTAGGTGACGCCGGGCGCGATCTCGACGTCTTTCTCGACTGCCTCCAGCTTCACGACCACGCGCGCCGGGGCGCGGACCTCGCGCGGCGGTACCTGCGGCGGCGGCAGCAGGACCGCGTCGATGGTGGGCGTCTCCGTTTGGCTGCAGCCGGCCGCAGCGATGCCGGCGATCACGAGCAACGCCGCAGCCAGCCCCCAGCGGGTGGCCCGCTTCGCTGCCCGCGCGCTAAGAGAATGCAATAGAGTCACCTGTCCGATCCCCCTCCAATGAATGGCTCAGGGAAGAATTGTCGGGAACAGGCTCCTCCGGAAGCGCGCCGAACGGTCCTGATTGGTGGGCCGTTCGGTCACTCATTTGAGGCGGGTGAGGGACATCCCCCATGCGGCCGTCTCCACCTCACGGGTCGTGGCGCCCGCGACATTGCAGGGGGTGGTGCAGAGGAGCGGCAGCGGCCGTGTGCGGCCGATTGCTTCCGCGCCCGGAGCGGCGGCACGCTGGCCCGTGGGCCAGGGGTTTCCGCGATGTGCGCGCCAGCCGCTGGCTACGGCGTGGCGGTCGGCTGCGGCGCCGTGGTGGCGGCTGCCGTGCCCGCGGCGGCGGGAGTCGCGGAACCGGAAGGCGAAGCGCTGGCCGCCGGCGTCGGCGTCGCGTTCAGGTAGCTGTTGATCGCCGATTCCCAGGCCGCGTTATCCACAAGCGCGCCCGAGCCGATGGACTGGCCGTTGAAAAGGAAGCTCGGCGTCGCCCGCAAGCCCAATTGCGACGCCTCCGTGGTCTGCGTCGTGACCGTCGCGAGCGATGCCGGGTCCGCGAGGCATTGGTCGTACTTCGCCGGGTCGAGTCCCTCTTCGATGGCGTATTTCCGCAGGTTCGCCTGGCTGAAGCGGCCGACTTGTGTCTTCTCGACCTTCGTTTGGCCCGCCCGCGCCTGGACGAGGAAGAGCCTGTTCGCGTACTGCCAGAACTTGTTCTGGTCGGCGGCACAAACGGCGGCCCGGGCCGCCGTCACCGATTCGGCGCCCTCGACCGGGAGGTGGGCAAAGATGAGCTGGACCTTGCCGGTCTTCACGAACTTCTCGATGATGTTCGGTTCCTGGCCGGCGGTGAAGCGCACGCAGAAGTCGCACTGGAAGTCTTCGTACATCGTGATCTTGAGCGGCGCATCATCCTTGCCGAGCTTGGCGCCGTTCGCGAGATCGAGCGGCAAGGCCGCGCGGGAGGCCTCCAGCTCCTTGGTCTCGATGTTCTTGCCACCGCTCGTCAGCCCGAGGAAGACGACGATGCCGAGCAAAACGACGGCGAGCGCGATAACGCCAAGCGTGAATGGCTGCGTGAGCCATTCGGGCGCGCCGCGGCGCTTTGGGGCGCCCGGCAGGCCGCGTGTGGGGCGGTTGGCGCGCTGGGCCCGCTGGTTCGCGGCGCCGCGCATCTGTTCTCGTCGAGCCTGGCGATTGGACATAGCGGGGCAGGTCCTGGGTCACGGATCGGCGCGCGCGCAGGCACGCCGTCGAAAGTGCAACGCATCGCGAGAATAACACCAGCCAGCATAAGGGAGGAGGAAGAGGCCGTTGGCCAATGGGCATTGGGCATTGGGCATTGGGCGTTGGCAAGAAAGCCGGAGGCTCTCGCGCCCCCGCGGCAGCGCGGCGGCCTTGCGTCGCGAGCGTCTCTGCCTCAGGCTTCCACAACCACCGCGAAGGGCACCACCTACCGGGACTCGCCCCGTGTCCTCCGCATCTCATTGCTCACGTTCGGAGGATTCGCGATGCGCTTCAGCTTCTGGCCCGGGCCGGGCAATAACTGGGCCGAAACCCTCGCCACCGTCACCCACGCCGAGGCGACCGGCTGGGACGGCGCCTGGTTCGCCGACCACTTCATGCCGAACGCGGCCGATACCAGCGGCCCGGTGAGCGAGGCCTGGACGACCATCTCCGCCCTGGCTGCGGCCGTGCCGCGCATTCGCCTCGGCACGCTCGTGACCGGCAACACCTACCGCCACCCGGCCGTGCTGGCCAAGATGGCCGCCACCGCGGACAACATCAGCGGCGGCCGCATCGTCCTGGGCCTGGGCTCCGGCTGGCAGCAGAACGAGCACGAAGCCTATGGCATCGAATTCTCGACCATTGCTGGCCGCCTCGCCCGCCTGGAAGAGGCGTGCCAGGTCATCACCTCGCTGTTCGCCAACGAAAAGACGACGTTCAAGGGCAAGTACTACCAGATTGAGGACGCCCCGCTCGCGCCCAAACCCGTGCAACGGCCGCTGCCGCTCCTCATCGGTGGTGGCGGCGAACGCAAGACGCTCCGCATCGCCGCGCACTACGCCGACGAATGGAACGTCTGGGGGACGCCCGAGCTGCTCAAGCAGAAGGGCGCAGTCCTCGACCAGCATTGCGCGGACATCGGCCGCGACCCAAAGACAATCGCGCGCTCGGCCGTCGCGCTGCTCGTGCTCACCGACGACAAGGCAATCATCGAGCGCACGGCAGCGGCTGGCCGGCCGCTCATCGCCGGCAACGCCGAGCAGGTGAGGGAGGTCATCCGCGGGTACGCGGACGCCGGCGTCGGCGAAGTCATCATCCCGGACTTCAACCTCGGCCGCGGCGAGCGGCGCCAGGCGACGCTGGACCAGTTCATCACGGAAGTAGCGCCAGCCTTCCGGTAGCCGCGGTCGAGCGTGGAATGGACAGGAACCGGGACCCGCGTCCGGTCTTGTCGCGAACACCTATGCCATGGTTGTAAGGGTATCAGGGTAGTAGTACTCTGAGTTTCCATGGATGTCCGTTTCGCGGATCCAGACTTGGACCGCCTGGAAACGGACGCGGGCTTCGATGCCGGGTGGCCGCGCTCGGTTGTGAAGGCGTACCGGAAGGTTATGGGCTGGATCTGGTCAGCCGTCGATGAACGCGACTTCTATAACCTGAAAGGGCTCCATTTCGAGAAGCTCCAGGGCAGACCGGGACAGCATTCAATGCGGCTGAACGATCAATACCGGCTCATCGTTGAGTTCGAAGGTTCTGGCCCGGCGCGTAGAGTCATCATTGTCGAGATAACGGACTACCATTAGAGAGGAGTAAGCGATGCCAGCACGGGTCCCGGCCGAGGTCTTCTCCCCCGGGGAAATCCTACGGACAGAGATCGAGGAGCGCGGATGGACACAGGCCGACCTTGCGGACATCCTCGGCATGTCCCTCACCGGCGTTGGCGAAATTCTGAACGGGAAGAGAGGTATTACGGCGGAGACTGCGCGTGGCCTTTCGGACGCTCTCGGTACCTCGGCTGAGAGTTGGCTGAACCTGGACGCTCGCTATCGGCTTCACTCCGCCCATCCAAGGCCGGGTACAAAGTTGCGTTCGCAGATTTATTCGAAGGTCCCTGTACGCGAGATGGTTCGCCGTCAATGGATCGACGGATCCGCTGACCCCGATGTGCTGGCGCGAGCGGTGTGCACCTTCCTCGCCATCGATTCGCTCGATGACGAGCCGAGGCCATTCCCCCATGCTGCGCGGAAGGCGACTTCGTACGAGCGGTCATCTTCAGGCCAGGTGGCATGGCTATGTCGTGTCGCCCAACTGGCGCCGGCGGTCCCGACTTCTGGCGAGTACAACGGTGTGGGTGCCGAGGTGGTTTCCAGTCTGCGGGCGCTTGTCCCCGAGCCGGGCGACGTCCGACACGTTCCCGGTGTCCTTGCTGACCATGGGATCCGCTTCCTGGTCGTGGAAGCGTTACCGGGCAGCAGGATCGATGGCGTCTGCTTTTGGCTCGATTCGCAATCGCCCGTTATCGCCCTTTCGTTGAGGTATGGGAAGCTCCACAACTTCTGGCACACATTGCTCCATGAATTGTGGCATGTGAAACACGGCGACGGCAGAATGAATGCCGTTATCGATACCGACCTTGGCTTCGGCGAGGGTGATCTCCCGGCGGTCGAGCGGGCTGCCAACAGGTTTGCCGTGGAGTCACTCATTCGGGCCAGTGAGCTCAACCGTTTCATTGAGGCGGCGGGCCGCGTGTACACGCTGAACAGTATCCAACGGTTCGCCGCCAGGATTGGTGTTCATCCCGCCATCGTCATCGGTCACCTGGCACACAGGAGCGAAATATCGTGGGCGCGATTCGGAACCCATTTGCCCAATGTTCGCGACTTTGTCGCATCCTCGGCGCTGACAGATGGTTGGGGGCGCACCGTTAAGCTGCCATGATGCGCGCCGAAACGTTCGTGGGTTTTTCCGCTTGACACGCGCGGCCGGCTCCGCCACGCTCGTTCCAACTCCGACGGGCCACCGGCGCCGGGAAAGGATCCGCACCATGGAAGCGATTGCGATTGTTTGCCGCGGATCGTCGCGCCTCACGGGTGTGGCCCACTGAGCCGAGCCTCGCGCTTCGCTGCTCCTGCCGGCCGCCGCTGAGGCGGCCGTTTTCGTCCCCCGGCCCGGCCGCGGGGGCGCCAGGAGCCCCAGGAGCCGACTGCCATGCCTCAAGTCGCGGCGGATACTCCGCCCGCTACCGAGCCCTTCCTGGAGGAAGGGCTCATCACCAGCGTCCTGCACACCATCAAGTCCGGGAAGGAGGCCTCGGCCTACCTGTGCCGCGCCCACCGCAGCCTCGGCCCACGCTACGCCGTCGCGAAGGTCTACCACGAGCGCTCGGACCGCAACTTCAACAACGACACCATGTACCAGGAAGGCCGCGAGATCCTCAACGCTCGCACCAAACGCGCCGTCGCGAAGAAGACCGAACTCGGACGCGCCGCCCAGGGCGCCCTTTGGATCGACCACGAGTTCGAAGTCATGAGCGCGCTGCACTACGCCGGCTGCGACGTGCCCGAGGTCTTCGCTGCCACCGAGCAGGCCATCCTGATGGAGTACATCGGCGCCGAAGATGCCGCCGCGCCGCAGCTCCAGCACACGCAGCTCGCCCCGGGGGAGGCGCCCGCACTGCTCGAACGCCTGCTTTGGGACATCGAAACGGCGATGGCGAACAACGTCGTCCACGGCGACCTCTCCGCGTTCAACGCCCTCTACCGGCCGGGCCGGCTGACAATTATCGATTTCCCGCAGGCCGTGGACCCGCGGTTCAACCCGCACGCGCGGCGCCTGCTCGGCCGCGACCTCCAGAACATCGCCCGCTATTTCGCCCGGCACGGCGTCGCGCTCGATGCGGGTCGCCACGCGGACTGGCTCTGGCGCCGCTGGGAGCGGGGCGAGTTGTGATGACGGCGATCCGAGCAGCGCTCCGATGCTCCTTCCCCGTCGCGCCTCCGTCCGTCGCGATGGCGTAGACTCGCGCACACAGACGGGAGGGACACGATGGAATGGACCGGCGGGGCGGTCGCGGGCACGAGCGCGACCGAGCAGGAGTTCGTGCTGGAGGTCGAAGGCCGGACCGTCCCGGGAGTGCTCTGGCGCCCGCTCACGGGCGCCGGGCCGTGGCCGCTGGTACTGCTCGGCCACGGCGGCGCGCTGCACAAGCGCTCGGACTACATCGTCGCCCTCGCGAAGCGCCTGGCGCGCGCGGGCATGGCCTCGGCCGCGATCGACGCCGCCGGCCACGGCGCCCGCCTCCCGGGCGGCGGCACGGACTTCCAGAAGCTCTGGGACGAGCGCCAGGCCCGCCGCGACCGCGGCGAATTGCCGGACGAAACCGAGAACATGGTCGCTGATTGGAAGGCCACGCTCGATGCGCTCCAGCACGTGGAGGGGCTCGCGGGGCCCGCGGGGTACTGGGGCCTGTCCATGGGCACGCTCTTCGGCCTTCCTTTCGTGGCCGCCGAGCCGCGTATTCAGGTGGCCGTGTTCGGACTCATGGGCATCGCCCCGGCCCCGACCGGCAACGCCTGGCTCGAACGCATCCGCACGCGCCTCGGCGCCGATGCCGCCCGCATCGACCTGCCCGTGCTCATGCTCATCCAGCGCGACGACGAACTCGTTCCCTTCGAGAACGCGATCGCACTCTTCGATGCCCTGAAAACCAGGGACAAGCGCCTGCACCTGAACCCGGGCCGCCACGTCGAAGTCCCACGCGAGGAGTTCGACCACTCGGCGGCGTTTCTCGCGCAGCACCTGATGGCCGAACGATGAACCACGACGCGGCGGCCGCCGCCTATCGCGCGAAGGTCGAGGCGGTGCAGGCACAGCAGGCGCGGCTGGCGGCTCCCTTCGGCCTGGCCACGTGGGACCGCGTCGCGGCCATGTTCCGGCAGGACCCGCTGCGGAAGCTGGACCGCAACCTGAGCGCGCTCGCGGAGCTGGTCGAGCCCGGCGACGTCGTGCTGGACGTGGGCGGAGGATCCGGGCGTATCGGCTTGCCCCTGGCGCTGCACGCCCGCGAGATCGTGAACGTCGAGCCCTCGCCGGGCATGTGCGCGCAATTCGTGGAATGCGCGAAAGAAGCGGGCATCACGAACGCGCGCGCGGTGCAGGCGGACTGGATGGATGCCACGGGGGTCTCCGGCGACGTGGTGTTGGTCGCGAACGTTACCTACTTCGTGGCGGATATCGTCCCGTTCGTCGAAAAGCTCGCGGCGGCGGCGCGCCGGCGAGTCGTCATCTCGGTGTGGAGCGTACCGCCGCCGAACCAGGCGGCGAAGTTGTTCGAGGCGGCGTTCGGCGAGCCCCAGGTCCTCGTGCCCGGACACGAGGACCTGCTGCCGCTGCTCTGGGCCATGGACATCCTTGCCGATGTCCGTGTGCTGCCGGAGCCGTTCGGATTCCTGGGCCAGCTCCCCACCACGCGTGAAGAGGCACTGACCTTTGCGCTGCAACAGGTCCGCGCACAGGACCAGGCGGCCGCGTCGGCACGGCTGGCTCCGCGCCTCGATGACCTGTTCGCGCACGACGGCACGAAGTTCGTCCCCACGTGGCGCCCCCCGGCCAGGGAGATACTGATCACCTGGCAGACATAACGGCTGCCCGCCCGCGGCGATGGCGGTTGCGTCCCGCCGGCGCCGGCTACCCTTCGCGCGTGACCACCGACTGGACCTGGGACGCGACCCTGTTCGCCGGCGCCGCACCTGTTCGGCCCCCGGCTCACCGATTTCGAACGCGACCTCCGCGCCGCGCTCGCCGTTGCCTCTCCGGCGGGCCGCTTCGCGGTGCAGCTCCCGGACAACGAGCTCAAAATCTGGCGCTGCCGGTCACCATGTCCCCTGTGGCCCGGCGCCTCGCCCTACGCCTCCATGCCGTTGCGCCGGATGATTTCGCTGTACATGCGGGCACTCGCCTTGGGCGTGCGGGCAAGGGTTTCGAAATCCATGTGGACGATGCCGAAGCGCTTGCTGTAGCCGAACGCCCACTCGAAGTTGTCCATCAGCGACCAGAGATAGTAGGCGCGCACGTCCGCGCCGTCCGCGATTGCGCCGTGGAGCCCGCGGAGGAAGCCCTGCAGCAGGTCCATGCGCACGGTATCGTTGACGGCGCCCGTGGCATCGGGTTCGGTGTTGTCGCAGACGCCGTTCTCGGTGATGTAGATCTTCGGGCGGCCGTACTCGTTCGAAACCCACCGCACGAAATCGCCGAGCGCGTGCGGCGCCATCTCGTAGCCCATCGGCAACAGCGGCAGCGTCGGCGGGGCCAGCCGGTAGCCCGTCCCGCGGCCCGGGTCGGCGGCGATGAGACTGCGCGAATAGAGGTTCACGCCGAGGAAGTCGGTGGGCGCGGCGATGGTCTCCATGTCGCCCGGCCAGATGGGGAACGGCGCGTCCTTCGATTCATAGTAGCGCAGCACCGAGATGGGGTAGCCCCTGCCGTAAACCGGACCGTGGAACAGGCGGCTATCGAAATCGCGGGCCAGCTCGACCGCATGGGCGGTCTCCGGAGTGTCGTCGGCCGGCTCGAACGAGGTGTTGGCGTTGGTGATCCCGATTTCGCCCGCGCGGCCGCTTCCGCGGAACGCCTGCACCGCTTTGCCGTGCGCGAGCATCGCGTGGTGTACCGCCTTCGCCGTAATCCCCAGGTCGCGGATGCCCGGCGCCATGACGCCCGTGCGGTGCCCGAACGTCGTGAAGATGATGGGCTCGTTGAGCGTGATCCAGCGCGTCACGCGGTCGCCGAGCTTGTCGTACATGAGCGCGGCGTATTCGGCGAAGTAATCGGCGGTGTCGCGGTTCGCCCACCCCCCGAGGTCCTGCAACGATTGCGGCAGGTCCCAGTGGTAGAGCGTCAGCGCGGGCTGGATGCCGCGCGCCAGCAGCGCATCGACGAGCCGGTCGTAAAAGTCGAGGCCCTTGAGGTTGACGGCACCCTTCCCGAACGGCAGCACGCGGGACCACGCGACCGAGAACCGGTAGGTCTGCAGCCCGAGCTCGGCCATGAGCGCGACATCCTCTTCCATGCGGTGGTAGTGGTCGCAGGCGATGTCGCCGGTATCGCCGTCCTGGATGCGGGCGGGCTGGCGGCAGAACGTGTCCCAGATGGAGAGTCCGCGGTCGTCCTCCTGGACGGCGCCCTCAATCTGGTAGGCGGCGGTAGCGGCGCCCCACTGGAAGCCGTCGGGGAAGGTGAGTGGCACATGCGCCCCCTTTTCGGAGTGCGCGAACTCTACCGCGCTCGCGGTATGGGGGTAAGGGGGTGTGGGCGTGCCGTTGCCCGCGTGGATCTACGCCCACGTTCCCGCACGCCCACACGCCGACACGCCGACACGCCGACACGCCGACACGCTGTATCCTTCCCGCCATCCACGCAACGGGAGCAATGCCATGCCACGTGAGGCAGCGAACTGGCGCGAGAAGTACGCGTCCCTGCTGGGCACGCCCGAAGAGGCAGTCGCCGTGGTGAAGAGCGGCGACACCGTCTGGACTGGCGGCTGGACCTCGGTCGCCGTGCAGCTGTGCGGGGCGCTGGCCGCTCGCGTGGGCGAGCTCCGCGACGTGACCATCCTCGGCTTCCTCAACCCGCTGAGCTGGGACCGCCCGGAGGTCCTCGATTCGTTCCGCATCGTCAACTTCTATGCAAGTCCCCTGGACCGTCCCGCCGTGCGCGAAGGGCGCTACGACTACGTGCCCATCGCCCAATGGCGCGAAAACACGGTGCCCCCGGGGATGGACGCCGGCGGCGGCATCGATGTCGCGCTCCTGCCGATTAGCGCGCCCGATGACGACGGCTGGTGCTCATACGGCGCGAACGTGTTCTTCAGCCCGACCATGGCCGCGCACGCCCGCACGCTCGTGGGCGAAGTGCACCCGGATTTCATCCGCACGGGCGGGCAGAACCGCGTGCACATCTCGAAGTTCACGCGCCTCGCGGAGTTCACGCTCACGCCGCCGCCGCAGCCGATCCCGCCGCGCTCCGAGGAGACGGAGCTGGCCGCTCAGATCATCTGCACGCTCGTCGCATCCGAGATCGTTTACGACGGCGCGACCGTGCAGTTCGGCATCGGCGATGTCTCGGCGGCGCTGCCGGTGTTCCTCGGCGAGCGCCGCGAACTCGGCGTGCATACCGAGCTGCTGCCCGGCGGCATCCCGGACCTCATCGAACAGGGCGTGATCACGGGCGCGAAGAAAGCCCTCCACCCCGGCAAGGTGGTCGCCAGCGCCGCGGCCCAGCTCACGAAGGCCGAAATCGCGTACATGGACGAGAACCCCGCGTTCGAGTTCTACGACTTCGACCACACTGACGACCTCCGCAACCTGCTGCAGATTGAGAACTTCATCGCCGTCAACAACGCGCTCGCCGTCGACATCACGGGGAACGTCGCGAGCGAGACGATGGGGCCCGCGATATTCAGCGGCACCGGCGGCCAGGCCGTATTCGCGATCGCCAGCTCCACCGCCGCCGGCGGCAGTGTGATTGTGCTGCCCTCGTCGTCGCTCGTGGCGGGCACGCGCCAGCCGCGCATCATCGGCGGGCACACGCCCGGCACGGCAATCACGGTGCATCGCGGTTACGTGGATTTCGTGGTCACCGAACAGGGCATTGCCCGCCTCCGCGGCAAGTCCCTGCGCGAACGCTGCAACGAGCTCATCGCCATCGCCCACCCGGACTTCCGCGCGGAGCTGCGCGCGGATGCGAAGCGGCTCTACGGCGTGGGGTAGTGCACGGGGCGCCAGGACACGGGCCTCGCGCCTCCCGCCTTCTCGTTCCATAACGCACCCGTCTGCTACGCTCGAAGCACGTGGTTGATGGCGCTGGCCGCTGGCCGGCGGCTCCCGCGCGTTTCCACCATGCTCTTTGCCGAAAACCTCTCGAAATCGTTCGGGCCGAATGATGTGCTCGAAAACGTCACCTTCTCCATTGGCGATGGCGACCGCGTGGGCCTCGTCGGGCCCAACGGCGGCGGCAAGTCGACCATCCTCCGCCTGCTCGCGGGCGACCAGAAGGCCGATGAGGGCGCTTGCGGTCACCGCGGCGGCGCGCTCGGCTACCTGCGCCAGGAGGCGGGCCTCGTCGACGCCCTGACCCTCGCGGACGAGCTCTGGCTCGCCTTCCCGGAAGCACATGCGATCGAACGCCGCCTTGCCGATGTCGCGAGTCATATTGAACGCGGCGAAGGCGACCTCGACGCCCTCATCGAGGAGCAGGCCGGCCTCTTCGAGCAGTTCGACCACATGGACGGCTACCGCATCGAAGCTCGCATCGGCCGCGTGTTGGACGGGCTCGGTTTCGACCTCCCGAACGACACGCACAAGCGCTGCGGTGACTTCTCCGGCGGCTGGCAGATGCGCATCGCGCTCGCGAAGGTGCTCGTTCGCCGTCCCGAAAACGTGTTGCTCGACGAGCCCACGAACCACCTGGACAGGAAGACGCGCGACTGGCTCGCGGACGAGCTCCAGACCTACGAGGGCACGGTGCTCATCGTCACGCACGATGGCGAGTTCCTCGATAAGGTTGCGAACCGCATCCTTGACCTGCGCGACAAGCGGGTCGATGTGTACTTCGGCAACTACAGCGAGTACCAGCGGCAGAAGGCGGAGCGGCTGCAGGCGCAGGACCGCGCTGCTTCGCGCCAGGAGCGCGAGTTGGCCAGGCAGGAGCGCTTCATCGAGCGTTTCGGCGCGAAGGCGACCAAGGCGAGCGTGGTGCACAGCCGCGAAAAGCAGCTCGCGAAGGTCGAGCGTGTCCAGCGCACGCGCAAGGACGCGGAGGTCCACTTCCAGCTCAACACCGCCGGCCGCACCGAGCGCGATGTGCTGATGATCAAGCACGTCGGCCACGCCTTCGGCGACCACCTGGTGCTGCTCGATGTGAGCATGCACATCGAACGCGGCCAGAAGGTCGCGCTCATCGGCCCGAACGGCAGCGGCAAGAGCACCCTCCTGCGCATCGCCGCCGGCCACTTCCCCCCCACCGAAGGCGCCCTCGAATGGGCCGAGCGCGCCCGCCCCGGCTACTACGACCAACACCAGGACGAAGCGCTGGACCCCGAGCGCACCGTGCTTGATGAGGTGCGCTCGGTCGCCGGGAACCAGGTCGACGAAAAGCTGCGGACCGTGCTGGGCCAGTTCCTCTTCCGCGGCGATGACGTGTTCAAGCCCATCCGCGTGCTTTCGGGGGGCGAGCGCAGCCGCGTCGCGCTGGCGAAATTCCTGATCCAGCCGGCGAACGTGCTGCTGCTCGATGAGCCCACCAACCACCTGGACAAGACCACGCGCCGCAAGCTGATCGAAGCGCTCCAGGGCTACGAAGGCACGATCCTCTGCGCCAGCCACGACCCGGGCATCGTCGAGGGCGTCGCCACGCACGTCTACGAAGTGAAGGACACCGGCGTGCGCGAGCTGATGGACCTACAGCGCTCGTAGGGGCCATTGGGCGTTGGCCATTGGCCGTTGGCCAGAAAGCGGCCAGCTCGAACGATCGGCGTGGCACACGGCGAGCCATTGGATCCGTGCGCTCCGGCGGTCGAAGCCGCGCCGATCCGCCAATGGCCAACGGCCCTAATCGGCCAGGTACTTGCGCGGATGGCGGCCGTCGACGTTGCCCAGCAAGCCGTGGACGTTGTACCCAAGGAGTTCCTGCAGCCGCACCGGCAGTTCGCGGACGATCGCCTTCGGCACGCCGAGGAAGTGATTTTCCTGCGGCCGCACCCAGCCGACGCAATATTCGAGGATGACGCCGCAGCGGGAGCGCTGCGTCTGGTTCGCGCCACCGCCGTGGAACACGCTCCCGAGGAAGAACATCACCGAGCCGGCCGGCATGACGGCCTTCACGGTCGGCGTCTCCTCGTCCGGGCGGCGGTCGACCCACGTGTGGCTCCCGGGCACCACGCACGTGGCCCGTTCTCTTCGGTGAAGTCGTCGAGCGCCCACATGGTGTTCACCACCATCTGCGGGTGCGGCATCGCCACCGGGTAGACCCGTCATCGCGGTGGAGCACCTGCGCCTGCTCGCCGGGGCCGATGCTGATGCCCACGGGCGCGCTCAGCTGGTAGCTGCCAAGCACGCGGTCGAGGGTCCCAAGGACGAGCGGGTGGGTCGCCGGCTCATCGAACGCGCGTGTCTTCGCGAAAAGCGCGTAGATGCGCTGCGTGGAGAAGCCTTCGAAGCTGTTGCGGCCGGTCGGCGTGGCGGCGAAGACGTCGACCAGGTCCTCCCGCTTCGCGCGCACTTCGTCCGCGCTCAGCACGCCTTCGACGATGGCGAACCCGTGCTCTTCGAGCTCGGCGACAAGGCGATCGACGGTGGCATCCGCAGGCGCGATGTGGGCCATCTCGCACCTCCGGCGCGGATGTTACACCGGCCGGGGCAGTGTCACTCCGCCAAATGAAAGAGCGCGGTGATCTGTTCGGCAATCTCCGCGGCTCGCGTAGCTCGCCGGCGCTCACGTCCATCACGAAATCATAGGGGGCGTCGGGTTCGGCAGTGTCCGGCCGGACACCGTTCTCATCGAGGAACCCCAGCAGGGCGCCGAGCGCCGCGCGCTTGTTGCCGTCGCTGAAGGGACGAGCGACCGTGATGCCCTGCACCAGCACGCCGGCCTTTCGGCGAGGGTGGGATACAACTCCTGGCCGAAGGCCTCCATCGCCGGCCGCATCAACGCGGCCTCAAGCCGGGCCAGGCCTTCGGTTCCGAGAATGTGCCCGGTGCGACCTTGCTCCGGCATCAGGTTGGCATGGAAGTCCACGAGCCATTCAACATCGAGATACGTCGTGGTCACTCAGCGAGACGCGCGAAAACCGTCGGGTACATCCGCAGATATTCGGCGGCCTTTGCGGCCGGATCCGAAAGCTGGCGGGGTTCGACCCATTCTTTGGCCAGGCGTGCCAGGAAGTCGGGCACGGACAACTGTTGCGCGCGCGCCTGCTCCGCCAACCGCTCGTACAGGGCGTCGTCCAGTTCGACCGAGATCGTGGTCATGTCTTGAGGATAGCAGAACACGAAGGGTGGCCGGGTGCGCCGGTGACCCTAACGGCCGCTGATTCATGTACCCGGAATGTGCCCGCCATGAGTCCATGCCTGGCCGCTTGCTCACGCACGCGGTTCCGTTACGCACGCTGTTCCGACGCACGGCACTCAGCACTCACACAAGGTTCATGCGCATGCCGCAGACGTACACCTGCGAGTCGCTGCGGTACGCGCCCCGGGCTCTGGCGCCGGCGAGCAGGGCCTCGCGGTCGGTGACGCGCAGGTCGAGCGCGCCGAGGCCCTCGCCGCGGCCATCGGTGGCGGTCACGAAGCGCAGGCGGGCGTTGTCCAGCTGGATCGAAGGGTTGCCGTTGGCGTCCGCGCGGACGGGGAGCTCGGCGATTTCGCCCCAGCGCGCGGCCAGCTTCGCCGGGTCGCCCTCGGCCTGGATCTCGGCCGCGACGATCTCGCGCACCCGGTCGAGCCGCTGCGCGGCCTTCCACCCGGCGCCCCCGGCCGGCAGCCACGGGCCATCGAGGTCGTGGGCGCCTTCGCCCAATTGCTCGTCGATTTCGAAGAAGGAGCCGCCCGTGTCCTTGGGGTGCATCTGCATGTTGCGGAACTTGCCCGGCACGTCGAACGAGTGCACGAGGCGCACACCGAGCGCCTCGACGCGCTTGCGCCGCGGCGCGTGGTCGTCGCACTGCGTGATGACCATGTAGCCGCCGTCGCCGCCGCGCCGCTCCAGGTAGCGGCCCCCCGCCGTGTTCTCCTCGATGGGCGCGACCACCTCGATGAAGTTGTTGCCGAGCGGGAAGAGCGCGTTTTCGAGCCCAAACGAGCCGACGCCCGGGTCCCGGAAGCAGACTTCGAGGCCGAGCACCTCGCGCATGTCATCGACGATCGGCGCGAGTTCGCGGGCGACAAGGGCGATCTGGCGGAGCCGCAACCACATGGGCGTACCTCTTTGGCAGGCACGATAGCGCACCGGGTGGGGGGTCTCAAGCGTGTGGGCGTGCCGGCGTGTGGGCGTGTGGGAGCGTGCAGATCGTTGCAATCGCCCCCCCCCCGCAGAATGCGCACGCGGCCAGGGCGGAGAACCCGTCAACATCTGACGAGCTTCGGCGTCACATTCTGGCTCCAATACCAGGAAGGTGACACCAGGATGGCAAAGAAGACGGAACTCGAAAAACAGCTCGAAGAGCTCGACAAATTGCGCGCGAAAGGCACGCTGAGCGACACCGAATACGAGGGCGCGCGCGCGGCGATGGTGGCGAGGACGTCGGCGACCGTGCAGGTGAAAGGCGGCGCCGGGGCCGGCGGCATCTTCAAGTGGGGCTTCTTCGGTTGCATTGGGATGTTTGCCGCGATCATCGCGGTTATCGTGGTGATTGCGGTGGCCATTTCGGCGGCGGCGGGCGGCGGCGATGATGGCGCGACTGCCGCGAAACCGGGACAAGTCGGCACGAACAAGGGCGACAAGCATGTGCCCTTCGCTGCCAACGCTTCCGACGAGATCGCGCCCGACGGGAACCCCAACAAGAAAGTGCGCGTCACCATCCTCCAGACCGCCGACAACATCGTTTCGAAGAACCAGTTCTCGAAGCCGGCGGCGGGGATGAAGTGGTACGGCGTCGAGGTCGTGGTCGAGGACTCGGGCACGGCCGAGGTGTCGTCGCCGGACTGGAAGCTGCGCGCCACCAACGACGGCGAGTACGACCGCGCCTTCCTCGTCGAAGGGCCTGGCCCGGACCTCGATGTCATCTTCACGCTGACGCCCGGCGGCAAGAAGCAGGGGTGGATCTACTTCGAGATCCCGGTCGACGCCGGGCCGAAGTGGCTGCGCGCGGACCCGAACCCGTTCCTGAAGAACGACCTCTACTTCGATGCGAAGTGATGGGGAGAGTGGCTGAGGGACGGTGCTACGCCGGCGCGCTCCGCGAACGCCGTTCCGCCACCTTCGTGGCGGCGGAGTGGGCGGCCGTCTCGGCGGCGTCGGCGAGCGGCGGGAGTTCGATGCCCGCGCCGTACCGGCGCCGGAGCGCGTTCAGGATGAGCTCGTCGGCGAGCGCCGGGTTCTTCGGCAGCAGGCTGCCGTGGAGGTAGGTGCCGATGGCGTTGTGCGTGCGTGCGCCTTCGGTGCCGTCTTCGGCGTTGTTGCCGAAGCCGCGGCGCACGCGCCCAAACGGCTGCTGTCCGGGCGCGAGGAACGTGCGGCCGCCATGGTTTTCGAACCCCACGACCTCGCCGGCCTCAGTCGCCAGCACCACATCGCCGATGCAGCGGTCGGAGCGCGGGCCGGGGTGGCGGGTCTCGAGGTCGAAGATGCCGATGCCGGGGATGACGCCGCCCTGGTGGTCCACGTAGCGGTGGCCGAACAGTTGGAAGCCGCCGCAGACGGCGAGCGCGGGCAGCCCATCCTCGATAGCCGCCTTGAGCGCCGGGCCCCTGGCCACGAGGTCATCGGCGATGCGCCGCTGCTCGCGGTCCTGCCCGCCGCCGACGAGCACGAGGTCGTACTCCGCAGGGTCGAAGAGATCGCCGACGTTGATGTCGTCGACGTCGAGCGCGATCCCGCGCGCCTCGCAGCGGTAGCGCAACGCAATCACGTTCCCGCGGTCGCCATAGATGTTCATGACGTCGGGGTAGAGGTGGGCGAGGCGTAACGAGTGCTGAGTGCTGAGTGCTGAGTGCTGAGTTCCGGGTGGGGCGGCGGCGTCGGGCATGGGGATATGGTAGCAGGGCGATTCCGCACGGGTGCGAGGCGTCGAACCCGGTTCCCGCCGGGCCGATGTTCAATTGTCGCCTTCGAGTCTCCGTTCCATTCAAGAATGGACGTCCGGGCTCTAATTGGCGGCCACTATTCCACTGTACCTGCGTGGGTAAATTACACGATTCGCGTTGACTCACGCGGAAACGTGGGAGTATCGTCGCCCCGACGCGTCGATAAGGTACGAAAGAGCGGCTCGGCTCTGTGGAGCCGCACCAAAGAAAGGCGGAATCGATGAGAGCGACAACGATAGTGTTGGCTGCATCCATGTCCCTGCGTCCAAAGAAGGTCATTCTTGCTGGCGCTGCCCTGCTGGCGGTCATCGCGGTGGGGGCCGGCGGCGCAGCCGCGTTCTGGCCCGATCGCGGCGACACCGCCCGAGCGGCGGACGACCCGGGTGTAGCCGTCCCCAACGGCGAAGAGGGCCGCCTCGGGGCCACGCTCGATGGCGCCGGCAAGACCGCGCTCTCCGACGGCAAGGTCACCAATACGGAGTACCTGGACGCGGCGAACGCCGCGGTCGCCTGCATTCGCGCCGCGGGGTTCACGGTGAGCGACCCGATGCTCGTGGATGGTAGGTACTCCTACATCACGAGCGGCTTCGTATCGAAGACCGCGCTCGACGCCGCCAAACCGATCCTTGACGGCTGCTACAACAAGAACCTTCGTGGCATCGACGGCGTTGCAGCGTTGGGGCGCCAGTAGGCCAAAGCGGTCGAAGGACCCAACACTGAACGGGGGCGCAGCGCAGCGCCCCCGTTTCGCGATTGACGGCAATTCGCACGCCTGCGGCGGGGCCCCGCAACCCGTAGAATCGCCTCCACCACGACCGCAACGGGAGGCTTCGCATGAAGCTGGGACTCAGCATTGGCTATTCGGGCGCCGAGATGCGCGTGCCGATCGAGCGCATCCTCATGGCCGAAAAGCTCGGCTACGACAGCATCTGGACGGCGGAGGCGTACGGTTCGGACGCGATCACGCCGCTGGCGTACGTGGCCGCGCTGACGAAGCGGATCCGGCTGGGCACGGGCATCATCCAGCTCGCGGCGCGCACGCCGGCGGCCACGGCGATGGCCGTCCAGACGGTCGACGCGCTGGCGGGCGGCAATCGTTTCATTTGCGGGCTCGGCGTTTCCGGGCCGCAGATCGTCGAGGGCTGGTACGGCCAGCCGTGGGGCAGGCCAAACACGCGCATCCGCGACTACGTTGCCATCATGCGCAAGATCTTCGAACGCGAGGCGCCGGTCAGCCACGCCGGCAAGGAGATTTCGCTGCCGTACACGGGCCCGGGCGCGATGGGCATCGGCAAGCCGCTGAAGTCGATCCTGCATATGAACCCGAAGCTGCCCATCTGGCTCGGGACGGGCACCGAAATGAACGTGAAGATGACCGCCGAGATCGCCGACGGCTGGCTCCCGCTCGGCTTCGTGCCCGGCAGCATGAAGATCTACAAGCCGTGGCTCGACGAGGGCTTCGCCCGCGCCGGCGGCGGCAAATCCATCCGCGACCTGGAGATCCAGCCGAGCGTCACCGTCCGCGTGACCGATGACGTGCGCGACGCGTTTCGCCGCATGAAGCCGACGATCGCGCTGTATGTCGGCGGCATGGGGCACAGGGACAAGAACTTCCACAACGACATGATGGTCCGCCGCGGCTACGGCGACGCCGCGAAGGCGATCCAGGAGATGTACCTCTCCGGGCGCAAGGGCGAAGCGATGGAGGCCGTCCCCGACGAGTACTGCGACGAGATGTCGCTGGTGGGCACGCCCGCGCGCATCCGCGAGCGCTTCAAGCCGTGGGCCGATTCCGGCGCGACGGGCCTGACCATCAATTCGGACCAGGACGAGGCGCTCGAGCTGATGGCCGAGGTCGCGCGGGGGTAGGTGGAAACGTACCGGGCGATTGTTACCAAGCGCGACACGCGCGCGTTCGACTCGAAGCCGATTCCAGAGGACGTGCTGGGGCGCATCCTCCAGGCAGGCCGGATGGCGGGCAGCGCCAAGGCGGCCGAGCCCGTGCGCGCAGTCGTCGTGCGCGCGCAGGCGCAGAAGGAGGCGCTCGCCGCCTGCGGGCGCTTCACGCCGCAAATCCCAACGTGCGCGGCGGCGGTGGTGCTCGTGCTCGTGCCGGAACCGGACCAGCCGCCCGGGCAGTTCGCGTATTTTCGCGGCCCGTTCGATGCGGGCCGCGCGGGCCAGAACATCATGCTGGCCGCGTGGTCCGAGGGCATCGCCAGCTGCCCGGTGACGTTGCACGACAACGACTGCGCCCGCGCGGTCCTCGGCCTGCCCGAGGGCCATCTCGTTGCGAACGTGATCGCGCTCGGCTACCCCGGCGGCAAGGACCCCACGACGGGCTCGCGGCCGCGGATGCCGGTGGAGCAGTACGTGCGCTGGGAGCGGTGGGGCTGACCAGTGTGGGGGTGTGGGGGTGTGGGAGTGTGGGCGTCGCTGAGCCCCTTCCCATCGTCCGGTTCGATACTCGAATTGAAGGGCTGCACTTCCCGAAGAAGGCGAGGTAGCATCCAATAGTGGAACACTCCCACACTCCTACACGCCCCTACGCCCCGACGGATCCTCGTGTGGGCGCCCCCTCAGCCTCCTGGTCCCTCAGCCCCTTGTTCCTTCGCATCGTCCGCTTTGATACGCCCATCAGCGAGGCGCTCTTCCCCCAAGGCCGGTATTCAGCGTTCAATAGCGCGGACGCCGCTACGCCGGCACGCCACGACGCCGATACGTCCCCACACGAGGCTCCCTTTTGGACGACACGCTCCGCATCGCCGCCATCTGGTTCCACATCCTCGGGATCGCGCTCTTCGTGGGCCCGCAGTTCTTCCTTGCGTTCGCCTGGGTGCCGGCGTCGCGCCAGATCGCGGATGTGCCCGCGCGGCTACGGGCGATGCGCACGCTGACGACGCGCTTCGGCTGGATCGGCGGCATCGGCCTGCTGATGATCCTGCTGGCGGGCGGCTACCTCATCGGCAACTGGCGCGACTACTACAATGTCGGCAGCGACGCGGGGTTCACCGGCTACCGCTACGGCGTGCTCTTCATCATCAAGATGTCGCTTCTCGTGGTGATGCTCATCGTTGTGGGAATTCACACGTTCGTGTTCGGCCCCCGGCTCATCGATGTGATGGAAGCGCAGGCAGCGAACCAGGCGACGGACGCGGCGGTGCGCAAAGCGCGGACGATTTCGATGATCCTGAGCATCGCCGGCCTCGCGCTCGTACTCGCCATCATGGTGCTGGGCGTGATGATGAATACGTTCAGCTATTCGCTGCAATCCACGTAGCGAAGCCCCCGGCCGAGTCCCGAGTTGTCTGCATTATGGCGGTCAGGCGAGACCGAGCAGCGCGAAGGTTGCGCGCGCCACCGCCAGGTGAAGCTCGGTGCGGCGCTCTATGGGCTGGTTTTCCTGGCCCATTTCCACGAGCACAGGCGTGAGCCCGGCGACCCAGCCGCCGAGCGCGAGCGAGCTGCGCCCCTGCTGCGGCAGCGCCTCGCTGTTCGATGTCGCGTCCGGGCGGCGGAAGGCGGTGCCGTCGCGGAGGACGAGGCGGTCACGGTCAACCTGGATGCCGGCGTTGACTCGCTCCACGATGCCGGCGCCAATGGTCGCGTTGCGGGGGCCCACGCCGGCCGTCACGGTCTGGCCCAGGTAGGCGGTGCCGTTCTGGCTGCGGCCGCTGTAGAACGCCCAGGATTCGTGCATGTCGAGCACAACCGCGACTGCGAATTCGCCGGCGGCGGCCACGATTTCGGCGGCCATGCGCTCCATCGGCAGCGCGGATGCCGGGTCGCCCGGGTAGAGCCGGTTGAGGTCGCCGAGCGCGTCCGTGGTCCGCACAAAACCCTGGATCGCGATGTTGTTCGCGCGCGGCACGACGAGCAGGCTGCCGGCCGTGACGGGCCACGCCGCGACCTGCTCGGCCGCCATCCAGCCGCCGGGCTCGTTGCCGTGGACGCCGCCGAGCACGAGCAGCGCCGGCCCCGCGAGGCCGCTGTGGCGGATGACAAGCGGGGTCTCCTGGGGCGTGCCCGCCAGTAACAGCCGGGAGGTTTCGCCGCGGGCGGGGACGGGCACGGGCGTCGCGGTCGCGGCCGGGGATGCGGTGGCTGTGGCTGTGGCTGGTGCGCCATCGGCGGCGACGTTCGGGAGGATCGTCGCGGCCTGGGCGACTTCGGGGGCACCCGCGCCGGCGGCCGAGCCGCGGCCGCCGCACCCGACAGCCGCAATCCCCGCGGCGCCCAGCGCCAGCCGCCCGAAACCGCGCCGGCCCATCGCCCTCGGTGCATTCATCGCGCGACGAGTGTACGCGGCGGGGCCGAGGGATCCGTAAAGCCTCGGGTGTGGGCACGTGGCTCGCGCACGAAGAAGCCCCCTCGCCCGCACCCGGGCGAGGGGGCTTCTTGATGGCTCGCGCCGCCACTTGCGAGCGCTAGTAGAGGGCGCTTCCGTTGCTGCTGGAGCCGCGATGGAGGCGCGTCTGTGTGGTCGAACTGGCGCCTGAATCACTCGTCCCGCTGCCGCCCTTGTTCGGGCAGTTCGACGAACGCTGGGCGCCGGGAGTGGTGGGCGAGCCCGGCGTGGTTGGCGTTGTGTCCGAATCGGGCGTCGCGGTCGGCGCCGCCTGCTGGGTGTCAGTGCCCGTGCTCGGGCTATCGCTGGTGGCGCTTTGCGCGAAGGCCGCGCCGCCGAGCACAGCTGCGAGGGCAATCGGCGCCGCCACGATCAGGGCGCCCTGTTTCCAAAGACGTGTCATACAATCTCCTTTCTGCGTGTGAACGTTCGAACTCGGAGTTCCAGCGTTCACGGTAGCCTTGCGACGAGAAAGACTACGTCACGAACATGTTGTAGTGAGCGGAGCTTTTACAATTGTTGCGAAACACAAGCGGGTGAATCGCGAATCATCTCCACTGTCGAACTGGTCCAAGCCGATGCTGTGGTATTCCTGTGCAAATCCCGCTCTCATGTTCCGCCAATAATCTTGAAAACTCTGGTCTCAAGATTCGGATGCGAGCACGGCCTCGGGCGGGGCCCCAGCGTTCGGGTCCCCACCCACATCCGCGAGGTAATGTTCGACTACCGCCCCGGCGGCGCCCGAGTCGATGATGCGTCCGTGGTCCAGGTAGATGGCGCGCGAGCAGAGCGTCCGGATCAGGTAGGGGTTGTGGCTGACAAAGATGAGCGTCGTGCCCTCGCGGACGGCCGCCGTCATCCGTTCGGTGCACTTGCCGATGAAGCCGAGGTCGCCCACGGCGAGCACCTCGTCGGCGATGAGGATGTCCGGTTCCAGGTGCGCCGCCACGGAGAACGCGAGGCGAACGTACATGCCGCTGGAGTAGTGCTTCACGGGCGTATCGAGGAAGCGCTCGACCTCGGCGAAGGCGACGATCTCATCGAAGCGGCGCTGGATATCGCCGCGGCTCATGCCGAGGATCGCGCCGTTGAGGAAGACATTCTCGCGGCCGGTGAGCTCCGGGTGGAACCCGGTCCCGACTTCGAGGAGCGCCGCCACGCGGCCCCGGAACTCGGCGCGGCCCTCGGTGGGGTGCGTGACGCGGGCGAGGATCTTCAGGAGCGTGCTCTTGCCGCTGCCGTTGCGCCCAACGATCCCGAGCGCTTCGCCGCGCGCGACTTCGAAGGAGACGTCGCGCAGCGCCCAGAGCGCCCGCGATTCCTCGGCGGCGAGGAGAGCCGCGCGGCCGCGGCCCAGGAGCCGCTCGCTGACGGCCTCCTTGAGCGTGCGATGGGCGCCGTGGTGCAGTTCGCCGATGCGGTAGAGCTTGCCGACCCCCTCGACCCGCACCGCCATCTCGTCCATCCGCTCAGGGTACGCGCTCGGGGAGCAAGGAGTCAGAGCCGAAGTCAGAGCCGCGACCGGTAGGCAGCGTTTGAGCGTCCAACTGCCACGGCTGCCCCGCGGCAGCCGGCGACTCCGATACGCACGTGCCCTAATCCACCGCCCAGCGCACCTGAACGTTGACCGTCACCGCCGTCGTGCCCGGCTCGATGGGCGTCGATGCCGCGCCCGCGGGGAGCCCAACGGCATCCCGGACCGGCTGCGGCGGGTTCGCCTGCGTCTCCGTGATGCTGATGGGCTTGCCCAGCGAGACGCCGCCGGCCTTCGCCAGCTGGTCCGCCTTCTTCCTGGCATCGGCCATCGCGGCATCGCGCGCCTGTTCGAGCGCTTTGGCGTTGTCCTCGATCTCGAATCGGATGCCCTGCAGCCGTACGGCATCGCCGCCCGCTCTCACCGCGTCATCGATAGTCGTGCTCAGGGTGTCGAGCTTCCGCACTTTTACCGACACCGTATTGGTGACGGTATAGCCGGTGATAGTGGGCCGCTGGTTGTTCTTCGAGTAGTCGTATTGAGGCTGGATGCTGAGGTTGCGAGTCTGCACATCCTTCGCATCGACGCCGTCTTTTTTCACCGATGAGATGACAGCGTCCGCGGCGGTGGCCGCGCGATCGCGGGCCACGTCAACGGTCGCTGCGGTCACTTCGACGCCGATATCGAAAAAGCCCGTGTCGGGCGTCGCCTGCACCTGACCCTGGCCCGTCACGGTGATGCCCTCCGCCGCATTCGGGTCCGGGGAAGTGACGGTGATCTTGTCGGTCCCGCAGGCCGCTGCGAGGAGCGCCAGCGCCACGGCTGGCGCCAGAAAAAACGCCCGGTTGTTCATCATGCACCCCACGGCTTTCTCAGCACGAGCCACGCCGCGACCGCCGCCGCCGCCACGCCCGCGAATACGATCTCGGCCACCCTTGCGGCGCCCGGGCCGCTGTCGTCCTGGACGGCGGAGCCGGGCGCGCGCGCCGGCGCGGCAGGTTCGCCGATGCTGCCCGCGGCGTCTGCGGTGGTCTGCGGCGATTCAGCGCCCGTGGCCGGCGGTTGCGGGGCGGCGCTCGAGGTGTTCCCGGTTGGGGCCGCGGTCGGACCGCCGGTGTTGGGCGGCACGGGCGTCGCCGCCGGGCCTGGGCCCGTGGCCGGCGCACGGGGCGTTGGCGACGTGGCCGCAGTGGGGGTTGGCGTCGGGCTGGCGGTCGCCGCGCCCGCCGCCTGCGCGCCGTTGGTTGCCGAGTACCCGGGGGCGGCTACTGCCGGCGATGTCGCCGCGCCGGAGGCGGTAGTCGCGCCCGCCGCCGCGGGTGCGTTCGCCCCCGTGCCGGGGCCGGTGGCCTTCGCGGATTCGCGTACCGGCGATGAGGCTGAATCCTGCGCTGCGGTGAGCGTGTTCGAGGTGGTCGTGGAACTGCCGCCGGTCATGTCGGCCACGACCGCGATCGCGAGCCCAACGATGCCGACCGCCGCCGCCACCTGCGCGACGCGCAGGGCGAACAGCGGCCGCGGCGCGGCCGCGGCGGACGGCACACGTTGGCCCTGGAGCATCGCCTGGGTCAGCCGGAAGGAGCGCGGCGCGGGGGCATCGGGCAGCGCGGCGATCGCCTGCCTGGTGCCGCGGAGCTCCTGGACGTAACGGGCGAGCGCGGCGTCCTTCGCCATCCCCGCCTCGAAGCGCGCACACTCGGCGGCGCCGAGCTGCCCATCGATGTAGGCGCTCGCGTCCTCGCGCGGGTCGCGTTTGCGGAAGCGTGTCAGCAAAGCCATCACTCCTCCAAACGCCGCCAGCCGGCCAAAAGTTCCGGGCGCGCCAGCAGCACCTTGCGCAGCCGTTCGCGGCCGCGATGGATGCGCGACTTAATGGTGCCGAGTGAGGCGCCCGTCATCTGCGCGACTTCCTCGTACTGGAACTCGTAGAGGTCCACGAGGAGGACCGCCTGGCGCTGTTCGAACGGCAGCTGCTGGACCGCGCTTTCCAGCATTTCGCGGAATTCTTTCCGTTCGAAGAGGATATCGGCGCCTTCGCGGTGGTCCGGCACCTCCACAGGCGACTCACTCCGGTCGAAGATCTCCTCGAGAGAGGAAACGGCATCCTTGCGCTTTCGCCGGCGCAGCTCGTCCTTGCTTTCGTTGGCGGCGATGCGCAGCAACCAGCTGCGAAAACTGCCGCCTTCGAAGCGCGAGAGCGCGTGGTACGCCGAGAGGAACGCCTCCTGGGCCGCGTCTTCCGCTGCCTCGCGGTTCCCCAGGAGCCGCGCGCAGAGGTTGTAGACCGCGGCCTGGTAGCGGTCCACAAGGCTATTGAACGCGTCAAGGTTGCCGTCCTTTGCAAATAGGACAAGTCGCTCGTCGCTCGGTTCGAGCCCTGGTTCCATCGGGGCCGAGGGTAGGTCAATCGCCTGTAAAGGGCGACCGAACGGCGCGCGAAGGAGGCGTGGTACCCTGATGGATATGGATCACGACGGCGGTCGCGGCGAAGAGGCCAGCGAAAGCGAACCTGCCGACGGCTGGTACTTCGACCTCCCGAACGGAGCATGGGAGCGCCAGGAAGCCAAGAACCAGGAGCTCCGCCAGAGCGTCCGCCGCAACATCGCCGACGATCAGAGCGATGACGAAACGCGGCAGGACCCCTTCAAGGCGAAGAAATCTGGGCTTTTCGGGCTCGGCGGCAAGAAGGAAGAGGATGGCCCCAGGCGTGAAAGCGCGGGCGGCACGTGGGCTTTCGGACGCGCCGACGCCGCCGCGAAGGGCCAAAAGGGCTCCGCGCACGCCCAGGCCGAGCCCGCCACCGCCATCGAACCGGCCCGCTGGCTCGAATCGCCGCTGCGCCGGCACAATGACGGCGACGACTACAACGAGCGCCTCGCCACCACTGGCATGGGCGGTTTTGCCTGGTCCGAGGATGATGACGCACCCGTGCCCGCCGTGCCTGCCGAGACCGCGGTCGACGCCTCCACCGCCGGCGCCGCCGGCGCCCACGAGCCGCCGGCGCTCGAGCCGGTAGCCGTGTTCGAGGGCGTGGACGACAGCGGTGCCGATCCGCCCGGCGAAGAGACAAATCTCCTCGAAGGCATGCGTGGCTGGGCCCGCGGTGCGCAGCCATCGTCCTTCCGCGAGCGCCGCACCCTGGCGTCGATGGCGCCGGCAGCGGAGCCGGCTGTGCGCCCGGGCGATGACGCGCCGGCGGAACCGCCGGCGCTCCACGTCGCGGCCGAGCATGAGCCTGCTTCGCCCGGCACCTGGCGCCGCGAGAAGCCTGCCAGCGACCAGCCCACGAAGTGGGACGAAGCCTTCGCGAACGCCCCCGCCGAAGGCGGCATGCTCGACAGCATGAAGGCCTGGGCGAGCGCACCGCCCGTGACGGTAGAGCCGGAAGCGCCCACGGAAATCCCCGATGAGTTCCTCCAGCCGTTCGAGTGGGAAGCCGACGGCGCCCCGCTCCCGGCGTTCGAGGTCCCCGCCGCCGCGGCGGAGCAGCCCGCTGCCGTCGACGCCGCCCTCGCCGCCGAGCACGATGGCGACGACGCGCCCATCGCGGCCCTCGCCGCAGCCTGGGACATGGACGGCGAAGCGGAAGGTGCGTCCGTCGCGGACGGCCGCGAATCCGTCAACCAGCCCGCTGCCGCGAAGAAGACCGGCCTCTTCGGCAAGCTCTTCGGGCGCAAAAAGAAAGACGCCCCGGCCGCACCCGGCTGGAGCGATCTCGGGCCCGGCGAATGGGTCGCGGCCGATGATCTCGCTCCCACCGATAGCGACTTCGCCTACCTCGGCAGCGCCGCTGCTGCCGGCCTCCCTGCCGCCATCGCAGGCGACACCGAGGGCGAGTGGGTCGATGCGCCCGATGACGAGCCCACGGCGGCCGTCCCGGAAGCGGCGCCCGCCGTGGCCGAACTGGCGGCCGAAGCCGCGGCCATGCCGTCGTGGATGCAGGCCCCGGAGGACGAACGCGAGGACCCCTGGCGTGCCCGCACGTTTGACGACGACGCCGACGACATCGACTGGACGCCCGCACCCCTGAGCTTCGCCCAGGCCACGCCGGCCGAGGAGCCCACGTTTGTCGCGCCCGCGGAAGCCGAGCCGGTTGCTGCGCCCGGCATGTGGTCCGCCGCGGTTGGCGCGACCTCGCCCGAACCCGAGGCGGAAGCTGCAGATGCCGGCCCGGCGCCGGGGCCGCTTCCGTTCGTCCCAACGGCAGTTGGAGAGCCCGGGGAGCCAACATTCGCGTCGGCGGCCGATGAGCAGCCCGGCGACGAGCCCGGTGCATGGGAGGACGCGCGAGAGTACGAGCCGCCGTTGGTCTTCGCTCCCCGCGCCTCCACGGGCGATGCCGGCCTGCCGCCGCCACCTCCGCCCGAGACCGCATTCTCCTGGGAGCCGGAACCAAACGAGCCCCTGGACGAAGAGCCGTGGTCCGGCAGCTCGTGGGGCGCCGAACCCGTCGCCGAGGCGCCGTTCGCGGCCTCCTCTGCCGCGGAAGACGATGGGCCCGAGCTCGTTGCTGCGTCTGTGGAGCCAGCCGCCGCCGGCGCAGACGGCGCTGCGGCCGACGACGACCCGTGGGCCGCGTTCTTGGCGGCGGCCTCACGCCAGGACCCGGCCGAAAGCGAGGGCGAAGCAGCGCGCCCTTTTGGAGTAGCCGCGGCCGAATCGCCAGCTAATGGCCTTTCGTTCGCGGCTGCCGTGACGAGCTCCGCCGATGCCGATACCCCGACCGGCCGAGGGCAAGTGACCAATCCGCCGTACCACCCGGACGCTGCCGAGCCGCCATCGAGCCTCGAGCTCGAAAGCGAGTGGAGCAGCGCGGACTTCGAAGCGCCTGAGCCGCCGCCCGCGGCCCCACCCGTCGCCGGCAGCACGGCCAGGCGCCCTGTGCGGCGCGAAGACGACCCCTGGGCCGCGGTCGCGGCCGCCAGCGGGTTCGAATCCGATGCGGATTCTGAGTTCGCGGTCTATCGCGGGCACCCCTCGGAGGCGCCGGAGCCGGCCGAACCGCCAGTTGTACCCACCGACGTAAGCGACGATACCTGGCACACCGCCGGCTCTCACGATTGGCGCGAAGGCGAAAGCGACGCGCGCGCCGAGGACGACATCATCCTCAAGGCGTTCGAAGCGCACGCCGCCAGCGGTCTCGATGACCGCGACCAGGAACCCGAGGACGAAGACCCGGACGACGCGGACCCGTTCGCGCTGGAGCCACTGCTCGGCAAAGACCACGCGGAGCTCATCGAAGAGGTCAGCCCCGAGGCCGAACGCGAGCCGTTCGGGCGCCTCTCGGGCTGGGCTCCGCAGAAGGCCATCGGCGCGGAGGGGGGCGTCCCTCCCTGGCATGGCACCGTGCTCCCCTCGGCCGGCGCCGCGCCCGTCAACGAAGGCTGGGGCGAGTTCGACGACGACGGCGCCATCCCCCCGTGGACACGGCCGCCCGCCGACGCCGCATTCGATAGCGAGCCTCCGCTCGCGAACGCCAAATCGGGCCGCCGCACCGTCGTTCGCGAAGTTGTGGAGACCCTGCTGCTGGCCATCCTCGTCTTCCTTTCGGTGCGTGCCAGCTTCCAGAACTTCAAGGTCGATGGCAGTTCGATGTATCCAACTCTGCACGACGGGCAGTTCCTCATCGTGAACAAGCTCGTCTATTCGCAGGTCAATGTGGACAAGCTGAGCAACTTCATCCCGTTCATCGATCCCGGCGATTCGCCCAAGCGCGATGTGTTCCATGGCCCGCAGCGCGGCGACATTATTGTGCTCCGGGAACCGCGCGACCCCAGCACCGACCTGATAAAGCGCGTCATCGCGAAGCCCGGTGAGACGATCGAGATCGTGGACGGCAAGATTTACATCAACGACCGCTACCTTGAAGAACCCTACATCAAGGTGGCGTGGCGCTTCACGATGCCAAAGCAGCTCATTCCCGCGGGCATGTACTTCGTGATGGGCGACAACCGCGACAACAGTCTCGATAGCCGCGCGGCGCAAATCGGCCTGATCCCGAGGGACTACATTATCGGCAAGGCGATGCTCTCATACTGGCCCACGAGCCAGTTCGGCCTCGCCCCCAACGCCTCACCCAGGCTCGGCGACGAGAAGCCGAGGCTCACGGCGCAGGTCATCGGCCAGCCGTAAGCGCCCCGGTCCCCGGAAACCGCGCCCGTTACGTGCCGCCCTGGATGCTGACCAGGAACTCAATGCGGTCGCCGTCGGCGAGCGCGGCTTGCATCTCTGATTGCGTGTCGTTGATCAGGACCATCACGGATTCCGCGTCGGCGTCGTTGAAGCCCTCGGCGAGGAACACGTCGTGGGGGGTGAGCCCGGCGTGCCAATCGGCTTCGGTCACCGGTTTCTTCGATTTCGTGCGCTTGACGAGGGTCGCGAACCACTTTACCTGTACTGCCATGCCGCGAAGCGTAGCGTATCGGCGTGTCGGTGTACGCCCATACGCCCACACGCCGTCACGGAGTCCTGGCATCCCGGATCGCGTCGTACCGGGACAGGTAGGGCTTGATATCGACCACGGCCGTGCCATCGATGGCGTCGAGGCCGCGCACACGGAGGGTAGCGCCATCGCGGGCGGCAAGCGCCACGGCGCTTACGCCGAGGTGGTTCGGCCGCAACTGGCTCCGCGTCGCGAGGATGCCGTAGGTGTTGCCGCTATCGAGCGTGATCGTCTCGGGCTTTCCCGGCGCGTCCGCCGCCAGGTCCATCACGAACACGACGATGATGTGGCTGTACTTTTCGATCCCGGCGAGCCGCGCCTCGTGGTGCGGCAGGAGGACGATATCGCTCTCGACATTTTCCCAGCCGTGCGGGCGCGGCTCGCGCACCTGGTTGCGGACGTGCCCGATGGCCTCGATCGCGAACGGCCCGGGCACGGGCGGCCGCGGTGGCTGTGGTGGCTTTCGGCGGAAGAACGGCATCTCCGTAGCATCGGCGGGTGGCCGCGCTGGCGGAAGGCGCCGCCGGCCCGGGCAGCGGTCACGGCCAACCACCCTACCCGCGCGGCAGGCCCAGCCCACGCGTCGCGATGATGCCGCGCTGGATCTCGCTCGTACCGGCGGCGACGGTCGCCGAGACCGCCTGTAGGTAATTCGTCGCCTGGTCCGTGACCTGGTACTTCGTGCCGTCGCGCAACTGGCCGAGCATCCCCAGCAGGTGCATGCCGGTGCCGGCGATGCGCTGCGTCATCTCGCTGCCGAAGAGTTTGCTCGCGCTCGCTTCGTGGTTCGGCACCATGCCCTTCGCCTGCATCGTCGCCACGCGGTAGGCGAGGAACGTCCCGACATTTACGTCGATGGCCCGATCCGCCAGCTCCAGGCGGATGCCAGGGCGCGTGCGCAGGAGCGCAGGGTGGCTCTTCGCCACCCCCTGCAAGCGCTCGACGCTCTTGCGGCCGCCCGCGAACGACTGGATGCCGCTGCGTTCGAAATCGAGCGCGACGGCCATGTGGTACCAGCCGCGGTTCACTTCGCCGACGACCTGGTTCGCCGGCACGCGCACATCCTCGAAGAACACCTCGTTGAAGCCGTGGCGGTTCGCGATGTTGATCAGCGGCGAAACGCTCACCCCGGGCGACTTCATGTTGACCATGAACATCGTGATGCCTTTGTGCTTGGGCGCGTCCGGGTCGGTGCGGGCGGCGAGCCAGCCCCAGTCGGCGAGGTGGCCGCCCGAGGTCCAGATCTTCTGGCCGTTGATCACGTACTCGTCGCCATCGCGGACGGCGCGAGTCTGGAGCGCGGCGAGGTCGCTGCCGGCGCCGGGCTCGCTATAGAGCGTGCACCACCAGTCATCGGCGCCGGTGATGCGTGGGATGAAGCGCTGCTTCTGCTCCTCGGTGCCATATAGCATCAGGCTCGGGCCAACCCAGGCGATGCCCATGTTGAACCCGGGCGCGCCGTTGTAGGCCATCTCTTCGTTGTAGACGAGCTGGCGCATGTGGCTGGCGCCGCCGCCGCCGTATTCTTTCGGCCACGCCATCGCGAGCCAATCTCGCTGGTGGAGCTTCTTCTGGAAGCCCATGACGTAGTCGTACTCTTCCTTGTTCGACTTGAAGCCACCTTCGTCGCCGCGAGCCATCCGCTCTTCTTCCGGCGGCAGCTCGGCCCGGATGAAGTCCTGGACTTCGGTGCGGAAGGCTTCGACATCGGGCTCGTAGGAGAAACGCATGGGCTGTCCTCGCGGGTAGTTCGTGTGGCGCGAAGCATAACAGGGAGTTTCGGTCGGCGTAACGGCGTAACGGCGTAACGGCGTAACGGCGTAACGGCGTGTCGGCGTGTGATGACTCGATTCCGTTACGCCCCTACGCCCCCACGCCTCTACGCCGCTACGGGGAACTACCGGCGTCGCTTCGTTGGCGGCCTGCGAGGCGCGGTTGGTGGCTTCGGCTGGACCTCCTCGCCGGTCTCGGTATCGATCTCCACGAGCGCCCAGCCTTCGGGCAGGCGGATCTCGGCGCCGGTGAGCGCGGCGATGGCCTGGCCGACGGCGAGCGTGCGGTCCATGCCGTCGGTTTGCGCGCCCGCCGGCACGGGCACCTGCGCGAGCACGAGCCGCTTGCCGCTCTGCTTCACGAGCGTGAGCGCGAACTGCCGCAACGAGTCGCTCTCTTCGTGCCAGCGGTCGGGCGCCTCGCCTTCGACGGTGACCTCGAGATGGCCGATTTTTGCGAACGGCACGAGCTCTTTCGTGCCCAGGCCCATGCCGAGGTAGCCCTGCTGCCACGTCGCCGAGCCCTTCGTGGCGTCGATGACCACATCCGCGCCGGCGACGGAGCTCACGAGCGCCATCACCGAGATGGGGACAATGAAGAGCAGCGCGAAGAGCACCACCACGAGCACCCAGAACGGCGCAGAGCCCTGGGCCCGTATCACCCACAACGAGGCGGCAACGCTCAGCAACAGCATGACCAGCGGTAGCCAGACGGCCGAACGGGCGCTGCGGATCTCGATCTTGTCCGGCCCGATGACGGCCATCGAACGGTGCAAAAGGATCTCGCGGCGGCCGTCGCGGCGCGTGGCGGTCACGTGGTCGGGGAGCTGCATCTCCACCGGGTTAGTGTCTACCAATTGGGGGGTGTGGGGGTATGGGGGTGTCGGCGTGGGGGCATGTCGGCGTGGGGGCGTGTCGTGACTCGTTTCCTGACGCCGTTACGCCATTACGCCATTACGCCCCTACGCCCCCACACGGCGCCCACCACCGCCCGCCCCGTATACTGCTCCCATGGCCGCCGCAAAGACTTCCCTCCGCGAGCAGTTCGAAGCCGGCCGCCGGCGCGAAGCGTTCTTCGCCTTCCTCGCCGGCGCCGGCATCGGCATCATCGCCGCCGATACGTGGGTGTCGCACTGGCTCGGTGTGCCCGGCGGCCTCGCGATTGGCGCCTTCGCCTACGGCGTCGTCTACGCGTACGAAACGCTCATGTGGCGGCGCCACCATGGCTGATGGCGAAACGCTCGCCGAGCACCCGCTCTCGCACCTCGATGCCTCCGGCGCGGCGCGTATGGTCGATGTCTCGGGCAAAGACGATACCGCCCGCGAGGCCGTCGCCGAAGGCTACGTTGTCATGGAGCCGGCGACCCTGGCGCTGATCCAGCAGGGCGGCATCCCCAAGGGCGACGTCATCGCGGTCGCGCGCGTGGCCGGGATCATGGGGGCGAAAAGCACGAGCGCGCTCATCCCGATGTGCCACCCGCTGCCCATAACCGGCGTGACGGTCGACATCGCGCCCCAAAACACGGGCCGGCTGCGCATCACCGCACGCGTGAATACCACGGGCAAGACGGGCGTCGAAATGGAAGCGCTGACCGCCGTCGGCATCGCGGCGTTGACTATCTACGACATGTGCAAAGCTGTCGATCGCGGGATGCGCATCGAGGGGGTGCGCCTGCTGGAAAAGCGCGGCGGGAAGTCGGGCGAGTGGCGTGCCTGACGGGCGTGCCGGCGTATGGGCGTAACGGCGTAACGGCCGCCGCGCATCAACAGTGGCACGCCATCACCGCCTCGGAACTCGGAACTCGGAACTCGGAACTGGGAACTCGGATCTTCCGCCTATCCCGCGGCGCGGCGCGTGTGGCCGGGCGCCACCGGCGGCGTGTCGCGGCGGCCGAGCACCGATTGCAGCCAGGCGATATCGGCGCGCAGGTGCGCGACTCGGCGCTCGCGGCCGGCGCGCGACCAGTAGTCGCCTTCCTGCGGCGAGAGCGCGAGCTGGCGCTCTTCGTCCGTGAGTTTCCGCGCGACGCCGGACATGCGCATCCGCAACAGCCCCGGGAGGACGTTTGTGTCCGTGGCCTGGGCGCAGTTGAGCGCGAGCGCGAAGAACGGCGACTCCAGCGGCTCCTTGCGGATGACATCGACGGCGTCCTCCGCGACCCGCCGCTTTCCGGCCTCGGTGAGGTGGAGGGCGCGTCGCGGGTGCCCGCGCTCGCCGCGCTCTTCGTGTGCCTCCAGCAACCCGGTCGCGATGAGCGCATCCACGCGGCGGTACAGCGTGCTGCGCGTGGCCTTCACACCCAGCATGTTCAGATGGTCCAGCAGTTGGTACGGGTGTGCCGGGTGGGCGGCAACAGCGGCCAGGATCGGGAAGTCGTCGTTCATGCCCGAACTATGAAGAATATGCCCGCGCGAGACAATGAGGGATAATCCCAATCTGGGAACATTTACGAGGAAGTTACGCGGCAATTCGCGCCGCGGAGTACCAATACCGCTGCAATCCAGGGCCCGTTGCGTGACTCTCGGGTTCCCGGCGCGCGGCAGGAAGGCGAAAGCGCAAGATGCAGACGCGACAACTGGGTCGCTTCGGCCCCGTTTCGGCACTGACGCTCGGCGGCGGGGGTCTCGGCCAGGTCTGGGGCGCGACGGACCGCGGCGAGGCCGTGGCCACGGTCCGCGAGGCTGTAGCCGCCGGCATCACGCTCCTCGATCTCGCGCCGCTGTACGGCAACGGCGAGGCTGAGCAGGTCATCGGCGCCACGTTCGCGGGCACCCTCCCGGCGGGCGTGCGGGTCACGACGAAGTGCATGCTCGGCAACCCTCCGCCAGGGGAGGTGTACCCGCGCCTGGCGGCGAGCCTGGACGAGAGCCTCGCGCGCATGCAGCTCTCGCGCGCCGATCTGTTCATCCTCCATGGCGCGATCGACGCGGCCGCGGCGGAGGGAGCGACGAGGCGCACCTCGCCGGCGACCTTCCAGGCCGCCGTCGTGCCCGCCTTCGACCGGCTCATGGCCGAAGGCCGTATCGGCGGCTGGGGCATCACGGCCATAGGCGAGCCGGCCACCCTGCTGCGAGTGCTCCGCGAGGCGCCTCCGCCCTTCGCCGCCCAATGCATCACGAACCTGCTCGATTCGCCCGGCAGTATCGGGCCGTCCGCCGGTGAGGCGCGCCCGCGGGAGATAATCGGCGCCGCGAGGGCCGCCGGCGTGGGCGTTATGGGCATCCGCGCGGTGCAGGCGGGGGCGCTCACGGTTGGCTTCGACCGCCCGGTCCCGGAGGACAGCCCGGAGATGGCGGACTTCCGCCGGGCGGCCCCGTTCCGGGCGGTCGCCGCCGAGCTCGGCGTTTCGCCGGCCGCCCTGGCGCACCGCTACGCACTCTCGATGCCGGGCGTTGGGACCGTCGTCCTGGGCGTGAAGAACCGCGCCGAACTGCGCGAATGCCTCGCCGCCGAGGCCGAGGGACCGCTCGACGCGGCGCTCATCGCGCGCATCGACGCTGCCGTGGCGGCGTAGCCCGCTACTCCCGCTCCCAGAATTGTCCCGCCGCGCCGCGCCGCGCCAGCTCCTCGCGCAGGTCCAACATCGCCGTGTACGTGGGGACGACGAACACGTCGCCACCCGCGGGCGTCCCGGCGGCGATGGCGTCGAGCAGTGCGCTGGGGCCGTGAATCGCAGGCGCCGGCGGCCAGCCGGCGTACTTCAGCCGCAGGGCCATATCCTCGGCGCGGTCGCCGCCGGCCCAGCACGCGCGAATGCCGGCGGCCAGGGGCTCGAAGTCGACGTCCCAGATCCAGCTCACGTCCTGGCCATCGGCGAAGCGGTCGTTGAGCAGCACGGCCACATCGAGCGGGCCGCCGCCGGACCGTGCGAGCGCCCCGAGCAGCTGCAGCACCTGGTTCGCGCCCGCGGGGTTCTTGCAGAGCATGAGCCGCAGGAACCGCCCTTCGAGCGCAAGCACCTCCTGCCGGCCGAAGGCCGGCTGCACCGCCGCCAGCCCGGCCGCGATCGCCGCCGCCGGCAGGTCCAGCACGCGAGCTGTCGCCACGGCGGCGAGCGCGTTGTAGACGTTGTACGCGCCGGTGAGCGGCATCGTCAGTTCGCCGAGCCCATCGACGTTGAAGCTGGCTTCATCGAGCGCGAGCGTGACCTCGGAGCCGCGCGTGTCCGGCGTGGGGCGCTTGCGTTCGCAGCGCATGCAGCGCCAGTGGCCGATGTGCGCGAAGTAGCGAAGGTCGTAGGCGAAGGTGCCGCCGCAGACGCGGCACCAGCGTGCATCGAAGGCGCCGGCCGCTGTAGTGGCCAGGGCGGGGTCATCGAGCCCGAACCAGTGCACCGGCCCCGGCCAGCCGATCGCCAGCTCCGCCACCGAGGGGTCGTCGGCGTTGAGGACGAGCGCCGCTTCGCGCGGGGCGTTCGCGAGCGCTTCTCGCCAGAGCGTGGCCACCGTATCGACCTCGCCGTAGCGGTCGAGCTGGTCGCGGAAGAGGTTCGTGAAGGCGAGGGCACGCGGCGCGAGCGCCTTCGTGGCCGCGGGCAATGTCGCTTCGTCTACTTCGAACAGCCCGAGCGACGCGCTCCCGCGGGCGAGCTTGCCCGCCGCGTTCGAGCGCGCGACCAGCGTGCTGGCGAGGCCGCGCATCAGGTTCGAACCCTCGCGGTTATGGATGCAGGGCACCCGCGCCTCCTCGAGCATGCGCGCGACCATGCGGCTGGTGGTGGTCTTGCCGTTGGTGCCGGTGATGAGCACGCGCCCGCGCCCAAGCTGCCGCCCGAGGTGCCCGACGACGCGCGGATCCACGCGCTCCGCGACGAGCCCCGGCACCGCCGTCCCACCGCCGCGGGCCGCGCGCCGCGAGACCAGTGCGGCCGTCTTCCCGGCGATCACGGCGGCGGCGGCGCGGGCATTCATAGGGGAAGCGTAGTGGCCGCCCGCGCGAGCGGCGAGGGAATCGTGATTCGCTAGCCCCGCCCGACCATGCCCGCGCCCACGATGAGCGTCGCGGCGTCGCGCGCGTAGCGCGGCCCGAGGTGCCCGCGGACCGTCGCGAGCGCATGGCCGGCGCCGGTGCTGCCGGCGCGCTGGAGCGTGTCGAGGTCGCGCAGCGTGTCGACGAGGCCCTGGCTGCAGGCCTTGTGCGCGGCCATGAGCGCCGCCGGGTCGACCACCTCGGGGTAGTCGGCGCGCGCTCCGAGGGTCCGCGCGCGGGCACGGATAGCGTCCGCGGCCTGGCCGGGCGCTTCGCCGATGAGGGCGGCTACCTCGCGGAAGACGCGCGTCATGCCGTTGTGCTCGTCCGCGAGGTACTGGTGGTAGATGGGCAACGTCTGGCGCACCTGCTGGAGCACCGCCTGCGCCATCGCGACCGTCGCCTGGGCTTTCGCGTTCGTCACGGCCGGCATCACGTCGTTCGCAAGCGAAACGATGACGCCTTCGATGAGCTCGTCGGGGCTCGGCGTGGTGTACATCGGTCAGACTCCTTCGGGCAGCGGGTAGCCGAGCATCTTCGCGAAGTTCAGTGCGTTCAGGATGTTCGGCTGGAGGATGTAGAGGTGCATGAGTTCCATGTGCTCGCGTGTCGTCCGGCGCTTCATGGATGCGGCGACCGGCACGGCGATGTTGCAGGTGCCGAAGAGGCTGAAGTAGTTCACTTCTTCCTGCGTAACGTTGAAGCCGGTGAGCTTGTTGTAGTAGCCGATGAAGCCGCCTTCTTTCTTCACGGAACCGAGCACGTCGGTGTTGCTGAGCAGGTCCATCGTCTGCATCCAGCCGAGGTCCTCACGCGGGTCGCCGATGCGGGAGTTCTCCCAATCGATGAGGGCGCTGACGCGGCCGTTTTCGTAGAGGAAGTTCACGGGGTTGAAGTCGCCGTGGACGAGCGTGAGCTTCAGCGGCCGCGGCTTCGTACGCCGCAGCGTGAGATACGCATCCATGAGCACGGGGAGTGGGTCGTAGTCGCCCTCCGAGTACCCGCGCAGGTAGTACTCGAAGGTGGTGTCCATGTAGCGGTCCCACGAGCTCGTATCGATGCCCACGCCACGCGGGTCATCGAGCGCGCCCGCAGCGTTCAGCTTCGCGTAATCGGTCAGGTGGAGCTCGGCGATGAGCTCGCAAAGGTGGGTGCAGACGGCCTCGGCCTGGTCCGCATCGGGCCCGCCGTTGAAGAGCGCCGAGGTGAGCCCGCTGCCGGGCATGCGCTGGATGATCATCGCCGGCTCGCCGAAGGTGGCGGGGTCCATCTCGTAGCAGTAGCTCTCGGAGACTGGCAGGCCGGTGTGGCAGCGGATCGCCTGGAGCAGGTCGTGCTCCACGCGGCGGCTGGTGTGCAGGATGCCGACCGCGGCCGGCGGGTCCTTGCGCAGGATCATCGGCAGCAGCTGCTCCTGGCCCGAGCGCTTCACCCGGCAATCGAAGCGATACGTCTCGCGGGAGTAGCCGCCCGGGATAGGGCAGAACTCTTCGATGACGATCTCGTCGGCGTCTGGCCATTGGCGCCGAAGCAGATCGGCGACTTGCTTGTCCATGGTTCGAATCCCCTCGTGGCGCCGGCCTTCCGGCGGCGGCGTGCCCCCTCGTGACGCCGCGGTGCAGAGCGCGGCAGGAGCGGCATGCTATCAACGCGGACCGCTGTGAGCCATAGTTAAGGGTGAGCCGGGCAAGAGCCCCAACTCTCTATCGAGGGGGAAAACCCCCGGCTTGCAGACGGGGCAAACCGCGTGGCTGCGCTCAAGCACAATCGGCTCGCCGCCATTCGCCCGCAACCTCCGTGTCCGCCGTCCGCGCGTGGCTAACTTACTGCCGCAACGCTCAGAGTGCGCCTGCTCATCCGCCTGGCTCTGTCGGGCAACTTCTGCGAGAAACTCCGCCCACAGCTTCGCCACCTGTTCCTCAACGGCGTCTTCGATCTCCCGCATCGTCGCCCTTGGGTGCGCCGCTCGCCAAGCCGCCAACGCCGGCTTCACGTTCGCGTACGCCATCCCTCTCGCAATCTCCTCCGAGCGCTCTCCCACGCTACCTTCCTCTCATCACCCCTCCCTTTAGCTTTCGCCCTCCCAACACTCCACGCACAACCGTGAACTACACCCCATTCGGGGTGCGATCAGAGCCGCGACCGCGGGCACGCCGTCACGCCACTCCGCTACGCCCCTACGCCCCTACGCCCCTACACTTTCCACATGGACCTTTCGCGGTACCCGCTGGCCGAGCTTGCCGGGCGCATCGGCACGCCGTTCTTTCTGTACGACGGCGAGATCCTCGCCGAGCGGCTGGCCGAGCTGGCCGCGTTCAGTGAAGGGCCGCGGCTCCACGCGCGCTATGCGATGAAGGCGAACTCGGCGCGGAAGGTGCTCGAACGGGTGCGCGAGGCCGGGTTCTGGATCGATGCCGTCAGTGGGAACGAAGTGCTGCGGGCCGGGCGCGCCGGCTTCCCTATGGGCAACGAACCACCGGTGGTGATGCTCACCTGCGACGTCTTCCGCGACAACGGGCTCGCGACGGTGGTCGAGCAGGGTGTACTGCCGAACGTGGGCTCGCCGGGGCAGATCCGTAACCTGGCCGACGCAGGGTACCGGGGGCCGATCGCGATGCGCGTGAACCCGGGGTTCGGCCACGGCCACGTGCAGGCCTGCGATACGGGCGGGCCCTCATCGAAGCACGGGATCTGGCACGAAGACATCGCGGACGCGGTGAAGCTGGCCAGGGCGGCCGGCTTCCCGATCGTCGGCCTGCACGCGCACGTCGGCACCGGCCCCCAGATCGCCGAGTTCGATGCCAACATGCGGCGGCTCGCCAACGTCTTCGGCGACTTGCTGCCGCTCTTCCCGGACGTCACGGCGGTCAACTTTGGCGGCGGCTTGCCCCACCCCTACCGTCCCGGCGCACCCCACATCGACCTGCAGGGGTACCGGCGGTTCCTGCTCGAAGCCGCCTCCATGCTCTCGGAAATCGCCGGGAAGGCGCTGCGCGTGGAGATCGAGCCTGGGCGGTACCCCGTGGCGGGCATGGGTCTGCTGGTCGCGCGCGTGACGGATGTGAAGGCCACACGCACGAACGAGAAGGGCGAAGGCCACGAGTTCATCATGGTCGACGCCGGTTTCAACGACCTCATCCGGCCGGCGATGTACGGCTCCTACCACGAGATCTCGATCGTCGGGGCCGGGGCTGCCCGCGAGCCGGCGACCTTCGTGGTCGCCGGGCCGTTGTGCGAAAGCGGCGATGTCTTCACCCGCGACGACCAGGAGCTGCTGGTGCCGCGCGCGCTTGGTCGCCCGGACCCGGGCGACCTGCTCGTGCTCCACGATACCGGCGCCTACGGCGCCGCCCAGAGCTCGAACTACGTGTCCATGAGCCGCGCACCGCAGGTGTTCTGGGAGCACGGCAAGGCCACGCTCATCGCTCGCCGCGAAACGCTGGGCGACATCCTCCGGGCCGAGTGCGATCAGGCGCTATGAGCGCCGTCGTGCCGCTTCGCGCCACGCTGTAGGCTTGGCCGGTGGCGCACGACCTCCTGCCCATCGAGCCGATGCTGGCGAAGCTGAGCCCGGCCATCCCGCGCGGCGGCAACTGGCTCTATGAGCCGAAATGGGACGGCTTCCGCACGATCGTCTCCTACGACGGGACGGACACCTATCTCCAGAGCCGCGACCTCAAACCGCTCGGGCGCTACTTCCCCGAGCTGGTCGAGGGCATCGCGCGCGCCGTGCCTGGCCCGATGGTGCTCGATGGCGAAGTCGTCATCATGGGGCCGCACGGGATCGACTTCGAATGCCTGCAGCTGCGCCTCCACCCCGCCGAATCGCGCGTGCGCAAGCTCGCCGCGGAGACGCCGGCGGCCTTCGTTGCCTTTGATATGCTCGCCGAGCGCGGCGAGGACCTCCGCCGCCAACCGTTCGCGGAGCGCCGCCGAAGGCTCGAAGCGGCGCTGGGCAAGGTCGCGCCGCCGGTGCACCTCACGCCCGCCACCCACGACCCGGACCTCGCACAGGACTGGTTCGAGCGCTTCGAAGGGGCGGGGTTCGATGGCGTGATCGCCAAGCCGCTCGATGCGCCCTACCAGCCCGGCGTGCGTGCGATGGCGAAAATCAAGCACCTCCGCACCGCGGACTGCGTGGTCGGCGGGTTCCGCTGGAACAGGGGCGAGGAGGACCGCTCGGTCGGCTCGTTGCTGCTGGGCCTGTACGATGCCGAGGGTACGCTGCACCTGGTGGGCCACACGTCGAGCTTCAAGGCCGATGAGAAGCGTGCCCTCGTGCAGTTCCTCGCCCCGTACCGGACGGAGGACGAGGACGACGGCTTCGGGCACGGCCGTACGCCAGGCGGCCCCAGCCGCTGGTCCGCGGGCAAGGACCAGTCGTGGAACCGGCTGCGGCCGGAGCTCGTGTGCGAAGTCAGTTTCGATTACCTGCAGGGCGAGCGCTTTCGCCACGGCACGACGTTCAAACGCTGGCGGCCGGACCGCGACCCCCGCACGTGCACCTTCGACCAGCTGGAAGCGGCCGTGCCCTATGAGTTGCAGCAGGTGTTCCAGCAGGGATAGCGCAGCACGGACACACGCCGCCGCGTGACGTAGGCGCCAGGCGCACGCCCCTGCGGGCGACGCTCCCTAAGGATTCACTGATTAATTGGTGGCCGCTGGGCGATGAGGAGGGCGGCAGCGATAGCGTGCGGCAAGCCACCAGCCCGGCGCTGACGGTAAGCTCGGCGGCATGAAGGATGTGCAGCCGAGTTTCACCGATGTCGAGTA